>NZ_CP065138.1:1207500-2415000 GCF_015693305.1 Sphingobium sp. Cam5-1 | reverse complement strand
GGTACGCCGGGGATAACAGGCTGATGATTCCCAAGAGCTCATATCGACGGAATCGTTTGGCACCTCGATGTCGGCTCATCACATCCTGGGGCTGGAGCAGGTCCCAAGGGTTTGGCTGTTCGCCAATTAAAGTGGTACGTGAGCTGGGTTCAGAACGTCGCGAGACAGTTTGGTCCCTATCTGCCGTGGGCGTCGAAATTTGAGAGGAGTTGACCCTAGTACGAGAGGACCGGGTTGAACATACCTCTGGTGTACCTGTCGTCGTGCCAACGGCGCAGCAGGGTAGCTATGTATGGACGGGATAACCGCTGAAAGCATCTAAGCGGGAAGCCTCCCTCAAGATAAGATTTCTTCGAGCGGTCGTAGACCACGACCTTGATAGGCCGGATGTAGAAGTGTGGTAACATATGGAGCTAACCGGTCCTAATTGCTCTGATCGCGCTTAAACGGTCCCTGCAAAAGTAATACTTTTGTAGGATCGTAGAGTCCCACCATCAATGACAATGCTGGAAACAGCGTCAGCCATTGAGCGTGGTGATCACCTCAAGCCAGATAACAACTGAAATACACTTACCGTGCACGGCATCGATTATAACCCAAAGCGCAAGCTTCATTGCTTGGTGACCATAGCGTCTGTGACCCACCCGATCCCATCCCGAACTCGGCCGTGAAACCAGTCTGCGCCGATGGTACTGTGGCTCAAGCCCCGGAAGAGTAGGGCGTCGCCAGGCATTGAAGCTTGCGCTTTGAAATAAAAACCCATCACATGTTTTACAAAAGGGCGGCCCATAAAGCCGCCCTTTTGCCTTTGGTGACGCGGGATGGAGCAGCCCGGTAGCTCGTCAGGCTCATAACCTGAAGGTCGTAGGTTCAAATCCTACTCCCGCAACCAACGGTCCCCAAACGAAAGCCTCCAGCGTGAAATACGCCGGGGGTTTCGTCGTTTATATGGCGCGTGAGCCCAAGGGCGACAGAATTTTTTCCGAACATCTCGAGCAATGTCGAGACGTCCAGCACCGATTCTGCCAGCACCTTGTTCAACTTGCACTTCTCCTCCTCCAGCTCTCCATGCCATTCGCCAAGTCGATCAGCCTTGTCTTCTCATCCACAATTGGTGACCAAGGATCGATAAGGTGCGGAGGAGGGGAGACTGGAATGGGGTTCACCAATGAGCAGGTGCCGGATCAGCACGGCCGCACGATCCTGGTCACCGGCGCTAACACCGGTATCGGCTTCGAGACCGCCAAGCTTCTGGCAGCAAAAGGCGCGCAGGTGCTGCTCGGCTGTCGCGACGCAGCTAGAGGCGCCGATGCAATGGCGCAGATTGCGGCCGCAACTCCCGGCGCGAAACTTGATCTCATCCTACTCGATCAGGCAGATCTGGAAAGCGTCCGAACCGCAGCCGAAAGGGTTGCCAGCGAACCCAGGCTCGACGTCCTGATCAACAATGCGGGCGTGATGATACCGCCCCTTATCCGTACAGCCCAAGGGTTCGAGCTTCAATTTGGCGTGAACCATTTGGGGACCTTCGCGCTGACGGCGCTTTTATTGCCGAAGCTCGCCGAAACCGCCGGTTCGCGGGTGGTCGTTACGTCCAGCCTGGCACATCGTCAGGGGCGCATGCTGTGGGACGATTGGAACGCCGAGAAAAGCTACCGTCCCAACGTCTATTATGCCCAAAGCAAGCTGGCCAACCTGCTGTTCGCCCTTGAACTCGACCGAAGGCTACGGGCTGCGGCATCTCCGGTGAGCGCCATCGGCTGCCATCCCGGTGTTTCCCTGACCGAACTCATGCGCCATCTTCCCCGATGGACAAAACCGTTGCTGCCTGTTGTGCGGCCTCTTTTCAATCCGGTGGCGGCGGCAGCGTGGCCGACTCTTCAGGCTGCTACCGATCCGAATGCAAAGGGTGGCGATTATTTCGGACCCCAGGGGGGATGGGAAATGCGCGGCGAGTCAGGACCTGCGCTGATCGACAAGCGCGCCAGCGGCACTGAGGATGCCCGGCGGCTTTGGGATCTTTCGATTGAGCTGACGGGGATCGATCCGGGACTGCCACCTGGCTGACCAGCCGACGCAGGCTGCTGCATCAGCCGACGGCAATCATGGAAATCTGCCGTCCATAACTTGGCTCCCCCAGATGACACGAACGGCGATAGCTGAAGAAACGATCGGGCTGGCAATAGGTGTCCTCATCCATCATCTCCACCCGGCCGATCCCCGCCTGAGCCAGACGCGCCGCGACATAGGCCGCAATGTCGAACTGGCAATGACCTTCGCGCCCTGCGGAGAAGAAGCGGCCATTTTCCACATCCTCTTCCTCGAAATTGCGGGCGAAATCGACCGTGACCTCATAAGAAGCGCGACTGATACAGGGGCCGATCGCGGCGCTAATTCGCTCACGCCGGGCGCCCAGTTTTTCCATCGCCCCCAGCGTGCTATCCGTCACTCCCGATATGGCGCCCTTCCAACCCGCATGCGCCGCGCCCACCACCCCGGCTTCGGGGTCCGCGAGCAGCACCGGCACGCAATCGGCCGTCAATATGCCGAGGATAAGGCCGGGGCGATCCGTCACCATGGCATCGGCTGCTGGGCGATCCGCCTCATCTATTGCGCCGGTGATGGTCACCACGTCCGGCGAATGAACCTGCCGTACCGTGACCAATGCCGCGCCGGGCAGCAGCGCATCCCTCGCCAGGTCGCGGTTGCGCAGGATCGCCTCTCGCTCATCCATGGAACCCAGGCCCACGTTCAAGCCAGCATGCACCCCGGCCGATACACCGCCACGACGTCCGGCAAAGCCATGCGGCACATCGTGCAGGCTGGCGGCGCGCAGCAGTTCGATCATCAGTAGCTCCCTTGGACAAATGTGCCGAAGTCGCGCAACATACTTGCGCGGGCCATAATAGGCGATAGTCTCTGCGGCAGATATAACGGGTCGGCTTCGCGGCGGATCGGGGACAAGATGACAGGCAAAGGGCTCCACGCATGATCTTCGGGCGCATCAAGCCATTGGACGCCATATTGGCGACTGCGGAAAAAAAGTCGCTCGTTCGGACATTGGGGCCGATACAGCTCACGCTTCTGGGTGTCGGTGCCATCATAGGGACCGGCATTTTCGTACTGACCGCCGCCGCCGCGCAAAAGGCCGGGCCGGGCATGATGTGGAGCTTCGTCATCGCCGGGGCAGTCTGCGCTTTTGCGGCGCTTTGCTATTCGGAACTGGCCTCGATGGTGCCGGTGTCGGGTTCAGCCTATACCTATACCTATGCGGTGGTGGGCGAATTGCTGGCCTGGATGGTGGGTTGGGCGCTGATCCTGGAATATGCTGTGGCCGCCAGTGCCGTTTCGGTGGGCTGGTCCGGCTATTTCATGGGCTTGATGAAAAGCATGACTGGGCTGGAGCTACCCCACGCCCTGTCAGCAGGGCCGGCCTGGAGCTTCAACGGTTTCATCCCGCATGCCGATTTTTCGCATGGCGTCATCAATATTCCGGCCATCGTCGTCGCGCTGGCAGTGACCACCTTGCTCGTCATCGGCACGACGGAAAGCGCGCGGGTCAACGCGGTACTGGTCGCGGTCAAGGTCGCGGCGCTGACCGCCTTTATCGCGTTGACACTGCCCGCGCTGGACAAGGGCAATTTCTCCCCCTTCACGCCCAATGGATGGTTCGGACCTCAGGGCACGAGCGGGATGGGCGTTGTTGGGGCGGCGGCCTCCATCTTCTTCGCCTATGTGGGCTTTGATGCTGTTTCGACCGCAGCGGAGGAGACCAAGAATCCGCAGCGTAATGTACCGATCGGCCTCATCGGCAGCCTGGCGATTTGCACCGTCTTCTATCTGCTGGTCGCTGCGGGCGCGATTGGCGCGATTGGCGCCCAGCCGGTCCTTGGTCTGGACGGTTCGATCGTCGCACCTGGATCGGTCGGTTTCGCTCAAGCCTGCGCGACCGCAGCCCATGCGGGGGATCTGGTCTGCTCGAATGAAGCGCTCGCCCATGTTCTGCGCTCGATCAACTGGACCGTGGTCGGAAACGCGCTGGGTCTTGCGGCCAATCTGGCGCTCCCGTCGGTCATCCTGATGATGATGTTCGGTCAGACCCGCATCTTTTTCGTGATGGCGCGCGACGGGCTGCTGCCGGAAAAGCTTGCCAGCATCCATCCACGTTTCAAGACGCCGCACATCGTAACCATGGTGACGGGCGTCTTTGTCGCCATCGCCGCGGCGCTGCTGCCGGTGGGCCAGCTGGCTGACATTTCCAATTCCGGCACGCTCTTCGCCTTCTTCATGGTGGCGATCGCCGTGCTGGTGCTGCGCGTGCGTGATCCCAATCGCCCTCGTCCCTTCAGAACCCCCGCCATCTGGTTCTTCGCGCCAATGGCGGCCTTCGGTTGCCTCTTCCTCTTCTTCAACCTGCCCGTGGATGCGCAACTCGTGCTTCCGGTCTGGGGCGGAGTGGGGCTGCTGCTCTATTTCCTATATGGCTATCGTAAGAGTCATGTTGCGCGCGGCCTCGTCGAAACGCATGAGCAGGATGCCGATGTCCCGCCGATGCCGGTGCCACCGATGCCCGGTGCGCATACGCCGGGCGGGCGCGACGCCTGATCGGGTGAGGAAGGCGGCGGCGTGATCGCCGCCTTTCTTTTCAGTGGACGGGATCGAATTCCGGTTCTCGCAACGCGGCATGATGTGGGCGGGTGAACAGCTTCCCGCGTTCGGCGAACAGGACGATCAGAAGCGCCGCGATCCCGAAGACCAGCATACCGATCGTCAGAGGGATGGTCGTCCCGTTGAACGCCCGCCCGACCACGCTGCCCAAGGCGCTGGACAGCGCTGTGGTCATAAACGCCTGAAAGGAAGACGCCGCGCCCGCTCCCTTGGCGAAAGGCTCCATGGAAATCGCGCCGAAATTGGACGCGGTGAAAGCGACGGCCATCATCGTTGCCGACTGGAAGAACATGAAGGTGAACATGCTTTCCAGGCCGGATGTAATCACGACAAGATGGATGGCGCTCGTCGCAATCATGGACAGAACCGCACCCTGGCTCAGCCGCCGGGCGCCGAATCGCGATACGAGGCGGCTGTTCAACAGGCTGCCGACCCCCATGCTGCCCGCCATGATCGCAAAAGCTATCGGGAAGAATGACTGGGCATGAAACAGGTCGAAGAAAATCTGCTGCACCGACAGGA
Source organism: Sphingobium sp. Cam5-1 (assembly GCF_015693305.1). Taxonomy (NCBI): domain Bacteria; kingdom Pseudomonadati; phylum Pseudomonadota; class Alphaproteobacteria; order Sphingomonadales; family Sphingobiaceae; genus Sphingobium; species Sphingobium sp. Cam5-1. The sequence continues at coordinate 2,409,810 of NZ_CP065138.1, read as the reverse complement.
TGAAGCCGATGAGCCCGCTCATCACCACGCCGCTCGCCAGCATATATCCTGCCGAACTGCGATTGGTGAGTACCACCGCCATCGTGCGAAAGATTGTTGATGGGTTCATCCGCAGCCTGTTTTCCGGCTTCAGCGTCTCGGGCATGCGTATGACCATCCAGATCAGGATAAACGCCGCCTGAATAGCCAGAATCCAGAATATCCATCGCCATGGCGCGAACCACAGGATCGCCTGCCCAAAACTGGGCGCCATCACGGGTATCAACATGAATACGGCGAGGATGAGCGACATGACCCTGGCCATGGCGTCTCCCTTGAACCGGTCGCGAATGATGCCCACGGCGATCACCCGGCTCGCTCCGGCAAAGAAGCCTGCCGACACCCGGCCCAGCAGCATCAGGGGAAAGCTGTGCGCCACCGCGCACCCTATGGTGGACAGGATGAACATCGCCAATGCGCCGCCCATCACGGGTTTACGCCCGAACCGATCGGACAGGATGCCGAACAGCAGAGATCCAGCGCCCAATCCCAGGAAATAGACGCTGATGATGAGCTGCCGGTCATTGGCATTGGCGATCCCCAGATCGTGCCCCATGGCGGGCAGCGCGGGCAACATCGGATCGGTCGACAGCGCATTCATCGCCATCAGGCAAGCGCTCAGCACCACGAATTCGCGAAAGCCGATGTCTTTCTTTGGTTGTGCGATGGCGACCGGGGGAGAAGCATTGGTCATGGCGCGGCTATGGGATCAATCCGGTTGCTATGCCAGCCCAAGATCACGCGGCCTGCCGCATTAACCTTGTCCCGCCCAAGACCTTTGGGCGCTGATGCATAAACCCTCAAACCAGCGTTAACCATTTTTTATCCCCTGCCGGTGCACCGTGCGGCCTGTCGAAAACCATTATCTCGAAATCCACAGGGGGATTCGGTCGTGGCAAACAGTCTGAAAACTGCTCAGTTTCTGATGGAAAGCCGCCTGCCAGTGGCGGGCTGGGAATCGGCGGAGGCCTGTTTCGATCTGGGCGTCGCCTATAGCTGCGGAACGGGTGGCAAGTCGGTCGATCTGATCGAAGCGCATAAATGGTTCAACCTCGCCGCGCTGCGTGGCAATGAGGAAGGGCAGGCGATGCGCGCCGAGATCGCCGAAGAAATGACGGCCCGCGAAATCGCCGAGGCGCAGCGTCAGGCGCGCGCCTGGATTGCCGCAAACCAACTGCGCGCCGCCTGATCGTCAGCCTTGCTTGCGGAACGGCGCCCGTTCGCTAAGCCAGATCCGGTCCTGTTGCACGCCAGTCCGTTCGGCAGCGAGAAATTCAGCGACGGCCCGGCGGAACGAAGCGTTGGGCAGGAAGTGCGCTGAATAAGTAGGCTCCGGTCCATATCCTCGCGCCAGCTTATGTCCCCCTTGGGCTCCGGCCTCGACGCGGGACAGCCCCAGCGCGATGGCGACGTCGATCGCCTGATAATAGCATAGCTCGAAATGCAGATTGGGCACGTCCTCGGCGCAACCCCAATAGCGGCCATAGAGCGCCTCCTCACCAATCAGGTTGAGCGCCCCTGCAATCGGCCTGCCGTGACGCTGCGCCAGCATCAGCAGCACCCGATCCGCCATATTTTCCCCCAGCATCGAGAAAAAGGCCCGCGTCAGATAGGGCCGCCCCCATTTGCGCGATCCGGTATCCTGGTAAAAATGCCAAAAGGCGTCCCAATGCGCTTCCTTGAGGTCGCTGCCGGTCAGGTGAACGATCTCCAGCCCCTCGACCGCGCGTGCGCGTTCCTTGCGGATATTCTTGCGCTTGGCGCTCGACAGGCTGCTCAGAAAATCGTCGAAGTCGCGATAGCCGCGATTGATCCAGTGGAACTGGCTGTCTTCGCGGATCAGCCAACCCGCCGCTTCGAACAGCGGGACCTGCGCTGGATCGATGAAGGTTGCATGCGCGGACGACAGGCCGTTGCGCTCCACCAAAGTCTCGATCCCCGCGATCAGCGCCGGTGCCAGCCCGGCATCGCGCAGCAGCAATCGCGGCCCCGGCACAGGGGAGAAGGGCGCAGCGAGCTGAATCTTGGGATAATATTGCCCCCCCGCGCGCTCCCACGCGTCGGCCCAGCCATGGTCGAACACATATTCGCCCTGGCTATGCGTCTTGCCGTAAAGAGGCGCTGCGGCGGCAATCTGTCCGTTGGCACCATCGATCAGCATCGGCAAGGGCTGCCACCCGGTTCCGGGGCCGACGCTGCCCGATCGTTCCAGCGCGGCCAGAAAATCCCAGCTCATGAACGGGTTGGCGGTTCCGGCGCAGGCGTCCCACTGATCACGTGGCAGTTCCGCAACCCCGCCAGCGACCCGCACCAGGCATTCAGTCACGCGGAACCTCAAATATGATCTGGTCCGCATGGCGGGCGGCCGCAGCATGATCGGCCTTCGTGCGCACCGTCCAGGTCAGCACGGCCAGACCGCGCGCACGCGCCCGAGCTGCGAAACGGGAAGGAAGGTCACGAACATCACAAGCGATAAAGTCGGGTTTCGCCGCCCAAAGTGCAAGACCGCGCCGTGCAACGCCCCGCCATCCTGCGTCATCCTGCTCCGTCACCACAAGGCCCCGCACTGTCTGCGGCATGTGCCGGGCAAACCAGCGCATCGCGACGGGGTTGAAAGACATGATGGCGGCCAGAGCATCCGGATGCTTTGCCAGATCGCGGGCTACCGCTGCACAAAGGGGCGCGACATGGCGGCCCGTGACCTTCAATTCAATCAGCAGCGGGACCGTTTGCCCGCATGCCTGCAACAGCGTCTCCAGCCGTGGAATGCCGCCCCCGTCCGCCAATCTCATATGCTCAAGGCGTTCGGCCCGATGGTCCGACAGCAACCCCTCGATACCGATCATTCGTGAGAGGGCGGCGTCGTGAAAGACCATCGCGACGCCATCCCGGCTCAGCCGGACATCGCATTCGATGCCATCGCCTTGCGCAATGGCCGCGCGAAAAGCGGCCATGCCGTTTTCACTGATGCCCGCCCCATGCAGCCCGCGATGGGCGAAGGGGCGGGCGGTCAGGAAGGAAAGATCAGGCCGCAGGCCGGACAAGGACGACCGCGTCGATCTCAACCACGGCGCCCAACGGCAGCACCGGCACGCCCACCGCGCTGCGGGCGTGCTTGCCTGCCTCGCCGAAAACCTCGACCATCAGTTCCGACGCGCCATTGGCCACCTTGGGTTGATCGGTGAAGCTCGGGGCGCTGCTAATGAAAGCGCCCAGCTTCACGATCCGCTCAACCCGGTCCAGGCTGCCAAGCGCCGCCTTAATCTGTGCAATGAGGTTGAGGCCGCATGCCCGCGCCGCCTTGACGCCATAATCAAGGTCGCGGTCTTCGCCGAGACGGCCCGTCATCAACTGTCCTTCGGAAAGCGAAATCTGGCCGGAAATATGCAGCAGGCCATTGGCTTCCACTGCTGCGACATAGGCGGCCACCGGTGCGGCGGCTTCGGGCAGGGTGATGCCAAGTTCGGCAAGGCGGGCTTCAACGCTCATTTGGGACTCCATCTGGGTTATCCATGTTTAATGGTGCGGGGCCGTCGGCAAGCCGATCGGCGATCCACCTCTCCGCCGTTGCCCAGTCGTCTATCCGGGCGTGGGCATAGGGGGCGGCATCGACGTCAGCTGAAATTTCAGGTTCGCCCACCATATGCAGTCTCCACACGCCCGGCGCATGCTCGGTTACGGATTCATGATGCTCGGCCAGGTCGTCGATGAACAGCGCGGCCGACGGACGCCGCTCGGCGACGATCGCGGCCAGCGGCGCGCCCTTGGGTCCATGGTTCCAATGCACCGGAAAATCGAGGCCATGCGCCGCCAGCTGCTCCACACGCTTCTGATGATGCCGCTCGCCGATATTGGTGAGCACGACGATATCGGCCATGCGCGACAGCCTGCCCATCGCTTCGACCGCCCCGGCGATCGGCATCTGGCGATGCATCTCGGTATCGAAAAAGCCCACCAGCAGCTGCCAGACCAGTTCGCGTTCCAGCGGGATGCCGCTGTCCTTGTGGCGCAGCGCCTCGGCAAAGCCACGCTCGCGCATATCGAAATGGACGTCATGATGCTCGTCCAGCCATTCGCGGAACGGGACGACCATGTGCAGCAACACCTCGTCGCAATCCGTGATGATCAGGGGACGGTTCATCGGCCCAGCGCCCGCCGCGCCGCGATCAGCGCCTCTGCCTTGGTATCAAGCGCCTCGGCACAGGCGATCAAATCCGGCTCATGATCGGCCAGAAAATCCAGCACCGCCCGCAGGACCGAAGGATTATTCACGCCAGCGCGCAACGCGTCCGCGTCCAGTCCAGTGAGCGCCAGCAGCCGATCCGCCCGCTGCTCATCGCCCAGGGTCCAGGCAAGCGCCATCAGGGCCAGCGTCAGGGCTTCTTCGCCATCGGCCGGGCCAAGTTGCTTGCTATCGGGGCTGTCGGAACGCATGATTGATTCTCGGCAAGGGGCAATTGTATCAGCGCGCTTTTAATATGCGCATCATTTAACGCGGGTGACTGGTGGCAAAGCGCGTGCTCGTTGTCGAGGACAACGAACTCAATCTCAAACTTTTTTGCGACCTTCTGCGCGCGCATGGCCATGAAGTGCTGCCATTGCGGGATGGGCGCGACGTCGTTTCGCAAGCGCTGGAGTTCCGCCCGGATCTGGTGATCACCGACATTCACCTGCCCCATGTCAGCGGCCTCGACCTGATCGTCTCGCTGAAGCGCGATCCGCGTTTGGCATCCGTCCCGATCATGGCCGTGACCGCCTATGCCGGAAAGGGCGACGAAGACCGGATTCGCGGCGCGGGCGCGCAGGCCTATGTGTCGAAGCCCATTTCGGTGCTGCGCTTTGTCGAGCAGGTGAATGCCCTGCTGTGACGGCGGGCGATGATGTCATCGGACCGTCATCGGTCTTTCATGCCCATGTCCCTGAAATGAAGCGCTGATTTCACGCAGCGCTGCCAAGCCCCGGCCCAGGGACGCGGCATTCCGCCGACAGTCCAATCTGGAAACAGGGGTAATTCATGTCTCACCTTACTGACGAGGCGCGCGCGCCATTTCGCGATGCGGAACCCAGCATCGACGCAGGCAATAACTGCCTCGAAGCCATCGTCGCCGCCAATCCCGGCCGCCGTTCCGTGCTGAAGAACGGTCTGCTGGGGCTTTCGATTCTGCCGATGCTCGGCACGTTGGCGGCCTGCGGTGATGATGAGGATACCGCCTTCCCAACCCCGACGCCTGGCCCCACGCCTACTCCGACGCCCGCGCCCAGCTATGCGATTGCCTTCGCGCCGGTTGCCGCCAACCAGAATGATACCGTGACGGTCCCGGCTGGCTACACCGTCGATGTCCTGCTGAAGGCGGGGGACTCCGTTGAGGCTGGCACCCCCTATTCCGGCAGCTTCCCGACCCCAGCTGACGCCGAAAAATGGGCGGGCGGCAACCATGATGGCATGGAATATTTCGCGCTGTCCGGCACCGACGCCAACAGTGGTGGACTGATCGCGATCAATCATGAATATCCCGACACCCAAATCCTGTTCGCAGGCAGCTATGATGCGGCCGCGGCAACAGCCGACCAGAAAGCGCTGGCGCTCTCCGCGGTTGGCATCTCGGTGGTGGAAGTCGCCAAGGGCACTGACGGTAAATGGGCCATCAAGGCAGGCTCGCGCTTCAACAAGCGCTACACCGGCAACAGCAGCTATCGCGCGGGCGGACCCGCTGCGGGCCAATTGTCCGGCACGATCAAGGGCATGCTCAACAATTGCTCGTCCGGCCGCACGCCCTGGGGCACTTATCTGACCTGCGAAGAGACTACGGACAATTATCTCGACCCGACGCAGCCCGCGCAAAATTACGGATGGGTGGTTGAAATCGACCCCTATCAGGAACTGGCCGATCCGACGAAGCGCACCGCCATGGGCCGGTTCGACCATGAAAATGTCGCGCATATGGCCGACAGCAACAACCGCGTCGCCTTTTACATGGGTGACGACAGCACGCCGGGCTGCATCTATAAATTCGTGCCCGATCGCGCGTTCAGCACATCCAACCGCGCCGCCAATACCGGCATGCTGGATTATGGCACGCTCTACGTCGCCCGCTTCAACGCCGACGGTACGGGCGAATGGCGCGCTCTGGTGCAGGGGCAGAATGGCCTGCTGCCCGGCGCTTCGGACCCCGGCAACGTCAGCCAGAGCACGACGCCGCCCGCGCCGGTCGTCGTCAACTTCAATAGCCAGGCGGATGTGCTGATCAACACCAAGTCGGCCGCGCGCGTCGCGGGCGGCACCGTGATGGATCGTCCGGAATGGCTCACTGTCGCGCCGGACAACAGCGCCATCTATTGCACGCTCACCAACAATAGCGGCCGTCAGGTCACCGACGCGGCCAATCCGCGCACGCGCAACCTCCACGGTCACATCATCAAGTTCAAGGAGAAGGACAATTCGCCGCTGGCGACGACCTTCACCTGGGAAATCTTCCTGCTGGCGGGCGATCCCGCCCTGGCCTCCGGCGGGGCCAATCTGGTCGGCAATATCAATGGCGACACTTTCTCCAGCCCGGACGGCATCCGCATCGATCCGCAGGGTCGCCTGTGGGTGCAGACGGACCACAGTGTCCCCGGCAATTCGGGCGTGACCGGCACGACCATCGATCAGGCCTTTGGCCACAACGCGATGTTCTATGTCGATCAGACCAGCAAGCAGTCCAAGCGCTTCCTGGTCGGCCCTGCTGGGTGCGAGATCACCGGCATCGCCTACACGCCGGACCTCAAGACCTTCTTCGTCAACATCCAGCATCCCACGGGCGACTGGCCGGTCGCGGGGCAGCAGCCGCGCTCATCGACCATCGTCGTGACGCGCACCGACGGTCAGCCGGTCGGCAACTGATGGGTGGGAGGGCTTTATGCCCTCCTCCGTTCGCTTCGAGCGAAGTCGAACAGCCTCTCAAAACCGTTTCTCGACACGTGCGAAACGAATGGAAGCGCAGTTCCCATGACACAAGGAAAGGCCCGCTCCCTGACAGGGGCGGGCCTTTGCCATCGAAGCCATCAAATGGATCGAAGCGACCGAAGCCGTCTTCAGATCACTTGATCTTGGCTTCCTTGAACTCGACATGCTTGCGCACGACCGGGTCATACTTACGGAAGCTCAGCTTCTCGGTCTTCGTGCGCGGGTTCTTCTTGGTAACATAGAAGAAACCGGTGTCAGCCGAGCTGACGAGGCGAATCTTGACGGTTGCTGGCTTGGCCATGGCCCTGGTTCCTGGTCGTGAATATCGTGAAAAAGAGAAGCGGCCCCGTGAAGGGCCGCCCCGTTTCAGCAGCCGCCCATGAGGGAGATTCGGGATAATGTCAAGACGCGCGTGGCGGCCGATGCGGCTCCATGCTAGACTTTACGCGGCCTTAACAGGTTCTGGTGCAGGTTGTTATCGGAGCGACAGGACAGGGGGATGCTTCCCATGCGACATGATCCGATGCTGGCCATTCTTGCAGATATGCTGCGCCGCGTCGACGGCCTTGCGGGGCAGCGCGGGCAGGTGAGCCTGCTGCGATGGAGCGATGAAGTTGACCAGATTCGCCATGTCGCCCGCGCCTATCATCTCGATAGCGTCGAAGGGCTGGCGGACACGCTGCAATCCGCGCTGTCGTTGCAGGGCACGGGGCCGGTCATATTGTCCTACCTCGACCTGATGCGGGATGCCATCGCGGCGGAAATGTCCGATGCGCAGGTGATACCGATCCTCATGGCAGCGAAACCGGCAGCGACCGCCGGAACGCCGCTTTCCTGCTGACGACCGCCCCTGCCGATGGATGCATTGCTGACCGCGCTGCTCGGATGCTTCCTGGCTGAGATTGGCGACAAGAATCAATTGCTGGTGCTGACGCTGGCGACGCGTTTCAGCCGCGATGGCGCGATCATTGCGGGCATCATGCTGGCCGCCGCGGCCAATGCGGCGATCGGCGCCGTCGCGGGCGCTTTTCTGGCGCCGATGCTGGGTTCTGATGCGCGGCTGCTGTTTCTTGCCCTGGCCGTGCTGTTCTTGGGCATAGGTCTTCTTTGGCGGGTGAAGGCTCCCGATCCGCTCGCAGAATGGCCGACGGGGCCGTTCCTCACCACGGCGCTGGGGCTGTTTATCCTTGGCTTTGGCGACGGCTCTCAATTCCTGATACTGGGCATCGCGACGCGGACGGCCGAGCCATTGCTGGCCGGAGTTGGCGGCGCGGTCGGCGTGACGGCGGCGCTTGTTCCGGTCGTCTTGCTCCGTGACCGCGTCCTGCCTGTAAGGCCCGTCAGGGCAATCCGCCTGACCGCCGCCGCGTTGATGCTGATCATCGCGTTGATGCTGGGCGTAACCGCCATGGGGCTGGTGTAGGCGCTCTTACTGATCGACGGAATGGATCAGTCTGAGCGATGATTTCGTCGGGTAATTCCTGCGGGGGAATGGCACCTTATTGCCATCAGATCATTATACCCCCGAAATCATTTTCACGAGCCAGGAGCAAGATATGACAGCCCCCGACCTCAAGACACCCACCGACCTGCGCAGCAACGCCACAAAGTCCGTGGCTCAAGCGCTCAACGGCGTGCTCGCGGACAGCTATGCGCTGTATTTCAAGACCAAGAATTTCCACTGGCATGTGTCGGGGCCGCATTTCCGCGACTATCACCTGATGTTCGATGAGCAGGCGGCGCAAATCCTGGCGGTAACCGATGCCATTGCCGAACGCGTGCGCAAGACCGGCAACACCACCCTGCGGTCGATCGGCGACATTGGCCGCCACCAGTCGATCAAGGATAATGACGCGGAATATGTCAGCCCCGCCGACATGTTGAACGAACTGCGCGAGGATAATCTTCGCCTCGTCGAATCGCTACGGGCCGCCAAATCCGCCGCCACCGAAGCGGGTGACAACGCGACCGAAGGCATTGTCGATGACTGGACGGATCAGGCCGAAGAGCGCGCCTGGTTCCTCTTCGAAGCTGGCCGCAACGGCTGACACATTAAAAAGGCCCTCCAGCATAAAACTGGAGGGCTTTTCTATTGCAAGGCCTCTGATGACCGGCGCTATTCTCCGTCGATCGTTTCGATGGCCATGATGGTGATCGCGCCCGGTTTGCCCGCGAAGTCGATTCTCTCGCCCGCTTCCGCATCCATCATCGCGCGCGCAAGCGGCGCGGTGAAGGCGATCCGCCCCTCCGCCGGTTCCGCCTCGTCATCGCCGACAATGTCGATCCGCTTTTCCGTGCCGTTCAGCCGGTACGTCACGCGCGAACCAAAGGTCACCGCGTCCCCCGCCGCTGCTGGCTGAAGATGCGCCGTCGCCAGCCGCGTACGCCAGTAGCGCAGTTCGCGCTTATGCTTTTTCGCATCCTCTTCAGCCATGGCCGCCGCATCCATCGCTTCCAGCGCCTCGACCTTCTCGCGCGTCAGCCGCAGCCCGCGCGTCGTCACCCAATTGGGGCCCGGCGGAATCGGAATCTCGAACGTTGGCTCCAGATGCTCCTCGTCGCTCTCGCGGCGAAAGGCGACACTCATGGCACACTCCTCAACAAAGGCCTGCTCACCCCTGCACCAAGGTCGAGATCGCCGATCTTCTTTTCAAGGGAAGGCCGGGCTGAGATGCCCAAGCCGGGACAGTCTCGGCCTAATCTTCGTCGAACAGCCCGGCTAGCTGCTCCACCATCGTCCCGCCAAGCTGTTCGGCATCCATGATGGTGACGGCCCGCCGGTAATAGCGGGTGACGTCATGACCGATGCCGATCGCCACCAGCTGCACCGGCGACCGGTTCTCGATCCACTCGATCACCTGCCGCAGATGGCGCTCCAGATAGGTGCCGCTGTTCACCGACAGGGTGGAGTCATCGACCGGAGCACCGTCGGAAATCACCATCAGGATACGGCGTTCCTCATTGCGCGCGATCAGGCGTTGATGCGCCCACAGCAATGCCTCGCCGTCGATATTCTCTTTCAGCAGCCCCTCGCGCATCATCAGGCCCAGATTCCGCCGCGCCCGACGCCACGGCTCGTCGGCCTTCTTGTAGATGATGTGCCGCAGGTCATTGAGGCGCCCCGGCATCGGCGGACGTCCCGCTGCCAGCCAATCCTCGCGGCTCTGCCCACCCTTCCACGCGCGCGTGGTGAAGCCCAAAATCTCCGTCTTCACCCCACAGCGCTCCAGCGTGCGCGCCATGATGTCGGCGCTGATCGCGGCGATGCTGATCGGCCGACCGCGCATCGAACCACTATTGTCGATCAGCAGCGTTACGACCGTATCGCGAAACTCGGTATCGCGCTCGATCTTGTAGGAAAGCGAGCGGGTGGGATCGATGACGATCCGCGCCAGCCGCGCCGCATCGAGCAGCCCTTCCTCCTGATCGAAGTCCCACGACCGCGACTGCTGCGCCATCAACCGCCGTTGCAGCCGGTTGGCGAGTTTCGTCACTGCGCCCTGCAAGCTGACGAGCTGCTGGTCGAGAAAACCGCGCAGGCGGTTCAGCTCATCCTCGTCACACAAATCCTCGGCGGTCACCACCTCGTCATGCGCGACCGTATAGGGTTTATAGTCGAAACCGGGCGGCAAGTCGGACATCGGCCGGTTGGGACGGACGGGCATCATGCCCTCATCGCCCATGTCGTCGGCGCCTTCATCGCTGTCGGCGTCGAAATCGTCGCTATAGTCCGTCTCGCCTTCCTCGCTGTCGCCGCCCTGATCCTCGGCGCGCGCCTCGGCGTTCATATCGCTGTCGCCAGCGTCCTCCTCGCCGGAGTCGCCTTCTTCCTGTTGCTCTTCCTCGTCCTTGCCTTCGTCCTGCGGCTCCTCCTCATCGGTTTGAGGCGGCACATCGCTTTCAACGAGTTGCAGATGCTCCAGCATGGCCTGCGCCAGCTTCTGGAAAGCCCGCTGATCGTCGATGGCGAGGCCCAACGCATCGAGGTCGGCGCCCGCCTTCTCCTCGATCCACGCATCGACCATCGCCATGCCGGTGATGGCATCCTTGGGGATCGGCTGGCCGGTCAACCGCTCGCGCACCTTCAGCGCCAGCGCCGTCGAAAGCGGCACTTCATCGGCCGATCGCGCCCGGCGCAGCGGGTCCGACTTCAGCCGCAAGTCCAGCGCATGGTTGAGGTTGTCGCGCACCCCTTCCATCGCCCGCGATCCAATCGCCTCCACCCGCGCCTGCTCGACCGCGTCGTAGACTGCGCGCGCGGTCGCATCGGCTGGGGCAGCGGCCGTATGCATACGCGCATTATGGTGGCGCAGGCGCAGCGCATTGGCGTCAGCAAACCCGCGAGCGAGCGCTACCTGATCGGGCGGCAGGTTCCTGCCCGGAGTCGGCACCTTGATCGCCTTGCCCGCCATATGCGGCGCGTCGGCGGTGAAGCCCACCTCGACCTCGGCATCGCGCGCGATTGACCGGGCCGCGCCCGACAGCACGTCCTTGAATGCATCCAAAGGCGACCGCTCCGCCATCAGTCGAGCAGCCTTTCGCGCAAGGCCTGGCGCGCATCCTCGTCAATACCAAGCGATCCGGCCAGATACCCCTCAATCCCGCCATGGTTCGCGTCCAGCTCTGCGAACAGGCTATCCAGATAAGCCACCTCAACGGTCAGCACGGGTTCCAACGCCTCCGCCCGGGCAGACCATGCCCGCGCAACCAGCGAATTGCGCTGGTTCAGCAGCCAATTCCAATCGGCATGCTCTTTGGTCAGCAGATAATCCTCAACGATCGTCTCACGCGGCACGCCCAAGGCCGCCAGGATCAACGCCGCGCCCACACCGGTGCGGTCCTTGCCAGCCGAACAATTGATGATGATCGGCAGGCGCCCGGCGGCAATCTGCCCGAACATCGCCCGATAGGATGCGGCGTGGTCCACCGGAATGGCACGATAGAGCGCGATCATCGCATCCCGCATGTCCTGCGCGGTCGCGTCCTTCCGCTTCAGCATATCGCCCAGAACGCCGCTGCTCTCGCTATAATCGCGGCAGAAATAATCGACCTCCGCCCCGTGCCAGATCGTGGGTTCGGCGCTGCGCTCATTGCCTCGCCGGAAATCGCAGATCGCACGGATGCCCAGCGATCGCAAATGCGCGGCGTCCGCATCGCTCAGCAACGCCATCGTCCCAGACCGAAAAAGCGCGCCACGACGAACCACGCGCCCATCCGCCGTCGCATAGCCACCAAAGTCGCGCAGGTTGAACGCGCGCTCCAACGGCAAACGGCGCTGATCAGCGATCAGGGCGTTGGTGTCCGTCACGGCCGTTCGCCCTCGCCAACTGGCGGCACGGCGATCGTCTCGATCCGCGTCTCGACTTCGCTCATCAGCTTGTGAACCGGGCAGCGCGCGGCGACGCCGATCAGCGTGTCATGCTGCTCCGGCGACAACGGCCCGCTCAGCGCGATCCGCGTCGTCAGTCGATAGATGCCGTCCCGTTCCTCACTCGCGTCACGGATGACGCCAACATGGATACCCTCGACCGGAATACCCTTGCGCTGGGCATACCAGAGCATCGTCATCGCCTTGCACGCACCCAATGCCGAATCATACAGGTCGTGCGGATCGGGTCCGGCGTCATGCCCGTCAGGCGGCGTCATATCGACGATCAGCTCATGGCCCCGGATGTTGACCCGGTGCGCGCTGCCATCCGGCGCGATGCGCTCTACGACTATCATTGCGTCAATCCGCCCGGTGGGCGACGCTTTCGGGCAGGTCCTTGCCGAACACGCGCTGATAATATTCCGCCACCAGCGGCCGTTCCGCCTCATCGCATTTGTTGAGGAAGGACAGGCGGAAGGCAAAGCCGATATTCTTGAAGATCAACGCATTTTGCGCCCAGCTGATCACGGTGCGCGGGCTCATCACGGTGGAGATATCGCCATTGATGAAGCCCTGGCGGGTCAGTTCCGCCACCTTGATCATATTCTCGACTTCCTTGCGGCCGCCTTCATGGTCATATTCGCCCGACTTGGCGAGGACGATCTGAGCCTCGGTCGCGGCGGGCAGGTAATTGAGCGTCACCACCAGATTCCACCGGTCCATCTGGCCCTGATTGATCTGCTGCGTGCCATGATAGAGGCCAGTCGTGTCGCCCAGCCCCACCGTGTTGGCGGTCGCGAACAGGCGGAAATGGGGATTGGGCCGGATCACACGGTTCTGGTCCAGCAGCGTCATCTTGCCATCGGTTTCCAGCACGCGCTGGATCACGAACATGACATCGGGGCGCCCGGCATCATATTCGTCAAACACCAACGCGACGGGACGCTGCAACGCCCAAGGCAGCAATCCTTCACGGAACTCGGTAACCTGCTGCCCATCCCGCAGCACGATCGCATCACGGCCAACCAGGTCGATACGGCTGATATGCGCGTCCAGGTTGATGCGGATGCAGGGCCAGCGCAACCGCGCGGCGACCTGCTCGATATGGCTCGACTTACCCGTGCCATGATAGCCCTGCACCATGACGCGCCGGTTATAGGCAAAGCCCGCCAGAATCGCGAGCGTGGTGTCCGGATCAAAGACATAGGCGGGATCAAGATCGGGCACCCGCTCGTCCGCTTCGGAAAAGGCGGGGATTTTCATATCGACATCAATGCCGAACACGTCCCGCGCATCCACCTCACGGTCGGGCGCGGCCAGCAGCGTCTCTGATCGGGTATCGGGCTGGACGTTGGGAATGTCGGTCATTGCTCTTCTTTCTATTCGCTCTCCTCCGCCGTAACCCATGGGGAACGCCGGTGTCGAGTGGCCAATCCATCCGGCGCGGCCTGCCTGTTCACGCGAAGGCAGCCGCCTTGCGCAGCAGCCCATAGGCTTCGATCACGCCCTGCAACGCGCTTTCGTGACTGCGGTCGCCGCCATTATGGTCGGGATGATAGCGGCGCAGCAGTTCGGTATAACGTTGTCGCAACGCCTTGCGATCCGCATCGATGGACAGGCCCATGACGGACAGCGCCTCGCGATCCTGCTTGGACAGGAACTTGCCATCCTGCCGCATCTGGCTGTCGGCACGTGCCTTTGCCACCCGCTCCTTGAACTTCGCACCAATCGCATCAAGCGGGTCCTGAAAGTCGGACCATTTGGGCGGCGGGCTGGTGGCGTTCGATGAAAAGGCGCGCGTCTCCCGCTCCCATCCCGCAAAGGGTCGTTGGGCAGCGGCGATTTCGTCGGGGCTCATGCCGGTGAAGAAATTATAGCCCTGATTGAATTCGCGCACATGATCCAGGCACAGCCAGCGCCAGCGCGGGCCTTCCTGATTGGGTGCCGCGCCCTCCAGCGGGGGCGCGCGAAACTCTCCGGGCTCGGCGCACCCATCGACCGCGCAGGGGCGGTCACTTTCCACGCGGCCATGGAAGCGGTTGAAACGGCGGGTCGAGTAGGGGTCGGTAGACAAGATTGCCCTGATGCATGATGGAACAAAGGGCCTATATAGGGGCGATGAGCACCCAACTGAAAGGCCCGGTGGCCACCGAAATCGAACAGCGGCTGCGCGCCGCCCTGTCGCCAGAGCATCTCGCCGTGATCGATGACAGCGAGAAGCATCGCGGTCATGCGGGACATGACGGATCGGGCGAAAGCCATTTCACGGTGGAGATCGTCTCGGCCGAGTTCGCGGCGAAAAACCGCGTTGCGCGCCAGCGGCTGGTCAACGCCGCACTCGCCGATCTGCTGCGCGACAAGGTTCACGCGCTGGCGATCAAGGCCCGCGCGCCCGGCGAATCCTGATCAGAGGAAAGCTCATGACGTTACACGACCTCGTCATCCAGACCGTTAGCCCGACCACCCATGATCTGGGCGACTTCCGCGTCCATCGTTCACTGCCCGCGCCGGGGCGGACGATGGTCGGCCCCTTCATCTTCTTCGATCAGGCCGGACCCGCGAAGATCGGCGCGGGGCAGGGCATCGACGTGCGCCCACATCCGCACATCAATCTCTCGACGGTCACCTATATGTTCGAGGGCGCCTTCCTCCACCGGGACTCATTGGGCACGGAGCAGTTGATCGAGCCGGGCGCGATCAATTTGATGACCGCAGGCAGCGGCATCGTCCATTCCGAACGTTCCCCCGACAGCGACCGCGCGCGCGAGTCCAAAATCTCGGCCATTCAGACATGGCTCGCTCTGCCGGATGGCATCGAGGAAATGGCGCCAGCCTTCGAACATGTCAGCGAAGGCGGTTTGCCCGTCATCGACTGCGGCCGGGCGAGCGCGCGCGTCATCATGGGCAGCTTGTGGGGAGCGACCTCGCCCGTCACCACCTATGCCGACACCATCTACGCCGACATCCAGCTATCTCCCGGCGGGACCGTACCGATCGATACCGACGCGGACGAGCGCGCCATCTATGTCGCTGGCGGAGACGCGGCACTCGATGGCGTCGCCCTGCTGCCCCAGACGCTCTACGTCCTGCGTCCCGGCACCCGCGCCACATTGATGAGCGTCGATGGCGGCCGCGTAATCTATTGCGGCGGCGAGGCGTTCAAGACGCCGCGCCATGTCTGGTGGAATTTCGTCTCCTCTTCGACCGATCGCCTCTATCAGGCACGCGAGGATTGGGAGGCGATGCGCTTCCCGCTGATCCCCGGCGACGATCAGGAATTCATCCCAATCCCGCAAGGACGGCCCAAGACGGTGAGCTATCCGTGAAACCATCCGCCCCACAATGACCGTTCGTCCTGAGCTTGTCGAAGGGCTTTACTTTCTTGAAAAAAGAGGCTTTTGACAGGCTCATGGCGAACGGAGCGGGCAGGGCGCTCGCACCTCGCACAGCATCGCCACGCTTCCGCGAGAATCAGTATTCGCGCAGAGCCCGCAGAGGACGCAAAGCTAGAGCATCGTGCGCAAAAGTGGGAACCGGTTTTGCGCTTAAAAGGATGCGATAACAAAAAACTAGAGCGCGCGATCTGCGTCCTATTAAACGCAGCGCGCTCTAATCTGCATGATGCCAGCTCTGCGCTCTTTGCGGGCTCTGCGCGACAATCAAAATCCCTCTATGTCTGCCGCGCCTGATAGGCTCACTGAACGAACGTCAGCGACAAATTCTCGGCATTTTTCGGAATGTCGATCCGGCTTTCGTTGATCGACGCTTCTTCGCCGGGCTTCAGGCTGGTGCGATCCGCCTTCGTCGTCCAGCTGAACACCAGCCTGTTCTGCTGATCGCGCAACTGCACCAGCACAGGCGGCACCGGCAAAGTCTGCTTCCCGCTGTTCACGATCCGCGCGCCAAAGGCGAAATATTCCTCCCCGGTCGGCAGCTTGCGCCGCTCGGCGGGCTTGGACAGGTAGAATAGCAGGTCCGGATCGCCCTCTTCGGAAACAAAGCCCAGATTGACCGCCCAGCTTGGCGTACCGAAATACCAGAGCGCGCCGCCTAT
Organism: Sphingobium sp. Cam5-1; assembly: GCF_015693305.1. Classification (NCBI taxonomy): domain Bacteria; kingdom Pseudomonadati; phylum Pseudomonadota; class Alphaproteobacteria; order Sphingomonadales; family Sphingobiaceae; genus Sphingobium; species Sphingobium sp. Cam5-1. Next base: position 2,393,403 of record NZ_CP065138.1, on the reverse strand, counting down.
GCCGCCAACCGCCAGGCAGAAAAGCACCGCCGCATAGGTCCACAGCTTCAGGCGATTGCGACGCGGCCTGACCGGCGCGGCATAGCTTTCCGCTGGCTCTTCACGGTGCCGACCGTAAATATCATCGACGCTGTTATCAGTCTGCGCTGCCGACATGCTCGGCGCGACCGCCACTGGCTCGGGTATCGGCGCAGCTACCGCCTCTACTACCCGTGCAGGCTCAGCCGGAACCTCGACAGGCGCAGCAGGAGGAGGGGGAGCAGGCGGCGGAGGGGCGGGGCGCGGTTCGGCGGCGACGGGCGCTTCCGCCATCTCCACGGCCTTTTCCCTGACCGGCAGAGCCGCACCTTCCTGGAACCAGCTATGTTTGCAGGAGGCGCAGCGAACCTGGCGGCCATCGGGGCCGACGGCGCTGTCCGGCACAATATAGCGCGTGGCGCAATTGGGACACACCAGGATCATGACGCTTCATAGCCATGGCTGGGACTCGAGGGCAAGCGGCATTGAATGGGCGGGCGCAAGATGCCGCGACTCGGCGGATGATGGCGCTTGAAGCTTTACGCCTGCCTGCCCGCTGTGCCATGGCTGTACCTCAAGGGGAAGCAGGGAGCGCGCAGGCGCATTCATCGAAGCATGTCGGCGATCGTCCAGTTCGAAAATGTCGGCCTGCGCTATGGTCTGGACAGCGAAACGCTGTCCGACGTCAGCTTCTCGCTGCATGGCGGCGGCTTCTATTTCCTGACCGGCGCGTCGGGCGCGGGCAAGACGTCGCTGCTGAAGCTTCTCTACCTCGCCCAGCGTCCCAGTCGCGGCGTCATCCGATTGTTTGGGGAGGATGTGGTGACGCTCCCTCGCAAGCGTCTGCCGGGCTTTCGCCGCCGCATCGGCGTTGTTTTCCAGGACTTCCGGCTGGTCGCCCACCTGTCCGCCTATGATAATATCGCCCTGCCGCTGCGGGTCGCAGGCATGGAGGAAAGCGAGATCGACGCTTCGGTCTCGGAGATGCTCAACTGGGTCGGCCTCGGCGACCGGGGGCAGGCGCGCCCGGCGACCCTATCGGGCGGAGAACAGCAGCGCGTCGCCATCGCCCGCGCTGTCATCGCTCGGCCCGAAATCCTCGTCGCGGACGAACCCACCGGCAACGTCGATGCCGATATGGCCCGCCGTCTGCTCACCCTGTTCGAAGCGCTCAACCGCCTCGGCACCACCATCGTCGTCGCCACTCACGACCTGCCGTTGATCGGTCAGGTCGAAGGCGCGCAGATGATGCGGCTGGACAAGGGCCGCCTGTCAGACCCCACCGGGTCACTGCGCTACCCGCCCCGGCCGCAGGGCGCGGCAGCATCATGACCGGAGCAGACCGCCGCGCCGCCGCTGCCGCCCGCCACCGGCTGCTGCCCGAAGGCCGCGTCGCCGGACCCATGCCCTGGGTCATTGCGATCATGATGTTCCTGACCGTCCTTGCCGCCGCCTCCGGCCTTGGCCTCGCGGCAGCGGTGCAGTCGGTTGGCGCCGACCTTGCCGGACGCGCCACGGTCCAGATTGTGGAAGCCAATGCCGACCGACGCGAGGCGCTGAGCGGGGCCGCCGCCCGGCTGCTGCGCAAATCTGCTGACGTTAGCGCCGTCCATCCAGTCGATCCGGCGACCCTCGCTGACCAGATCCGTCCGTGGCTCGGCCAGGATGCGGCAAGTGGTGACCTGCCCATCCCGGCGCTGATCGACGTCGAACTAACCCCCGGCGCGACGGCGGCCAAGGTGCAGCGGCTGGGCCGCGCCCTCGCCACCCTGTCGCCGAACATCCGCGTCGAACCCCACGCCGCTTTCCTCCAGCCGCTCGGCAGCCTGCTCGCCGCGCTCGGCGGGCTTGCCGCTGGCATCGTTCTGCTGATGGCGCTCGCCACCGCCGCCATCGTCGTGCTTGCCGCGCGCGCGGCGCATGACAGCCATCGCGGCACGATCGACGTGCTCCACCTGATGGGCGCCACCGATGTGCAGATCGCCCGGCTGTTCCAGCGGCGCATCGGCCTCGATGCGCTGTTCGGCGGCCTGCTGGGCTTTGTCACCGCCTTGCTGGTCATCATCCTGCTCGGCACCCGGCTCGCGGCGACAGGGTCCGATCTGCTGGCGGCGATCAGCCTGCCGTGGAGCAGTTGGCTGATCCTTGCCACCCTGCCCATCGGCGGCGTCCTGCTCTCGACGCTGGCCGCACGATGGACCGTGCTGCGATCCCTGGGGCGGCTCCTATGATCGTCCGCCTCTTTGCGGTGACCTTGCTCGCCTGGATATTGGGTTTCGCCTGGTTCGCGATCTTCCTGCCCCAGCCGCTCGATGGCCGCGCGACCGACGCCATCGTCGTGCTGACGGGCGGCGCTGGCCGGATCGATCGCGGCCTTGCCCTGCTTGAGGAGGGCGCGGCAAAGCGAATGCTGATCTCCGGCGTTGATCGCTCTGTCCGCCCGGCGGAACTGGCGGCACAATATGAAAGGCCCGAACGGCTATTTTCCTGCTGCATCACTTTGGGCCGTGAAGCGATCGACACCCGCTCCAACGCCATCGAAACCGCCCATTGGCTGGAGCGCAGGGACTTCCGCACCGTCCGCCTCATCACGACGGACTGGCACATGCGCCGCGCCGCGCTTGAACTGCGCCAAGCGGTGCCGGGCAATCTGACGATCGTCTATGACGCCGTGCCCAGCAGGCCCAGCCTCCGCATGCTGATGCGGGAATATAATAAATATCTCCTCCGCCGCGCCGCCGCGCTCGTCGGGATTTGAAGAACGGCCCGATGATCACCGCTCTGCGTTCGCTTGCCTATACGCTGATATTCTACAGCGGCTCCTTGCTGCTGGTTCTTGCTGCTTTGGCTGTGGCATGGCCATGGCCTGCGGGGGTCCCGGTGGTGGCGACGGCATGGGGCCGCTTTCACCGCTTCTGCACGCGCTGGCTCCTTGGGCAAAAGGTGCGCGTTGAAGGCGACCTGCCGCACGGCAGCTATCTTTATATCGTAAAGCATGAGTCGATGTTCGAAACCATCGACCTGCTTTGCCTGTTCGATCGGCCCGTCATCGCGGCAAAGCGCGAACTGCTCGACATCCCTTTGTGGGGCCGGATCGCCCGGCTTTACGGTCTCATCCCCGTGGAACGCAGCTCCGGGGCCAGCGCCCTGCGTACGCTGCGCGCCGCCGCTCGCGCAGCGACCGAACAGGGACGCGCCGTGTGCCTCTTTCCAGAAGGAACGCGCGTGCCCCATGGCGAAGCGCCACCGTTGCGGGCGGGTTTCGCGGGCCTTTATTCTCTCCTCGGCCTGCCAGTCGTTCCCATCGCGATCGATAGCGGGCGCCTTTCCCCGCGCGGCAAGTTCATGAAGCGCGCGGGCATCATCACCTACAAGGTCGGCGAGGTCATCCCCACCGGCCTGGATCGCCGAGACGCCGAAGCCCGCGTCTATGCTGCGATCAACGCGCTGAATCCCGCGCATTCCTCGGACAAGCTGAGCCCATGATCATGTTTGAGTGATTGTCACCCCGGACTTGATCCGCGGTCCCGCTTCTTTTCTGACGCTGCCGAGACAGTGGACCGCGGGTCGAGCCCGGGGGGACGAAAAATCAGCCTTAATGCCGATGCTTCAGCGTAAGACGATCGCGCCCTAGTGACGCCGCCCGAAGTCGGGCTTTGGATCATCCTGCCCCTGTTCGATGATCGACCGCCGGATGGCCCGCGTCTTGGTGAACAGGTTGAACAGTGTATCCCCGTCATTCCACCGGATCGCCCGCTGCAAAGCCGACAGATCCTCGGAGAAACGTTGCAGCATCTCCAGCACCGCGTCCTTGTTCGCCAGGAACACGTCGCGCCACATGGTGGGATCGGACGCCGCAATGCGGGTGAAGTCGCGAAAACCGCCCGCGGAATATTTGATGACCTCGGACTGGGTCACATCTTCCAGATCGCTCGCCGTGCCGACGATGGTATAGGCGATAAGGTGCGGCAGATGGCTCGTCACGGCCAGCACCAGGTCATGATGCTGCGGGTCCATCGTCTCGACATCCGCGCCGACGCGATGCCATAGTTCGGAAATGCGCTCGACCGCCGCCGGATCAGCTCCGGCGGGCGGCGTGACGATGCACCAGCGCCCTTGGAACAGGCTGGCAAAACCCGCCTCAGGCCCGCTGTTCTCGGTCCCGGCGACCGGATGTGCGGGGATGATGACCCGTCCGGGCAGGGCCGCGTTCAGCTGCGCCAGCACATCGGCCTTGCATGATCCCACATCGCTCACGATCGCATCGGCGGGCAGGTCGTCCGCAATCTCCGTCGCCGCCGCGCCCATGGCCCGCACCGGCACGCACAGCACGACCAGATCGGCGTCGGTCACGCTCGCGCCCGCCGTGTCGGTCACATCGTCGCACAGGTCGATCGCCCGCGCGATCTGCCGCACATTTGGGTCGGCATCATGCCCAGTCACCCGAACCGTCGGCATATATTCGCGGATCGCCCGCGCGAGCGATGAGCCGATCAGGCCAAGGCCGATGATGGTGACGCGGGAGAAAGGCAGCATGATTCAGGCCGCCTCCGCCATCGCCCGCAGCTTCGCCGCGACCGCGCGCACCTGCTCTTCGGTGCCGATGGTGATGCGCAGGCCATTGGGCAGCCCCTGGCCGGGCAGCCAGCGGGTCGCGAAGCCTTCGTCCCACAGCCCCTTCATCGCGGCTTCGGCGGTCAGCTTACCGTTGAACAGGATCAGCAGGAAATTGGCCTTGCTCGGCACCGCCCGCAGCCCATGGTTGGACAGCGAAGCAACCTCATCGGCCAGCCATTCGCGCCATTGGCGGTTATGCGTCCGGCTGGCGTCCACCCACGCCTGATCCTTCACGGCCGCAATCGCCGCCGCCTGTCCGGCCGTGGTGACATTGAACGGCGCGCGGATGCGATGCAGCGCGTCGATAATCTCCGCACTGGCATAGCCCCAGCCGATCCGCTCGGCGGCGAGGCCGTAGATTTTGGAGAAGGTGCGGGTCACCAACACATTGGCCGCATTCTTCGCCAACTCCAGCCCGCCATCATCCTCGTCTGCGTCCAGATATTCGGCATAGGCCTGATCCAGCACGAACAAAATGTCCGGCCGCAGCGCCGCGTGCAGACGCGCAATCTCATCGCGCGGCGTCATCGTGCCAGTAGGGTTGTTCGGATTGGCGAGGAAAACGACCTTGGTCTTTTCCGTTACGCACGCCAGCAGCGCGTCCACGTCGGTCGCATAATCCTTGTCCGGCGCGATCACCGGGGTCGCGCCCACCCGCCGCGCGGCGATGTCATAAACCGAAAAGCCGTAATGGACGTAAAGTATCTCGTCCCCCGGCCCGGCATAGGCGCTCGCCGCAATGTGCAGCAACTCGTCCGACCCGGTGCCATAGATCACCCGAGCGGGATCAAGGCCATGCACAGCCGCAATCGCCTCGCGCATCTTCGCCGCGCCCGGATCGGGATAGGTCGCAAGGTCCGCCGTCGCCGCGACCAGCGCCGCCCGCGCTGCTTCGCCGGTGCCCAGCGGGTTTTCATTGGCGCTCAGCTTGATCAGCGGGCGCCCGTCATCGGCCGCCGCCTTGCCGGGCACATAGGGCGAAATGCCCAGAATCCATTCCTTGGGAGCAGGTTTCGTCATGGCCGCGCTTTAGCGTCATCCGCACCAAAGGCAAAGCGCTGCTATACGACCGGCGTGATCAGCGGCTTGCCCGCCGCCCACGCGTCCAGATTGGCGAGCACCAGATCGGCCATCGCCTTGCGGGTGTTCACCGTGGCGCTCCCCTGATGCGGTTGCAGCACCACATTATCCATGGCGAACAATGTTTCGGGCACGTGCGGTTCCTGTGCGAACACGTCCAGCCCGGCGCCACTGATCCGCCCTTCCGTCAGCGCCGCGACCAGCGCGTCCTCATCGACCACGCTCCCCCGGCTGATGTTGATCAGCACGCCTTGCGGCCCCAGCGCCTCCAGCATCGCCGCATCGACCAGCCTGCGCGCTTCCGGCCCGCCCGATGTCGCGACGATCATCACCTCGCTCTCCCGCGCAAAGGCGATGCGGTCGGCCACATAGCGATAGGGCGCGCCCGGCACGGGCCTGCGGTTATGATAAATAATCTCGCTTGCCACCGGCTCCAGTCGCCGCGCGATTGCCTGCCCGATCCGGCCCAGTCCCAATATCCCGATCCGGCGTCCCGTAACGCTGCCGCTCAACGGCACCGTGCCACCCCGCGCCCAACCGCCAGACCGCACCATCCGATCGTTTGCGGCGATATTGCGCACGGCCGCGTAAATCAGGCCCACCGCCAGATCGGCCACGTCATCTGTCAGGACATCGGGCGTGTTGCTGACCTTGATGCCCTTCGCCTTCGCATGGGCGACATCGACCTTGTCATAGCCAACCGAAAACAGCCCGATCATCTCCAGCCGGGGCAGCGCATCCATCATCGCTGCGGAAGCGCCGACCGACCCGAACGACACCAGCGCCCGCGCCTCCCGTACCACATCGGGCAGGCCCGCCGGATCAACGTCCGCGTCAAGCTGATGCGTCTGGAACCGGCCTTTCAGCTGTTCCTCCAGATAGGATGACAGGGGACCATAGATGACGATCGGAATGCGGGTCTGGCTCATGCCGCCGGTCCTAGCCGATCCCCACCCGATTGACAGCACCCCTCCACGGTCCTAGCCCGCTTGCACCATGGCCAGCGCCTCATTCACCGACGACAGCCGTTTCGGCCTCCGCCGCCAGGTCCGCCTGTCCGGCACCCTCCGGCTGGACAGCGGCGCCGCGCTGGCGCCCGTCGACATCGCCTATGAAACCTATGGGCGGATGAACGCGGACAAGTCGAACGTCATCCTCATCTGCCACGCGCTGACCGGCGACCAATATGTGGCGTCCGACCACCCCGTCACCGGCAAGCCCGGCTGGTGGTGGCGCATGGTGGGGGAAGGAAAGCCCATCGACCCCGCGCGCCATTTCATCGTCTGCGCCAATGTCATCGGCAGCTGCATGGGTTCCAGCGGCCCCGCCAGCATCGATCCGTCGAGCAACGCGCCCTATGCCATGCGCTTCCCCGTACTCACCATCGCCGACATGGTGCGCGCGCAGGCGCTACTGCTCGACCATCTGGGCGTAGATCGCCTCTCTGCCGTCATCGGCGGCTCCATGGGCGGCATGCAGGCGCTTAGCTGGCCGACCATCTTCCCCGATCGCGTCGAAAGCTGCATCGTCATCGCGTCCACCGCGCGCCACAGTGCCCAGAACATCGCGTTCCACGAAGTCGGGCGTCAGGCGATCATGGCCGATCCCAACTGGCGCGGTGGCGACTATTATGCCGACGCCCAAGTGCCGAGCGCTGGCCTAGCCGTCGCCCGCATGGCCGCGCACATCACCTATCTGTCCGAAGCGGGCCTCACCGAGAAATTCGGCCGCCGCCTGCAAGGGCGCGACGCCAAGACCTTCGGCTTCGACGCCGACTTCCAGGTGGAAAGCTATCTGCGCCATCAGGGCCTGAGCTTCGTCGAAAGGTTCGACGCCAACTCCTATCTCTATATCACCCGCGCCATGGACTATTATGACATTGCGGAGGATCATGGCGGCAGCCTCGCCACCGCCTTCGCCCCGTCCAAGGCGCGCTTCTGCCTCGTGAGCTTCGACACCGACTGGCTCTACCCCACCGCAGAGTCCCGCATCATCGTCCATGCGCTGAACGCCAGCGGCGCGCAGGCCAGCTTCGTCGAACTGTCCAGCCCCTTCGGCCACGACGCGTTCCTGCTCGAATGCCCGGAACTGAACCGCGTCGTCGACGGCTTCCTCAAGGGCGGCCGCGCGTGAGCGAGACGCTTCGGCCGGACCTCGCCCTGATCGCCCGCACCGTAACGCCGGGCGCGCGCGTGCTGGACGTCGGCTGCGGCGATGGCGCGCTCATGGCCGCGCTGCGCGACACGAAACAGGTGGATGCGCGCGGGCTGGAACTGGATGCGGGCAACGTCGCCGCTGCCGTCGGCCGGGGCCTGTCGGTCGTGCAGGGCGACGCCGACACCGACCTTGCCTATTATCCCGACGCCAGCTTCGACTATGCGATCTTGAGCCAGACGCTCCAGACCACGCGCCGCCCGGATCTGGTCGTGGAGGAACTGCTACGCATCGGCCGTCAGGCCTTCGTCTCCTTCCCCAATTTCGCCCATTGGCGGGGGCGGTTGTCGCTGATGTGGGGCGGGCGCATGCCAGTGACGCGGCTGCTGCCCGACACCTGGTACGACACGCTCAACATCCACCATGTCACCGTCGATGATTTCCGCGCGCTGGTGAAGGATCGCGGCTGGACGATCGATGGCCAATGGTTCCTGAAGGGCGACAAGGAAACGACCCACGCGAACGCCAACCTGTTCGCCGAGCACGCCGTGTTCCTCCTGCGCCGCTAAAGAAAGACCGCCGCGTCACCCGGCTGCCATGCGGCTCTGCGTGTCATGGCCCGGTCAAACAATTCCGACCCGATCAAAGCGCGCAACCATGCCTGCACACGCGGCACGGGCTGTGCGTCAAACCACGCCTGATCAGCCGCCGCGAACTGCCGCACAAACGGAAAGATCGCGATGTCGGCAAGCATCCTGCGCGCGCCACACAGGAAAGCACTGCCCTCCAGCCGCGCCTCCAGTTCGCCCAGCCACGCCATTCCGGCTGCGCGATGTTCCAGCGGGTCCGACCCATGGCGCGTCGCATATTTGTAGCGGTCGAGATGTTGCTTGAACGGCCCGTCATTGGCAGCGATCAGCGCCCCGTCATCCCCCTCCAGCCACCCTTCCGGATCGTGCAGGCAAAGCGCCCAGCGCATGATGTCCAGACTTTCGTCGATCACGTCGCCGCCGGGCAGCGCCAGCACCGGCACTGTGCCCTTGGGTGACAGCGCCAGCATAGACGCAGGCTTGTCGCGCAAAACGACCTCGCGCAACTCCACCTGCTGCCCGCTGATGATCAACGCCATCCGCGCCCGCATGGCATAGGGGCACCGCCGGAAACTATAGAGGATGGCGCTCATCCCCCGCCCGCCGAAATTCAGCGTTCCTTGGTCGCGCTGAACTTCACCTTGGGGTGCCGCTCCTGCTGGTAACCCACATCCCACGCACTCTTCGCCATGAAGACGAGGTTACCGTCGCGATCCTTCGCCATGTTCGCCACGTTGAACGATGCCAGGTCCTTCACCGCCGCCTCATCACCGGAAATCCAGCGCGCCGTATCGAAGGGGGAGGGTTCCAGCCCCGCGGCCACCTTATATTCCGCTTCCAACCGTGAAATCAGCACGTCCAGCTGCAACTGCCCGACCACGCCGACGACCCAGTTGCTGCCAATCTCGGGATAAAAGACCTGGATCACCCCTTCTTCGGACAGATCGTCGAGCGCCTTCCTCAACTGCTTGGTCTTGGTCGGGTCCTTCAACGCCACGCGCCGCAATATTTCCGGTGCAAAGTTCGGCAGCCCCGTAAAGCGCACCCCCGCTTTCTCGCTCAGCGTATCGCCGACCCGCAACGTCCCATGGTTGGGAATGCCGATAATGTCGCCGGGAAAAGCCTCATCCGCAATCTCGCGGTCCTGCGCAAAGAAGAGGATCGGCGAATGCACCGCGATCGGCTTGCCCGACCCACTCGGCGTCAGCTTCATGCCGCGCCGGAACTTGCCCGAACACAGTCGCATGAAGGCGATGCGGTCGCGATGCTGCGGGTCCATATTCGCCTGCACCTTGAAGATAAAGCCGGTGACTTCGCTATGCTCCGGCTCCACCGGCGCAGGCTCGGCCGGCTGCGCACGCGGCGGCGGAGCATGGGCGGCGAGCGCGTCGATCAGCTCGGTGACGCCGAACAGCTTGAGCGCGGACCCGAAATAGACCGGCGTCAGATCGCCGTGGCGATAGGCCGCCAGATCGAAGTCGGCATAGCCCCCAACGGCCAGCTCCGCTTCCTCGCGCAGCTTTTCGAGGCCGCGCGCGCAAATATGTTCGGCCAGCGCATCATCCTCGATGCCCTCGACAAACACTTGCTTGCCCTCAAACTCCTTGCTCGGCCCGCTGGGCTGCCGCAGCCGGTTCTTGGCGAAGTCGTAAATCCCCTCAAACTCGCCACCCATGCCTACAGGCCAGCTCATCGGGCACACGTCCAGCGCCAGCGCGTCCGCCACTTCGTCCAGCAGGGCAAAGGCATCGCGCCCCTCGCGGTCCACCTTGTTGACGAAGGTGATGATCGGCACGTTGCGCAACCGGCAAACTTCGAACAGCTTGCGCGTCTGCGGCTCGATACCCTTGGCCGCGTCAATCACCATGACCGCCGAATCCACCGCCGTCAGCGTGCGATAGGTATCTTCCGAAAAATCCTCGTGCCCCGGCGTGTCGAGCAGGTTGAAGGTGATGCCGTCGCGTTCGAACGTCATGACCGAGCTGGTCACGGAAATGCCGCGCTGCTGCTCGATCTTCATCCAGTCCGACCGCGCCCGCCGATTGGCTCCGCGCGCCTTCACCTCACCGGCCAGATGGATTGCGCCGCCTTCCAGCAGCAGCTTTTCGGTGAGCGTGGTCTTACCCGCGTCAGGGTGGGAAATGATCGCGAAGGTGCGGCGGGATGGGATGGTCATGATGTGGTCGGGGGCTCGGTACAAAAACAACCGTTCGCCCTGAGCTTGTCGAAGGGCTTTACTTCCTTCCAGGGAAGAGGCTTCGACAGGCTCAGCCCGAACGGAATCATGGAAGCCGCCGTTACACGTCCACGACCGTCACGTCCATGCGGAACCGCCGCTCATCGCCCGGCAACAGGCGCATGATACCCTGCTTGTCCCAGACATCTCCCTCGAACCCGACGAGATCCGCCATCCCCGCCCAAGGCTCCACGCACAGATAATGCGCGCCCGGCTTCTGCCACAGCCCCAGCCAGGGCGTGTCGGGAAAGTCGATCTTCAGCCGCGTCCGCCCCGGCACGCCCCAATAGAGGCTGTCGCTCTCCAACGCATCCCAGATCAGCGCATCGCCCTCGAACATCGCATAAGTTGGCGCAAGCATATTGCCCTCCACCGGCGAAGGCACATGCTCCCGCGCAATCAGCCCCGGCTCGTTCCCCACCTTGCGCAGCGGTGCCGTTTCCGCCTTCTCAAATTCTATCTGATGATCTTCCGTCGAACCGCCAAAGGGCAGCGGCCAGGCAAAGGCCGGATGATAGCCGAAGGAAAAGGGCATATCCGCCTCCCCCCGGTTCATGACCGTGGCCGTCATCATCAGCGTGCGGCCCGCGACAGCGAACTGCATGTCCAGCCGGAAATCGAACGGATAGACGGCCCGCGTCGCCGCGTCCGCCTCCAGCCGGAAGATCACCGATTCAGGCCGATGCTCCACCAGCGCGAACGCCATGTGCCGGGCAAAGCCGTGCTGCGGCATCGGATAATCATGCCCGTTCAGCCGATACACATCGTTGCGTGACCGCCCCACGAAAGGAAACAGCAAGGGCGCATGCCCCGTCCACCAGCGCGGATCGGCATCGGTCATGAGTTCGCGCCCCGCAGAATCCCTGAGCGACCAAAGCTCTGCGCCCAGCGGATTGATGGCGGCGGTCAGACCATCCGACACGATCGTTACAAGCTCGTCCATCAGCCCTCACCTTTCGATCTTGTCGGTCCAGCCTACTATTTCCGTTCGGACTGAGCTTGTCGAAGGCCTTCTCTTCTCTTCAATGGCGTAAAGCCAGCCTCACTATTCACCCTCTGGATCAGTCAGCCAGACCCCAATGTGAATGGCGAGGTTTCCCTCACCCCCGCAACGTCGCGCCCAGCTTCTCCGCCGCCTTCACGACATTGGCGCTGATGGCGTCCAGCTCCTCCTGCGAAAAGCTCTTTTCGCCCGGCTGTAACGTCACCTCGATCGCCAGGCTCTTGCGGCCTTCATCGACGCCCGGCCCAACAAAGACGTCAAACAATCGTGCATCGACGATGCTCTTCTTGTCGGCCCCCTTGACCGCGCGCACCAGTGCATCCGCTTCGACCGCGTCATCCACGACAAAGGCAAAGTCGCGCTTCACCGCCTGCAAGGCGGGCGGTGCATAGGGCGCGCGCATGAAGCCGCTCTTCCGCTTGGCCGGGATCACATCCAGGAAAATCTCGCCCGCGACTACCGTCCCGTTGATCCCGAATTGCTTAGCCAGCGAAGGATGCAGCACGCCAAATTCGGCCAGCACCACCTTGGGGCCAAGGCGCAATGTCCCCGACTGACCCGGATGGTAAGCGCCCGATGCCTCGCCAAAGCTTTGCAGATTGGCCACGGGCGCGCCCGCGGCGGCCAGCAGCGCGATCACTTCGGCCTTCGCGTCGAAGGCGGAGAAAGGCTGTGCCTTGCCCGTCTGCCATCCGCGCGCGACTTTCTCGCCCGCCAGCACGAAACCGGCCGTGGCCCGCTCCTTATCGCTGAAATAGCGACGGCCCACCTCGAACAGCCGCACCGAAGTCGCGCTCCGGTCCATGTTCCGCCGCGTGGCTGACAGCAGGCCGGGCAGCAGCGAAGGGCGCATGACCTTCAGATCCTCGGAAATCGGGTTCGCCAGCGTCCAGTCGCCACCGCCGACCGACGCCGCTTCCTTTTCCGAGATGAAGGACCAGTTGATCGCCTCGGCGAGGCCCCGAGCAGCCGCCGTCCGCCGCACCCGCCGCTCCATCAACTGCTCGCTGGTTGCCGTTGGCTTGGCGACGCCGGGCATGCGGGGCAGGGGGGTGGAAGGGACCTGATCCAGTCCCACGATGCGCACGACCTCCTCAACCAGATCGGGCCAGCCATCGACATCGCGCCGCCAACTGGGCACGCTGACCGACCAATGGGCGCTCGTCGTCACCGGGACGCCGTCGTCATAATCGAACGTGGCATCATGTTCCTCGACGCCAAAGCCCAGGCTTTCCAGAACGCGCTTCTGCTCGGCATCGCCCACATAAACACCCGCCAGCGTCAGGCAATGCGACGGTTCGTAGCGGATGATCTTGTTTGCCACGGGCGGCGTGCCGGTGCGCGCCGCCTCGCTGGCGCTGCCGCCGCACAGCTTCATCACCAGATCGGCCGCGATCGACAAACCGTCATCCAGGAATGCCGGGTCCACCCCGCGCTCGAACCGTCCCCGCGCGTCGCTGGTCAGGCCCAGTCTCTGTCCGGTCACCGCTATCCGTTCGGGCGTGAAATAGGCGCATTCGATCAACACATCTGTCGTCGCCTCACTGGCGCCCGAATGCTCGCCGCCCATGATGCCGCCAATGTCGTGCACCGCTTGCGTGTCGGCGATGACGGTCATCGTCTCGTCCACCGCGTAGGTCTTGCCGTTGAGCGCCAGCACCTCTTCGCCCGCCTTGCCGCGCCGCGCGACCAGCGGACCTTTCAGCTTGGCCATGTCATACACATGCAACGGTCGACCAAGGTCGATCATCAGATAGTTGGTGATATCGACCAGCGTGCTGATCGGCTTCTGCCCGATCGCCTTCAACCGTCGCGCCATCCATTCGGGCGACGCGCCATTGGTCACGCCCCTGACGGTCCGCGCGAAGAAGGCCGGGCAGCCATCCGCATCCTCGATCCGCACGTCCGGCCCCGGCCCAACGCCCTCGACCGTGGGCACGACGATCGCGTTCAGCGTCCCCAGCCCTGCCGCCGCCAGATCCCGCGCAATCCCCCGCACGCCCATGCAGTCCTGGCGATTAGGTGTTATACTGACATCAATCACCGGGTCATCCAGCCCGGCCCACTCGGCATAGACCCGCCCCACCGGCGCATCCGCGTTTAATTCGATGATTCCTTCATGATCTTCGCCCAGTTCCAGTTCCCGGAACGAACACATCATGCCGTTGGACTCGACCCCACGAATGGCAGTTTTCTTGAGCACCATGCCGTTGACGGGCACTACCGCGCCCTCGGTCCCGAACACGCCAACGAGGCCCGGCCGAGCATTGGGCGCACCACACACGACCTGCAACGCCCCATCGCCCGCATCCACCGTCAGCACCTGCAACTTGTCCGCCTGCGGATGCGGATCGGCGGTCAACACCCTGGCGATGCGGAAGGGCGCGAGCTTCTCCGCCGGATTCTCGACACCCTCGACCTCAAGGCCGATATCGTTGAGCGTTTTGAGGATCGTCAGCAGGTCGGCATCCGTGTTAAGATGCGTCTTGAGCCAGCTCAGCGTGAACTTCATGCGCCCACTCCTCCGCTCAGCGTCGGCACATCCAGGCTCATGAAGCCGTAATGTTTCAGCCAGCGCAGATCGCCGTCGAAGAAAGCGCGCAAGTCGTTCATCCCATATTTCAGCATGGCGAGCCGGTCGACGCCGGTGCCGAAAGCAAAGCCCTGCCACTCGTCCGGGTCCAGTCCGCAGGCTTCGATCACCCGCCGGTTGACCATGCCGCTGCCCAGCACTTCCAGCCACCCGCCGCCGGGCGCATCGCCGTCGCCGCCGATCACCCGCTGGCCATTGGTCAGTGTGTAGCCGACGTCGACCTCAACCGAAGGTTCGGTAAAGGGGAAATAGCTCGGCCGCAGACGCAGCACGATATCGTCACGCTCGAAGAAAGCCTTGAGGAAGGTTTCCAACGTCCATTTGAGATGACCAAGGGTGATCCCCTTGTCGATCACGAGTCCCTCAATCTGGTGGAACATCGGCGTATGCGTCGCATCGCTGTCCGACCGATAGACGCGGCCCGGCGCGATGATGCGGATCGGCGGCTCGCCGTTCATCATCGTGCGGATCTGCACCGGCGAGGTATGAGTGCGCAGCAGCATTTTCTTGCCGTCAGCATCCGGGAAATAGAATGTGTCATGCATCGCCCGCGCCGGATGCGTCTCGGGAATGTTGAGCGCGGTGAAATTATGCCAGTCGTCCTCGATCTCCGGCCCGGTCGCGACCGAGAAGCCAAGGTCCGCAAAAATCTCCGCCAGCTCGTCCATCACTTGGCTGACCGGATGTACCGACCCCTGCGCGCCGAGATCAGCGGGCAAGGTCATGTCGATCTTTTCCGCCCCAAGCTTCGCATCCAGTGCCGCTTGCTCCAGCGCCGCCTTGCGCTCAGCGAGTGCCGCCGTCACGCTTTCCCGCAGATCCTGGATCGGCGGGCCTTGCTCCAGCCGCTCCTCGGGGCTCATCGGACCCAAGGTCTTGAGCAACCCGGTCACCACGCCATTCTTGCCGATAGCCCCGACGCGCAATCCTTCCAGTGCTTCCAGCGTGTCTGCTGCGTTGATGTCGGCGATCAGCCCGGCCTTCAGATTGGCAATGTCAGTCATAATGCGTCGTCATTCCCGAGAGAGCGGAAAATATGCGCGGGCCTTAGCGGGGTACGCGCGCCATGGGAAGGGTTCGGCCCGCGCGTCGCAGTCGATGGCTTAGCCAACCTTGCTGGGCTTACTGGTCGAGCGCGACTGGATTACTCCAGAAACGAAAAGGGCGCCGGAAGCATTTGCCCCGGCGCCCCTTGGACGATCTTGCGACCGTTCTAAGCTCAAGCTGCGGGCAGCGCAGCCTTTGCCTGGGCGATGATGGCGCTAAACGCCTCGCCTTCGTGCATCGCAATGTCGGCCAGAACCTTGCGGTCCAGATCAACGCCAGCCAGCTTCAGGCCGTGCATGAACTGCGAATAGGTCAGGCCCTCGGCGCGGACGCCAGCGTTGATGCGCTGGATCCAGAGGCCACGGAAGGTGCGCTTCTTGACCTTGCGGTCGCGATAGGCGTACTGGCCGGCCTTTTCGACGGCCTGGCGAGCGACACGGATCGTATTCTTGCGACGGCCATAATAGCCCTTCGCCTGATCCAAAATCCTCTTATGCTTCGCCTTGGTGGTCGTACCACGTTTTACGCGTGCCATGTGCCTCTACTCCTTACTTCAGGCCGTAGGGCGCCCAGAGGCGCACGTGAGCGACATCGGAATCCGACAGCACGGACGTGCCGCGATTCTGGCGGATATACTTTGCGTTGTGGCTGATCAGGCGGTGACGCTTGCCAGCGACGCCGTGCTTGACCTTGCCGGAAGCGGTGAACTTGAAGCGCTTCTTCACACCGCTCTTGGTCTTGAGCTTGGGCATTTTCGTCTCCTTTTCCAGCGCGACGATTATGGACAGCCACGGCAGCCCTAGTTAGCCGGGCGGTCCTTCCAAATATCGCGAAGGGGCGCGCATAATCGGCCAGCCGCCGGAAAGCAAGGTGATTCGGACCCAAAGCAGGGGAAGGGCGTTCTTGCGCCATGGCCGACGCCGATCCCCTGCGGCCGGGCATCCCGGCGAAATCGGCTCCTGCGCCCGACAGCGGGGCAGGAGGCGTTGGCCATTATTGGTCAACCGCACGCCACAAATGGCGCAGTGTTCCGCTGCCGCTGCGTATCATCGCCTATATCATCGGGCTGATCTTCCTGCTGTGGTTGATCCTGTTCATTACCAAGGGCCGTTTCCTCAAACATCCGTTCGAACGCTTCCTCACCAGTCGGCTGGAGCGCCCGGTCAAGGTCGCCGGTGATTTTCAACTCTATTTCGCGCCCATCACGATCAAGTTCCGCGCCGAGGGAATGACGATCGCCAACACACCCTGGGCCAGCAGACCGCATTTCTTCCATTCCGACCTTATCGATACTCGGATCGCGCCGCTTAGCCTGATCTTCGGCGACAAATATCGCGTTCGTTGGCTTGAGCTTCGCAACGCCGCCGCTGACCTGGAATGGTCGAGGGATGGCAAGAGCAATACATGGACCTTCGGTGACCCGAATAAGAAGGGAGAGCCGCTCAATCTGCCGCTTGTGCGCCGGGCGCTGCTTGCCGGGACGACCTTGCGCTATCGCGACCCTCGGATGCAACTGTCCACCGACATAAGCTTCGAAACGGTGAAGGCGCAGGATACGCGCTTCGCGCGTGACATCCGCTTCTCGGGCGACGGCACGATGCGGGGCCGCCCTTTCACTCTGCGCGGCGGACTGCTCTCGCCCAACGAAACTGTAACAGGCGGCAAGAACAGTCTCGCTCTTCACGCGCAGTCCGGACCAACAATCTTGGAGGTCAGCGGAACCCTGCCCGGCGCGACCGAGATTGAGGGGGCGGACTTGCGGCTGCTGACGCGCGGTCCCAATCTTGCCCTGCTGTTCGACTTTCTGGGCGTCGCCATCCCCGAAACCCGCACCTATCGCTTCACCTCCGCGCTTACCAAGCAGGGTGGAGAATGGCGCTTCACCCATCTCAAGGGCCGGTTCGGAGACAGCGACCTTTCCGGGCGTATGACCGTGTCGCTGCCTGACAATCGCCTGCGCCTGAAGGCTGACCTCGCCACCCGGACCCTCGACATTGTCGATGTGGGTCCGTTCATCGGCTACAATCCCCAAAAGCTGGAAGCGCAGGGCGCCAGTGGCGCGATCGAGAATGTCGGCGGCAGGCCGCGCATTCTGCCGGACGCAACGCTGCGGGTCGAGGCCCTGCGCAACTTCGATGCCAATGTTCGATACGACGTGCGCCAGATCAGGGCGCCCAGTGTCCCAATCTCCAATATCGGCCTTACGCTAGCGCTTGAGCGCAGCCTTTTGACGCTTTCGCCGCTGACCTTCGACATGTCCGGCGGGCATGTCAGTTCGGACATAGAGATAAACGCGCGGAATCAGCCTGTGCGTACGCGCTACGATGTGCGCCTGTCGCCGACCCCCATGGGCAAGCTGCTTGGCCGTTGGGGTGTTGAGGAATCCGGGACCACCGGCATCATCAAGGCGCGGGCGCAAATGACAGGTTCGGGCAACACAGTGCATGATTCGCTTAGTACCGCCAACGGCAGGATCGCGGTGATCCTGCCTGCGGGCACCATGTGGGCACGCAATGTTCAGCTTGCTGAACTGGACGTGGGCACCTTCATCACGAAGATGTTCGAAAAGAAGTTGAAGGAACCTGTCCAGATCAATTGCGGCCTCATCGCCTTCACCGTTCGCAACGGCATCGCGGCGGCGGATCCGATCATCATCGATACCAAGAAGAACGTCATGCTTGGACGGGGCGGCTTTTCCTTCCGTAACGAGAGCCTCGATCTCGCCTTCCGCGCTGACGGCAAGAAGTTCAGCCTGTTTTCCGGCCAATCGCCGGTCGGCATCACGGGCTATTTCGCGAAGCCCGGCATCAACGTCATCAGTCCTGAGCTGATCGCGCGCGGCGGTGCGGCGGCGGCGCTGGGGATCGCGGCGAGCCCACTCGCTGCCGTGCTGGCCTTTGTCGATGTGGGCGACGCCAAGAGTGCGGCGTGCGGCCCCGTCCTGGCAGGCGCGACCGCCACTGCGCAGAGGACGAAGGGCGGGAAGCCCCGAGATGACGTAGGCCGGGGCACAACTTCAAAGGAAGAGTCCGGCAAGGCCAATGCCAGAGAAGAGAAGAAGCAAAAGAAGAAGTTTCTGGGGATTTTCTAGGGTAATGCTGCGAAGGCAATTCATCGCGAGGGCTGCGATATGATCTTCGGCACCGCCCGCTGGGAAATCCGAACTGGCGACATCACCCGTTGCAAGACGGATGCAATCGTCAATGCCGCTAACAGTTCCCTGCTGGGGGGAGGCGGCGTGGATGGTGCGATCCATCGGGCCGCAGGGCCTGAACTGCTCGCCGAATGTCGTATGTTGGGCGGCTGTCCAGTGGGGGAGGCGCGGATCACGCGCGGCCACAGCCTGCCTGCTGCCCATGTCATTCATACCGTCGGCCCACTATGGCGGGGCGGGGCTTCGGGCGAAAGCCAGTTGCTCGCCAATTGCTACCGATCATCGCTCGATCTGGCGCGGGAGCATAGCCTCCGCAGTATAGCCTTCCCTGCCATCTCCACTGGCATTTATGGCTATCCGAAAGAACAGGCCTCTCGGGTCGCGGCCCAGACGATGCAGGACCGGCTTGCGGCTTTCCCGTCGGCCTTCGACCTCATCCTGTTCATCTGCTTCGATGACGAGAGCGCGCGCATATATGCTGAAGCAGTAACGGCGCTGGGTGCCTGAAAGATCAATGCCTGAAACATCAATGAGCGTGATGCCCCTCGGCAAGCGCTTCCAGCACATCGTCCAGCCGCGCAGGATCGCCGATCGCGATAACCTGCCCGTCGCTCTCAGCCGTGATGGGATCGCCTGCCCAATCGCACATCCGCCCGCCCGCGCCCTCCACGACGGGGACCAGCGCGGCGATATCGTGCAGCTTCAATCCCGCTTCGACGACGATATCGACATGGCCCGACGCGATAAGGCCGTAATTATAACAGTCGCCGCCCCACACCGTGTCGCGGCACTGGCCAGCCAGCCGCGAGAAATGCTCGCCGGTGCAGCCCGGGAAATATTGCGGTCCAGTGCTGGCGACGATTGCGTCTTCAAGCGACCGGCAACTGCGGGCGGTGACGGGTGCGCCGTTGAAGGTGGTGGGCTGGCCCATCATTCCTGCCCAGCGCTCTTGCGCGATCGGCTGGTCGATGATGCCGACCGTCGGCCATCCCGCCTCAGTCAGCGCGATAAGCGTGCCAAAGATTGGGCGTCCCGCAATGAAGCTGCGCGTGCCATCGATCGGGTCGAGAATCCAGACCCGCTCCGCGTCTTCGCGTGTCGCTCCATATTCCTCGCCGATAATGCCGTCCTGGGGGCGTTCCTTTTCCAAGACGGCTCGGATCGCTGCTTCCGCCGCCCGATCCGCCTCGGTCACCGGCGAATGGTCCGACTTGAATTCCATGTCGTATCGCGCGCGGAAAAAGGGCCGGATGGCCGCAGCGGCGGCGTCGGCGAGGCGGTGGGCAAGGGTCAGGTCATCGCGGGTCGTCATCGCTCCCGCCTAGCCGGAAAGCGCCTGCTGCGCTAGGCTTGGCCAATCCGGTCCCTGATCGCGATGAAGGAGGGAAAACATGCCTGGCTCCCCAGTGATCCCTGGCCTGCGCTATGCCGATGCTCCAGCAGCAATAAACTTCCTGCAAGACGCTTTCGGCTTTGCATTGCACGCCTGTTATGAGGACGAAGCGGACCCACACATCATCCACCATGCACAGCTCATATTGGGCGAGGGCATGGTCATGCTGGGCAGCGCGCGCGACGGCGAGGCCGAGTCGCTCTACAGCTGGACTACGCCGCGCGATCTGGGCGGTGTCACAACCTGCATCTATGTAGTGGTGCCGGACGCCGACGCCCACTGCCTTCATGCCCGCAACCAGGGAGCAGTGGTGGTGAACGAGCCGCATGATAATCTCGGCTATCCCGGACGAGGCTACGAGGCGCTCGATCCGGAAGGCAACCTCTGGAGCTTCGGCACCTATGATCCTTGGGCAGCCGCCGTTTAAGCTTCCTCAACCCGCGCCGTTTATCGCTTCGTATCGGAAGGGAATCCTTGTGGCGCTGATCGGCTGGATCTTGAGTTTCGCCGCCTTGCTGGGCGCGCTGGCCCTGCGGCAGGACGCGCCTGTTGGCGGGTCAGCTACCCTTTCCAACATGCTGCTGCTGCTGGCACTGCTCGCCTGCCCGATGCTCTGGCGGGAAAAGCCGCTTGGCATTTCCCGCTCTCAGAGGGTCGTTGCCGGACTGATCCTGCTGTTCTGCCTGCCCATAATGTTGCTGCCGGGCGCCTGATAGAAGTCGCGCGGCGCAACTTTTGCGCTTAGTCGAACAGGCTGGAAACCGAGCTTTCGTCCGCGATCCGCTTGATCGCTTCGCCCAGCAGCGGCGCGATCGGCAGGTGGCGGATGCTCTTGGCATTGCACACCGCGTCCGTGCCCTGGATCGAATCGGTGATCACGAGTTCCTTGAGCTCAGAGGCCTCGACGCGCGCAACCGCGCCACCCGACAGTACGCCATGGCTCACATAGGCGACCACCTCTTCGGCCCCAGCGGCCTTGAGCGCGCTGGCGGCATTGCAGAGGGTGCCCGCCGAATCGACGATGTCGTCGATCAGGACGCAGAAGCGACCCTTAACGTCGCCGATGATGTTCATCACTTCCGATTCGCCCGCCCGCTCGCGGCGCTTGTCGACGATGGCGAGGGGGGCGTTGTCCAGCCGCTTGGCGAGGGCGCGGGCGCGAACCACGCCGCCTACGTCCGGCGACACGACCATCAGGTTGCGATCACCAAAGCGCGCCTGGATATCCGCTGACATGACCGGCGCGCCGAAAAGGTTATCGGTCGGAATGTCGAAAAAGCCCTGAATCTGCCCAGCATGCAGATCAACCGACAACACGCGGTTAGCACCCGCCGTGGTGATCAGGTTCGCCACCAGCTTGGCCGAGATCGGCGTGCGCGGGCCGGGTTTCCGGTCCTGCCGGGCGTAGCCGAAATAAGGAACGACCGCAGTGATTCGCTTGGCCGACGCGCGCTTGAGCGCATCGATCATGATCAGCAATTCCATGAGATTGTCGTTGGTCGGATAGGCTGTCGACTGAATGACGAACACATCCTCACCACGGACATTCTCGTGAATTTCCACGAAAACTTCCTCATCCGCGAAGCGGCGGACGCTCGCATCGGTCAGCGGGATCTCGATATAATCTGCAATTGCAGCCGCAAGCGGCTTGTTGGAATTGCCGGTCATGAGTTTCATGGCCAAACCCCTGTGACGATTGGATGACGGTGCGCGAAACGCGGCCCCTTTAGCCGCGCTTGCCCTCACTGGAAAGGCGCTTTTGCGCAGGGGGGCAAAATGGACTAGGGCGCGGGCATGACCGACAAACTCGTGATCGCCCTTGCCCAGATGACACAGAGCGTGGGCGACCTGAAGGCCAATGCGGATGCGATGCTCGAATGGCGAGCGCGCGCGACCGGCGCCGACCTCATCGTCTTCCCCGAGCTTCAACTGATCGGCTACCCGCCCGAAGACCTGGTGCTCAAGCCCGCGCTGGTCGATCGCGCGAACCACGAACTGGATCGCCTGGCCCAGGCGACAGCGGACGGCGGCCCCGCGATGCTGGTCGGCACCGTGGTCGCCTCCCAAGGCGTGTTGTTCAATGTCGTCGCTCTGCTGGAAGAGGGCGCCGTCACCGCCATCCGCCAAAAGCGCGAGCTGCCCAATTATGGCACGTTTGATGAAAAGCGCCTGTTCGCGCCCGGCCCGCTTCCCGCGCCAATCGATTTCAAAGGCGTGAAGATCGGCGTCCCGATCTGCGAGGACATCTGGTTCCCCTTCGTCACCGCGCATTTGCGGGCTGAAGGAGCCGAAATCCTCATAAGCCCCAATGGCAGCCCGTTCGAAGTCGACAAGGACGACCGCCGCATCAATGCCGTCGCAGGCACGCGAGTGCGCGAAACCGGCCTGCCGCTCGTCTATCTCAACCGCGTCGGCGGGCAGGACGAACTGGTATTTGACGGCGCGTCCTTCGTCATGGGCGCCGACCGCAGCATCGCCCACCAGCTGCCTGACTGGGAGGAAGCGCTCGTCCTCACCCATTGGGAAAAATGGGAAGGTCAGTGGGTCTGCATCCCCGGCGAGCGCCACGAACTCGATAGCCGCCCGGCCGACATCTATAATGCGATGGTGCTGGGCCTGCGCGACTATGTGAACCGCAACGGTTTCCCCGGCGTCGTCCTCGGCCTGTCAGGCGGCATCGACTCGGCACTCTCGGCAGCGGTGGCCGTGGACGCTCTGGGACCGGAGCGCGTCTGGAGCGTGATGATGCCCTCGCGCTTCACCAGTCAGGACAGCCTGGACGATGCCGTCGAATGCGCCCGCCTGCTCGGCATCCGCTATGACACGATCCCGATCGAGCCTGCCGTAGCAGCTTTCGATATGATGCTGGCTGAAGCGTTTGAGGGGCGACAGCGTGACCTCACGGAAGAAAATCTCCAGTCCCGCATTCGTGGCGTGACCCTGATGGGCCTGTCCAACAAGTTCGGCCATATGCTGCTGACCACCGGCAACAAGAGCGAGATGTCGGTCGGCTACGCCACCATCTATGGCGACATGGCAGGCGGCTATTCGGTCTTGAAGGACGCCTACAAGACCACCGTCTTTGACCTCAGCCGTTGGCGCAACGAGCATGTCTCGTCGCTCGGCCTTGGCCCATCCGGTCCGGTCATGCCCGAACGTGTGATCACCAAGCCGCCAAGCGCGGAATTGCGGGACGATCAGAAGGACGAAGACAGCCTGCCGCCTTATGAGGTGCTGGACCCGATCCTCTATGGTCTGGTGGAGGAGGAGCTGTCGGTCGAGCAGCTTGTCGCGCGCGGCTTCGACAAGGATGTGGTCGCCCGCATCGAACGCCTCCTCTATGTCGCCGAATATAAACGCCGCCAATCGCCCCCCGGCGTGAAGCTCGGCATGCGCAATTTCGGGCGTGATCGCCGCTATCCGATCACCAACGCTTTCCGGACCCTTTAAGCTCATGACTGTCATCACCCGCTTTGCCCCGTCGCCAACCGGCAACCTTCATGTCGGCAATATCCGCGCCGCGCTGCATAACTGGCTTTGGGCGCGCAAAAGCGGGGGCAAGTTCCTTCTGCGCCTGGACGACACCGACCTTGAGCGTTCGCGCGCGGAATATGCCGACGCGATTCGGGCGGATCTGTCCTGGCTCGGCCTGAACTGGGATGGCGAGGAAAAGCAGTCGGATCGCTTCGCCCTGTATGAAAGCCGGTTCGATCAGTTGAAGGCGTCGGGCCATGTCTATCCGGCCTATGAAACGAGCCAAGAACTGGAACTACGCCGAAAGGTCCTGCTCGGCCGGGGCCTTCCGCCGGTCTATGATCGCGCCGCCCTGTCGCTGACCCCCGATCAGATCGCCGCCTATGAAGCTGAAGGCCGCAAACCCCATTGGCGCTTCAAGCTCGATCATGATCAGCCGATCGTCTGGACCGACCTTATCCGTGGCGAGCAGCGCTTCGACCCCAAGCTGCTATCCGACCCGGTGATCCGCCGTGCCGATGGCAGCTGGCTCTACATGCTCCCATCCGTGATCGACGATGTGGACATGGGCGTAACCCATGTGCTGCGTGGCGAAGATCATGTCTCCAACACGGCGACGCAAATCCAGATGTTCGCCGCTTTGGGGGCCGGGCTTCCCTTCTTCGCCCATGAGGCATTGCTGACCGGCAGCGAAGGCAAGCTCTCCAAGCGCTTGGGCTCGCTA
Organism: Sphingobium sp. Cam5-1; assembly: GCF_015693305.1. Classification (NCBI taxonomy): domain Bacteria; kingdom Pseudomonadati; phylum Pseudomonadota; class Alphaproteobacteria; order Sphingomonadales; family Sphingobiaceae; genus Sphingobium; species Sphingobium sp. Cam5-1. The sequence continues at coordinate 2,369,320 of NZ_CP065138.1, read as the reverse complement.
GGCGTCGCCCATTTCCGCGAGATCGGGCTGGAGCCCATGGCTGTCTTGTCGCTGCTCGCCCGCCTCGGCACATCACTGCCGGTAGAACCGTTCGCGAATGTCGAGCCGCTGATCGAAAGCTTCGACTTCGCGCATTTCGGACGCGCGCCCGCCCGCTTCGACGAAGCGGAACTTGCCGCACTCAACCAGAAGATCGTCCATCTTCTACCCTATGACGCCGTGTCCGGCCGCCTGCCTGCCGGGATGAATGAAGCAGGCTGGAACGCCATCCGGCCGAATCTCGAAAATGTGAGGCAAGCCGCCGATTGGTGGCGCATCGTGACCGGCCCGATCGAAGCGCCTGCGCCCGATGACGAGGATGATCGCACCTTCCTCGCAACTGCTCGGGAAATGCTGCTGGCGTTGGACTTTAACGCGGATATCTGGCCCGCGCTCACCGGCGCGCTCAAGGAGCGTACAGGCCGCAAGGGCAAAATGCTGTTCCTGCCCCTCCGCCGCGCGCTGACCGGCCTCGACCATGGTCCCGACATGGCGCAACTCTTGCCGTTGATCGGCAGGGATGAGGCGCTTCGTCGCCTTGCGTGATGCCGGCCGTAGTTTTTGAAGCGGCACCATCTCCTACCGTTCGCCCTGAGCCTGTCGAAGGGCTTTACTTCTTTTAAGAAAAAGAGGGCTTCGACAAGCTCAGCCCGAACGGGTGGAGTGGTTCAGATTGAAGACATTATAATTGGAAGCTGCGCCCTAGCCATATTCGTGCCCAACGCCTCCAACGCCTTGCCCACAGCCAATATGCCTTCGGGCGCGACAGCAAAGCCCATATGGGTGCAATCCACCTCGATGGCCCTGTCGCGCTCTCCAGGCCTGCCCATTGCGCATTCCGGCACGATAACCCCGTCGCGCCGCGACCATAGGGCAATGGTGGGGACCTGTGGCTTTACCTCCCGATTGCAGGCAAAAGGCGGGCAATCGACGGGATGACCCGCTACCAATTGATATAGCCGCCAAGCATGATTAGCGCGGGGATCACCTGAAAAAGGCGTGCCCATGGTGATGACGCCAGCAACTTTATCCTGCGCGACCTTGGCATATTCTCTTGCGAACAGCCCACCCAGGCTCCAGCCCACCAGAGTCACAGGTGCATCGGCTTCCTTGCGAATCCTGTCCACTCGCCGGTCGATTTGCTCGAGCGTGTCTGGCCGGGGACCCAGATTGCGTCCCATGCCCCAGCTGTGAGCGCTATATCCCGCAGCCTGAAGGATCGCGCGCATCATCTCCATCCGCTGCTCTGAAGCGAGCAGGCCGGGGATCAGCAGGATGTGGCGCCCATCGCCCTTTATCGCTCGCGACAAGGCACCTGCTCGGGCACGGCTGCGCGCCAGATCGATCGGCATGGAAGCGTTGCCCAGCAGATGCCGCAGGGAAGGTCGCACCGCATCGCCAGGATGCTGCGCTACGCGGCCCTTCCAGAAGCTGGTGATCGAATCGACATAAGGCGGCACGAGAAAACAGTCTCCAAGGCCCGAAGGCGAAAGATGACATTCTCATGACAAATGCGCCGCGCGTCCAATGGTTTCGCGCGGCCGTCTCAACGGCTGATCGATTATGACAGGCAGTTCAGGGCGCGAGGGGAGAGGTTTGGGCGACCGGCCCGCCACTGACGCCGTGCAGTTGGCGCGGTTCCAATATGGCTGCGGTCTCGATCAGGTCGAGCGCTCGCCGTGCTTCGATATAGCGGCGGGCGAATTGCATCCACCTGTCGGCGGCCGCCCTGCCGGGCATTTTCTCCACCTCTGCAAGAGCAGGACCTACCCGCCCCGCATCGATATAGCGCAGTGCCCGTTCCATCGCAGCCTCCGGACGCGGAGAGGGTGTGGACGTCCGCCTGATGGTGACGAGTTCGCGGGCCTCATGCTCCACCGATTCCCACCAGCTCGTCTGCGGCCCGGGCGTCGTCAATTGATCGGCGACGCCGGAAAGTCCGGCGCGCAGGTCGGCAATTGTGACCGGCTCGCGCGCCGCATTGATGATCGTTGCCACGGCGCGCGGTTGCGCCTGGCCAAAGCGCAACCTCAATTGCCCTTCGATATAGCCGAGAGGCATCCCGCTATCGAGCGCACGGCGCGCGGCGAAGGCGACCAGCAATCCCTCGGCACGGGCAGCATTTCCGGACGCTGCCTGAGCCTCTACGGTAATGCGATTGAGCCGATCTTCCAGCTGTACCACCCTTCCGTCGAGCATCTGCGCCGCATCGGCGGACAGGGGGCGTAGCGCGACGCCGGGACGCAAGTAGGGGTCGGCGGTGGTGACCGGCGGTTGCGCGCGATCATTCCAGCGGCCCTGAAAATAGAGCATTGTGCCGATGGCAAGCGCAACGCCGATCACAAAGGCAAGCAGCAGGGACGCGAAGATCGGCCAGGAACTCCGTTTGCGCGGAGGAACCGGCGCAATCGCCGTGACGCTTGTCGCGCCGCCTTCTTCGCTCATTGAGGACCTTTCTTCCATCTTGGCGGGATCATTCGCACAATCGTGCCGCGAGAGCCAGCATCCTCTCGTCATCGGGCCTGTCGGGCGCTTCGCCGCTGGCCCAGCCGGCTTCGCAAGCTGAAAGAGCCGCCGGGCTGATGGCGATGATATGGAGATCGCGCCGCCGCTCCGGGGCGATCAGTTCTGCAAGCCTGTTCCCCGCGCGGGGCGAATGAACCAGCAATATCGCCCCCGGTTCCAGCTGAGGATCAAGCTGTGCCTGCGGCCGCGCGCCGATCGTATAGACGGCCACCCGTTCGATACGCAGCTGCCCCGCCTCTATCGGGGCGAGGGTCGTGCCTCCCAGATGCAGCACCCGCCGGTGCCCGTCCGCCGCGATGCGCGCGGCAATGGCGCTGCCGTCCTGATCCCCGATGACCACATTCGCGAAACCATGCTCCGCCATCGCCTGCGCGGTAGCGCTCCCGACCGCATAGGCGGGCAGCGCCTGGTAACGGACAAGCTGCGATCCGCCGAGCCGCGCCGCCTGCGCGCTGGTCATCAACAGCGCATCGAACCGCTCGGGTGGGGGGGCGTCCCAGCTGACCGGCCGCGCCTCGAACAATGGGCAAAGGCGGGGCTGGAGGCCCAGCTTCCTTGCCCGCGCGGCAGTCTCGCTCGCGCCCGGTTCGGGCCGCAGGATGATGACCGGCCTCACGCCTCGAACAGAGCGCGCAGCTCGGCGCTGGCACGGTCGAGCAGGGAGCGTCCCAGCGCCTCCGCCGCGCTGACATCGCCGCGCGCGATGACCCTTATGTCATCCACCCGCTCGCGCCCGTCAGCGCTCAATATCTCGGCTGCGAGGCGGATCTTCCCATTCTCCAGCCGCCCCAGCGCCGCGATCGGCGAATGGCATGTCCCGCCCAGCCCTTTGAGGACCGCTCGTTCGGCCATCACGCAATCAAACGTGTCGCTATCGTTGATCTCGGCCAGCAGCTCCCGCATTTTGGCGTTTTCGTTCAGGGTCTCAATGCCCACTGCGCCCTGCGATGGTGCTGGCAGCATGACGTCAAGCGGGATGCACGTCCCGACATCCGGCTGCCCCAGCCGGTCGAGCCCTGCCGCCGCAAGCAATGTCGCATGCACCTCCCCAGCCGCCAGCTTGGCCAGCCGCGTCGCGACATTCCCCCTGAACAGCACGACCTGCGCGTCCGGTCGCAGCCGCTTGACCTGCGCCGCCCGCCGGGGAGAGCTTGATCCCACCACCGGCTTCTCGGGCAGGGCCGCAAAGCTTTCGGCGCCGACCAGCCGATCCCGAACATCGGCGCGGGGCAGCATGGCCGCAACCATGATTTCCACAGGGCGGATAGTCTCCACATCCTTCATGGAATGGACGGCAAAGTCGATCTGACCTTCCACCAGCGCCCGATCCAGTTCCTTCGTCCACAGCGCCTTGCCGCCGATTTCCGCCAACGCCCGATCCTGAATCCGGTCGCCGCTTGTCTGGACGATCACCGTCTCGATCGCGTCCGTTTCCCAGCCATGCTGGGTGCACAGCGCCTCGGCCGTCATACGCGCTTGCGCCAGTGCAAGGGGTGAACCTCGCGTGCCAAGACGGAGCGGGCGATCAGGTGCGAAAGATTGTGATGTCATATGCCGCTTGCTCTAATATCCGTGGCCATTAGATGGAAGCAGCAATGACGATCATCCTCGGCCTGGAATCTAGCTGCGACGAAACTGCGGCAGCGTTGGTGACGGCTGATGGGAAGATACTCGCCCACCGTCTCGCCACGCAGGAGGAGGCGCACCGCCCCTATGGCGGCGTCGTACCCGAAATAGCCGCTCGCGCCCATGTCGAGGCATTGGCTCCCCTGATCGAAGCAGCACTCGCCGACGCGGATTTGACCCTGGATCAGGTTGACGTGATCGCCGCGACCGCAGGACCCGGATTGATCGGCGGCGTGATGGTCGGTCTGGTGACTGGCAAGGCGCTCGCCCATGCCTTCAACAAGCCGCTGGTCGCCGTCAATCATCTCGAAGGCCATGCGCTGTCGCCCCGGCTTGCCGATCCGTCGCTGCAATTTCCTTACCTGCTGCTGCTGGTTTCCGGCGGGCATTGCCAGTTGCTCCATGTCCGTGGGCCTGGCGACTATGCCCGCCTTGCCACCACGATTGACGATGCCAGCGGCGAGGCTTTCGACAAGACGGCCAAGCTGCTTGGCCTCGGCTACCCCGGAGGTCCGGCGGTCGAGCGGGCTGCGGCAAGCGGCAATCCTAAGGCCGTTCCCCTGCCGCGTCCGCTGGTCGGAACGGCCGAGCCACATTTCTCCTTTGCCGGGCTCAAGAGCGCGGTGATGCGCGCCGCCCAATCGGGACAATATTTGACCGAAGACATTGCTGCGAGCTTCCAGCAGGCAGTGATAGATTGCCTCATCGATCGGACTGAAAAGCAGCTTGCTGCGCTGGGCGGGATAACCGCCCTGGTCGTTGCGGGTGGGGTTGCCGCCAACCAGTCAATCCGGGCAGCACTCCAGGCGCTCGCCGCCCGCTATGATCTGCCCTTTGTCGCGCCACCGCTTTGGCTTTGCACGGACAATGCCGCGATGATCGCCTGGGCCGGGGCTGAACGCTATGCAGCCGGTCTCGTTGATGATCTTACCGTTCCAGCCCGGCCGCGCTGGCCGCTGGATCCGGATGCCGAAAAAGCGCGCGGGGCAGGAGTGAAGGCATGAAGGCGGGTGTCATAGGAGCGGGCGCCTGGGGCACGGCCCTTGCGCAAACCCTTTCGTCGCAGGGTGAGGATGTCCGCTTGTGGGCGCTTGAACCGGACGTCGTCAGCGCCGTCAATCAGGATCATCTCAATCCCCTTTATCTTCCCGGGATTCCCCTTAATCTGGCCGTGCAGGCGACGGGGGACATGGCGGACATGGCTGACCGGGAACTGCTGCTAATCGTCAGCCCGGCCCAGCACCTGCGCGCTGTCGTGGCGGGACTTCCTGCCGGTATCCCACTCATCCTGTGTTCGAAGGGGATCGAAGCTGATTCCGGCCTGCTCATGTCGGAAGTTGCCAAGCAGGCCCAGCCCAGTTCGCCGATCGGCGTCTTGTCAGGCCCGACCTTCGCCCATGAAGTCGCGCGGGGGCTTCCCACCGCCGTCACCTTGGCTTGCGATGATGCGCAGCTTGCCGGGCGTATCGCGGCGCGTGTCGCCCGCCCTGCCTTCCGTCCCTACCTCTCCGATGACATCGTAGGCGCGGAGATTGGCGGCGCCGTCAAGAATGTGCTCGCCATCGCTTGCGGCGTTGCAGACGGAGCAGGCCTCGGCCTGAATGCCCGCGCATCGCTCATCAGCCGAGGCTTTGCCGAAATGACGCGTTTTGGCCTCGCGCGCGGCGCTCGCGCCGAAACGCTCTCGGGCTTGTCAGGTTTGGGTGATCTGGTTCTCACCTGTTCCTCGACCAACTCGCGCAATTTCTCGCTCGGCAAAGGGCTGGGCGAAGGCCGATCGGCTGCCGAACTGCTCGCCAATCGCCGCACTGTTGCCGAAGGCGCCTTTACCGCGCCAGTGCTGCGCAAGGCTGCGCGCGCGGCCTCTGTCGAAATGCCGGTGGTCGAAGCCGTCTGTGCCCTGCTGGAAGACGCGGCCCCTCTGGGCGAAGTCATCGACGCGCTGCTCGCCCGTCCCCTGCGTCCCGAATAAACCCGTCGCCCTGCGATCATTTATTGTTTACCATCCGGCACCAGAGAATATGACGCGACAGGGGGAACCACTTTCTTTGCCGGCTGAGCAGGCTTCCTTCGCGCAACAGGATGACATCGCGGCGCTTGCCAAAGGTGGCCGCACGAACATCTTCGGCTTTCTTCTGCGCCTGGCTGCTCGCCTCCCTTTCCTTTTCATCGCCGGTCGCTGGTACGGCGCCGATGCGCTAGGCCGTTTCGCCTATGCCGTCCTTGTCGTTGAATTCATCGCGCAACTGGCGACGCTGGGGCTGAAGCGCGGTCTGGCTGGCGCGCTGGCTCAAACCGAGCGCCCGCACAGCCATGTCGTCACGGACGCGATGCTTGTGACGCTAATCGCCGCCTCGATCGGCAGCGGCATATTGGTTGCCTTTCCGCAAGCGATGTTCCCGAACAGCGGCATCAATGGCCTTGACCGCCTTCTCGCGCTGATCGTGATTGCCGTTGCAGGGTCAGACGTTGCGCTCGCCGCTTGTGCCTATCGTTTTGACATAGGGGCCACGGTACGCGCCAGATCTATCATAGAACCCTGGGCTATCAGCATCGGCGCCTTCGCCTTCGCATTCTACTCCACGCGCGATGGCCTGATCCTCTCCTACGTCGTCTCGATGGTCGCGGCGCTTGTCGCCTCTATCATCCCCATGACCCATCACTATGGCATACCCTATGGATGGCGCCCCGACTTCGGCAGGCTTTGGCGCCTCGCGCGCCGCAACTTGCCGCTCGCCGCCGCCGACGGCGTGGAATGGGGATCGCGTCGCCTCGACCTCGCCATTCTGGGCCTGTTCGTCAGTCCCGCGATTGTCGGCGTCTACTATGTGGCGCAGCAGGTCGCCTCATTGCCGCAAAAGCTGAAAACCAGCTTTGATCCCATTCTGGGGCCGGTCATCACCCGCAACCTTGCCGAGGGCAATCTTGCCGCCATTGCGCGGCAGGTCAGTCAGGTGGGCTTCTGGATCATCGCTGCGCAGGCCGGTATCGCCCTTGCGCTTGGCATACCCGGCGAGGCGGTGATGGGACTTGTCGGGCCGCATTTCGTTGGCGGCACTGGAGCCTTGGCCTTTCTCCTGCTGGCGGAGGTCGTCGCGGCCACTGCCGTCGTCAGCGAATCCGCGCTGGTGTATATCGCTCGCCACCGCAATCTGATGATCTCGCTGTTCATGATCGGATTGCAGGCCGCGCTCAGTTTCGGACTCATATTGCTGGCGCGCCGATTTGATTTGTCTCCGATGGCGATAGCGGCGGCACCGGCTCTGGCTCTCACAATCGCGCTTGGCGTCGGCGCGCTGGTGAAAGCGCGCCTCTTGTCTCATCTGCTGAAGGCCAAGGTAAATGCCTGGCGCTGGCCATTGCTCAGCGCATGCGGCGCTGCCTGCATCGTCGGCGCCGCCTTTGTCGCTCTGCCGCCCGCGCTGGAATGGATCGAACTTGTTTTCGGTGTGGGGACGATTTTGGCGGTCTACGGCTTTGTCATTTGGCGATGGGGCTTCGGCCCCGATGACCGGGCCTTGTTCCGGCGCCAGAAAGCCGCCTGACCCAAATAGTTTAGGGGGCGGCTTGGATTTTCCCGGTCGCTACGGGTGGGAGTTTCGCGGTCTTACCGCCCCAGCTTAGCCCGGATCAGCTTCAGATCCTGTTCCGGCCGCGCGCCCCAATGGGAAATCACTTCGGCTGCGGCTGCTGCGCCCAGTTCGAGGCAATGATGCACGTCCAGTTCCTCGATATGACCCGCAAGGAATCCTGCGGCGAACAGGTCGCCCGCACCCGTGGTGTCGATCACCTGTGCAACAGGCGCCGCGGGCACCTCGTAGCGAACGCCGTCCACCACAGCGATCGCGCCCTTTTCGCTGCGCGTCGATATCAGCACTGGCACGCGTCCGGCGAATGATGCCACCGCTTTGTCAAAATCATCGATCTGCGCCAGCGACTGAATTTCATGCTCGTTGGAAAAGAGGATGTCGATCAACCCCTGATCGATGAGTTGCACGAAATCATCCCGATGCCGCTCAATGACGAAGCCATCCGACAGCGTGAAGGCAACCTTGCGGCCCGCCCCCTTCGCGGCGTCGATGGCGGCACGCATGGCGGCACGCGGCTGTTCAGGATCCCACAGATAGCCTTCTAGATAGAGGATCGATGCTGAACGGATCAGGTCGAGGTCGAGGGCCGATTCGGGCAGAAACTGCGACGCGCCCAGGAATGTGTTCATCGTGCGTTGAGCGTCGGGCGTCACCAGGATCAGGCAGCGCGCGGTGGGCACCTCGCCCTTCACCGCTCGCGTATCGTAGCGGATGCCGAGGGCGCGCACATCATGGGTGAACACTTCGCCCAACTGGTCGTCGCGCACCTGCCCGATGAAGGCGCAGCGCTTGCCCAGTGCCGCCAGGCCAGCCAGCGTGTTCGCCGCTGATCCACCGCTGACCTCCTTGCCGGCGCCCATGTCGGCATAGAGCGCCTCGGCCGTCTCCGCGTCGATCAGCTGCATGCCGCCCTTGGTCAGTGCATGTTCGGCAAGGAACGCGTCATCGCTAGGAGCAAGCACATCGACAATGGCATTGCCGATCGCGACAACATCTAGCGAGGGGGCAGCAGCAGCGGTCACGCGATATCCTTACTCAAAGGCTCAAAATCGCGCCGTGTCTATCGAGCCGCGCTGCTGCGTGCAACGTTGCAGATTGACCCTGCGTGCCGAGCGCGGAATAGCGTGCCCATGGTGATCGCCGCCGCCCTTCGAGCCTTTCCCGTCATCTTCCATCGGGCTGCTCTGCGCTTGTTGGCCAAGACGCTCATGCTGACGCTGCTGATCTTTGCGCTGGCGGGACTGGGTCTTTGGACAGCAGTCCACGCAACGCGCGCATATTTCGGCTGGAGTGGCGGTGGCAGCCTTGCGGAAGCTGTAGTTACGACCCTGAGCCTCGCCGCGCTCGCATGGCTGCTCTTCCGTACCATCGCCATGGCAGTCATGAACATGTTCGCCGACGACATCGTGGCTGCGGTCGAACGGGACAGCTATCCCGCCGCCGCAGCCGCCGCGCGGCCCTTGGGCTTCGCGCCCAGCTTGCGGCTTGCCCTGGCTTCGGCCGCGCGAACGGCGGGCTGGAACATGCTGGCGCTGCCCGTCTACCTCCTTCTTCTGGTCACCGGCATTGGCACGATCCTGCTCTTCCTGGCGCTTAACGCCTATCTTCTGGGTCGCGACCTCAGCGATATGGTGGAACAGCGGCATCCCGGGCTTTCGCCGATCCCTCGCCTCGGCCGGTGGCTCATGGGTCTCGTCTCGGCGCTTATGTTCCTCATCCCCTTCATCAACTTGCTTGCGCCCGTTTGGAGCGCGGCTATGGCGGTGCACATGCTGCATGGCGTCCGGAACAAGTCACGATGAAAGCCCCCCAACATATCCTCTCGGTCTTGCTTGCGCTGCCACTGGCAGCTTGCGGCGGGTCGATTGTGCCGCCTGCCCCGATGCGCCCGTCTCCAGCTGGTCCGCCCGCCAGCGCTTTCATGAAATCGGGTCCGCTCATGGGAATGGACGCGCGCCACCTCGTCCAGCAATTCGGTACGCCTCGGCTTGATATCCGGGAAAGCACCATGCGTAAGCTCCAGTTCGCTAACGGCCGCTGCGTTCTGGACGCCTATCTTTACGCGCCAGCTCGCGGCAAGGAGCCCGTCGTCACCCATGTCGACGCCCGCACCCCCGCCGGGGTCGATACGGATCCGGGCGCCTGCGCTTCAGCGCTGAGGCGGTAGGTCACGACGCAGACAGCCGCTCCACGGCCCACGCCGCCGCTTCCGCCACGACAGGATCGTCATCGCTCAGCAATGGGTGCAATCGCGCCAGCAGGCCGGGGTCACCACTATTCCCTGCCGCTATCGCCGCGTTGCGGACCATCCGGTTGCGCCCGATCCGCTTGATCGGCGACCCTGAGAAAACCTCCCGAAACCCCGCATCGTCCAAAGCCAGCAGGTCACCAAGTTCAGGCGCGGCCAGTTCGGCCCGCCCAACAAACGCCCGGTTTGCCGCTGCCGCATCAGCGAACTTGTTCCACGGACACACCGCCAGACAATCGTCACAGCCGTAGATGCGATTGCCGATCTTCTCGCGAAACTCAGGCGGGATCGGCCCCTTATGTTCGATGGTAAGGTAAGAGATGCACCGCCGCGCATCCACGACATAGGGCGCGGGAAAGGCATCGGTGGGGCAGGCCGACTGGCAGGCCGTGCAACTGCCGCAATGATCCACTTCGGGCAGGTCGGGTTCCAGGGCCAGTTCGCTATAGATCGCGCCCAGGAACAGCCAGTTGCCATGTACCCGGCTGACGAGATTGCTGTGCTTTCCCTGCCAGCCCAGACCGGCCGCCGCCGCCAGCGGCTTTTCCATAACCGGCGCGGTGTCCACGAAGACCTTAAGGGCGCTCGCCTGCTCCTCGACCAGCCAGCGAGCGAGGCTCTTCAGTCCCTTTTTCACGACGTCATGATAGTCGCGCCCCTGTGCGTACACGGAAATGCGTCCACGTGTCCCTTCCTCCGCCAGTGCCAGCGGGTCGCGGCCCGGAGCATAGCTCATCCCCAGCATGATGACGCTGCGTACGTCGGGCCACAGCGCGTTTGGCGAGCCGCGCTGTTCGGCGCGCTCCTCCATCCACAGCATCTCGCCATGGCAGCCATCGTCCAGCCATTGGCGCAGCCGCCGCCCGGCCTCGGGCGCGGCGTCCGCGCGCGCGATCGCGCATGCGGCAAAGCCCAGCTGCTGCGCCTGCGCCTTCAGGCGCTGTTCCAAGGTTTCGGTTTGCGTTGGCATGCTGTGCGACTATCAGGAGTGGATGATCCGTAACAATCCGGCTCCCCCGTCGGCCTATGCCGTCGAAGGCCATGCTCTTGTCAAGACATTCGGCAAATTCCGGGCGGTCGATGGCATCGACCTCGCCGTTCCCACGGGCTCCATTTACGGCATTCTGGGGCCTAACGGAGCGGGCAAGACGACCTTGCTCCGCACTCTGCTCGGCATCATCGATCCCGACGAGGGTTCTCGCCGACTGCTGGGGGATGATGTCCCGCTACGTCAGGCGCGGGCCATCGGCTATCTGCCCGAGGAGCGGGGACTCTACCCCTCGATGAAGGCGGCGGAAGCGATCGCGTTCATGGGTGCACTGCGTGGGCTGCCGCTAAAAACGGGGCGGCAGCGCGCACGAGAAATGCTTGCCGAACATGGCATGGGCAGCTCGATCGACAAGCCGATCCGTCAACTGTCGAAGGGCATGGCGCAGACCGTTCAGCTATTCGGCACGATCATCCATGAACCTCGGCTGATAGTTCTCGACGAACCTTTCTCCGGCCTTGACGCGATCAATCAGGGCAAGCTGGAGCTACTGATCCGCGAACAGGCACGGCGGGGCGTCACCATCCTCTTTTCCACCCACGTCATCGCGCATGCCGAACGCCTTTGTGAACGCATCGCCATCGTCGCGGGCGGCCGCATCAGGTTCGAAGGATCAGTGGGCGAAGCGCGTGACAAGCTACGCCCGCAGGTTCGCCTGCGGACCCGCGCGAACGATGGCAACTGGCGCCGTGCCTTGCCTGCTGAAACGCTGGCGGCCGATGGCGCATGGCATTTTGATCTGCCGGATGAGGGGATCGAACCGCTGCTCCGTGCTTTGCTCGACGGGCAGGCGGGCATCGAAAGTCTCTCGATCGAACGACCCGGCCTGCATGACGCGTTCGTCTCCATCGCGGGTGCCGCCGCTGCCCAGCAGATGCAGGATGCGGAAGAGGAGGTCGCGTGATGAGCGAAGTTCTGCGCGCGGCTCTGGTCATCGCCCGGCGCGATTTTTCTGCTGTGATCTTTTCAAAGACCTTCATACTGTTCCTGCTCGGCCCCTTGTTCCCGGTCGTGATCGGCATGGCGTTTGGTGGTCTGGGTGAAAAGATCACGACTGAAAGCCTGCGCCCCACCGTCGGCATCGCCATGGCGAAGGACGATGCGGCGCGCATGGAACAGGCCCATGACATTCTGGCCGCCCGATTGGGGGCGGACAACCTCCCCCGCCTGCAACGCGCGCCCAAGGGAGCGCCGCGCGCCTTGCTTATGCGGCCCGACGCCCGCTTCATCGCCATCCTGTCGGGCACGATCACCCATCCTGTGCTCACCGGCAAAGCCGACGATCTCGCCATGCTGGAAGGCGACATCAGCCTGCTCGCAAGCGCGGCCGTCGCTGGCGAACAGCTACCCCATGTACGGATCGAAAAGCAGCTCGTTACGGCTAGCGCGGGCGCGGAGGCGCAATCGCGATTGTTGACCGGCCGTGCGGCGCAGGTCTTGATATTCCTGCTCACCATGCTCCTTGCGGGCATGGTTCTGTCCAACCTTGTGGAGGAAAAGACCAACAAGGTGATCGAAATCCTCGCTGCCGCCGTCCCGATCGATTCCGTTTTTCTGGGCAAGCTTATCGCTATGCTCGGGATGAGCTTCGTCGGCATCGGCTTCTGGGGGGCGGGGGTCGTTTTCGGCGTCAGGATTTTCGCAGGTCCTGACATTGCGCCGCCTATCCCTGCCGTCGGATGGCCCATGTTCCTGCTGCTTGGCGGCGTCTATTTCACCATGGCCTACGCCCTGCTGGGCTCGTTATTCCTGGGCATCGGTGCGCAGGCCGCAACCGTTCGGGAGGTGCAGACGCTCAACATGCCGGTCACCATGGCACAGATGGGCGTCTTCTTTTTCGCGACCTATGCGGTCGATCATATGGGCTCCGCTCCAGAGATTGGCGCGATCATCTTCCCCTTCTCCTCGCCATTCGCGATGATCGCGCGAGCGGCTCAGGACGCAGCGCTATGGCCCCATATTCTTGCGATCGTCTGGCAGGCCATTTGGGTTGCCGCCATTATCCGTCTGGGCGTCTGGCTGTTCCGTCGGCATGTGCTTAAATCAGGCCATGGCAGCAGCCGGAAATGGTTCAGGCGGCGCTCAGCCTCGGTTGGTTAGGCAGGCGGGATGACACGGCGGGATCTTCTAAAAAGTGGGGCCTGTGCGGTAGCCGCTCTCGCCTTCTGGCGATTGGGCATGGAAGAGGCCGCCGCCGCTTATCCCTTTACCCTGACCGATGCTGAATGGCGCAAGCGCCTCAGCCCGCTTGCCTATAATGTGCTGCGCAAGCAGGCCACTGAACATCCCTTCACCAGTCCGTTGAACAAGGAACATCGCGCGGGCACCTTTAGATGCGCAGGGTGCGACCAGGCACTGTTCAGTTCGAAGACCAAATTCGACAGCGGCACAGGTTGGCCGAGCTTCTGGGCGCCCTTGCCCCGTGCCACGGGTATATCGCGAGATATGTCCTTGCTTTATCCAAGGATCGAGGTTCATTGCGCCCGATGCGGCGGCCACCTGGGCCATGTTTTCGATGATGGACCGCCGCCCACCGGGAAACGCTATTGCATGAACGGCGTGGCGCTCAGTTTTGCGGCGGCATGATCCTGTAGACTCGCAAGGACGTCATCCCCTGAAGCCTGATCGGCTTCAACCAGTCGGGCTGTCCACCCTTGTCCAAAATCATTGCCAGACTGCCCGGATGCTCCTGAGCATAATGCCTGAACTCATTGAGGCTTGGACAGGTCACCAGATAGTCTGGTCCCCTGCCACTATTCAAAGCCGTCAGAATAGCCCGTGCCTTAGCTGGCGGCGCGGTAAAGCCCTCGACCACCGCCGTGATCCCGGCCGCATTCCGGTGATGCGCCGTGCCGATGACGTCGTGGCGGGTGCGGATCAAAATGTCGGGGCCGATGTCCAGGGGCGCAAACAGCGTCGATCGGGGCAACTGCCGCAATGGCTCCAACACCGCGGCAGTCCGGCATTCACCCGCAGGCGTGGGTGATTTCTCCTCTTTCTCAGCGCCCGCCGTCGCTGCGATCCAGAGCGCGCATAAGGCGGCCGGGGTGAGCAAAGCGACCGCCGAGGACGCGAACACCCTCGGGATCGTCGCGGTTTTCTGCTGCGCCCGGCGGAAGAGCCGTAACATCAACCAGGCCACCCCCGGCAACGCCAGGACATGGGCGACCGACATCGCCCGCATCACGAGGATGGCGACCAGCGTCGCTCCGGTCAGAAGAAGCGCCACAGCCAGCCAGCGGTCACGCGCCTTGGCCGTATCGGAAATTCGCGCCGCCATGATCGACCCGGCCACTCCCGCGAGCGGAGGCAGCAGGATGAGGCCCATCATCGATCGGCCCTGTTCCCAGATCGGGCGGCCTTCCATGACATGCAAATACCAGAGTTTATAGGCGACGGGTCCCAGCGACTGGAAAGGATCGCCGGTCAGGCAAGACTTGCCGGTGATGATGAACAGCGCGGCGGCGGCCAATGCGCCCGTTCCGGCGGCGGCGAACCGCCCAGTCGCGGAAACGGGGGCGGCGATGCGGAAGACAATCGGCGTTACGATCGCGAAGGCGGTCAATGGCCAGATATAGGCCGCTGAAAGAGCATCGCATTGCGCATGCGCTAGCGGCGCCATGCCGCGCAGGACAGCCAGTAGCAAGAGCGCGGCACTGCCCAAGGTCAGCGCATAGGTTAGAAAGCGGGGCGTCTCATCTCGATCTCGCCACTGCCGCAACGCCAATACAGCCGCGAACAGGGCGGCATAGGGCAGTCCTTCGCTCGAAATCTGTAGCCACACGGCCATGGCGGCGCCTGCGACCACGCCGCCGCGTCCGGGCCGCGTATCCATGGCACCTGCAAGAGCGATCGTCGCCATCAGGATCTGCCAGCCATGGTGATCGATCCGCAGTGGCCCGAATTGCACAAGGATGGTCGGCGTCGTCAGCATGAGCACCGGCGCAAGTATCGCCGCCGGTTTGCCAGCAATGCGAATAACAGCAACATGCAGTGCCCATGCCAACGCACCCAACAACAGCAATGGAACCGTCGAGCAGGCGATCACTTCGGCCAGGTGGCTGCCCAGCACCGGTCGCAGCAGCAGGATTATGGCCGCGATCGGCATATCGACGATCCGCGACCAATGCATGGGTCCGCCAAAGGGCGGGTTCACCCGATGCTGACTGACATCCAGAAAGGCCTGGCCGCCGAGCCAGTCGCGCACCTGCTGAAGGCGCATTGCGTCGTCCGGATCACGAAAGCCCAAAATGTCCAACTGGTCGCGGGCCAGCCACAACAAGATGATGGAACAGCAAATCCAGGCAAGGACGAGCCAGCGGGCATTGGGGGCGGCTGTCCCCCCAATGTCGCGGGTAAACCCCGTGCGGATCTTAGCGAGCGACGAAGACGCCATATTTCCGGATCGCATATACCGATAGAAAACTTGCGGGGATGGCGAACAGCTTGGCAAGCGCCGGAGCCATTCCGGCGGCTCCCAGAACGCTGATCAGGCCGGATGTCACGGCAATGCCGACCACCGCGCTGACGACAAAGCCCAGACGCTGCCGGTTCGTCGGGCCAACAGCCGAAGGAAAAACGAACCGAACACTGATCAGCCAATGCAGCAGCAGGCCCGATGCATAGCCGATGGCCCCCGCCATCGTGGGCGGCACATCGAACCGCAGCAACGCCAGGAACAGCAGCATGTCGCCGCAAAGCGCGCACAGGCTGGCCAGCAGATAACGGACTATGGTGAAGCGGACGGTTAAGGCGCTGGTCAGATGGCCAAGGTTCATCAATGCCATGACTGCCGGTTTACGCGGCCTTCAGGCGGCCGGGCACCCGCCGCACGCTTCCCAGCGCCGCATTCTGCCCGATGGCTTCTTCGCCTTCCTCGCCAGCTTCATGATATTCGGCATCCTCGTTGACCGCCCAGATGTCGAACTGCCGCTCGCCAGCTTCGATGTTCCGCACGGTCAGCATGGCGGTCATCATCGCATGATCCTGATTATTATAGCGGTGCATGCCGTTGCGGCCGACCAGATGCAGCGTCGGGTAGAGCTGCTCCAATTCCGTCCGCATCTTCAGCACATTGACGGCATAATCATCGTCATAGACGGGATAGGCCTTCTCCTGACGGACGACAGCTCCCCCGACCACATCGCCAGGATCGCAAAGCCCCAGGATCGCCATCTCGCGTTTGGCTAGCTCGACCAGGGCATCGTCGCTCGATGACCAAAGACCGTCGCCCTCAAAGCAGAAATATTCAAGGCCGACGCAGGCGAGCGATGGATCGGGCACCATTTCCGGAGACCAGCTGCGGAAATTCTGGATGCGGCCGACCTGAACCTTCGAATCATGGATATAAATCCAGTTGTCGGGAAACAGATCCTCCGACTTGATCATCAGTGCCACGGTCAGGAAGTCGCGATACTTAAGCTCCATCGCATTGCCGAGCGTCGCGGGCAAAGGATGAATGCGTCCCGCCAACTCACGCATCGGCGCCGAACTGATCACATGAGGCGCTTTCAGCAGCACCTCGCCCTCGGGACCCTGAGCGACCATCTGCCACCGGCCGGTGCCTTGGTCGTGCGACAACTGCTTGAGGCTATGCGCCATCAGCACCTTGTTGTCGCCCTTGACCACGAAGTCCCGTGCCGCTTCCCACATCATGCCGGGGCCAAGCCGTGGATAGCGAAAGCTTTCCAGCAAGGTCTTTGTCGCCATGCCATCATTGGGCCGCTTGTTGAGACCCAGCGAGCGCTTCAGCCCATCCTTTACCGCGCCCCAAAGCGAAAGGCCCTTGATCCGCTGCGCCGCCCAATCAGCCGACATTTCGTGGCAGGGCATGCCCCAGACCTTTTCAGTATAGGTCTTGAAGAAGATGGAGAACAGCTTGTGTCCGAAGGCATTTACCGTCCAATCCTGAAAGGATCGGACATTGCGATTGGGCAGCAGCCTCGCCTTCGCGAAGCTCGCCATGCATAGCGTCGATCGCCACACGCCCAGGTTCCACAACGCCTCAAAGGCGCGCAGCGGATAGCTGTAGAATTTGCCCTCATAATAGATGCGGCTCATCCGGGGTCGCTGGATGAAATCATTGGGCAGAATCTCGTTCCAGAGATCGACCACCTCTTTCGACTTGGAGAAGAAGCGGTGGCCGCCAATGTCGAAGCGGAATCCGTTCAGTTCAACAGTACGGCTGATCCCGCCGACATAACGGGGGTCCTTCTCGATAACGGTGACCGAATAGCCCTTTTTGGTGAGCAAATAGGCCGCAGTCAGGCCTGCCGGACCCGCGCCGATGATGGCGACATCCACATTCTGGTCGATTTCCGGCATGCAATGCCCCCCGATAGGCTAACTTCTATCATCGGAATTGGCGGAAATCATCTAAGGAATGGTTAACAATCAGGTAAGGATGGCGGGGCAGGTGGACCGCCCCGCCAGCCTGTCTTAGTGGCGAAAGTGCCTCATGCCGGTGAAGACCATGGCGAGGCCCGCTTCGTCCGCCGCCGCGATGACTTCCTCGTCACGGATCGATCCGCCCGGCTGGATCACTGCCGTCGCGCCAGCTTCGACCGCCGCCAGCAGGCCGTCGGCGAAGGGGAAGAAGGCGTCGGAAGCCACCGCAGAGCCGATGGTGCGGGCTTCGCTCCAGCCTGCCTTTTCAGCGGCATCCTTGGCCTTCCACGCCGCGATGCGGGCGGATTCGAGGCGGTTCATCTGCCCCGCGCCGATGCCTGCGGTGCTGTTGCCCTTGGCATAGACGATCGCGTTCGACTTCACATGCTTCGCGACGGTCCAGGCGAACAGGCAGTCGTTCAGCTCCTGATCGGTCGGCGCGCGCTTGGTCACGACCTTGAGCTGATCGCGCGTGATGCGGCCATTGTCGCGGCTCTGCACGAGCAGCCCGCCAGCGATGCTCTTCATCATGAGGCCGGTGCGGGCGGGATCGGGCAGTTCGCCCGTCAGCAACAGGCGGAGGTTCTTCTTCTTCGCAAAGATCGCCTTCGCATCGTCATCGGCGTCGGGCGCGGCGACGACTTCGGTGAAGATACCGCTGATCGCCTCGGCGGTAGGCCCGTCGAGCGGGCGGTTGACGGCGATGATGCCGCCAAAGGCCGAAACGCTGTCACAGGCAAGCGCCGCTTCATAGGCTTCGATCAGCGTATTGCCGGTCGCGACGCCGCAGGGATTGGCGTGCTTCACGATCACCACGGTGGGCGGGCCGTCACGGAACTCGCTGACCAGTTCCAGCGCGGCGTCGGCATCGTTGTAATTATTGTAGCTCAGCTCCTTGCCCTGAATCTGCTTCGCCTGGGCAATGCCGTTTGTCGAAGGGCCGACGGGCAGGTAGAGCGCGGCCGACTGATGCGGGTTCTCACCATAGCGCAGTGTCGCGCCGAGCTTGCTCGACACGGCCAGCGTTTCGGGGAAATCGACGCCCTGATCGGCAAAGGCGAACCAGCTGGCGATCATAGAATCATAGGCGGCAGTGGCGGCATAAGCCTTGGCCGCGAGCATCCGGCGGAAGTCATAGCTGGTCGCGCCGCCCTTTTCCGTCATCTCCGCAATCAGGCGGGCATAGTCGGCCGGATCGGTAACGATGGCGACGCTCTCATGGTTCTTCGCGGCGGAGCGGACCATGGAGGGGCCGCCAATATCGATATTCTCGATGATCTCTTCGCGTTCGGCGCCCTTCGCGACGGTGGCGGCGAAGGGGTAGAGATTGACGACAACGAGGTCGATCGCGCCGATCTCATGTTCGTTCATCGAGGCGACGTGATCCGGATTGTTGCGTACTGCGAGCAGGCCGCCATGCACCTTCGGGTGCAATGTCTTGACCCGGCCGTCCATCATCTCCGGGAAGCCGGTGAGGTCCGAAATATCCTTCACCTCCAGCCCGGCATCGCGCAGCGCTTTGGCCGTGCCGCCGGTGGACACCAGTTCGACGCCATGTTTGCCCAGCGCCTGACCCAGTTCGATTAGGCCGGACTTGTCCGACACGGAAAGAAGGGCGCGTTTGATGGTGACGTCTGACATGATGCTTCCTGCTGTTCGAAGTGCCGCTCAGGCTTGCCGCAGGCCTCTAGTCCTGCCGGGCCGATGCGGCAAGGACAGGATTCGGCGTAAGGGCCTTAGCTCACCCGCTTGAAGAGCCAGCCGATGGTCGATCCGCCGGGCAGCGCTTCGGCGGTGATGACCAACTGGCGGGTCTCATGCGGGCGGCCTTCTCCGTCCACCCAGAGGCTTTCCTCTATGGTCAGCTTCCCGGCATTGGCGCGGAACTGCCAAATAGGCCCCATCTCGATGCGCAACAACGCGCCCATACCGTCCGCCGTGGCCGTCGGCTCGACCCCGGGGGCGAGGTGGAAGCGTAGCTCGGCGGGCAGCTTTACCGGCCTGCGGCGGCGCGCGGCGGGCGTCAGCATGTCTTCGCCCCGGATTTCGCGGCCGTCGATGCTGACGAGCAGCAGGCGGCGATGGACATAGCCCATGCGCCGCACATAGCCGTCATGGCTGATCTCTATCCGGCTGCCGCTTTCCTGCTCTTGCCGGTGAAATTCGACTTCGGTGACGCCGCGTCCCAGCGTGCCGTCAGGCAGCAGGGCGGTGGAATTGCTGTTGTTCAGCACCAGTGTGCTGTGCGCCGCCGTGGTGCGCAGGCCCTGTGCGAGGCCGCCGGGCATCCATGCGCCCTCAAGCGCCGCGCCGCCGCAATTGACGATTAGCCGCTGCGGCCCGTCGCTGATCTCGATCGCGGTGGTGGAGGCGCATCCCGCCTCGGCCAGTCGGGCGACCGGAGGCGGCGCAGCATCGATCTGGACGATGGTCGTGCCCGCGACGATCCGCTGATAGCCCCAATCGCTCGCCTGCCGCAGCGGACGCGCCCGCACGCGGCTTGCCCGGATCACGCCTTCTATGACGGCCGGGTCGATGGCGCCCGTGCCCTGCCAACTGCCAAGCCCGCCATCGCCATGGGTAAGACCCAGCAACGCGGGAACCATTCGTCCTTGCGCTTCGGAGAGAAAAGGCGGCACCTGTTCGCGGCGAACATCATAGACCGCCCGCACCATCGCCAGCAGCATGATGGCGTCCAATTGGTCACTGGGCGATCGCGAGATAATGCCGCCATCGCCGTGAACCGTGTTTTCGATGGCGCGCTTGAGGCCCGCCTCACCGAAAATCTTGCGTGCCGCACCCCCCGGCAGCAACATCGAAGCCGCGACGATCCCACCCCAGGCCACCAGCCGCGGCAGGCCAAGCGGCGCCTTGTCCGCGCCGCGATCCAGATGGCGCGCCGTCCGCGCGATGCAGTTCAGCACGAGTGAGCGATAGACCAGATCGCTGGACGACAGGATCAGCGGCGCATGGGCCGACCAGAAAAGCAGCCGCCAACCGGCATTGTCGGCGCGCCAGGCTGGTTCGCTTGGCGTTTCGGCATGCGCCTCCAGCCATTTGCGCAGCACGGCTTCGGCAATGGGCGCACCTTGTTCGCGGGTAGCGGCCGATGACAGGTCGCGCAGCCAGGCAAAGCTGTGCAGATAATCGGCAAAGGCGGGAATGACGCTCAGCCGGTCGAATTCCAGCGTGTTAATCGGCTGCTTCAGCCCACGGAACAGGAAATAACCGGCGCGGATAGCCTGACCGGCCTTCGTATCGCCAGCAATTTCATCATCGGGCACGGCGAGCAATTTGAGCGGATATTTGCCCTTAAGCCGCCGACCATGGATCGGTGTTTTCCAGCTCATCAGGTAAAAGCGGTTGGCGACCCGTTGAGCCAGCGACAGGCCCTTGTCATCCGCGACGCGGATGAGGCGCTTGCCCTGCTCGATTCCGTTTTCGGCTGGTTCTGATTCCGCCGTATCCGCAAGCGATGGGCTGGGGATGCGCCGCCTGTCGCTCACCCGCCCTTGAGCTTCCGGATATTGTCGGCATAGGCGGAAGGCCCGCCACGGAAGGTTGCGGTGCCAGCGACCAGCACGTCCGCGCCCGCTTCGATCGCGCGCGGGGCGGTGGTGAAATCAATGCCGCCGTCAACCTGCAGGCGAATGTCGCGCCCGCTCTTGTCGATCATCTTGCGGATCGCCTCGATCTTGCGCAGCTGATTTTCGATAAAGCTCTGTCCGCCGAAACCGGGATTGACGCTCATCACCAGGATCAGGTCGACATCATCGATCAGGTAATCGAGCATCTTGGCCGGGGTGCCGGGATTCAGCACCACGCCTGCCTGCACGCCCAGCGACTTGATATGCTGGATGGAGCGGTGAATGTGCGGCCCAGCTTCCGGATGGACGGTCAGGATATCGGCCCCCGCCTGCGCGAAGGCGTCCAGATATTGATCCACTGGAGAGATCATCAAATGAACATCGAACGGCTTTTTGCTGTGTGGGCGCAAGGCCTTCACCACGGCCGGCCCGATCGTGATGTTGGGTACGAAATGGCCGTCCATCACGTCGATATGAATCCAGTCGCAACCCGCCTCGTCAATCGCGCGGACCTCCTCGCCCAGGCGGGCGAAGTCGGCAGAGAGGATGGAGGGCGAGATAAGGATCGGGCTGGTCATCAACAGTCGGCTCTAGCCGCGCCTTGGGTCAAGGGCAACGCCGCAGTTCGACCTTATCCACAGGCTTTTGCGGCGCTTCGTGGGCTCGGGATTCAGGGCAGGATGAAAATAGTCGGATCAAGGCCGCGTGACGCCATCGATCCGCGCGGCAAAAACTGCTTCACGCCGTGGAGCGCGACGACATGCGCGCCCTCCAATATCGGGGCGGCGATGAGGCGCATGGTGCATTCCCCGCCATCCAGCGGCCGTATATCGACGTCCACGGTGAAGCCACGGCGATGGCGAATGGCGTAGGCACGTAGCCGCTCCATCGCTTCGCGAGAGTCGGGTTGGTAGAGCGATGTGGCGAGCGGGCGCTGAACCGTCATGCCGCGCTCTATGCCGAACAGGTCATAGACGCCGCTGGTCCATGACAAGCTATTGTCGCTAAGGTCGCAATGCCACAGGCCGATGCCGCGCTCCGCCAGCGCCTGGTCGTCGCGAGAAGTACGGTCGTCGAGCGACACCGAGGCGAGATGCTGGTGCAGGTCGTAGAGCGGCCAGCTATGGTGCAGGGCAAGGGGCTCGGTCGGGCGCAAGCGATGCCTTTCTGACGTTGCCAGATCGCAGTTCTTCTGGGCCTGATCTTAATTCATTGTGGCGCGCGGGCAAGCCGGGCAACGAAAAAGCCGTCCGTTCCGCCTTGGTCGGCCAGCGTCTCGGGCAGGGTGCGCAGCCAGCCCTCCGGATGGGGGGATATACCCTGCGGCAGTTCGGCCGCCCTCGCGCTCTGGATGCTGAAATCGGGATGGGTGCACAGAAAGCTTTCCAGCTGATCTTCGCCCTCTGCCTTTTCGAGCGAGCAGGTGGCGTAGATCAGGGGGCCGCCGGGCTTTAGCCACTGGGCTGCGCGGCTGAGCAACTCCGTCTGCAATTCGGTAAGTTCGGCTATCTGGCGCGGGCCAATGCGATGCAGCACGTCGGGATGGCGCCGATAGATGCCGGTGGCGGTGCAGGGGGCGTCGAGAAGTATGGCGTCAGCGGGAGCGGCGGTCTCCCACTGGCGCAGGTCGGCCTGAACGATCGTGGCGGAAAGGCCGGTGCGTGACAGGTTTTCGCTCAGCCGTTCCAGTCGCTTCTTCGACTGGTCGATGGCTGTCACCCGCCATCCAGCGGCGGCGAGTTGCATCGTCTTGCCACCGGGGGCGGCGCAGAGGTCCAGCACAGTGCGGCCCTCGCCCTGTCCAAGGAGGCGCGCGGGGCAGGAGGCGGCGAGATCCTGCACCCACCAAGCGCCCTCGGTGAAGCCGGGAAGCTCCGTCACCGATCCATGATCGGGCAGACGGACATGGCCGGGCGCGAAACTTTCGCCGCCAAGCTTTTCGGCCCAACTGGCTGTCTCTGCCGGGTCGCGCAGGGTAACATCCACAGGCGGGCGTACGGCATAGGCGCGCGCGGCGGTAGCGGGCATGTCGCTGCCCCACTGGCTTTCCCAGCGCGCCACGACTTCGTCTGGCAAGGTGGGTGGATCGGGGAGGGTGGGTGTGGCGCGGGTGACAGTGCCAAAGACGCCATGGACCAGCTTGCGCGGGCCGCCGTCGACCAGGGGCAGCGCGGTCGCAATGGCTGCATGGGGCGCGGTGCCAAGCGCCAGCACCTGAATGAGGGCGATGCGCAGGACCATGCGGGCCTTGGCATCCGGGGGCAGCGGCTGGCGAGTAGCGCCGTCGATCAGCGCGTCGAGATCGGGCAGGTGGCGCAGCGTCTCGGCTGCGATGGCATGGACGAGCGCCCGGTCGGGAGCGGGCAGGCCCTGTGTGGCGCCATGCAGCGCCAGCTCTAGCGGATCGCCGCGGCGCAATACGGCGTCGAGCAGGCGCAAGGCGGCGCGACGGGCGGGGAGGCCGGGAATATCCGTGGGTTGGGAAGCTTTTGCCATCGCCTGCGCCTAGGCCAATTGGCGGGAAAAGTAATCACCGTTTGGCACTGCCACGGCAGAAGCCGGATCTCAATCGCGTCCTAGGGGATCAAGAGCGCTGGACCGCCGACGCGCCGGCGCTGCCACAGGGCTCAACGCCGAGGCCCGCGCCACGGCAGCCACTGGCACGCCCACATCCTCCGCCATCTCCTCCAGTGCCGCGATGCGCTTTTCGGTCGCGGGGTGGGTGGAGAAGAGTTCGCTCACATGCACGGGGACGATATAGAGTTGGGCGGCGGCGGGATTGCGCTCGGCCACATGGTTCGGGATCATCTCCGCCTTGCCGGAAATCTTGGCGAGCGCGGATGCGAGCGCTCTGGGATTCCCGCTGATCTGCGCTCCGGCGGCGTCGGCGCCATATTCGCGGGTGCGGCTGATCGCCATCTGCACGATCATCGCGGCGAAGGGCGCGACGATGACCGCCATTAGCGTGGCAAGGATATTGCCATGGCCATTCTCTTCATTGCCGCCACGGAAGAAGAGGCCGAAATTGGCGAGCATCGAAATGGCGCCCGCGATTGTCGCGACCATGGTCATGATCAGCGTGTCGCGATTCTTCACATGGCCAAGCTCATGCGCCATCACGCCCGCCACCTCATCGCGGGTGAGCATCGAAAGCAGGCCCGTTGTCGCGGCGACGGCGGCATGGTCGGGGTTGCGGCCCGTGGCAAAGGCGTTGGGATGCGGTTGCTCGATCAGGTAAACGCGCGGCATGGGAAGGCCCGCCCGTTGAGCCAGATCGCGCACAAGCCCGTAAAATTCCGGGGCGCTCTCAGCATCAACCTCCCGCGCATTGTGCATCGACAGGACGATCTTGTCGGCGTTCCAGAAGGTGAAGAGGTTCATGCCCGCCGCAACCAGCAGCGCGATCATCGCGCCGCCGCTGCCGCCCAGCGTATAGCCCAGCGCCATAAACAGCGCCGTCATCGCCGACAACAGCATCACCGTCTTGAAACCGCTCACTTGTCTTCCACTCCTTTGCAGCCCAGATAGCGGGTCATGCATGAATATGGGGTTGCCGATGCGGCGCCACAATCGAAAGGCTTTTGGACATGGGAACATATAACGGCAAGCGTCCCGCGCATGTGAAGCCGCCAGCGCATCTTTCGAAGAGCCCGCCAGTGCCTGCGCCAGACCCGATCGACCACCCCTCACGCCATGAGGAAGAATTGAGCCCCGTCCGCTACGGAGACTGGGAACGCAAGGGAATCGCTATCGATTTTTGAATGTCAGCGACTGACCCTTGATCGGTTCACCGCTGATTATGCACGTCTTCCGCTGGCCTGTGCCCTCGCTGCGAGGGGCGTGGCGCGCCCCCCTAGCCTTTGCTACCTGCTTCCGTGCAGGATTCAGCGGGGCAAAGGAAGAAAACAAGCCGGGGGTGGGTCGTGAATCATATAGCCGAGATAAAGGTGAGGGCGGTGTCTGAATATGCGCCGGAAGATGCGGCGCTGCTCTGTGCCGTGGGTCGTCTGGTCTGTGCCTGGACGATGCTGGAACAGAGTCTGGAGGCGAAAATCGCCATGATGCGGGAAGCGATGGGTGACGTGCGAACCGTCGGCACCCGGATGCGCCCCGGTATGGCGAAACTGATGACCGAGCTTCGGACGATGGTGGCGATGCGTGACAAGCGCAACGCCAGCGCGCTCAAGGAGATTTCGGATATCGAGCGACACATGCAGAGGATCGATCGTTTCCGATCGCTCATCATTGGCGGCTTTCAGCAGCCCGCGCCCGGTGGTTTTACGTGCCGCGACGCGCGGAACAATCACACGCATGTCTCGCTTGATCATCTCGATGCGGAGATATCTTCGCTCGAAACGGTGGCGCAGCGCCTGCTGGCCGTCTGACCGGGCGAGTAATCCTCCCGCTATACTTGACCTTTGATGTGTGGAGGGCGAAGCCTGTCCGCGCGTCTAGCGAGAATGGAATATCATGCCCTACAAGCCTATCCGCAAAGCTGTGTTTCCTGTCGCGGGCCTTGGCACGCGCTTTCTGCCTGCCACCAAATCGGTGCCCAAGGAGTTGCTGCCGGTCGTCGACCGCCCGCTGATCCAATATGCCGTCGATGAGGCGCGCGAAGCCGGGATCGAACAGATGATCTTCATCACCGGCCGAGGAAAAGGCGCGATCGAGGATTATTTCGACATGGCCTTTGAGGCCGAAGCCACCCAGCGGGAACGCGGCAAGGACCTTTCGGCCCTTGACGGCACGCGTCTCGCCCCCGGCAATGCGGTGTTCCTGCGCCAGCAGGAGCCGCTCGGCCTAGGTCACGCCATCTGGTGCGCCCGCGACATCGTCGGCGACGAACCCTTCGCCATCCTGCTGCCCGACGAATTCATGAAGGGCGCGCCGGGCCGTGGTTGCCTCAAGCAGATGGTCGATGCTTATAATCAGGTGGGCGGCAATCTGGTCTGCGCGCTCGAAGTGCCGATGGCTGATACGCCGAGCTATGGCGTCATCGATCCGGGCCAGCGCGACGGCGCGCTGACCGAGGTCAAGGGGCTGGTGGAAAAGCCCGCGCCCGGCACCGCGCCCTCCAACCTCATTCTTCCCGGCCGTTACGTCCTGCAGCCTGAAGTGATGAAGATATTGGAGACCCAGGAAAAGGGCGCAGGCGGCGAAATCCAGCTGACGGACGCCATGGCGTCGATGATCGGGCAGCAGCCCTTCCATGGCGTGACATTCGACGGACGCCGCTTCGACTGCGGATCGAAGGCGGGCTACATCGAGGCAAATCTGGCGCTGGCGCTGGAGCGCGAGGATTTGGGCGAGCATATCCGGAAGTTCGCGCTGGCTGAACTGGGCGCTACGGCGATCGCTGCTGCTGCGTAAGGGGGTTCGCTAAGAAAGGCGGCCCCGTTCGACACCTCCCCTCCCGCAAGCGGGAGGGGCCGGGGATGGGCCAGCGCAACCTCAATGTCATATAGCAAAGGCTAGCGCAGAAGCTCGCTGCCGCCCGCGCCCACCCCTAACCCCTCCCGCAAGCGGGAGGGGAATGTTTCATACCTTGCAAAAACCCTCAGAACGGCACTTCGTCATCCAGATCATTGTCGAAGTTCGGGCCGCCAGCGCCGCCCCGGCCGCCGCCGGAGGAGCGTCCCCCGCTGCCTCCGCCAAAGCCGCCGCCGCTACCCCCGCCAAAATCGTCATAGTCGCCGCCGCCCGAGCTGGCGCCCCAATCGCTGCCGCCGCCCTGCGAACGTCCGCCACCCTGGCCACCACCAGGTGCGCCGTCGAGCATGGTCAGCACCGCGCCCGGACCCTGCAAAACCACTTCGGTGGTATAGCGATCGTTTCCCGACTGGTCCTGCCACTTACGCGTGCGCAACTGGCCCTCGACATAGACCTTCGATCCCTTGCGCAGGAACCGCTCGGCGACGCCCGCCAGACCTTCGGAGAAGATCGAGACGCTATGCCATTCGGTGCGCTCCTTGCGCTCGCCCGACATGCGGTCTTTCCAGCTTTCGGAAGTGGCGATGCGAAGGTTGCACACCTTGCCGCCATTCTGAAAGCTCTTCACTTCCGGGTCCGCGCCCAGATTGCCTACCAGAATGACCTTGTTGACCGAACCCGCCATATTTCCTCCGATGCTTTGGAGGTTCTTATAGTCGGCTGGCCTGCGGACGCTACCCTAAACCGATGGCCGTTGCGGTCCAGAAAGTCACCCCAGCAGCGACATAAGCGAGCGCGAAAAGATAGCCGATCATGAAGAGCGGCCATTTCCATCCATTGGTTTCCCGCTTCGTCACGGCAATGGTCGAAATGCACTGCGGCGCGAACACGAACCAGGCGAGGAAGGCAAGGGCGGTCGGCAGCGGCCAATTGTCCTTCAGCCGATCGCCCAGACTCCGCTCCAGCTTGGTCTCATCTTGATCGGCATCGAGCGAATAGACGGTCGCGAGCGCTGACACTGCTACCTCGCGCGCAGCCATTGCCGGGATCAGAGCGAGCGAGATATCGCGATTGAAGCCGATCGGCTCCAGCACGACGTTGAGCCCGTTGGCGATCCGTCCGGCGACCGAATAATTGACCTGGCTGACGGCGCTGTTCTCCGGCGCCTTGGGGAAGCTGAGCAGCACCCACAGGATCACGGTCGATGTGAAGATGATCGTGCCGGCGCGCTTCAGGAAGATCACCGCCCGCTGCCATAGGCCGAGCAATATGTCCTGCGGGCGCGGCCACTGATATTTGGGCATTTCCATCAGGAAGCTGCCGCTTGCGCCCTTGGTGACGGTGGCGCGCAGGATCAGCGCGACCAGCATCGCGCCGACGATCCCGGCGATGTAGAGGCAGAAGAGGACGAGTCCTTGCAGCCCGATGCCCAGTCCCACGTTGCGCGTCGGGATGAAGGCGCCGATGATCACCGCATAAACCGGCAAGCGCGCCGAGCAGGTCATGAGCGGCGCGATCAATATGGTCGTCAGCCGGTCCTTCGGATCGGCGATGGTACGCGTAGCCATGATGCCCGGCACGGCGCAGGCGAAAGAGGAAAGCAGCGGGATGAAGGCGCGGCCCGACAGGCCGACGCGGGCCATCAGGCCGTCCATCAGGAATGCTGCGCGGACCATATAGCCCGTCGCTTCCAGCATCAGGATGAAAAAGAAGAGGATGAGGATCTGCGGCAGGAAGACGACCACCGATCCGACGCCGTTGATGACGCCATCGACCAGGAAGGATCGCAGCAGGCCATCCGGCAAAGCGTTGGTGACGATCGTGCTTGCCGTTTCGGCCAGCCCCTCGATCATGGCGATCGGTGCCGCCGACCAGGCATAGACCGCCTGGAACATGATGAAGAGCAGCGCGAGCAGCAGCAGCAGACCCGCCACGGGGTGCAGCGCAACCCGGTCGACCGCAGCGGTCAGGCGGCGCGAGGGCGTTTCGCGAACCACCGCCGCCCGTGCGATCCTGCGCGCCTCGCTGCGCAAAGCATTGAAGTCGAGAGGCGCGGCGGTAGGCCGGGCCTTGGCGCTGCCGTCGAAAAGCGTGTCCAGCTCGGCGCGGAGATGGTCGAGCCCGCGCTTTCGAACCGCAACGGTCGAAATGACCGGCACCCCCAATTCGCGCGAAAGGATATTCGCGTCCAGTTCCAGCCCGTCACGGGTGGCAAGGTCCACCATGTTGAGCGCCACGACCGTCGGCAGGCCAAGGGCGATCAACTCAAGCGCGAACCGCAGATGATTGTCGAGGTTGGAGGCATCGACGACCACCACCAGTGCGTCCGGCAGCCGCTCGCCATGCTGCTTGCCAAGGACCACGTCGCGAGTCACCTGCTCATCGGGGCTGGTGGGATTGAGGCTGTATGTTCCGGGCAGGTCGACCAGTTCGAGCGGGCGGCCATCGGACAGCGACAGCCTGCCTGCCTTGCGCTCCACCGTGACGCCGGGATAGTTGCCCAGCTTCTGCCGCGCGCCGGTCAGGGCGTTGAACAGCGCGCTCTTGCCGGCATTGGGATTGCCGACCAGCGCGACCAGTGGCATTCCACTCATGCCGCCTCCGCCGGACCGGTGCGGACGGTAATCGCGGCCGCATGATTGCGGCGCATCGCAATGGTCATGCGCCCGACCTTGCAGGCGATCGGACCCCGCCCCAGCAAACCGCCATGATGCAGCGCTTCGACGCTGGCGCCTTCGCACAGGCCGAATTCACGCAGGCGCTGGCCGTCCGACGCGGAAAGCGCGTCCCAGTCGATCAGGTCCACATAGGCTGGCTGGCGCAACGGCAGTTCGGACAGGCGCAAGGAAGTAAAACTCGCTGAGATCACCTGCGAGTGACTATCAATATAGATAGGAAAAGGCCAGCCGGAATCGCGGCCCTTCGCAGCCAGTCAGACTGCGGGGTAGCGGAGCCTGCCGATGAAGCGAGCCAGGCTCAGCCGCTCGCCGCCGCCTATGCCTTTCCACCTCGCCTTGGCCCGTTCAAATCGCATCACGCCTTCGATGCGCCGATCGAGGAAGGCGCGGCTATCCGCCCAATCCTCGCTTTCATCGTCCACGAACACCAGCAGCGTCGCGGCATAGACCGCCGCGAGCGTCAGGCGCTTGCTATAATGATTGAGGTCGGTCGCGCTGTCGCCCGCAGCGCGCCACATCACATCGGCCGATCGCCAGCCGAGCTTCGCTGCGCGGACGCTATTTTGCGGCAGGGCCATGATAGCGAGCGCGCGGCGCAAGGCCTCCCGGTCGCGCGCCAGCAATGTCAGTCGTGCCGTGACCAGCGCGATGATGCGCTGGCGAATCGACATGGTGCCGAGCTTCTCTGGCGTCAGCGCCTCCAGCATGCGCGTGTCGATGCTGGCGAACCAGGCATCGATCATGTCCATCGCCCCCGCCGAAAAGGCGAGATGTGCGATGTCGGCATCCACCCGGCCTTCCGACGCGGCCATGGTGACCGCTTCGGCGCGCCAGCCGTCAAATGCGGCATGGCGAGGCAGGATCGGCGCGAGAAACGCCCGCACTTCATCAAGGGTCGGGTCTTCTGGCAAGGTCGTCATGTCCCCTATGGTAGGGCGCGGCACGCCTGCACACAAGCACAGGACTTCGATCAAAACATGATGTTGCAACATATCATTAGATATGATGTAACATCATGTCTGTGACGAGCAGAAGCTCGCGCGGATTTAGGATGGAGGATGCGATGGCAGTAATGGCAATGCATGCAACGGGCGGCGAGAGGCGGCCTGGCTATAGTGGCGGTGGCGGATCGCCCGTCGCGATCGGAGCGACCATCGCCATCCACGCGCTGGTCGTGGGTGCGTTCATCCTTATACCCAAGGAGGTGATTGCCCCCTATGTGCCGCAGATCCTAATCGGCAAGCAGATTCCGATCGATCCGCCGCCTCCACCCGAGGCGCAGCCCCAGCCGCCCGAGAGCAGGCTGCCGCTACGCCCGGCGACCGACCCGACCCCGACAAATCCCGATGATCTGGTAAAGCTGCCTGACAGCGGAACGGGGCCAATTATGCCCGCTGGCGGCACTGGTACTGACACGGGTGGGGGTGTCATCCTGCCGCCCATCGACTTGCCCCGTGACCCCGTCTTCGTCGAACCCGGCATCGACCCGCGCGCCATGTCGGCGTTCCAGCCCGACTATCCCGGATCGATGATCCGCCAGGGGATGGAAGGTTCAGTCACCGTCCGCGTCAGCATCGGCGCTGATGGGAAGGTCACCGGGATCGAACGGCTGTCCGCCACGGACGAAGCCTTCTGGATCGCGACCCAGCGGCACGCCATGCGCAAATGGCGTTTCCGCCCCGCGACTCGGGACGGCGTGGCCGTGCCCGGCACGAAGGTGCTGACCGTCCATTTCAAGCTGACCGACCGTTGAATGCCGTGATGCCGGATGCAAGCCCCGGCTTTGCATCCGGCGGCGCGCTACCCTATATAGCGGCGATGGCGATCTTCCCCCGTCCAGTCTCTCCCAGAAGCGCGCTAGGCGATATGTGGAGCTATTTTCGCGAGAATCGGCCGCATAAATGGCCGCTGCTCGGGCTGTCGATGGCGATCACCTGGGTGATCATCTGGGTGTTCATGGTCGATGCGAACACCAACACCATGCCGACCCGCAACAAGATCATCTACGTTCAGAGCTGGGACGCAAGCCGTTCGGACGCGGCGATTATCCTTCAGCAAAAGATCGACCTGGCGAAGGGCGAGGCGGCGCTTCAGAAGCGGCAGAAGCAGATGCAGGGATGGGCCGACGCATTCGGCATCGACTGGCGCACCGAAGAAGCCCGCAACAGCGCGCGCCGCAAGGAAGCGCTGAAGCAGATCAATGCCCAGCTCGATTCGCGACTGGCCAAGGCGGAGGCCGCGGAAAAGGCCGCGCCCCAGACCAGCCAGAATTGAATTTCCCGATGGCCGACCCTGCCGACGACCGCCGTTTCATGGCAGCGGCGATCGCCCTGTCCGAACGCGGGCGGGGTCTGTCCACGCCCAATCCCAATGTCGGATGCCTGATCGTCCGCGACGGTGCTGTTGTCGGTCGCGGCTGGACCCAAAAGGGCGGCCGACCCCATGCCGAAGCGCAGGCGCTCGATGAAGCAAAGGATCAGGCGCGCGGCGCGACCGCCTATGTGACGCTGGAGCCCTGCTTTCACCTGTCTGCCCGTGGGCCGCGCTGTGCTGACCTGATGGCGCGAGCAGGCGTCGCGCGGCTGGTGATCGCACTGCGTGACCCCGATCCGCGCACCGATGGGCAAGGCGCAGGACATCTGCGCGCGCGGGGCATAGAGGTCGAAATGGGCCTGATGGCGCATGAAGCTGCTGCCGCCATGCGCGGCTTCGTCCTGCGCCAGACACTTGGCCGCCCCGCCGTCACCCTGAAGCTTGGCCTCTCGCTCGACGGCTGCATCGCGCTCAAGAACGGGTCAAGCCGCTGGATCACCGGCGAGGCGGCGCGCGCCCATGCGCATCTGGAGCGGGCGCGGCATGACGCCATCCTGGTCGGCGGTGGTACGCTGCGCGCCGACGCCCCGCGCCTCGATGTCCGGCTACCGGGACTGGAGGATCGCTCGCCCCGCCGCCTGCTGCTGACTCGCGGCCGGGCGCCCAAGGGGTGGGAAGCCATTGCGCAGCCGGAGGATATCGCCGCGCTCGACCATGTGGACCATCTGATGGTGGAGGGCGGCGCGGGAGCGGCAGCGGCCTTCCTGCGCGCCGATCTGGTCGATCGCCTTCTACTATACCGCGCGCCGATCATCATCGGTGGCGGCCTTGCGGGCATCGGCGACATCGGCCTGTTGGACCTCGCTCAAGCGCACCAGCGCTGGACCCTGATCGATGAGCGCCAGCTGGGCGAGGACCGGCTGGAGGTTTACGAACGGCGGCGCGGCGCTTAGGAGCGTCACGGAACCAGCAGGATCGCATACCCATGTTCACCGGCATCATCACCGACATCGGCACCATCCGCTCCGCTGAGCAGCGCGGAGACCTGCGCCTCGTCATCGGCACCGCCTATGACATGGAAGGCGTTGCGATCGGCGCTTCGATCGCCTGTTCGGGCGCGTGCCTGACCGTGGTGGAAAAGGGCGCGGACTGGTTCGCCGTCGATCTGTCCGCCGAAACGGTGGAGCGAACCGCGCCCGGCCTTTGGAAGCAGGGCGGCAGGCTGAACCTGGAACGTGCGCTTAAGGTGGGGGATGAACTGGGCGGGCATATCGTGACCGGCCATGTCGATGGCGTCGGCACATTGGTGTCGATCACACCGGAAGGGGATTCCACCCGGCTGGTGATCGCTGCGCCCCCGGCGCTGGCGCCGGCACTTGCGGCCAAGGGGTCTATCACGGTCGATGGCATCTCTCTGACCGTGAACAGCGTGGAGGATCAGCCGGAAGGGTCTGTTCAGTTCGGCCTGAACATCATTCCCCATACGGCTGCGGCTACCACGCTCGACGATCTGGCGACTGGCCGGACGTTCAATCTGGAGATCGACGTGCTGGCCCGTTATCTCGATCGCATGCAAGGCCTTCGCGCCTCGATGTGATTCATGCTTGAAATAATCACATCATGATGTGATAACTGCGTCCTGAGGCCGATCTGGTCAAGGAGTCGCTATCATGTCTTCCGCGCTTATCGATACCGTCCGCACGCTGGTCAACGAAGGCGGCATGTCCCGGTCGGGCCTTGCGCGCGCTGCGGGCCTTCATGCCAATTCCCTGCGGAAACTGGGCGAAACGGACTGGAACCCGACCGCCGAAACGCTGGGCAAGCTCGAAAATTATCTGGCGCGGCGCGAGGGCGGCACTGCTCTTGCATCCCCGGAAGAGATCATCAATGAAGCGCGTAACGGCCGCATGTTCATCCTGGTCGATGATGAAGATCGGGAGAATGAAGGCGATCTGGTGATCCCGGCGCAGATGGCGACACCCGACGCGATCAACTTCATGGCGACGCACGGACGGGGGCTTATCTGCCTCGCAATGACCAAAGAACGGGTCGATCATCTGGGCATCGACCTTATGAGCCGCAACAACGGCACGCGGCATGAAACCGCCTTCACTGTGTCGATCGAAGCGCGTGAGGGCGTAACCACCGGCATCAGCGCCGCTGACCGCGCCCGCACCATTTCCGTGGCGATTGACGGGTCCAAGGGCCGCGAAGACATCGTGACGCCGGGCCATGTATTCCCCCTCGTCGCCAAGGATGGCGGCGTGCTGGTGCGCACCGGCCATACAGAGGCGGCTGTCGATGTCGCGCGTCTCGCCGGGCTCAACCCGTCGGGCGTGATCTGCGAAGTGATGAAGGACGATGGCACGATGGCGCGCCTCGACGACCTCATCCCCTTCGCGCAGAAGCACAAGATGAAGATCGGCACGATCCGCGACCTCATCGCCTATCGCCGCCGTCATGATCATATGGTTGAGCGCCGCGCCGAAACCGTCTTCAACAGCAAGTGGGGCGGCGATTGGAAGGCGATCAGCTTCTATAACAAGGCGACGCAAAGCGAACAGCTGGTGCTGCAAAAGGGCCATGTTTCGCCCGACGAACCGACGCTGGTGCGCGTGCATCAGCTCTCGCTGCTCGACGATGTATACGGCGCCAGCGGCCCGCGCTGCGAAATCCTGCGCAAGTCGATGGAGATCATTGCGAAGGAAGGGGCCGGCCTCATCGTCGTCCTGACCAGCAATTCGCCGACCGATTTCCTGACCCGCATCCTGCGCCACCATGCTGGCCAGCCGGTCAGCGGCATGGACGAATTGCGCGATTATGGCGTGGGCGCGCAAATCCTCGCGGAACTCGGGGTGCACGACATGGTCCTGCTTACCAATTCCAGCCATAGCCTCATCGCGCTTGACGGCTATGACCTCGCCGTGGTTGGGCACCGGCCTGTCGAGCTATAAGAAGGATACCGGCCGTGGCGAAATTCCTGATCGTTGAAGCCCGCTTCTACGAACATCTCAATGACCTTCTGATCGAAGGCGCGGTGGCTGCGCTGGAGGCGGAAGGGCATAAATATGAAGTCGTGACGGTGCCCGGCGCGCTGGAAATCCCCGGCGCGGTTGCGCTGGCGGCGGAGTCCGGCCGCTATGACGGCTTCGTGGCGATCGGCGTGGTGATCCGCGGCGAAACCTATCATTTCGAAGTGGTGTCCAACGAAAGTGCGCGGGGCCTTATGGCGCTCAGCATGGACGGCATTCCAATCGGCAATGGCATCCTGACCGTCGAGAATGAGGCGCAGGCGCTGACCCGCGCCAAGCCGGATGAGAAGGATAAGGGCGGCGAAGCGGCCAAGGCCGCGATCGCCATGCTGGGCCTGCGCGAGAAATTCGGCGCCTAGAGCATTTTCGAAGCAGATGGCATCATCTGCTGGCTCGGAAAATGCGGGAAACAAAAGACAAATGGAGCATAATCCGATTCAGTCTGATCGGATCAT
Source organism: Sphingobium sp. Cam5-1 (assembly GCF_015693305.1). Lineage (NCBI taxonomy): Bacteria > Pseudomonadati > Pseudomonadota > Alphaproteobacteria > Sphingomonadales > Sphingobiaceae > Sphingobium > Sphingobium sp. Cam5-1. Next base: position 2,334,361 of record NZ_CP065138.1, on the reverse strand, counting down.
GCTCTAGGCGCCTCTCGCTCTGCATTGGCACCGCCTCTTAGGGTGTAAACTCATAAATGGCGCGTTCGAGGTTGGAGGCAAAAAGGCCCAGCCCGAGGAGGGAGGGCGCAGGAATATGTCAATATTTCAAGCCCTCTTGACGCTGGGATGGGCCTTTTTGGTCAAATCCGCAGGACGCCAAAATGGCTTCCATCTCGAACCGAAATGCGCTGGCAAAGGTGTATGACCTTCGCGGCGCGCATTTCGGCCCGATATGGAAGCCATTTTGGCGCCTCGAACGCGCAATTTATGAGTTTACACCCTAATCCGTTCGCCCTGAGCTTGTCGAAGGCCATCACTGCTTTTTTGGAGAAAGGGCCGACCCTCGGAGCGGCCCTTTTCCATCCAGGCTCAGCCCGCCTGGGCGAGAACCGGATAATCCACATAGCCCTCGCTTCCCTGCGTATAGAGCGTATCGGTGCTCAAGGGGTTAAGCGGAGCCCCTAGCGACAGGCGATCCGGCAGGTCCGGATTGGCGATGAACGGACGGCCAAAGCTGATCGCCTGGGCAAGGCCGCTGTCCAGATCCTCCTGCGCCCGCCCCGCGTCATAATCGCTGTTCAGGACGAGTGGGCCGCTGAAATGACGGCGGATGAGCGGCGACTGACGCGGAACGTCGCTCGCGCCCCGGCTGCCGTCCGGACGCAGCTCGCGCATCTCCAGAAAGGCGATGCCGATGGGGTCCAGCGCCTTGGCAATGGCGATGGCAAGGCTGGCGGGATCGCTGTCGTCCGTACCTTGCGACGCGCCATTGATCGAAATCCGCACCGCCGTCCGATCGGCGCCGACAGCCTCTGCCACGGCCTGCGTGATCTCGCGTAGCAGCCGGACGCGGTTTTCGGGGCTGCCGCCATAGGCGTCCTGCCGCTGGTTGACGCCGTCGCGAAGAAATTCGTCGAGCAGATAGCCGTTGGCGGCGTGAACCTGAACGCCGTCAAATCCAGCTTCGCGAGCATTGCGCGCGGCTGTGACATAGGTGGCGATCAGGGCCGGGATTTCCTCTGCGTCCAACGCGCGGGGCTGCTCATAGGGCTTGTTGCCCTCATAGCTATGGGCGTGGCCGGGTGCAGCAATCGGACTGGAAGAGACGGGCTGCTGCCCGCTGACGCTCGAATGGACGAGGCGACCCATGTGCCAGAGCTGCGCGAAGATGCGGCCGCCGACTTCATGCACAGCCTTCGTGATCGGTTTCCAAGCCTCCGTCTGCTCAGCCGTCCAGATGCCCGGTGCGAAGGGCCATCCAAGTCCCTGACGCGACACGCCTATGCCTTCGCTGATGATGAGGCCCGCCGAGGCGCGCTGGCGATAATAGTCAGCCATGATCGGCGTGGGCACATGATCGCGGCTGGCGCGGGCGCGGGTGAGCGGTGCCATCAATATGCGATTGCGGGCCTTGATGGCGCCCAACTGAACAGGATCGAAGAGGCTGGTCATGAAAATCCCCTTGTTACGGTTGCAATTTGCAACGCATAAGCTTGCCGACGCCAGCTAGGGATCGGTGATCAGGGTTTCAAGCCTGTTCGCGGCAAGATGTCAAAACAGTGTGTGGACCGCATGAATGGCCAATCCTACAAGGCCACCGACCAAAGTACCGTTGATCCGGATATATTGTAGGTCGCGGCCGACAGCGCTTTCGAGGCGGCTGGTCACGGTTCCCGCGTCCCAGCCGCGCACGGTTTCGCTCACCAGTTTGACGATGGAATCGCCATAGGCGGCCGTCGCGCCGACAGCCGCACGGCGCACGAAGCGGTTGATCAGCAGGCGAAGGCGGGCATCGTCCTGAAGCGTGGTGCCCAGTTGGCGCAGCGCCTCGCCCAGCCGCCCCGCCATCGCCTTGCCCGGATCGCGAACGGCGCGCAGCAGGCCGGAACGCGCTTGTTCCCAAAGGCCGTCTATCCACCGCTGCATTGCGGGATTTTCCACGATCTCATCGCGGATGCGGGCCACGCGTTCCTGCATGGCGGTATCGAATTGCAGGTCGCTTGCCAGCTTCGCCATGCCCTCTTCTGCCTTGAGGCGCAGGCTGTGGGCCGGGTCTGCCGCCATCTCCGCCAGCAACCGCCGCAACCCGTCGATGATGGCGTTGGACAGATTTTCATCCAATCCCGTCCAGCGCAAAATCTTGCCCGCCCGATCATGCACCATCTGGCGGACAAGGTGGTCATTGGCCTCCAGCGTGCGATCGGCCCAATGGATGATGCCGTCCATCACCGGCGCATGGCGGCCGTCGCGCATCGCCGCTTCGATCGCCTGACCGATCAGCGGGGCGATGTTCATGCCCCGCAGCCGCTGCGCGATCGCGCCCTTGACCATCCCGCCAAGCCGCTCCTGATCAAGCGCCTCCAGCATGTCCGCCACCAGCCGCGACGCGCCTTCGCGCAAGCGGCCGTCGCCCCCGGATGGGCTGGCGAGGAAGCGCCCTGCGGCGGCGGCGACGTCCAGCCGCTGCATGCGCCGGGCAACAACGGCGGGGGTCAGGAAATTGTCGCGCAGGAAGAAGGCTAACGTATCGCCGATCCGGTCCTTGTTGCGCGGGATGATCGCCGTGTGCGGGATGGGCAGGCCCAACGGATGCCGGAACAGCGCGGTGACGGCGAACCAGTCGGCAAGGCCGCCCACCATCGCGGCTTCCGCAAATGCCTGAACGAAACCGATAGCTGGATGCAGATGGACGGTAGATCGCGCGGCGAGGAACAATAGCGCCATCGCGATCAACATGCCCGTCGCAACCACCCGCATGTCGCGCGGCGGCCGGACAGGCGCGTGGGCGGCGATCGGGGGAACGGGAAGCTGCTTCATCGTCCGTCCAACGGTTACGCCGCCGTTTCGTTCAGCCATGCGCTTCTTTCAGGCGATCGGACTGCCATCATTCCGCCGGTTGTGCATTTCCCTCATGCTTTGCATCGTCCCCCGGCTTGTATGTGAGCAAACGGCGGCTGAGGCGCGGACCTGCCCATCCTTCGATCTGTAGAGCCAGGCTGAATGTCGCGGGCACGATCACAAGGGTGAGGAGGGTGGAGAGCAGCAAACCGCCGATCACCGTTATGCCCATGGGCGCGCGCCATGCGCTGTCACCGCCAAGGGAAATGGCGGTAGGCACCATGCCCGCAACCATCGCGACGGTAGTCATGACGATGGGCTGGGCGCGCTTGTGCCCCGCATCGATGATCGCGTCGAACCGTGGCACGCCCTTCTGAATCTCCTCCAGCGCGAAGTCGATCACCAGGATTGAGTTCTTCGCAACGATCCCGAGCAGCATCAATATGCCGATCATCACCGGCATCGAGATTGGATGCCCGGTAAGATGCAGCGCCAATGCCCCGCCGAGCGGTGCCAGCAGCAGCGATCCCAGATTGACGAACGGCGGCATCAACCGCTTGTAAAGCAGTGTCAGCACCGCGAGCACCAGCAGGATGCCGGAAATAACCGCGACGGCGAAGTTCTTCAGCATTTCCGCCTGCCATTTCGACTCGCCGGTGTTGATCTTCTGAATGCCGGGAATGCGACCTTCGTTGATCTCCTTCATCGTGGGCAGGGCATTGATCTTCTTCATCGCCTGACTGCTGACGATGCCGGGGGCGAAGTCGGCATCGACCACGATCCGGCGGATCTGGTTATAGCGACGGATTTGCGTCGGCCCGGCACCGAATTCGATATCGGCGACGACCTTCAACGGGACCGAACCGCCGCTGACAGTCGGCACGGGCATATTCTCGATCGTCGCTATGTCGCTGCGGCTGTCCTCCGCCATCGCGACCCGGATAGGAATCTGCCGGTCGGAAAGCGAGAATTTGGCGGTATTCTGGTCAATGTCGCCGATCGTGGCCACGCGGATAGTCTGGCTGAGCGCGGCGGTCGTCACCCCCAGGCTCGCGGCCAGGTCAAAGCGCGGTTTGATGACGATCTCGGGCCTGTTCATGTCGCCCTGGACGCGGGGCGCGCGGACTTCCTTCACGCCGATCATTTCGGAAACCAGCTTGTTGGCGGTCTGATCGAGCAGCGCGGCATTGTCGCTGCCGAGCATGATCGTAACGTCACGACCCATGCCCCCACCCGCCTGCGACTGGAAGTTTACACGGGCATCCGCGATCTGCTGGAATCGGGGCGCCATGCTGCGTTCCCATTCGACAGAGGAAGCGGGCCGGTCTTTCTTCAAGGTGAGATAGATGTTGGCGCTGGTCGGCTGGATGTCGGCAAAGGCTGCATCGACGAATTTCGTGTCAGCCGTCAACATGTCCGCCACGCGCCGCGCGACTGCGGTGGTTTGCTGTAGCGTGCTGCCGGGCACCGTTTCGATCTTCACCTGGCTGTAATCGGTGTTCATCGATGGCTGGAACGCCATCGGCAGCGTTCCGAAGGCGAGCAGTGTAGCGATGAAGGCCAGCCCCCCGATGCCGACGGTCCAGATACGGTGATCGCGAAGCCAGGCGCCAATGCGGGGCCGGGTACCACGGTCGCGGTAGGCTTTGGCCCGGCTTTCATCGAGAGACCAGTGCAGCACGCGCATATAGACGTCCATCAGCCAGCCTTCACCATGGCTTTCCTGGCCGTGCGCCTGGAGGAAATAGGCCGCAATCATCGGCGTGATGAGGCGGGCGACCGCCAGGCTGAGCAGAACCGCGACCACGACGGTCATGCCGAACTGGATGAAAAACTGGCCCGAAACGCCGGGCATCAGCGCAACTGGCAGGAATACGGCGACAATAGCCATCGTCGTCGCCAGCACTGCCAGGCCAATCTCGTCGGCCGCGTCGATCGATGCCTGATAGGCTGTCTTGCCCATGCGCATGTGGCGCACGATATTTTCGATCTCCACGATGGCGTCATCGACCAGCACGCCCGCGACCAGGCTCAGCGCCAGCAAGGAGGTCACGTTGAGCGTGAAGCCCATCATGTCCATGAACCAGAAGGTCGGAATGGCTGACAGCGGGATCGCCATGGCGGCGATGATCGTCGCGCGCCAGTCACGCAGGAACAGGAACACGACCACGACCGCCAGCACCGCGCCTTCGATCATGGACTGCATCGCCGCATGATATTGGCTCTTGGTATAATCGACGCTGTTGAAGAGTTCCTTGTAACGGATCTTCGGATTTTCTTTCTTAAGCTGGTCCAGCACCTTGATTGCATTGTCGAACACGGTGACGTCGGACGATCCCTTCGCCTTTTCCAGGCTGAAGCTCGTCACCTGCATGCCATTCATCAGCGAAAGCGACCGTTGTTCGCCATACATGTCGCGCACATCGGCAAGGTCGGACAGCTTGACGGTGCGGCCGCCGGAGATGGCGATCTGGGTCTGGCCCAGGGCATAGGCGTCCTGCGCATTGCCAAGCACGCGGATCGCCTGCTCGGCACCAGCGATTTCGGTGCGGCCGCCCGCCGTGTTCAGGTTGACCTGTTGTAACTGCTGATTGACCTGAGCAGCCGTGACGCCGTGCGACTGCAGCTTGGCGGGGTCAAGGATGACGCGGATTTCGCGGGTAACGCCGCCACCCCGCCTGACCGCCGCCATGCCGGGCACGGCCAGCAGCCGCTTGGCGACCGTATTGTCGACATACCATGACAATTGTTCCAGCGTCATGTCGGTCGCTTCGGCACTGAAATAGGCGATCGGACGATCGGCATCAAGTCGGGTAACCTGCGGTTCCAATATGCCTTCGGGCAGTTCGCTGCGGATCTGGTCGATAGCGTTCTTGACGTCATTGACGCCCCGATCGATCGGCGTTCCGATCTGGAACTGCACGATCGTCATCGAATTGCCTTCCGAGACGGTCGAGGTGATCTCGTCAACGCCGCTGATGCCGCGCACGGCGGCCTCGACACGCTGCGTCACCTGGGTTTCCAGTTCCGGCGGCGCGGCGCCTGGCTGCAATACCAGCACTTGAGCGATGGGGAAGGTGACGTCGGGCTGCTGGTTGATGTCCATGCGGCCAAAGCTGACCATCCCCGCGAGCAGCAGGGCGACGAACAGCACGAGCGGGGACACCGGGTTGCGGATGGCCCAGGCCGACATATTACGAAAACTCATGACGGCTTCCTCGCCTGCGCGGGCTTACCCGGCCTTTTGAACTTGCGGCCGCACCTTCTGCCCGGGCCGCAGAAAAGCGCCTGCCGATGCGACAATGCGTTCGCCGCCATTCAGGCCGCGCGTAACCGCAACGCCCTTCGGGGAGACCTGTCCGACCTCGACGCCGCGCCGTTCGGTCTCGTCCCGCGCATTGACGATGTAGACAAATTGTCCCTTGGCATCGGTCTGCACGGCGGACTCCGGCAGCAGCGGCGCCGTTGCCGTGCCGCTGACGATGCGGGCGGCCGCAAATCCGCCGGGGCGGATCGCCTTGTTATAGGGTATGGAGATGCGCGCGATGCCCTGCCGCGTCTGCGGATCGACGACCGGAGAAACCTGCCAAATGCGTCCGGCGAATTCCGTCTGACCACCGACAGGGGTCACCGTCGCGCTGTTGCCCGGCCGCAACGTGGCGAGATCGCTCTCACTCAGTTGGGCCAGAAGTTCCATCTCGCCATCCTTGGCCATGCGGAAAAGCACGCCGCTTCCCGAACCGACAATCTGACCGGGTTCGACATCGCGGGTCAGGATCAGCCCGGATGCAGGGGCGCGAATGTCGAGCCGTCCGGTCCGGGCACGCTGTTCGGCCAATTGTGCGACCGCGACATTCACACGGGCGTTGGCGGCATCACGCGTTGCGGTGCGCTGATCGATATCGGCCCGGCTGATGAAGCCGCGCTTTACAAGGGCCTGGGCACGATCGAGCTGCGCCTGCGCCAGCTTCGCATCGGCGCGGTTCACCTCTACCTGCGCCGCGAGCGAGCGAACCTGCTCCGTCTGGACCGACCGCTCAATCACCGCGAGTATCTGCCCGGCGCGAACCCAATCGCCCGGTTGCACCAGCACGCGCGTCACCTGCCCGCCCTCACCGACGACTCCGACAGGCATTTCCACACGCGCGGCCAGTGATCCCGTTCCGCTGACGGTGCGGGCCACGACGGACTGGCCCGGCACGAGGACGGTGACGACCGGCGCGTCTTCCGCAGGGACTGCTCCATCCCCGCTCTTGCCATGCATGCTGATCCAGGCTGCAATGGCAATCAGGATGATCGCAATCACCGCGCCAATCGTCAGCGCCCGCCGCCTTGAAGGGCGCGGTTCTTCGCCAAAGACGCGCGCCGGAACATCTCCGGCCACCTGAGTTTCGTAATTCATCCTGATTCCATCATTCGGCCGACGGGGCCGACCGGCGCTGTGTTATATAAATACATCACCCGGCTCAACCCTCAATACACTGTGCGCATCGGCGGAGCAACGCGGGCGAGCCGCCTTTGCTTGCCAAATGCATACGCCTGTGGCGCTATGCGGCATGAAGTGGATGGGAGGCTAGGATGGAATTACTAGGTTGGATCATCGTCGGCCTGTTCGCAGGAGCGATTGCCCGGTTCGTGATGCCGGGCAGAAATCCCGGTGGATGCGTGGTTACCATCCTGCTGGGAATAGCTGGGGCACTATTCGCCGCTTATGTCGGTCGATTATTGGGTGTCTATGAAGCGGACGAGCAGGCGAGCTTCCTTGCGGCCGTATTCGGCTCGATAGCCGTTCTGGCCATCTATCGCTGGTTTGCGGGGCGCGGTTGAACGAACGGCAAAAAGGGCCGCGTCGAAACGCAGCCCTTCATACCCGCCAGCGTAGCTTCCGGGGTGGTTAACGCATTGATCCGCGACGGACCAGGTTGACGATGGCAAGCAGCACGATCGCACCCACGAGGGACACGAGGAAGCTGTACAGCGTCAGACCATCATTGATCGAACCGCCACTGAAGATCAGGCCGCCGATAAAGGCGCCGACTATGCCCACCACGATGTTTAGAAGGATGCCCTGCTGCGCATCGGTGCGCATGACCATGCTGGCAAGCCAGCCGATAATGCCGCCGACAACAAGCCACAAAATGATACCCATTTCACACTCTCCTTGGACCACCGCCCCCAGCGGGTTGGCTGATGTATTTAACGGCGAAGTCGGCTTCGCGTTCCCTGGGAAATGTTTCTGGCTTGACAATGGACGGTGAATCGATGTGCGATCCAAGTGAAAGGGCCGCCGGATTTGCATCCGGCGGCCCTTGATGTGCCTGCATCCTTCGCTATCCGGCGTTGAGCCGGACAACGGTGATCAGTATTTCTGCTGCCGTTCGTAGAGCGACTTGTAATATTGGATCCGCGTAACGCGCAGGCCGTGCATGCCCGATCGATCGACAGCGCGCTGCCAGCCTGCAAATTCCTCAAGCGTCAGCGAATAGCGCGCGCACGCCTCATCGACGGTCAACAAACCACCGTTGACGGCGGCGACCACCTCGGCCTTGCGACGGACGACCCAACGCGTCGTATTCGCGGGAGGCAAGCTCTCCAGAGTTAAGGGTTCCCCGAGCGGCCCGACGACCTGAGCAGGTCGGATTTTTTGATTTTCTATCATTCTCACCCTCAAAAAGCGGCACTGGCGTTGCCGAATTCAGCAGCGGCAACCGGTATGCGCGTCAGCCCTGAAGATCAGCTAAAGCGCCACGGTAAACGCTCCCTTCATCATCCTTGTCCCACTCTTAAATGCTGTGCGATCAACGGGTTGAAACTTCCCGTTGGGCGTGCGGCCTCGATCATGCCGCCCGGACGTGGCGCGAACACTTCGGCCAAATCCTGGATCCAGTCGCTCGTCTCATCCTGCCCCCGCAGGACCCCGGCCACCGCCCGCGCGGTCGGGCTGGCCGCCTGCTCCGCCGCCGAAGCGGCGCGCAGCAGCGGCCAGACCGGCGCGTGCGGTCGGCTGACGGGTCTGGCATTGGCGGGTTTGAGCCCGCCTGCCCGAAGGAAACCAAAATCCATGTGAAGGGGGGTAGCGAAAAAAGGATAAGGTCCGGTAAACTCGCGGGGGCGAAACGACGCTTTGCAGCGCCAAGCATGTAATCCCGCTGGAATGCAACGGCGCGGACGATTATATGCGCGGCCATGCAGCCCCAGTTCCAGTTGCCCGAACCGCTTGCAAAGCGGCGAATCGTCGTTGCCATGTCTGGCGGCGTCGATTCGAGCGTCGTTGCCGCCCTTGCCGCGCGCACGGGCGCCGAAACCATCGGCGTCACGCTACAGCTTTACGATCATGGCGCCGCTGTCGGCCGCACGGGCAGCTGTTGCGCGGGGCAGGATATACGGGACGCGCGCGCGGTCGCCGACCGTATCGGCATCGCCCATTATGTCTTCGATTATGAAAGCCGTTTCCGGGATTCGGTGATCGGCAACTTTGCCGACGAATATATGGCGGGGCGGACGCCCATCCCCTGCGTCAAATGCAACATGGGCGTGAAGTTCACCGACCTGTTCCAGATCGCGCGCGATTTGGGCGCCGATTGTCTGGCGACCGGCCATTATGTCCGCCGCGTCGAAGGCGCGCAGGGTGCCGAACTGCACCGCGCGGCCGATCCCGCGCGGGATCAGAGCTATTTCCTCTTCGCCACCACGCAGGCGCAGCTTGACTATCTGCGCTTTCCGCTTGGCAATCTCCCCAAGCCGCAGGTTCGCGAAATCGCCACAGAACTTGGGCTGTCGGTGGCGCTGAAGCCCGACAGCCAGGACATCTGCTTCGTGCCCGATGGCGATTATGCTGGCGTGGTTCGCAAAATTCGCCCCGACGCCGATGAAGGTGGCGAGATCGTCCATATCGACGGCCGCATCATGGGCACGCACAAGGGGCTGATCCACTACACCGTAGGCCAGCGTAAAGGACTGGAGATCGGCGGGCAGGCCGAGCCGCTCTATGTCGTCCGTCTGGACGCCGATGCTCGGCGGGTGATCGTCGGACCCAAGGCGGCGCTCGCGGTGTCAGCGGCGCGGCTGAGCGACATAAACTGGCTGGGCGGCGACTTCAGCGGGCCGCTGACCGCCAAGGTGCGGTCGATGGCAAAGCCTGTTCCGGCTAGGCTGGAGGGTGATCGCCTTATGTTCGACGCACCCGAATATGGCGTGGCGCCGGGTCAGGCCGCCGTGCTCTACGCGGGCGACCGGGTGTTGGGCGGCGGCTGGATCGAGGCCACCGAGGCTGCACTGGCGCAAGCTGCATGAATATTGTCCTTTGTGGCGCGCGCGGCTAAGGCCCGCCGGTCATGACTCGTCCGCTCACACTCGCCATCCCCAAGGGCCGCATCCTCGATGAGGCGCTGCCGATGCTCGCGCGCGTCGGTATCGAGCCGGAGGCGGAATTTCATGACAAGAAAAGCCGCGCGCTCCGCTTCGCCACCAATCGCCCTGATATTTCGATCATCCGCGTGCGCGCCTTCGACGTCGCGACCTTCGTCGCCCATGGCGCGGCCCAGATCGGTATCGTCGGATCGGACGTTGTCGATGAGTTCGATTATTCGGAGCTTTACGCGCCGGTCGATCTCGACATCGGTCATTGCCGTCTGTCCGTCGCCGAACCCGTTGACCTCGCGGGCGAGGATGAGGCGGCGATGAGCCATGTGCGGGTTGCCACCAAATATCCTTACCTCACCCGCCGCTATTATGAGGCGCGCGGCATACAGGCGGAATGCGTGAAGCTGAACGGTGCGATGGAACTCGCACCCTCGCTCGGCCTGTCGCGCCGGATCGTCGATCTGGTATCATCAGGCGCGACGCTCAAGGCAAACGGGCTGGTCGAAACCCATGTCATCATGCAGGTGTCGGCGCGTCTGGTCGTCAATCGCGCTGCCTACAAGATGCGCTCGGCCGAACTGGCGCCGCTGGTGGAAAGCTTCCGCAAGGCCGTGGGGACGCGCGATGCCGCTTAGGCTCGACAGCCGCGACGTTGATTTCGCTGCTGCCTTCACGGCGCTGGTCGATGCCCGGCGCGAGGCGGATGAAGATGTGTCGCGCGACGTCGCGGCAATCCTGAAGCGCGTCCGCGCCGAGGGCGACGCCGCGCTGACCGATTACACCAGCCGGTTCGACAGGCACGATCTGGAGGCAAGCGGCTGGGCGGTTACCCCCGCCGAGTGCCGCGCCGCGTTGGAAGGCATCACGCCTGAGTTGCGCGATGCGCTGGAACTCGCGGCGGCGCGGATCACCGCCTATCATGAAAAGCAGCGACCGCAGGACAGCGACGGCACCGACAGCGCGGGCGTGCGCCTTGGCGCGCGCTGGCGGGCAGTCGATGCGGCGGGGCTTTATGTACCCGGCGGACGCGCAGCCTATCCCAGCTCGTTGTTGATGAACGCCATTCCCGCCAAGGTGGCTGGCGTGTCTCGCATCGCCATGGTGACGCCGACGCCCAATGGCCTGATCAACCCGCTGGTCCTCGCAGCTGCCAGCATTGTCGGCATCGAGGAAATCTGGCGCGTGGGCGGCGCGCAGGCCGTGGCTGCGCTCGCCTATGGCACGGATCGGATCAAACCGGTCGATGTCATCACAGGCCCTGGCAATGCCTGGGTCGCCGAAGCCAAGCGTCAGCTTTATGGCGTCGTCGGCATCGATATGGTCGCAGGACCGTCGGAGATCGTCGTGGTCGCCGACGGGAAAAATGATCCGGACTGGATCGCCGCTGACCTGCTCAGCCAGTCGGAGCATGATCCGACCAGCCAGTCGATCCTCTTCACGGACGATGCCGCTTTCGCCGATGCCGTGGCGTCGGCGGTCGAAAAGCGACTGCCGCTATTGTCGACGCGGGCAGTCGCCACGACCAGCTGGGCGGCAAACGGCGCGATCATCCTCGTGCGCGATCTGGACGAAGCGATGCCGCTGGTTAACCGGCTGGCGGCCGAGCATCTGGAACTGGCGGTGGATGATCCCGACGCCCTGTTTACCCAGGTGCGCCATGCCGGATCGGTCTTTCTGGGCCGCATGACCCCCGAAGCCGTTGGCGATTACGTGGCAGGCCCTAACCATGTGCTGCCCACGGGTCGGCGTGCACGCTTTTCCTCGGGGCTTTCGGTACTCGACTTCATGAAACGCACCAGCTTCCTCAGCCTTGATCAGGCTGCGATCGATGCGATCGGCCCCGCGGCGGTCGCGCTGGCGGAGGCGGAGGGGCTGCCTGCCCATGCCGCTTCGGTGGCGGTGCGGCTCAAATAACTTCTGTTCGCCCAAGCTTGTCGAAGGGCAGCATTTTCTTCAAGAAGGGCAGGGCTTCGACAGGCCCAGCCCGCACGGCTATATGGAATCCCGATGACCGAACGCTCCAAATCCCGCTCCGCAGCCCGGCTTGCCGCTGTGCAGGCGCTGTACCAGCTGGAAATGGAAGGAACGCCGCTCGCCACCCTGCTGCATGAATTCCATCAGCACCGGCTGGGCGCGACCATCGAAGACGTGACCTATGCCGATGCGGAAGAGAGCTTTTTCGACGATGTCGTGACCGGCGTGGACAAGCGGCGCGGCGAAATTGACGCCATGATCACCGCCCGCCTGTCCAAGGGCTGGAGCCTTGAGCGGCTCGACAAGCCGATGCGCCAGATCTTGCGGGCAGGCACCTATGAACTGGTCGCGCGCAAGGATGTACCGACCGGCACTGTCATCAGTGAATATGTCGATGTCGCTCATGCCTTTTACGACAAGCGCGAGGCGGGTTTCGTCAATGGCCTGCTGGACGGCGTGGCCAAGGATGTACGGAAATAGGCGCCGGTCCTGATGTCGCATCCTCTGTCGAACGGGTGACGGGCTATTTGGAAAAGGGTTAGGTTAGGGCATGTCCGCTGAATCCCGTTTCCTGACATTGCTGCGCCTGCTGGCCAATGATCCCGCCGCGCGCGGCTTGCAGGACGATGTAGCGGTGCTGGACGTGGACAGCGCGCGCCTGATCCTCACCAGCGACACCATGGTGGAGAGTGTGCATTATCTTTCCGACGATCCGCCTGCGGACATCGGCTGGAAACTTGCCGCCGTGAACCTCTCGGACCTGGCCGCCAAGGGCGCGCGGCCCGTGGGTTGCCTGCTCAATTACGCGCTGTCGGGCGACGATGGCTGGGACGCGGCGTTTCTTGAGGGGCTGGGCGAGGCGCTCAGCCGTCATGCCATGCCGCTATTGGGCGGCGACACGGTGCAGATGCCTCTGGGCTGTCCGCGCAGCTACAGTCTGACGGCGATTGGTGAGACAAGCGGTGCCGTGCCCGCCCGTAGCGGCGCGCGCGCAGGTGATCGTCTCTATCTGACGGGTCCCGTTGGCGATGCCGGCGCGGGGCTTGAACTGCTCCGCGCGAACGCCGCCGCGTCCGGGCCGTTGGTGGAGGCTTATCGCCGCCCGCGACCCCGGCTTACCGAGGGTGCGCTGCTTGCTGGCCAAGTCCATGCGATGATGGACGTGTCGGACGGTCTGCTGATCGATGCCGCGCGCATGGCACAGGCTAGCGGATTGGCTGTCACCATCGATCATGTTCCGCTTTCCCCGGCGCTGGAGGCAGTGAGCGGCGGCAGCACTGCCGCTCAGGTCGCAGCGGCGCGGGCGGGCGATGACTATGAACTGCTGTTCGCACTGCCGCCCACGACAAAGCCGCCAGTACGAGCCATTCCGGTGGGTCGTTTCTCATCGGGATCGGGGCTGAAGCTGATCATCGACGGCGCAGGGATGCCGCTGCCCGACCGGCTAGGCTGGGAACATGGCTGACCGCGACCCGCCAAGACCCTGATTCGGATGCGTTTCGTAACGGCTTGACGCCGCCCGTCCTGTCTGTAGCTTCCGTCCATCCTTTTCTCAGCCCGGTTGGACGCCCATGACGCGCGTAACCTTGATGCTGATTGACGCGGTGCCTGATGCCGGATGCGTGAATTCCGGCCGCCCGCGCTTACGCCTTTCGCCCGCCCGTTTTTCCCTGCGGAGCGGCCGATGACAGCAAAAACAGGGGGAGAGGAATGTCCATGCAGATTGTCTATATCGCCATAGGGTGCGGGCTATTAGCCTTGCTCTACGGCCTGATAACCAGTCGTCAGGTACTGGCGGCGTCCGCCGGCAATGAAACCATGCAAACGATCGCGGGGGCGATCCAGGAAGGGGCAAAGGCCTATCTCAGCCGCCAATATATGACCATCGGCATGGTCGGGGTCGTGGTTGCGGCGATCGTCTTCTTCTTCTTGGGCGCAACATCCGCAATCGGATTTCTGATCGGGGCTATCCTGTCGGGATCGGCTGGCTTCATCGGCATGAACATTTCGGTGCGCGCCAATGTCCGCACCGCCGAAGCGGCACGCACGACTTTGCAGAGCGGCCTCACCGTCGCCTTCCGTGCTGGCGCAATCACCGGCATGCTGGTGGCGGGTCTGGCGCTGCTCGCGATCAGTGTCTTCTTCTGGTATCTGACCGGACCCGCAGGTCATGCGCCTGACGACCGTCTGGTGATCGACTCTCTGGTCGCGTTGGCCTTCGGCGCCAGCCTCATCTCGATCTTCGCACGTCTGGGGGGCGGCATTTTCACCAAGGCGGCCGACGTCGGCGCTGACCTTGTCGGCAAGGTGGAAGCGGGCATTCCCGAGGATGACCCACGCAATCCCGCCGTAATCGCGGACAATGTGGGCGACAATGTCGGCGACTGCGCCGGTATGGCGGCTGACTTGTTCGAAACCTACGTCGTCACCGTTGGTGCGACCATGGTGTTGACGGCGCTGCTGGTGAGCGGGGTCGATAACATCTTCCTGCAAAGGCTGATGGCGTTGCCGCTGATCGTCGGCGGGGTGTGCATCATTACGTCGATCATAGGCACCTATATGGTGCGTCTGGGTTCCAACCAGTCGATCATGGGGGCGCTCTACAAAGGCTTTTGGACGACAGCGATCCTGTCGATCCCCGCGCTGTATTTCGTCACGCAATTCACGCTGGGCGACCTCAACACGCGCTTTGGCACCGACCTTGATGGCGCGGGCGGCTACACCGGCATGGCGCTGTTCTGGTCGATGATGGTGGGCCTTGCCGTTACGGGCCTGATCGTCTGGATCACCGAATATTATACCGGAACCAATTATCGTCCGGTGCGCAGCATCGCTCGCGCTTCCGAGACCGGTCATGGCACCAACGTGATTCAGGGGCTGGCCGTCAGTCTGGAAGCAACCGCGCTGCCGACGCTGGTGATCGTCGCCGGAATCATCGTCGCGCATCAACTGGCGGGCCTGATCGGCATTGCCTTTGCGGCGACAGCGATGCTGGCGCTTGCGGGCATGGTCGTGGCGCTGGATGCCTATGGTCCCGTCACCGACAATGCGGGTGGCATCGCGGAGATGGCGCATCTCGACGACAGCGTGCGGGGCAAGACCGATGCGCTGGACGCCGTGGGCAATACGACCAAGGCGGTGACGAAGGGCTATGCCATCGGATCGGCGGGGCTTGCCGCGCTCGTGCTATTCGGCGCTTACACGGAGGATCTGAAATTCTACAACTCGGCCCTCGGCCTGACCGAGCCGGTCGATTTCAGCCTATCCAACCCCTATGTCATCGTCGGCCTGCTGCTGGGCGCATTGCTGCCCTATTTGTTCGGCGCAATGGGCATGACCGCAGTCGGCCGCGCGGCGGGCGACGTGGTGAAGGACGTTCGCGACCAGTTCGCCACCAACAGCGGCATCATGGAAGGGACCTCACGGCCCAACTATGCCCGTACGGTTGACCTTGTCACCCGCGCGGCGATCAAGGAGATGATCATCCCCAGTCTGCTGCCAGTGCTGGCGCCGATCGTCGTCTATTTCGCGATCTCTGCCGTGGCCGGAACGCCCAATGGCTTTGCGGCGCTGGGTGCATTGCTGCTGGGCGTGATCGTGTCCGGACTATTTGTCGCCCTTTCCATGACATCGGGCGGCGGCGCATGGGACAATGCCAAGAAATATATCGAAGATGGCAACCATGGCGGCAAAGGCTCTGAGGCGCATAAGGCAGCGGTGACCGGCGATACCGTGGGTGATCCCTACAAGGATACGGCGGGGCCCGCGGTCAACCCGATGATCAAGATCACGAACATCGTCGCCTTGCTCTTGCTTGCCGCTCTGGCGCACGGCGTCTGAGGGCATTTCGCGACGAAAGGGATATGACCCCGCCCTATCATGGGGCGGGGTCATTTTTTGTGCGGAAGGCGCATTTGACGGCTGCCGCTATCGGTCACGCCACAGAAATAATCGTCACAAATATTACATAAAATAGAAATGACGTTGTCACATAAAGGTCATAGTCGCGCCCCGACGCCATGGGGCGGAGGGAGATTATGATGCGACGGATTTTGAAACTGGCGCCTGCGCTGGTGGCTTTGGCCATTCCGGCTGTGGCTCATGCCACGGAGGATGATCAGCTTTGGACCGGCGTGAGCGCCACTGTGAAACTGAGCGACAAATGGCGCTTCTCGCAGGAGGTGATCGCCCGGTTCAGCAACGACCGCGACGGTCTGTACGAGGTCGAGATGAACTCGTTGATCGGCTACAAGGTCAGCAAGAAGGTGACGGTTTGGGCGGGCTACACCCATGATCCCAATTACAATGCCGGTGACTTCTCGGTAATGGAACATCGCGGCCGCCAGCAGGTGACGTTCGACAAT
The DNA here is from genome assembly GCF_015693305.1 of Sphingobium sp. Cam5-1. Classification (NCBI taxonomy): domain Bacteria; kingdom Pseudomonadati; phylum Pseudomonadota; class Alphaproteobacteria; order Sphingomonadales; family Sphingobiaceae; genus Sphingobium; species Sphingobium sp. Cam5-1. Next base: position 2,317,802 of record NZ_CP065138.1, on the reverse strand, counting down.
ATCGTGAAGATCGGCCCCGGCCAGCTGAGCGCCCGCCTGCGCCTTGAGGAGCGCTGGCGCGAAGGCGTCGATGGCACGGCCTGGCGCTTTCGCCCCTATGTTAAATATGTGCTGCCCTTCAAGGAAGGCGGCAAAACCGCGCTGGTGCTCAGTCATGAAAGCTTCATCGACCTCAACACCACCAATTTTCAGCGGGTCGAGGGCGAGGAGCGGATGCGTAACCTGATCGCCATCACGACCCCGATCGCAAAGAATGTGAATGCGGAAATCGGCTATCTGCATCAGCATGGCTTTCGTCCGAATGCCGACGATGCGAACGACAATGTGGCGTCGCTATCGCTGAGCTTTTCCTTCTGATTTCCGGCACCGGAGCGGGGGAGGGCGGTGCCTTTCCCCGCCCGATGGATGAAGCGGCGGCGCTCCAGCTTGCCCCTCTACCCATCGCGGGCCTATAGGGCGCGCCATGACCAGCGAACCCTTCCGATCGCAACTGGCGGCCCTTGAAAAGCGCGGCCGCCTGCGCCGTCTGGTGCCGCGCGCCGGGCGCGACTTTGCCTCCAACGACTATCTGGGCCTGGCGTCCGATCCGCTGATCGGTCAGTCCGTGGGGGACGCGGTGGCGCGGGGCGTGCCGGTCGGATCGGGCGGCTCGCGCCTGCTGCGCGGCAACGCGCCCGAACATGAAGGGCTGGAGGCGAAGGCGGCTGCCTTCTTCCGGACACAGGCGGCGCTGTTTCTCGCCAATGGCTTTGCGGCCAACTGCGCGCTGTTTTCAACATTGCCGCAGCGTGGCGACCTGATCGTCGCGGACGAATTGATCCACGCCAGCGTTCATGACGGCATCCGCCTGTCGAAGGCCGCAACTGTCTTTGCCCGGCATAATGATGCGCAGAGTTTCGCCGACCTGATCACCGCCTGGCGCGAGGAGGGGGGCAAGGGCCGCATCTGGATCGCGGTCGAGACGCTTTATTCGATGGATGGCGACACCGCTCCGCTCGCTGATCTTGCAAAACTGGCCGCGCAGCATGACGCGATGCTGATTCTGGACGAAGCGCATGGTACAGGCGTGTTCGGCCCCAGCGGCCGAGGTTTGTCCTCCGGTTTGGACGGGCTGCATAATGTGGTGACGCTTCACACCTGCGGCAAAGCCATGGGCGTGGAAGGCGCGCTGATTTGCGGGCCGCAGATCATCATCGACTATCTGATCAACCGAGCGCGACCCTTCATCTTCTCGACAGCGCCCTCGCCGCTGATGGCGGTGGCGGCGTCCGCTGCGCTCGACCGGATCGAGCAGGCTGATGACCTGCGCGCGCGGCTGAAGACGTTGTGCGTCGATGCCGCCGAAGTCATCTGCGCGCCCTTGGGCTTGCCTGCGCCGCGCACCCACATCATCCCCGTGCTGCTGGGCGAAGACCGGCGCGCCATGGCAGCCGCCGCCGCGCTTCAGGAGGCAGGTTTCGACGTGCGCGGCATCCGGCCGCCGACAGTGCCGCCGGGCACCAGCCGCCTGCGCATCTCCCTGACATTGAATGTCGGCCGCGCCGATGTGGCGGCTCTTGGCGAGGAACTGCAAAGGGTGATGGCATGACGCGCTTCGTTGTCACCGGCACTGACACCGACATCGGCAAGACAGTCTTCGCCGCAGGCCTGGCGGGAGCCCTCGGCGCCTATTATTGGAAGCCGGTGCAAGCAGGCATCGATCCCGAAGGCGACAAGGAAACGGTCGCACGGCTAGGCAACCTTCCCCTGACGCACATCGTGCCGGAAGCCTACCGCCTCACGACGCCCGCTTCGCCCCATCTGGCGGCGCGCATCGACGGGGTTGAAGTGCGTCTCGACAAGCTCGCCCTGCCGCAAGTGGACGGCCCGCTCGTCGTCGAAGGCGCAGGCGGCGTGCTGGTACCCGTCAGCGAGACGCTGCTGATGGCCGATCTCTTCGCCCATTGGCAGCTGCCGGTCATCCTGTGCGCCCGCACCGCCCTCGGCACCATCAACCACAGCCTGCTCAGCGTCGAGGCGCTGCGCAGCCGGGGCGTGCCGCTCGCGGGCATCGCCTTCATCGGCGATCCCCATGAGGAGAATGAGCGGATCATCCCACTGCTCACCAAGGTGCCAAGCCTTGGCCGCCTCCCGCGCCTCGACCCGCTGGATGCCGCCAGCCTGCGCGCTGCTTTCGCCGAGAATATCCGCCTGCCCTGAAGAGGGCCGCAGCCGCTTTTGCACGATTTTCGACAAAGGACATGGACTCGTCGCCTTGCGTCGGGTCAATTGCCATGATCGGATCAAGCAAGGGATGCTTCGATGAAAAATCTTCTGATGAGCGCCGCGATTGGCGCTCTGCTGCTCGTGACCAACGCCGCGCAGGCAGACCAGGCGCCGTCTGCCAAGCCGACCTATGGCAGCTACGGCTTCGACGACAAGGGCATGGACCCGGCCATCAAGCCGGGCGATGATTTCTACCTCCACGCCAATGGCGGCTGGGCCAGGGCCACGCCAATCCCGGCCGACAAGTCCAATTATGGCGCGTTCAACGTGCTCGATGATCTGTCACGGGAACGCACACGGGGCATATTGGAGGAGGCAAGGAAAGACCCCGCCAGCCGTATCGGGATCGCCTATGCAAGCTATCTGGACGCCCCTACCGTCGAAGCGAAGGGCCTGACCCCCATCAAGCCCTGGCTCGCGAAGATCGCGGCGGTGAAGGATAAGGCCGGATACGCCCGGCTGGCGGCAGAGGCTGCGCGCGCCGGTATCGCCGGACCTTTCACCTTCTATGTGGGGCAGGATGACAAGGCGCCCGACACTTACATCCTGAACCTTCGCCAATCGGGTCTCGGCCTGCCGGATCGTGACTTTTATTTACAGCCTGATGAGAAAATGGCGGCCATTCGCACCGCCTATGTCGCGCATCTGGAACAGATGCTGACACTGGCGGGCGCGAGCGACGCAAAGGCACGTGCCGCTGCCCTGATGGCATTCGAAACCGAAGTAGCCAAGCTGCACTGGACCCAGGTCGATAGCCGGGACGCGGACAAGACCTACAACCGGATGACGCTCGCCGAATTGCAGAAAGCCGCGCCCGGCTTCGACTTCCCGGCCTATTTCGCCGCCAACCGTCTGAATCCGCAGGCGCTGATCGTCGCGCAGCCGACGGCGATCACGGGCGAAGCAGCACTGATCGCGCGGACCCCGATAGGCGTGTTGAAGGATGCCCTGTTGCTGCGCAGCCTGCACAGCTACGCCACTTACCTTCCTGACCGCATCGCCGACGCCGACTTCGCTTTCTACGGCACCACCCTGTCCGGCACGCCCCAGCGAGAAGATCGGTGGAAACGCGCCGTCAGCTTCGTCAAGGACGCGATGGGCGAGGAAGTCGGCAAAATCTACGTCGCCCGCTATTTCCCGCCGGAAACCAAGGCGGCGATGGACCAGCTGGTCAAAAATGTCATCGCCGCGATGGGCCGCCGCATCGACGGCCTCAGCTGGATGAGCGATGGCGCGAAGGCGCGGGCGCACAAGAAGCTGGCGGCCTTCACGCCCAAGATTGGCTATCCCGACAAATGGCGGGATTATAGCGGGCTCCAGATGACGGCGGGCGACCTGTTCGGCAACGCGCTGCGATCAAACCAATATGAATTCGACTATCAGATGGGCAAGCTCGGCAAGCCTATCTACCGATGGGAATGGCAGATGACGCCGATGGAGATCAACGCCTATGCGGACTTCTCCATGGTGGAGATCGTCTTCCCGGCCGCCATCCTCCAGCCGCCCTTCTTCGATCCCCATGCCGATCCGGCGGTGAACTATGGTGGCATCGGTGCGGTGATCGGCCACGAACTCAGTCATCATTTCGACGATCAGGGCGCCAAATATGATGAGACGGGCAAGCTCAACCAATGGTGGAGCGATGCTGATGTTGCTGCCTTTAAGGCTCTGACCGAGAAGCTCATAAAGCAATATGACGCCTATGAACCCTTCCCCGGTGCGCATGTGAAGGGCGACTTTACCCTGGGCGAGAATATCGGCGATCTGGCAGGCGTCGCGGTGGCGCTCGACGCCTATCATGCGTCGCTCGGCGGCAAGCCTGCGCCGGTCATCGACGGCACCACCGGGGATCAGCGCTTCTTCCTCGGCTGGGCGCAAGTATGGCGGCGCAATTATCGCGAGCCCAACCTGCGGCAGCGGCTTGTCACTGACCCGCATTCACCATCGCAATATCGGGCGGATACCGTGCGGAACTTCGATCAATGGTACGCCGCGTTCAACCCTGCGCCCGGCAGCAAGCTCTATCTCGCGCCTCAGGATCGGGTGAGAATCTGGTGAAAGATGAGGATGAGTAACGATTCTGTCCTGCGGTGAGCCGTAATGATACGACGGATGAGCTGCGCCGCGCCCGGCCGTCGTCCCTCAAATCTCACGTTTCGCCGGAACACTCTTTAAACCTCGTGCGCTCTTCCACAGCTTTGAGTCATCAAATCGCAAGGAGAAGCATGTTGACGGGTTTTCGTTCATCACTGGTTTTGAAGACGGCAATGGCATCGGTCGCTCTGTTGGCAGCGGCTCCAGTTCTGGCCCAGGGCGCCGCCGCCCCGGCTACGCCCGCGACGCCTGCCACTCCGGCGGCCCCTTCGGCTGCTGCGGGCAACTTTAGCGATGCGGACATCAAGCTGTTTGCGGCTGCTGCGGTCGAAGTGACCAAGATCCAGTCCGACGCCAGCATCGCTGACGCGGAGAAGCAGCCCAAGATGCTCGCCGCGTTGCAGGCATCGGGCATCGCTCCGGAAAAATTCAATGAGATCGGCCAGGCGGCAGCCGCCGACCCGGCGTTGCAGCAGCGTATCCAGGCCGCCGCGCCTGCTGCGCCGGCTGCTCCCGCCACCCCGGCGACGCCAGCCGCCCCTGCTACCCCGGCCACCCCGGCCAAGTAAGCGGGAGCCGCATAATATAGGGGAGGGCGCTTGGCCTGACGCTTGGGCTATTCTAAGCGTCTCGCCATGATCTCCCCTATATGGCACCCCTTCACCCAGCACGGCCTCAACGAACCCATTCCGCATGTCGTTCGTGCGGAAGGCGCCCTGTTGCATCTGGCAGACGGCGGCACGCTGATCGATGCCATCTCCAGCTGGTGGGTGACGACCCACGGCCACTGTCACCCCCGCATCGCCGCTGCCATCGCTCAGCAGGCCGGACAGCTCGATCAGCTAATCTTCGCAAATTACACGCATGAGCCCGCCGAAGAGGTTGCGCGCGGCCTAATCGAACTCGCCCCCCGCGCGGAAGGGCGCGACCCGCTCGCCCATGTCTTCTATTCTGACAGCGGATCGACTGCGGTCGAAGTCGCGCTGAAGATGGCGCTCGGCTACTGGCACAATCGCGCGCTGGACGGTTTGTCCGCGCCCCGGCATCGCATACTCGTCCTCGAATATGGCTATCATGGCGACACGATCGGCACGATGTCGGTCGGCGAGCGCGGGGTGTACAATGCCGCATGGACGCCTTTGCTGTTCGATGTCGGCACCATTCCCTTCCCCGCGCCGGGGGCGGAACAACAGACGCTCGATGCGCTGGAAGCGGCTTGCAAGGAGCATCCGGCGGCGTTCATCGTCGAACCCTTGGTCCTGGGTGCTGGCGGGATGCTGATCTACCCGCCTGCCATTTTGCGTCAGATGGCGGAAATCTGCGCACGCCACGATGTCCTGTTCATCGCTGACGAAGTGATGACGGGCTGGGGCCGCACTGGCACCGTCTTTGCATGCGAGCAGGCGGGCGTCGTGCCGGACATCATGGCCGTTGCCAAAGGGATTACCGGCGGCTCCGTACCCCTCGCGGCGACGCTCGCCACGGTGCGCATATTCGACGCGCACAAGTCGCAGGACCGGGCACGGCTTTTCTACCATTCGTCCAGCTACACAGCGAACGCCATCTCCTGCGCGGCGGCGGCGGCCAACCTCGCCATCTGGCGCGAGGAGGAGGTGCTCGGCCGCATCGCCGCACTCGAAGGGAACATGGCGGAGCGACTCGAAAGACTGGCGCTTCATCCTGCCTTTGAAAATGCCCGGCAGCTTGGCACGATCGTCGCGATTGACCTGATCGCGCAAGACGCAGGTTATCTGTCCGATCTCGCCCCCCGTCTGCGCGCCTTTTTCCTTGATCGAGGCATTTTGCTGCGTCCCTTGGGCAACAGCATCTACCTGATGCCGCCCTTCTGCACTGATGTGGATCAGCTCGATCACATCTTTGCAGCCCTCTCGGAAGCGGGAGATGTATTCGGCCTATCAGCCTGACTTTCATTTTCCGCATTTTGTCGCTATGGCGGCGCGATTTTCGGTTTCTCCAGGATATTATGGCAAAAGAAGAACTGCTCGAAATGCGCGGACAGGTTGTGGAGCTTCTCCCCAACGCCATGTTCCGCGTCCGGCTTGAAAATGATCACGAGATCCTTGGCCACACGGCGGGCAAGATGCGGAAAAACCGCATTCGCGTGCTGGTGGGCGACGAAGTGCTGGTCGAACTGACCCCCTACGACCTGACCAAGGGTCGGATCACTTACCGCTTCAAATAAGCCGCTTAACGCATGCGGCTCATCCTTGCTTCGGCTTCTCCCAGACGGTGTGAACTTCTGGGTCAGATCGGCGTGCGTCCCGACGCAGTGGACCCCGCCGATCTTGATGAAACCCCTTTGAAAGGCGAATCGCCAGCCGCCTATGCCGCGCGAGTGGCCGCTGAAAAGGCTGCGCTGGTGGCTGCCCGTCATCCCGGCGCGCTGGTGCTGTCAGGTGATACGGTCGTCGCGGCAGGCCGCCGCATCCTGCCCAAGGCAGAGACGGCGGACCAGGCGCGCGCCTGTCTCTCCCTGCTCTCCGGCCGCCGCCACCGCGTACTGAGCGCTATCACGCTCATCGATGGCGAGGGCAGGGCAAGGCATCGCCTTTCCACCAACATCGTCACCTTCAAACGCTTGGAGAAGGCCGAAATCGACGCCTATATCGCCAGCGAAGAATGGCACGGCAAGGCAGGCGGCTATGCGATACAGGGCCGTGCCGCCGGGCTGATCCGCGCGATACAAGGCAGCCATAGCGCGATCATGGGTCTGCCCCTTTACGAAACCCGCGCGCTGCTGAAGGCAGCGGGCTACCCACTGGACTGACTGATATGGCCGAATGGCTCTATGAAGAGGGGATTGGCGAGGCCCGCGCTGCGCTGATCGAAAAGGGCCGTCTGGTCGAGGCACAGATCGAGCGGGAGGGCGATGGCGCCCGCGCCGGTGCAGTCATGCAGGGCAAGCTCGTCCGGACGATCATCCCCAAGAAGCGCGGCATCGCCCGGCTGATTTCGGGCGAGGAAGTGCTGGTCGAGCCCATCCCGCCGAAAACCGCAGAGGGCGCGACTGTCCTGCTCGAAATTCTACGCGAAGCCATTCCGGAGGAAGGACGCCCCAAGCTGGCGAAGGCGCGCATCGCGCAACCTGGCTCCAAAGTGCATCCCGCGCCCAGCCTGCTCCAGCGCTTGCGCGCAACGGGCATTCCCCTCATCCCCTGCCCAGCGCATGAGGAAGACCGCTTCGAAGCTCACGGCTGGAGCGAACTGATGGAAGAGGCAATGTCCGGCGAGATCGGCACGGAGGAAGCGGCCCTGCGCATTTTCCCGACGCCCGCCATGATCCTGATCGACGTGGATGGATCGTTGCCGCCCGCGAAGCTCGGCCCCAAGGGCGCGAAACTGGCGGCGCAGGCGATCCGCCGCATGGGGCTGACCGGATCGATCGGCGTCGATCTGCCCACCATGAACAACAAGGATGAGCGCGCTGTCGCCTCGGCGCAAATCGACAAATATCTGCCGCTCCCCTTCGAACGCACGGCGGTGAACGGCTTCGGCTTCGTGCAGGTCATCCGCCGCCGTGAGCGGATGAACCTCATGGAGTTGTTGCGGGCTGATCCGATCGAAACGGCGGCTCTCGCCTTGCTCCGCCGTGCCGAACGGGAAGGCAATGGCGGGCCGGTGACGATCACCGCCGCGCCCTCCATCATCGACCGCCTGTACAAGGCAACTGACTGGCTGGAGCAGCTCGCCCGCCGACGTGGCGGCGCCGTCAGCTTGAAGGCTGACCCGGCCCTTGCCATATCGGCGGGCCATGTCGCCTAGATCATCCTCCTGCCCGATCTGCGGCCAGCCAGCGCATTCCGACACGCGGCCTTTCTGCGGAAAGGCCTGCCGTGACCGTGACCTGCTGCAATGGCTGGGCGAAGGCTATCGCGTCCCCGGAACCCCCGCCGCCGACGAGATGAAAAAAAGCGACGATCATGGGGTGGACAACCCCCCGGATTGATGCCTATAGGCACGCCTCTCAACGCCGCCGGTGGTCCTCCCCGGCGCTCGTGCCCGGGTAGCTCAGTTGGTAGAGCATGCGACTGAAAATCGCAGTGTCGGCGGTTCGACTCCGTCCCCGGGCACCACTAAATTATCCTGTAATTTCAATAAGTTAGATCAATTGATAGTTGGTGCAAATAGTGCCGACATTGCCGTAGCTTGTGGTCGCGGCTTAGTGGTCACCATGGCGGGTGAGACCATTTCAGCCCGATGATATGCCGCGCTATACGCCGGAATTCTCAGCTGCCCATTTTGCCAGTCTGCGGAAACGATGCTCTGGAAATTGACGCGGAGCGGCCGCTTTACGCGACGTCTCGACGTCCGATTGCGTTTTTCCGGCTCCTGGAAGCAGGGGCCTCCCCTGGGCAACCAGTCGATCCATCACTCTGACCGGCCCTGGGTTCAGGAGGTCATGAATTCTGTCATGACTGTCGCGCCGACGGTCAGCCCGATCAGCGTTGCTTCTTTGCGATGGTCGCCGTGAAATCCGGATCTTTCTTCGCCACCCAGTCGACGAATTTGCGCACGTTGAGATTTTCCAACAGGCCCGCCACCTCCATCCCTTGGCGTTGAAGTTCGGAATTGGTGAAATTGGCAATCAGCGTCTGCTGGCAGATGGAGTGCATCGGCACGACATCGCGCCCGCCGCGGCTCTTGGGTATGGGGTGATGCCAAACGATGGTCTTGCCGGTTGGTCGGCCGCATAGCCAACAGGGCACGGGGGCTTCCGGAGCCTCATCTTCCTGCGGGAGATGGTCATAGGGATCGTATTTCGAACGCTTGCGGGCCATGGGTCGATCTAACTGTCTGATTGTCTGTCGGCTATAGCGATGCGAACGGCGGCATCATATGGGCAAGTACATCAATCCGCGCCTTGTCGAGAATTGGAATGGGAAACAGCGATGACGGATCCATTAAAACCATGGGATGGAGAACAGGTCCGCATATGGCTGGAGCGCCGGTTTGAGGCGTCAAGGCTGGATCAGGCGGCGGCGGACCGGCGCGGCCATGAGGCGCGCGACGATTATGACAAGGCCGCTGCCGAGGAGTGGGTTTGTCGCGCGCTCAGGCATGGCGATTGCACGCAGGAACAGGCCGCGTTCGCCGGGCGCCTCAAGGAGCTCATCGGCCAGGACGAATATCCGGCGACGAGCATCCATGACGATATACGGTTCGAGCGGCATGTCCGCAGTCACCTCAGGAAGCTGGCCAAGATGACCAAGGTGAATGAGGGGTTCGGGAAGACGCTGCACTATCAGTGAAAGGGGTGAAGTGCCGACATCTGCATGCTAGGGCCGTGCCATGTCCAATATCCGCAGCCATGGCGGCACAATCGAAATCGACGGATTCAAATATGACTGGGAACTGCTGAGCGAGCCCCAGCTATCCTCTGATGATGGGTGGAAGGGCATGACTGTCTCGTTGCGTCAGCAAGACATGCCGCGCGAGGCGGTACTGGAATTTCCCACGCCTAAGCGCTTGATGAAAGGATTGCCGAAAGGGCGTTCCCACATCAACGACACGATTGCCGCAAGGGGTGTGCGGGCGGCGTTATTGGCAGGATGGCATCCTGCATCACGAGGTAAGACGATGATTTTCACAGTCGATGCCAACGGCGACTAGGGGCGATAGTCAAAGCCATATGAACGGCCTACCCTACACTCCGCTCCGAACGCGTCAGTCCGAAATCGGCCTTCAATGTCCTGGAGGCCACCGTCTCTTGCGACCCGGCCTTAAGAATTTGCGACAAGAAATCAGCGCCTTAGCGGCTCAGTGTTGGTGGTTCGAACGAACTTTCTGGGCACCATTAAATTATCCTGTAATTTCAATAACTTAGATCGTTTGATGGTCTGCGTAAATACTGCCGACATTGCCGTAGCTTGTGGTCGCAGGTTACCGGTCACCATGGCGGGTGAGACCATTTCAACGCGATGATATACCGCGCTATAGGCCGGAATTCTCAGCCGCCCTTTTTGCCAGTCTGCGGAAACGATGCTCTCAACATTGATGGGAACAGGCCGATTTGTGGCCTGGTATCGACCGCAGATGACGTGATTGGTTAGCCCGAGCCCCAGCGGTCACGGCGAGAGCTATTAGCCATTTCGGATTCGACAGAGATTGCCCTCCCGCAGGCAGGAGGCGTAACGGGGAGTCGTGATGCGCCATACACATGAAACTCCAAAGGCTGACGGTCGCACGGCGTCGATACCGCTCCCATCCATTCATGTAACCAGCAAGACTGGAGTGAACGAGTGTGTTGCGGGCATCGCAAGAGTCCTCAATCAATGTCTGTGGATGCTGGACGAATTGGGTATGTCGCAGGCCGCGACGCATTTGAGCGCTTCGATTGAAGCCCTCCCGGGCCAAACCGCTGCTCCACCCGTGGACCTGTTGGACCTGCTCAACTGAGGGGCAAACTGCACCGGCATCTACCAGGCGATTAAATGCATGCCGTCAACGCAAGGCGCGCCCCACCCACACCACGCGGCCAACGATCGTAACCGTCTCCGGGTCCACATTCGTCCAGCTCGGATAGAGGGTGTTGTCGCTCAGGATGCTGAAGCTTCCGCGTCGAAGCCCCATAGCGATCCGCTTGACCAGAAGCGCATCATCGAGACGCAACACATAAATGCCGTCTCGCAACCGCGTGGTCGCATCGCTGTGGTCCACCATGATGTCGTCACCATGGCTCAACGTTGGGCTCATCGACTCTCCATCGACGCGAATGATCGACACATGAGGTGGATGAGCGCCGATTTGCCGGAGCAAGCGAGAGTCGATCGCGACGGCGTCCGTTGGCCGCTCCTCGACATCTAGCGCGCCATCGCCAGCCGAAGCGCCCAATGCCAGTCTCGGCACGGAGACGGATTTGGGTGGGCGAAGCGATGAGGCTGGCAAAGCGTGCGGCGACGGAAGGCCGCTTAGCAGATGTTCGGGAACGCCTAGATGGCGCGCAATGGTCTGACGGTCTTGCTCATCCAGGCGGCGAGGCGTTCCGCGTTTGATGAACTGCTGAATATAGGCGGCATTTTTCCCAATAAGGCGAGAAATATCGGAATAGCTCGCTCCGCTTTCCGAGATCGCCGCATCCAGGACCATGCGCGGATCGTTCATTGTCATATCGTGTCGATCAAAAATTCCCATTCCGTCCCTTAGTAAGTCGCTATTTGACTGAGGTAAAACCTTTCATGGGAAGCGGGAACGGCCGGAGGCGAGCCTTCTGCTACGGTTTGCACCCGGCACAATATTCCAGAGTTTAGCCAGGTCGGATTGCGGAGCAGCGGAATGCCGAGCTCGATGACATTCACATATAGCCCCGCTCGCGGAAGCTGAACGATCCGTTGGGGGAAACGATGATGTGATCGTGCACGCGAATGTCCAGCGCCTTGCAGACCGAGACAATCCTCCGCGTATAATCGATATCCTGTCTGCTGGGATTGGGATCACCCGAAGGATGATTATGGGAAAGAACAATGAAGGCGGATTCTAGAAGGAATGCCTGACGAACAATCTGCTGATACCGAACCTCCACCTGCGTGGCGGTTCCGAAATGGATCTTCTCGTCAATAAGGCTGCCGCTCCCTTGATCGAAAAAGAGGATGCGCATCTGTTCGGCTGTCAGCGCAGCCATGCGGATACACTGTCAGCTACACTCTGATCATGGTATTTTCATGGTATCCGGCAATTTGCCATTTCGGAGATGCAATGATGGCCCTCACAGTGACGGCAATAAATGCAGCAAAATCAAAAGATAGGCCCTACAAGCTGACCGGTGGCTTGGGCTTGTATCTTCTGGTCAAGGAGGCGGGCGGCCCGCTCTGGCGGATGAACTACAGCTTTCTCGGAAAACAGAAAACGCTCTCCTTCGGCAGCTGCCCCGAAGATGTCTCTCGCCAAGGCTCGCGAGAAGAGTACGGCGGCGCGAGAAGCGCTGGCAGGCGGGCAAGATCCGGCTGAAGTGCGGAAGGCAAGGTTCGCGAGGCAAAGGCCAAATCGGAAGAGACCTTCAAAGCGATCGCCGATGAATGGCTTGCCCGCCTAGAGATCGAAGGGCGCGCGCCCAAGACGCTCCAGAAGATGCGGTGGCTGCTCGACCTCGCCTATCCACTCATTGGCAACCGGCCCATCGCAGACCTCACTGCACCCAAACTGCTGGAAGCCCTCCGCACGGTTGAGGCGCGCGGGCGGTATGAGACGGCAAACCGCCTCCGCAGCACCTTCGGCACGATCTTTCGCTACGTGATTGTAACCAGGCGTGCGCAGCGGGACGTGGCCGTCGATCTTCGCGGTGCGCTGATCACGCCGAAGCCGCAACACCGAGCGGCAATCCTGGAACCCAAGGCGCTTGGCTGCCTCCTTCGCGCGGTTGAGGCCCATGACGGCCACATCATCGACGATATGCATCGCCATATCCATAAAATGCTCTTGCATATGGTACGCATCATTTCTACCATGGGGTTGTTGTGTCAGCATCCCCATGACGTTGGGGTATGTTACATGGTCGCAACGATGCCCTATTGATCGCGGCCGAGCCAGCGTTCTTGCCTGTAACCTTATATCTCGCGCGGGTATCGCTGCTCCCGAAACATAGAACCAGCGGATTGGCGGAAAGGATGCTGTCATGGCGCATGTCGAAGTGGGCAAAAACGGGCCGGTTACCACGATTGTGCTGAATCGGCCGAAATCCCACAATGCGCTGACGCCTGACATGCATCATGATCTGGAGTGCGCCTTCAACGCATTCGCGCAGGACAGCGGCGCGATGATCGCCGTCGTCACCGGAGCGGGGGATCGCGCCTTCTGCGCCGGTAGCGATCTGACATATGACGTATTGAACACGTCTTACCCGGCTCATGGCTATGCCGGCATGGTCGAGCGTTTCGATCTGGCCAAGCCCGTGATCGCCGCCGTCAACGGCTATGCCCTGGGCGGCGGATTCGAACTGGCTCTCGCGTGCGATATCATCATCGCATCGGACAACGCAACGTTCGGCCTACCCGAACCATTGGCAGGCATGGTGGCATTGGGAGGCGGTTTGCATCGCCTTGCCCGTCAGACCGGGTTGAAGCAGGCGGCTGGCCTGATCCTGACGTCGCGCTCGATCAGCGCCGCCGAAGGACATCGGCTGGGCTTTATCAACGAGGTTGTGGCACGCGGCGCGCTGCAATCGACCGTGGATCAATACTGCGCCGACATCCTGCGCGGCTCGCCGGCGGCGATCCAGGCATCCAAACAGACGCTTATGCGCGGACTGGACGAAGGATCCATCGCGCAAGCGATGCAACGGCAGGCGAGCTATCCGGAATTTGCCCGTTGGCGGACCAGCAAGGACGCGCAGGAAGGCCCACGCGCGTTCGCGGAAAAACGTGCCCCACGATGGGAATCATGATGGCGATCGACAGTCGCTCGGCTCAATAGCCAGCATCGTCGAACGCTGCGAAGGTCCCGGTCTTATCGCCAATCAGGACCACGCCCCTTTCGTGCGTGGAGATATCACCTGGCGCAGAAAACCATTTTGTCATTCGATATCACAACCAGATAAATGACATATGTCAGAATATGAGCCTTTAGAAGACGAGAGGAGGATGCCGATATGGATTTCGACCTTAACGAAACGCAGCGCACCATTATCGAAAGCGTGGGCAAGATATGCGCCGACTTCGATGACGAATATTGGACGGAACGCGAGCAGACCAAGACTTATCCTTATGAATTTCATGCGGCGATGGCGGATGGCGGCTGGCTTGGCATCACCATGCCAGAGAGTCTGGGAGGCGCGGGCCTGGGTGTTATGGAAGCGGCGCTGATGATGCATACGGTGGCGTCGAGTTCGGGCACCTATTCCGCTGCCTCGACCATCCACCTCAACCTGTTCGGGCCGCATGCGATCGTCGTTCACGGTACGCCGGAACAGCAGCAGCGTTGGCTTGAGCCGCTCATCAAAGGGCGGCAACGCGCGTGTTTCGGCGTTACCGAACCGGACGCCGGGCTGGACACCACCAGCATGAAGACTTTCGCATCGAAAGTGGATGGCGGCTATCGGGTCAACGGGCGAAAGATATGGACGTCTTCGGGACAAATCGCCGACAAGGTGCTGCTGATCGCGCGCACCACGCCGAAAGAGGATTGCGCGCGCCCGACAGACGGCATCAGCCTGTTCTATACCGATCTCGACCGCAATCGCGCGGAAGTCCGCCGCATCCCCAAAATGGGGCGCAATGCGGTCGATTCCAACGCGGTCTTCTACGACGATTATTTCGTGCCTGCGGACGACCTGATCGGGGAAGAAGGAAAGGGCTTTTATTATATTCTGGACAGCATCAACCCCGAACGGGTGCTGGTCGGCATAGAAGCGACGGCGATCGGCCAGAATGCCCTACGGCGGGCGACCGACTATGCGCGTGACCGAGTGGTGTTCGGCCGCCCGATCGGCAAGAATCAGGGCATCCAGCATCCGCTCGCCCAAAACTGGATTGAGTTGCAGACTGCCTACTGGGCCTGCCTTCACGCGGCATGGCTATATGATCAGGGGCGTTCCTGCGGGGCGGAATGCAACATGGCCAAATATCTGGGCGGAAAATATGGGCATGAAGCGACGATCCGTGCCGTGATGGTGCATGGTGGCATGGGATATGCCACCGAATATCAGGTGGAGCGCCTGTATCGCGAATCCATCCTGGCGCGCATATCCCCCGTGACGGAAGAACTGATGCTGAGTTTCATCGCCGAACGTGTTCTAAAATTGCCCAAATCCTACTGACCCGGCGTTCGATGCACGGCACGGGACTGACCATTTGTTCTTCGTGCTTTAGTCCGGCCCCGCAGGAGTTCCGGGAATAGCTACTCTGGACGCGGCGACCCGTTCGGAGTGGCAGCCACCGGCAAGGGCGGCCACCGCGCAAAGCGTTTTCTTCGATGATCCCAAACATGGGGCCTTCTCGCTGCGTCAGCAGGCGGGAAAGGCGAAGTCTTGCGTGCCGCCACCCCCGCCGGGCGCCGTTCAGAGCCTCTGCTATGCATTTCGGAGCAATTGCGCGGCCATCCAATACGCTCAGCCTTGCTAGGCCGGACACATATGATACGCATACTATCCATTACCAGATCATACTGGCAAAGCATTTGGGCAGAAATCTTATAGTTACCGAAACGACTATTATACAATCTGTGACATGCAGGTTGAAATTGCCGAATGTTACAGTTCCGAAAATATAGAATATAATCATATAATATTACTCGGTAAATTCGATTGCTTCCTCCGATACGCATCTAAAAAACAATATCATTTGGGAGAAGAGAAAATGCCTGGCATAAACAAGGAGCCATTGCGCCTTTTATTGGTGACTTTCGCGTCCGTCACCGCATTGAGCGCGGCGGCTACGGCCAACGCACAACAACACAGCCCGGGATATAATGTCGAGGACATCATCGTCACGGCGCGGAAGCGCGATGAGTCCCTGCTTTCCGTTCCCGTGGTGGTGTCCGCCGTCGGCGCAGCGGAAATTGATCGCCGAGCAATCAATGGGCTCGATGCCGTCGCCCGCATCGTTCCCGGCCTGATCATCGGCGAAGGCGGCGGCACGGCGCAGGGTGGCAATGTCGTCATCCGCGGCATCAGCGGCGCGGACACCAACACTTTCGCCGAACAGGCCGTTTCCTTCAACGTCGATGGCGTACAGATCGCCCGCGCCACCGTGCGGCGGCTGGGTCAGTTCGACGCCCAGCAGGTGGAAGTTCTCAAAGGACCGCAAACCCTGTTCTTTGGCAAAAACAGTCCTGGCGGCGTCATTTCCATCCGCTCTGCGGACCCCACCGACCGGCTGGAAGCCAAATTGCAGGGTGGCTACGAATTCAACGCACATGAATTTCGGGGGGAGGGATTTATTTCCGGCCCGATCGCCGACGGGCTTGGCGTGCGCCTTGCCGCCTACGGATCCCATCTGCGGGGGTGGATCAAGAACGAAGTGCCGGACAGTTCTCCCTTTCAGCCCGATCATGAGTGGGGTCCGCAAAGTCGGGAATATGCCGGCCGTCTGACCTTGAAATATGACAAGGGCGGCGATTTCAACGCCAGGCTCAAACTGAGCTACAGCCGGATGAAAGGCGATGCCGCAACCTGGAATTTTCAGTTGATCGATTGTCCGCTCGGCGCGCCGCAACCCCTGAGCTTCGCGACGCCCGACAATTGCACCCGCGATGACAAGACCTATGTCGGAGACGACAATGGCGCGTTCGTCAGCGTGGACCCAAGGTTGAAAAGCGGCAAGTCCTTTATGAAGCTGAATCAGTTTCTGGGCAGTCTGGAGATGAACTACAGCCCTTCAGACGAGATAACGGTGACATCGGTAACCGGGTTATATAACTCGGAATGGTCTTCATCGGGTAATTTCACCCAATCCTACAATCCCGCGACTTTGTTCACCAGCTACTTCGATCCGCTGAAATTTCGCGAATGGAGCGAGGAAATCCGCGTCAGGAGTGATTTCGACAGTCCGGTCAATTTCATGTTCGGCGGCTTCGCGCAGGATTCATCAAGCGTGGTAGATCAACTCGGCTTGCTCAACACCAATGCGCCGATCGCCGCGCTGCGCTATCATTACGAGCAGGAAGGACGGGCATATTCCGCCTTTGGACAATTGCTCTGGAAGGTTGTTCCGACATTCGAACTGTCGCTTGGCGGGCGCTATTCCTACGAACGCAAGACGATGAAGCTGGCGCAGATCGGCCCTGGCACATCGGCGGTCCTGGTCACGGTGCTGCCCGCCCAGCCCAAGCTCACATTCAATGATTTTTCGCCGGAGCTGACCGCGACGTGGCGTCCGTCCGACAATCTGACGGTGTTCGGGTCCTACCGCCGGGGATTCCTGTCGGGTGGCTTCAATGCCGGCGGGGAACAGTTCGACAATATCTATCGCCCCCAAACGACGAAGGGATTCGAGGCCGGCGTCAAGGCGCGCTTGCTGGATGGCGCGCTGCGCACGAATTTGTCGGTCTATAATTACAAGGTCGACGATCTTCAGACCACCGTCACCGTACAGGGCGTAATATCCGAACTGCGCAACGCCGCAGAGGCGCGCGTCAAAGGGATCGAGTTCGACGTCAACTATCGCACACCGATAGAGGGCCTCTCGCTGACCGGCGCTCTCGCCTATACCCATGCCCGCTATCTGGATTACATCGCAAGCTGCTATCGCGGCCAACCCACGCCCGATTGCCGGGACCGCATCAGCCCGATCACGGGGCAATTGGCACTATCTCAGGACCTGGCCGGACGGCAAATGCTACGCGCGCCGGACTGGAGCGGCAACGCCGGCTTCCTGTTCGAACGTCCAGTCGGTTCGTCATTCAAACTGGGACTGAGCGGCGACATGAGCTTCACCAGCGGATATTTCACCGATCCGACGCTGAAACCCAAAAGCCGGGAAAACAGCTTCCAGCTTTTCAACGCCGCTGTGCGCATCGCCGATGCCGAGGACCGCTGGGAAGTCGCCCTGATCGGCAACAACCTGACCGATAAATATTATTTTGTCCGGTCGTCCGATCGCCCTTTCACTGGAACCAGCCCGGGCGGCAGTCCGGATACGAGCATATTGGCCGACACCATCGCGCCGCTCAGCCGCGGCCGGGAGGTATTTCTGCGCTTCACGGTTCGCTACGGCCAATGAAGGTAGTGGGCGATGCTGTAATCGTCGATATCTGACAATCGTTATATATTTTTCAGCTCCCCCCGGAGTACTGAGGCTCTGTTCCGTCCGGTTGGCGCGGAACGGGGCCTCATTTTATGTTCAAACATGATAGTTGAAACGCTTGCGACCGAAGGGATGAGGTAATGAATATTCTGGTGTTCGGCGCGACCGGCTATATCGGCAGCCACATTGTCCGGCATCTGTCGCAACATGGGCATCGGGTAAGCGGGTTCGTCCGCGATGCCGGGTCGAAGAACAGCGTCTCGCAACTTGGCGGCATTCCGGTCATCGGCGATCTCGACGATCCGGCGGATCTGCACCGGCTTCTGGCGGATCAACAGGTTGTCATCTGGGCCGCGCAGTTGATGCTGGAAGACGAACATCGCGTTACCCGGAAGATGCTCGACCTGCTCGACGACGGAAGCGACCGCTGCTTTCTGTTCACCAGCGGCACCAGCCTGATGTCGATACCGACCAATGGCTATTGGGACGAGCGCAATTATGCGGAAGATGACATGTTCAAACCGTGCGCCCAGATCGCGCCGCGGCTGGAAATAGAGACAATGGTGCGCCGTGCGGGCACCGGCACATTGCGCACGATGGTAATTCGCCCGCCGATGGTCTGGGGCAATGGCGGGTGTCGCATCATCGCCGACTTCTACCATTCGGCCCGGGAAACCGGCGACGTCTGTCATATCGGGCCGGGCCTCAACGTCTATTCCAATGTGCATGTCGATGATCTGGCCGAACTCTATCGCCTGGCTATCGAGCGTGGCCGACAGGGCGGACTATATTTCGCCGTGTCGGGCGAAACCTCGTTTGGTGTCATGGCGCGTGCGATCGCAGACGCGCTACAGGTTTCGACCCGCGCGATCAGCATCGAGGAAGGGACGCAGATCTGGGACCGTTTCATGGCGCGGATCGTGCTATGTTCATGCAGCCGACAACGTTCTCCCCGCGCACGCGAAGAGTTGGGATGGAAGCCGGCCGTCGACCGTCTCGACATTCTGGGCGAATGCCGCAATCCGGCATATCGGCAAGCGGCCGAGCGCTTTCTGCCATCCTGGGTCCGACCAGTTGGCGACATAAGCAGAGCGAAATAACCACTATAATGCGCATCCGGCCGTCCGCCTGGGAGGGTGCTTGAGACTCGCAGAGAGCGGATGCGCGCAGATAAATGACGGAGGGACCGATCCGGTTCCTGCTGCCAAACCTCTCTTGTGCCGCCCTTTGGAACTGCCGCCATGATTGCCCTTACAAATGCCCCGGTCCACGCCGGAGCATTTGCGATGTATTTCGGAGCAAATGCTCCAGTGATGGGCCGTCATCCATCTTTCGCGCACAGCGCAACATGATAGCTTGGTTCCAACAATATTATGAGCCAATTGCGAGAGGATTGACGGGCATGACCGTTGCAGGATTGTTCGGCGCGAGAGCAGAAAGAGATCATCAGAGAATGATCGAGTTGTCGCAGAAAGATCCAGAACTGAAGCTATTGATTCCCGACGGTGATATCGCTCGTTACAATCAGGAACCCGGACGCAGTTATCAACAGATCATTGCGCGTGTTCTTGGTGGATATGGAGATAGACCTGCATTCGCCGTTCGCGATTACACTATTGAAATAGATCCCGCCAGAGGCAAGCGGGTCCGTCGCTATCTCCCGTCTTTCCGCAAGATCAGCTACGACAGCGTGCGCGAACAGGTCGAAGCCATCGCCGCCGCCTGGCAGAACAGCCCGGACCATAAAGTCGTCGCGGGCGCGTTCGTCGCCTCGATCGCTTTCACCGGTGCGGAGCTGAACGTCACCGACCTGGCCACCGTCTATGTCGGCGGCATCAGCGTCCCGCTCCAGGCCAATCTCTCCCGGGCCGAGATGATGGAGATCATGGCGGACGTCGCGCCCGTCACCCTGATCATCAGCTATGAAAATCTGTCGATCGGGATCGACTATGCGCTTCAACAGCACAGCGTCAAAAGCGTCATCATCATCGATGCCGAACCGGACGACGAGGAAGAGGGCGCAGCCCTTGCCGCCGCGCGAACCCGGCTGGAGACGGTGGACGGCGGGCGTATCACCATGGCGACCTTTGCCGAACTGGTCGAAATGGGGCGGGCGTTCCCCTATGTCGCGCCCACCCCGCCGGACGATCCGAGCCAGGCGCTGAGCATGATCTGCTATACCTCCGGCAGCACGGGAACCCCGAAAGGCGCGCTGGCGCATGAAGCCATCTGCACGCAGTTCTGGAACAGGATTCCGGTTCAACGGCCGACGGTGACGCTCGCCTATGCGCCGATGAATCATTTCATGGGCCGTATCCAGGTGCATTTCGGCCTCGCCCAGGGCGGCACGGTGTATTTTTCGCTGAAAAGCGACCTATCCACCCTGCTGACCGATATACGGCTGGCCCGTCCCACCCAGTTGATCTTCATGCCGCGCTTCGCCGAGCTGACCTATCAGCATTATCTGTCGGAAGTGCAGCGCCTGGTGCTTGAGGGCGTGACGGAAGCCGAAGCAGACCGCCAGGTGCGCGCCGATATGAAGGCGGCCTATCTGGGCGACCGCCTGATTTTCGGCGCCGTCGGCAGCTCCCCCACAGCGCCTGAAGTGCGCGCGTTCATGAGCGAATGTTTCGATATCCAGTTGGTGAATGGTTATGGCAGTACGGAGCAGGGCACAGGAACGGTTGCGGCGGACGGCAACGTCAACTGGAACTTCGTAATCGACTATAAGCTGCGCGATGTCCCCGAACTGGGCTATTACACAACGGATAAGCCATATCCACGCGGAGAACTGGTCAGCAAGACCCACTATCAGATCAAGGGCTATTTCAAGCGGCCCGATGCCACGGCTTCGATCTTCGACGAGGATGGCTATGTGCTGACCGGCGACATTGTCGAGCAGCATAGCCGGGATCATATCGAGTGGCTGGACCGGCGCAACAACGTGATCAAGCTGTCACAGGCTGAGTTCGTGGCCATCGGACCGCTCGAAGCGCAGTATCTCGCCAATAATCCCTTGTTCGGCCAGATGTATCTCTATGGCAGTTCCTATCGTGCCTTCCTGCTTGCGGTGGTGGTTCCCGACGTCGATTATGCCACGTCTCAGTTGGGCCACGCGCCAGACGATGAGGAACTGCATGCGATGGTGCTGGACCAGTTGCAGACGATCGCGCGCCAGGCAGGTCTCAAATCGTTCGAGGTTCCCCGCGATGTCCTGATCGATCGCGAGCCATTCACTTACGAAAACGGGCTGCTCACCAGCGCACGCAAACCGTCCCGCCCCAACCTGAAGCGACGCTATGCCGACCGGCTGGAAGCGATGTATCAGGACATGGATCGCAAACAGCAGCAGGAACTGGCCCAATTGCGCGCTGATGGTGCGGGTACGTCGACACTCGACCGGGTGTCCGGCGCGATCAAGGCCAATCTGGGGTTGGCAAAGGTCGATCCCGAAAGCGATCGATCCTATCGCGACTTGGGGGGAGATTCGCTCGGGGCCGCCGCACTCTCCGCCTTGCTGGAGGAGATGTTCGGGCTGAATGTGCCGGTCAGCCTGATCCTGAACCCGGCAGGCAGCGTCATGCGCCTCGCCCAGTTCATCGATCGGTCGAACGCCGGGGACAGCAACATGCCCAGCTTCGCCTCGGTCCATGGCGAAGCGCCCGAAACCGTCCGATCCGCCGACCTTACGCTCGACCGCTTTTTCGACGCGAGGGCGCTCGCCACCTTCGGTGACGCGGCGATGCCCGCGGAGGATACGGGCACCGTCCTTCTCACCGGGGCAACCGGCTTTCTAGGCCGGTTCCTGTGCCTCGATTGGATGGAGTGGCTGGCGCCCCGTGGCGGCAAGGTTATCTGCATCGTCCGCGCACGCGACGCCCAGGACGCGCGCAACCGGATCGATGCGGCCATCGGCACTCATGACCTTGCGCTTGCCAGCCGGTTCGCGGAGCTTGCCGAACAGCATCTGGAGGTCATAGCGGGCGACCTGTCGGCGCCCGGCCTCGGCCTTGACGCAGAGCTGTTCGCCCGATTGGTCCGGGAGGTCGATCGGGTCGTTCACTGCGGCGCCCTCGTCAACCACGTCCTGTCATACCAGAATTTGTTCGAACCCAATGTGATCGGGACGGCCGAACTGATCCGGCTGGCGCTGACCGGGCGGCAAAAGCCGTTCGATTTCATTTCGACCGTGGGCGTGCCGATGCTCAGTCCCGACATGGCCCGCGCGGACGAAGATGCGGACCCGCGTGAGGCGATCCCCGAACTACCGATCCGGAACATCTATGCGATGGGCTACGCCGCGAGCAAATGGGCCTGCGAAGTTCTGTTGCGCGAAGCCCATGATCTGTTCGGCCTGCCGGTAAACATCTTTCGGCCGGACATGATCTTGGCCCATAGCCGGTTCCGGGGTCAGATCAACGTGCCGGACATGTTCACCCGGCTGTTGTTCAGCATAGTGGAAACAGGGCTGGCGCCGCGGTCCTTCTATCGGGCAAACCCGGACGGCAGCCGGGCGCAGGCGCATTATGACGGCCTGCCCGTCGACTTCGTTTCCGGCGCCATTCACCATGTAGGCAGGACCAGCCGATCCGGCTTTCATAACTATAATGTCGTCAACACCAATGAGGATGACGGCATATCGCTCGATACGATCATCGATTGGGTCACGACCGCCGGCTATCGGGTCAGCCATATCGACGATCATGGCGAGTGGAATCGTCGGCTGGCGGAAAAGCTGCGGCAATTGCCCGAAGAGAAGCGTCAGCGGTCTTCGCTCGATATCCTCCACAGCTTTGCCCAACCCTATGATGCCCGGCCCGAACGACTGCACAGCCGCAATTTCGAGGCGGCGGTCGCAACCAGCGCGATCGGCCCGGGAGTGGTTCAGCTGAGCGAGGCGTTCATTCACAAATATCTGGATGATATGGTCGCCCAAGGCTTGCTCGAACGACAGGTTGTGCTTGAAAATATCTGACTGTTGTCAGATATCTCTTGCGAAAGAACAAACAATATTCCGCCGTCGGGCGTTCAAGGAGAGAAAGACACGTGGTCCAGTCCACCGGCTATGCCGCCCAGTCGGCAGGGGCGTATCTCGTCCCCATCGCATTCGCACGCCGTCCTCCCGGACCCAATGACATCGTCTTGGACATAACCCATTGCGGCATCTGCCATTCGGACCTTCACGCGATGGACGACGATCTCGGAAACACCACCTTCCCCGTGGTTCCGGGGCATGAGATCGTCGGTGTGGTCACCGCGACCGGAGACGCCGTCACACGCTTCAGGGTCGGGGACAGGGCGGCCATCGGCTGCTACATCGACAGTTGCCGCGTATGCGACCCCTGCCTGACCGACCGTCAGCAAATGTGTGCGTCGATGATCCCGTCGTTCAATGGCGTCGAAAGAGATGGCGAGCACCGGACCTGGGGCGGCTTTTCCACCAACTATGTCGCCAACGAAGATTATGCGCTCAAGATCCCCGACGCGCTCGACAGCGCGCATGCGGCGCCGATCCTGTGCGCAGGCATCACGGTCTGGTCGCCGCTGCAGAAATGGGGCGTGGGCCCCGGTAAGAAGGTGGGTATCGTCGGTTTGGGCGGCCTTGGTCACGTGGCGGTGAAACTCGCGGTGGCGCTGGGTGCGGAGGTCACGGTCTTCACCACGTCGGAACGCAAGGTCGCCGACGCCAGACGTTTGGGTGCGCACAACGCGATCATCTCCAGCGACGAAGCCGCCATGACCGCCGCCTTCGGCACGCTCGACTTCATTCTGGATACCGTTTCGGCCCAGCACGACATCAACGGCTATATTGCCGCGCTGAAACCGGAGGGCACATTATGCCTTCTGGGGATCGGTCCCGGCGGCCTTGAAATCGCGAACATGTCCGTCGTCTTCGGGCAGAAATGCATCGCGGGTTCTTTGATAGGCGGACTGAACCAGACCCAGGCGGTCATAGATTTCTGCGCCGCGAACAATGTCCTGCCGGAAATCGAACTGGTCCCGGCGGGACAAATCAACCAGGCGCTGGACCGTCTGCGACGCAATGACGTCCATTATCGCTTCGTGGTCGACATGCGGGCCGAAGACTGACGGGCCAGCCGGGCGACGGGGGAATATGTGCCAATCCCGGCACAATGGGGACGCAAACCAAGGCAAGAGGAGAGGATATGGCGCAGGAAACAGCCACCGGGAGCTTCGGCATGCGAAGCGCCTCTGCGCCATTTCTGGGCTGGCGGATGGTCGCGATCGCCTTTCTCGCTCAAAATTGCGCGGTCGGATTGTGCTACGGCAGCTATGGGCCGCTGATCGAAACGCTCCAGGCGGAATTTCATACCAGCCGCACGTTGGCGGCATCGGGGCTGAGTGCGCTGTCGTTGGTCATGGGCCTGTGTTCACCCATGGTGGGCGCACTGACGCATGGTTTTTCGTTGCGACTGCTCATGATGATCGGCGCGATCGGCAACGCGGCCGGTTTTTTCCTGCTATCGATGGCCGGGTCGATCGAAATGGTCCTGGCCATCTTCGGCTTGATCATCGGACCCAGCGTCTGCCTGCTCGGCGTGGTGCCGACCTCGACACTGATCAGTAACTGGTTCCTCTTGGCCCGCGGGCGGGCGCTCGGCATCATCAACACCTCCTTTTTCATAGTTCTTGCTCCCATTGCGACGGCGACGATCCTTCAGACGCTGGGCATCAGGGCGGTATTCCTGTCCATCGCCCTGATCTTTGTTACGCTGCTGCCCGTACTCGCCTTCGTCGTCACCCGGCCTGAAGATGTCGGCCAGACCCAATGGGGGCAGGATCAGGCGGCTATCGCGCCCGCACCACGACCCGAAAAAGCCGCGTCATCCCGGGAAATCATGACCAGCAAGCCATTCTGGGTGCTGGGCATCATAATCGGCCTGTTGACCGCAGCCGGCATCATGATGATGACTCATCTGGTGCCGATGGCGCAATCCATGGGCATCGGACTTGAATCGGCCTCCCTGTTGCTGTCCATCTACGGCATGGCAGGCGTGCTTGGCGCCCTTCTGTTCGGCTGGCTGGCGGATCGAGTCGGGGGGCGCCTTGCCATCGCCATCCAAGCCTTTGCGTGGATCGTCCCATGGCTCCTGCTCCTTGCGGTTGACGGCGATTTCGTGACGATGCTGCTGCTGTCGATCTGGATCGGCCTTTGTTCAGGTTCCGTCGTGGTGCTGCTGGGCGTCACCATGGGGCAGTGGATGGGGCAGGCGAATTTCGGCCGCGCGATGGGCCTCGTCTATTTCATCAAAATTCCGTTCATGTTCGTGGCCGGGCCGCTGGGCGGCTTCATATTCGACATGACGGGCAGCTATCGCTGGGCGATCATCCTGCATGCGACGACTTTCCTGGGAGTGGGTCTGGCCGCCTTGCTCTATCGTCCCCGGCAAAACTATGGCTGAATATTGGCCCCACAACCCATTCGGGACCGTGCCCGACCCGTGCAGTGACCGGGAAAAGGGCGAGGACGGCCATGGCCCGTTCGATCGCGCGCGCATCGATTTCCGTGTGCTGGATTCACTGACCCTGTTGTCCGAATGCGAACCGGGACGGCGGATTTATCTGGACCATTCGACGCGTCCGGTGATGCACCTTATCCTGGCAGGGAAGGCGACGGTCCAGGACCGGGACGTCACCCTCGATGTCTCGGCCGGAGACGTGATCCTGGCGCTGTATGGCGATGCCCACAGCATATCAGCACCGGCAGGCGAGACGATGACCGCAACGACGTTGAAGTGGCCCCGGCAGGCGCCATGGAATCCCCCCTATCACCCTCCCCCGCCCGATGCCGTGACGACGATCCTGAGCTTCAATATCGAATTGAATTACCTGCATCCGACCGCGCGGGCGATCCGGATCTTTCCGTCGCTGTGGACTCATCGGCAACAGGAAGACGGCGGCATATCAAGAGCCTTGGCGCTGGACCTGTCCCAGATCCGCGCTATCTGCTTCGGCCCCGGCGCGCCCAACGTCCTCAACAATCTCGCCAGCCTGCTGTTCGCCCATGCCATGCGGTGCATGTATCGGCGCATCTGGCGGGACCGCGAAGAACAGTTGCCGGTGGAATGGACGAGAAGGATCGGCGCGGCGATCGCGGCGATGGAGGATCATCCCGACCACCCCTGGACCGTGAAGGAACTGGCGCATTATATCGGCAGTTCGCGATCGAGCTTTGCCGCGGCGTTCAAGGAAGCGGTAGGAGAAACGCCCTATTCCTACCTGCGGCGTTTTCGCATGGAGAGGGCGCAGCAACTGGTGGAGGAAAGCACCCTGTCCGTGCAGGAAATTGCGCGGCGGCTGGGATATCCGTTGCCCTCGTCCTTTTCCCGCGCCTACGCCTCCTATTTCGGCGCCGCCCCGAAACTCATTCGCGAAAACCGGCGCGGCAAGGGTATGGCGGAGGTACGTCACCACTAATGACGGCATATATATAAAGGACGGACTCTGTCAGACCATATGGCGAGCGGGTCCGTGGTGACGAAGCTGAGAGAGATGATTATAGCGGGAGGCTGATAGATGGCCCTGTTGCAACGGCCGTCGATCCTACCCCTTTAGTAAGCACTGCATCTACTGCGGCGTCAATGGACGCGCGGTCCAATATGTCGGACATAGCGGACATTGCCACCAGGCTGAGCGCATTCATATCATGTCCGGTATCTGAAAGCTGAAAACATCTCATGAGCGGTGGAGAAAGGGGCGTGACACGAAGCTCGCCTGATGCTGGCGATCCTCACCTGCTTATACGGAAGCGGTTCACCGCAGATATGCGGCGAGTTACGTAAACAAAACATTTGACCTAAAGATGAACTCAATTTGATGGTATTGCCGAGTTGTAAGAATAAAAATTGCGTCTTATTTTTAACGCTTGCGCCATTAATTCGATGCCCTTCCGCACCATTCACTCACTGAAAAATAACAATTTTGCAGCGTCGAGAAATGCTGTTCGATCCTCTGTGTAATTTTGGTGTAATTGGATCAGATGGGCAGTGTGATGCGCTGCTCGAGGTTGTCGATGGCAGCAGCAATATGTTCGCCATTTGCATGAGCATAGCGCGCCACGATAGCTAGGGTTTTATCCGTTCGTAGCGATCGCCATGGCTCTGACTGTCCTCAGAGCACCGGGAAAGCGGTGACGGAGATGTCGGATTCGACCTCGAAGACAGATGCCTCTCGACAAGTTGTGGAGTGGGCTCCTGTAATAATTCCCACGACCCGTTACCCCAACATCACAGACAGTCTCCACTGGGGAGCGCGCATTGTGTAGTGGCTTTTTGGGGCAATGTTGCCGTGCAAGACAGTTCTTCGACGGTCTTGCACCATGTTGTAAATCTGGAGCGGGCGAAGGGATTCGAACCCTCGACCCCAACCTTGGCAAGGTTGTGCTCTACCCCTGAGCTACGCCCGCTCTGGCGGCCGGAGGAAGTCCCTCTCGGCGGGTGAGGCGGGCAACTAGCAGCGGTTGGGGAGGTCGGCAAGGGAGAATTTGGCCCCAACCCAAATTTATCTCGCTGGCGGACTTTCCTGCCCCGGAGGAATGACTGTGCTTGGCTGCGGAAGGCGCGGGCCCTATCTGAGTGACGCCGCATCTTTTCTGACCGTGGCGGATCATCCGGGAATATGCTTCGTATTGGCTACGGCAGGAGGAAGGACGATATGGAGCCAGATGATCTCACTCGCCGTGCCGTGCTGCAAGGCGGGGGCGCGGCGATGGCGGTTCCGGCCGTGGTGGATGCAAAAACCGGAGCGATGCGCGTGCCTGAATCCAATGAGGGAAGACACATGACCACCGTGGAGCTGACCGTGAACGGCCGTCAGGTGCATCTGCAACTCGATCCGCGCACGACATTGCTGGACGCTCTGCGTGAGCATCTGCACCTCACCGGGACCAAGAAGGGCTGCGACCATGGCCAATGTGGCGCCTGCACGGTGATTGTCGAGGGCCAGCGGATCAATAGCTGCCTGACGCTGGCCGTCATGCATGAAGGCGAAACCGTAACGACGATCGAGGGGCTCGGCACGCCGGAAAAGCTCCATCCGATGCAGCAGGCCTTCATTACGCATGACGGCTATCAATGCGGTTACTGCACGCCCGGACAAATCTGTTCCGCTGTCGCCGTGCTGGGCGAGATCAAGGCGGGTATTCCCAGCCACGTGACCGATGATCTGGAGCAGGTCGCCTTCTCGGACGCGGAATTGCGCGAGCGGATGAGCGGCAATATCTGCCGTTGCGCCGCCTATCCCAACATCATCGCCGCCATTCGTGATGTGGCCGGGGAGGACAAGGCGTGAGGCCCTTCACCTACAGCCGGGCCGCCAGCGTCGAAGATGCCGTGAAAGCCGCTGCGGATACGAAGGGCGCGCGCTTCATTGCAGGGGGCACCAATTTGCTCGACCTCATGAAGTTGCAGATCGAAACGCCTTCGCATCTGATCGACGTCAATCATCTCGGCCTCGATCGGATCGAGCGGACGGCCGAAGGCGGCTTGCGGATCGGGGCGATGGTCCGCAACACGGCGCTCGCGGCGGACAAAATGGTGCGGCGCGACTATGCAGTGCTCAGCCGTGCGCTGCTTGCAGGCGCATCGGGCCAATTGCGCAACAAGGCAACGACTGCCGGAAACCTGCTCCAGCGCACCCGCTGTCCCTATTTTTACGACATACGCATGCCCTGCAACAAAAGGAAACCGGGCAGCGGATGTGGAGCGTTGAAGGGGATCAGCCGCAGTCTGGCGATCATCGGCACTAGCGACGCCTGCATCGCGCAGCACCCTTCCGACATGGCCGTGGCAATGCGATTGCTGGATGCGACAGTGGATGCGGTGGCCCCGGACGGGACGCGCCGTTCCATTCCCATAGCCGATTTCCACCTCCTGCCGGGGGATACGCCGCATGTCGAAAACGCGCTTCAGCCGGGCGAACTCATAACGTCGGTAACATTGCCCCGGCCGATTGGCGGCACCCATGTCTATCGCAAGGTGCGGGATCGCCATTCCTACGCCTTTGCCCTTGTTTCCGTGGCGGCAGTGTTCGACGAGGATGGCGGCGCCCGCTTCGCCTTTGGCGGCATAGCGCCCAAGCCATGGCGCGTCGCGGCGGCTGATGCAGCGGCCAAGGCTGGCCCCGCTGCGGTCGCGGAAGCCGCGTTGGCAGGCGCCCGGCCCACCGATCAGAACGCGTTCAAACAGCAACTGACGGCCAGGACGCTGGCATCCCTCTTCCGGCAGAAGGAGGCGCGGCCATGAAGTTCGACAAGCCCGCTACCATCAATCCCATCGATCGCGGCCGTGTGGTCGGGATTGCGCATGATCGGATCGACGGAGCGGCAAAGGTCACGGGCACCGCACCCTACGCCTATGAACGGCATGATGCCGCACCCCATGCCGCCTATGGCTGGATTGTCGGCTCGGCAATCGCAAAGGGCAAGATCGACGCCATGGACCTGCGCGCCGCTCAATCTGCACCGGGCGTTCTGGCTATCGTCACGCATCAAAATGCCGGGCCGTTGGCAAAGGGCGGGAAGAATACCGCTCATCTGCTGGGCGGACCCCTGATCGAACATTATGATCAGGCGGTGGCGTTGATCGTCGCCGATACGTTCGAAAATGCTCGCGACGCCGCCCGGCTGCTGCGCATCGAATACAGTCCGGAAAAGGGGCGTTACGATCTCGCTACCGAACGCGGGAATGCCATCGTGCCGGAAGAGGGATTCGGCGGCCCAGCCGAAACGCGCGCGGGGGATTTCGACGCTGGTTTCGCCAGCGCGGCGGTAAAGATCGACCAAAGCTACACGACGCCTGACCAAAGCCATGCGATGATGGAACCCCATGCGACCACGGCGGCATGGAATGGCGACCAGCTGACCTTGTGGACATCCAACCAGATGGTCGCCTGGACCGTTGAGGACATGGCGGCGACGCTGAAGATCCCGAAGGAAAAGGTCCGGGTCGTCTCCCCTTATATCGGCGGTGGATTCGGCGCCAAGCTGTTCCTGCGCGCCGACGCCCTGCTGGCGGCTCTGGGCGCACGGATGGCGGGTCGGCCGGTCAAGGTGGCCCTCGCCCGACCGCAGGTGCCCAACAATACCACCCACCGCGCCGCGACCATTCAGCGCATCCGCATCGGCGCGGACAAGGATGGCGTCATCGACGCGATCGCTCATGAAGTCTGGTCCGGCGACTTGCCCGGCGGTGGTCCGGAGCTTGCGGCGCAACAGACGCGGTTGCTCTATCGCGGTGCCAATCGGCTGACCGCGCACCGGTTGGCGGCACTGGACCTGCCCGAAGCCAATGCGATGCGCGCTCCGGGTGAAGCCGTGGGCCTGCTGGCGCTGGAAGTCGCCATGGATGAACTGGCCGAAGCCTGTGACATCGACCCGGTCGAGCTGCGCATCCGCAACGATGTGCAATATGATCCGGAAGCAGGGCTGCAGCGCCCCTTTTCCAGCCGCAAATTCATCGAATGCCTGCGTCAGGGTGCGGAACGCTTCGGATGGGAAAAGCGTCATCCGCAGCCCGGCCAGGTTCGGGACGGCCGCTGGCTGATCGGCATGGGCATGGCCGCCGCTTTCCGTAACAATCTCGTCGCGCCCTCCGGCGCGCGGGTCGGCGTGGACCGGCGCGGCCATGTCGTCGTGGAAACCGACATGACGGATATCGGCACCGGCAGCTACACCATCCTCGCGCAGACGGCGGCGGAAATGCTGGGCGTGCCGATCGAGGCGGTTACGGTGCGTCTGGGCGACAGCCGCTTTCCCATATCGGCCGGATCGGGCGGCCAGTTCGGCGCGAACAGCGCAACCGCAGGACTCTATGCCGCCTGCGTCGCCTTGCGGACAAAGCTCGCCGACAAGGCTGGCTTCCCGGCGGACGACGTCATTTTCGAAGATGGGCTGGTGCGATTTGGCAATCAGTCGCAGCCCATCGGCAGCCTCGCGGAAGAGGGCGGCCTGTGGGCGGAGGACCGGATCACCTTCGGCAAATTGACCAAAGACTATGCGCAGGCGACCTTTGGCGCGCATTTCTGCGAAGTCGGGGTAGATATAGACACGGCGGAAGTGCGGGTCAGGCGAATGGGCGGCGCGTTCGCGGCGGGCCGCATCCTCAATCCAAAATCGGCCCGCAGCCAGGTCATCGGCGCCATGACAATGGGCGTGGGCGCGGCGCTGATGGAGGCGTTGCATGTCGACACGCGCTTTGGCTTCTTCGTCAACCATGACATGGCGGAATATGTTGTCCCCGTGCATGCCGACATTCCCGAGCAGGATGTGCTCTTCATCGATGAACTGGACGATAAATCCTCTCCGATGAAGGCCAAGGGCGTGGGCGAACTCGGCATCTGCGGCGCTGGCGCGGCGGTTGCCAATGCCATCTATAACGCCACGGGAATCCGCCTGCGTGACTATCCGCTCACCATCGACAAGCTGCTGGCCGGGCGGGCGGGGTCGGCGCTCGCCTGACGCTGGCCGCGCGGCGTCATTGTAAGGAGGAGGGCGCACCGCTATCAGCGGCGCCATGAAAGCTGCGTACCTTTGCCTGTTGCCTGCATTGCTGCCCTCTGCCGCGCTCGCCCAACCGGCGGCGTCTGACAAAGCGGAGGCGCGCATCGTCATCACGGGAGCGGGCTTGCCCCTGCCGCCTGGCACGCCTGCCTATGGGTCGGTGGAGATCGAACGGCAACGCCTGCTAAACAGTGCGTCAGGCAGGATCGAAAGCATTCTGACCGATGTGGCCGGGTTCCAGCAGTTTCGCCGATCCGACAGCCGGTCGGCAAACCCCTCGGCCCAAGGGGCGAGCTTGCGCGCATTGGGCGGCAATGCGTCCAGCCGTACCCTGGTGCTCTTGGACGGCGTGCCGATGGCCGACCCGTTTTTCGGCTACATCCCTTTCAGCGCGCTGGTGCCGGATCGGCTTTCCGGCGTCCGGGTGACGCGGGGCGGCGGCGTCGGCGCTTTCGGATCGGGCGCGGTCGCAGGGACCATCGAACTGGCAAGCGCCACGCGCGAACAATTGCCCATGATGTCCGCCAGCGCCCTTTATGGCAGTCGCGATGCAACCGAACTGTCCGCCAGCCTCACGCCTGATCTTGGCGGCGGCTTCGTCTCCCTTTCCGGCCGTTGGGACAGGGGAGATGGTTTCCAAACCACGCCATCGGACCAGCGCGTTTCAGCGACGGTTCCTGCCGCCTATGATAGTTGGTCGGCCAATCTGCGCGCCGTGGTTCCGGTTTCCGCCAATGAGGAGTTGCAATTCCGCACGACATTGTTCCACGACGATCGGACGCTTCGCTTTCGTGGCGCGGACAGTGTGAGCGAAGGACAGGATGCAAGCATCCGCTATGTGTCGCGCGGCCGGTGGCAGGTCGACGCCCTTGCCTATGTTCAGGCGCGCAACTTTTCGAACATCGTGATTTCCTCCAATCCGCCTTTCCGCAAGACGCTGAATCAGCGGAACACGCCTTCCACCGGCCTTGGTGGCAAAGTCGAACTGCGGCCGCCGGTTGGCCCGGACCATCTGCTGCGCATCGGTGTGGACAGCCGTTTTGCCAGCGGCGACATGTTTGAGGATGCCTACAGCGCCATCACCGGATTGGTCACCGCGCGCCGCCATGCGGGGGGGCGACAACTCACCACGGGCATGTTCGCTGAAGACGACTGGACGCTGGGTCGCCTTGTCCTGACCGGAGGGGTGCGAGCCGACCGCTGGACGATCAATAACGGCTTCTTCCGCGCGGCGGGTGTTGGCGCGACCGACCGGGAATTTGAGAACCGCTCCGACTGGCAGATGTCGGGCCGGGCCGGGCTACTATGGCATGCCGGTGAGGGCATTGCCCTGCGCGGCGCGGCCTATACCGGCTTCCGCCTGCCGACGCTGAATGAGCTTTACCGGCCTTTCTTCGTCGGGTCGGTCAGGACGCAGGCCAATGACGCTCTGACGCCGGAGAAGCTGAAGGGGATCGAGGCTGGGGTCGACATCAGCCCCGTCAAAGGCATGACCTTGTCGGCAACCGCCTTCTATAACCGGCTGGACGACGCCATCGCCAACGTCACGAAAGACACCAATCTGCGCAAGCGGGAAAATGTCGATGCCATCGTCGCCAAGGGGGTGGAACTGACCGCTGTCGGCCAGATAGGCCCGATCTTCCTGTCCGCCTCCTATGCTTATAGCCATAGCGTCGTTCATGCGCCAGGCAGCCTGTTCGACGGCCTTTCCCCCGCCCAGACGCCTCGCCACGCCGCCAGCACGACATTGGCCTGGCAGCCGCAGCGCGGACCCAGCCTGTCCGCCACCCTGCGTTATGTCTCCGCTCAATATGAAGACGATCTTCATGTCGATCGCCTGCCGGGCGCCGTGACGGCCGACGCCGTCGCCCGCTTGCCGATCGGGCATGGCGTCCAATTGATCCTGCGCGGCGAAAATCTGTTCGATGAAGATGTCGTAACCCGCCGCGTGACGACCCCCGCAGGAGTGTCGGAGGATATTGGCGCGCCGCGCACATTATGGATCGGATTGACGCTGAACCGTTGAATCTCGCGCTTCTTGCTCCACTTTAAAGAGGGCAGGCGCGCGCTTTGCTAGAGCGGCCGGAACGATCCGATCCGAGGCTCCGTGCACGCAATTTTCGCTGATTCTTCTTCGCCATCTTTTTCGACAGCCCGACTGGCTGAATTTCGATCGCCCAGCCCGGCGGAACTCGAAATCTTCTCCAGCCTCGCAGGCCCGGTTCAGCAGGTCGCGCGCAACCGGACGATACGGCGGGAGGGGGATACACCCCAATCAATCTATATGCTGCTGGAAGGCTGGGCGATCAGCAGCATGACGCTGGCCGATGGCGGGCGGCAGATATTGAAGGTGCATCTGCCCGGCGATATTCTCGGCACGCCCAGCATGGCGCTCGACCGGGCGGCGGAGACTTTGACGGCGCTCACGCCCGTTAAGCTGCGGTCGATCAGCCTGTCGGCATTTGGCAGCCTTTTCACCCGCGCGCCGCACATGGCGGCCCTCATGTTCCTCAGCGTACAGCAGGAACGCGTCATGCTGATGGACAGGCTCTGCTCGATCGGCCGTACTTCGGCCGAAAGCCGCCTCGCCGATTTTCTGGTTCACCTGCATGGCCGCCTGAATGTGGTTCATCCGGGCACCGGGCCGCGTTTCGAACATCCGCTGACGCAGGAACAGATTGGCGACGTCATCGGCCTTACCGCCGTCCATGTGAACCGCGTCTTCCGCACGCTGGAGGACAAGGGACTCATTCTGCGGGACGGTCATATGATCGAACTGCTCAACGTCCCGGGCTTGCGCAAACTCAGCGGCGTACCGACCCGAACACTCGCGCAGGATTTGAGTTGGCTGCCAAAGCCACTACCCTGACCTGCGCTCGTCACACTTCGGGAAGAGACGGGGACACGGCAGCACAGCCGGTCATGCCATCAGGATCAGGTTCCGTCCCTGCGCCTTGGCCCGGTATAGCGCCGCATCGGCGTCATTGAGCGCATCTGACCATTCCGCACCCTCGCTGACCAGAGCAACGCCCGCCGAAAAGGTGATGGCCCCCATCGGCTCATCCGTGTCGCGCAGCCTGAAGGCCCGTTGGCCTAGGTCGCGCCGAGCTGTATCCAGCAATTCCACGGCCTGTTCTGGCGCCAATCCCTGCACGATCACCAGGAATTCCTCGCCGCCCCAGCGGCCCACTAGTTGCCCGCCGCAGCTTTCGACCAGGGAAGTTGCGACCATCTTCAGCACCCGGTCGCCGACCGAATGGCCATATTGGTCGTTGACGCGCTTGAAATGATCGACGTCGCAGATCGCGACGACAAAGGAGAGCTTTCCGCCTTTCAGCCGGTCCATCGCCGTCTCCAGCGCCCGTCGGTTAAACAGGCCGGTCAACGCATCAAGGTTCGCATCATGGCGCGCGGTGTCGAGTTCCTGCCTCAGGACTTCCACCTCCCTCGCCGCTGCGGCAAGGTCCTGCTCGGCCCGCAAGGAGCGTTCGATCATGTCGGAAATGACAAGGCCCACGCCAGCGACGTCCTTGTCCGCCAGCTTTTCATAACCGATGTTGAGGTCCCGGTTGAAATCCCCGGTTCGTTCCGCCGCGCTGTTCGCGACTTCGGCCAACCGCAGGAGCTGATGCCGGGTCTGGTTTCTCAGTGCGTCGGCGTTATGGGCTCCACCCTGACCGCCAAAGCTGCCGAGACAGCGCACGAAGATGTCGTCCGCCTGCTGCTGGCTCATCCTGATGCCGCCGTCCGTGGCATCGTTGACGGCTTTCGACAGCGGCTCGTTCGTGCCGTTTTTCAGCACGTAGCCCATAGCGTAATTTTGCGGCGTAGGCGCAAGGCTTTGACGCTGAAGAAACGCCAAGACCTCGTGCGCAACGGCTTGTTGCTCGCGCACCTAAAATTCCCCCCGGATTTCCCGATTCCCCGCAGGCCAAATAATATGGATTAAATTACGTAACAATAATCAAAAATAGGCGAGCATTACTGCTCCAGCCGGTCGGGAAATGGTGCTGCCGGCGAGGATTGAACTCGCGACCTCAGCCTTACCAAGGATGCGCTCTACCACTGAGCTACGGCAGCACTTTCACCATCCCGCAGAGCCTTTCGGGCTGCGGAGCCGGGCCTATGGCCGCGCGCGTCCTGCTTGTCAAGGCGGGTTGCGGCCGATGCCCCAATTTGCTTATGGCGCGGCGATGACCAGTGGACAGGACGATCGCAAGGCACGGCTGGCGCAGGCGCTGCGCGACAATTTGCGCCGCCGCAAGGCGCAGGCGCGGGAGGAGGCGGGCCGCGCCACGCCGTCACCAGCCAACCCGAAAAATCAGCCCGACGAATAGGGGCGCGGCGCCGTCACAAGGGCGCGCAGGCCTGCTTCAACCATTCCAGCACGCCACCTTCCAGCTGCGGCCCGACAATCTCCACCACCTTGGCATGGTAGGCATCAATCCAGGCACGCTCGTCCGCCGTCAGCAATTCCACCGCGATGGCATTGCGATCGATCGGCGCGAAGGTCAGCGTTTCAAAGCCAAGCATCTCCCGCTCGGCCCCGGGCACATCGCGCCCTTCGACCAGCACCAGATTTTCGATGCGAATCCCATATTCGCCCGTTTTGTAATAGCCTGGTTCGTTGGAAAGGATCATGCCCGGTTGCAGTGGTTCGTCGCCACCTCCCGCCGTCGCGATGCGCTGCGGCCCTTCATGCACCGATAGGAAGCTACCGACGCCATGTCCCGTGCCATGGGCATAATCGAGCCCTTCCGCCCAAAGAAACTGGCGCGCCAGAACATCCAGCTGGCTACCGCGCGTTCCTGTTGGAAACAGCGCGCGGCTAAGCGCGATATGCCCCTTCAGCACCAGCGTGAAGCGCCGCTTCATCTCTTCCGTCGGCGTGCCGATCGCGATCGTCCGCGTCACATCGGTCGTGCCGTCGCGATACTGGCCGCCCGAATCGACCAGATAGAAAGATCCCGGCTCGATCGGCCGGTTCGTTTTCTCCTCGACCCGGTAATGCACCACCGCCCCATTAGGCCCAGCGCCACTGATCGTGTCGAAGGACAGGTCCTCCAGCAGCCCGGTCTCCTTGCGGAAAGCCTCCAGCCGGGCGGCGGCGGCAAGTTCATCTACCCCGCCCTTGGGCGTTTCGACGGCAATCCAGTGCAGGAAACGCGACAGGGCAGCACCGTCGCGTGCCTGCGCTGCCTTATGCCCGGCAATCTCCACCGGGTTCTTGATCGCCTTGGGCAGCACGGCCGGATCGCGGAGCGGTAATATCGTCGCCCCGCCCGCGCCCAGCGCTTCGAAAATCGCCGAGACGGCGCGCTCCGGGTCCGCTGCCACCGTCTTGCCTGCAAACCCTGCCAGCGCCCCGGCAAAGTCCGCGCGCGGATGCACTCGCACTGCGTTGCCCAGATGCTGCACGACCGCCTCGTCCATCTTCTCGGGCGCGACATAGAGGTCCGCCGTCGCATCGGCATGCACGATAGCATAGGCCAGCGCGACAGGGGTGCGCGACACATCCTTGCCGCGGATGTTGAAGGTCCAGGCGATGGAATCCAGTGCCGACAGCACCACCGCGTCCGCCTTCTTCGCCGTCAACCAGTCGGCCATTGCCTGCCGCTTCTCAGCAGCGCTCTGCCCGGCATAGCGATCCTCATGGACCACCAGCCGCGCATCGCTGGGCGCTGGGCGATCGGGCCAGACCGCGTCGACCGGGTTGGCCTCCACCGCCACCAGCTCCGCCCCGCGTTCCGCCAGCGCTTCGCTCGCCGCCTTCACCCATGCGCGGGTGTGCAGCCAAGGATCATAACCGATCCGCCCGCCCTCGGGAGCA
Source organism: Sphingobium sp. Cam5-1 (assembly GCF_015693305.1). Lineage (NCBI taxonomy): Bacteria > Pseudomonadati > Pseudomonadota > Alphaproteobacteria > Sphingomonadales > Sphingobiaceae > Sphingobium > Sphingobium sp. Cam5-1. Next base: position 2,280,400 of record NZ_CP065138.1, on the reverse strand, counting down.
TGAACGCCAAGCCATCCTGCGACGGACGTCTGCGGCACGCTCTCAAATTGCCAATGCGCGGCATCGACCTGCTCGCGCACTTGCAGCGTGTAGCGCCCATCGACAAAGATCGCCGCTTCTTGCTGAAGCACCACCGCGCTTCCCGCCGACCCTTGAAAGCCCGTTAGCCAGGCAAGGCGCTGCGCATATTCGCCGACATATTCGCTCATATGCTCGTCGGTCAGCGGCACGACAAAACCGTCCAGCCGCTCGCGCATCAGCTGTTCGCGCAGCGCTTTCAGACGGTCTTCATGGGTCGACATCGCATTTCCTTGATCGAGAACCCTTGCGCAGGGCGGGCTGCCGCCAACATAAGCAGGCCCAGCCGCTTATGCCAGCGCGCCTCCTATACGAGAATCAGGATACTGAATGACCGCCGACAGCACGCCTCCTTCCGCCGCCCGCCGCCCGCACAGCTTCGCCCACCACGGCATCACGGTGGAAGACCCCTGGGCATGGCTGCGCGATCCGGGTTATCCGGACGTGAAGGACAAGGATGTCCTGTCCTATCTTGAGGCGGAAAACGCCTTTTTCGAAAAGGCGATGGAGCCTCACAAGCGGCTGACCGACGCGCTTTTTGCGGAGATGAAGGGCCGCATCAAGGAAGACGACAGCTCCGTCCCGCAAAAGGACGGCGACTATGTCTATTGGCGGGCGTTCGAAACCGGCGCGCAATATCGCAAATGGTATCGCCGCCCGGTTGCAGGCGGTGAAGATCAGCTGATCCTGGATGAGCCTGCGTTGGCGGAGGGTCATGAATATTTCCGCCTGGGCGCACTGTCCGTCAGCCCCGACGGCCGCTACCTCGCCTACGCCATCGACAATAATGGTTCGGAACGGTTCGAGGCGCGGATCAAGGACCTCTTCACGGGCGAAATCCTGCCCGAAGTCATCCCCGACACGCTGTCATCGCTCGTCTGGACCAGCGACAGCAAGGGGCTGCTCTACGGCATCGCCAACGATCAGTGGCGCACCGACAATACGCGCCTCCATTGGCTGGGCCAGCCGGTGGATAGCGATATCGAACTTTTCCATGAGGATGATGAGGGCTTCCGCGTGTCGGTTGGCCTCACCTCCTCGGAAAAATGGATCGTCATCGCAACGGGGGATCATGTCACCACCGAAAGCTGGCTGCTGCCCGCTGACAATCCCTTGGCTCAGCCGTTGCTGGTCTCCGCGCGCAAGCCCGGCCGCGAATATGATGTCGATGAGCATGAAGACACGCTCTACATCCGCACCAACGACACCCATCCCAACTTCCGGCTGGTGAAAGCCTCGCTGGATGCTCCGGACGAATGGTCGGAAGTGATCGCCGCCGATCCGCATTTCTACCTGACCGACTTCACCCTGTTCAAAAACTTCTACGTCACCGAAGGGCGGCAGGATGGGCTCGACCAGATCGAGCTGCGCGATTACGCGACCCACTCGGCCAAACGGCTTCCTTTCCCGGAGGCGAGCTATTCCGCCTCGCTCGACGATAATCCCGAATATGACGTGACGAAGCTGCGCATCGGCTATGAATCGATGGTCACGCCGGACACCATCTACGACTATCACCTCGCCACCGGCGAGATGGAGGTCCTGAAGGTCCAGGAAATCCCCTCGGGCTATGACGCGACCCGCTATACAACCGAACGGCTGACCATCCCCGCGCGTGACGGCACGCCGATCCCGGTCTCAATCGTGTATCCGAAGGACCACCCCCGCGACGGCAGCGCACCGCTCCACCTTTATGGCTACGGCGCCTATGGCATTGCGATGGAGCCGGGTTTTTCGACCAGCCGCCTGTCGCTGCTCGACCGGGGCTTTGTGTTCGCTCTCGCCCATATCCGGGGGGCGATGACCTTGGCCAGCAATGGTATCTGGACGGCAAGCTCGACAAGCGGACCAATACCTTCAACGACTTTGTTGATGTGGCGAAGGGGCTGATCGAGCGCGGCTACACATCAAAGGGCCGGATCAGCATTTCGGGCGGCTCGGCAGGCGGCGAGTTGATGGGGGCAGTCATCAATAGCGATCCTGACCTCTGGGGCGCAGTCGTCGCGCATGTTCCCTTCGTGGACGTACTCAACACGATGCTGGACGAAAGCCTGCCCCTGACGCCCGGCGAATGGCCCGAATGGGGCAACCCGATCGAGGATAAGGCGGCGTTTGAGACGATCCTGTCCTACGATCCCTACAATAATGTGAGGGCGCAATCCTACCCGCCGCTGCTCGTCACCGCCGGTCTCAACGACCCGCGCGTTACCTATTGGGAACCCGCCAAGTGGGTGGCAAAGCTGCGCGCGACCAAAACGGACAACAATGTCCTGCTGCTCAAGACCAACATGGGGGCAGGCCATGGCGGCAAGTCGGGCCGCTTCGAAAGCCTTCAGGAAACGGCCGAGGAATTCTCCTTCATCCTCTGGCAGCTTGGCGTGGAGGACTAATGTCCTCCACCTACACCACCCGGATCACCGCAGGCCCCGAGCATATCGACATGCTCGGCCATGTGAACAACGCCGTCTGGGTGCAGTGGATGGAGCAGGTCGCGACCGAACATTGGACCTGCGATGCCGCGCCGGAACATCTCCACGCCTATCTCTGGGTCGTGACGCGGCACGAGATCGACTATCGCGGCAATGTGCGGGAGGGGGAGATAGTCACCGCCCGCACCTGGATAGCGGAACCGCCGCGTGGCGCGCGGTTCGACCGGCACATGGAGTTCATCGGCCCGGACGGCAAGGTCAAGGTCAGCGCCAAATCCACCTGGGCGATCATCGACCGGACAAGCGGCCGCATCCTGCGCGTGCCGAGCGAAGTAGCAACCCCTTTTCTGCCAGACTGACCTCAGCCCGTCTCTCTCCAGCAACCGGGCATCCGGAACCCGGTTCATTCCGGCACGTTACCCGGCTCTCAACAGTCTCAGGAGAGAATATGCGTAAATCCGGCTATTCCCTACGCGCTCTTGCCGCCGCTTCGGCGCTCTTCCTCGCGAGCGGTCCCGCGCTCGCAGGCGATGAAGAACAAGCGCTAAAGGCGATCGCGCAGGCGCAGGGCAAGATCGACGCCGCCGCCAAGCTGCAGGCGGGCCAGTTCGATCCGGCCGTTCTCGCGCAGGCACAGGCTTCGCTCCGCCTCGCTCAGGAACGGCTGAAAAGCGGTAAGGAACAGGACGCCATCAAGGCTGCCGTAGAGGCGCAGGGCTTTGCCGACACCGCCATCGGCCAGAGCCAGGTGAGCGTTAAGACCGATGCAGAGGTTCAGGCCTCCACCGCCGCCGCCGCACAGCAGGACGCTGCCGCCGCCAATGCGCGCGCTGATGCCGCCGAACGGGCGGCTGCTTCCGCTGCTGCCGACGCACGGGCTGCTCGGGCCGCCGCTGCGACCGTCCCGGCTGCCACCACCGTCACTACCGAAACCGTGAAAAGCGCGCCTGTGACAACCGTACGCAAGGCCGCGCCGGTCAAGCGCAAGATCGTCCGCAAGACGACGTCCGCGCCCGCGCGTGCCACGGTTGTCGAAAAGACGACGACCACCGTCACCAACCGCTGATAGCTGGAAGGCAAGCGGCTTCGCGTTCCGGACCGGGGCCGCTTGCCTAACCTTAGGAGAAGATGCCCACGGCGCCTTCCGCCCATAGCAACATCGTCACGATGAAGATGGCACCGGCCCACAACAACCGCCGCCCGCGCCCGGTAATCAGCCGCGCACCGACCTGATAGATCAGCACAGCGCTGACGAGTAGCACGCCCGCCACGAGGAAATCATGGCCGGTCCAGCGCACCTCATCGGTGAACCGCATTGCGACCAGCGGCACCATCAAGATGATCGCGATCGCCGCCCATGGCGCCAGTCGCCAGCCGCGACCGGGGTCCGTCATCTGCCGCATTCTCAACCCGTCCTCATTGAGGCTTCCCTGACAGCGATACCGTCATCGATCACCGGATCTGACGGCATCTCTTCTCGCTCTGTCGCCTGGCGCGTCCACATCGCGGTATAGAGCCCATCGGCCCGCACCAGATCGGCATGGGGTCCCCGTTCCACGATCCGTCCCTGATCCAACACGATGATCTCATCCGCGTCCACCACCGTCGACAGGCGATGCGCCACGACCAAAGTCGTTCGCTTGCGGGAAATATTGCGCAAAACGTCCTGAATTTCCGTCTCCGTCCGGCTGTCGAGCGCGCTTGTCGCCTCGTCCAGCACCAGCACGGGCGGGTCCTTTAGCAGTGTGCGGGCAATCGCCACGCGCTGCTTTTCGCCCCCGGACAGCTTCAACCCCCGCTCGCCCACGCGCGTGTCATAGCCCTGCGGCAGCCGCATGATGAAGTCGTGGATGGAGGCAGCCTTGGCCGCCGCCTCGATGTCCGCCTGCGTCGCGCCTGCCCGGCCATAGCCGATATTATAGCCGACCGTGTCGTTGAACAGCACCATGTCCTGCGGCACGATGCCAATCGCCGCGCGCAGCGATGCCTGCGTAACTTGCGCAATGTCCTGCCCATCGATCAGGATGCGGCCACCCTGAATGTCGTAGAAACGGAACAGCGTACGCGCGATGGTGGACTTGCCCGCGCCCGAAGGCCCGACGATCGCCAATGTCCGTCCGGCAGGGACGGCGAAGCTCACATCATGCAATATCTCGCGATCGGGATCATAACCAAAGCGCACATGATCGAACCGCACTTCCCCCGCGTGAACGTTCAGCGCTGGGGCGTTGGGCGCATCGGCAATCTCCGCCTCCGTATCGATCAGCTTGTACATAGCCTCCATGTCGATCACGCCCTGCCGGATCGTCCGGTAAACCATGCCCAGCAGGTCGAGCGGCCTGAATAGTTGGCTAAGTAATGTGTTAACCAGCACCACGTCGCCCGTCGTGAAGCTGCCCTTGCTCCATCCCCACACCGTATAACCCATCGCCCCCGCCATCATCAGGTTGGTGATCAGCGATTGGCCGATATTCAGCCAGGCAAGGCTGTTTTCCGATTTGACGGCGGCATCGGCGTAACGCCGCATTGCCGTGGAATAGCGCGCCGCCTCGCGACTTTCCGCGCCGAAATATTTGACGGTCTCGAAATTCAGCAGGCTGTCCACCGCATGGGCGACCGCGTTGGTATCCATGTCCACCATGTCGCGGCGCAACTGATTGCGCCATTCCGTGATGGTGCGGGTGAACCAGATGTAGAGACCAACCATCGCCAATGTCGCGACGACGAGGCCCGGCCCGAATTTGACGAAGAAGATGACGCAGACCGCCGCCAGTTCCAGCACGGTTGGCGCGATGTTGAACAGCAGGAAATACAGCATCGTGTCGATGCTCTTGGTCCCGCGCTCCACGATCTTGGTGACCGCGCCCGTGCGCCGATCGAGGTGAAAGCGCAGCGACAGGCGGTGCAGATGTTTGAAGACGTCATCGGACAGCCGCCGCCCGGCCTCCTGCCCAACCCGCTCGAACACCGCATTGCGCAGATTGTCGAACAGCACGCTCCCAAACCGCGCGCCCGCATAGGCGACGACCAGGGCGACGGCGAGCGCCACGCCCGGTTCCAGACCCGGCGCCATCCGGTCGATCGCGGCTTTGTAGGCGAAGGGCATGGCCAGGCTGATGACCTTGGCCAATACCACCAACAGCATGGCGATGGACACGCGCCGCCGCAGCGCCGGGGCGTCGGAAGGCCACAGATAAGGAAGAAACCGCCGCAGCGTCGCCCAGACAGGCGGAAGGGGGGTGTTGTCGGGTGTGGACGGCGGCATCGGGCGAATGTAGGCGACCTGCACTCATCTTATAAGCCCCTCCCTTCAGGGAGGGGGAAGGGGTGGGTGCGATCATGCAATGATCGCCAGCAACCTCTCGGTCAGCGCAGTGCTCGCTCTGCTCGCGACCCACCCCCGACCCCTCCCTTAAAAGGGAGGGGAGTAACTAGGGGAAATCAATCCCGCAGCAGCTCGTTGATCCCGGTCTTCGACCGCGTCTGCGCATCCACGCGTTTCACGATCACCGCGCAATACAGGCTCGGCCCCGGCGTGCCATCGGGCAGCGGCTTGCCCGGCAAGGACCCCGGCACGATCACCGAATAGGGCGGCACTTCGCCCATGAAGACTTCGCCCGTCGCGCGATCCACGATCTTGGTCGACTGACCGATGAACACGCCCATCGACAGCACCGAACCCTTGCCGATGCGCACGCCCTCAACGACTTCCGACCGCGCGCCGATGAAGCAATCATCCTCGATGATCACTGGATCGGCCTGCAACGGCTCCAGTACGCCCCCAATGCCGACGCCGCCCGACAGATGGACATTCTTGCCGATCTGCGCGCAGCTGCCCACCGTCACCCAGGCATCGACCATCGTGCCCTCATCGACGAACGCACCGATGTTGACGAAGCTCGGCATCAGGATGACATTCTTGGCGATATGCGACCCGGCGCGGGCGAAGCTGCCCGGCACCGCGCGGAGGCCGGCGGCGCGAAACGCCCCTTCGTCCCAGCCTGCGAACTTGCTCGGCACCTTGTCCCACCAATGGCCAGCGCCCGGACCATTATCGATCATGACATTGTCGTTGAGGCGGAAGGACAGAAGAACGGCCTTCTTCGCCCACTGATTGACCTGCCAGCCCTCCGCCGTGGGTTCAGCAACGCGCAACTCGCCCTTGTCCAGCATCGCCAGCGCCTTGTCCACCGCCTGGCGGACTTCGCCCTGCGTGGTCAGGCTGACATTGGCCCGGTCCTCCCAGGCGGCGTCGATGGTAGCGATCAGGTCTTGGCTCATGGTCTTGTCCCCAGAATGTCGGCCAAAAATGGCGTCAGATGGTCGGTTTCGAAATCGATATAGTCCGGATGATGCTCATGATTGCCCGCTTCGGAGCCATTATTCACCCAGATGGTGCTCATGCCGATCGCCTTGGCGGGCCGCAGGTTGCGCGCCATATCCTCGAAGAAAGCGGCGCGGGTAGGATCGACGCCATGGACACGGCAAAGCTCGGCATAGCCCGACGGATCAGGCTTCGGAATATATTGGCAGGCGTGGATGTCGTGGATCAGCTCGAAAGCCTGTCCCAGGCCCAGCCTGTCCAGCACCCGCTGCGCATAATCAGCATCGCCATTGGTGAAGATCAGGCGCCTGCCGGGCAGGGCCGCGATATGGGCATTCAGCGCCTCATCCACCTCCAGCCGATCCATGGAAATATCATGCACATAATCCAGGAAAGCGCGCGGCTCGATGCCATGATGATGCATCAGCCCCGATAGCGTCGTGCCATGTTCCATGAAATAGCGCTTCTGCGTGGCCTTCGCGACGTCCGGGTCACAGCCAAGCAATCCCTGGATGAACTCGCCCATCTTGACGTCGATCAGCGCGAACAGGTCCGCCTTCGCCGGGTACAGCGTATTGTCCAGATCGAAGATCCAGCAATCGACATGATCAAGCTCGGCACGCATGGCCGCGCCCTAGTCCTCCGGGATGGCGAGAGCAACCCACTAACCCTTCTCCCCTCGGGGGAGAAGGATACGAAGCCGTCGCTCGAAAGGGCTTAGGCGAGGTTGGATGAGGGGGAGGGGGCCAGGCGCTCACTCGCCCCTCTCCAGCTCCGGCCAGGCGCTTCACGCCAAGTCTCCACATCCTCTCCCCTAAAGCAGAGAGGAAAGTCACCCACACCCCGGCACTTCACTATCCTGATAAAAAGTCTGCACAGCCGTCCACGCATCCTCGGCCGTCTCGACCCAGGTCAGCAAATTCAGGTCCGAAGGCGAAATCACCCCCTCATCCGCCAATGCTTCGAAATCCACGACCCGTGTCCAAAACTCCCGCCCGAACAGCAATATCGGGATGGGCTTCATCTTCCCCGTCTGGATCAACGTCAGCAGCTCGAACATCTCGTCAAACGTACCAAACCCGCCCGGAAACACAGCCAAAGCCCGCGCGCGCAGCAGGAAATGCATCTTCCTCAGCGCGAAATAGTGGAACTGAAAGCTGAGCTCGGGCGTCACGAAACGATTGGGCGCCTGCTCATGCGGTAGCACAATGTTCATACCGATCGTTTGCGCACCCACATCCGCCGCGCCGCGATTGGCTGCCTCCATGATTGAAGGGCCGCCGCCCGAACACACCACGAAATGGCGGCATCCCGCCTCATTCACCGGATATTGCGCGGCCATCCGCGCCAGCTTGCGCGCTTCTTCATAATAGCGCGCCTTCTTCCCCAGATTCTCCGCGATCCGCCGCTGGTCCGGCGTCGTGGCGGCGTCGATCCGCGCCTGCACTTGGTTTGGCTCCGGGATGCGGGCCGATCCGTAGAAGACGAAAGTCGACTCGATCCTCGCTTCGTCCATCAACAACTGGGGTTTGAGCAGCTCCAACTGGAACCGCACCGGGCGCAAATCCTCGCGCAGCAGGAACTCCGTATCCTGAAAAGCCAGGCGGTAGGCGGCGCTGGTGGTTTGCGGGGTGTCCACGCCTTTCTGGGCATCGGCGGCTTCCTGCCGGGCGGGACGGAATTTGCGTTCTTCGATTTCTTTTCTTGTCATTCAACCCAACTTAGGAAGGTCAGCGGCAAAAGCCACCTCTTCCACCCATATCGAAATGAAAATGATCATGGTGCGCGACATTATAGTCGGGGCTGAGCACCGTGCGGAACCGCTTGCAGGCGCTCGCCCGCACTACCTCCAGAAACTGCCGCGTCTGCCGGTCGCCATTCCATCCCTGCTCAACGGTGATGCGCCGCCCGTCTGACAGGACAAAGGCCGATACATCCACCGCATTGCTGTGCGCATGTTCGGACAGCCTCCCGCTTCCAGCGATCGGCCGACAATTATAAGTGCCGAAAGTCTCGATCTTCTCGATCTCCGCGCCCAGGATCAGTCGCGCGGCGGGCTGCACCCCATAACGCGCCCAAGCCGCGAAATTGGCCGCCAGCCCGCACGTCATCGCGCCCAGATTGGTCGCAGGCACCCCGATGTCGAGCAGCTTGACGCTGCCCATGGCAGAACAGCCGCCGCCGAAATTCTGGTCGGGCAGGGGCGTGAACAGCACCGATTGCGATTGCAGCTTCACCAGACATTGCCGCAATTCCATCGGCGGAGGCGCGGCAGGACGGGCGCTTTTTACAGGCTTAGACGGACGCTCAACCCGCCCGCGCGGGACGAGGTCGCCGCCGCAGGATGCCAAGGTCACGCACAGCGCCAGCAGGGCCGCCTGACCCGCGCCGCGTATCACTGCTTTCCCCCTGACCCGCTCGTTCATGATCAACTATTTACCATGGCTCACGCAATTGAGGGTTAACGAGCGCAACGGTTCGTCGCATTCAGACATTCGGCTTGACTCTTCCCCTGCGATCTTTAGGGCGGCCAGCGGGCCACGCGGTCCCAACGCCGCGCGAGCTCTCTGCAAGGAGAAGCGTACATGACTGATGTGACTGCCGCCGACGCCACTATTGCGCCCGTGGCCAAGCCGACGACCAAACCGGCTCGCCCCTTTTTCTCTTCCGGTCCCTGCGCCAAGCCTCCGGGCTGGAGCGCCGACAAGCTGAGCGCTGAATCCCTCGGCCGCTCGCACCGCGCCAAGATCGGCAAGACCCGTCTCGCTTACTGCATCGACCTGATGCGCGAGCTACTGAACCTTCCCGACACCCATCGCATCGGCATCGTGCCCGGTTCGGACACCGGCGCCTTCGAAATGGCGATGTGGACGATGCTCGGCGCCCGTCCGGTGACGACGCTCGCCTGGGAAAGCTTCGGCGAAGGCTGGGTGACGGACGCCGCCAAGCAGCTGAAGCTCGATCCCACGATCATCCGTGCCGACTATGGTCAGCTGCCCGACCTTGGCACAGTCGATTTCTCGAACGACGTGCTGTTCACCTGGAACGGCACCACTTCGGGCGTGCGCGTGCCGAACGCCGACTGGATCCCGGCCGACCGCGAGGGGCTGACCTTCGCCGACGCCACCAGCGCGGTGTTTGCTTACGAGATCGACTGGACCAAGATCGACGTCGCCACCTTCTCCTGGCAGAAGGTGCTGGGCGGTGAGGGCGGCCATGGCGTGCTGATCCTCGGCCCCCGCGCCGTCGAGCGTCTTGAAAACTACACCCCCGCCTGGCCGTTGCCGAAGGTCTTCCGCCTGATGGCGAAGGGCAAGCTCGCCGAGGGCATCTTCAAGGGCGAGACGATCAACACCCCCTCCATGCTGGCGGTCGAAGACGCCATCTTCGCTCTCGAATGGGGCAAGTCGCTGGGTGGCCTCAACGGCCTGATCGCGCGCAGCAACGCCAACGCGGCCGCGCTGAACAAGATCGTCGAGGAACGCTCCTGGCTCGGTCACCTCGCTGCCGACCCGGCGACGCGCTCGACCACCAGCGTCTGCCTGACGGTCGATGGCGCGGACGAAGCCTTCATCAAGAGCATGGCTGGCCTGCTCGAAAAGGAAGGCGCGGCCTATGACGTCGCGGGTTACCGCGATGCCCCGGCTGGCCTGCGCATCTGGTGCGGCGCAACGGTCGAAACGGCCGACATCGAAGCGCTCGGCCCGTGGCTCGACTGGGCCTACGCAACGGCCAAGGCTGCTTAACACTCCCCCATATCCCGTCATCCCAGCGAAAGCTGGGATCTCAGGCCGCTAGGTACAACTTCACCGCCTGAGATCCTGACTTTCGTCAGGATGACGAATTGCAAGAAAGGCAATTCGTCATGCCCAAGGTACTTATTTCCGACAAAATGGACCCCCGCGCCGCCGCGATCTTCCGTGAGCGTGGGCTGGAAGTCGACGTGATCACCGGCAAGACCCCGGACGAGCTGAAGGCGATCATCGGCGAATATGACGGCCTCGCCATCCGCAGTTCGACCAAGGTGACCAAGGAAATCCTCGACGCCGCGCCCAACCTCAAGGTCATCGGCCGCGCTGGCATCGGCGTCGACAACGTCGATATCCCGGCCGCGTCGGCCAAGGGCGTGATCGTCATGAACACCCCGTTCGGCAACTCGATCACCACCGCCGAACATGCCATCGCCCTCATGTTCGCGCTCGCTCGCCAGCTGCCCGAAGCCAATGCCCAGACGCAGCAGGGCCTGTGGCCGAAGAACGGCTTCATGGGCGTGGAAGTCACCGGCAAGACGCTCGGCCTGATCGGCGCGGGCAATATCGGCTCCATCGTCGCCAGCCGCGCGCTCGGTCTCAAGATGAAGGTCGTCGCCTTCGATCCCTTCCTCACGCCGGAGCGCGCCGTCGAAATGGGCGTGGAAAAGGCCGATCTCGACACGCTGCTGGCGAAGGCGGACTTCATCACGCTGCACACGCCGTTGACCGACCAGACCCGCAACATCCTGAGCAGGGAAAATATCGCCAAGACCAAGAAGGGCGTGCGCATCATCAACTGCGCGCGCGGCGGACTGGTCGATGAAGCCGCGCTCAAGGAGGCGCTGGATTCGGGCCATGTCGCGGGCGCCGCGCTCGACGTGTTCGTGCAGGAACCGGCCAAGGAATCGCCGCTGTTCGGCACGCCCAACTTCATCTGCACCCCGCACCTTGGCGCATCGACCGACGAAGCGCAGGTCAACGTCGCGCTTCAGGTTGCCGAACAGCTCAGCGACTATCTGCTCGACGGCGGTATCACCAACGCGCTGAACGTCCCGTCGCTGTCGGCCGAGGAAGCGCCCAAGCTCAAGCCCTATATGGCACTTGCCGAAGAACTGGGCAGCCTCGTCGGCCAGCTCGAAGGCGACCGCATCCAGGGTGTTGCGGTCGAGGTTGAGGGCCATGCCGCCGAACTCAACCAGAAGCCGATCACCGCAGCGGTGCTCGCTGGCCTGATGCGCGTCTATTCCGACACGGTGAACATGGTCAACGCGCCCTTCCTCGCGAAGGAACGCGGCCTCGACGTCCGCGAAGTGCGCCATGACCGCGAAGGCGACTACCAGACCCTCGTCCGCGTCACGGTAAAAACCGAAGCAGGCGACAAGTCGGTCGCTGGCACCCTGTTCGGCCACGGCAGCCCGCGCCTCGTCGAGCTGTTCGGCATCAAGGTTGAAGCCGACCTTGAAGGCCATATGCTTTACATCGTCAACCAGGACGCGCCCGGTTTCATCGGCCGCTTGGGCTCGACCCTTGGCGAAGCAGGCGTCAACATCGGCACCTTCCACCTCGGCCGCCGCAGCCAAGGCGGCGAAGCCGTACTGCTGCTGTCGGTCGACGGCGCGGTCAGCGAAGCAGTGCTGAACGACATCTGCAAGCTCGCAGGCGTGAAGACGGTCAAGCTGCTCAAGTTCGCCTGATAGTAGTGCCTGATCTCCGTTCGTTTCGAGCGAAGTCGAGAAACGCTTCTCGACAAGCCCGAACCGAACGGAGACTGGATAATCTGGCTGATGTTGCTAAAGGCCAGCGCATGACCAGCATCCCACCCGGCCTCCTTCCCGAAGGACTCTCCGACCGCCTGCCGCCACAGGCCGAAGCCTCCGCGCGTCTCGCGCGCCGCGTGCTCGATACGGTGGCGTCGCATGGCTATGAGCGCGTGATGCCGCCGCTCGCCGAGTTCGAGGAAACGCTGGTCGGCCGCCTCAAATCCATGCGCGCGCAGGACCTCGTCCGTGCCGTCGACCCAGTGTCGCAGCGCAGCCTCGCGCTCCGCCCCGACATGACCGCGCAGGTCGGCCGCATCGCCGCTACCCGCCTCGCCAGCGTGCCGCGCCCGCTACGCCTGTCTTATGGCGGCCCCGTGATCCGCCTGAAGGCCAACCAGCTCCGCCCCGAACGCGAACGGCTGCAAGTCGGCGCCGAACTCATCGGCAGCGATAGTGTCGCCGCCGCCGTCGAGATCGTCAACGTCGCGATCGAGGCGCTCCAGGCCGCAGGCGTCACCGGCATCACGATCGACTTCACCCTGCCGGACCTCATCGACAGCCTCGCCGCCGGTTCGCTCCCCCTCGCTCCCGAAGAGATCGAAGCCGTCCGCGCCGAACTCGACGCCAAGGACGCGGGCGCGCTCGCCGCGATCAGCCCGGCCGCCGCCGCCTACCTCCCGCTCATGGAAGCAACCGGCCCCTTCCACCCCGCGATGGAAAAGCTGGAAGCATTGAACGCCCAGCTCGGCGGCGCGATCGACAGCCGAATTGCGGGCCTGCGCGCCATCGCCAAGCCGATCGGATGGGACATCACCCTGACCCTCGATCCCACCGAGCGCCACGGTTTTGAATATCAGAACTGGTTCGGCTTCTCGATCTTCGCCGAAGGCTTCATCGGAGAAATCGGCCGGGGCGGCAGCTACGCCATCACCCGCGCGGATGGCTCGGAAGAACCGGCGATCGGCTTCTCGCTCTATCCCGATCCACTCATCGACGCGGGTTTCGGCGCGGAAACGCCTCAGCGCCTGTTCCTGCCCCTCCACCATGACGAAAGTCGCGCCGCGCAACTTCGCGCTGACGGTTGGCAGACCGTTGCAGCCCTCACAGGTCAGGAAGATGGCGAAGCACTGCGCTGCACCCATTGGCTGGACGGCGACGAACCGCGCCCCTACTGACTTGACGCATAGGGGGCAGCGCGGCTAACGCGCGCCCCGCATAGGGCGCGAAGCGTCCGCTTGATCCCACCGGCATGCCGAGTCCCGTCGAAGGGCATGGCCGGTCCCCGCGGCGGGCGGAGGACTGTATCTGTGGCTAATGTGACCGTGATCGGCGCCCAATGGGGTGACGAAGGCAAGGGCAAGATCGTCGACTGGCTGTCGGAGCGCGCCGATGTCGTCGCCCGCTTCCAAGGCGGTCACAATGCCGGTCACACGCTGGTCGTCGGCGAGAAGGTCTATAAGCTCTCGCTGCTCCCCTCTGGCATCGTGCGCGGCACGCTCAGCGTCATCGGCAACGGCGTCGTCCTCGACCCCTGGCACTTCCGCGATGAAGTAGCCAAGCTGAAAGGGCAGGGCGTCGACATCACGCCCGAGAACCTCCAGATCGCGGAAACCTGCCCGCTGATCCTGCCCTTCCATCGCGACCTGGACGGTCTGCGCGAGGATGCATCGGGCGCAGGCAAGATCGGCACCACCCGTCGTGGCATCGGCCCGGCCTATGAGGACAAGGTCGGCCGCCGCGCCATCCGCGTTTGCGACCTCGCCCATCTCGACGATCTCGGCCCGCAGCTCGATCGCTTGACCGCCCACCACGACGCCCTGCGCGCCGGTTTCAACGAAGCCCCGATCGACCGCGACGCGCTGATGGCGGAATTGCGCGACATCGCCAGCTTCATCCTCCCCTTCGTCAAGCCCGTCTGGCTCACCCTCAACAAGGCAAAGGCGGCGGGCCAGCGCATCCTGTTCGAAGGCGCGCAAGGAACCCTGCTGGACATCGATCACGGCACCTATCCCTTCGTCACCTCCTCCAACACGGTGGCGGGCACGGCGGCGAGCGGCACCGGCCTCGGCCCCAATGGCGCGGGCTTCGTACTCGGCATCGTCAAGGCCTACACCACCCGCGTCGGCTCCGGTCCCTTCCCGACGGAACAGGAAAATGACGTCGGTCAGCGCCTCGGCGAACGCGGTCATGAATTCGGCACCGTCACCGGCCGCAAGCGTCGCTGCGGCTGGTTCGACGCCGTGCTGGTGCGCCAGTCGGTCGCCGTCTCGGGCGTCACCGGCATCGCGCTGACCAAGCTCGACGTGCTCGACGGCTTCGACACGCTGAAGATTTGCGTCGGCTACAAGATCGGCGACCAGACCTACGACTATCTCCCCGCCCATGCGCAGGATCAGGCAAAGGCGCAGCCGATCTACGAGGATATCGAAGGCTGGCAGGACACGACCGCAGGTGCCCGCAGCTGGGCCGACCTCCCCGCGCAGGCGATCAAATATATCCGCCGCATCGAGGAACTGATCGGCTGCCCGGTCACGCTCGTCTCCACCAGCCCCGAGCGCGAGGACACCATCCTTGTGCGCGACCCCTTCGCGGATTGATCCGATGGCTGGCGATCGCTTCGAACGGCACAAGCAGCCCTGGACAGCGGATGAGCTGCAAAAGCTCCACTCGCTCGCGAAAAAGGGCATGGCACTGAAAGCGATCGCCAAGGCGCTGACCCGCAGCGAGGAATCGGTAAAAGCCCGCGCCAAGCAGGACGGGCTTTCCATCGCCAAGCTGCGCTGAATACGCGGCTAAGGTGGTAGTGCGACGCTCCCATCCCGCAAGCGGGAGGGGCAGCGAGACTTGATGAGCGAAGCGAATTTAGTCGCAGCGGGGTGGGCAGTTCCCGCGCCGCGCTAAGCTCGTCTAAAGCTGGCATGATGATGAGATGATAGGGTGGACCTTCCCCTGTGCCGATGCGACAAACCTTCCTTTAACAGCAAGGGAGCGCCGCGATGCCACTCAACCTCCTCATCCTCTACGGCTCCTATCGCCGCGGCCGCATGGGCATCCGCCTCGCCGACTATCTCACCAACGGCTTCCAGCAACTCGGCCACAAGCCCGAACTCATAGACGCGATGGAGGTCGGCCTCCCCATGCTCGACCAGCGCTACAGTGACTACCCGCCCGGTCAGGCCCCGGCAGCCATGGCCGAGCTGGCCGACCGCCTCACCACTGCCGATGCCTTCGTCTTCGTGACCGGCGAATATAATCGCGGCGTTCAACCCGGCCTCAAGAATCTCGTCGATCACTATCTGAAAGAATTCGACCGCCGCCCTGCCGCGATCGCCAGCTATTCGGCGGGTCGTTATGCCGGGGTCAACAGCCACGCCGTTTGGACGGTGACGCTGTCCGCCATGGGCATGGCCGTCATCCCGGAACGTTTGAGCGTCGGTCAGATCGCCCAGACGCTCGATGAGCAGGGCCAGCCGCAGGGGGACGGCGGCGCGGCGCTCGAACGCGGTTTTGCGGGTTTCGCGAGCAGCCTCATCTGGTGGGCGGAAGCCGCGAAGGCGGCACGCTGACCTCCTCCCACCGCAAAGATGGCGTAACGCGCAGCCGGTAAATTGTCCCCCGCCCGCATCCAAAAGAGAGCCGCTTTGTTGATGCCCTCCTGTGCTGAAATCCGGAGAAATGCATGATCGTCAATGCCGCGCCCAGCCTGCGCCAGATTGCGAGTGAAGTTTGGAAGCCGCTCGCCCTGTTGTTCATCTGGGACTGCGCGGTCACGATTACCTATTTCATCCTGCCCTTTCGCGCGCCGCCGTTGCCGCTCACCCTGTTCGGCTCGGCGCTGGCGCTCTTCCTCGGCTTTCGCAGCAACTCATCCTATCAGCGCTGGTGGGAAGGACGCATCCTCTGGGGCGCGATGATCAACGCCTCGCGCAGCCTGGCGCGCGCCACGCGCAATTTCCTGCCCGATCCCGAAGCACGGGACCTGAAGCGAGAGATCATCAAACGGCAGATCGCCTATGTGAACGCCTTGCGATGCCAGTTGCGCCGCCAACCCTTCGATGATCGCGTCACCGGCTTTATCGAGGAACGGGACAAGGGGCAGGCCCTTGCGCGCACCAACCCGGCCAACGGCCTGCTGGACAGCACCGGGCGGCGGATCGACATCGCTCGCCGGGAAGGATGGATCGACACTGTCCAGCAAACGCAGATGGAACGGATGCTGGTCGATATCTCCAATGCGCAAGGGGGCATGGAGCGGCTCAAGAACACGCCGCTGCCTATCCAGTATCGTTTCCTGCCCACCCTGTTCACGCATCTCTTCTGCGTGCTGCTGCCGATCGGGCTGGTGGAAACCCTTGGCCTTGCGACGCCGCTCGGATCGACGGTGGCGGGCCTCATGTTCCTTGCCGTGCTGCGGATTGGCGATGATCTGGTGGATCCCTTTGCGGGCAGCGTGCATGACGTGCCGCTGTCCGCCATGTGCCGGACGATCGAGATCGACCTGCTCCAATCCATCGGCGACGATGCGCCTGCACAGGATCAGCCGGTCAGGGGCATATTGTGGTAGCGGTCAGCTTCGGGGATCTTCGTCCACCATGTCGGATGCCAGCTCCAGCCCCGCGCGGCCATGTGCGGGCGTATGGGCCGGGGCCTTGGGATGCGGCACGAACTCGGGTTCCTCGACCTCCAGCATGCCTTCCCATTTGGTGATGACCGACGTCGCGATGGCGTTGCCCAGAACGTTGGTGGCGGTGCGGCCCATGTCCATGAAATGATCGACGGCCAGGATGAAGGCGATGCCTTCGACCGGCAGGTCGAACTGTCCCAGTGTCGCCGCAACGACGACGAGCGAGGCGCGCGGCACGGCGGCGATGCCCTTGCTCGTCACCATCAGGACAAGCAATATGGTGATCTGCGTCGCTATCGGCAGGTCGATGCCATAGGCCTGCGCGATGAAGATCGTGGCGAAGGTCGAATACATCATCGACCCGTCGAGATTGAACGAATAGCCCAGCGGCAGCACGAAGCTGTAGATACGACGGGGCACGCCGAACCTGTCGAGCTGCTCCAGCATCTTGGGATAAGCTGCCTCTGATGATGCGGTGGAAAAGGCGATCAGCAACGGCTCGCGGACATATTTGATCAGCTTGACCATGCGCCGCCCCAGGAAGATCGCACCCGCGCTACAGAGCAGCAGCCACAGCGCGAGGAGCGACAGATAGAATTCGCCGACAAGTTCACCAAAGGTCTTGAGCACGCCCAGCCCCTCGGTCGTGATCGCCGACGCCAGCGCCCCGAACACGGCAAGGGGGGCGACGCGCATCACATAGCCCGTCACTTGCAGCATCAATTCGACCATCGCCTCGATGACGGTGACGATCGGCTTGCCCCTCTCGCCAATGGCGGTCAGCGCGACGCCCACGAACAGCGAAAAGACGACGATCTGGAGGATCGAATTTTCCGCCATCGCGCCCACCATGGACGTGGGGAAGACGTGCAGAACGAAATCCCTGAAATTGAGTGCTTCAGTATTCACGCCGGATGCGGCGCCCGACCGGACAAGGTTCAGCCCTTCCCCCGGCGCGAAGAAATTGACGAAGAAGAGGCCGAGCGTCAGCGAGATCAGGCTGGCGATGATGAACCAGGCTAGCGCCCGCCCGCCGATCCGCCCCAACGCCGCGCTGTCCCCCATATGCGCGATCCCCGCGACCAGCGTCGAAAAGACCAGCGGCGCGATGATCATCTTGATGAGGTGCAGGAAGATGTCGGCCAGCAGGTGGAAATATCCTGCCACATCCTTGGCAAGCACCTTGTCACCGCCGACCCACAAATTAGCCGCAAAGCCGGTCAGAACGCCCAGGATCATGCCAGCAAGGATGAAGGCCGTCAGTCGATTCCGCATGCAATCCCTCTTAGCCGTGCTGGCCGCACATCTAACAGGCGCGTGGGAAGGCGCCTATCACAAATCCCCCCATCTCCCGATGGGGAGGATTATCAAGGATATAGCAGCCCCTCGCGCCAGCCATCGCCATCCCGCTCGAACAACCGCCGTTCGTGCAGCCGATGCTCGCGGTCCTGCCAGAATTCGATCCGCTGCGGCACCACGCGAAATCCCGACCAGTGCGGCGGGCGGGGCACCGGCCCGCCCTCGAACCGCGCGACCGCATCGTCATAGCGGGCCATGAAAACATCCCGAGACGGCAGGGGGCGCGACTGGTCCGAAGCCCATGCGCCCAGCTGGCTGTCGCGGCTGCGCGTCGCGAAATAGGCGTCGGCGGTCGCCTCATCGACCGTCTCGACCGGCCCTTCGATGCGAATCTGACGCCGCAGCGATTTCCAGTGAAACAGCAGCGCCGCATGCGGGTTGGCGAGCAAATCCTCGGCCTTTCGCCCTTCGAAATTGGTGTAGAAGACAAAGCCTTCCGGCCCATGTCCTTTCAGCAGCACCATCCGCACCGACGGGCGCCCGCGTGCGTCGGCGGTGGCCAGCGCCATCGCATTGCTGTCGTTGATCTCGGCGCCGCGTGCTTCGCCATACCATTGGTCGAACAAAGTGAAGGGATCGGTCATGCTGCTGATCTACGGCCGGTTTCGGTTCATGTCGATGGCCGCGCCGCTTGAACGATCGTGACTATTTCGCCACATAAGGGGCAAATCAGCTTTCACGAACAAGGATAGACATTCGGCAATGGCGGATCCCTACTCCATACTGGGCGTCGCGCGCGGCGCGAGCGAGGCAGAGATCAAGTCGGCCTACCGCAAGCTCGCCAAGGAGCTTCATCCCGACCGGAACCAGGATAATCCGAAGGCGGCGGAGCGTTTCTCGGCGGTTTCGAGCGCCTATGACCTGCTGTCGGACAAGGACAAGCGCGCGCGCTTTGATCGGGGAGAGATTGACGGTGACGGCAACCCCACCGCCCCCTTCGGATTTGGCGGCGCTGGCGGCGGTGGCTTTCGCGGCCGTCCGGGCGGCGGCGGTGGCTTTGAATTCAGCGAAGGCGCGGACTTCGGCGACATCTTCGAAGGATTGTTCAGCGGCGGCGGCGCCCGGCGCGGGGGCGGCGGTTTTGGCGGCTTTGGCCGTGGAGCGCCACCTCAGAAGGGCGCCAATGTCTCCTACCGCCTCGCCGTCGCCTTCGTCGATGCGGCCACCCTCGCGCCGCAGCGCATCACCTTGCAGGACGGCAAGAGCATCGACCTCAAGCTGCCTGCGGGCGTCGAAACCGGCACGCAGATGCGCCTGTCGGGGAAGGGGCAGGCAGGGCCAGCCGGGGCAGGGGACGCGATCGTCACTATCGAAGTGAAACCGCACCCATTCTTCACCCGCGACGGCGACAATGTGCTGCTCGACCTCCCCATCACCCTCGATGAAGCGGTGAAGGGTGGCAAGGTGAAGGTGCCCACCGTCGATGGTCCGGTGATGCTCGGCGTCCCGGCCGGAACCACATCGGGCAAGACGCTGCGCCTGCGCGGCAAGGGCTTTACGCACAAGGCGGGGCAGCGTGGCGATCAGCTCGTCCGGCTGCTGATCGACATCCCCGGTGACGACCCGGCGATCCTGTCGCTCGTCGAAAGCTGGCAGGATGGCCGCGCCGTTCGCGCCCATTTGGGCGTCTAGGACGTTAGGAGGGCATGCCCCAGCCTTCACCCTATTCACCCGAATCTCGCCGCAAACGGATTGCGGACGACGCTCGTGCGCATCTTAACCGTGGCATAGCCCGCGTCCGACCTGGCGGCCACGCCTTCGAAATCATGAAGCGCGTGGCCGTCGGCACCTATAGCGATGGCTTCATCCACGCGGGAAACCTTGCCTATCTTTCGCTGATGACGCTCTTCCCCTTCTTCATCGTCGCAGCAGCGGTGGCCAGCATCTTCGGCCGCTCGCAGGATGGCCTGGCGGCGGTCGGCGCCTTCCTCGAAACGGTGCCGCCCGGCGTCGCGCAGGTGGTGAAGCAGCCGATCATCGATGTCCTCACCGCGCGCACTGGCCCGCTGCTCTGGCTCGGCGGCCTTGTTGGCCTGTGGACGGTGGGCAGCCTCATCGAAACCATCCGCGACATCCTCCGCCGGGCCTATGGCACCAAAAGCACGCGCCCTTTCTGGCACTATCGTCTGACCGCCATCGGCATCACGCTGGTCAGCGTATTCGCCGTGATGTTCGCCTTCTCGCTTCAGGTCATCATCACCGGCATCGACCAGTTCCTGCACCAGATCCTGCCCTTTGCCGATCAGGCGATCCAGATCGTCACGCTGACCCGTCTGCTGCCGATGCTGATCCTCTGCTTCGCCCTCTACTATCTCTATTTGTCGCTCACCCCCAGCGCCTACAAGGACAAACGCTTCCCGAAATGGCCCGGAGCGGTCGCTACCGCATTGTGGTGGTATGGCGTCACCATGTTGCTGCCCCCGACTCTTTCGCTGCTCGGCGGCTACGATCGCACCTATGGCAGTTTGGCTGGCGTGATGATCACGCTCATTTTTTTCTTCCTCGTCGGGCTTGGCGTGGTAATTGGCGCGGAACTCAATGCGGCGCTTGCCGAATTTCCCGAAGAGGAAGTCGAGCGTGGCATGGAGGATCGTAAAGGGAACGGGACGGTAGAATGACGGGCTTGATGGCGGGAAAACGGGGTCTCATCATGGGCCTGGCGAATGACAAGTCGCTCGCATGGGGCATTTCCAAGGCATTGCGCGCACAGGGGGCGGAACTGGCCTTCTCCTATCAGGGTGAGGCGCTGGCCAAGCGCGTGCGGCCCTTGGTGCAGGAACTCGGATCGGACTTCCTGCTCGATTGCGACGTGTCCGACATGGACAAGCTCGACGCGGCCTTCGACGAAGTGAAGGCACGCTGGGGCAAGCTCGATTTCGTAGTCCACGCAATCGGCTTTTCCGACAAGAATGAGCTGCGCGGCAAATATGTCGACACCAGCCTCGAAAACTTCCTGATGACGATGAACATCTCCGCCTACAGCTTCGTCGCCGTCGCCAAACGCGCCCGCGCGTTGATGGCCGAGGGCGGCAGCCTGCTGACGCTGTCCTACTATGGCGCGGAAAAGGTCATTCCCCATTACAACGTCATGGGCGTTGCCAAGGCCGCGCTGGAAACCAGCGTCAAATATCTGGCGATGGACTTGGGACCCGAAAACATCCGCGTCAACGCTATCTCGGCAGGCCCGATCAAGACGCTGGCGGCCAGCGGCATCGGCGATTTCCGCTACATCATGAAGTGGAATGAGCTGAACAGCCCGCTCCGCCGCAACGTGACGATCGAGGATGTCGGCGGCGCTGCCCTCTACCTCCTCTCCGACCTGGCATCGGGCGTGACCGGCGAAGTCCACCATGTCGATGCGGGCTACAACGTCATCGGCATGAAGGCCGAAGACGCCCCCGACATCGCTCTCGACAAGGCCTGATCCAGGCGCCAAAGGGCAGGGCATGAGCTTCAACACCTTCGGCCGCGTATTCCGCTTCACCACCTGGGGCGAGAGTCATGGCCCAGCCATTGGCGCGATCGTCGATGGCTGTCCTCCCGGCCTGCCGATCAGCGAAGCCGACATCCAGCCTTTCCTGGACAAGCGGAAGCCCGGCACCTCGAAATTCACGACCCAGCGCCGGGAACCGGACGAAGTCCGCATCTTGTCGGGCGTGTTCGAAGGCAAGACCACCGGCACCCCGATCAGCCTGATGATCGAGAATACCGATCAGCGGTCGAAGGACTATTCCGACGTTGCCAAGGCCTATCGCCCCGGCCATGCCGACTACGCCTATGACGCAAAATACGGCTTTCGCGATTATCGCGGCGGCGGGCGCTCCTCCGCGCGCGAAACCGCCAGCCGCGTCGCTGCGGGCGCGGTCGCCCGTCTCGTCATCCCCGAAGTCGATATCTTCGCCTATGTCAGCGAAATCGGCGGCGATGCCATCGACTATGCGCGCTTCGACGCGAGCGAGATCGACAACAACCCCTTTTTCTGCCCCGATCCCGAAGCAGCCAAGCGCTGGGAAAAGCTGGTCGATGACGCGCGCAAGGATGGCTCCTCACTCGGCGCAGTAGTCGAATGTGTCGCCAGCGGCGTACCCGCAGGCTGGGGGGCGCCGCTCTATGCCAAGCTCGACAGCGAACTCGCCGCCGCGATGATGAGCATCAACGCGGTCAAGGGCGTGGAAATCGGCGACGGTTTCGCCGCTGCCCGCCTGCGCGGCGAAGATAATGCCGATCCCATGCGGCCGGGCGAAGAGGGGCCAGCCTTTCTTGCCAATCATGCTGGCGGCATCGCAGGCGGCATCTCGACCGGCCAGCCGGTGAAGCTGCGCGTCGCTTTCAAGCCGACCAGCTCGATCCTCATCCCCGTGGAAACAATCACGCGCGATGGCGAAGCTTCCGACATCATCACAAAAGGCCGCCACGACCCATGTGTCGGGATTCGCGGCGTGCCCGTCGTCGAAGCGATGATGGCGCTAGTGCTGGCGGACCAGAAACTCCTGCATCGCGCGCAATGCGGCGGCGCATAACCGGCTGACACGAGCCGATTACCCGTTGAAAGTCACGTTTGCGCGAGACGACTCAGTGAATCTGCGTTAACATCGTCAGCATCGATCGCCCGCGGGAGGGCGAGCGGCAGTGCGTAAGCCTGGGGAGCGTCATTCCTCGTCGGCCTTCGGGCCAAAATTGGATTGACGGTCAAAACGTCCCCTCAAGCCGCGAACACGGGCCAGCCATTTCATATGGCTGGCCCATTTCGTATCCCCACCCACGTCATGCCAGCGCAAGCTGGCATCTCAGGCCCCTGCGTCGAACGCCAAAATGGTTTCCGCCATCAGGATCGGTCGGCGCTTGCCAGACCAATGTCTCCATGCTGGCCCTATCGCCCGGCGTCACCGCGCGTCATCATCCGCCTCACAAGCCAGCGGAAACCCAATCCATGACCAGCCTTCCTTTTACCCAGGTTGACGCATTCGCCGACGCGCCCTTCACCGGCAATCCGGCTGCCGTGATGCCGCTCGGCCGCTGGCTGGACGATGCCACCCTCCAGGCGATCGCGGCTGAAAACAACTTGTCGGAAACGGCCTTTACGGTTCCGACGCCCGATGATCCCGACGCCGATTATGCGCTGCGCTGGTTCACGCCCACGGTTGAAGTGAAGCTTTGCGGCCATGCCACGCTGGCCAGTGGCCATGTGCTGATGGGCGGCCGCACCGCGCTGCGCTTCCGCACCCGCGACGCGGGCGTGCTGACGGTTATGCGTGACCGGGATGGCTACGCCCTTTCGCTCCCCGCATGGCATTTGGAACCGCGCGCGCTGCCGGCTCTTGCGGCCGGACTCGGTGGGGAGCCGCTTGAGTCCCATTGGCGCGACGGCGGATACGGCCTGTTCCTCTTCCCTGACGCCGCCGCCGTCCGCGCGCTCCAGCCTGACTTCGCAGCATTACGAGCGCTGGGCGACATCATGTTGATAGCCACCGCGCCCGGTGAGGATAGCGACATCCTCAGCCGCGTCTTCGTGCCCGGCGGTGGCGTGGACGAGGACCCTGTGACAGGCTCTGCCCATTGTCTGCTTACACCTTTCTGGGCGTCCCGGCTCGATAAGGTAAAGCTCAGCGCCGTGCAGGCATCTGCTCGCGGCGGTCGCCTCGGCTGCCGTCTGGACGGCGACCGGGTCATCCTGACCGGCGCCTGCCGCACGGTGATAGAGGGGCAGTTCCTGCTTTAAGCGAGCGATATTGAGCTTTGCGGCAGCCGGGCCGCTTCAGACCTCAAGCCTCGTCGCCGAGCATCCCGATGATCGGAAAGATATGCCGGACCTTGCTGCGGTGAATGGATGCGGTCACCCGGTCCTTATACTGGGTCAGGCCGATCAGGTTGCGGTCCCGCGCGGTCAGTCTGCCTATCGTCCAAAGCGACCGTTCCTCTTCGTCGCGCAGCTGCACGATGACGTCGGTATCGATGGACGCAGGCTTGATCCTGTCCAATATCACTCGCTCTCCCGCCCGGAAACGCGGCTCCATCGCTTCGCTGGGGATGTAGATCGCGAAATAGCGGCTCGCGTCGGCACGGCCGAATGGCGCGGGGATAAAGGCGGCTGGCTGGGTGAAGTCGCCCTCCCACATCTCCAGGTCGTTGGCCAGCGATATGCTGTCCTCGTCTGGGAACAGCAGCGACGCGGCATAGACTGGGATGGTCCTTTCACTCGGCATCGCAAAGGGCAGGGGCCGCTCCTTCACCAAATGTGTAGGTGCCGGTGAAGGGGCGGCAGTGATCCCCCTTGCCTCGCACATGGCGAATGGCTCGGGGAATGCTTCCTTGAGCTTGGATATGCTCCGGGCCGAAAGCGAATAACCGACCGAAGGTGTCGGATAAATGCGCGTCAGCGTCGATGGGGCCAATCCCGATCGGCGCGCTACTTCCGTCGCCGATAGGCCCGTTTCCTCAATCAGGCAACTGATCAGCCCCCGCGCTTTCTGCTGATCCCACTCATAATCAAAAGACATGCTTTTCTGCGCCTGTTCTTGGCACACCTGTGCGACCACCTGGAGAAACGACGATCGCAAACCTTGCGTCGCCTTTTGTTCGTTGTTGTTTCTAGAAGCGTTCACACCGCTGCCGCAAACCCGCCAAGTGCATATTGAACAATCATACAATTTGCGCACTCGGAAATCCAGAATTTTCATGAAAACGGGCAAAGAACCGCCATAAATCCGCCAAGTCACGCAGCAATGTGCGCACATATGTGCGCTGCCACAAAAACCCGTTGCGAATGGATGCGATTGCGCATAGGAGATTTGCGCAAGTTGCGCACACGCATGTGGAAGTGCGTCTGGCAATGTGCAGGGGGTGAAGGGGATTTCACCGCGCATATTAGATGCGGCAGGTCGGGTGGTGTCGTCCCGGCCCGGATGTCCCCTTGCGCCGTCTGGCTTTGCGGCTTTGCACGATGACTAGGGGAATAAAGAATGAGAAATAACTCGAAACTGCATCGGATGCTGCTCTTGTCAGCCTCGATGCCGGCGATGGCGCTCCTCGCCAACGCCAGTGGAGCCTCAGCCGCTCCCGCAACTGTGAACGTGCCCACCGGCGCGGGTACAAGCGCCGCGGTGAACGCCAGCATCGATGCCGCGATCACCACTCCTGCAAACCCTGACCTTACGGTAACGATCGCCTCGGGCGCGGACATCAGCGGCGGCAGCGTCGGCTATGATTTCGTCGCGGGCGGCTATGCGGCTGGCGAGGGCGATGGCGCTGTTTCACTGACCAACGATGGCCTGGTCACCGGCATCGCCTTTGGCGGCGTCGGCAGCACCGCCGCCGCGAACAGCTTCACCGCCACCAACAATGGCGAAGTCACGGGCGGCATCAGCGCAACGGACTTCGGCGGCACGGCTTCGGTCACCAATAACGGTTCGGTGGGCGGCAGCGTGTTCGGCTCGGCCTATGGTGATGTTGCGCTCGTCAACGGTCCCGCGGGCGAAGTCGGCGGCAGCCTGATCGGCTCAGCCCTTGATGCCGCGAACGTCTCCGTCACCAACAACGGTTCCGTCGATGGCGACCTTGTCGGCACGGCAACGACTGGCTCTGTCACCCTGGCCAATAGCGGCTCGGTCGGCGGCAGCGCCTTGGCCTCGACCACCGATGGCGCCATCTCGATCACCAATGCCGCCGCTGGCCGCATCAGCGGCGACGTCGATGCCGATTCGGACACCGGCGCGATTACCATTGCAAACAACGGCCAGGTCCTCGGCCAGACCAATGCGTCGAGCGGCAGCACGGTATCGACCAGCACTGGTCCCACGGTCACCGTTTCGGGAACGACCACGACCACGCAGTCGAGCAGCTCGAGCGAAACCGTCGGCGGCGATGTGACCGGCACCTATGCGGGCATCAACGGCTCGCTGAACTTCGGCACCGGCAATGATGGCAGCGTCAGCCAATTCTCCGCCGCCAACAGCACGGCCACGGTCAGCGGCAGCGTCTATGGCGATGTGTCGTCCGTCGCGCAGGGCTTCTCGCAGGCCGATGCAAGCACGGACGTTGCAACCGACTCGCGTGATGGCGCGGGCACCGGCACGGTCGTCGCCACCAGCGTCGACACGATCGATGTCGCCACCACCGGCGGTACGAGCACCGTCAACGTCAGCGGAACGGTTGCCCCCGGCGATTCCGGCCGCAACGGCGATGTGTTCTCCTCCGGCAACGCAGGCAGTGCGGTCAACGTCAACGGCGGCCAGATCTCGGGCAACGTCACCTCGACGAGCCAGGGTTTCGCCATCAATGTGACGACGAACTCGGAAAGCACCGACACCTATGACGCTGGCGTCCTGCAGGGAACCAGCTCGTCGGCCAGCACCCAGTTCACCCAGAGCCAGACCGGCGGCGCGGCTTCGGTCGCACTTCAGGGCGCTGCCAATGTAGGCGGCAACGTCAACGTCGCGGGCACCGCTTCGGCTTCTGCCGACATCGGCGCGGATGCAGCAGTGGGCGGCAACGTGTCTGTCAGCACCGTGCAGACCGGACCTTTCGCCTTCACGCCTGCTGACGTGGCATTCGCTACCTCCGCAACGCGCACGGTAGACGCCGCTGGGGATGGCACGGCTGTTGTCACCTCGTCCTCGACCCAAGCCGCTCCGGCTGTTGCTGGCAACGCCACGCTCAACAATGCCGGACGCATCGAAGGCAATGGCAACGTCACCTCGGCCTTCGGCAACGCCAGCGCAAACATCACCGGTTCGGTTGGTGGATCGGTCTTCGCCTCTTCGGGCACCGACCTGTCCAACAGCGAGAGCGTTGACAATTATAGCGTCACTGGCGGCATCGATACGCTGACGACCAGCACGCAAACCAACAGCTTCACCTCCGCAGGCGGTCAGGCTTCGGTCGTCGTGG
Organism: Sphingobium sp. Cam5-1; assembly: GCF_015693305.1. NCBI lineage: Bacteria > Pseudomonadati > Pseudomonadota > Alphaproteobacteria > Sphingomonadales > Sphingobiaceae > Sphingobium > Sphingobium sp. Cam5-1. The sequence goes on along the minus strand of NZ_CP065138.1, from coordinate 2,253,188 downwards.
ACGCTCCCTCGCAGCAGGGTGTGCCCAGCGTTGCTGGCAACATCTTCGCCTCGGGTGTGGATGGCGCGTCGATCACCATTGGCGAAGGCAGCGTCATCGGCGATGCCAACTTCGGCACCGGCGGCAATCTGTTCGCCAGCAGCTCGGCCTTCGACAGCAGCGAAGAAACCGTCACCACCTATGCGGCTGACGGCTTCACCCCCGTCAGCGTCGTGACGACGCTCACCGGTCAGCCTGTCGGCGGCGCGGCTTCGGTCACGAACAACGGCACTGTTCTTGGCGATGTCGAAGTTGAAGGCCTGGCTTCTGCCTCGCTCGTCAACAACGGTTCGCTCGGCACCCTGTTCGCGGGCAATGTCTTCAGCGTCTCGGCGTTGGATGCAGGCGGCACCGCGACGATCACCGACACCAACCCGACCGACGCTGGCACCCGCACGATCGCGGCAAACGTCACGGCGGCTCCAGCAGGCGGCAACGCCAGCTTCACCAACAACGGCATCGCCTTCGGCGACGTCGAGCTGGAAGGCGTCACTGGCGCTGTCACGAACAACGGCATCCTGACGGGCAACGCGACACTCGGCGGATCTGTGTTCAGCGGCACGGCCACTGTCGATGCGACGGTCAACACGACCGCCGTCACCGTCACGGCTGCTCCTGCGGCTCAGACCTACACGGTCGATCAGAACGGCATCTCGCGCGGTTTCACCGTAACGGGTGCAGTATCGACGCAGGACGACGTTGCTTCCGCACTGACGTCGTTGGTTTCCGGATCGGGCGTCCCGCTGAACGCATCGCAGGTCGATCCTGCCGCGTTCAACCTGACCGTAGGTGGCGAAGCTGCCGTCAAGACGGCTGACATCAACGCCACGATCAACCTCAACAACGGCTCGATCACGCTCGGCGACATCGACGCACAGCGCGACGACAGCGGCGCGTATCTGACCAACACGACCGTCAACCTGAACGGCGGCGGTTTCCTGGGCGCCAGCGAGCTCAAGATCGCCGGATCGACCGCAACGTCGAACTTCACGCCAGTCGCGACCCTGCCGGAAGAGGCGGAAGGTCTGTTCAGCCCGACTGCGGTTCGCGTGCTGGGCGTCAACACCGTCAACAAGACCGGTGCTGGCACCTTCGTCGTGACGGGCGCCGAATATGTTCCGGCTGAAGGCTCCTCGCCTGCTGCCTGGACGATGGATGTCGGCAACCTCAACGTACAGGCTGGCGAACTCCAGCTGGACGTTGCTTCGGACGACGCGGTCTTCGGAATCAAGGGCAACATCAACAATGATGCGACCCTCGTCCTCGGCCGCCGCGCACCGACCTTCATCCGTACGGTCGGCAACAGCATCGTCACGCCGGGTCCTGAAGCCATCAAGGGCATCGAAGTCTATCAGCAGGGCAACTACACCCAGACTGCCAACGGCACGACGGTCGTAGGCGTCAACCCCTCGCTGGTCCGCTTCGGCAGCCTTGACGTCAACAACGGCGGATCGGCTCCGGAAATCCTGGGTCCGATCACGGGCGGCGTAGGCATTCCCTACTTCACCACCCCCGAAAATGCCGGTGTCTTCTCGACCCCGTCATCTGTGACGGTGGATGGGAACCTGAACCTCGCTGGCAAGGTCGCGGTGACCGTGTCGAAGGACAGCCTCTATTCCACGGGCGATGGCTACACGCTGTTCACCTACACTGGAACCGGCGACGTCACGGCAACTGCAACCCCTTCGCTTAGCTCGCAGTTCGTGACCTTCGGCCTGAAGCATGACACGACCGCCAAGACCGTGTCGATCGAAGCGACCCGCAACAGCTATGCTGTCGGCGCGACGAACCCCAACGCGGCTGCTGCCGCTGTGGGCCTCGACAGCGCTCTGGCTGACGTCATCGCCCGGGTGAAGACGGACGCTGCTGGTGGCAACGGCTTTGCTTCGGTCACGGAGATCGCCAACGCTCAGGACATCGCCAACATCGCGGCCGGTCTCGACTGGCGCCTGAACAGCGCACAAGCAGCGCAGGTCTTCAACGAGCTTTCCTCGGCGGAGATCTACGGTTCGCTTGCTGCGGTGGATCAGAACGCGGTCTTCAACACCACGGTCAACCGTCTGGCGGCGCGTCGCGGTTATGGAGAGGCGCTGGGCACCCAGCTCTGGTTCAACCCCTCGGCTAACTTCGCCAAGACGGGCGGCACCCGCTCGGGCGCATCGAAGATCAAGACCAACAGCTATGGCGGCGCCTTCGGTATCGACGTCGCTTATCAGGAAGACGGCGCCTTCGGTGTCGGCTTCGGCTACGGTCAGCATGACGTAACCGCTCAGGGTTCGCCGGAAGAAGCGCAGGTCCGCACCTACACCATCGGTGCCTATGCGACGCAGGGCTTCGGCCCCTTCTACGGCAGCTTCCAGTTCGCCTACGGCTTCTCGAAGTTTGAAGTCGAACGCGACCTGACCCTGCTTGCCCGCACGATCGAAGGCAACTTCAAGGGTTCGCAGTGGGATGCCAGCCTTGAACTGGGCTATGACTTCGCGGCCGGTAACGGTCTCGTCGTGACGCCCTTCGGTAAGCTGGCCCTTCGCCGCTGGTCGATGAACGGCTTCACCGAAAAGGGTGGCGCAGGCATCGGTCTCAACGTCGATGACGCGTCGAAGACGGTCTTCTCGCCGGTCATCGGTGTGAAGGCAGGGGCTCTGCTGGGTGATGTCGATGGTGTGGCTTACCGCCCCTATGCCAAGGTGCAGTATAGCTTCCAGGGTAACATCGGCAGCGATCGCACCGTCCAATATGTGGGCGGCGGCAATGCCTTCAACCTGAAGGGCGTCGATCCCGATGGTCACGGCCTGATCGAACTGGGCATCGACACATCGGTGAACAAGCGCGTCAACCTGTTCCTGTCCGGCGGCTACGGCTTCGGTGGGCACAACAGCCTGGCTCAGGTCCGCGGCGGCATCAGCTTCGGTTTCTGATCCAACCCTCCTCATGCACTGGGCGCGTCGATTTCGACGCGCCCTTTTTTTGCTCCAGCCACCGTGCTGGCAGAACATGACATTCCAGGATTGGAAGGACGGGCATGAATATGAAATGGGAACACTATGTCGCTGACATGCTGATCGAGCGGCTAAGGCAACATCATGTTCAGCTTCTGACGGGCGAACAGGAAACGATATGCTTCTTCGTCGATCCAACGTCCCCGTCCACGCGCCGCTGGACGGTCAGTGATTATGACAAGGGCGTGGTCGATGGCGCTATTCGCGAACTGCAACATCTCATCCACTCGTCCCCGCTGCTCAAACGTGCCATATTCGATCGTCTGTCGATGTTAGGTGGCGCTACTGGGGCACACCGCCGACGGCTACCGGGGTAAACCGCGATGCCCAAAGGTACATGGCATGTGGAAACCGGAATATTGCTTGCCCGCCAATGGGGTTACGCATTGGAAACCGACGGCGGCGGCATGTGGCAACTCGACGTGCCCGGATCGGCGCGGCGCTATCTCGGCATGCGCGTGACGGTCGAGGGAAGGCGGTCAGGCTTCGACATGCTCGACGTGCATCGCATTTGGCCGGTCGATCGGCCCATAGAAAACCCGTGGCGCCGCTGGCCGACACTAATCCGACGCTTCGGCCTTAGCTGACCTGGACTTCCGATGCGCGGGCTTAGAACAGTCGTCACGATGCAGGGCGGGAGCATCGTGCCTTTTGTCTAAATTACCCAACCCCGTTCGGGCTGAGCTTGTCGAAGCCCTTCCATTTTAAGAGATGAAGCCGCCGACTTCGCCGTCCTCGGCTCGACAGGCTCAGGGCGAATGGTGGAGCGAGGCAGTGCTGATATAAGGCATGAAGCTCCAGCAAGGTGACCGGACATATTAACATCCGGCGGAACGCTACCTCAGGCAGAAAACAGCCGCATCAACCGCGCAAGCCCCCGCTTAACCGCGGTTCGCTGCTCCTTTTCCGGCGAAGCCCCGATCCGTACAACCGTCAGCGCCTGACCCGGCGACACCAATATATATTGCCCCCCATGTCCCACACAGCCAAACAGGCTGCGCGGCGCATCCCCCGGCATCAGCACGCTTTCCTCGCTTTCGCGGTTCAGCCAGAGATGCGCGCCATAGGCAGCATTGCGCCCTGAAGGCGTGCGCATGAAATCGACCCATTTTTCCGGCACGATCTGATGTCCGTTCGGCCCGCGCCCATGGTTGCGCAGCAGTTCTCCAAAACGCGCATAATCGCGCGCCGTCATATGCAGGAAACTGCCGCCGATCATCGTGCCAGCGGCGTCATATTCCACCGTCAGGCTCTTGATCCCCGCCGGAATCTTCAGCCGTCCATCGATGAATGTCTGCATCGCCTGCCGCCGAACATCGGGATCAGGATTGCTGGTCAGCATCCGCGCCATCAGGTCGCCCAGAATCAATGTGTTGCCGGTCGAATAGGAAAAGCGCGACCCCGGCGCATGTGCCAGCGGCTTCGCTTCGGCAAAGGCGCTCATATCTTGCGCGCCGTCGGTGAACAGCATACGCACCGTGTCCGCCTCGGCCAGCGGCTCGTCATCCTCGACATGATCCAGCCCTGACGTCATGGCGAGCAATTGCCGCAGCGTAATCTTTCCGCGTGGATCGCCCGGCTGACCCCATGCCGCGACCGGCACCGGCGAATCCAGCGCCAGCCGCCCGTCAGCGACCATCAGGCCAACCAGCACCGCCGTCACGCTCTTGCCCATCGACCAACCAAGCAGCTTGGTCTCCGGCCCGAAACCGGGCGCATAGCGTTCCGCCACGATCTCGCCCCGGTGCATGACGATCAACGCGCGGGTCTCGCCCACATCCTCATCGCCGTCGAACAGCGGATCGATCGCGGCCCGCAAATCCCCCTCATTGACGCCTGCATCCGCCGACACCTCATAAGTCGTCTCCGGATCGGCTGCACGCACGGCGAGGCCGCCTGCCAGCGCCAGCAGCGACAAAATGGCGACGCCGATGCCAACAGGCTTTACGCTTTTCCGATCGAGCTTCATAAGCCGCGCCCTTAGCACGGCTCATCGGAAAGGGGAGCATGTCCGCACGCCCGAAATGGATTTATGCGCTTGCCGTCGTCGCGCTGCTGCTCGTCCTGCTGCTGGCATGGAACTGGAGCGCAATGCGCGCCCGCGCGGCCGTGGGCGCGGGTTTCGGCGCGCGCGTCACCTGCTCCTGCCGCTATGTGGAGGGAAGGGGGATGGACAGCTGCAAGCATGACAAGGAACCCGGCATGACCTTCGTCACCCTCTCCGACGATCCCGAATCGCGCAGCGTCGAAGCCAGCGTCCCCCTGCTAGCCTCCCGCACCGCCCGCTACCGCAAAGGCTGGGGCTGCCTCCTCGACCCAATCGACTAGGATGCCCCCCGCGCGCAGCGCCTCAAAAAGCTCTGCGCCCTCTGCGCCTCTGCGCGCATAAATTTCGCGCTCTTCCTTCTCCGTGTCTCCGCGTGAACCCAAAATATTGCCTCCCCAGCCGAACCCGCTACAGCCGCCAGATGCGTTCGGACATCCCCAGTCTCCTCCACGACATTTTCGGCTTCCCCGGCTTTCGAGGCGTCCAGGAACAGGTCGTCGGCCGCATCATGGCTGGCCAGCCAACCCTCGCCATCATGCCCACCGGCGCAGGCAAGTCCCTCTGCTACCAACTACCCGCAGTCGCGCTCGACGGCTGCTGCGTCGTCATCTCGCCGCTCATCGCGCTGATGCACGACCAGCTACGCGCCGCCCAGGCGGTCGGCATCCGCGCCGCCAGCCTGACCAGCGTCGATGCCGACTGGCGCGAGACCCAGGACCGCCTCCGCAACGGCGATCTCGACCTGCTCTACGTCGCCCCCGAACGCGCAAGCGGCGAAGGCTTCCGCAGCCTGCTCCGCGCCACGAAGATCGCCCTCTTCGCCATAGACGAAGCGCATTGCGTCTCCGAATGGGGCCATGATTTCCGCCCCGACTACCGCCTGCTCCGTCCCTTGCTGGACGAGTTCCCCACCGTCCCGCGCCTCGCGCTCACCGCCACCGCCGATCACCACACCCGCGACGACATCCTGGTCCAACTCGGCATTCCGCGCGAAGGCCTCATCATCGCAGGGTTCGACCGGCCCAACATCCGCTACGCCGTCCACCCCCGCGACGGCTTGCCGCGACAGCTGTCCGACCTCATCTCCGCCAGCCAAGGCCCCGGCATCGTCTACGCCCCGACCCGCGCGGCCACCGAAAAGCTCGCCGACACCCTGTCCCGCACCGGCCGCCCGACCCGCGCCTATCATGCGGGGCTAGACCCATCCGTCCGCGCCGCCAACCAGGCCGCCTTCATCGCCAGTGAAGACATGGTCATGGTCGCGACCATTGCGTTCGGCATGGGCATCGACAAACCCGACGTCCGCTTCGTCGCCCACGCAGCGCTGCCCAAATCGATTGAAGGCTATTATCAGGAATCCGGCCGCGCAGGCCGCGACGGCGAACCAGCCGAGGCGCATCTCTTCTGGGGCGCCGACGACTTCGCCCGCGCCCGCCAGCGCATTGGCGAACTCGACCCCGCCCGCCAGCAGGGCGAGCGCACCCGCATCACCGCACTCGGAGGCCTGGTTGAAACCGGCACCTGCCGCCGCGCCATCCTGCTCCGCCATTTCGGCGAGCATCCCCCCGCCAGCTGCGGCAATTGCGATAATTGCCTCAGTCCGCCCGCCAGCATCGACGCCACCGAAACCGCCCGCAAATTCCTCTCGGCCGTCTATCGCACCGGTCAGAGCTTCGGCGTCGGCCATATCGAACAAGTGCTGACCGGCGCCGTCACCGACCGCATCCGCGAGCGCGGTCACGACAAAATCTCCGTATACGGCATCGTATCAGGAGACGAGACAGCACTGCTCCGCCCAGTGTCCCGCGCTCTCCTCGTAAACGATGCTTTGCAAACTAACGAACATGGCGGCCTCGAACTCGGCCCCACCGCCCGCCCGATCCTGCGCGGCGAAGAAGCGGTTAGCCTGGTCCTCCCCCCACGCCGCGAGCGCCGCCGCAACGCCCGCAATGCCAAGGCGGAAAACCCGGTCGGCGATCCGCTGTTCGACGCCCTGCGGGTCTGCCGCCGCGAACTGGCGCAGGAACAGGGCGTGCCCCCCTATGTGATCTTCCACGATTCCACCTTACGCGAAATGGCCGAGCAGCGCCCCGCGACCCTCGCCGAACTCGGCCACATCAGCGGCATTGGCCAGCGCAAGCTGGACGCCTATGGCGACGCCTTCCTGGCCGCGATCCGCCCCTACCTCTAAAAAATCCTCGCCCCTTCAGGGGAGAGGGCCGGGACTTGGAGAGGGGAAGGGCGGATTGCCCCCTCCACGCCCAAAACCCCCTTGAATCCCGCCCCCCACAAGCGCATGGCTCGCGGCAGAAGGAGTCCCGCCCCATGTTCCGTCAGATCACCCCCAACCTCTACGTCTCCCCCCAGATCAGCGTCGATCAGGTCGAGGAAGCCAAGGCCTTGGGCGTGACCATCATCATCAACAACCGCCCCGATGATGAGGAACCGGGCCAGACCAACGGCGCGGAAATCGAAGCCGCCGCCAAAGCAGCAGGCCTCGCTTACGCCGCCGTCCCCGTCGCCCACGGCGGCTTTGCCCCCTGGCAGCTCGACGGAATGGCCGAGGCACTGGGCCAAGCAGGCGATGGCAAGGTCCTCGCCTATTGCCGCTCCGGCACCCGCAGCACACTCCTTTGGGCACTGACCCGCGCCCGCGCCGGTGAGCACCCCGCAGCGCTCAGCGAAAAGGCGGAAGCGGCAGGCTATGACCTCACCCCCATCCGCCAGATCATGGACGCGCTCTCCGCAGGCTGATCTTGTCCACCACAGCCGATCAATTTGACGCCATCGTCCTCGGCGCTGGCGGAGCGGGCCTCATGTGCGCGGCGGCGGCGGGGCAGCGCGGCAAACGCGTTCTCGTCCTCGATCACGCCGACCGGCCCGGAAAGAAGATCCTGATCTCGGGCGGCGGCCGCTGCAATTTCACCAACATCCACACCGCGCCCGACCGCTATCTCTCGGCCAACCCGCATTTCGCCAAGTCCGCGCTGGGCCGTTACACCCCGTCTGACTTCCTCGCGCTGGTCGAACGTCACGGCATCGCTTGGCATGAAAAGACGCTGGGCCAGCTTTTCTGCGACCAGTCCGCGCGCCAGATCGTCGCCATGCTGCTCGCCGAATGTGAGGCAGGCGGCGTCACCATCCGCCTCGGCCACGCCCTCGGCGCGATCACCCACGCCGATGGCCAATATAGCGTGACCCATGGCAACCAGACTGTACAAGCCCCGGCGCTGGTGATCGCCACCGGCGGCCCGTCCATCCCGCAAATGGGTGCGACCGGATTTGCCTATGACCTCGCCCGCCAGTTCGGCCTCAAGGTGGTGGAGCCGCGCCCGGCACTCGTCCCGCTGACCCTCGGCGGCGAAGACATGCTCTTCCGCTCGCTCTCCGGCGTTTCGACCCCCGTTATCGCCCGCCACGGCAAGACCGCCTTCCGCGAAGCCGCGCTCCTCACCCATCGCGGCCTGTCCGGCCCGGCGATCCTGCAAATATCCTCCTATTGGCGTCATGGCCGCGAAATCGCCCTGGACTTCCTGCCCGACATGCCCGCGAACTGGCTGACGGAAGCCAAGCGCAGCAAGCCCCGCGCCTCGCTCGTCAGCCTGTTGCGTGCCCATCTTCCCGACCGCCTCGCAGACGCCCTGGCCGATCGCCTCGCGCTCTCCGGCGATCTCGGCAACATCGCCGACCGCAAGCTGGAAGAGGTGCAGCGCCGCCTCGCCGCCTGGTCCTTCGCCCCCAACGGCACCGAAGGCTTCGCCAAGGCGGAAGTCACGATCGGCGGAATCTCGACCGCAGACCTCTCCTCCCGCACGATGGAGGCGCGCCGCATGCCCGGCCTTTATGCGATCGGCGAAGCAGTCGATGTCACCGGCTGGCTAGGCGGCTATAATTTCCAATGGGCATGGGCCAGCGGCTGGGCGGCAGGACAGGCGATCGGCGAAGGCTAGTTAAATCAGCAACACCTCAATACCGTTCGCCCTGAGCTTGTCGAAGGGCTCTACTTCTTTTCAGGAAGAGAAGGCTTCGACAAGCTCAGCCCGAACGGGTTGAGCGATTCAGATTAAAGGCACTTCTCTAACCGCCTAGCCCGCAAACCGATCAATAATTCCACTGCACCTGCGTACGGATCAGATCACCCGTGGCGCGGCCCATGCGCCGCTCATCCGCCTCGGCCCGCTTCATCCGCGCATAGGCTAGCGTGATCTCCAGCGCCTTCCACGGCTGCCATTCCAGCCCCAATTCCAGCTCGTCGGTTTCCAGTCGGGGGGCGTTCGTCCCGGCCTTCCACCCGCCCCGATAATGCTGCCACCGCCCGTAAGGCATCAGCACACCGACCGTATCGGCGGGAATGCGATACATCATCTGGACATAGCCGCCGTTCAGCTTCTTCTTTTCGATCGACTGGCTTACCCGGTCGAACTCCGGCCCCTTGCCCCAATTCCATTCCGCCTGAATGCCGAAGGGCTGGGGATAGAGCATCGCATGGATGCCGACACGATCATCGTCATAGGATTGCTCACTGATCGCGACCGCCGATCCGTTGCGCACTTCCGGCTGGTAGTCGTTCATCATCGCCGACCCGCCGATTTCGAAGACCTGATCCTCGAACATGCCGCCCAGACCATCCAGTTCGAACGGCCAGGTTGCAAAGGCAACCTTCATCAGCCCGCGATTCTGCTCGGTCTTGTTGATGCCCTGACCATTAAAGACGCCCAGACCGAACGCACCATAATTGCCGAACAGCTTCTGCCCGTCATGCCCCAGCCGGTCCCAGATCTTCTGGACCGAAGGCGGCGTGTAATAGCCGACGATGCCCAAGTCGCGCTCGCCCGGCACGGCGCTGTTGATCGCGTCGCTGCGATCCAGTGTCAGGCGGTTGGAGGACGATTGCATATTCTCCCAGCCATAGGGCACCTTGGACTGGCCCAGGCGCACGCGGAATGTCTTGGCCTTGTCCAGGAACACGTCAGCATAGGCGTCGCGCAGCTGTACAAAACCTTCCCGCCGCTCACTGCCCGCCTGATTGTTTACGGCAGCGGAGAAATCGGACTGAAGGTAGAGCGACACGCGATCGGAAATGTCGCCCTGAACGACAAGGCGCGTCCGGCGGAGCGAGAAGCTGCTCTTGTCGGAAATTCCGCTGTCATGCACCGACCGCAGGCGCGACTGGCCTGCCGGTGCGGTGTCGTCGCCCGACAGAAACGCATTATAGCGCATCTGGGTATAGCCGCGCAGCGACAGCCGCTCATACCAGGCCTTCGACTTCCTTTCCGGCGCAGATGCCTGAGTCACGACCGGCTGCGCGGGCGCAGCGGCAAGAACCACAGGGGCCGTCGCCGAGCCCGTGACAGGAGCAGGCGCGGCCGACGCGTTCGCGCTCGCGACTTCGGCACTGCCCTTATTGGCGGCAAGCGCACTCGTCAGCGCCTGAATCTGCGCCTTCAACTCGTCGATCTGACGCTGCAACGCTTCATTGCTTTGCGCCTGCGCCACTTCCGGCATCAACGCCAGCAGGCTCACGGCAAGAGCCATGCTTTTCATCTTTGACCCTGTCACGAAAATTTCCCCTGTTTCGATCGAGGGGCGAATTATGATTTTTCAGTGACAGTTCAGTGACAAATATCTTTCGCTTAAATGACAGCGAACCACCGACGTATTTTTAATCGTCATCCCAGCGAACGCTGGGATCTCAGGCCCCACAGCCGAACATTAGCGCAAGCCGCCTAAGTCAGACAAAAAAACGGCGCATCACTCCCGCGACACGCCGCCCACTTATCTTACCGGCAATCCCCGCGCTCCACCTCGCGGCCTGCCAACGCGCCAGCGCCAGCGCCCAGGATCAGGCCAGTCGTGCTCGGCCTGTTCCACCGTCCGCCACGACCAATCTCCCGACCCAGCAAGCCGCCCAATACGCCGCCGACCACGGCGCCGGTCGTCCCGGACGAACAGCCATCATCATAGGCCCGCGCCCGATAGCGGCGGGGCGCCTCGCGATAATGGTCCTCGCGATATTCCCGATATTCCACCGGCCGCCGGTCATAATCGCGATAGCGATAGCCGCGATCATAATCCCGATCGTCCCGCTCATAGGTTTCGCTGCGATAATAGCTGCCGTCGTCCCCTTCATAGCGCTCGCTATAGCGATAGCTGCTCTGCGCAAAGGCGGGCGAGGCGGCAGCGCCCGCGATGGCGGCACTGGCAACGGAAAGAGAAATGATGAACTTGCTCAACATGGCATGCCTCCACTGATCCTTATGGGATCGATATGCGAGGCCGCCCATGAGTGCTTCCTGAACATGCCCGTCACTTATCGTTCAGCAACAGGCCATTGGTCGCAAAGACATTTCCGTTCAGCCTGAATGGAAACCTGCATTCAACCGCACTCGACCGTGACATGCTCCATCCGTGGTAGCGCGCGCACCCGCTGGCGCACGGCGGCCACATCGCCGCCCGGCGCCAGGCTGATGATCGCGGCATGGGCATGCGGCCCGATCCGCCAGACATGCAGGTCATGGATGATCGCGCCCTCTGCCTCCACCAGCGTCTTGATCCGCTTCATCAGGACGGGTTCAGCGGTGTCCAGCAGGATGGCCGAGGTGTCCTTCATCAACCCCCATGCCCAGCGCGCGATAACCACCGCGCCCAATATGCCCACCGCCGGGTCGAGCCACCACCAGCCCATATAGCGCCCGGCGAGCAGCGCCGCGATCGCCAGCACGGATGTCAGCGCGTCGGTCAGCACATGCACATAGGCGGCGCGCAGATTATTGTCGGCATGACCCTTCTTATGGTCATGTCCATGATCGTGATCATCATGGGTATGTCCGTGATGATCATGGCTATGATCATGCCCCAGCAGCAGCGCACTGATCAGGTTGATGGCAAGGCCAATGACCGCGACCAATGTCGCCTCGCCAAATTTCACCGATACCGGCTCAAAGAAGCGCAGCACCGATTCGACCAGGATGAACAGCGCCGTGACGCCCAGCAGCAGGGCGGATGCAAAGCCCGAAAGGTCGCCGACCTTCCCCGTCCCAAAGGTAAAGCGCGGGTTGCGGGCATGACGCCGCGCATAGCCATAGGCCGCCGCCGCCACGGCCAGCGCGCCAGCATGGGTCGCCATGTGGAACCCGTCGGCCAGCAGGGCCATCGATCCGGTGATCCAGCCAAAGGCGATCTCGACCACCATCGTCGCGGCGGTCAGCCACACGACCCACATCGTCCGCCGGGCATTCTGGTCATGCCCTGCGCTCAGGTAAATATGGTCGAAATAATGGCTTTCCTCGTCATCCCCATTGGTGGGGAAGGGGGGCAGCATCTCGTTTTGGGCCTTTGCTGCGTCATGATCGTGGCTGTGGCCGTGCATCGTCATTTCCCATACCGCCGGATCAGCTCCAGCATTTCTTCCGCCGCCGCCTGCCGCTCTTCATCGGTCAGGCCGGGGCGGGCGACATGGTCGCGCATATGCTGCTCGATCAGCTCCTCCATCAGGCTACCGACCGCGCCGCGCACCGAAGCGACCAGCTGCAACGTCTCCGAACAGCCTGCATCTCCACCCAGCTGCCGCTCGATCGCGCCGACCTGCCCCGCAATGCGCCGCACCCGCGCCAGCAGCTTGTCCCTGTTTTCGATCACATGCATAGGATACCCCCCTATCCTATGCGGCCATTTTCGTCAAACCCCGTTCTTTTCGCCAATTGCTTCATTAATTCGCCCTCCCTAACAGGACAGCATGGCCAAGACGTTCGACTGCGACCTCGCGATTCTGGGCGGCGGCCTTTCCGGCACTCTGACAGCTCTCGCCTTTGCCCGACTCCGCCCCGACATCGACCTGCGCCTGATCGAACGCGGCCAATCGCTGGGCGGCAACCATCTCTGGTCCTTCTTCGACGGCGATGTCCGCCCCGCCGATCGCTGGCTGGTCGACCCGCTCATCACCCATCGCTGGCCCCAGGGCCACGATGTCCGCTTCCCCGCCTACCAGCGTCGCCTCCCCACCGCCTATAACAGCATCGCCTCCGCCCAACTCGACGCCCACGCCAACCAATTGCTCGGCGATCGCGTCCTGCTCAACGCCGACGTCATCCACATTACGCCGACCAGCGTGACCCTTGGCGACGGTTGCCATATCCAGGCCCGCGCTGTCCTAGATACTCGCGGCGGCGGCGATATGTCGGCGCTGGAGTGCGGCTGGCAAAAGTTCGTCGGACAGGCCCTTCGCCTCAACCATCCACACGGCCTGGAACGCCCGGTGATCATGGACGCGACCGTTGCGCAGATCGACGGCTACCGCTTCATCTATCTGCTCCCCTTCGATGATCGCACCCTCTTCATCGAGGACACCTATTATAGCGACGACCCCGCGCTCGATGTCCCGGCGCTCACTGGCCGGATTGCCGTCTACGCGGAAGAGCAAGGCTGGCAGGTCGAAGAGGTCATCCATCAGGAAAGCGGCGTCCTTCCCGTAGTCCATGGCGGCAACTTCGATCGCTTCTGGCCAGCGGAGGATGGCATTGCCCGCGCCGGGGTACGCGCCGCATTGTTCCACCCGATGACCGGCTATTCGCTCCCTGACGCTGTCGCCACCGCGCTCTGGCTCGCCGACCAGCCGCTCGAAGACCTTGCCGCCGCCACCCACGCCCGCGCCAAGGCGCATTGGAAGGCGGGCGGATATTACCGACTGCTCGGCAAGATGCTCTTCCGCGCTGCCCGGCCGGATCAGCGATGGCGCATCTTCGAGCGTTTCTATCGCCTCAATCCCCATCTGGTCGGTCGCTTCTACGGTGGCCGATCAACTTGGGCCGATCGCATCCGCATCTTGTGTGGACGCCCGCCGGTGCCCATAAGGAGCGCCATGCGCGCATTGTTGACCCCCTCCGCCTGATGAACCGCAAATCGATAGTTATCGGGGCGGGCTTTGGCGGCCTTGCTCTTGCGATCCGTCTGCAATCGGCGGGCATCGACACCACGCTAGTGGAAGCGCGGGACCGTCCTGGCGGGCGCGCCTATATGTGGGAGAAGGACGGCTTCGTCTTCGACGCAGGCCCGACCGTCATCACCGATCCAGATTGCCTTGCAGAGCTCTGGCGCCTGTCCGGCCACGACATGGCGGAAGACGTCAGCCTGGTGCCGGTCACGCCCTTTTACCGGCTGAACTGGCGCGACGGCACGAACTTCGATTATTCCAACGACGAAAACAGCCTGCGAGCGCAAATCGCGAAGCTGAACCCGCAGGATGTCGCCGGGTATCAGCGCTTTCTCGACTATGCTGACGGCGTGTATGAGGAAGGCTATCGCAAGCTCGGCTCGGTGGCTTTCCTCGACTTCGCCTCCATGATTCGCGCTGCCCCAGCGCTGGCGAAACACCAAGCATGGCGTTCGGTCTATTCGATCGTCTCTTCCTATGTGAAGGACGAAAGGCTGCGGCAGGCGCTGTCCTTCCACACGCTTCTGGTCGGCGGCAATCCGATGCAGACCAGCGCGATCTATGCGCTGATTCACAAGCTGGAAAAGGATGGCGGCGTCTGGTTCGCCAAGGGCGGCACGAACCGCCTGGTGCAGGGCATGGCAACGCATTTCGAACGGCTTGGCGGCACGCTGCGCCTCGCCGACCCCGTCGTGCGCATCGAGACCCATGGCGATCGCGCCGTTGGGGTTTCGACCGCGTCGGGTTGGCGGGGAGAGGCCGATGCGGTCGCCACGAACGGCGACCTCATGCATAGCTATCGGGACCTTCTCGGCCATCACCCAAGGGGGCAGAAGCAGGCGGAGAGCCTCGCGAGAAAGCGCTGGTCCCCCAGCCTTTTCGTGCTGCATTTCGGCATCAAGGGCAGCTGGCCCGGCATTCCCCACCATATGATCCTGTTCGGTCCGCGCTATGAAGGGCTGCTGACCGACATCTATGATCACGGCGTGCTGCCGCAGGATTTCTCGCTCTACCTGCACCACCCGACCGTCACCGATCCGTCGATGGCGCCGGACGGGCATTCGACTTTCTACGCCCTTGCGCCCGTGCCGCACATGGGCAAGCTGCCGATCGATTGGAAGCAGTTTGGCCCCGCCTATGCGGAGCGCATCCTTGACGAGATCGAACATCGCCTCATCCCCGACATCCGCTCTCGCATAGTCACGCAATTCCACTATGCGCCGCCCGATTTCCAGAGCGACCTGTCCGCGCATCTGGGCAGCGCCTTCAGCCTTGAACCGCTGTTGACGCAAAGCGCCTGGTTCCGCGCCCATAACCGCGATGACGTGATCCCGAATCTCTATCTCACCGGTGCCGGTACTCATCCGGGGGCCGGCATCCCTGGCGTCGTCGGTAGCGCCAAGGCGACCGCCGCGCTGATGCTCGAAGACCTGCTGTGAAGCGGCTGGCCGTCTATTGCGGATCGGCTTTGCCTGCTGATCCGGTCTATGTGGAATCCGCTCGCCAAGTTGGCCGCACGCTTGCTGAGCGCGGCATTGGGGTCGTCTATGGCGGCGGACGGCTGGGTTTAATGGGCGCGGTGGCCGATGCCGCGCTCGAGGCGGGAGGCGAGGTAATAGGCGTCATTCCGGAAGCCCTGGTACAGGCTGAGGTCGCGCATCAGGGCTGCACCGAGCTTCATGTCGTCCAGACCATGCATCAGCGCAAGGCACTGTTCACCGATCTGTCCGATGGCTTTATCACACTCCCCGGCGGCGTTGGCACCATGGATGAGTTATGGGAGGCGATCAGCTGGGCGCAACTTGGCTATCATGCCAAGCCCGTTGGCCTGTTGAATGTGTCGAGCTTCTATGACCAGCTCATCGCCTTTAACCGGCATATGATCGACACCGGCTTCATCCGCCTGCAACATGCCGACATCCTGGTCCATGCCGACTCGATTGAGGCGCTGCTCGATAAAATGGCAGCCTACCAGGCGCACGAGCCGATCTTTTCGATGAAGGCCGACAGGCTGTAATTCGTGCCACCCTTGCGGCGACCATCGGCGCGAGGCATGGCCGCAATGTGAACATTCTCGATCGCACCGCCCTCGTCGCCCATGCCCGCGAAAGTATCGTCCGGGGTTCCAAATCCTTCGCCTTGGCATCGAAGCTGTTCGACCGGCAAACGCGTGAGCGCGCCTGGCTCCTCTATGCCTGGTGTCGCAAGTGCGACGATATCGCCGACGGGCAGGATCATGGCGGCGTAATGAGAGGCGTGGCCGATGGGCAGATGCGTCTTGCCAGCATGAGGGCACTGACCGATGCCGCCCTGCGCGGCGAGCCCACGGGCGATCCCGCCTTTGATGGCTTTGGCGTGGTGATGCGCGAATGCGCCATCCCGGCCCGCTATGCGCATGACCTGATCGAAGGGTTCGCGCTTGATGCTGAAGATTGGCGGCCCCAGAGCGAAGCGGACATGCTGCGCTATTGCTATCATGTTGCTGGCGCGGTGGGCTGCATGATGGCGGTGCTGATGGGGGTTGACCCGGCGGATGAAGCTACGCTGGATCGTGCGTGTGATCTGGGCTTGGCGTTTCAGCTGGCCAACATTGCTCGCGACATCGGTGAGGATCAGGCGGCAGGACGCTGTTACCTGCCCCAGCAATGGCTGGCGGAGATGGACATTCCTTCGGACAGGCATATGGAGCCAGGCTTCCGTCCGCAGCTGGTGATATTGGCGCGGCGTCTCGCCGGGCTAGCCGCGGATTATGAGGCGAGCGCGCGGCATGGCACCGGCGCATTGCCGCCGCGCTCCGCCTGGGCGGTTCTGGCCGCAGCGGGCATTTATGGCGATATCGCTCGGGAAGTGGATCGACGGGGCGGTCATGCCTGGGATGATCGCGTGGTGACGCCGAAGAGTGAAAAACTGGGTTGGGTGTTCCGGGCGGGGTTGCAGATCGTGGCCCGGTCCCGCCGCTGGCCTTTATCGGTGCCCCGACCGGCACATCTCTGGACCCGCCCAAACGCCTGACATCAAAAAAAAAGGACCGATACTTTCGTACCGGTCCCGAGGCGTGTTCGCAGGAGGAACATCGTGTGGCGGGCGGGCCGTTCTTTCCAGCCCGCCCTGCCGAAGTCTCAGTAGTTGTAGGCGCGCTCGCCGTGGCTCGCGAGGTCCAGGCCTTCCATCTCGGCGTCGCGGCTCGGACGCAGACCCATGGTCTTGTCGATGATGAAGTAGAGGATCGCGCTGCCGATGCCCGAGAAGAGCAGGGTGAACACAACCGCCTTGGTCTGGATCCAGACCTGGGCCGGGATGCTGTAGGCTTCCGGATGGAAGGCCGCCGGGAAGACTGTATAGTCGAACACGCCCTGACCGCCGAGCGAAGGAGCCGCGACGATGCCCGTCGCGATCGCGCCGACGATGCCGCCGACGCAGTGCACGCCGAACACGTCCAGGCTGTCGTCATAGCCGACCTTGCCCTTCACGAATGCCACGAAGAAGTAGCAGATCGGCGAAACAAGGAAGCCGAGCACGATCGAGGTCATGGGAGCCGCGAAGCCCGCAGCCGGAGTGATAGCGACCAGACCAGCCACCGCACCGGTGACGGCGCCCAGCAGCGAAGCCTTACCGTGGTGGACCTGTTCGACCAGCGACCAGCTTACCGCCGCCGCGCAGGTGGCGACCATGGTGTTGATGAACGCGACGCCAGTGACGGCATTGGCTTCCAGGTTGGAACCGGCGTTGAAGCCGAACCAGCCGACCCACAGCAGGCTGGCGCCGATCATGGTCATGGTCAGCGAGTGCGGCGGCATGGGTTCCTTGGGGAAGCCGACGCGCTTGCCGATCATGATGGCGCCGACGAGGCCCGCGATACCCGCGTTGATGTGGACGACGGTGCCGCCCGCGAAGTCGAGCGCGCCCCAGCCCCAGAGCATGCCATAGTCGGTAGGAGCATCAGCCAGGAAGTCCGGGCCAGCCCAATACCAGACCATGTGCGCCATCGGGAAGTAGATGAAGGTCAGCCACAGCACGACGAACACGATCAGGGAGGAGAATTTCACACGCTCCGCGAACGCGCCGACGATCAGCGCCGGGGTGATCATGGCGAAGGTCATCTGGAAGACGACGAACACGAATTCCGGCAGATAGACGTTGTTGCTGAACGTCGCGGCCGATGTCGTGCCGTCGACGCCCATCAGGAACGCCTTGGAAAGACCGCCGAAGAAATGATTGTCGCCACCCGAGGTGAAAGCGATGGAATAGCCCCAGCAGGTCCAGACCAGGCCAGCCACGGAAACGATCGTGAACACCTGCATCAGGATGCTTAGCATGTTCTTGGTGCGGACCAGGCCGCCGTAGAACAGGGCAAGGCCCGGAATCGACATCATCAGGACCAGCGCGGCCGAGATCAGCATCCAGGCGACGTCGCCCTTGTTGACCATGCTGGCCATTGCAGCGGCGTCTGGCGCCTTTATCGGCGCGGCGAGCGCCGGTGCGGCTGCGAGAAGGGTCAGCGCAGCCGCCCCCATTACGCCGCAGAATTTCTTGGAAAAGGTCATTATTCCCCCCTTCTTACAGCGCGGTTTCGCCGGTCTCGCCGGTGCGGATGCGCACGGCCTGACCGACATCGAGAACGAAGATCTTGCCATCGCCGATCGCGCCGGAATTGGCAGCCGCCTGGACCGCTTCGACTACGCGCGGGGCGAGATCGTCATCGCAGACGACCTCGATCTTGATTTTCGGAACCATGTTTGTGGAATATTCGGCGCCCCGATAGATTTCGGTTTGCCCCTTCTGGCGGCCGAAGCCCTTCACCTCGGACACCGTCATGCCGGCGATGCCTAGCGAGGAGAGTGCCTCGCGGACATCGTCAAGCTTGAACGGCTTGATGATAGCCATGACAAGTTTCATGTCGCCCCCTGTTAATGGTGTGCGGCGACATTGCAGCAAAAGGCGTGCCAATTGGTCAGCGCCGTTCAAAAGCGGGCTTTTTAGATTGGCATTAAGTGCTGCCCGCCAAAAAAATGGGCAGCCTGTTTGCGCTGCCCAAAAATTGGGCAGCTTCTCCCTACCAGTTGGCCGTCATACGGACGGCGTCTTTTTCCTCCGGCAAAGTGGGCCGCCCGAGCGCAGCGTTTCGATGCGGGAAGCGACCGAAACGGGCAATCACGTCATGATGCTGACGGGCATATTCCAATGACCGCCCATCGCCTGCTGCCTCGAACAGGCTCAGCGACAGCTTCTGATCTTCGATATCCTCGCTATGCTGGAACGGCATGTAGAAAAATCGACGGCCCGCGCCGCCAATCTGGATGTCATAGCCATGGGCAATTGCGCCGCGCGCGACGGTTCGAGCGAGTTCGTCAGTTTTAAAAGCCTCGGCGGTGCCGCGAAACATATTACGAGGCAATTGATCGAACAACAGAACTGCGGCCAATGCGTCATCAGCCCGATCAAGGAATGTCTCAGCAACTAAGGTCCGTTTTTCTTCCCACAGCTGACAAAAGCGAGCCGCGCATTGTTGGTCCAGCTTTGGATCATGCTTCCACCAGCCCTCTTCCCCGACCTGATTGAACCAGAAGTCCAGCAGGGCAGCCGCCCAATCGGCGGTCACGGCGTCATGGCTGTCCGTAAGCATGTTCATACAGGAAAAAAGAAGCAGTGGGCCGCAGGTTCCGCAGCCCACGGCGCCAGGATATCAGGTCGCCGTGCCGCCGACCGTCAGCCCTTCGATCAGCAGGGTCGGCTGCCCGACGCCCGCTGGAACGCTCTGTCCACCCTTACCGCACATGCCGATGCCTTCATCCAGAGCCCAGTCACTGCCGATCCCGATCACCTTGGTTAGCGCGGTTGGTCCATCGCCTATCAATGTCACGCCCTTGATCGGGTCGCCTAGCTTTCCATTCTCGACCTTATAGGCTTCGGTGCAGGAAAAGACGAATTTGCCTGAGACGATGTCGACCTGGCCTCCGCCAAAGCTCTTGGTGAAAATGCCGGAACCCATGCGGGATAGCAATTCCTCCGGGTCATCATGGCCGCCTTTGATGAACGTATTGGTCATGCGCGGCATCGGCGCATGGGCGTAGCTTTCGCGACGGCCGTTGCCCGTGGGCTCCACGCCCATAAGCCGGGCGTTCAGGCGATCCTGCATATAGCCTTTAAGGATGCCATCCTCGATAAGGACATTCTCCCTGGTAGGCGTGCCCTCGTCATCGATCGAGAGCGATCCACGGCGGCTGAGGATCGATCCGTCATCTACCACCGTGACGCCGGGAGCCGCAACGCGCTCACCGATCCGGCCGGAAAAGGCGCTCGTACCCTTGCGGTTGAAATCACCCTCCAGGCCATGGCCGATCGCCTCATGCACCAGTACGCCCGGCCAGCCCGGCCCTAGGAGCACCGTCATTTCGCCCGCAGGCGCGGCAACCGATCGCATGTTAACTTGCGCCTGCGCCAGCGCCTCTTCGATGGCCCGGTTCCATATCGCGGCATCCATCACCTGATCGTAAAGATAGCGCCCACCAATACCGAAGCTGCCGGTTTCGCGGCGGCCGTTTTCTTCAAGGATCAGCGAGACGTTCAGCCGCACCAGCGGCCGGATGTCAGTGGCGGTAAAGCCATCGGCACGGACGATTTCCACGACCGACCAGCTCCCGGCCAGACTGACCGAAACCTGCGCTACGCGGGGATCGCGCGCGCGCGCTGCCGCATCGATGGCAGCGCACAGCGTGACCTTCTCAGCGAACGGGACGATGTCCAGAGGGTTGGCGTCTGTGTAGAGATGGCGGTTGGTCCGCTGTGGCGGCGGAGCGGGCTGGCCCTTGGCCGGGTCCAATAAGGTCAGCGTTTCGGCCGCCCGGCGGATCGCTGCTTCGCTGATATCGTTGGCATGGGCAAAGCCCGTCATCTCGCCCGACACGCCGCGCAGGCCAAAGCCCGCATCGGTCGAATAGTCGGCGGTTTTCAGTCTTCCATCGTCGAACCCGAAACTCTCGCTGGCCCGATATTGCAGATAGAGCTCGCCATCATCGCAATTGGCGAGCGCCTGCGCCGTCAGCCGCTGCGCGCCATCGGGATCAAGCAAGCCCGGCCGGTAGAGAAGGCCGCGCGCGTCAGTGAACTGGGAAACGATGTTGGTCATGCCGCCCGATATAGGAGCGACACAGCCCAAGCCCAATCAAATTCGAAGGGCGCTTCTTTAGATGCTCGCGCCGGATGAAATGTCGGGCAGGCCCGCAACTTCCGGTGTATCCGCAGGACCGCCAATCAGGACGAAGCGCTTGTCGCAATAACCGCAATCGACATAGCCATGTTCGTCAATCTCCAAGAACACGCGCGGGTGACCCAGAGCGGCGGGAATGTCGCCTGACCCGTCGCATGAGACGCGGGCTTTGGTGACTCGAAGAATTTCAGGCGGCTGTATCATGATGGCGTCGATTAGCAGCGGCTCCATCGCACCGCAATATCCGGCACGGCTTTCTGGCAGCAGCATAAGGGGTGGTGGGCGATGACGGGCTCGAACCGCCGACATTCTCGGTGTAAACGAGACGCTCTACCAACTGAGCTAATCGCCCGATACCGCATCCATGCCGGTGCAGCCGGAGCGCGCCTATCTAGGCCAATCAGCGCGCGGGTCAAGCGTTGATGATCAACGAGTCACGCACAAAGAAAACGGCGGCTTGCCATGAACCAGCGTGTCAGGGCTTGGGCCGTCTCTTCCGCAAGGGCGATGAACACACGGCGGCCATCATGCGGATCGGCCTGCCGATGAACGATGCCCTTGTCTGTCAGCGTTCGAATCCAGCGCAGCGCTGTGGTGGGCGGCACTGCCGACGCGATGCACAGGCTGGAAACGGAAACGCGCTCCTGCTCCAGACGCGCCGCCAACAGATCCAGCAGCATGTCCCATGCGGGATCGGCAAACAGTTCGCCGGGCAGGAAATCTTCACGCAACCGCCGCGCGCGCAGCATGTCCCGCACCTGCGCGGCACCCAGCGCTGCTTCGTCGGCGGCGGTTGGCTGACCACCCATCGGCTCGACGGTGGGCATGCCGATATAATCGCTTGCTCGATCCGAAATGCGGGGTCCCAATGCGAAGGAGGGGGTCGCATGCCGCGGCCGCGATGTCAGCGCCTCCAGCGTCCGCGCAAGGCGGCTGACCTCTTCGCTCAGCTGTTGCAGGCGGACGCCCTCGCTTTCCTGATTGACTTCATGAACCGTGCGCTGCGGCGTCGTTCCCGCAGCAGTCAGCAAAGCGGCGGCGAGGTCTGTCTGATCCGGCGTGCAGAGCAGTTGCGTGCGGTCGCTCCGCATGCAGGCAAAGGCAAGGTCGATCGTGTCGAGACCGGCAATCAGAATGACGGACATGTCATTTTGAACCGCCAGAGTCTCCACCTGCACCAGCAATCGCTCGAGCAATGCGGACGGGTTTGTGCAGAAGAGCAGAATGACGTCGCACCCCACCTGCATGTCGAGCCGCAGCATCGCCTGATCCAGCGGCACGATATCGAGGAGCCGGAACTGGGCGGCCTCTGCCAGTCCTGCGACATCGTCCAGAAAGACGTCGTCCGCCAGAATAAGGAGTCCCGCGCGAGGGTCTCTCATCCCATAGATTTCCTCGCTGCTGGATCCAAATTCAGTCCGGGGGCGATCCATTTCCACCTGTTACTCCTGTCCCTGCTTTGTTCCGAACCTATCGCAATATCGCGGCGGCGCGCCTGCTCTTTCCTCCGGATCGGACATGCCAGCTTCCCTTCATTGACCGATAATCCTGCTGACCCGCCCGATTTCACGAGGCTCGGCCCTCGCTGTCGCCAAAATGGTTTGGCTTTTCGCCGAAATGGCGGGACGCAAAGAAGAAGAGGCGACCCATCCAAAATGGATGTTGTTATGCCCGATTGTCGTTTCAGACCGCCGTCCGGCGCGCAAAATCGATGTAGAGCTGGCGTAGCCGGGTGGCGACCGGGCCGGGAGTGCCATCGCCGATCTTGGTCCCGTCGATACGCACGACCGCCTGGCAGAGCGTTGATGCACTGGTGATGAAGGCTTCGCGGGCCTCTTTGGCTTCCGCCACGGAAAAGGGGCGGTGGACAACACTGAGGCCACTCTCCTCGGCTAGCGCAGTGAGTGCAGTGCCGGTGCATCCGGCAAGCACGGCTTGTGAATAAGGGCGGGTGATGATGCCGTCGTCCGTAACCAGAAAGGCCGTGGAAGATGCGCCTTCGGTGATGAAGCCGTCCTCCACCATCCAGGCTTCCTGTGCCCCCGCCTCGGCCGCGATCTGTTTCGCCATGGCTTGAGCCAGCAGGCCGACACTCTTGATGTCGCGCCGCGCCCACCGCAGGTCGGGTGTCGTGACAACCGCAATGCCGTTCCGCACAGCGGGAGAATCGAGAAAGCGCTTGGCCTGCGTGAACATGACAAGCGTTGGCTGCAAAGCCGACGAAGGCAGAAAGTCGCGCCCTGCGTCGGCGCCCCGCGTCAGTTGCAGATAGATCAAGCCCTCTTCGAGATCATTGCGCGCTGCCAGTTCCTTCTGCACCGCTTCAATCTCGGCAAGGGAGACGGGAAGGCTAAGCCCTATTGCGGCCGCCGAACGTTCAAGCCGCACCAGATGCGACGCGCTGTCGATCAGCCTGCCATCAATGACGGCTGTCACTTCGTAAACGGCTTCGGCGAACAGAAAGCCGCGATCCAGCACCGAGACCCGCGTTTCGGCGAGCGGCAGGAACTGGCCATTGTGATAGGCGATGGACATGAAGCGCTAAAATCCTCCGGCGTGAACGTATGCGATGTTGCCGGGGCAGGATCGTCGGTCAAGCAAGGATCATCGGCTTAGCGTCTTTACCCGCTCTCCTATCTCTCGCAAATCTTCGACAAATCGCGTTCGCTCGGCCGCCTTTCGCGCCTCATCGGGTACGCGCAGCAGGAAACTCGGATGCACGGTCACCCAAGCTTCGGTGCCATGTTCGAGCGGAATCGGCGCGCCTCGCGTCCGGCTGATCGTCACGGCTTTGCCCAATATGGCGCGGGCGGCAGTCGCGCCCAAAGCCACCACGACGCGCGGACGAACGAGGGCCAACTCCTGATCCAGCCACCAGCGGCAGGCAGCAATCTCGGATGTGTCAGGCGTCTGGTGGAGGCGCCTCTTGCCCCGTCGCTCATGCTTGAAATGTTTGACGGCGTTCGTGACATAGACGCTCGCGCGGTCGATCCGGGCTTCCTCTAATGCCTGGTCCAGCAACTGGCCTGCGGGACCCACGAAGGGGCGCCCGGCAATATCTTCCTGATCGCCCGGCTGTTCCCCCACGAGAACCAGGGGCGCATCGATGGGGCCTTCGCCGAACACAGTCTGGGTGGCGTCGCGATAAAGGGGGCAGCGGGTGCAGCCCATCGCCTCCTCGCGCAATCTGGTCCAGGCAGCAATCGCGTTGCTGGCGCGGGCAGGGGACTTGGGAGGAGTGGCGATCATGGCCGCTTCCCGTGCCTGCGCCCCGGCGACAAGGTCGGGGATGAGGGCCGCCTCCGGCAGGTTGCGCCAGTATTTCTTGGGCATCTCGGACAGCATGGCTCGCTGCTTGAGCCGGGCGGGGTTGAATGTCGCAGCATAATAGCTTTTCCAGATTTCCTCGACCGGGTCGCCGCCCGGCGTATCTGCCTTTGAAGCGCCGGGACTTTCTTCCAACCTTTCGCCATCCCAATGGATACTGAGTTCAGGCGTCAGGATCGACCATCGCATCGATGCGAAACGCCGCACGAAAAACCCGGCATTCGCGCGGACGATATGATGATCAGGCTCGAACCAGGCGACGAAACGGGCTCCGTCAGCATCCTGCATTTCGCGGAATCGGACAAAGGCGCGCATCTTATGCATGTCGCGCCGAACCTCTTTTGCCAGCATCTCGACACGGCGGACGAGAGGATCGGCTTGATCGTCCATGCGAGTGGGGGTTTGCCGCACCTTGATCAAAAGCGCGTAGAGCAAGGCAAAGCGCTCTCCATCCCGATGCAGTATTGCGCTCTCGGCTAGTTCCAGAAAGGCGCGCGGTACTGAAAATGCTCCGCCGCCATTTTCCAGAAGCGGCGGATCGAAGGCCAGCAGCGGCCCGCCTTCTCCCTCGACCCGCCAGCCAATATCCTGAGCAGCTACGCCAGCCAGAGCGAAACGACGGGCAGCATCGCGCCACCCGCCGAAATCATCCGGCCTGCTCAGCAGCACCTGATACATGGCCGATCAATCGGACGATTCTGCTCGCTCCAGTTCGGCGGGCTTGCGCCGGGCGAAGGTGGTAGCGAGTTTCAATTCTTCCTCATCGGTCAGCTCGGCTGCCGCATCGGGGAACATCTCCTCTTCCTCCTCCTCGATATGGTGAAGATAACGCTTCTTCAGCGTGGCGAAAGTTTCCCGCCATTCAGGACTGTTGAATGGCTGCTCCTGCAGCTCCTCCAGATAATCGTCGATTTCCTTGTGCTCGGCTACGCTATGCTGTGCATCTTCGCGCAGGTCGGGGCGGGCGAGCATCGTTGCATAGAGCGTCTCTTCCTCCGCCGCCGCATGTGCGGTGACTTCGACGCGAAACTGTTCGAACAGCTTCTCCAGCCGATCGTTATGGTCCTTCGCGTCAGCCATTTTCTCAAACAGCTGGCGATGGGCGTCATGATCTTGCTTCAGTTTGTCGAAAATCGTGGCATTGGCCATGATGTCCTCCTCTTGATTTAGAGGACACAACGAAAGGCGGTGAGCTTTGGGTCCGCTGGTTCAGCCGAACAGGAAATGGAAGATGATCGCAACCGGTATCCACAGCAGGCTGCTGGCGATGCTCGTCAGCCACACCTGTGCCACATCCCTGCGAAAGCGCAGGTCCAGGCCCGACATCGACAGGCCGCTTTCATCCAGTAATTCCCACCGGCGTTCCATGTCCCTCGCCACCATTGCAAAGCCGCCGATTGCGATAATCAGGGCAAGGTGCAGCACCAGCGAGCCGCCCATCCTGGCGACGATACCGATCTGAAGAAGGCAAAAAACAACAAGCGCAATGGCCAGATGGCTGCTCATGCGCTTGGCATACCGCCCGCCATGAGATCGTGCTGAATCCTTGTTGAATGCCGTTGCCACCAGCGCCTTCCCCTCGACTATTATTAAATCTCAAGAAATCACGAAGTGCCGCACTTATCAATAAGGAAAACTACCGTCAGTCGAAAAGCTCCAGTTGCGAAGGGGGAGGGGTGAGCTGCCGTTGAAGGTCGGCCTTGTCGGTGAGGTGAACCGGCCTCCAATCGCTGGCGACCAAAAAGGGCCGCAGCTTGGCAATCGAATTTGTCACCCGCGCGACATCGTCCAGCCGAAGGCGGCGGACCCTGCGGCTCGCCAATATGCGATCGACAGCCTTTACGCCCAAGCCCGGCACGCGCAGCAACATCTCCCGCGGGGCGCGGTTCACATCTACCGGGAATATTGCCCGGTGCCGCAAGGCCCAGGCCAGCTTGGGATCGATGTCGAGAGGCAAATGCCCTGTTTCGGGGTCGGTCGCCTGTTCAAGATCAGCCACTGAAAAGCCATAAAAGCGCATCATCCAGTCCGACTGATACAGGCGGTGTTCGCGCAGTAGTGGAGGGCGCTTTAACGGAAGGACGCTGCTCGGCGAGGGAATGGGCGAAAAGGCACTGTAATAGACGCGCCGTAGAGCATGGCGGTCATATAGAGATCGCGCACGTCGGATGATTGCCCGGTCGTCCGCGCCGTCGGCCCCTATGATCATCTGCGTTGATTGTCCCGCAGGGGCAAATCGCGGCGCGTGGCGGTAGTGCTTTTGGGCATCGCTTGTGTCTTCGATGGCAGTGCGCAGCCCGCTCATCGCGCCTTCGATCCGCGTTCCATCTTTCTCTGGCGCCAGTCGCCGAAGCCCCTGCTCGGTCGGCATCTCGACATTGATCGACAGCCGGTCAGCGAAAAGTCCCGCCTGATGCGTCAGTTCCGGATCGGCATCAGGGATCGTCTTGAGATGAATATAGCCGCGAAAGTCATGCTCTTCCCGCAACGCTCGGGCCACGCCGACCAGCTGTTCCATCGTATAATCGGGCGATCGTATGATGCCGGAGGACAGGAAAAGTCCCTCAATATAATTGCGGCGGTAAAAACTAAGGGTCAGTTCGACCACTTCGCCCACGGTGAAGCGCGCCCGGCGAACGTCGCTCGACCGGCGATTGATGCAATAGTGGCAATCAAAGATGCAGCTATTCGTCAGTAAAATCTTGAGCAGCGATATGCATCGCCCGTCAGGCGCATAAGCATGGCAGATACCCATGCCTTCGGTTGATCCTAGCCCGCCCTTCCGCCCTGACAAGCTATCGCGCTTCTTCGTTCCGGAGGATGCGCATGAAGCATCATATTTGGCCGCGTCGGCGAGGATTTTCAGCTTCTGCGGAATGGAAAGGACAGTCATGAGTTCATGTTATGTTCTTTTCCTCCACTTGTCCTTGATCTAGATTGCGAACCGCGTTGAGTGGGACATCAGTTTTTCCATCCTGGATCTATCCGATCGATCAACCGAACCATTGCCTCAAAATCAGGAACGCCCGGCCCGGTCGGCAACTGCACGCCGCTGATATCGCGTTGATGTACGGCAATCACTTCGTCCGGAATGTCGACGGGGGTGCCCGCTGAACCCGTCGCTACCTGTATCTCGCAGGCGCGCTGAAGCATCCAATGCATGAGGAATGCCTTGGGAAGAGTGTCCGCCATGACCAGGGTGCCGTGGTTGCGCAGCATCATCATCCGGCGGTCACCAAGATTGGCGATCAGCCTGTCGCCTTCTTCGGGGCGCAGGGTGATGCCTTCAAAATCGTGATAGGCGATTCGCCCGGCAAAGGCGGCGGCATAGAAATTGGTCGGACGCAGCCCCTCCTGTGTCGCGCTGACCGCCATGGCGGCGGTCGTGTGTGTATGGATGACGCAGTGGGCGTCGGGCAGGTGGCGGTGGAAGACGCTGTGCTGGGTAAAACCGGCGCGGTTCACTGGATAGGGACTGCCGTCCAATATATGCCCGTCAATGTCGATCTTGACGAGGTTGGACGCCGTCACCTCGGAATAGAGTAAGCCGAACGGGTTGATCAGGAATGCGCTGTCGTCGCCGGGCACGCGCAGGGTGATATGATTGTAGATAAGTTCCGACCATCCCATGTGGTCAAATATGCGGTAGCATGCAGCCAATTGCTGGCGCGCTTTCCATTCTTCGATGGGCATGTCATCAGCGGAAACGGCGGTTGCCATGGCGGTCCTCCTAACCCTGTCGCCGTAACTATCCTCCCGGGCGGCGCTGCTGTCGAGCGAAACGGCTTTGGGGTTGAATTTGGCCGACTCTGCTGGTAGGGCGCGCCCCACACGGCGCAGGCTGCCCTGCGACGACTCATCGCTATTACTTTCGGTAGGCCCGTCGGGAAGGGTTTGTTTCCTGACGAACCGCCTGTTTTCGACTGGAGTTTGACTGGATTATGCAAATCATCGTTCGCGACAACAATGTCGACCAGGCCCTGCGCGCGCTCAAGAAGAAGCTGCAGCGTGAGGGCGTATATCGCGAGATGAAGTTGCGCCGTCACTACGAAAAGCCCTCGGAAAAGCGCGCCCGTGAAAAGGCCGCCGCGGTTCGCCGCGCGCGCAAGCTGGAGCGCAAGCGCGCTGAGCGTGACGGCGTTCGTTAAGACGTTCGTTTTTAAGGGGCGGTGGTTCTCCGCCCCTTTTTGCTGATCATCCGCATCTGCGAGGCTTAGGTCCATGTCCACGACCGCTGTTCCCCTTCGTCCCATCGCCAAGGGGTCGCTGACGCGTCTCTGGATCGGTGTTGCCGCCGTGGCGATCGCCGCGGGCGGCTTGGCCTGGGCCGGGCAGCGC
The DNA here is from genome assembly GCF_015693305.1 of Sphingobium sp. Cam5-1. Taxonomy (NCBI): domain Bacteria; kingdom Pseudomonadati; phylum Pseudomonadota; class Alphaproteobacteria; order Sphingomonadales; family Sphingobiaceae; genus Sphingobium; species Sphingobium sp. Cam5-1. The sequence continues at coordinate 2,224,302 of NZ_CP065138.1, read as the reverse complement.
GGGGTCGAGCCTTCGCCTGCCAGCTACCTCGCCCGCAATGCCGGGGAGGAAGGCGTGGTCACGACCGAATCGGGCCTCCAGTACAAGGTTCTGGAAGAGGGCACTGGTCCCAGCCCCACCGCAGCGGACGTGGCGCTGGTGGGATATAAGGGCACTTTGCTCGACGGCACTGTCTTCGACGAAAATGCCCAGACCGCGATGCCGGTCGATGGCGTTGTGCCGGGCTTTTCCGAGGGTCTGCAGAAGATGAAGAAGGGCGGCAAGTACCGTCTCTGGATCCCGCCGCAGCTTGGCTATGGCGAGCAGGCGGCTGGACCTATCCCCGCCAATTCCGTGCTGGTCTTCGATGTTCAATTGCACGATTTCAAATCGAAGGCCGACATCATGCGGATGCAGCAGATGATGCAGCGGGGCGCGGCTCCTGCGCCGCTTCCCGGCCGCTGATCGCATCGCCGAAATGTAAAGAATAGAAGGGTCCGGTTTTCGGACCCTTTTTCTATTCGGTAACGACGATCCCCTTTGATTCGGGGCCATCGTTCATCGCCTTCGACCGTTCCTCCAGATAGACCTTGATCATCGCCACGATCGGGTCGGCCAGGAACAGGCCCATTATTCCAAACAGCGCGCCGAACAATATCTGCGCAGCCAGGACCAGCGCAGGGGCAAGATCGGTGGCCCGCTTCGCCACCATGGGAACGATCAGGTAACCATCGACGATTTGCACTACGAGATACACGAAAAAGGCATAGATTCCAGAATCCACCCCCGCCGAAAATCCGACGAGCACGATCAATACGCCCGATATGATCGACCCGATGTTCGGCAGAAAAGCGAACAGCCCGGTCAGAATTCCGAGCAGGCCAGCCATTGGGACACCCCCCGCGAGCAGCAGCAGCCAAGTCCCAACGCCCTCGACCGCCATGCCAATCAGTCGGCCGAACATCAAACGGCGCAGCGTCCACCCCATTCTGTCCACAACATTATAGAAGCTTAAGCGGCTGCTCATGGGCAGCATCCATGCGACGCCCCGCTCGTAGAGACGCGGCTCCACCGCAATGAAAATCGCGAGTACCAGCATCATTACGCCGCTCGTCACGGCGCCCATGACGGTGCCGACTGCGGCGGTGACCCGACCGATCGAATTGAAAGCCTGAGTAGCGAGGCTTTTGAAATCATTGGGTGTCGTCGTCACGCCCAATTGCTGCATCCAGCCACCGATGCGGGTGACCTGAGTCTCCACGATCGTGCGCATGGCCTGCGCCTGCGCGGCCAAACTCGCACCCGTCAGGTAGAATGTGTAAACTAGGAACAGCAGGGCGGCGAGGAGCACGATCGTAAGGCGCCAGCCTCGGCCGATCGGCAAGACACGGCCAAGTAGACGCGTGCCGCCGTCCATCATGCTGGTCAGGACCAGCGCTCCAAGGATGAGCATGATTGGTTGCGCGAGCAAGGCTAGCAGTGCGACGGCAACCGCCATGGCGATCCACACGCCCGCGCGTTTTATCTCATGCTGAACGAGCGGGCTTCGCAGTTCACTCGGACCCGGTTGCTCAATGTGGACGTGTTTCCCGCTCAATCACCAGCCCCTTTGCGGATATATTATTTCGGGGGTGGAACGCTCTCCGGGCGTAAGCTGTTCCCCGCCCGGCCACTACGCAGCGCGTGAATCCAGGTAACGGGATTCCAGCTGGAATTGCCGTCGAGCGAAAAAGTAATGAACTCCGCCCGTCCGCCAATCGCTTCCCAAGGGACAGGCCCCCCAAGGCCGTTCTCCTCAAGCGGCGCGCGGCTGTCGGCGCTATTATCCCTGTTGTCACCCATCAGGAAGACATGGTCGCGTGGAACGCGCACCGGACCATACCAATCCAGCGCGCTCGGCCCCATGTCGATCGTCACATAGCTTTTGCCATTGGGCAGGATCTCCTGCCGCACAGGCAACTGACAATATTCCCGCCCGTCTGCTCCCGTGATGCGGGCGCCGGGGAACTGGGTAGGGGAACAGGGGGCGTTGCCATCGATCGGGATCAGTACCGGCTTGATTGCCTTCTGAGGAACAGCGACGCCGTTCAGGATGACCTGTCCGCCCCGGACCTCGATGATGTCGCCCGGCAGGCCGATCACCCGCTTGATATAGTCCTCCCGCCGGTTATGCGGCGACACGATGACGATGTCGCCACGCTCAGGCAGGCGGCCGAAAATGCGGCCCTTCAGAAAGGGAAGGGGGTGGAAACTTGGTGAAACATAGGACCAGCCGTAAGGGAATTTGCTGACCACCAGCCGGTCGCCCTTCAGCAACACCGGCATCATGGATTCGCTCGGGATGTAAAAGGGTTTGGCGACGAAGCTGTGAAAGGCCAGGACTGCTAGAATCAGAAGCGCGATGCTCTTCATCTCATGCCACCAGTCGATCGCACTCTTGTCCGTTCGGGCTGGCGATGCCGCCGCCGGCTCTTCTGTGGAAAGCGGGTCGTTCTCGCTCATGTCGGCTGCCGTCATGGATGGCTTCTCGGATACTGGTGGTGCCGTGGTCACTGGGGCTGAGCCTCAAGGATGACAAATGCCTGCGCCCATGGATGATCATCGGTTAGCGTGACGTGAATGACCGCCTTGTGTCCATCGGGCAGCATTGTTTGAAGCTGTGCGAGCGCGCCGCCGGTCAGCTCCAGCGTCGGTGCGCCACCTGGGCGATTGACGACGCCGATGTCCTTCATGAACACGCCACGATTAAAGCCCGTTCCTACTGCTTTGGAAAAGGCTTCCTTGGCGGCGAATCGCTTGGCGAGCGTTCCGGCCTTGGTGAACGGGCGGCGGTTTGCCTTGGCGCGTTCGACTTCGGTGAAAACGCGCTGTTCGAACCGCTCGCCAAAGCGATCGAGCGAATTTTGGATCCGCTCGATGTTGCATAGGTCGGAGCCGAGGCCGATGATCAACGCGCCAGGTCCATCTGCCGTCGCATTTCGCGGATGCTGCTTTCCAACCCGCTGAAAATGGCCTCGCCAATCAGGAAGTGGCCGATGTTGAGTTCGGCCACCTGCGGAATTGCCGCCACAGGGCCAACATTGTCGAAAGTGAGGCCATGACCAGCATGGGGTTCGATGCCGTTTTTGGCCGCCAGCGCCGCAGCGTCGGATATGCGTCGCAACTCCTCAGCGCGCGCTGTGCCGGAAATATGCGCATAGCGCCCTGTATGAAACTCCACCACCGGAGCGCCTAAGTGCATCGCCGCCTCGATTTGTGCCGGATCAGGTTCGATAAAAAGGCTGACGCGGATCCCCGCGTCCCCCAGCGCGCCGACGATCGGTCGCAGCGTCTCGATCTGTCCGGCGGCATCCAGACCGCCCTCGGTCGTCCGCTCCTCGCGCTTTTCAGGCACGATACATGCCGCATGCGGCCGATGCTTCAACGCAATGTCCAGCACCTCCCGCGTTGCGGCCATTTCCAGGTTCAGCGGAACGGTAAGGGCCGCCATCAGCGTGGCGATATCCTCGTCCCGGATGTGCCGCCGATCCTCGCGCAGGTGCGCCGTGATGCCATCGGCCCCCGCCTTCACGGCCAACAACGCCGCCTTGACGGGATCAGGATGTTCTCCCCCCCGCGCATTCCGGATGGTGGCAACATGGTCGATGTTGACACCCAGGCGCAGGTGGGCGGGAGTTTGCTGCATGATGCCTATTGTTTCCGGCTTCCAGGTTTGATCGCGGGGATGGCCGCTAGTTCCGGCGGGACATCATCTGCTTCATATACAGGGAAATTGATGCTGACGAGCGGGTAGAAGGGGACGCCCAGATCCACTTCGCCTGCGGATCGATCGACCAGCGCTACTTCGGCGATAACGATGCCGCCTTCGGCCTCCACCGCTTCAATCGCCTGGCGCGACGACAGCCCGGTCGTGACAACGTCTTCAACCATCAGCACTTTTTGGCCGGGCGTTATGGCGAAGCCGCGCCGCAGCTCGAACTTTCCCTCGGGCCGTTCCAGGAATACAGCATCCTTGTCGAGCGCGCGCCCGACTTCATGGCCGATGATAAGGCCGCCCATGGCGGGCGAGACGACAAGGTCGATGTCTTGCCGCAGTTCGCGGGGCAGCTTTTGCACGACTGCGCGCGCGAGGCCGCCTGCGCGTTCGGCGTTCATCAATACCCGCGCGCATTGCAGGTAGTTGGCGCTACGGCGGCCCGAGGACAGAATGAAATGTCCCTCCAGCAGCGCACCTGCTGCCCTGAATTCTGCCAGTACTTCCTCGTCGGTCATCCGGTTCTTCGATCCATCAGTACATGCCCAGGCCTATTTCGGGGCCATCTGGCACATCAACTTCGGCCATGGGCAATGCCCATGAACGCGCCCCTGCGCGCGAGGTGCGAGATAGGCGGACGACCGGGGCGTTGCAACAGTGAAGAAAATCTGCTCCTGCCCGCTTGAGGCAGGAAAAAAGCATGCCTATAAGCCGCGGCAGACCGACCGGGCGGAGGGGGATGCGTATGCGCGCGCCTTCGTTGCAGCGGCGCCAAGGGGTTACGGGGTAAGAAGACGCTTATGAAAATGGTGAAATCGCTCGTTCTCGCCGGGTTGCTGGCCTTTGCGCCAGCTGCGGTGTTGAACAGTCAGGCGCTGGCGCAGGACAATGCCGCCGTCGCAGCCGCCGCTGCGGGCAATGCCGCCGCGCCCGCCGACTCGGGCGCCAATGCGGCCGCTCCTGCTGCCGAGGCTGCGCCTGCGGCCAAGGTTGCCGCCCCGTCCCGTATGAAGCCGACCGAAGGCATCGGCATGCCGCGCCCCGGCGAAATCACCCTGCAGGAACAGTTCAGCCCCACGGGTCATACCGCTCGCTGGCTGCACGATGTGCTGCTCCTGCCGCTCATCACGATCATCTCGGTCTTCGTGGCCCTCCTTATGCTCTATGTGATGATCCGCTTCCGCCGCAGCGCCAATCCGGTGCCGTCGAAGACATCGCACAATACGCTGATCGAAGTGATCTGGACTGTGGTTCCCGTGGTGATCCTTCTTGTGATCGCGGTACCCTCGATCGGCTTGCTGGCTGATCAGTACAAGCCTGCGCCCAAGGATGCGTTGACCGTGAAGGTCACGGGCTATCAGTGGTATTGGGGATATGAATATCCCGACAATGGCATTCCTGAATATGTCTCGAACCTGCTTCCCAGGGAAAAGGCCGAGGCGAATGGCGAGCCTTATCTGCTTGCGCCTGACAACCGCATGGTTCTTCCTGTTGGCCGCCCGATCAAGCTGATCATCACCGGTGCTGACGTGATCCACGCCTTTGCGGTCCCGTCGCTCTGGGTGAAGATGGATGCCGTTCCTGGTCGTCTCAATGAGAAGACCTTCACAATTGAGAAGCCGGGCGTCTATTACGGGCAGTGTTCCGAACTGTGCGGCGCGCGTCACGGGTTCATGCCGATCGCGATCGAGGCGCTGCCTCCTGCCCAGTTTGACCAGTGGGTTCTCTCGCAGGGTGGCAAGCTCCAGGGCGCTGACGCCGCAGCTACAGCTGCTGCTCCAGCCGCGCCTGCCGCCGCTCCCGCCGAAAAGCTTTGATGTAAGGGCATAACGCCATGACCACGATTACTGCAGATCATCACGGCGATCATGCTCATGATCATCATGACGCCGATCACAAGCCAGCCTTCTTCCAGCGCTGGTTCATGTCGACGAACCACAAGGACATCGGCACTCTCTATCTGATCTTCGCGATCCTCGCCGGCGTGATCGGTGGCGCGATTTCGGGCCTGATGCGTGCCGAGCTCGCGCAGCCTGGCATTCAGTATCTGCACACTTGGGCGCAGATGACTGATGGTCCTTCGGCTACGATGGACCAGGCCTATCACCTCTGGAACGTGCTGATCACCGCGCACGGCCTGATCATGGTCTTTTTCATGGTCATGCCCGCCATCATCGGTGGCTTTGGTAACTGGTTCGTGCCGATCATGATCGGCGCGCCAGACATGGCCTTCCCGCGCATGAACAATATCAGCTTCTGGCTGCTGATCCCCGCTTTTTCTCTGCTGCTCGGTTCGACCTTCGTTCCTGGTGGTACGGGTAATGGCGCGGGCACGGGCTGGACGGTCTATGCTCCGCTCTCGACCAGCGGTTCTGCGGGGCCAGCAGTGGATATGGCTATCCTGTCGCTCCACATCGCGGGCGCCAGCTCCATCCTGGGCGCCGTCAACTTCATCACCACCATTTTGAACATGCGCGCACCGGGCATGACCCTGCACAAGATGCCTTTGTTCGTCTGGTCGGTGCTGGTCACTGCCTTCCTGCTGCTGCTTGCGCTGCCGGTTCTTGCAGCCGCTATCACCATGCTGCTGACAGACCGCAACTTCGGCACCACCTTCTATGATGCTGCCGGCGGTGGCGATCCGGAACTCTACCAGCATCTTTTCTGGTTCTTCGGACATCCCGAAGTGTACATCATGATCCTTCCCGGCTTCGGGATCGTCAGCCAGATCATCTCGACCTTCAGCCGCAAGCCCGTGTTCGGTTATCTCGGCATGGCCTACGCCATGGTCGCGATCGGCGTTGTCGGTTTTGTCGTTTGGGCGCACCACATGTTCACCACCGGCATGTCGGTGAATGTGAAGATGTACTTCACCGCCGCAACGATGGTGATTGCCGTGCCCACCGGTATCAAGATCTTCTCCTGGATCGCGACGATCTGGGGCGGCTCGATCAGCTACAAGACCCCGATGGTCTGGGCGCTCGGCTTCATCTTCCTGTTCACCGTGGGCGGCGTCACCGGCGTTGTCCTGGCGAATGGCGGCGTCGATGACGTGCTGCACGACACCTATTATGTCGTTGCCCACTTCCATTACGTGCTGTCGCTGGGCGCGGTATTCGGTCTCTTCGCGGGCTTCTACTATTGGTTCCCGAAGATGTCGGGTCGCATGTACAGCGAATTTCTCGGTCACCTGCACTTCTGGGTGTTCTTCGTGGGCGTGAACCTGCTGTTCTTCCCCATGCACTTCCTCGGCCTGTCGGGCATGCCCCGCCGCTACCCCGATTATCCGGAGGCCTTTGCCTACTGGAACAGCGTGGCCAGCCATGGCTATGAGATCATGGCCGTTGGTGTGTTGATCTTCTTCGTGAACGTCTTCTGGTCGCTTGCTTTTGGCAAGAAGGCAGAAGGCAATCCGTGGGGTGAAGGCGCGACGACGCTGGAATGGACGCTGCCCAGCCCGCCGCCGTTCCACCAGTTCGAAACGCTGCCGGTCATCGACTGACGATCGGCGAAAAATATGCATCCAGCAGGATGCCGGGTGGCGACGAATGTCGCGGACCCGCAGTTAGCAGCCCCGGCGCCTGTGATGGTGCCGGGCTGCCGCATGAGGAGCATATGGCAAGTTCGCCGTTCATGACCGGGAGCGCCGCTTCCACGATTCCCGCGCACTGGCGCGACTTTGTCGCGTTGACCAAGCCGCGCGTGATGACATTGGTCGTCTTCACCGGTCTTTGCGGGCTGCTCGCGGCGCCCGGTCAAATCCATCCCGTACTCGCCTTCACCGCCATCCTGTGCATAGCGCTGGGCGCTGGCGCAGCGGCGGCGCTCAACCAATGGTATGAGGCGGATATTGACGCAAAGATGAAGCGGACCGCCAACCGCCCGTTGCCTGCCGGCCGGATGGACCGGCAGTCGGCGCTCCATTTCGGCGTCGGCCTTTCCTTCTTCTCCGTCCTGCTGATGGGCGTGGCGACGAACTGGCTCGCCTCTGCTATCCTGGCGGTGTCGATTCTTTTCTATGTTTTCATTTACACTATTTGGCTCAAGCCCCGGACAACACAGAACATCGTCATTGGCGGTGCTGCGGGGGCTTTTCCTCCCGTTATCGGTTGGGCTGCAGTCACAGGTGACGTTGGCGCTCTCGCCGTGGCGCTTTTCCTGCTCACCTTCTTCTGGACTCCGCCGCATTTCTGGGCACTCGCGCTGTTCGTGAAGACTGACTACGCTGCGGCAAACATCCCGATGTTGCCCGTCGTATCAGGTGAAGTTGCTACGCGCCGTCAGATATGGTTTTACACCGCGATCATGGCCGCCGCGGCGATGGCACCCATTCTGCTTCGCCTTACGGGTCTGATTTACGGCGTAACTGCCTTGTTCGGTACGGGCCTGTTCGTGATCTTCGCCTTTCAGGTCTACCGGCGCCGTGAAATGGATCCCAGCCGCATGGGTCCCGAACGCCGACTGTTCAAATATTCGATCCTCTATCTTTTCCTTCTGTTCGGAGCGGTTGTCATCGATCGTTGGTTGCTGGCATGACGCCCGAGGAGGAAAAGCAGGTACGCAGTCGGCAGAAGTCGCGCGCCATTGTCACTGGGCTGTTGCTCGGGGCGCTCGTCATTCTCTTTTACGCGATCACGATCGTGAAGATTGGCGCGGGACAATAATGGCCAGCTTGCCGCCGTCGCCTTTTGATCGGGATCGCCGGAACCGCCGCACGCTCATGACTATGACGGCGGTAGGATTGGCTATGCTTGGGCTGGGTTTCGCATCGGTCCCGCTCTACCGAATCTTCTGTCAGCAAACGGGATTTGGCGGCACGACGCAGCGCGCTGCTGCTGATGTCAAGTTGCAGCCAGCGGTCGGCCATACAATGTCGATCCGGTTCGATTCCAATGTTCAGCCTGGCATGCCCTGGCAATTCTATCCCGAACACCGGACGGATACGGTGACCGTTGGCGCGCGCGACATGGCGATCTTCATCGCGAAAAACATGTCGGACAAGCCGGTTACGGGCACGGCCAGCTTCAACGTGACGCCGATCCAGTCTGGCGCCTACTTCACCAAGATCCAGTGTTTCTGCTTCACTCAGCAGACATTGCAGCCGGGCGAGCAGGTTCGCATGCCGGTGATTTACTATGTTGATCCCAAAATACTGAATGATCCCGACAATAGGGACACTCAGCAAATTACGCTAAGCTACACCTTCTATCCTGTTGAGCAGGACAAGAAGCCGAGCTAAGGCAATCCACGATAACGCGAACGCGAACAGGGAAGAGTACGTCATGGCAGGCGCCAAGCAGCACGATTATCATATTCTACCGCCCAGCATCTGGCCGCTATTCGGGTCCATGTCGGCGCTGGTAATGGCGCTCGGCGCGATCATGTGGATGCACCCTGATGCCATGCCTGCCGGTGGTGGCTGGGTGTTCCTGATCGGCGTCGCGGGCGTGCTGTTCACCATGTATAGTTGGTGGGCGAACGTGATCGCAGAGGCGCATGCCGGTGACCATACGCCGGTGGTGCAATTGCATCTGCGCTACGGCATGATCCTGTTCATCGCTTCAGAAGTCATGTTCTTCGTTGGCTGGTTCTGGGCGTTCTTCGACTTCTCGCTCTTCCCGAGCCAGCTTGCTCCGATCGAAGGTCTGTTCCCGTCCAAGGGGATCGAGGTGATGAACGCGTTTGAGCTGCCGCTGCTCAACACGCTGATCCTGCTCTGCTCAGGCACGACCGTCACCTGGGCGCACCACGCGCTGATCCATGGAGATCGCGAAGGTCTGAAAACCGGCCTGTGGCTGACGGTGATCCTCGGCCTGCTCTTCTCCTCGATCCAGGCCTATGAATATATGCACGCGCCGTTCCCGTTCGGCGGTAGCCCTTACAGCTCGGCCTTCTACATGGCGACGGGCTTCCACGGCTTCCACGTTCTGATCGGTACGATCTTCCTGATCGTCAATCTGGTGCGCGTCTATAAGGGGCACTTCACTCCTCGCCAGCATTTCGGCTTTGAGGCCGCTGCCTGGTACTGGCACTTTGTCGACGTCGTCTGGCTGTTCCTGTTCGTCGCCATCTATGTGTGGGGCGGCTGGGGCGCTCCGATGCACGGCGGCTAAGGACTAGGCCTTACCCATCAAGCAAACGGCCGGTAGTAACCGGCCGTTTTCTTTTAGACGGAAGATAATTATGCCTGCCGTCATGCTTCTTTTCACACCAGCGCTCTTCCAGCCGTCCTGCGTCTCTCTGCCCAGCGTCCGGCCGTCGAATATGAGCGCCGCGCCTGCCTTCCGGCAGCTCGGCCCGTCCGCTTTGGCCGGGGCGACCATAGCGTCGGCGACCACGCCATGACCGCGCGTCGCGTCCCTCTTTTTGCCAGCATTATCGTGGCAGGGGCCGTGCTGGTCATGATCGCCCTTGGCATCTGGCAGTTGCAACGCCGCGGCGAGAAGGAGGCGATGCTGGCCCTTGCGTCGGCCAATCCAGCCAAGCCGACTGTCAGCTTCCCGCAAATGCCACCTGTTCCGCCCGTGCTGCTGTTCCGCCGCTCTTCCGTTCATTGCCTGAATGTCGTTGGCTGGCAGACGGAAGCGGGACGGGCCGCCGATGGGTCGGTCGGCTACCGCTATATCGCCCAATGCGCCACCGGGGCAGAAGGGCCTGGAGCGCTGGTTGCTTTGGGCGTCGCCAAACAGCCGGACATGAAACCAAATTGGAAAGGCGGCCAGGTCACCGGCTGGATATCCGAAGAGCCGGATCACCGGACGTTGTTGTCGCGCTTCACGGCCAATGTCCTTCCGCTGCGGCCGATGCTGATCGCGGAGCGCGCGCCGGAAGGGCTCAAACCGGTTGCCCCACCGAGCGTCAACGACGTGCCGAACAATCACCTCGCTTACGCCATCCAGTGGTTCTTCTTCGCTGCGGTGGCCCTGGTTATCTACGTCCTTGCGCTTCGCAACCGGGCGCCTCCACCGGCCGATCCGTCGTAAAGGCTTGCTCCAACGCTCCAGCCTCGTTACCGCGCTTCCCCATCATGCAATATGTGAGCACCAGGGGAAGCGCGCCTGCGCTGGGTTTCGAGGATGTGACGCTGGCAGGGCTGGCGTCCGATGGCGGACTCTATGTTCCGGAAAGCTGGCCGCGCTTTTCGGAGGCGGACATACGCGCCCTCGCCGGGCTTTCCTATGTGGAAACCGCCGTTCGCGTCATGGCCCCCTATGTCGCAGGCTCGCTCAGCGAAGATGAACTGCGCGAGCTGTGCACTGCCGCCTATGGCCGGTTCAGCCACAACGCGGTGACGCCGCTGGTTCAGCTGGACCACCAGCATTGGCTGCTCGAACTTTTTCATGGCCCGACCCTGGCGTTCAAGGATGTCGCGCTGCAATTGCTGGGGCAGCTGTTCGAGCGGTTCCTGTCTCGCCGGGATGATCATCTGACGATCGTCGGTGCCACGTCGGGCGACACCGGGTCGGCGGCGATCGACGCCGTTGCAGGGCGCGAGAAGATTGACATCTTCATGCTGCACCCGGAAGGTCGCGTGTCCGACGTGCAACGGCGCCAGATGACGACAGTGCGCGCGCCCAACGTCCATAATATCGCGATAGAGGGCAGCTTCGACGACGCGCAGGCGCTCGTGAAGGCGATGTTCAACGACCCTGCCTTTTCGAAGAAGTTCAATCTTTCGGCGGTGAACAGCATCAACTGGGCGCGATTGATGGCGCAGGTGGTCTATTATTTCTACGCCGCCGTAAGGCTTGGCGCGCCGGAGCGGCAGGTCGCGTTTTCGGTCCCCACCGGCAATTTCGGCGACGTGTTCGCTGGTTATGTCGCGGCGCAAATGGGTCTTCCCGTTGCGAAGCTGATGGTCGCGACCAACGTCAACGACATTCTGCACCGCGCGCTGGCGGATGGTGACTATAGCCAGGGCCAAGTCGTTCAGACCTCCACGCCCAGCATGGATATCCAGATCAGTTCGAATTTCGAACGACTGCTGTTCGACGCGGGTGGCCGTGGCGGTCCGGCGCTGGCGGAGCAGATGAAGGGTTTCGAGACAAGCCGGGCGATGCGCCTCACCAATGCGCAGCGGGCTGGCGCGGCGAAGCTGTTCGCTTCGGCGCGCGTCGATGGCGACGCAATGAACATGGCGATTCGTTGGGCCTTTGATGGAGCGGGTCAGGTCATTGACCCCCATACTGCCGTGGGCCTTGCCGCCGCGCGCGAGATGGAGGTTGAGGCAGGTGTGCCGATCGTCACGCTGGCGACGGCGCATCCGGCCAAGTTCCGCGAGGCCGTGGAGCGCGCCACCGGGCTTCGTCCGCCTCTGCCTGCCCGCATGGGTGACCTGTTCGCCCGTGAGGAAGCCTCTGCCAAGCTGCCCGCGACCTTTGAGGCGATCACCGCCTATGTCGCGGAGCGCGCTACGCCGCGAGCATGAAGCTCGACACGCTCATCGGTGAGCCGTGGGCCGACTATGGCCTGCTCGATTCGGGTCACGGCCGCAAGCTGGAACGCTATGGCCATTATCGCTTCATCCGGCCCGAGCCGCAGGCGATGTGGGCGCCTGCGAGCGCTGACTGGCACGCGGATGGCGAATTCGTGCCGGGATCGGATGAAGAGGGCGGGGGCCGTTGGTTCTATGATCGTCCGGTGCCTGCCGAAGGCTGGCCGCTCAGCTGGAATGAGGTGACGTTTCAGGCGAGTTGCACGCCTTTCCGGCATCTCGGTTTCTTTCCCGACATGGCGCCGGTGTGGAACTGGATGCGCGAGCAGACGGCTGGGCTGGAGCAGCCGCAGATCATGAACCTGTTCGGCTATACCGGCGTCGGGACATTGGCGATGTCGGCGGTCGGCGCGCAGATGGTGCATGTCGATGCGTCGAAGAAGTCGGTGGCGCAGGCGCGGGCCAATGCCGCCGCGTCGGGGATGGAAGACCGCCCCGTGCGCTGGATCGTTGACGATGCCGCGAAGTTCGTCGCTCGCGAGGTCCGGCGAGAGCGGCGCTATGACGGCATATTGCTCGACCCGCCTAAATATGGCCGTGGGCCGGACGGTGAAATCTGGAGGCTGGAAGAGGATCTGCCTCGGCTGATCGCGGATTGCCGCCGCCTGCTGGATGCCGACAGCCGCTTCCTGTTCCTGACCGTCTATGCCGTGCGCATGTCCGCACTGGCGATTGGGGAACTGCTGAAGCAGGCCTTTGCTGACCTTCCCGGTACGGTCGAAGCGGGCGAATTGGCCGTGCGCGAGGAAGCAAGAGGGCTGGAGTTGCCGACGGCCATCTGGGCGCGTTGGCGGCGCTAGAGCGCGCTGCATTTAATCGGACGCAGATCGCGCGCTCTAGTTTTTTGTTATCGCATCGTTTAAGCGCAAAACCGGTTCTCACTTTTGCGCACGATGCTCTAGCGCTTTCAGCCTAGCCCGACCAACGGCACGATATCGACCGGACGGCCATTGCGACGCAGTTCGATCGTAATGGTCGGACGGCCGCTTCCCGCGTTGCCCAGCGGATCGCCCTGTCGCACGTCGTCGCCCACGGCGGCGGAAAGCCGATGCAATCCGGTGATCAACGTGGTCCAACCGCCGCCATGATCGAGGATCATGATCTGGCCGTAGCCGCGATAAGGCCCTGCGAAGACGACGCGTCCCGCCGTAGGTGCGACGGCGAGCGCGCCCGACTGGGTGGCGATGGTGAGGCCCCGCGACCGGACGCCGCTTTCCGACAATTCACCCATGCCGGTGACCAACTGGCCCATAACAGGCAAGCGATAGGGTGGAGGTCCGCCCGCGCTGCGCTGCCTTGCCTGTGCGGGCGCCATTGCGAGGTCTGGGCGCGCTGGCCTGAGCAGCGGGCCGGGGAGCGCTGCGAGTTCTTCGCGAAGATCACCTGCCGCCTGGAGGCGATCCATCAGATCGACGATGTCGCGGGCTCTTTCGCCCAGGGCGAGAGCGCGGTCACTCTCCAGATTGGCGTTGGAGCGATAGTCCCTCTCCGCCAGCCGCTTTTGCGTTTCCAAGCTGCGTAAAGCGGCTTGGCTATTGCGAAGGTCGGCCTGGCTTTGCGCGAGTGAAGCGGCGGCCTGCTCGGCGGTCTCACGCAAGGCACGGCTGCGCTCCAGTTCAGCGCGCAAGCCCGCTGTGCGCTCCTGAATGACGGGCAATATCTGTCCCAGCACGGCGCGCATGTGGACGGCATCGCTCAGCGACCCCGGCTGCACCAGCGCCAGAGCCAGAGGCCGCCGCGCCATCATCTGAAGGGCGGCGGTCAAACGGACAACCGGCTCCTGCTTGGCCGCCAGCCGCGCCGCCTGCGAACGTTGCATGCGGGCTATGATCGCGATACGCGCTTGGGCCGCTTGAATGTCAGCCTCGGCCTGCTGGATACGGGCAGCCATGGCGGCGGCGCGGCGGCGCGCCTGTTCGGCTTCGTCCCGCGCAGCCGTTGCCTGCTGTTCCAACCGCTGGGAGCGTTCGCGTGCTTGTTCGGACTGGATGCGGGCCGCCTTCAGCGCAGCCTGTTCCTGACGCAGGGTGGTCTCGCCCGTGCCGCCCAGGATGATGCCTGCTTGAGGAGCCGCAGTCAGGCGCGCGGCGGCGATCACCGCTGCGCCGCCGATGATCGCTGCGAAGGCTGTTGACCTTTTCACCCCTTGCCCCCTGCCGGTCCTGCTTGCGACCGGCGATATCTGACTAGGCGCAAACGCCCATCCATGTCGAGCGGTGGCGGCATCAGCCTTCGCGATGATAGGGGTGGCCCGAAAGGATGGAACAGGCGCGCCACAATTGTTCGGCCAGCATGGCGCGGGCCATCATGTGCGGCCAGGTCATCGCGCCAAAGGCGATCAGCAGGTCGGCCCCGGCGCGAGCTTCGTCGTCGAAGCCGTCCGCCGCGCCGATCAGGAAGCGGCATTCGCGCGCGCCCTGGTCTCGCCAGCCTTCGAGCCTTTTGGCGAAGTCCATGGAGCTGAGCTGACGGCCTTTCTCGTCGAGCATCACGGTGATCGTGCCAGTCGGAGCGGGCGGCAGCTTGCCGCCACGGTCGGGCAGTTCGGTGATCCTGTGCGGCATGGTCAGCCGCTTCACATAGCGTTCGACCAGTTCCGCTTCCGCCGAACGTCCGATCTTGCCGCGCGCGATGATGTGGAGGAGCATGGCTCACGCTCCTAAGGGGTCAGTGCGCGCTTGTCGAAGGTCTGCATGCATCGGCGAGCAAGGCCGATGCCGTAAGAGCCTTCAGGCCGTGCCAGCGACCGGCGCGTCGACAAAGCCCCACATCCGTTCCAGATTGTAGAAGCTGCGCACTTCGGGCCGGAACAGGTGGACGATCACGTCGCCCGCATCGATCAGTACCCAGTCAGCGACCGGCAGTCCCTCCACGCGCGCGGAGCGGCCGGTGGCCTGCTTGATACGCTCGGCAAGCTTCTGGGCCATCGACGCGACCTGACGTGATGAACGCCCGCTGGCGATCACCATATGGTCGGCAATGCTGCTCTTGCCTTCAAGCGGGATGGAGATGGTTTCCTGCGCCTGGTCATCGTCGAGCGATTTCAGGACAAGGTCGTGCAGGGCGGCAACGCTGTCGGCACCATGGGCCGGGTCGTTGGCAGGATGTGGTCTGGTCAAAAATGCTCCATTCTAGACAATCAACCGGCGCGTGAGCGGATCGCGCACGCGTGCATGTTCATATTCGCGATGCCAGAGGGGTTTCGCCTGCCGCAGCAGGGTCGCCGATCTTGGATCAGGGCGAAAGCGCAAAAGCACAAGCGCCGGCGGTCTCCAATCCGTCCAGTCTGCACTCTGGCGCGCGGGCCGGACGAAACGCCGCAGCCAGGCCATGGCCCCAGAGCCACGGGCAACTCCATCATAGCCGGGACGGGCGATCACGGCAATGGGCATCTGTCGCGCGACGCCGCGCCAATCTTTCCACTGGCCGAACTGGGCCAGATTGTCCGCGCCCATTAGCCAGATGAACTGGTTGCGGGGGAAGCGGCGCCTGATCCCTTTTAGCGAATCGGCGGTGTATCGGGTGCCCAGCGCTTTCTCGATCGCCGTGGGCCGAATCGCCGCGCGTCGAGCGATATGGCGCGCATGGGCGAGGCGCGAGGGGAGGGACGCCATGCCAGCACGTGGCTTGAGCGGATTACCTGGCGAGACCAGCCACCAGACTTCGTCCAGTCGCAGGGCCTTCGCAGCGAACAGCGAGATTGCGCGATGGCCGCCATGCGCCGGATTGAAGGAGCCGCCCAGCAGGCCGATGCGTGCCATTCAGCTTGCTGCCGTCGCTGCCAAAGGGCCAGAAATGAACCGATTGCTCACTCTGCTTCCATGAACCCGCGTGCCTTCCGCACGCCCTTCCGCCGATCCCCCTGCGCCAGCTGCCTTTTCAGCTCCTCCGGGCGCGGCGCGACCAAGAAGCCGAAGCTGACGCAGCCCTCGCGCGTTTCGACCGCATGATGCAGCCGGTGCGCCTGAACGATCCGCTTCATATAGGGAGAGCGTGAAACATGGCGGTGGGTGACCCGCTGATGGACGAGGATGTCGTGAAAGCCGAGATAGATGAGGCCATAAGCCGCGATCCCCGCGCCGCATGCGGTGGCCCAATCGCCCCAGCCCCATTGCACGCCGCCCAGCAGCAGCAGGATCGAGGGGAGTGCGAAGATCACGAAATAGAGGTCGTTCGCTTCCCACATTCCGTTGCGGGGACGATGATGGCTGGCATGCAGGAACCAGCCCGGCCCATGCATCACCCAACGATGCATGACATAGGCAAAGCCCTCCATCGCGGTGACGGTGGCGGCGAAGATCAGGAACAGCAGGAATGCGGACATGGCGCCCTGTATAAACGGGCGAATCAAGGTGCGCGACCCCGTATAACTGCGGACACGAAAAAGGCCGCGATCATCGAGATCGCGGCCTCTTCATTTCATAATCGAAGAAATCAGAAGGAGGCGGTGATCGAACCCACTACGCCAGCCTTGCTGATGTTACGGCCGCTGGGGCTGTAGAGCGACTTGTCGGTGTCCACATAGCTCACGCCGAAGGTCAGGTGGCTCCAAGTGTAGGTCGCGCCGATGTTCCAGTCGGTATATTCCTTGCCGATGGTCAGGTAGCTGGGGCCAAAGCTGTGGCCGAGATGCGCCGACACGCCCAGCGGCGTGTTGGGAACGCTGGCCGACAGGTCGCCCGCGACATAGAGATTGTCTTCGCGGGTCAGGCCGCCATCGACGGAAAGGGCACGCGACTTGGGTGCATAGGCGGCGCTGAGCTTGGCCGTTGTCGGGCCGAAAGTGCCCTTGACCGAAGCATAGGGCTCAACGAAGTCGGTGTTCGCACCGCCCGAACCGGGATAGTAATAATAGAGCACGCCGACATCGACGGTCGCGGCGCCGAAGGTCCGCGAATAGCCTGCGATCAGGTCGAGTTCCTGGTCGCTGCTAGCGGCCACATAATCGTCGATGGAAGAGCCCCAGGTCGAGACATAGAAGCCCGATTCATGGGTGACGGTGATGCCGCCCTGCAGCGCGAAACGCTTGTCGGTCTGCGAAATGCCACGGAAGCGATAGTCGCTGACTACGGCAGCGTTGCCGGTGACGGTGAGCGCTGGCGTAGCTTCGTCCTGGGCGAGCGCCGGGACGGACAGAGCAGCGAGAGCGACGGCCGAGAGGCCGAGAATGGACTTACGCATTGGATTCCCCTTGGTGGTTTTCTGCGATGGTCCCGCCTGCGCCAGGATCTCGAATTCTCTATTCCCACGAAGGGCCGGATCGAATGACCTGAACAGGCACGACATGCCGACGCATGCCGCGCTGCACAAGAAATTATTGCTATTGGTTGTCTTTTACGTCCGTAATGTTGCTACTCTGCAACAAAAGACCGAGCGCTTGGCGCAGCCTGATGTATCACCCGCTGTGGATAGGGGATCGTGATCCCATGCTCGCGAAACAACAGCCAGAGGCGGTTCAGCACGTCCGATTTGACACTTCCGACGCCGCCTTCGGGGTCGCTGATCCACACCAATATGTCATGTTCGACACGGTTTTCGCCAAAGCCCGTCAACCAGACATTGGGCTTGGGATTGCGCAGGACGCGTGGGCTTTCCTGCGCGGCGCGTAGCATGAGCTCCTGCGCGAGCTTGAGGTCGCTGTCGTAACCGATGCCCACTGGAATGCGGATGCGGACATTGCGGTCGGAATAGGACCAGTTCTCCACTTCCTGCGTCATCAGATTTTCGTTCGGGATCAGATGCTCCTTGCCGTCGCGGGTCAGGACAGAGACGGCGCGAACGCCGATCTTGTTCACCCAGCCAAAGCTGTCGCCGACAACGATGACGTCCCCCGGCTTGATCGAGCGGTCCATGAGCAGGATGATCCCGGCGAACAGATTGCCGAAGGTTTTTTGCAGGCCGAAGCCGACGGCCAGGCCCAGCGCGCCGGAAAAGACGGCGAAGGCAGTAAGGTCGATGCCGAGCAGATCGACGCCGATGAAGAAGGCGGCGACGACGGCGGCGATGGCGGCGAGCTTTTGGGCGAGCAGCTTTTGCGTGGGATCGAGCCCTTTGGCACGGTCGATGCTGCGGGCGAACAGACGATTGGCGAGCCGTACCAGCGCAAAGAGCAGGACGCAGATCGCGGCGGTGCTGACAAGGCCAAGCAACGTGATCCGCCGTTGGCCAAGGTCTATGCCGATGCCGTCAAGCATGTCCGCAACGGGCGCGAAGCCGCCGCTGCTGCCCGAAAGGATCATGACGAACAGCAACAGGGCGAGCGGAACGACAGCCCAGCGCGGAATGGCGAGGCTGCGCAGGATATGGACGGCGAGCAAGGCGACGGAGAGTGCGAAGGCGCCGCCAAGGATGAGGTGGGCGAGCGCGCCGACCGGCCATAGCATGACAGCCAGGGCGAAAAGACCGCTTCCAAGGCTGTGGCGAAGGATGGGGCGGAAATGTCCGGCCAATGCCTCCCCTAATGGTCGTGCCCGGCGGCGCAGGCGCGGGCCGATGATATGGGCGACCCCGTCGGCAATCAGGAACAAAACCGCCGCGATCGCCAGCGCGACAAGGGGGTGAATGATCGCCGGATTTCCGGGCAGCAGGGCCAGGAGGTTGGGGAGGCCCCGGCTCATCCCCGGGCCTTGCGGAAGCGGGCGAGGCCGGCATCGATGTCTGCAATGAGGTCGGCAGGATCTTCAAGCCCGATCTGTAGCCGGACAAGCGGACCTTCCGCCTGCCATATGGTGGCGGTGCGGTAGCGTGCTGGATCGACGGGCAAAGCCAGGCTTTCGAAACCGCCCCAGCTGTAGCCGATGCCGAAATGGTCGAGGCCGTCGATCAACGCGGCGCGGGCTTCTTCGCCGCCGCCCTTGAGAACGAAGCTGAACAGGCCGCTGGAACCGGAAAAGTCGCGCGTCCAATTTTCATGGCCGGGACAGCTTGCCAGCGCGGGGTGGAGGACGCGGGCGACGTCGGGCTGTTCGGCGAGCCAACGGGCGATCTGGAGCGCGCTTTCCTGATGTTGGTTCAGGCGGACACCGAGGGTGCGGAGGCCGCGGCTGGCGAGCCAGGCGTCGTCGGGGCTGACCATTTGGCCGAGGAGATGGGCGGTCTGGCGGAGCTTTGGGAAATGCTCAGGTGTCGCGGTGACGGAGCCGAGCATGACGTCGCTGTGGCCGACGATATATTTGGTGCAGGCGAGGATCGTGATGTCGATGCCGTGGGCGAGGGCGGGGAAGAAGAAGGGCGTGGCCCATGTATTGTCGAGGAGAGTGACGATGCCCTTTTCCCGCGCGAGGGCGGTGATGGCGGGGATATCCTGCACCTCGAAAGTCAGGCTGCCGGGGCTTTCCAGGAAAATGGCGCGGGTGTTTTCATGAATGAGTTGGTCAATTGAAACGGAATCGGCGACGGGGTCATAGTAGATCGTTTCGATGCCGTAACTTTTTAGCATCTGTTCGCAGAAGTTGCGGGTGGGGTCGTAGGCGCTGTCGACCATGAGCAACTGGTCGCCAGGCTTCAGGACCGAAAGGAGCGCGCAGGCAATCGCGGCGACGCCGGAGGGGAAGAGCATCGTTCCTTCCGCGCCGGGCTCCATTTCCGTCAGCGCATCGGCGAGGCTCCAGGCTGTGGGCGTGCCCTTGCGGCCGTAGAAGAGCCGTTCGTGCGTGCTGCTGCGCGCGGCGCTGCGCAGATGGGCGACATCGTCATAGAGGATGGTCGAGGCGCGCCAGACCGGCGGGTTGACGATGGCGCCGGGCTGGCCGGGCATGCCGGTCCATTCAGGCTTGCGTCCGGCCTGCGCCAATTGGGTGAGCGGCTTGCGATCCTTGCTCATGCGGCGGCACCCGTTGCTTTGGGCGTGGCGGGATCGAGGCCCCATTCCGACCAGCTGCCGTCATAAAGGGTAACGTCCGACTTGCCGAGCAATTCAAGGCCCGCGAGCAGGATGGCCGCCGTCACGCCGCTGCCGCAGCTGGTGATGATGGGACGGGAGAAGTCGGTGCCAGCGTCAAGGAACAGCTGGCGGAGTTCCTCGCCCTTCTTCATGCTGTTGTCGGCGTTGAAGAGGGAGGCGGACGGGACGTTGCGCGAGCCGGGGATATGGCCCGATGCCATGCCGGGGCGGGGTTCTTTCTCCTCGCCGGTGAAGCGGGCGGCGCCGCGCGCGTCGAGGACTTGCGCGGCATGGTTGTCAAGGTTGGCGAGCAGGTCGTCCTTCGTGCGGACTTGGCCCTCGGCCCGCCGGGCTGTGGCGTCGCCACGCGGGATGACGGGCCAGCCGCTTTCCGTCGGGCGGCCTTCGGCGACCCACTTCGGCAGGCCGCCGTCCAGGATCGCGGCCGCGCGGCCCACGCCATAGAGACGCATCATCCACCAGGCGCGGGCAGCGCTGTGCGTGGGGCTGTTGTCGTAGAGGATGACGCGGCTGTCCGCGTTGATGCCGAGCGCGCGGCAGCGTTCGGTCATGAAGGCGTCGGTCGGCAACATGCCAGGGCGCGGGTCGTCTGCATCGGAAAGGCTGGGGAGGTCGAGATAGTCGGCGCCGGGGATGTGGGCGGCTTCGAACTCGGCGCGGGGATCGCGTGGGGTGCCGGGCAGGAAGAGGCTGGCGTCGAGTATCTTGAGATCGTCCTGGCCCAGTTGGGTTGCGAGCCAATCGGTGGAGATGAGGATGTCCATGCCGCCTCTTTTGTTGGTGCGTGGCGACCTTTTTAGGCGGGTGATGAGGGTGTGGGAAGGGTGTTGGGGGCATTCGTCATGCCCTATCGCTAGGTCGTCATTCCAGCGACGGCTGGAATCTCGTGAGGAGTGGCGCGAACTGGCCTGAGATCCCAGCGTTCGCTGGGATGACGGGTAGCGGGAGACTTAGCTCGCCAGTTCGAGCGCGGTGGCGCGGCTGCCGGGGGTGCGGAACTGGCGTGGCCCCTGATCGACGCGGAACGGGGCGAGGCGGTCGGCGGGCGGGGTCTTTTCCTGGCCGACGATGAAGGCGCGGCCGGTGC
Organism: Sphingobium sp. Cam5-1; assembly: GCF_015693305.1. Lineage (NCBI taxonomy): Bacteria > Pseudomonadati > Pseudomonadota > Alphaproteobacteria > Sphingomonadales > Sphingobiaceae > Sphingobium > Sphingobium sp. Cam5-1. Next base: position 2,203,085 of record NZ_CP065138.1, on the reverse strand, counting down.
GGCCTGATCCGACAGGAGTGCCCTCCGGTTCGTCGGACCAGCGATATTGCGCGTCGAAGGCGATGAGTGGGATGAGCAGCGCGCGATCGCCCATCTGCACGGGCGCGATCTGGTCGGGCAGCAGGCGTAGCTCGCCTGTCAGGCTGAGGCGCTGTCCGGGTGTGAGCGAGACGGCGGAATGAGCGGGCAGCCCGACGGCTCCGGCGAAGAATAGCTGTAGCTGCGCCTGCTGGTTGGCGTCCGCATTGGCCATGAAGGTGCGGATCAGAATGTCGTCCGCGCTGCGTTCGCCGCGATTGTGGAGCGTCAGAGCGTAGCCGATGGTGGCGCCCATCAGTGAGAGACGGGCGCTGCGGACTTCAAGAGTGAGGTCGATCCATGGCCGATCGGCCGTTGCGGCGGTGGGTGCGGGAATCGGCTTCGCCGACGCTGGCTGGGGCGCGGGCGCGGGAGACGGGGGTATTAGCGCGGATTCCTGTTGTTCGACGAAGGGCTGCTGTTCTTCTTCGGGAGGGCGGCGCAGGAAAAGCCAGGCTGCGGCCACGATCGCCGCGAGCAAGGCGATGCTTCCTGCGATCCAGCCCCAGGAAGAGGCATTGGCAGACGCGCTGAGCGGGGGTTCGGCGGCGGGCGTGGCGGGCGCTGGGGCAGGGGCGGCTTGCGGTGCGGCGGGTTCTGCTGGCGCGGATTGCGATGCCGGGGACTGGGGTGCGGGGGATTGGGGTGCCAGAGACTGGGGTGCTGGCGATTGCGGGGCCGAAGGCTGGGACGCGGGGCTGCGGCTTTCGGGCTCGCGGGCGGGAGCTGTGGGTTTAGCGGGGGCCGGGCGTGGCGCCGTTGCGGCGGGGCGCTGCGACTGGGCTGGGGCGGCTGGTTGGGGCTGCGCGACGACTGGCGGAGGCGGGGTGATGACAGGCGTGCTGGCTGGCGGCGTCACTGGCGTGCCACGGAACACGTCCAGTTCTGGCCCCTGACGATTTGGGTCGGACGGTGGCTGCGATGTGCGCGGCAGGTTGAAGACGGGATCACTGCTGCCCTGTTCCTGCGCGAGCGAAGGCGTGGCCAGCAGCAGCGGCAAGGCGATCAAGATGGCAGGACGCGTCCCCATGGCAAGCAGCCAAGGCAATGATGACGCTGAACGGGAGATGAATGGCATGGCGGGATCAGGTTGCGGTGACATTAGGCGTGCGATGGCGTAGATGGCCGGTCATGACCGATATACCCCAAAGCATGATGCCGATCCATCTGGGGCAGAGCAGTGCGTTGCCTGCAAGCCCTGAGGAAGCAGTTCTCGATTATGTGCCCAACCCCCGGCCGGGGAAGCCCTATCTGGTGCGATTCACCGCGCCGGAGTTCACATCGCTCTGTCCGGTGACGGGGCAGCCGGACTTTGCCCATCTGGTGATCGATTATGCGCCTGCCGCGACGATCGTCGAATCGAAGTCGTTGAAGCTGTTTCTGGGGGCGTTCCGCAACCATGCCGCTTTCCATGAGGATTGCACGGTGGGGATTGGCGAGCGGCTGTTTGCCGAGATGCAGCCTTTGTGGTTGCGGATCGGCGGATATTGGTATCCGCGTGGGGGGATTCCGATCGATGTGTTCTGGCAGTCGGGTGAGCCGCCTGCGGGGTTGTGGCTGCCTGCGCAGGATGTGCCGGGGTATCGGGGGCGGGGTTGAGGCGACCCTCGTCCACCCTCATCCAACTTCGCCTAGTCGGCGGTGCCGACAAGGCTCCGTATCCTTCTCCCGCGAGCGGGAGAAGGAAGTCAGAATAAAGCCCTCTCCCGCTGGCGGGAGAGGGTTGGGTGAGGGTGGGGGCGAGCTATGGGGGTACGGCGCACCAATCCTAACGCGGCGATGTTGCGGCAGAACGCGACGGAATGCGAGAAGCAACTTTGGGCCGCTTTGCGCAATCGGCAGTTGGATGGATTCAAGTTCCGTCGGCAGGCAACAATAGGTCCCTACGTCGTTGATCTGCTTTGCGCTGAACATCGCCTGATCGTGGAAGTTGACGGAGGCCAGCACGGCGATGAGGCTGACCTGTCGCGTACGCGTTTTTTAGAGCGACAGGGTTACTCGGTAATCCGCTTCTGGAATCATGAGGTCATCGAGAATCTCGATGGTGTGCTCGAGAGCGTTCGCCAAGCCCTCCCTGTTAAACAAACGAACAACAAAATTCCGACAACCGCTTGACCGCAGGCGAGAAAGGTTCGATCCCGCAACTATCATGGCACATGGCCGCCCGGGCCGTGCCGTTCTCAACGTGTCGGAGTTGCGAACCTGATGTCCCTTTCCAAAATTTCTTCCCTATTGCTGGCGGCCGCGCCGCTTGCCCTTGTTCAGCCTGCTATCGCCCAAACGCCCGCCGGGCCTGCGCCGGGGATCACGACGCAATTGCCGCGTGGGGCGGCTCCCAGTCATTATGCCATTGAGGTGGTGCCGGATGCGGCGAACCTCAAATTCACGGGCAAGGTGACGGTCGACCTGAATGTCGCGCAGGCGCTGCCGGTGCTGGTGTTGAATGCGGCTGACCTTAGCATTGGCAGTGTTACGCTGACGCCTGTCCAGGGCAAGGCGATGGCGGGTGCCGCGAAGATCGACGCGAATGCGCAGACGGTGACGCTGGATTTCGGCAAGCCGGTGCAGCCGGGCGCCTACAAGCTGGACATCGCCTATGGCGGCGTCATCAACACGCAGGCGAACGGGATGTTCGCGCTGGATTACAAGGACAATGCGGGGGCGCAGAAGCGGGCGCTGTTCACGCAGTTCGAGGCGCCCGATGCGCGGCGGTTCGTGCCGAGCTTTGACGAGCCGAGCTATAAGGCGACGTTCGATCTTTCCGCGATCGTGCCGACCGGGCAGTTGGCGGTCAGCAACATGCCGGTCAAGGCGTCGCAGGATCTGGGCGGTGGCAGGACGCGGGTGATGTTTGGCACTTCGCCGAAAATGTCATCCTATCTGCTGTTCTTTGGCCTCGGCGATTTGGAGCGCGCCACTAAAATGGCGGGCGCGACCGAGGTGGGCGTGATCACCGGCAAGGGGAATACCGGCAAGGCGCAGCTGGCGCTGGATGCTTCGGCGGCGATCCTGCCCTGGTATAATGACTATTTCGGCGTGCCCTTTCCGCTGCCCAAGCTGGATAATGTCGCGGGGCCGGGACAGAGCCAGTTCTTCTCCGCCATGGAGAATTGGGGGGCGATCTTCACATTCGAGCGGGCGCTGCTGGTCGATCCGAAATTCACTTCGGAAGGGACGAAGCGGACCATTTACTCGATCGTCGCGCATGAGATGGCGCATCAATGGTTCGGCGATCTGGTCACCATGGCCTGGTGGGACGATCTGTGGCTGAACGAGGGCTTTGCCAGCTGGATGGCGACCAAGGTCACGGACAAGTTGCAACCGGATTGGGAGATGCTGCTGACCCGTGTCGGCGGGCGTGAGCGGGCGATGGCATTGGATGCGCTGGTGACGACGCATCCCGTGGTGCAGAAAATCCATACCGTCGATGAGGTGAACCAGGCGTTCGACGACATCACCTATGAAAAGGGTGAGGCGGTTATCACCATGCTGGAAGGCTATGCGGGCGAGGATGTGTGGCGCGAGGGCATTCGCGGCTACATGAAGGCGCATGCCTATGGGAATACGGTGACGGACGACCTGTGGAAGGCGGTAGAGGGTGCGGGGGCCAAGGGGCTGGTCGGCATCGCGCATGACTTTACGAGCCAGCCGGGCATTCCGCTGGTGAAGGTGGACAGCGCGCAGTGCCGGGGCGGATCGACTTTGCTGTCGCTCAGCCAAGGCGAGTTCAGCCGCGATCGGAAGGATAAGGCGCCGCTGCGTTGGAATGTGCCGGTGATGGCGCAGACCGTGGGCGGGGCGCCGCAGCGGCTGATCCTGAATGGGACGGCTTCGGTGACGCTGCCGGGGTGCGGGGCCTATGTGATCAATGCGGGGCAGACGGGCTATTATCGCTCCCTCTATCCGGAGGTGAATGTGAAGGCGTTGGCGGCGGGTTTCACCCGGCTGTCGTCGATGGATCAGATCGGGCTGATGGCCGATAATTTCCAGCTGGGGCTGGGGGGGTATCAGCCGATCGGGTTGGCGCTGGACATGGTGGACGCAGTGCCCGCCAATGCGAGCCCGGCGGTGCTGGCCGAGGTGCCTGATTATCTGAACAGTGTCTATACGATGCTGGAGGGCGACAAGGTGGCGCAGGCGCGGGTGGCTGCCTATGCCTCACGCAAGCTGGGGCCGGTGCTGAAGGGCGTCGGCTATGATGCGAAGCCCGGCGAAGGCGCGCAGGTGCCGGTGCTTCGGTCGGCGCTGGTGGCGACGCTGGGTAGCATGGGTGACAAGGCCGTGGTGGCCGAGGCGCGGCGGCGCTTTGCCGAGCCTGCGTTGATGGAAGGGCCGCTGCGCAATGTGTGGCTGCGCATCATCGCCCACAATGCTGGTGCCGCGACATGGGACAAGCTGCGCGCGATGGCCAATGGCGCGAAGAGCGACCTCGACAAGAGCACGCTTTTTGCATTGTTGGGCGCGGCGAAGGATGAGGCGTTGGGGCGCAAGGCGCTCGACCTCGCCATGACGGATGAGCCGGGCAAGACGACGAGCGCGGCGATCATATCGGCGGTGGGTGCGGAGCATCCGATGCTGGCGGTCGATTATGTGCTGGCGCACCGGCAGCAATATGAGGCGCTGATCGATGTGTCGGCGCGGTCCCAGGCGATTGCGCGGCTGGGCGGTGGGTCGGCTGATCCGGCGATGGTGACGAAGCTGGACGCCTATGCGAGCCGTTATCTGACGCCGGAATCGCGCAAGGTGGTGGACCGGTCGATCTCCGCCATCAGGACGCGGATCGAGACGCGGGCGCGGCTGAAGCCTGCGCTGACGGCGTGGTTTGCCAAGAGGTGATTGGAGGGGCGGTGGAGTGATTTGCCGCCCTTTTCATTTATTGCGGCCAGGATGGACGGTGAAGAGGGTGGGTTGCTGACGCTCATCCTCCCCACGCTTCGCGCAGGGAGGATTTGGTCGAAATGGTTCACCGTTACCTCTTTAACCAAGCGGTGCGCTCGCCCAGCGGCGGAGGCGCGCATAGAGCGCGGCGATCACCGCCGCGAAGATGAGGAGCGCGGCGGGCACGGCCCATGGGTTTTCCGCCACCAGCGCGAGCGGGGCGTCGCTGTTGGTCGCCGCCACGATCCCGGCGAAGGCGACGCCGAACAGGCTTTCGCCCACGATGAAGCCGGTCGCCATCAGCACGCCCATCCGCTCGGCAAAATCGGGGTTGGACTGGCGCATCGCCCAGCGATTGTAGAGGTGGCCGATGACCGCGCCGACCGGGATCAGCAGGGTCAGCGCCATCGGCAGGTATATGCCCATGCCGACCGCGAGCGGGGGCAGGCGGAGCTTGCCTGCCTTGCCGAGCAGTTCGTCGATGGCGACGACTACTGCGCCGATCAGCGCGCCGGTGCCGATGAGGCCCCAGTCGAGATCGCCGCCCAGCACGCCTTTCGCCAGTGCGGAGATGAGCGCGGCCTGTGGCGCGGGCAGGGCGGTGGCCTTGGCTCCCGGAGCGCCTGCGAAGCCGAAGGCGCTGTTGAGGAGGTCGAGCACTGGCGGAATGACGAGGGCGCCGAAGATGACGCCTAGCACCAGCGCGACCTGCTGCTTCCAGGGGGTTGCGCCGACCAGCTGGCCGGTCTTGAGGTCCTGAAGATTGTCGTTGGAGATGGTGGCAATGCCGAACACGATGGCAGTGACGAACAGGGCATAGGCGATGAGCGCCTGGCTTTGTTTTGGATCGCCGCCCGAACCGTAGATGGCGGCGAGGATCAGCGATGCGCCGAGGACCGCGAGGATGCCGACGCCGGAGATCGGGCTGTTCGATGCGCCGATCAGGCCCGCCATATAGCCGCAGACCGACGCGATGACGACGCCCGCGACCAGGATATAGGCGAGGGTCAGGATGAGGATCGGAACCGGGTTGAGGGCAATCGGCCCGCCTTGCGCGAAATACCAGAGCAGCACGGCGATGGGCGCGAGCGAGGCGAGGATGGTGCCGCCGACGATGCCGATGGGCAAGTCCCGCTCGGTGAGTGCGAGGAGACTGCCGTCGCCTGCCTTGCGCTGCCGGGCGGCGGCCATGGCGGATCGGATGCCGCTGATGATCGGCCCCAATATCTTGAGCAGGGTCCAGATCGCCGCGACGCCAATCGTGCCTGCGCCGATGAAGCGGGCCTTCATGCGGAAGGTGGTGCCGACGACTTCGGCGATGTCGGCTCCCGCTGGCAGCGGCGCGGTGAGCCAGGGGACGAGGCCCACCCAGCTGATCAGCAGGCCCACGAACATCGCGACGCCGACCGACAGGCCGACCAGATGGCCGACGCCGATCAGCGCCATGGAGAAGCTGGTCGACACCGATGTCGCGCCGGCGCCGAATTTGAAGAAGGTGGCGGCTTCTTCGGCGATGAGCTTTGTCTTGGCGATGACGGAGAAAGCGGCTGCGGCGAGCGCGCTCATGAGGATGGCGGCAAGGCCGCGCTTATTTTCCTCCAGCCCTTCGCGGGAGCCTGCGCCCACTTTGAGCACTTCGGCGGCGGCGACCCCTTCGGGATAGGGGAGGTCGGACCCGGTGACGAGCGCGCGGCGCAGTGGGACTGAATACATGACGCCCAATATGCCGCCGAGCGCGATGGTGAAGGCGGACAGCCAATAGGGAAAGCCATGCCACCAGCCGATGATGACGAGGCCGGGCAGGACGAAAATGATCGCCGAGAGCGTGCCCGCCGCCGACGCGATCGTCTGGACAATGTTGTTTTCAAGGATCGTACCGGTTGCGAACAGGCGCAGCACCGCCATGGAGATGACGGCGGCCGGGATGGAGGTCGCGAAGGTGAGGCCGATCTTCAGCCCCAGATAGACATTGGCAGCCGTGAAGAGCAGCGTGATGAGCGCACCCAATATGACGCCGCGAAGCGTCAGTTCCGCCATGGGAGCGGACATGGGCAAGGCCTTGGCCGAATCAGTGGTCACCAGCATCGTCCCCCTTTGGGTGTGTTTTACAGATGTATGGTAATAATGTTGCTTGGCCGTGGATCAATTGGAAAGTGATACCGAACGCGATGCCGGTGCCGCCGCCATCTCCGTCCGGTCGAGCCAGCCGTCGACCAACCTGTTCCAGCGGCTGTATCCGCGCGGGTTCATGTGCAGCCCGTCGGGGCCGAACAGCGATGCGTCGGGCAGGCCGTCATGGGCGAGCAGGCTGCTGCCGACGTCGAGATATTCAAAACCGCTGACCCGGCTGCGCGCCGCCACGGTCATGTTGACCGCCGCCATCTTGGGCCAGAGCGTCCATCGGATGGGCGAGGGTTTGAGCGACAGATAGGCGATGCGCGCCTTGGGATAATCGGCGCGCAGCCTTTTCAGCAGCGTCAATATGTTGCGCGCGACGGTGTCGGGGCTGGCTCCGGCTGCAAGGTCGTTCTCCCCGATATAGACGAGTAGCGATCGTGGCGCGGCCCTGGGAAAGAGCCGGGAATAGTGATGCAGGACATCGGGCGTCGTCGCTCCGCCGAAACCGCGATTGACGGTGCTTCTGTCGGGGAAGCCTGCGTGTGTATCCCACAGCCGGATGCTGGAGCTGCCGAGGAAGAGGATGGCACCGGGCGCGCCGCTGTCCCTCTCATTCGCCTTGGCGAAGGCGGCGACTTCATTTGCGAAGGGAAAGGTCGGGTCGGCATTGATCCGGGATTCTTGCGCGGGGCGCTCGGTCGGCGCCTGCGCAGCGGCGATTCCGGCCAGGCCGGGCAGCAGCGCGAGGGCGGCGGCTACCCGCCACCATGCCCGTGCGCGGGACGGCGCCTTAATGGCGATGGAGCGGGCGCAGCTGATATTTGCCGTTGGCATAAGTCCCGAACATCCCCGCGATCGCCGGATGATCCACCGGCTCCCCGCTGTCGTCGGCCATCAGATTCTGCTGGCTTACATAAGCGACATAGCTGGTTTCGCCATTTTCGGCGAGCAGATGGTAGAAGGGCTGATGCTTGTCCGGCCGGGATTGTTCGGGAATCGCCTGATACCATTCCTCGCTGTTGGCGAAGACGGGATCGATGTCGAACACCACGCCACGGAAGGCGAAGAGGCGATGCTTTACGACATCGCCGATGCTGAAATGCGCATGGACAACAGGTGGCGCGCTGACATCGGCGCCGAAGATTGCAGTGGTGTCGGTCATGAAAAGCAATTTAGGGTGCTTGGTGAGTGTTACAAGAAAAATACGGTGCGGGCCGCTTGGCAAGCCGGTCATCATTCGCTAATGGCCGCCGCTCGACCGGGACGGCACATGCTGGACCTTCTGCGGAGAGGTGGCAGAGTGGTCGAATGCACCGCACTCGAAATGCGGCGTGCCGGAAACGGTACCGAGGGTTCGAATCCCTCCCTCTCCGCCACCATCCTGTCCTTTCACATCCGTTCCGAATCACTAAAGCCCAGCTTTTCTGCGGCTTTCAGCGGGATTCGCATCCACGTCCATCCCTGCCAGTCCACCGGTGACCGATTGGAAATGTGGGAAAGAATGTGGGAGATTTGGTGGCATGGGAAGGCTCTCCGCTACCGCTGTGAAGGCAGCAACACGTCCCGGGCGGCTCGGGGATGGCGACGGCCTGTTTCTTGTGATTCAGCCCGGCGGTGCCAAGAGCTGGGTGTGCCGGGTGCAGAAGAATGGCAACCGGCGCGACTTCGGCTTGGGCAGCGCATCCAAAGTCTCGCTGGCGACAGCCCGAGAGCGGGCGCGAGAAATCCGCACCTGGGTCGAACTCGGGCTGGATCCGAAATTCGAGCGGCGCAAGGCGCAGGGCATTCCCACATTCCGGCAGGCGGCAGCCAGAGTGATTGCCGCCCACAGCAAGACATGGCGGAATGAGAAGCACGAGAAGCAATGGCTCCAGACGCTGGAGGCCTATGTGTTTCCCCAGATCGGTCATGTGCAGGTTCATGAGATTACAGGACCCATGATCCGGAACGTGCTGTCGGATATCTGGCTCGCCAAGCCAGAGACAGCGCGACGAGTCCGGCAGCGGATCGGCACCGTTCTCGATTGGGCTTACGCTTCGGGCTATCGCGAGACGGAAGCGCCGATGCGCGCAATTACCAAGGGGCTTCCACGACAGCCCAAGAAGGACGGGCACTTCGCGGCCATGGCCTATGCAAAGGTGCCCGCTTTCATGGTGAGGCTCGCGGAGCGGGAATCCTTCAGTAGGTTAGCGCTGCGCTTTGCTATCCTGACTGCCGTCCGATCAGGCGAGGTTCGAGGTGCGGCATGGGAAGAATTCGATCTGGACGAGAAGCTGTGGACCATACCGGCCGCGCGCATGAAGGCGTCGCGCGAGCATGTCATTCCCCTGTCGATACCGGCGCTGGCGATTCTGGAACGGTGCCGGGAATTGCGGATCGGATCGCGCTCGCTTGTATTTCCTGGGGCCAGAGGTGACGCGTCGATGAGTGACATGACGCTCACGAAATTGCTCCGCGAGATGAAGGAGGACGCGACCGCCCACGGATTTCGCTCGGCTTTCCGGGACTGGGTCAGCGAGGAGACCAATCATCCCGGTGAAATCGCAGAAGCCGCTCTGGCTCACCGGGTCAAGGACAAGACGGAAGCTGCATACCGGCGCGGGAACCTCCTCGAGAAGAGGCGAAAGCTGATGGACGAATGGGGAGCATATTGTTTGAAGTAGTGACTGGACACCTTCTTCAATGCCTACGGAGCATCTTGCCGTCTGATAGCGGCCGTCTCACGACTTCAGCCGGAATGGCCTTCATGTTCGCTTCGTTCGTCTCTGTTGGTCGAACGCTGGAGGAAATTAACTTTGCAGCGGAACGGCGACAGCTGACCAGGAGGCTCTGCAAGCCCGCATGTCGGAACTGTCGCTGGCCCGCCAGGCGCTCGACCTTGATCAGATCCTCCCCTTCTATCAACCCAAAGTCGATTTGGAATCGGGTGCCATCGCAGGATTTGAGGCACTATTGCATTGGCGCGACGGAATGCCTGGCGCATATCACGGACCCGGAACAATCTCCGCCGCTTTCGAGGATGCCGAACTCGCCATCGCTCTTGACCAGCGCATATTCAAGCTGATCGCGGCCGACATCCTTCGGTGGAGAAGGCGGGGACTCCCGATCGGTCGTATCGCCTTTAACGTGTCAGCCGCATCCTTTCGACAGGAGCATTATGTCGCGGGCTTGATGGAACGCATCGATCGCGCAGGCATCTCCGCATCTTGTCTGGAACTGGAAGTCACTGAAACGGTGCTGCTTGAGGGGGCTTCTCACAACGTAACGAAGACATTTGAACAGCTTCGGCGCGCCGGGATGACAATCGCACTTGACGACTTCGGCACAGGCTATGCCTCTCTCATCCACCTAAAGCAGTTTCCGGTTGATGTACTCAAGATTGATTGTTCTTTTGTTCAATCCCTCGACGATCCGATCAACGCGGCGATCGTCCGCGCGATCGTCAACCTCGGAAGGGATCTGGGAGTCACGACGGTCGCCGAAGGGATCGAAACAGGAGGCCAGGCAGATCGCCTGCACAGGAGCGGGTGCGATCAGGCGCAGGGTTATCTCTTCAGTCCAGCCGTAGCAGCAGATCAGATCCCTGCGCTTCTTGCCGATCAAACTGCAAGACGGAGCCGACGCGAGAGGCGTAGTGCCAGAGAACGGCGCATGCATCGGCCCTCGAGCAGCATCTCAAAAAGAGCGATTGAATGCGATCGCACGCCTTGAAAGAGCGGTATTTGAATCCACCGCCTGATGGCGGAATGCGATCAAGAGCTTTATAGGCTTCCAGTATGGCCGCTACTTTCTGAGTACCGGCCTTCACTCCCGGAGACGGTCCCGCGAGGGCAATGCCGTCGCCGGGAGACTAAAGATCGCCGACAACAACCGCTAGGCCGCATCACATTCCAGCAGTATTTGGGAAGTGTGGCCTCCCACGGTTCGTGCCATCCGTCGCGAAGATCCTACTTCCGGTCGAAGGCGACCGCCAATCTGCCGAACAAGGGCCGCGAGGATCCCGTCTACCGACTCCATCTTGACCGAAGGCTGGATCGATATGAGGTCGAAACATTCGTCAGGCTTGCAATTATTGAGGGGCAAGAATGTCGGCCCAGAAGGTGATTTCCTCATAAAGCTGCATGCCTTCCGGGTCCTCCCAGTCTCGCCGGTTGGGATCCCATCGGCCCACGACGGGCTGATCCTCCTCCCACAGCAGCATCCGTCGACCATCTTTTCGGTCAGATGGCAGATCAGAAATAGGGTTCCAGCCTGAACTGCTCGGCAACGTCATACGCGTCCCTCGGGTGAGCGACGCCCTGAGCCTTGGCCTTCATCGTCGCGCCTATGTCCACTCGGGGCGACGGCCAAAGCCGGATGTTCGAAACCTGACCAAAGGAACAGGCGCATGCGCCTTTACCGTTGCCGGCTGGACATGCGCGCATGCCACCCGGCCCCAGTAAACTGTGACCGAGCATCCTTTGGTTCGGGGTTTCGACGCCCCGCTCCCACGTATCTTGGGAGCCGGGCCAGATTGCTGGGTTTGGCGAAGTTATCAAGCCAAATTTCGCGCTTAATGACGTGGAGGAGATGCAGCCTGCATCAGAAATTCACATGCTTCCTCAAGTCGGCATCAGGACCGCCGCCGACCGCAGGACGCCTGAAATCAGGTGCTCGATGACTTCGTTTTGAAGTGAAAACCAGCGAGGATAGCTACAACCAAGGCCACGTCCGCAACCATCATTCAGGCAATGAGGATGGTGAAAAGCCGCCGAGCAGGAGGGCGGTTTGCCCATCCTCGCCGCGGGATCAAAGGCCGGAATTTGTGAGCGTCGTTGTTGAAATCTGAGACGCTGAAAAGGCAGATGTGAGGGGATTTAAGGTACGGCAAGATTAAAGCCCTGCCTCCTGATGCGGCCGGGAATGGCGCCTGCACAGGGTTTTTGATGGAGGCATGCCGACGGCCATGCCTCCACAGGGCCGGAGAATGCAGCACCTTCGGTCTTGGCGATGGAGGCCCTTGCACGGCGGGCCGACCGCTTCCCATCCTTTCCCGCATTCCTAGGGAAAGGACCACGACATGGCCGACGGCGACGATTTCGATCTCTGGCTCGGACGCATCGGCCGCGACACGCCGACCGTCGGCAAGAGCCTCGCCCGGGCTCGCCGTGTCGGCGGTGGCGGCAGTGCTGGCCGCCGCTTCACCGGCGCCCGTCTGGGGCGCGGCAATGGCGTCGGGCGGGTGCTCGGCCGGGGCTCACCCCGATCCGTCGCCAGCGCCCGTCGCGTGGTGGTGAAGAGCCGCATCGTGAAGCTGGGCAAGGGCATGGCAGCCGCTGCCCATCTCCGCTATCTCCAGCGCGACGGCACGACCCGAGAAGGGGAACGCGGATCGCTCTATGGCCGCGACACCGATCGGTTCGACGACAAGCCCTTCCTCGAACGCTCGGCTGGTGACCGCCACCAGTTCCGCTTCATCGTCGCGCCGGAGGATGGCGCACAATATGATGACCTTAAGTCCGTGATCCGTCAGCTGATGGAGCAGGCCGAGAAGGATTTGGGCACGAAGCTCGACTGGGTGGCGGTCGATCATTTCAACACCGGCCATCCCCACAGCCATGTCATCGTGCGGGGTAAGGACGAGACCGGCAAGGATCTCGTCATCGCCCGGGATTATATGACCCAGGGCCTTCGCGCCCGCGCTGCCGGGATCGTGTCCCTGGACCTTGGTCCCCGCACGCAACAGGAGATCGCTGCCAGCATGGCAAGAGAGATCGAGCAGGAGCGCTTCACCGGCATCGACCGAACCTTGATGCGGCAAGCCGATGAAGAGGGTGTCATCACCGTCACCAAGACCCATCCGGGCCAACATGCTTCGCTCATTGGGCGGCTACGCACGCTGTCCCGTCTCGGCCTTGCCGAGGAAGGCAGGAACGGACGCTGGACGCTCGATCGTGAACTGGAACCGACGCTGCGCCGCATGGGCGAGCGTGGCGACATCATCCGGACGTTGAACCGCGAACTGCGGGAAGCAGGGATCCATCGCCCGCCCCACAACCATAGCCTGTACGATCCCGCCCACGGAGAGGCGATCATAGGCAGGGTCGTCGCCACGGGCCTGTCCGACGAGCATCGCGACCGGCGCTACCTCATCATCGATGCCCTCAATGGCCACAGCCATTATGCCGACATCGGCGAGGACCAGCAGGCCTTCCCGACTGCAAGTATCGTCCGCCTCTCGCCCGCACCGATCGAGGTACGCGATGTCGATCGCACGGTGGCTAACATCGCTGCCCAACATCAGGGGCGCTACAGTGTCGATCTCCATCTCGCGCAAGACAGGACGATAACGGAGAGCACAGCGGAGATGCATGTCCGCCGACTCGAGGCCATGCGGCGGCTGATCGGCGTGCCTGAACGGCAATCTGACGGCAGCTGGGTCATCGGTGAGGATCATCTGATTGACACCGAACGCTATGAACGGGAGAAAAGTCGGCGCCTGCCGGTCCGCATCGAAACGCTGTCCGTCAGGCCGCTCGAACATCTCGCCGCCCATGATGGCGTGACATGGCTGGACCGCGAGATGGCGAGCGATCAGCCGCAGCCGCTTTCCGGCGGGTTCGGGGCGGATGTCAGGAAGAGCCTTGCCCAGCGGCAGGCATGGCTTGTGGAGCAGGGACTTGCAGAGCAGCAAGGACAAGGTGTTCGCCTACGCCGCAATCTGCTTCTCCTCCTCCAGCAGCGCGAGCTCAGCCGGACCAGCCAGCAGATCGAACGGGAAACGGGGCTGCGGCACATCACGTTGCGGCCCAGGGAGCCGATTGAGGGCATCTATCGCCGCGCCATAAACGTCGGGGACCAGCGCTATGCCGTGATCGAGAGGGCGCATGAGTTCAGCCTCGTGCCCTGGCGCCCGGTCCTCGATCGGGCCGTTGGCAAGCCTGTGTCGGGCGTCATGCGTGACGGTCCAATCAGCTGGACCATTGGCGGCAGGAATAGGGGATTGGGCATCGGCTGACCGGCCGCCCTCCGATAGACACCTGACGGCACCATGGAGGCACTGTCGCCCCATAGCGGCTTGGCGGATGTTGCGGGCATGAAGACGTTCAAGACCCGCCATCAATTCTACCTCCCCGATAGCCTGTCGGCGAAGCTGAATGCGCTGACCGCCGATCCCGGCACGTCGAAGACGCAGATATTGACCGACGCGCTCAACGCATGGCTCGACCGCAAGGGCGCGCAGGAATTGGACCAGCGGTTCGGGCCGCGGCTTGACCGGCAGAACCGGACGGCCGATCGGCTGGAGCGCAAGGTCGATGCGCTGACCGAGATGCTGGGCCTGTTCATCCGGCACCAGCTGACGCTGGTTGCCGACCAGCCGCCATTCGACAGTGACACCGCCCGCCTCGGAAGGACGCGCTATGTCAGCTTCATGAAGCTGGTCGAGCAGCGCCTGGTGAGGGCCGACAGCGGCGAAATAACCGCCCTTGCGAAATCGGAGGAACAGCCATGAGCCTCGAGCCATCACCCGCGCCGATCACGGTCCGCATCAAGGATGCCTGTCGCATGACCGGTATCGGCCGATCCAAGCTCTATCTGCTCATTGCCGATGGAGAGATCGAGACCCTCAAGGTCGGTAGCATGACGCTCATACCGGTCGCCTCGATCGAGGCCTTCCTCCGCAGTCGGCGAAAGGGCAGCTAAGCGCCAGTCTCGGTCATAACGCTCCGCTGCCGATCGCCTGAAAGCGGACATAGTTGCGGCTGGTCGGCAATGGAAAGCTTGCTGAAAGCGGCCTTGCCGAGCAAGATCAAAGGATGATCGTCACAGTAGCGTTCGATGTAAAGAATCACGTTGAAGTGATGGAGGGCTGGCCCATCGAATTGGGTAATACGAGCTTCTTCCTGGAACGTGAAGCCAATGTACTAAAGCGCGTTTGCGGCATCTCAGCCAGCATCGCCATTCATTCAACAAGTTCGCAACCAACTTCCTTGGTGCCATCTACCTCGCCGCCGCTGCCGCCGCCGTGGCGTGGTGAGTATGAGTCGGCCCTTGTTGCTTAGTTGAAAAATTTCAACTATTGAGCTCAGAAGCTCCGATATGCTGGCAGCACCCGGCCATCGTATCCGGCACTGCTCGTTGCACTGATGTCAGGCGGCGCAATAACGCCGCTGCGCATGACTGAAGCTGATGATACAAAAGGGAGGGAATACATTGAAAAAATATTTGAAGCGCAACCTGATGCTGTGTTGCGCTGCTAGCGCATTGGCGTTGCCAACCGTGGCGCATGCCCAGGATCAGGGCGCCTCTCCAACGACGCCAAGCCAGACGCGGACAGAAGGCCTGGGCGCAGTGACAACTACGGACATCGTTGTGACCGCGACCCGTGTCGCGCGTAACCTGTCCGACGTTCCGATGTCGGTTAACGTCGCTACTGGCGAACAGCTTGAAAAACTTCAGCTGTTCGACACTAAGGACGTCCAACAACTGGCTCCGGGCTTAGAGTTGACCAACACTTCGGGCCGTAACAACACAACCACCCTTCGCGGCCTTTCGTTTGATCCCGATTCAGGCGTCACCCCCACTGTTCAGACTTACGTCAACGAAGTTCCCGCTGACGCTCAAACTGTATTCACTGCCTTGTACGATATCGGGCAGATCGAAATTCTTCGCGGGCCTCAGGGTCTTGAACGTGGTCTCCCGTCGCCGGCTGGTGCCATCACCATCACGACGCGTCGTCCTGTCTTCGATGAAATAACCGGCTATGCGCAAGCAAGCGCGACAGACGACAAAGGTTATAACTTCCAGGGCGGTGTGAACCTGCCGTTTTCCGACAAGTTCGCGATCCGCGTTGCTGGTCTGGTTGATCACAACCAGGTTAACCAGGTGAGAAATATCAGCAATGGCGACCGTTCCCGCGCGACTACGATGAGCGGTCGTATAACGCTTGGTTTCAAACCGAGCGACGCGTTCACCGCTTATCTGACCTATCAATATCTTGAAGCCGATACCCGGCAATATACCCAGGTTGTTGGCACAGGATCGACTGGTCTGGCAGGTACATCAGGTCCAGCCTTGGGCGTTGATGACTATGCATCGGTCATGGAAGGTCCGGCACGTTTCAAGAATCGATCACACCAGATTACGTTCAATGGCCACTGGGATATGGGGCCAGTCTCACTGGATGGACTGGCTGCGTATCAGTATTCCAAGCTGGGTCAGGCGCGCGATCAGGACACCACCAACGCCATTCCGGGCTATGTGGCCGTCCAACGTATCGAGACACCGTTCAAGATTCCTACCTTTGAGCTTCGGCTTTCGACGAATGATGACGGCTCGCTCGGCGGTGGTATCGGTGCGTTCTACACCAAGCAGACTGGTACTACGCGGGTAGATCAGCCGGCAGACAACTTCTTCACGGCTTTTGCACCTGCGTCGCTGGGCCTGTTCCTGCCGATTGGGGTCAATGTCATTATTCCCGCAGACGTTGAAACATTGTCTTTCAACGCGTTCGGACATGCGCGTCTGGGTAATCTCAAGATTGAAGGCGGTTTGCGCTACACCAAATATCATAACATACTCGTCAGCGACACGTTTGTCAGTTCGCCTGGCTATCCGGGCTTTGCCCCCTTTGGCATTGATCCGATTGATCCGTTCACTGTCAATCAGGACGGTATTCCAGCAGCCCTGCGCGACCAGGGTACGCATGCGTTCACTGGCGGCGTGAACCTGACCTATGAGGTCAACGACGCCCTGAACATCTATGCCTCCTATAATCGGTCATTCCGCGCCCCCACGGCAGGCGCGTCAGTGCCTGTGGGCTTGTCGAACGACCTGATCGTCACAGATGACGAAAAGACCGATGCTTTTGAAGTCGGCGTGAAGGGTTCGGCGTTCGACCGGAAACTGAACTTTGCTTTCGCCGCCTTCTATCAGAAGATCGACGGCTTCGTGTCGCGCTTTACAGGTGTCACCTATGACTGCCCCAACCTGCCAGCGGCATTTGGCGGGGGCTGCGACAACGTTCCGCCGGCATCGCCGGTGGGCACGCCTGGCGATCGCGTCAACGACGGTGGGTTCGATTTCAACTATAATGGCGACGCAACGGTCAAAGGCGTAGAATTGACCCTTGATGTACATCCGACGACTTTCTGGGATTTTTCGGTCAGCACCGCTTATGTCAAGGCGCGGTATTCCAAGGGTGCCCGGCTGCCGTGCAACGATTATAACGGCGATGGGGCGCCGGATTCGGAGGGAACTCCAGCAATTACCGGACCGGGCAATGTTAGTTTCTGCAAGCTTGGCAGGTTGTCGGATACACCGAATTTCAGTCTTTCGGCCAACAGTGAGTTGCGTTTCCCGATGGGTGGATCGTTCACACCCTTCGTGCGCGGGCTGATCAACTATCGTCCCGCGGTATTTTCGCAGCTAAGGAACTTCAACTATCAAAGCCGTACCATTCTCAATGTCTATGCGGGTGTCCGCAGCGATGACAGCAAGTGGGAACTGACCGGATTCATCAAAAACCTCATTAATCAAAAGCGGATCACGGACATTTCGGCCGCCATCGGCCAGACCGCGGCAGCGGATGGCAGCGTGTTCGACTCGGGTTACCGGACGATCAACGCGACCGCGCCACGCGAGTTTGGCGCATCGCTTGCCTTCCGGTGGTAAGCTGCGCGGCAGCAACGAAGTAAATTGAAGGGACTGGCCGTCGCGGGTTCGCAACGGCCAGATCTCTTTTAGCGGACGCTGGGAAACGGGGTTGAACTTCTGCCGATCACTTCGATCGGCACTGTCAGATCAAATGCACTGCTCGTTAGGCGCTGGTAAGCAGATTCCATGCCGTGGCCCGCACCTGCCAGCCCAATCCGCTACGTCAACTCTTCGCGAGAAATCATCCGCCTGGTGGTGATGATGCATGTGCGATTTCCCCTGAGCCTGCGGAACGTTGAATAGATGGCCTTCGCTGATATGTCGCTGCGGTGGACCGGCTGGGTATACAAACAGGATGGAGAACAGCCGCCGTTTGCCTTTCGGCGACGGGAAAGAGCGACGCTCCGCTTCAGGCAGATGAAGGCACTACAGAAATTCGCCTCTGTTCACGCCAGCATCCACAACCATCTTTCCCTGGAGCGCCACCTCATCGACGGCAGACCTTTAAGGAGAGACGCTCAGCCGCACTGGCGGAGTGGCGGTTCCGCGGCCTGAGTCCCTGCCTCTTCATCCCTTGGTGCATGCAGCGAAGAGCGATTCGGTTTGTCTGACAGCACTACCTCGAATCTCCGGTTGGCCCGCTCCCGTTCGGCCGTCAAGTCGTTCGCGAGATCGACATCACCCGGTAGCCTCAGGTATCCAGCGCCAATTTCGGCGGGGCACGGCAGTAAAGGGAGTCGTTCCCGCCTAAATTTGGGGCAGGTGACGGCGCCCAAATGTGGGGTCACCGCTCGTGTCGCGGGGTTCGAGCCTCGCGGTGTAGAGAAGGCCAACCTACACTGGCACCCTTGATCGACTGATCCTTCAATGCTTAGGACAGTGCCATGATGGAAGCCGATAGCAATGAACAATCGATGGACCTTGGCATGGTGCGCCCCGGGAAATCTTCCCGAGGCTCTAAAACGGTCGACATGATACTTCGATCTGCCGTTCAAGTGTTGATTGAAGAGGGATCGGCGGCGTTCACATTGAAACGGATCGCAGAAAAATGCGGTTTGCAGATAGGCAACGTCACGCGCCATTTCCCTCGAAAGGAAATGCTTGTCCAGTTACTTCTTCATGAAATCCTCGATTCCAGTGAAGAACTCCTAAGACATCGCGTGTATGAAACTAATATGCCTGCCGAAGACGCGCTGACTCTTGTGATAACCGGCACGTTGGAAGGCGCCAAGGCGAAAGGAACAACGCATTTAATGACAGAACTTTGGGCCATGAGTAATCACAATGAATTTGTGGCGGAGCGCGTGGAGGCCTTATACCAATATAGTCACACATTGATTGGTTCGTTCGTAAAGCAGCTGAATCCCTCGCTTAACGACGAGGAAGTTGAAGCAGTCTCGATCTTCATCAATGCCGCAATGGAAGGCATGACAGTCATCGCAGGTCATGGTAAGCCATGGTCGAAAAAAATGCCGCTTATGCAAATGATCGGAGCGAATTCGCTCGTCAAAATGGCGAAAACCATCACTCCGGCCGAAATACGCATACTGAAGGCCCGGCCAGACGAAATGGCTGCGGAAAAACGGGGTGCGACGCAAAAGCGGGCGCCGAAATAGGTTAAACTCAGAGCGTGCGGCCAAGCGCGCGGCCCACGCCGGGTGGCCCCATCGCTAAATCATGCTTCGATAACGAACTTGGACGACGAGTCTTGCGCTCGGCCCATCGCTGGCGCTCGCGATGGCGCGGTAACCCCACATAAACCTGTTGACAGGAAGTTGAAAATATTCAACATAAGAAATGTTGATAAATATTAACGTAAGAAGGAAGGCGCGGTGCTTGGCTCAGCGACGGTCCGCTGCCCTATGCGATTTGGTTTAACCGACAAGGTGGCACTGGTAATTTCTTTGAGCTTAGCGCGCGACGAGACGACCTGCTTCAAGGAGTATCACGATGAAGCTTCAGCATCTTCCTAACGACGCCACCGTCGAGGAAGCGATAAAGGTGATCCGTGAGCATGGCCATGTGATCATAGATGAGCTGGTTCCAGGTTCCGTTATCCATCAAATCCTGACGGATATGCGGCCATATACCGATGCTGCGCCGTTCAGCGAAAATGAGTGGTTCGGTAATGGAAGTCAACGCGTCGGCAATTTGATCGCACGCTCGGAAACCGGTCGCGACCTCGTGATGAACCCTTTGGTACTTGGCGTCGTGAAGGACGTACTTAGCCATTCACCGATCGTTCAGCTCGGCGCAACCGAGATGATCTCATTGAAGCCAGGTTGTCCCGCGCAATTTATTCATCAAGACGAAATGACTTTCGACAGCTTTCCATTTCCTGATGACTATATCGTTTCTTGCAATACCTTGTGGGCATTAACGGACTTCACCGAAGAAAATGGCGCGACCCGGGTTGTTCCAGGAAGCCATGCCTTACCGCGTGCGGAATATAGGTTGGAAGACACGCTGCCAGCCGAGATGAAACGTGGTTCCGTGATGATTTTCACGAGCAAGCTGTGGCATGCCGGGGGCAGCAATCGATCGAAAGACATCCGACGCGCGCAGGCGATCAACTATTGTGTTGGCTGGGTCCGGCAGGAGGAAAACCAGTTTCTGGCCTGCCCGCAAGATATCGCCCGAACCCTGCCTGACGATCTTCTGAAATTGATGGGGTATCAGATCGGCTTTGGCTACGGCCACGCCGGGGCGCAAGCGGACCCCTTGACTGCACTCAGGCAGGCACACCCCTGATACGTGCCGGGATGAAGGACGCGAGATAGCGATCAGGGTGAGATCACGGTCTCACTAGCGATATCATTCCAGATCAAAGACTGAAGGATCGTGAAATGTCAGTTGGAAACACAATTTCGATAGATGACTATCAGACCGAGCAAATGAAAGCGACAGTAGTGGTGCCACTGGATTTTCAGGACGCTCTGCCGCAACCTACGCCGGATCTGGAAACGGCAAAGGCCGACTTTGAACGAGCAGGCTATGCGATCCTGACCGCCGCGATCTTGCCAGACAAGGTCGAACTCGCCCGGCAGGTGCTGGCTTCCGAAATTGCCCACGAAGAGGCGGCGGACATCACTCGGGTAAGCCAGTTCTTTGTCGATCCCGATGCCAAGAATCGGCGTCTGGACCGCTTGCCCGATCGGCATCCGGTGTTTCTCGAACTCCTCGAACAGCCTGTTTTGTTGGACCTCGTCAAACACATCCTCGGACCCACGGTGCTTAACGAAAGCTACCTTGTTCAAAGCCTGGATGCCAATGTCACACGTCCAGGAAGCGGCGCGCAATTCATCCACCTGGACGCTGCCCGCGACACCCATGATCAGGCCGTTCCATACCAGGCTCGCTTCATCTGGTGCCTGGATGCGTTTGACGAGGAGAATGGTGCGACGCGTGTCGTCCCTGGCAGTCATCGCTGGAACGACCGGATCGATATGTCTGGTGCAACATTCTACGAGTCGGTGCCAGCCATCGCCCCTGCTGGCTCGCTGCTCATTTACTCGGATATGCTGCTCCACGGCACAGGGGCAAATGTATCGACTGACCGGCAGCGGGCATCCATCAACTTTGGTTACTGCCCGCCCTGGTGTCGGCCGTTGATCAACTTTCCGCTCGTTCTTGATCCGCGCACGATGGACGGCGCGTCACGTACGCTCCGTCAGTTGCTGGGCTACAGCTCTGTCGTGAATGGCTTCGATTCACCCTGGAACTCGGCTTCGGAAGAGCTGCGTTCCATGACGGTCCCGGCCACCATCGAATACTGACCGTAGGAGCGGCGCAAGGCAGTCGGTACGCGGCGGTGGCGGCATCGCCACTGAACGCAAGTCGGTGCCTGGTGCGGACTCGACGGGGAAGGGGTCGGGAAGGCTGGAAAGACACCGGCGTACCCCGGTCGGCGTACATTTTGCGAGAGCAGCCTATGCACACCGCTTTCTCATTGAAGGGTTCGATGTTCGAGATCGAGATGAACGGTCATGCGGCGGATCGGGAGGAGCTGCTGGACTGGCGGCCCGATGATCGGCTGGCCGTCATTCTCACCTCGCCCCTGAGCGCACTGGGTGCCAGCATGCTGTTACAGCTGGTGACCACGGCCTATTATGATGTGCGCCCCAGCCGCCGAAAGGCGCCGCATTATGCGGAAATCTACCTGCTTCATTCTGGCGGGCGCTATGGCGACTTCTCAAGCTTTGACGTGGTGCCCCGTCGGGAGGTCTTTCTTCCAGCCGATCCCGACGCGCTGATCGAGGCGATCAACGATCGCGCGATTACCCACCTGGCTATTCCCGACGGAACTCCACGGCATTTGACGTTCCCTTGGAAAGAGCCAGAGGTGGCGCGCGATCGCATCCGGCATTGCTTTGCCTATACTGCCCAGGGACGCACCAGTAATGCCGATATTGCGATCATGTCGCGGAACCCTGATCTGCACCAGGATGTCGAACTGGCGCTCGAACCAATCGCGCTTGCGGAGAGTATCGAGCGCTACATCGACGCAGGCGATGCGGATGTTCAGCTTTATTCAAGAGAGCTGGCGCAGCGTGTGCGCAGTCGATTGATTGAAATTAGTGCAGACGAGAAAATAACCGCAAGAAAATATCACGACGCCATTTGGGATGACGGCGTCATGCGGCAGACTTTTCGAAAGATCAGTGTCGACGCCGCGCTCTCGCTGCTCTGACACACGTCTACCGGTCATCAGATCATCAAATTAAAATCAAGGAGACTGACGCTATGGCACACACAAAATTCCACCTCGGCTATTTCACCAAGTTCGGGGCCACGTCATGGCCCGGTGACGGCAAGGAGTTCGGGTCGGACTGGATTGACGGTTCCTATCACAAGCAACTCGCCAAGATGCTGGAAGCAGCGAAGTTCGATTTCATCTTTTTCGAAGACACGTTGATCGTTGGCGACAGATATGCCGGCTCCATGGAGCTCGATCTGAAGAACGCTACGCTGGCCCCCAAACTCGATCCCATCCCGCTGCTGCCAGTCATGGCGCAGGAAACGTCGCACATCGGACTGGTCGCTACCGCGTCCACCACATTCTACCCGCCCTATCTGCTGGCCCGACTACTTTCGACCGTCGATTCCCTTACGGGCGGGCGCGCTGGCTGGAACATGGTCACGTCCAGTGAGAAGAACGCGGCCCTGAATTTCGGCATGGACAAGCTGCTGCCGCCTACGGTCCGCTATGACATAGCGGATGAATATGTCGAACTGGCCAAGAAGCTGTGGGATTCGTGGGAAGAAGGCGCGCTGGTCGCTGACCCTGAAACAGGTGTGTATGTCGACCATAACAAGGTTCACACCATCAATTTTGAAGGTAAGCATTTCCACTCGCGCGGCCCACTGAACACGGTGCGGTCGCCGCAGGGCTATCCTGTCCTGTGTCAGGCCGGTGCATCGGAACGCGGCCGCGAATTTTCGTCGAAGAATGCGGAAGTTGTTCTGGGCATGATGACCGGCGGCGTTCCCGGGATGAAAGCCTATCGCGAGGATATTCGGCGGCGCGCCGAAGCGCAGGGCCGCAACCCGGATGATATCAAGGTCATCTTTCTGACGCCCGTCAACATCCTTCCCGAAGGGGTTGAGAAGCAGGAAATGACCGAAGCTGAAAAGCAGGCGTCGTTCGAGCATAATATCGTCATGGCCTCCTCCTCGCTAGACGTGGACTTTTCGCTCTATGACCTGGACGTGCCCGTGCCGCAGGACATCGTTGCGGGCGGCCATACCAGCGCGCTCGACCATATGAAGAAAGCCGGGCGGGAAGAAGGCAAATCCATCCGTGACCTGTTCTCCATGGGCCAGGGCGCCAGTGGAATGGACTTCAGTGGCACGCCGGAGCAGGTCGCCGAAAAGATGATGGCGGTCATGGATGAAGTCGGCGGCGACGGCTTCCTTATCGAAGGATCGGGCTATAACCGCCAGCTCCCCGATCTGCTCAACGGCGTTATTCCCGCTCTGCAAAAGGCCGGTGCGGTTCGCACCGAATATCGCGGCACCACATTGCGCGAAATTCTGCGGGAGTTTTGACTCTGCAATCGGGCGGTTCGCAGTTAGCCGCCCGGTTTCAAGCCTGCCGCTACCCATGTACTCTGGGTGGTGATTGTAGCGGGGTATCGAAGGTAACAGCTTGCGCCGAGGTAGGCCATTCGCGATACACGAGATAAGTCATACGCTTGGATGGTGCCGCTGATGTCTCCTTATGGCTGCAGTCCGGTAACCGAGCGGCACGGGTCGGCGCGCTGCACCCATCTGTTATCGGGCGAATGGCAGGATGCGTCCTGATCTGACATTTACACCAGAGCAGGGGGAACGCCGATGCTGCGAAGGGTTTCGGGCGCTTGCGTACGAAAGCCTCCAGTGCAGGAACCCGCGGGGTCCTTTGGTCGGAAACTGCCTCTGGGATCAGGTTCGGTGAATGGCGGCTTTCCTGTCTTCGCCTCTCTAAACGCCAAATTCCGCAAACGGCCGGTCGCGCTCGAACACCTGCGTCCACTCATTTCGGCTAGCGTCTGGACAGATCAAGGTTTGTCCGTCATCCTTTCATCAAGCTGGTGATTTCATGGCCAGCAGGGATACCCGTGGTAAGGGGTGTGGGAAAGCTTCAGCTGGTCTGGCAGGAACATAGGAAATTTGCCGCTTTTAGCGCGGGAATACTGATCCCTCCCTCTCCGCCATCTTTCCTTGATTTTATTGGATATTCCATCAAATCAGGGATTGGTTCCCTAAACCGCTCCCCGATAGCGCGCTTGCTTAAAGCCGGACGATAGCGGCCTGATCCGAACAGATGCGCGTCCACAGCGGACGTTCTCGCCAATCGTCAGGAAAACCCATAGCAGCAAAATCACCCGTTGGATTTTCTGCGATCAGACGCGTCAATCGATGGGGCCAATCCGATTCTGGGGCCACTTTTTCCCATTGAATGCAACAGCATCGTCAGTGTGTTGTAGAGTTTGCGATCAGCCTCGGGGGCTATCGTTTCCGCAAGGTTGGCCGGAGTCTGTGCGATTGGGAAAGTGACGGTGAAGCGCCGGTTCCAAAGGCGGCTATGGTGTGCGCAAATGTTCCGCACCGTCGCAAGGTGATGCATCAAGCCCTGAAACACTCTGTCATCAAAGCCGATCCTGCGGGCAATTGCCTTGCGGTCTGCGCGTCCCCCTAAAGCGGAGAAGAATTTGGAAAGCAGGCCAAAGGATATAAACTCCGCAGCCATCCAGACAGGCGGCAAAGTGGGATTGTTATAGGTTCGCTTGTAATGATCGACGAACACGTCATGCGAGCGATCATATTCGGATTGTAGCTGGGCCAGGTTGGCTTGAAAGCGATCCGTGCGCGGATACAATGCCGCATTGAGATAGCCATGCGGCCCATAGACCATCGCCATTTGGTGCGCCCATGCACCGCGCGCCGCGACCTCTATCCGCTCCAACGCATCCATAAGCAGTAGCCTAAGACGGCGATCAAACTCGTAAAGGGCGAGCACCACTTCCAGTGTTGTGCCTGCCTTGAACACGTGATTGCCGGATTCGGGATCAGCTTCGTAATAGAGCCAATAGGCCCGCAGCCGATAATAACTGATATGACTGAGCGCCCATGTGGCTTGCTGGGCATTTTCGATCACCATTCCGCGCTCTTGGAGCAACGCGATTTGATCGGGAATTGACTTGGAGGGCTTGTTGAAATGGCGCATTGTCGGCTTATGCGCGAACCAAGGCTAAAAACAAAGTAGCCCGCCATGGTGCGCATCGTTGAGAGGCGTGGCGGGCTTTGTTGAGCTCGATATATCCACCGATTCCCAACAAATCAATAACGGGCTGTTGCGCTTCGTCGCATCCAGCGGACCGGATCGCCAATGGGCGCGATCAATTCGGGAATGCAAACCGGTGCCAGCCGTGGAAGCTGGAACCCCCTACACCGAACGCGACAAATCGCGGCTGGAAATGGCGGAAAGTCAGGGCATCCGAGAGGTGACAGCTTCTCCGTCAAAAATGACGGGCCACGGGCGCGTGACCAAAGATGGCCAATTTCGGGCGTTCCGGACAAATCAATTTGCCGTCAATGATTGCCGCGCGCCAAAGCATGAATTACGCATTCGCCAATGCGGGGGGGGCAGATGGTAGCAGAGAAAAAGGGGCTGGTGCGAGCGGTTTGGAACGGCCCTTTCTATATTGGCCCGTTGTCTCGCCCCGTTTCAGTTGGGGACGTGCTGCTAAAGACGCTCGAAACCCTTTGGCGGGCGGTCCTTTCAATCGTCGTTCTGCTAGTCGTGGGCGGGCTGGGCATTGCCGCATGGGTGCAGGTCATTGAGCCGACGTTTTTCCCGCCCCTGAAAACCCAAATTAACGCGACCGCGACATATGACGACGGCTCTGCCAAGTTACCGCCTGCGATTGGCGAAAAGCCTTTCAGATGCTCGCCAGACTACCCGATCAGGGTAGCATTCAAGAACAACTCCAAAACTACCATTGGGCATTTGGACTTCTCGATTGAGGGACGGCCAGCCAACCGATCCGACAACGTGGTGGACGGGGCATCATGGCGGCAAGCCGACACCATTATTCCCGCCGGTTACACTTGGCAGTCATGCTGGGCGGTTTCGGTTGAACAGGGACTTTCCCCCAAAACGCTGGACTACAAGATAAACATTTGGGGGGCGACGGAAGCGGATGCGGATGCGCAGTTCAAGCCCGTTCCCCCCTCTGCAAGCGCCAGTCCGGAGCCGGTCGCGTCAAATGCTTCGCCCAGCCCAAGCCCGTCCCCGACAGTCACGCTGGGAACGATCAAAGAAACCGACTGGCAAAAGATTGGCATGGGCTGTTCATGCTCATTTTCAGTCGGGACGCCGCGCAAAGAGAAGTTGATAGCTGGCGGCGACGGCCTGACGTTCTTCCGCCTTAACGGCAAAGATCACCTCTGCACTGCCCCCGATACTCAGGCAATGTTTGACGGCCCGGTGTCAATGTCGTGCGGCTCAGCAGCCGTGCAAGTGACTCCCTATGGGAAGGTCCAGCCGGGAGAGGATGGCCACAGTTCAAATGCCCGTCTGCATATCGCGGATACCTCGGGGACACTCAGCTTAACGGGCACGTGGGGATGCGGCTGCTAGGGTTACGCGCTGGCTTGCGCGCATACATGCGCGCGGAATGCGCCAAACAATCCCTGTATTTTTTCAACTCCAAGAGTCCCCGCGTTTCAGGCGACCCAATTTGAGGTTTTCCAGTGCCCGCGCGCGGCCCTCTGGTGAGCGTGGCCCGGTGGATGCGCCGCCGTGGAATTTGCATCGTCCATTGGCGCAAAGCGTAGTGGATCGGCATAGCCTGCCATCCTTTTTCCTCGCGCCGCACGTCAGCCCGCGAAGGTAGCCCGGGCAGCTTCGCACGTATCGGCCTGCCGCTTGTGCCGCCTCGGCCTCGGCCCACCACTGGCGGAACAACTGCCGCTTATCGTCGTCGGGCAAGGTTGCCGCATATGCCGCCCATTGGCGCTCTACCTCAGCAGCGCGATGGAACAGCGCCAAAATATCGGCCACGCCCTTATAGTGCCTGCCCATATATTTCCTTCCTCGCGCGCACGCGCATATTGGGGTGTAGAAATTACCGTCCCCCGGTATCGCCCGACCCTTCGCAACAATCGTAAGGCTCCCCATCGCCACAGGTGCAGCGACGTCGGGCATCATTGGCCAGCGCTGCCATGAATGCCGGATCGCGCGCTATAGCTGCGACGATTAGCCTGAGCGATGGCGTGGGTCTGGCTCCCTGTTCAGCGTCGCGGACGACCGAATAGGACAGCGCGAACCGTTCCGAAAATTCCCGCTGGCTCAGCTTGAGCCGCCGGAAGCGAAGCCGGAACAGGTGGCGAGCGAAGCCGCTCTTTCCGAAGTCGGGATCAAAAACATCCGCCTTGACCTTTTGCTTCGTCATGGATCACCTCATTTCGTGAAAATGCGCTTGGGGGTCACTGACAAAACCGACGAAACCCCCCTTTTGTCAGTTTTGTCAGTTCCTGCCGGAAGCATTCAGCCCCGCATGGCCTTGGGGTTTGGCAGGTAGAAGGTCGACGGACGCCCGCCGCGCTCGCCTGCATTGGCATCGCGCGCGCCGATCCAATCAGCATCAAGCAATGCCTCCAGCCCGGCGGCTATCCTTTGCTTGTTGTTCAGGCCGGACCAACCCTTGCGCTGAATATCCCGCGCGGTGAATGGGCCTGCCAGATCGCCCCTTTTCACCCGCCGCCAGATCGAGCGCGCCGCCTCCGCATTGTCGATCGACAGGGACGCATAAGCGCGCCGTGCATGGGATTCGAGATATTCCGCCCAGCCGATAGCCTGCCGGGTCGCCGCCGCAGACACGGGGCCGAAGCCATTATTGGCCAGATGGCAGACCAGCGCCAGACGGGGAACAAGGCCGCGATACTTGGATAGATGCGCGATCATCGCCGGGGCCATGTCATCGCCGCGCAAGGCTTGCTCCAGCCCCTCCCGCCATGCGCCAAACGCCTCCTGAGCATCATCCGCAAAGCGAAGATAGGGAACGCCGTGGGGGCCGTCGAACTCGTCCCACTGCGCGCCAAGCTCGCGCACGTCGAGGCTGGCAAGATCACCATAGCATTCATGCGCCATCCGCCGCGCGTCACTATCGGGGAAGCGATCAGCTTCGCGGAAGTCGCCTGAAAAGTCTGGCCATGCGAGCAATTGGAGGCGCTGCACCATGCCATCGTCAAAGCGGTTGAGGCTATCGCGCACATATCCGGCAATCCGGCTGGGCTGCGTCGTGCCGAATACCGACAGATTGACCGCTGGAATGCGGACAGTGCCGCGCATGATGCGGTCGAAGGTGTAGCCCTCCAGCCCGCCCCATCCTGTCAGGAAGAATCCGCGCGCCGATGTTTTCTCCGGATTGTCCAGATCGGCAAACAGCGACAGCAGTTCGTCGCGGTGAACCATGATCCCGTTCGGATTGGCCGCGCAAATCTCTCCCAGCTTCTCCGCCGTTGCATCACTGGTGAGATGCCGCCGCATCGGTGGCGATTGTGGCTCCGCCACGGCTTGCAGAACCGCCATGGCAGCGCCGCGCCCTTCCTGCTTGAGCGACTGCCGCGCGTTCTTTTCCGCGCCCTCGCGCTCCAGCTTGTAGAGCGATTCGGCGGCCTTAAACTCGGCCACTGCCGCCTCATTATCCGCCGCCGCCTTAACCTCCAGCCGCCTTATCGGAGACAGTGCCTCGCTTGCCGCTGGGCTTTTCATGCTGCCGGGGCGCGCGACGACACAGCCCCACAGGTTGCCCACCTCCAGCCAGTCAGTGCGCCTTTGCGGGCGGATGCCGATTCGCCTGCCGATCAGCGCGCCAGCCGAAACCATGGCGGGGATCGCCACAAGATCGGGCGGGCAGTTCATCCGCTCGGCAATGTCCTGCACCCAGCCCCGCAACTGGCTGGGCAACAGGGTCGGATTCATGGGCAGGACGGACGGCAATTCGTCACGAAGCGGAATCGGATCGGGCCAAATGTCCAGCGGCTCCGCCTGTGTCAGCCGCTCTTGCAGCGTCGGGTTGGTCGCCATTATCGCTCCCCCCTCAGTTCATCGTTAAAGTCTTTGAAGCCCGCCGCCGGATAGATGATGCGGACGGAAAGCCCGCGCATTGCGAAGGCTTGGGCGGCCTTGCGTGCGGCCTGTTCCCCTGCAGCGTCGTTATCAGCGCCGATGACGACGGATCGAATGCAGGACGGGAAGCGCATGGCTGGCAACATACTTGCGCCAGCCGCCACCCATACCGGGCCGCCGATCATGGAAAGCAGCGAAAGGCCATCTTCCGGGCCTTCGCAGACTGTCACCATGCCGGAGCCGTCCAGATCGCCCAGACGGATAGCGCCACCCGCCACCGTGCCCAGCGACAGCTTGGCCTTGGGCAGATCGGCTTTTCCCTTGCCGTCCGCCCGCAGATAAATGCGCTGGATACCGATCACGTCGCCCGCAACGTCCCGCACCGCCGCAATCAGGCATGGCAATGGATTCGATTTGCCATAGGGAAGGCGCGAGAATCGAATGTCGGGCGGGAATGGGGGAAGGATGCCCCGGAAGCCCAGATAGGACTCAGCGAGCGTCCCAGCGGCGGGAATAGCCCTTTCCCATATCGCCAACGCCTCGCCATTGCGCGCGGTCCGGTCGGGTGGCGGTAGTTTGGGGATGTCGGCCTTGGGCAGATCGCCAGCGCCAAGGCGGCGGGCGGCGTCGACCATGCCCAGCCCGTAATGCTGCATCACATAGTCCAGCACGTCGCCCGATACACCGCAGCCAAAGCAATGGAACCGCTCGCCATCGGCAAAGACGGTGAAGCTGGGCGAACGGTCGGCATGGAAGGGGCAGCACCCCTTCCACTCATTTCCGCTCCGATGAAGGCGAATCTGTGCGCCCACGATGGCCTGCAGGGGATTGTCCCGGCGGATTGCGTGAATGTCGATCATAGCGCCGCCCTCCCCTTTTCTGTCAGGCGAAGCACCGCAGCGGCCTTACCGGATGGATTGCGGCGACGTGCGCCGGTCGGCTCGACAAGGCCCATGGCCCGCAATTCGGAAAAGCGCGGTTGCAGGCTTTCGCGGGCCACTTCGGCACAAGCGACGGCTTCCAGCACCGTTGCCTCGCCCAGCATGTCCAGCGAGCGCATGGCGACGCGGCGAAGGTAGGAAACGCAATGCTTCATCGCCTCGGCTGCGTCTTGGCTGGTGCCGTCCGGTCCTTTCGCGCCGGGTGTCTCAGGGTAGCGATCAGCCATGACCATGCCCCCCAAATGCCAAGGCGGTGAGCATGACGGCCTGTTCCGGGCGAACGCCGTAGCTGCCAATCAGGTGTTGAGCACGATAGGCGGAAAGGGTAAGAGCATCCTGCGTCCAGTCGCCAAACGAAACGCGGGAACCCCGGCCCTTTGTGGTCGGGTTTTCTTTGCGGGACATGGCTTACACCTCCCCCGCGATCAGCGCATGAAGCGCCTCGGCTGGAATGATGGTCCTGCCACCGACGCGAACAGCGCGCAGGCGGCCAGCCGAAATGTGATTGTAAAGCGTGGTCCGGCCGAGGCTGGACGCCCGGCATGCTTCCCGAATGCTGTAACCGATCTTCGGGGGATCGTGCTTGATAGACTGCATTGCTGTGGTCCCACTTTGCGGAGGCGGGATGCCTTCGCTTCGTGGGACGACCAATTAGAACGGGTCCGGACAGCTTTGAATCGACAAGAATAGAGAATAATCGGGCGGGAAAATTATTCCCCATTTCTCCCGGCACGATATGCCCGCGAAAGACGGTCCACCTTCGCTTCGAAACTCGCACCTTTTGCTTGGTCGGCAAACAGTTTTGCAGCGGAGGTTGCATTCAATGCCGGATCGGCTTCGATTGCATTTCGCATTTCGTCTAGCAGAGGTGCGTCGGCTTGTTGAAAGCCGGTGCCTTTGGTTCTACCGCGACGTGTGGGCGAAACGGGCGCAATGGACACCGCTTTCGATTCCTCATCATCCGGCTGGAATGTGGCGACCAAATCGTTGCGCCTAATGGCCACATCGAAAGCCCAAGCCGCCAACTTTTGCTTGGCGTCCACAAGCACCGTTTCGCCATCATGCCAGACTACGGCACCGCCGCGCCAAATGCTCGGCTCTAGGTCGGTCGCCACCGCGCCTTTGCTCAATCGACCGGAGGTGCCGACTTGGCCGCACTGAATTGCGTTCAACAGGTCCGCCTCGGCTTCCCTCCCTGGCTCGCAGAATTGCGTCGCCATGAAGGCTTGAGCGCCAAGGATAATAGTCGGATCACGGTCGCCGCCAACCCGCCCCCAATATCGAAGCGTCGCAATGTTCTTTGGGTCGCGGCTTCCGATCCATGCGATTGCCTCCGGCCACGTCCACCATTCATCCCGACTGGCCAATTCGCCGAGTCGTTGTAATTCAGGCAAACTTTCGGACCCAAAATCTTCCCAGACAATCGGGCCATTGTCCGTTTGCGCGGAGTTACCGGCGACTTGGCTGGATTGCGGCTGGAACCTTGTCAGCAACTCCGCACGATCTACGGTGACATGCATGTAAAGGTCGCCGCATGCGCTTGCGCGTAAGTGGGAGTCATTGGTTGCCCGATACCACCGTTTCATGCCCTTTCCGTAATAGAGATGGTCATGCCCTGTAATCAGGACTTGGCGGTAATCTATGAGCGCAAGCGGGTCGATTTTCTCCGTGCGCTGTCCCTTGTCGCCGTAGGATTCGACATGCCGCCCGAAGAACGTCACCTGCCTATCAGCACCAGCCTTTAACAGCGCCGCCGACGCATCCTCAATTTGCCGTTGCGCGGTCTGCAAATCACCGTCGCAAAGGCGCTCCCATTGTATCGCGCGATCCAATCGCTCGGCATCCAGCGCAAAGCCGAATGCTATCCACGTCACCGCCTCAGAAAGTGGCACATGAGCGCCGCCGGACGGTAGCCGCTGAGCCAGAGGTTTGGGTTGGTCGGGCGCGTTCGCAACATCGGTCATCGGCAATCCTTCGACGCCAAGCGCGTCACCTGATGCTAACCAGCCCTCAAATTCCGGAAGGGGAATTGCCCAGCCGGCACCGCTCCACGGCTGCCAGTCGTCTGGCCAAAATGGGTCCAGATCGAATGGCCCCATAAAAAGTGCATTCCGGAGAACGGATTTGCTGCCGAAAGCGGACTGGGGCAGTTCCCGGAACGACCTACCGTTAAACAGAGAGGCGGGAAGTCGCTTGGTCGATAGCGCGCGTTGGAACGCCGAGATCAATCGTTCCGATAGTTTCTCGGACAACGTGTATTCGTCGGGTGATTGCCCAAAGTGCGGCCCCCAATAGTCCGCGTTGACTGGATCATGCCACGGGGCCGGATCGCAGCCGTTGAGCCGCTCAAGCAGCAAGCGGCGAAGGCGATCAAATGCTAGATGCCCGTCAATCCAACCGGCAGGCAGCCCCTTGACCCAGCCGGAATCCTCGTTTTCGTCCATGCCGCCTCCCTAGCGGTTCCCCAAAGGTGAGCGGGGAAGCGCGTGGGATGCGCGTTTATCGGCTGGCCTGCCTATCCCCCTGACAATATAGTAGAAGCGCGGAAAATTTCATCGTGCTTGCCGAAATTCAGATATATTTAGGAACATCGGCTAAGGGCAGCATGTCGATGGCCTGACAAGGCAGGGGGAATTAATATGAAGCGGATAATCGCTGCGATTTTCATGGTTGCTATTGCTGCGCCCAGCTACGCAAATGATTGGGAGAAATTTTATAAGCCTTTGCCTTTTGCGGCTCAGCGCATCCCAGCCCAAGGCGAGCCGGAACAAGT
Organism: Sphingobium sp. Cam5-1; assembly: GCF_015693305.1. Lineage (NCBI taxonomy): Bacteria > Pseudomonadati > Pseudomonadota > Alphaproteobacteria > Sphingomonadales > Sphingobiaceae > Sphingobium > Sphingobium sp. Cam5-1. The sequence goes on along the minus strand of NZ_CP065138.1, from coordinate 2,170,045 downwards.
TCCAAGCACGGGCGATGCGGATCGGGATTTGGAAAGCATGTGGCGAAATGGATTCGCTCCCATTGGTTTTAGCTCATTCAACTCTCCTAACAGTAAAACTGCTGATGCTGTTAGATTAGGTAAGAAATTGAAGGCGAACTATGTCATGATCGGGACAAACCTCGCATCATCTACTACAAGTTCTGTGCCCATGACATTACCGAAAACTACAACTTCGGTCAGCAATGGCAATGCGTCAGTTTATGGATCGAATGGCGGTTACGCCTCGGGCACCTATTCAGGCACCACAACAACATACGGATCGCAAACCACTTATATTCCTGTCACCATCAATCGTTTTGACAAACTCGCGGTATATTTCGGTGAAGTGCCCAAGATGGGCCTAGGGATCATGTCGAGGGATTTAACGGCACAAGACGTGGCAGCAATTGAGACCCGGCGCGCTCTTCCAGTGAGGTTCGTGCGGGATGCTTCGCCAGCTTACGTTTCGGACCTCTTGCCGGGTGACATTATCACTCAAGTCAACGGCCAGCCGTTTAGTGACAGTACATTGCGTGCGGCGGTACTGGCGGCGACCCCCTTCACAGTCCATGTCTATAGGAATGGCCAGTATCGCGACATACGCATAACAATTCCGGAAGGTTGGCAGGTTACGGCTTCGGCACCATAGGCGCGCCGTTTCCACTATTTCACTCCGTCAGCACGGATGGGAAAAACCTGTGCGCCCCCCGCGCCCACTGTGGCACAGAAATTCGCCCAATCATCCATGAGGCGACGGCGCTTGTCGAACAAGTCGCCGCGCCGGTAAGCCCGCTCAACTTTGTTCTCGATGGTGTGCGCCAAGGCCATTTCGGCAACCTCATGAGCATAGCCGGTGCATTCGGCGGCCCAATCTCGAAAGCCCGACCGGAAGCCATGCACGGTTACGTCGACTTCCATCCGGCGCAACAGCATTGTCATGGCCATGCCTGACATTGCCCCACCCCTTATTGCCGGGAACAGCCATTCCTTGTGCAGTTTCTCCGTCTCTTTTAAAATCTCCACGGCCCGCGCCGATAGGGGAACGCGATGTTCCTTGCCCGCCTTCATGCGCTCGGCTGGAATCGTCCAGATGGCCTTGTCCAGATCGACCTCACCCCATTTTGCGCCGATCACTTCCCCGGTTCGGGCAGCGGTGAGAATTGTAAACTCCAATGCCAGTGCAGCCATCGCCTCGCGCGCGCGTATCTGCGGCACAAAAGCAGGAATAGACTCATAGGGCATGGCCTTGTGATGGCCGCGCGTAAGGCGGGAACGGGCCGGGAGGATTTGCGCGATATGGCCGCGCCAGCGGGCAGGGTTCTCCCCATCGCGATAGCCCCGTGCCTTCGCGGCATCGAGGATCGTTTCCATGCGACCGCGAACGCGGCTGGCTGTCTCGGCCTTGGCTTTCCAGATCGGCTCAAGGATTTTCAGGACGTGCGCGGTGCCGACCTCGGCAACAGGCAAGTCCCCGATCACCGGATAGACATAGGTGGCGAGGGTGTTTTTCCATTGCTGCCGATGCTTGTCATTGCGCCAGCTTCCCTCATACGTGGTGATGTAGGTCTCTGCCACGGCCTTGAATGTTATCCCGGCAACCTGAGCCGCCTGAGCCGCTGCCATGGCCTGAGCGGCTTCCCGCTGGCGCTCCTCAAGGGGATCGGTTCCAGCCTTCACCTTGAGTCGCAATGCCGATGCCAAATCGCGGGCAGTCGACAACGCGATGGCATCCGCGCCAGCCGCAGGGCCAAGGCCAATATCTCGCGTCTTGCCATTGAGCATGAAGCGATAGACCCACGACTTCGCTCCGCTGTCCTTCACCAGCAACCGCAATCCGCCGCCGTCGACATGGCTTCCCGGTTTGGCGTTCTTCACCGCCAGCGGAGTGAGCGCATTGCTGAGCTTCTTGGGCATTGTGGCTCCTTATCAGGGAACCGAACCTGTCAGAGCCTTGCCGGGTTGGCGGAAATGGCAGACGTTCCCCTAAACGTCCCCCGATAATAGCGCGGTTTTAGGGGAACGCAATGGGACGCATTCGGACGGGTAAAGCGCACGACTTCACTAAATCACGCTATTTTAGTCAATTTTATGGAGGAATACGAATGCATTTGGACAGTAGTTTGGCGGACTGCCTCTCCGCCAGTTAATATCAAAAGCTCCGTACCCAGCCGGGTCAGGACCAATATTGGTTCAGCCGTTCCGCCGCCTGGTCGATCGTGCCGGGATCGCCTTCGCCTGTCAGGGCATAGGACATGTCGCCGCGTCGCCAGTAGGCGACGGACTGGTTGCCTTCCCGCACCGTGTCGGGGATGGCGGGGGCGTCGCTTTTCTGTCGTGTCGCGAAGATGGACAGGCGCTCGCCCGCGCCGGTTCTGATCGCGACGATAAGAGCGGGACTTTTCCCCGCCGGGAAAAGCTGGACGTCGGTCACGTTCCAGTCGGCGGGCAATGTGGGCAGGAAGATGTGGGTTCGCGCCAGAAGCTCGTGATGGTCGAGTGCCTGCCCTTCGATTTGCGAATCCATGTGCGCCCGGATCAGTGCCACCCGGTGAGAGGCGACTGCCATATCGACATAATCGGGCGGGCTAGGCCCGGTCGCCAGCAGCAATGCCAGCGCGGCTGCTGTTCCGGTCCCGCCGACCGTCGCTGCCCTGCGCCAGAAAGGCCGGGCTTTGGAAGGGGCAAGCGCTGCGCTGTCGTCGAGCAAATGGCCGGAGAGCTGTTCCTTCCTGTGCGCCAGCAGACGGAGCCCCGTCCGCGTGCTGAGGTCGGCCATCACCCGCGCCGCGAGGTCAGGGCGGGCGGCAAGATGCGTTTCCACGGCAAAGCGTCCGGCATCGTCCAGTTCATCGTCGATATAGGCGTGCAATTCGTGATCGGCGGGCTCCTCAGTCATCCTGTCCTCCAACCAGACGCAACGTCGCCCGCCCATCGACGCTGCCAGAGTTCCGCAAGGCCGCACGCGCCCGCGCCAGCCGTGACATGATGGTGCCCACCGGCACGTCGAGTACCTCGGCCGCTTCCTGATAGGTCAGGCCTTCGACAGCGATCAGGTGCAGGACCGATCGATGATGGTCCGGCAGCGCGGCGAAGGATTGCCCCAACTGGGCGAGCTGCACCCGATGTTCCTGCCCGGCATCGACATGCGCCATCACCGTTTCGGCAAAGCGCGCGTCGCGCCGCGCCTCGGCGGCTTCGCGCCGTTTGCCCGATATGAAGACATTGTGGACGATGGCGAGCAGCCATTGGCGCCTGCTACGGCTGGGGTGAAAGCTGTCCTGCCGCTCGATCGCGCGCACCAGCGCATCCTGGACCACATCGTCGGCGTCCTGATCGTCGCGCGCGAGCGAACGGGCGTAGCGGCGCATGGCGGTGAGGTCGTCGCCGATCGGGCCGCCGGTCCCGCTTTTCAGCCAGCGCATAACATCAGTTCCCGGGCCATGACGGACGGTAGGGCATCCGCCAGGCAATCGGCATAGGCTTGATGAACAGGCGCAAGGGCATCGTCCCAATCATAGCGGTCGGCAGCCGCGCTGGCCATCGCGCTCATGCGGCGGCGGCGGCGGGGGTCGCCGATCAAATGTTCGACGGCGGCGGCATAGGCGGCGGCTTCTTTCGGTTCGACCAGCAGGCCCGTGACATCATGGGTGACAAGGGCGGAGGCGCTCGGCACGTCTGCCGACACGACGGGTAGTCCGCTCGCCATGGCTTCGAGATTGACGTTGCCAAAGGCTTCGGTGACGCTGGGATTGATCAATATGTCGGCGCTGGCGATGGCGGTGCCGAGCGCTTCCCCCTCCAGATGTCCGGCAAAGGTCGCATTGGGCAGGCGTTGCGCCAGCCAGCTGCGCGCCGGCCCTTCTCCCACGATCAGTGGACGCAGCCCAGGGTGACGCTGACGCAGAAGCGCGATCGTCTCGGCAAAGACGTCCAGCCCCTTTTCCAGGACGAGGCGGCCAAAGAACAGCGGCACGACATCGTCGCGATCATAGCCATAGGCCGAGCGCACTGCGTCCGATCGGAGCGACGGATGGAAGCGCGCGCGATCGACACCCCGGCCCCATATCGAAATCTTTGCCTCTCCATAAGCGGTGGCGAACTCATCGGCGATGGGCAGCGTCGGCGCCAATATGCGGTCGCATCGGCCATAAAAGCGGTCAAGATAGCGCTCGATCGGCTTGCGCAGGAAGGACAGGCGATAATAGTCCGCATAGGTTTCAAAGCGCGTGTGCACGCTGGCGATCACGGGCAGATCATTTTGCCGGGCGTAGCCGAGCGCCTGCCATCCAAGCCAGTCGGGCGCGGATAGATGGATGATGTCGGGGGCGAAGCTGTCGAGATCGGCGCGCGCGGCGGACGTAAGGCCCAGGGCCAGCCGATATTCGGGCCGTCCCGGCAAGCCGAGCGAGCGAACGGCCTGGATATCTCCAACGGCGGCGAAGGCGGGCTTTGGCGCGCGCGGGGTGTAGATGCGCACTGTTACGCCGTGCCTCGCCTGAAGATAGTCCACTAGCCGGTTGAGCGCCTGATTCGCGCCGTCCCGTACGCAGTCATAATTGCCGGAAAAAAGGGCGACCCGCATTGGCCGCTTTGCATCTCGGGCGGCGATCGGCGGGCGGGGCGAGCGGTCGAGGTGGAGAAGCGTTGCCATGATGCGACGCTTACGCGCGTCGTCGCGCTTTTATTCCGGGTCACCTCCTTTTTCGACAGACAGCATAAGCTTGACTGATCGCGGGCGGGAGACATCCCGTTGGCCACTGGCGGGCGCAGCTTTCGTTCTGTAGCGCGATGATTGCCCTAATATGGAGACGATAGATCCTTGGTTAGACCGCCGATTTCTGCTGCCCTGTTGCGCTTGCTTGCCCTGTTGTTGATGGTATTTCCGGTGGCGGCGTGGGGCGTGCCGGGCAATCGGCCGACGCGCGGCTATGCGCGCGTCGCGATCGAGACGTCGGTTGGCACGATCGTTGTCGCGGTCGACAACAAGCGGGCGCCGCGCACTTCGGCCAATTTCCTTGCCTATGTCGATGATGGCCGATTCGATGGTGTCACATTCTACCGGGCGGCGCGGCGTAAGAGCGATGCAAGGCTGGGGCTGATTCAGGGCGGGATCGATACCGATGCGCGCCGGTCCCTGCCGCCGATCCCGCATGAGCCGACCAGCAAGACCGGCATCCGGCATCTTGATGCGACCCTGTCGATGGCGCGGCCTAATCGGCCCAATTCGGCGATGGGCAATTTCTTCATCACGGCGGGGGCGACGCCCAATATGGACGCGCGGGGGGATTATATCGGCTATGCCGCTTTTGGCCATGTGGTCGCTGGCATGGATGTCGTGCGCCGCATCCTGGCCATGCCGACCTGTTGTGGGTCGGGGCCGATGCGGGGGCAGATGATCGTGAAACCGGTGACGATCATTCGCGCCAAGAGGCTGGATGGAACGGCGCGGCCAACGCGTGGAGTGAAGCCATGGCTGATCGGCTTGCGGCGCAAGACAGCTTCCTGACATTTTCTCTGTTCCGGGCAGCGTTCAGCCGTCAGGATGAGCGTTGAAAGGAGAGTGCCATGGCGGCGGGACGCATCAGGGTAGGTATTGGCGGATGGACGTTCGAGCCATGGCGCGGCACCTTCTATCCCGAAGGGCTGCGGCAGAAGGATGAACTGGCCTATGTCGGCCAGCATCTGACCGCGACGGAGATCAACGCCACCTATTACAGCACGCAAAAGCCCGCGACTTTCGCGAATTGGGCCAAGGCGGTGCCGGACGGATTTCAGTTCGCGGTGAAGGCGTCGCGATACTGTACCAATCGCCGCGTGCTGGCGGAGGCTGGCGAGTCGATTGCCAAGTTCGTGGGGCAGGGGATCGCGGAACTCGGCGACCGGTTGGGTCCGATCCTGTGGCAGTTCATGCCGACCAAGAAATTCGAGCCGCAAGATTTCGGTGCTTTCCTGAAGCTGCTGCCCGACAGCGTCGATGGCGTCCGTCTGCGCCATGCGCTGGAGGTGCGGCACGAAAGTTTCGATGATCCTGCTTTCCTGCAACTGGCGCGCGATGCGGGCGCGGCGGTGGTGCTGGCCGATCATGATGAATATCCCGCCATTGTCGGCCATGATGTGGGCTTTTCCTACCTTCGCCTGATGCGCACGCGGGAGGAGGAAGCGACCGGCTATCCGCTTAAGGAAATCGACGGCTGGAAAAAAAGAGCGAAAAGCATGGCGGATGATGGAGATGTCTTCGTTTTCTTCATCAGCGGCGCGAAAATCCGGGCGCCTGCCGCCGCCCAACGGATGATTGTTGCTTTGAAGTAACAACGACTGTTGCGTTTGCTGCAACTGCGAACGCGCCCTTTGCGATTGAGGCAAAGGGCGTGATCCATCATATGCGCTCTTGTCCAAACAGGGCGCAAAACAAAATTGCAGGAAACGAAACATGCGGCACACTATGCAGGGCGTTGCGTTGATGGTTGCGGTCGGTGCGCAGATGCTGACCTTCTACTCGGTGCTTTTCGCCTGAGCGATTAATCGCTCCCCTTCATTCCTCGTCTTCGGGGAATTTCAAAAAGGCCGCCCGGCTATTGTCAGGGCGGCTTTTTTATCGCTAGCGATTATATGCAATGAGCCATCCTTTGCTATTCGTCTACGGGTCTCTCCGGCCCGGATTTTCAGGGGAGATGGCTCGCTGGCTGGCATCGGTGGCGGAATTTGCGGGTGCTGCCATTGCGAGCGGCGCGCTTTACCGGATCGATTATTATCCCGGCTTCGTTCCCGGTGATGACGGAATTGTCACGGGTGAGCTGTACCGACTGCCTGATCTTGGCGGCATCCTTGCCATTCTTGACGAGCATGAGGAGTGCGCGGCGCATTTTCCTGCGCCTCATGAATTTGCGCGGGAGCAGATTAAGGTCCGAAGCGCGACGGGGTCGGTTGATGCATGGACTTATGTCTATGCGCGCGATGTCGCGGGGCTGGAGCGAATCGCGAGCGGCGATTTCCTGGCCTGACCGCTTGCGCTGAGCGAACGGGCCGATAATCTGGGCGCCGGGGGGCTATGGAGAGGAAGCGCGATGAGCTGTGAGAATCCAGAACCCGGCCCCATGGATCGCCTGCCCGAAGACCGCAGCTGGATCGACAGCACAGGGCTCGACCGGCGCAAGCTGCTGATGACCGGCGCCTTCGCGGCTGGTTTCGCCGCCGCATGCCGCCCGGTGTCGAGCAGCGCCGTGCAGACTTCGGGCGAGGGGCTAGTCCAGGAGACGGTATCGATCGCGGTGAGTGATGGCTTTGCCATGCCCGCCTATGTGGCGCGGCCGGAGAAGGCGAAGAACGCGCCGGTCATCGTCGTGGTGCACGAGGTTTTCGGCGTCCATGAATGGGTCCGCGACATGTGCCGCCGCTTTGCGCGGGAAGGCTATTATGCGATCGCGCCCGATCTGTTCGCGCGGCATGGCGATGCCACCAAGATTGCGGATATCCAGCAGCTGATCAGCAGTATCGTGTCGAAGGCGCCCGATGCGCAGGTGTTGTCCGACATCGATGCGGCCTATGACTGGGCGGGCAAGCATGGCGGCGACGCTACCCGGCGGGGCATTACGGGTTTCTGCTGGGGCGGGCGGATCGTGTGGCTTTACGCCGCGCACAGTGCGCAACTGGATGCGGGCGTCGCATTCTATGGGCGGCTGGTCAGCGAGAAGACAGCGTTGCAGCCGGTGAGCGTGGTGGAGCGGGCGGCTGCACTGAAGGCGCCGGTGCTTGGGCAATATGGCGGTTTGGACAAGGGCATCCCCGTCGCTGATGTCGACACGATGCGGGCAGCGCTTAAGAAGGCGGGAAAGTCGCCGCCGGATGCGATTACGGTCTATCCGGAGGCTGATCACGGCTTCATGGCGGATTATCGGCCGAGCTATCATGAGGCGGCGGCTAAGGAGGCCTGGGCGGCTACGCTGGCGTGGTTTGGGCGCTATGTGAAGGGCGAGAGAAAAGGGTGATTGCCGTTCGTGTCGAGCGAAGTCGAGACATCGGATGCGCCAGCGCTTCTCGACTTCGCTCGAAGCGAACGGAGGTGGGAGAGACGGAGGAGGGGTTCCCTATTTCGCCTTCATCGCTTGCACGGCGGCGAGGGTGCTCTTTACATGGCCGGTATAATTCATCTCGCTATGGACGAAGACGATCCGGCCATTGGGCGCGATGACGTAAGAGGTGCGGTCGGTTATGCCCGGTGCCATCTTGAGCGCGACATCATAGCCCTTGATGATGTCTGGCCCGGCCGAGGCGACCGCGAACTTGCCCGCGCACTCCTTGGTCGAAAAGGCGACAAGGTCGTCCACCGGATCGGCCGACATGCCGATCACCGTGGCGCCCGCTTTCCTGAAATCATCGATATGCGCCGCGAACTCGCGTGCCTCGGCGGAACAGCCGGGGGTAAAAGCCTTGGGGAAGAAATAGAGGACGACCGGCCCATGCTTCAACTGGTGGGACAGGGTGAGGGTGAAGGTCTTGCCCGCCCGCGCGCCGCGCGTCGTGAAATCGGGCGCCTTCGCACCGGCAGACAGCGCCGCGTTTGCGCCGGTCGATCCCAATATGGTGGCGGCAAGGGCCATTGCGATCATCGCGCGCTTCATCATCATCCGTCTCCATCCTTTGCGGCAGAGCAAGGGTGATGGCCCCAAGCCGTGCCGCTGGCAAGCCTGTAGCTGGAACCCTTCACCGCCCCGCCGGTTCATTACGGATGCGCCTGCTTTTCGCCATGCCGTTGCTGTTGCTCGCCTCCTGTGACGACAAGGGCGGGGAAAAGCCCCGGATGTCGACCAACATTGTCGATGAGCAGGCGACCTATGATGTCAGCAACGAGACACCGGCGCAGGATGAGACGCTGGCGGCGGGCAATGAGACGCCGCCCGAAGCCGCCGACAACGCATCTGTTTCCGCCGCTGCTGACAGGACGGGAACTGCGTCGCGTGCTGGCGCAATTCCTGCGGTGTTGCAGGGTAACTGGACGGGCCTTAACGACCGTTGCGGCGATCGATCGGCTGAACTGGAATTGAAGGTCACGCCGGACAGCCTGATCTTCCATGAAAGCGTCGGGACGGTGACGGGGGTTGCGACGGGAACCGGCGGCAAGGTGAAGGTCGATGCCGCCTTTACCGGAGAGGGCGATAGCTGGACCAAGAAGCTGGAACTGCGCCCGTCGGCCAATGGCCGCGAACTCACCATCATCAATGACGGGACGGCGGTGACGCGCAAGCGCTGCTGAAGCGCTTTCCGTTTTCCTTCTGCATCGTTAGAGCGGGGCGATGATCGGCCGCCTGACCTTGAGCGATTTCCGCAACCATGCGGATGCGCTGATCCTTCCCGATCACGCCTTCATTGTGCTGACCGGCGAGAATGGCGCGGGGAAGACCAACATATTGGAAGCGGTGTCGATGCTGGCGCCCGGACGCGGGCTGCGCGGCGCTGCGCTGCGCGACATGGCGCGGCAGGGTGGGCCGGGCAGCTTCGGCATCGCGGCGGAAGTGGACGGGGTGGTGCTGGGGACCGGCACCTCGGCTCAGGCGCCCGATCGGCGGCAGGTGCGGATCGGCGGCGTCGCGTCCTCGGCCAACGCGCTGGCGGATCATCTGGCGATCGTGTGGCTGACCCCGGCGATGGACCGGCTGTTCATGGACAGCCCCGGCGGGCGGCGGCGGTTTCTGGACCGGCTGACGCTGGCGCTGCATCCGGGACATGCGGTGCATAGCGCCCGCTATGAGGCGGCGATGCGGGCGCGCAACCGGCTGCTGTCTGACCTGCCGCGCGCTGACCCGTCATGGCTGTCGGCACTGGAGGCGCAGATGGAGGAGCATGGCGCGCTATTGTCCGACGCGCGTGCTGATCTCGTTACGCGGCTGGGCGTGGAACTTATTGGACAGCCCGATGAGCCCTTTGCCCGTCCGCTGCTCGCGATCGACGGGGAGGAGGAGGGCGAGGGGCCGCTTGCGCAGCGGCTGGCGCGGGAGCGGCGGCGGGATGCTGCGGCGGGGCGGACTTTGTCAGGGCCGCACCGGCAGGACCTTTCCGTCACCCATGCGGCAAAGGGGCAGGCGGCGGCGCTTTGCTCCACGGGCGAACAGAAGGCGCTGCTGTTGTCGATCCTGCTTGCCCATGCCGCGCTGGTCGCGGCTCATCGCGGCCAGCCGCCGGTCTTGCTGCTCGATGAAGTGGCGGCTCATCTCGACCCGTCGCGGCGAGCTGCGCTGTTCGGCCGGTTAAGGGAAACCGGCGGGCAAGTGTGGATGACGGGAACGGAAGATAGTCTTTTCAACGAGTTGGGCGTAGCAACAAGGTTAACGGTAACGGCGGGCCAGCTTTTTCGTTCCGCAGGTTAACCCGCCTCCGCAACAATTCACCGCTTGGCGCTTCTCAACTCATCGTGGCTCTGCGCTAAAGACGCCACGGGATTGATAACGCACAACAAGTCGGGGGTCGTTTCATACATGATCGGTGCTTTTCGCGCATTTATCGCGACTGCCATGCTTGCGCTCGGCGCCCTGATCGTGACCCCTGCCGCCGCTGGCGTTCTGCAGTGCGCACCCTATGCGCGCCAGATTTCCGGCATCGCACTTTATGGTAACGCCAACACCTGGTGGGGTCAGGCCGAGGGCCGCTACGACCGTGGCCATGAGCCGCGCGAAGGCGCTGTGTTGGCATTTGCCGCCAGCCGTTCCATGCCCGTCGGCCATGTCGCCATGGTCAGCAAGGTAGTCAGCGATCGCGAAGTGCTGCTGACCCATGCCAACTGGTCCTATCGCGGCGGTATCGAGCGCAATGTGCGCGCCATCGACGTGTCGCCCAACAATGACTGGACCGACGTGCGCGTATGGTATGGCCCGATTGGCGGCCTTGGCCTGCGTTCGAACGCCGCCAAGGGCTTCATCTATCCCGGTCATGCCGGTGAGGCCGCGCCGGTCCAGATCGCCATGGCCGATCGCGTGAACCCGGCCGCTGCCGCCGCTGGCGCTGCTTTCTGACAGTTTAACCAGTTCATAAGAGCCGCCGTATAGTCTTAACGGCGGTGGGGCGATTCTCAGTGGTTTGAGGTCGCAAAAAGATGTTTCGATATGTTCGCGGGGCGGCTTGGCTGCTGGCGGCGCTGGTCGCCACGCCGGTATTCGGCGCAACCGCTTTGCAATGCGTGCCCTATGCGCGGATCGTGTCCGGCGTGAATATCCGGGGCGATGCGTTGACCTGGTGGGATCAGGCGCAGGACCGCTATGCGCGTGGGCATGTGCCCCGGCGCGGCGCCGTCATGACCTTCCGTCCCTATGGGCCGATGACCCTTGGCCATGTCGCGGTGGTCAGCAAGGTGCTGGACGACCGGCGCGTGCTGATTCGCCATGCCAACTGGTCGGTGCCCGGCGCGATCGAGGAAGATGTGCTGGCGCTGGATGTCTCCGACGCGGGAGACTGGAGCCAGGTGCGTGTGTGGCACAGCCCGACCGGGCAGATGGGCGCGCGGGCCAATCCGACCTTTGGCTTCATCTATCCGGACAAGCCGCAGTTGCATGCGTTTGAGCCCGATCCCGCGCTGGGTACGAGCGTGCGGCTGGCGAAGACGGATGCGGAGGATTGGAAGCCGACAAAGGCGGTGATCAAGGCTGACGGAGAGGAGCCGTCTCTGCGCCTTGCGAGCCTTGGCCGGTCATTGCGCAAGGCCGTGCATGAGCCGAAGCTGGAGATGGATATGCGGGCGATGCAGTTTGCGGATGCCGCGCCTTCGGGACGATCGCTGCGCGACATCATCGCCGATGTGAAGCGGGATGCGCGGCTGCGCTAAAGCTTCGTGCTTTAAATCGGCTCCACCTACTAATACCGTTCGCCCTGAGCTTGTCGAAGGGCTTTCCTTCTTTTTAGGAAGAGGAGGACTTCGACAAGCTCAGCCCGAACGGGGGTGAGGTGACTTGGCTTATTCCGCGTCGGCGGGCTGTTCCTCTTCGCCATCGGCTCCACGCTCGAACCATGCCTCTACCGGGCCGGAGAGCTTGATCGTCAGCGGCTGGCCGTGGCGGTCCTTGGTCTTGCCGGCGGCGACGCGGATCCAGCCTTCCGAAATGCAATATTCCTCGACATCGTTGCGGACGCGATCCTTGAAGCGGATGCCGATGCCCCGTTGCAGCACGTCCATGTCGAAATGGGGGCTGCGCGGGTTGGTGGAGAGGCGGTCGGGAGGCGTGTCGCTCATGGCTGTTTCAGATCCTTCGTTTCGCGCCGCCTAGCCTTTTGGCCGCGCCGCCGTCAACCGGGGCGCGTCGTCCACGTCGCAGAAGATGCGCCGGATCACCCCCTGTTCCAGCCAGGAGGCAAAGCGCGTCTCGGCATCGGCCAGCCCGGCGAAGGGGTAGGCGACCGGCTGGTCATTGACGGCGCGGCTGGCGTGCACCAGCCGGATCATGGCGTCGGGCGCGGTGGTCAGAATACGGCCGCGCCGGTCGGTCGCCGCGCTGTTGACGCCGATGACATGGCCATCTTCGGCAAAGACGGGGCCGCCGCTGATCCCGGACAAGGTGTCGTCGCTTTCGGGTAGGCGCGCGACTTCTGCCCAGGCGAGTACAGGCTGGGTTTCCTCCGTCCGTCCGCGTCGGGCGCTGGCCGCGCCGATCAGTTCCGATACGACAAGCGCCGCGTGCCCGGCAGGAAAGCCCATGTGGAAACCGAGCGATCCGGGCGCGGGCACGCGATCCGATAGTGGTAGCGCGTGATCGCTGGGCAGGCCGTCGCGGACCAGCGCGGCGTCAGCTTCCCGGCTCTCCACGATGCGGGACACGGCGCGGGCGACGCCACCGTCCTCCAGCCCGATCCGCGAGCAGTCATGGGTGACATGTTCGGCGGTCAGCCAGGCGCCGTCCCGATCGACGGCAAAGGCAGTGCCCATGCTGTCGGACGGCGCGGCTGCTCGATCCTCGATCACGAAGGCTTCATCGCTCCATTGCGGCATAGGGCGCCGGGGCGATCGGGGATCGAAGCTTTCGACCCGCAGCGGGGTCGGTTGCGTCACCTCACCGATCCAGGCGATCGTCAATATGACGCCCAGCATCAGCGGCAGGCAGCCGACGCTCCGCCGCGCCATGGCTTAGCCCGCCACGGCCGCCGCCGTCAGGCAGGCGATCGCGACCTTCATCATGGCAAGGAATATGGCGGCCGACCGCTCATTCGCTTCGATCCGCGCTGACAGGGAGCCGAGCAGGAAATCGACGAAGCGGAAGGCGATAAGTTGCAGGATCAGCGTGACGCTGCCCCAGATGATCACGTCCCAGACATTGACCGACCCGGCAAGGCACAGCGCCAGAGGGATGGTAAGACCGATCGCAGCGCCGCCAAGCGATATCGCCGCCGCTTCATTCCCGGCGCGGATCAGGGCGAATTCGTCGTGCGGGGTAATCCACATATAAAGCGCCAGCGCCGCAAGCCAGGCCAGCGTGGCGGAGACGAGGTGCAGCAGGAAGATGGGGAGCCCGGACAGCAGGCTCTGGATGACGGGCATGGGATCGCTCATGCCGCAAAGGATGCCGCAACCTGATCCCCGCTTCAATCAGGGATCGGGTTGCGGAAGTGTTTCTGTGCCCGGCTTCGTGCGTTTGATCGGCACTGCTTCCTATTTCCGTTCGCCCTAAGCCTGTCGAAGGGTTCTTCTTCTTTTTAGGAAGTAGAGGGCTTCGACAAGCTCAGCCCGAACGGGATTAGGTGATTCAGATTAGAGGCACGATGCTCCAAGTCGGGCAGCTATGCCTCAGCGGCAGATGCGCACGCGGACATCCCGGTCGCGATAATAGTCATAGCGCCATTCGGTCCAGCAACGTTGGCGATAGCGATAATGGTTGCGGCGTCCATCGCGCCAGTAGCGGCGGTCATTGTCCCAGCGACGGTAGTCGCGCCTGTCCCAATCGCGGTCATAGCGCCCATCCCGCCAGTCGCGGTCGCCATAGCCATAATAGCCGCCGCGATATTGCGCCTGGGCGGGCGCGGCAGTCGCGCCCAGCGCGGTAATCGCCAATCCGAGCGCGGTCGCGCCCTTCACGAAGATGTTCATTTCCTCTCTCCTCACGAGCACCCCCGGACGCATGGCGTTCAGTGGGGCTACGGATGAGAAGATGCACTTGGTTGACTGAACCGTCCGGGAACGGGGCTGTCAGCCAGCGTTCAGGGGGACTATTTGCCGCGCAGTTCGTCCTCGGCAGACACCATATAGTCGCGCGTGATCGGCAGGGATCGGCGATTGCGCGCATATTGAACCTGGTAGTTCACCATGCTGCCATGTTCGAAAACCGTGGCCGCGCCCGCCAGATAAAAGGTCCACAGGCGGAAGAAGCGCTCATCATAAAGGGCGACGATATCCGCCCGGCGCGCCATCGCGCGGGCATACCATTGGCGGATGGTCAGGCCATAATGCAGCCGCAGCACTTCGACGTCCGTCACCATCAGGCGCGTACCCTCACTGCCCTGGATCATTTCGGACAGGGCGGGGATGTAGCCGCCGGGGAAGATATATTTCTGGGTGAAGGCGTCGGTGACGCCTGGTCCATCAACGCGGCCGATCGTGTGGATCAGCATCACGCCGTCGGGCGTCAGAAGATCGCGGCATTTGTCGAAGAAGGTGCGGTAATGGGCCGTGCCGACATGTTCGAACATGCCGACCGACACGATCCGGTCGAACGGCCCCTCTATATCGCGATAATCGATCAGCTCGAAACGGACATGGTCGGCGACGCCCGCCTCCTCCGCCCGTTGCCGCGCGACTTTCAACTGCTCCTCCGACAGGGTGATGCCGGTCACATCGACGCCGCAGGTGCGGTGCAGATAGAGGGCCATGCCACCCCAGCCGCAGCCAATGTCCAGCACCTTCATGCCCGGCTTCAGATGCAGCTTGGCCGCGATATGGGCTTTCTTGTCCTCCTGCGCCTGTTCCAGGCTGATCTCCGCCTCATTGTCCGCGTCGGGGAAATAGGCACAGCTATATTGGCGGTCGCGATCGAGGAAGAGGGCGTAGAGGGCGCCGGACAGATCATAATGATGCGCGACATTCGCCTTTGACCGCGCGCGGTGATTGGCGCGCCAGAGCGTCTGGCGAATCGATTTGAACCCGCGTTTCAGCCGCCCCTTGTCGCTGATCGACTTGCCGCTTTCCCAGCTGTTGTTGGCGCGGATCAGCGAGATCAGTTCCATGATCCCGCCGCCTTCGATTCCGACGCGCCCGTCAATATAGGCCTCCGCCATGCCAAGGCGCGGGTCCTTGATGATGTCGAATGGCACGCGCGCGTCGCGGAATTTCAACGCGAGCGAGGGGAAGGCCGGGTCGGGCGTGCCCGCTGTCACCTTCCTGCCGTCATGATAGATGATGGTCAGCTGTCCCCGTGTGACCAGCCGCTTGATGACGCGATCGAATAATTTCATGGGCGGCAAACTGTCAGGTCATGCGGCGCCCGTCAAATGCCTGCGTACCAATCATAATTGGCGCGATCTTCCCAATAGCCGCCTTTGCCGTCGCCGATGCCGGTCAGCGTATCCACCGCCTGGATTTCCATCAGATATTTGGCATGTTTGTAGCCGAGCTGCCGTTCGACCCGCAGACGCAGCGGAGCGCCATTGGCAACGCGCAGCGGCTGGTCATTGAGCGCGAAGGCGAGGATCGTCTGCGGGTGAAAGGCGTCGACCCTATCGATGCTTTCATAATAGGGCCGCCCATCGCCCATGAAGTCGGCGCATTTGAAGACGAGATAGCGCGCGCGGTCGCTCATCCGCGCACCGTCGAGGATGAGGTGGAGCGGCACGCCGCGCCATTTGCCGATGGCGCTCCATCCTTCGACGCAGTCATGGCGCGTGATCTGCTCGCGATGCGGCAGGCTGTGCAACTGGGCAAGGGACAGCGAAAGAGGGCGGCCGACCAATCCCGTGACCTTTAGCCGCCAATCGGCAAAGCCCGTCCGCCACAAGGCGCGATATTCGGGTGTGTCGGGATTAGCGGTTCCGTTGGGCCGGAAGAAGGGAGAAATCTGGTCGGGCCTGAACTCCCGCGCCAGCGCGTCGCGCGCCATCAGGCTGCGCTGCGCCCATTTGTGGAAATTCTCGGCAGAGAATAGCGCGTCTCGTACATGTTCGTTGCGTGCCAGCCGGTCGCAGCCCGACAGCGTGGCCGCCGCGCCGAGCAGCAGCGTGCGGCGATTGAGGATCAGGCTCATGGCCGTTCTTTCGGCAAACGGTAGCGGCCGGTGATGATCGATCGCAATTCGTTCGCCGGGCCTGCCAGCAGCACCATCGTCAGGTGGACGAGGAAGAAGGCGACCAGCGCGAAGGCGGTGATGAAGTGGATCGACCGCGCCGATTGCCGCCCGCCGAACAGATCGACCAGCCACGGCCAGGCGGCGTTCATGCCCGGCGACATGGTGAGGCCGGTGAGAATGATCAGCGGCAGGGCGACGAAGATGACCGCGATATAGCTTGCCTTTTGCAGGACATTATAGCGCAGCGCTGCCTGACCCGTCGGAAAGCGCAGGCGCGCATGATCGAGGATGTCCTGCCAAATATGGCGTGGGGCAAGCTCGCCCTTCCGGAAGGCGAGGTCGCGCGCGATATGGCGGCCCAACAGCGCCCACAGCATATAGGCAAGCAGGGCGAAGGCGAAGACGGGCGCAGCCGCGAGATGCCAGTGCCGCGACATCGCCAGATCATAATGGGCGGGCAGGGTGATCCACTGGCCAAAACGCTCCAGCTTCAGCCACGGCTGATCGAAGTTCGCGCCATAATGGCCCCAATAGAGACGCGGATGGGCATTGAAGATGCCAAGTCCGCTGGTGAAGAGGATGTAGAGCAGTCCTGCATTGATCCAATGCCACAGCCGCACCGGCCAGCGGTGGCGCAGTACCGGCGGCGCCTTGTCGCCTGAGGGGGAGGGGCCGCTGTCCATCGCTCTGCTGTTACCCTTTTGCATCAGTCGCGTCAAAAATCCTTGGCCGGATTGGAACGTATCCGAAATGAGGTGCCGGTTCATCTTCTGGCCACATTCTCTGTGGATAGGAGCGCTCGGCCTTGCCTCAAGGTCGCGCTGTGGCGGAAAATGCGGGAATAGGATGGTGAAGAAAGGATGACTGTTGCGAAATAGCATCATCCATCGACAATCTTCATATCGATATTGCAACATTGATCAAAGACGCACATATGCGCCCTCGCTTACGACGCAAGATCGGAGCAAGCAGGGATGGAGTAAAGGGGTCACTTCATAGCGACGCTCGAAGCTGAATGCTTCGATACCATGCCTGTTATATATCAAGAGTGCGATCCGCTTCCTGGATGATGCACATCTTACCGCATGAGGACATTATGAAGACTGTGATTTTCGCAGCTGCTGCTGCTGCCGCTTTCTCGGCTCCCGCTTTCGCGCAGGACGCTGCTCCCTTCACCGGCCCCCGCGCTGGCGTGACCGTAGGCTATGACAGCCTGGGTGACGAAGAAGGCGTGAGCTATGGCGTGACCGCTGGCTACGACCTGCCGGTTGCCCAGAACATCACCTTCGGCCCGGAAGTTTCGCTCGGCGACACCACCACCGACGCTCCTGGCGTTAAGGTGAGCCGCGATCTGGCCGCTTCGGTTCGCCTGGGCTATGTCCTGAACCCGCAGTTCCTGGCGTTCGCCAAGGTCGGCTATGCTGACACGCGCTTCGAAGCGCTCGGCACCAACGTGAATTTCGAAGGCGTCCGCTTCGGTGGTGGTCTGGAATTCGCTGTGACCAGCAACGCTTACATCTCGGCTGAATATCAGCGCACCGAGTATGAAGACAATTTCGGCGGCCGTGACGCTGGCGTTGTCGGCATCGGTTTCCGTTTCTAATCCCTCTCGGATCTGAAACACAGGAGGGCGGTCCCAGCGGGGCCGCCCTTTTTGTTTGTCGGCCTTTGCTTATGAATTCGCCAAGCTGGCGCCGTAGATTGAGAGTGGCCCTGTATGGGGGCGAAGCGGCAAGCAATGCTATGGTGATTAAGCGAGGTTTTGTGTGGGTGCCGGGCCGCTGCCCTCAGTCCCCACGAAGCTATAGCGACCCGGCCAGAGCCAGCACCACGCCGCTTACGACCAGCAACAGGCCCATCACCTCGCCGCGGGTCATCCGCTCTCCAAGGTAGAAGTGGCCAAAGCCCAGGGTGAAGGCGACCTCTATCTGGCCCACGATGCGCACCAGCGCCACGGGCGCGGTCGCAAATCCGGTGAACCAGCAGGCCGATCCCAGGGCTGAGAGCAAGCCGACCTGCCCCGAAATGCGCCAGCTCGCGAACACCCTGCGCATCTCCGCCGGTTCGCGCAGCAGCAGGTAGCCGCCCTGCATCAGCGTCTGGAGCGCGACTGTGATCGCCAGCACGATGAGGGCGGCCAGGATCGGGTCACTGCCGCCGACTTCCTGCGTCGCGCGCCGGATGCCAATGGCGGTGAGGGCGAAGAAAAAGCCCGACGCGATGCCGGTCAGCGCGGCGGGCTGACCGAGCGCCTTGAGGAAATCGGCTGGTCCCATGCGCTTCCCGCCGGTCGACAGCAGCATGACTCCGACAACGCCGCAACCGATGCCCGCCCAGGCGAGGGGGCTGAGCCGCTCCCCCATCAACAGGAAGGACAGCGCGGCGCCCTGCACCGCTTCCGTCTTGGAATAGGCTGTGCCGACCACGAAATTGCGGTGGGCGAAGGCCATGATCAGCAGGTTGGTGGCGATGATCTGCGCAAGGCCGCCCGCAGCGCAGAGCAGCAGGAAGGATGGATCCGGCCGGGGCAGGGGGCCTGCAATCAGCCACACATATCCCGTGAGGAGCAACAGCGCGAAGGGCAGGCCATAGAGATAACGGACCAGTCCTGCGGCATTGATCGAAAGGGTTTGGCTGACGCGGCGCTGCACGGCGGTGCGCCAGGCTTGCATAGCGCCGGCGAGCAGAGTGGCTGGGAGCCAGATCGGCGACGAGATCATAATTCCTCCCCATGTTCAGCATGGGGAGGGGGACCATGCGAAGCATGGTGGAGGGGAAATGCGCGACAGTGGTGCAGAATATGCGACGTCACATTTTCGAGGTTGCGCAAAACATCGGTGGCTTTGATCCTCAGAACTTCAATTCCCTGCGCCCGCAACCAGACATCGCGCCGTTCATCATGCGCAATCTGCTGGACATTATCATGTCCGCTTCCGTCCACCTCAACTGCCAGCCCCACCGAAGCACAGTAGAAATCCAGCACATAAGGCCCGGTTGGATGCTGGCGGCGGAACTTCAGCCCGTCTGGTCGCTGCCTGAGCCATTGCCACAGGGCGACTTCTGGTGGCGACATAATCCACCGCAAGGCGCGCGCATTTTCGACTGTTCTTCTTCGCGGCGGCATCGCGCATTTCCCCTCCACCACTCGCTATGCGAGCGGTCCCCCTCCCCATCTTTCGATGGGGAGGATTTGGATGCCGTCACGCCTTTTCGAGAAGGCCTTCCTTCTTGATCTTCTCCTGCCACACCAGCGGGGCGAGGCGGTGGACATTCTGGCCTTCGCTGTCCACAGCGACGGTGACGGGCATGTCTTGCACATCGAACTCGTAGATGGCTTCCATGCCCAAATCCTCGAAGCCGACGACTTTCGCACCCTTGATCGCGCGGGCGACGAGATAGGCCGCGCCGCCGACCGCCATCAGATAGGCGCTCTTGTGCTTGGCGATGGAATCGGTCGCCGCCGGGCCGCGCTCCGCCTTGCCGACGCAGGCAGCGAGGCCCTGTTCCAGCATCATGTCCATGAACTTGTCCATGCGGGTCGCGGTGGTGGGGCCAGCGGGGCCGACCACCTCGTCACGCACCGGATCGACCGGGCCGACATAATAGATGACGCGGCCATTGAAATCGACGGGCAACTGCTCGCCGCGCTCCAGCATGTCGGCGATGCGCTTGTGCGCGGCGTCGCGGCCGGTCAGCATCTTGCCGTTCAGCAGCAGGCGGTCGCCATGCTTCCAGCTTTGCACGACTTCGGGCGTCAGATTGTCGAGATCGACGCGGATCGCTTCCTTGCTCGGCTTCCAATCGACCTGCGGCCATTCGCTGAGCTTGGGCGCTTCCAGATAGGCGGGGCCAGAGCCATCGAGCGTGAAATGCGCGTGGCGGGTGGCGGCGCAGTTGGGGATCATCGCGACCGGCTTGCCCGCCGCGTGGCAAGGATAGTCGTAGATCTTGACGTCGAGGATGGTCGAAAGCCCACCCAGGCCCTGCGCGCCGATGCCGAGGGCATTGACCTTGTCAAAGATTTCGATCCGGAGCTTTTCGATGTCATTCTGCGGGCCACGGGCTTTCAGTTCGCCCATGTCGATGGGCTCCATCAGCGATTCCTTGGCGAGCGCCACGGCCTTTTCCGCGGTGCCGCCGATGCCGATGCCCAGCATGCCCGGCGGGCACCAGCCTGCGCCCATTTGCGGGATCATCTCCAGCACCCAGTCGACGATCGAATCGCTGGGGTTCATCATCTTGAACTTGGTCTTGTTTTCAGAGCCACCGCCCTTGGCCGCGACGTCCACCGTTACTTTGTTGCCCGGCACCATCTCGACATTCAGCACGCAGGGCGTGTTGTCCTTGGTATTTTGACGCGAGAAGGCCGGATCGCGCAGGATGGAGGCGCGCAGGCGGTTTTCGGGGTTGAGATACGCCTTGCGCACGCCTTCATCGACGACGTCCTGCATCGAACGGCTGTTGTCGTCGAGGCGGCAATCCATGCCCCATTTGATGAAGACGTTGACGATGCCGGTGTCCTGGCAGATCGGGCGATGCCCTTCGGCGCACATGCGGCTGTTGGTCAGGATCTGGGCAATGGCATCCTTCGCCGCCGGATTGGCTTCGGCCTCATAGGCTTTGCCCAGCGCGCGGATATAATCCATCGGGTGGTAATAGCTGATGAACTGGAGCGCGTCGGCAACGCTCTCGATCAGATCGGCGGTCTTGATGACGGTCATCTTGCCTGCATGTCCCTAATTAGCGCCCGGCCCTGCACGGCGGGTCTTCGCAGGCGCGGCTAATAGGGATTGAGCCGAGAGTCCAGATATCGCGAGCTATCCGTTGGCATAGGGGAACATGTGCCACCAGGGCTCCTTCTCCTCCAGCACGCGGGCAAAGCTTGGCCTTGCCTCCAGCCGGTCGAGATAGGCGGCCAGCGCCGGAAAGCCGCCGCGCATCGGTTCCACCTTGTCGGCATAGAAAAGGGCGGGGGCAGCCGCGCAATCCGCCAGCGTGAAGTCATCCCCGGCCGCCCATTGCCGCGCGCCGATCCGCTCCTCCAGCATCGCATAGGCCTTGCCCAACAGGATGCGCGCTTCGCCCACGCCATGAGCATCGCGCGCATCGTCGGGCCGCAGCCGGTCGGCGACGATCTTCTGCATCGGCGTCATCACATAATTGTCGAACAGCCGATCCATCAGCCGCACCTCCAGTGCCTGGGCGGGATCGGCGGGGATCGGGCGGAAGGGGCCGGGGCACTGCTGCCCCAGATATTCAATGATGATGCTCGCCTCGGCGATTGTCTGATCTCGCGCCTCGTCGCGCAGCACCGGGAACTTGCCCAGCGGCCACAGCGCGAGCCACGCCTCCGCCACGCCGGGGTCCTCCATCATCGCCGGTTCGAACGGCGTGTCATTCTCATAAAAAGCGATCAGCACCTTCCAGCAATAGGAGGAAAGGGGGTGATAATAGAGAATCATCGGCTCTGCCTCTTCGCATGGTCCGGGGGTAGGATCGTGCCTCTTACCATGGTTTCCGGGCGGTTTCTTGGCTGCTCCTCATCCACAGTTGATCCACATCAGCTTGTGGATAAGTTGTGGGTGAACCACCATCCTTAGCGGAACAGGGCAGGGGTGCTGACCTGATCCCGGCAATTTCGGGCCTAAGCGAAAATTATTTTCGTTCTCAAATTGTTTCTCTTGCCTTTTGCAAGAGCGCGGGAAGTCCGCGCGTCGCTGCAATGCAGGATGACCGCCGTGCCATGCAGATGCCATCCCGTTGGCCGCCCGGAGTCTTCATACCGTCATTTACCCTCTTGCAAGCATATGAAGCTGTGGCACTATCCCTTGTATCGGGTTAACGGGGGTTACCCAACAGATTGTGATTGTACCGGCCGGACCATTTTCCGGGCGAGAGGCGTTTTGTCTCATGCGATCCGCTGCTGGCGCACCCCGCTGCCGTTCCGGGCGGCCTTACAAGATGAGGCTTGACCGAATCGAACGAAACAGGAACATTCGGGGGCTCGGAATGGATTTTCGTGACAGCGAACAGACAGGTGCAAGTGACGTGGCGACGGTAATCGACGAAGTGGTGGAAGCAGTGGCGGAAAAGAAGGCTGTGCCAGCCAAGGAAGCCGTGCGTTCTTCATCGTCCATCCAGGCGCGCCGGTTCGACGTGGTCACGGACGAAAGCCGCGATGCGCTGCTGACGGAATTTGGCAAGGACACGCTGAAGGACCGTTATCTGCTGCCCGGCGAAAATTATCAGGACCTGTTTGCTCGCGTCGCTGCCGCTTATGCGGATGACGCGGAGCATGCCCAGCGTGTCTATGACTATATCTCGCGCCTTTGGTTCATGCCTGCGACCCCTGTGCTGTCCAATGGCGGCACCGGGAGGGGTCTGCCCATCAGCTGCTATCTGAACAGCGTTGATGACAGTCTGGAAGGCATCGTCAACACCTGGAATGAGAATGTGTGGCTCGCCTCACGCGGCGGTGGCATCGGCACCTATTGGGGCAGCGTGCGTGGTATTGGCGAGCCGGTCGGCCTCAATGGCAAGACCAGCGGCATCATCCCCTTCGTCCGCGTGATGGACTCGCTGACCCTCGCGATCAGCCAGGGCAGCCTGCGCCGTGGTTCGGCCGCTTGCTATCTCGACATCTCCCACCCGGAGATCGAGGAGTTTCTGGAAATTCGCAAGCCCAGCGGTGACTTCAACCGCAAGGCGCTCAACCTCCACCATGGCGTGTTGCTGACCGATGAGTTCATGGAAGCGGTGCGCAATGGCAGCGAATTCCAGCTGAAATCGCCCAAGGACGGTTCCGTCCGCGGATCGGTGGACGCGCGCAGCCTGTTCCAGAAGCTGGTGGAAACCCGCCTGGCTACGGGCGAGCCCTATATCGTCTTCTCCGACACCGTGAACAGCATGATGCCCAAGCATCATCGCGATCTCGGCCTTAAAGTTTCGACTTCCAATCTTTGTTCAGAAATCACACTGCCGACGGGTCGCGACCATCTCGGCAATGACCGGACGGCGGTCTGCTGCCTTTCGTCCCTGAATCTGGAAACCTGGGACGAATGGAACAAGGACCCCGTCTTTGTTGAGGATGTCATGCGCTTCCTCGACAATGTGCTGCAGGACTATATCGACCGTGCGCCAGACGAAATGGCGCGGGCGAAATATTCGGCGGCGCGTGAACGGTCAGTGGGCCTGGGGGTGATGGGGTTCCACTCCTTCCTCCAGGCCCGTGGCCTTCCCTTCGAGGGGGCGATGGCCAAGAGCTGGAACCTGCGCATCTTCAAGCATATCAGCGAGAAGGTGAACGACGCCTCGATGCAGCTGGCGGTCGAGCGTGGGCCGTGCCCGGACGCCGCCGACATGGGCGTGATGGAGCGTTTTTCCTGCAAGATGGCGATCGCGCCGACCGCGTCGATCTCGATCATCTGCGGTGGCACTTCGGCCTGCATCGAACCGATCCCGGCGAACATCTACACGCACAAGACGCTGTCCGGCAGCTTCGTGGTGAAGAATCCCTATCTGGAAAAGATCCTGCGCGACAAGGCGAAGGATTCGACCAATGTCTGGAACAGCATTCTGGAACGCGGCGGTTCGGTCCAGCATCTCGACTTCCTGAGCCAGGAAGAAAAGGACACGTTCAAAACCAGCTTCGAGATTGACCAGCGCTGGCTGCTCGAACTCGCCGCGGATCGCACGCCCTTCATCGACCAGGCGCAGTCGCTAAACCTGTTCATTCCGGCGGACGTGGAAAAGTGGGACCTCATGAT
Organism: Sphingobium sp. Cam5-1; assembly: GCF_015693305.1. Lineage (NCBI taxonomy): Bacteria > Pseudomonadati > Pseudomonadota > Alphaproteobacteria > Sphingomonadales > Sphingobiaceae > Sphingobium > Sphingobium sp. Cam5-1. The sequence continues at coordinate 2,146,011 of NZ_CP065138.1, read as the reverse complement.
GCTCCATTTCCGCGCGTGGGAACTTGGCATCAAGTCGCTTTACTATCTGCGGTCAAAGTCGGTGCAGCGCGCGGGCTTCGCGGGCGGGGTGGAAGCCGACAACACGATCGATGCGCCAAAGTTCGAGCTGGCTGGGGGAAGCACAGACTATGACGAATGCCTCGCCTGCCAATGATCGGAGAGTGATATGAGCCTTGGATCGATTTTTGGTATCAGTACCGAGGAATTTCGGAAGGCAGCGGCGTGGGCGACCACGCGGCCGTTGCCCGGACTTATGGCCCTGTTTCATCCCTCGGATGCCGGACTCGATGAGTTAGATAATATTATCTACCGGTCAGAATACGGGAAAGCGAACTCACCCTACGGCTGGGACATCGATCATCGCCGCCCCTCCGCTTTGGGCGGAAGTGATCATCATGGCAACTTGCGCGCGCTAAAGTGTTCAGCGAACCGCTCGCTAGGCGGCGTCCTTGGGCAATATCTTCGTTGAGATGCCCAAGTTCCCGCCTGCCAATGAGCTAATGGGGGGGATGGGCGCGGCGGTGGCAACACTGACCGCGCCCACACATTCAGCCCCGGAGGCTTTACCCCTCGTCCTGTTCTTCTTCAAAGAGGACGGCGTTGGCACCGGTCGCAGACAGCCGCACAGTGCCATCCTCATCAACCCCGGCGATCAGTCCCTGGCTGATATAATGATGATGCCCGGAGTGACTTCCCTGGCCGCTATCCGCCTTGATCAGCTTGATACGATCGCCTTCGACATGATCGACAGTGCCGACATGGACGCCATCAGCGCCGATAACCTCAGCATGTTCCTTGATGCTGCTCAGATCAACCATCATATTGCTCCTGTGCCGGGATTGACGGGGACCAAACGTCCCGCGCCCGCGCAGGTTGCGCTTGTCCATTAATTCGCGGAGCCGACCCAATGCCCCTTCTTCAAGCCAGCAAGGTCTACAAGCCTTTCGAGTACCCTTGGGCCTATGAGTTCTGGAAGCGCCAGCAGCAACTGCACTGGCTGCCCGAGGAAGTGCCTCTGGGCGAGGATTGCCGCGATTGGGCGCAAAAGCTGTCCGATCACGAACGCAACCTGCTGACGCAGATCTTCCGCTTCTTCACCCAGGCGGACGTGGAAGTGCAGGATTGCTACCACGAAAAATATGGCCGCGTGTTCAAGCCGACCGAAGTCAAGATGATGCTGACCGCGTTCAGCAACATGGAAACGGTCCACATCGCCGCCTACAGCCATCTGCTCGACACGATCGGCATGCCCGAAACCGAATATTCGGCCTTCATGCAGTATAAGGAGATGAAGGATAAGCATGACTATCTGAGCCAGTTCGGCGTCGATACGGACGAGGACATCGCCAAGACGCTGGCGATGTTCGGCGGCTTTACCGAAGGGCTCCAGCTCTTCGCCTCCTTCGCCATGCTGATGAACTTCCCGCGCTTTAACAAGATGAAGGGCATGGGCCAGATCGTCACCTGGTCGGTGCGCGACGAGACGCTGCACTGCGAAGGCATCATCAAGCTGTTCCACGCCTTCGTGAAGGAGCGCGACTGCCTGACGCCGTCGGTCAAGGACGACATCATGGACATGTGCCAGAAGACGGTGCGGATCGAGGATGCGTTCATCGACCTCGTTTTCGAAATGGGGCCGGTGCCGGGCATGACGCCCAAGGACATCAAGAAATATGTCCGCTACATCGCCGACTGGCGGCTGGGGCAGTTGGGCCTGAAGCCCATTTACATGATCGACGAGCATCCGCTGCCTTGGCTGACCCCGTTGTTGAACGGCGTGGAGCACGCCAACTTCTTCGAAACCCGCGCGACCGAATATTCCAAGGGCGCGACGCGGGGCCAGTGGAATGAAGTGTGGGATGCGTTTGATCGGCGGAAGCAGCTCAAGGCTGGCGATGCGGCCAATGCTGATGAGGTGAGCGATCCGGACATGTTCAAGGCTGCGGGGATCGCTGCGGAGTAACGATGGCATATGCGTCGCCAAAATACTCACGCGGTCGCGTTGATCGGGCTGGTCGCGCGATCGCAACTCAGCATTTCATTCAAGATGATGTCGATGTTCTTGAAAATTGGCGAGCGTCTCACGCCCATATCTTAAACACATTCAAACAGCTTCTCTATAATAGAGCATCGAGATATGATGTAATTGTCGCTCAAAGGCTGAAGCGGCGCCCAACCATCGTTGATAAATTGAGCAGATTTCCGGACATGAATCTGTCGAGGATGCATGACATAGCTGGTTGTCGCCTCATTTTTCCTACGATTGCCGAACTTCAGGCATTCAGAGCTGAGTTGAATTCAGGGCGTTTTGATCACAAACGGCGCAATGAGGGAGATGGGAGGTGGAACTACTTGGATCACCCTAAGGCAGACGGATATCGTGGTATCCATGATGCCTTTAAATATGAAGTGGAACCCAAAGATCGGCGGATGAAGAGTGCTCAGCCTTGGAATGGAATGCTAATCGAGATTCAATATCGAACTTTCATCCAGCACGCTTGGTCTACTGCTGTTGAAGTCGCTGGCTTGGTTACAGTTAATAACCCGAAGTTTGGCCGCGGTCGCCAAGAGGTGAAGGATTTCTTTCGCGTGTCGAGCGAAATACTGGCTCGAGCGCTTGAAAATATGCATTCGAGCATGCGGGAAACGTCCGCGAGGGACTTGCTATACAATATAGAGAAATTAGAGGACGAAACCCATATTCAGCGATTGTTCTCAAATCTAAATGCCAACATTGGTGAATTCGACTTTAAAAAGATATCAATCTTGATTTTTAAATATGCTCAGAATGAAACTCAAGAATCTTCACTGGAAGTGAAAACTTTTCAAAGTGTCCCGGCTGCTCTAAACGAATATAGCCGACTCGAAAAAGATTTGGTAGGGCGGGCGGATATTGTTCTTGTTGGTACGAGTTCAGTTGAAAATATGAAATCGGCTTTCAGGAATTATTTCGCAGATACGAGTGACTTCCTTGAAATGATGGAGGATAGTAAGAAGAGGCTTCGTCGGACAGCATAGATTGGCGCACTTTACATTTCCATATTGACACTGCCGTCACCGGATACGTAGTGTTCAATCGAAGCTGCGCTGTGGGGCGGTCATCGCGAAACCCATTTTGCGATCTTGCATCCTCAATCTGCTGCGTACTAAGTAGTTCTTACGGCGGGAAATTTAATGCACCGCCTTTGCCCGACTGCTTCTTGTCACTTTTTGTCACCCTGACGCGCACGTTGCACCGAGATGAACGGAATGTTTTGTTCCGTTCATGCAACGTCCATCAGCATTCATGTGTTTAGCTCAACAGCCTGACAAAAATGGCAAGGAGCATCACATGAACTTCTCGATCAAGCGCGCCATCGCCGCTTTTTCGCTAGGGGCGATGACGCTGACTGGCGTTGCTGCGACCCCTGCTTTTGCTCAACCCGGCCACGGTCGATATGATGAGCGCCATGGCGGCAAGCATGACCGCGACTGGCGGGGTGATCGTGGGGACCGCGACTGGAAGCGCGAAGGCCGCCACGACAATGGCCGCCACAATGGTTGGCGCCGTCCCGGCGGGGTCGTCTACAGCTATGACTGGAACCGCCCGGATCGCCGCTACGGCTCGCGCTACCGGCCCGACCGCTATTATCGCAGCGGTTATGAGCCGATCCGCGTGACGCGCGGGACGCGTATCTATCGCGGCTATGACGACCGCTATTATTGCCGCCGTTCGGACGGCACGACCGGCCTGATCGTCGGCGCGGCGCTGGGCGGGCTGCTCGGCGGGCAGCTGGATCGTGGTTATTCCAATACCGCTGGCATATTGATCGGCGCCGGTGCGGGCGCTCTGCTCGGTCGCGAGATTGATCGCGGCGGTCTGACTTGCCGCTAACTACGGCACCATGGCTGGCGCGCTCCGGTCCAGGGGCGCGCCAGACCTTCGGCGACCAGCAACGCGCCGATCGACTGGCCCTGCCGTGTCACGATGCGCAGGGTCCGTCCATAGCGATCCCGTTCCCGCTTTACCGGCACGAGCGAAAAGGTGCCCGCATTGAGCAGCGCCAGTAGCCGCTGTGTTGCCCGCATGCCCAACGCGCCCTCGGCACTGCAACGCGGGCCGTGGGTTTCCGGCGTGTCGATGTCGGCGATGCGGATTTTGGCCCCCTCCAGCCAGAAGGTATCTCCATCGACCACGCAATCCGGCCCGCCCATGCCGTGACACAGGGTGAATCGTGACGAAGGATTTTCCGCCCGGAGAGGCTCCGCCGATCCGATCAACAGGAGGTGGAGGGCGAAGAGGGGCGGCAGCAGTGTGCACAGGCGGATCATCCCGCCAGCCTAGGCCGCGCTGCTGGCGACGCGCGGCGAAGCTGATCCGTTTACCCTCCGTTATGGCGGTTTTGGGCCTTTGGCGCTTCGAGCATTAAATCGGCACCACTCCTTTAGCCGTTCGCCCTGAGCCTTTCGTAGGCCTCCATTTCTTTTTAGAAGAAGAGGGCTTCGACAAGCTCAGCCCGAACGGGGTTGAGGGGTTTAGATAAGGGGCACGGCGCTCCAGCGGCTGATGGCCGGAAAGCGCGTGAAGGGGAAGGCGCGTCTTATCGGCCCCGGCCGCTATTCCTCGTCCTCGGTGTTGCGGAGATAGTCTTCCTCATCGTCCATCTGCGGTTCGCCCGCGAAGGCGTCATTGTCGATCCGTCCGGAACGGTTCATTTCCTCCATCCGCTCGACCAGGTCGGGCGTGTCTTCGGGAATGATCTGGGCGCGGTTTGGGGTTCCGCCCCGTTCGCTGTCCTCCGACAGGTCGGTGCTGCGCGCGCGGGCGTCGTCGGCGACATCCTGCGCTTGCGATCCCCGTTCTCTCTGCTCGTCATTCTCCTCGATATCGTCGGGAAAGCGGGCCTTGTCTGACTGATCCTTTGGCTGGTCCATGGCATGTCTCCTTGCCTGCCCAACCGATCAACCGGGGCGCCCGTTCCATGGCTGTCCAAAAGGCGCTGGACAGGGGAGGCGGCAGGGGGCAAGAGCCGCCCGATCCCTTTCATCGCTACCCCTTCGAAGGAAATCCCATGTCCCGCAAACTCATCTCCTCGGGTTCGCCTTTCGAGGCGCAGGTCGGCTATTCGCGCGCCGTGGTTCAGGGCGACTGGTGCTTCGTCGCCGGTACGACCGGCACTGACCCTGAAACCAAGACGATGCCCGAAAGCGTCGTCGATCAGGGCATCAACGCGCTGAAGGTCATTAGCAAGGCGCTGGAGGATGCAGGCTTTTCCTTCGCCGATGTCGTGCGCGTGACCTATTATATCACCGACCCGGCCTATTGGGATGAACTGGGCAAAGCGACCGCGCCCGTGTTCGGTGAGATTCGCCCGGCGGCAAGCTGCGTCGTCGCTGGCCTCATCAAGCCGGAGATGAAGATCGAGATCGAAGTCACCGCGTACCGCGGCTAATTGGGGGCTGACACCCATGATCACCATGTATGGCATCAAAAATTGCGACACCATCAAGAAGGCGCGCAATTTCCTGGACAATGAGCGCGTCTCCTACAGCTTCCACGACTATAAGGTGTCGGGCGTGGACAAGGGCAAGCTGGAGGAATGGGTGATGGAGCATGGGTGGGAAACTATCCTCAACCGTTCCGGCACGACCTTCAAGGCGCTGGACGCGGGCGACAAGGCGCATATCGACGCGGAAAAGGCGATCCTGCTGATGAGCACCAACCCGTCGATGATCAAGCGGCCGATCCTGGACGTTGGCGGGCGAACCGTCGTTGGCTTCAAGGCTACCACCTATGAAGAAGCGCTGAGCAAGGTGAAGGCCTGACTGGCTGCGCGGCGGCTTGTCAAATGAGGCGCAGGGGCGAATAACGGGAATATGCTTTCGCAGAAGACCCGTTACGCCATCCGCGCTCTCCAGCATCTTGCCGACCGCTACCGTCAGGGACCCGTGCCACTGAACGAAATCGCGACGCGGCAGAATATTCCCGCGAAGTTCCTGACGGTCATCCTGTCCGAACTCTCCCGCGAAGGGCTGGTGGCGACGCAGCGGGGGCGGGACGGGGGCTATTGGCTCGCGCTGGCTCCGGTTGATATCAGCTATGGCGACATTGTGCGGCTGACACGTGGATCGCTGGCGCTGACGCCCTGCGCCAGCCGATTCGCGCATGAGACCTGCACCAACTGCCTGCCCGAATCGGAATGCAGGCTGCATCGCGTGATGCTGCGCGTGCGGGACGAGACGGCGAAGGTGCTGGATGGCATAAGTCTGGCCGAACCGCTGGCGATGGAAGACGCGGGCTAGCTCTTGCGCCGAGAGCGCGGCTTCGCCACATCACGGCCATGACTACGCCCCCGCTCAAAGCCGCGCTGATTCCCGTCACTCCGTTGCAGCAGAATTGCACGCTCTTCTGGTGCACGGCCACCAATCGGGGCGCTTTCGTCGATCCGGGTGGCGACCTGCCAAGGCTAAAGGCGGCTGCCGAGCAGCAGGGCGTGACGATCGAGAAGATATTGGTGACGCACGGCCATATCGACCATTGCGGGGAGGCGGGCACGTTGGCCAAGGAACTGGGCGTACCGATCGAAGGGCCGCATGAGGCGGATCGCTTCTGGATCAGCCGCCTGGAAGAGGACGGCCGCAATTACGGCGTGAACGGAAAAATCTTCGAGCCTGACCGCTGGCTGGCCGACGGCGATCAGGTGACGGTCGGCAATCTGGTGCTGGACGTCTATCACTGCCCCGGCCACACGCCCGGCCATGTCGTGTTCCATCACGCGCCCAGCAAGCTGGCGATCGTCGGAGACGTGCTGTTTCAGGGGTCGATCGGCCGCACCGACTTTCCGATGGGCGATCACCAGCAGCTGATCGATGCCATCACGGGCAAGCTTTGGCCGCTGGGTGGCGACACCGCCTTTGTCCCCGGCCACGGCCCGATGAGCAATTTCGCCCATGAGCGCCGCACCAATCCGTTTGTCGGTGACGCCGTGCTGGCCTGACGCTTTACCGCGCGGCCATGGCTGGCGGCGCTGGCACCGCGCGGGTCGCGTGATAGGCGACATAGAGGGCAGCCACCGCCAGCGCCGCCGTCACCACCCATGTGAGCAGCGCGCCGCCTGCCCGCCAGGCGTTAGGGCGATCCGAGTCCATACCTATCCCATGCGATGCGCGCGCGATGACATAGATCAGCGCCACTATCCACAGCCACAGTGGGGATCCTATGGCCAGCTCGATCAAGGCGAAGAGGATGAGGATGATCGGCGTATATTCCACGAAGTTCGCATGCGCCCGTATCCGCCGTGCGAGCAGCGGATCGCCGCCATCGCCATGCAGCACCTTGCCGCCGACGCGAATCCGGGCGCAGCGAAATGCGAGCCACAGGTTGAGAAGCGCGCAGGCAGCGGCCAAGGTCAGCGTGATCGGCAACAGCATCGCATGTTCTCCCTATCCTTACGTTGGCGGTACAATAGGCGGCCATCGTTTCGGGGCAAGGAAGGACTTGCGCCCCTGCCAAAAAACGCTATAGGCGCAGGGCTTCGCGATCACCCGGGCCGCATGGGTCTGCGGCGCCTGTGGCGTCGATATTCATCGGATTTCGGCCAGTCGCTTAACCAGATCTAATTATGGAATAAGGTGCCGACATGGCTGTCCCCAAGAGGAAAACTTCCCCGTCCCGTCGCGGCATGCGTCGCAGCCACGACGCGCTGCGCGTTGAAGCGTTCCAGGAATGCTCGAACTGCGGTGAACTCAAGCGCCCGCATAATCTGTGCGACGCCTGCGGCCACTATAACGGCCGCGAAGTCGTTGCCGTCGGGGCCTGACGACACACTCCCTCCTGCAAAGGTGTCCTGAAGTGTCCAGCCAACCGCGAATCGCAATCGACGCGATGGGCGGGGATGAAGGCGTGCGCGTGATGATGGCGGGTGTAGCGCTCGCCCGTCACCGCCACGAAGGGCTACGCTTCACCCTTTTCGGAGACGAGGCGCGGATCAAGGCCGCTCTCGACAATCATCCGAATCTGCGGGCCGCGTCCGAAGTGGTGCACGCCAGCGATGTCGTGTCTGCGGGGGACAAGCCCAGCGCCGCAATCCGCAAGAAGGCCAGCTCCATGAGCATGGCGATCGCGGCGGTGAAAGCTGGCGAGGCGGGTGCTGCGGTCTCGTCCGGCAATACGGGCGCGTTGATGGCGATGGCCAAGCTGGCGCTGCGTACCATGCCGGGCATCGATCGGCCTGCTCTGGCGGCTTTGCTGCCTACGCTTGGCGACAATGACGTGGTCATGCTGGATCTGGGCGCCAATACAGAGTGCGACGCCCGCAACCTGGTGCAGTTTGCGGTGATGGGCGCGGCCTATGCGCGCATCGCTTTCGATCTTGAATGCCCACGCGTTCGCATCATGAACATCGGCACGGAAGACATGAAGGGCACGGAAGAAATCCGTGACGCCGCCGCGATCCTGCGCGCGGCGACCAGCCTGCCCCTGTCGTTCGATGGCTTTACCGAAGGTGACAAGATCGGACGTGGCGAGGCCGATGTGATCGTCAGCGACGGTTTTTCCGGTAATGTGGCGCTGAAGACGGCGGAGGGCACGGCCCGTTTCGTCACCGACCTGCTGCGCACGGCCTTTACCAGCTCGATCCGGTCCAAGATCGGCTTCCTGATTTCCAAGCCCGCCATGCATCTGCTCAAGCATCATCTGGACCCCAACAACCATAATGGTGCGGTGTTTCTGGGCCTGAACGGTGTCGTGGTGAAAAGCCATGGCAACGCCAATGACAAGGGCGTTGCCAATGCCGTCCATGTCGCTGCGCGGCTGTTGGAAGAAGATATTACGCGGCGTATCGCCGCCGACATGGCGGGCGTTAGCGCGCTTTCGGCCGTGGCGTCCAAACAGGAGCTCGCCGCAAAGTGATTCGCAGGTCCGTTCTTCTGGGTACGGGGTCGGCTCTCCCGGTTCGCGCTGTCAGCAATGCTGAACTGGCAGAGACCGTGGACACGAGCGACGAATGGATCGTCGAACGCACTGGCATCCGCAATCGCCATATCGCGGGCGACGGCGAAACAACCGCAAGCCTTGCGACCGATGCTGCTCGCGTGGCACTGGATGCGGCGGGTCTGGCTGCGCAGGATATCGACCTCATCATTCTGGCGACGGCGACGCCCGACCAGACCTTCCCGGCCAGTGCAACCATTGTTCAGGCAGCGCTCGGCATCAATGATTGCGTCGCCTTCGACGTCGCGGCGGTGTGTTCGGGCTTTCTATACGCGGTGACGGTGGCGGACAGCATGATCCGGTCGGGAGCCGCGCAGAAGGCGCTGGTGATCGGGTCGGAGACGTTCAGCCGCATCCTCGACTGGGAAGATCGGACGACCTGCGTCCTGTTTGGTGATGGCGCGGGGGCGATCATACTGGGCGCGGAGGAAAGCGCAGACGGGGCGCGCGGTATATTGGCTTCAAAGCTGCATGCTGACGGGCGGCACAACCAGCTTCTCTATGTCGATGGCGGCCCTTCGACGACGAAGACGGTCGGCAAGCTGCGCATGAAGGGGCAGGAAGTCTTCCGCCATGCGGTCGTCAACCTTGCCTCGGTACTGACCGAGGTGATGGAAATAGCGGGCCTTGGCACGGACCAGATCGACTGGCTGATCCCTCATCAAGCGAATGCGCGCATTCTGGACGCTACCGCGCGGAAGCTGAAGCTGTCGCCCGATCGCGTGGTCATGACGGTGGATCGCCACGCCAATACTTCCGCCGCTTCGGTGCCATTGGCGCTTGACCTGGCCATGCGGGATGGCCGGATTCAGCCGGGCGACCTGCTCGTGCTGGAGGCGATGGGCGGGGGCTTTACCTGGGGCGCTTGCGTCCTTCGGGTCTGAGCGAAGGCATCTACCCGGAATTCTTTGACTTTCTTGGGCGAGTCATCTTGCCGAATCACTCAGCTTATCGCACAATTTACCATTGTCGTCGGCATTGACCCGGCGGATGAAGGTGGGGACGTTCGATGACTGGCAATGGCACCCTGACACGCGCGGATCTGGCGGAAAGCGTCAATCGTCATATTGGCCTTTCACGATCCGAGGCCGCGGCGCTTATCGAGTCCATATTGGAACATATGGCCTCCGCACTGGAACGGGGGGAAAATGTGAAGATATCGAGTTTTGGCACCTTCGTTCTGCGCGACAAGACCCAGCGCATGGGCCGCAATCCCAAGACAGGGGTTGAGGTGCCGATCGAACCGCGCCGCGTGCTGACCTTCCGCGCCAGCCAGACCATGCGGGACCGCGTTGCCGCGTCCTGACAGGTTGGGACAGCTGCCAGTTATTCCCGCGCATGGTTGACCTTTGCGCCCTGATAGGTGCAACATCGGACCCATGGAAAAGGCAGAGGGTGCGTTCCTGACGATTAGCGAGCTGTCCGGGGAACTGGGGCTCCCGCAGCATATTCTGCGCTATTGGGAAACGCGTTTTCCCCAGCTGCGGCCTCTCCAGCGGTCGGGTAATCGTCGTTATTACAGGCCAGCGGATGTGGCGCTGGTCAGGCGCATCAATCAGTTGTTGAACGAAGAGGGTTTCACGGTGCGGGGCGCGCAAAAGGCGCTTGCCGATGGGATAGCCGTGGCGAAGCCTGCCGCTGTTCCGGCTCCTGCTGTTTCGGCCAAGCCTGAGCGGGGGACGGATTTGCTGGATCGGCTTCAGGTGATCCGGGCGGCCTTGGCGAAAGCTATTGGGGAGTAAGTTCAGCGCCTCGTATTTACTGAGTGCTTCGTGCTTTAACTCAGTGCCGCCCTTTAAACCCGTTCGCCCTGAGCTTGTCGAAGGGCTTTACTGCCCCTTAAAAAGAAGAGGGCTTCGACAAGCTCAGCCCGAACGGAGGTGGAGGGGCGGGTTGAACTCACTCCGCGCCAGTAGCCACCTTCGTCACTTAGAACAGTTGATTTAACGCGATTCCGGACCAAGCGCCGGATCGAGATCGCGCGGCCGGGTGAAGCTGACAAATGATGCCACATTCGGCTTGGCATCTTCCCACCGATCGACATCCAGATCCAGAACCGCGAGGCTGGCGGTTGGAAACTTGACTTCCACATCGCCGCGCAGCGGGCTGGCGTCATTGTCCGGCACCAGTTCCAGGATCAGTTCTTCTAGGCCAGGATTATGCCCTGCCAGGATCACGTTGCTTGCAGTGTCGGGCAGATCGCGCAGCACATCCAATAACGTTGCCACGGAAGCCAGATAAATGCGGCGATCCCAATGAGGATCGAGCGGTTCGCCATAGCCTTCAAGGAAGGTGTCGAGCGTCTGCACGACCCGGACGGCGGGAGAAGCGACGAGAAAGTCGAACTGCATCTTCCGGTTGCGGGCATATTGACCGATCAGCAGCGCCGCCTTTTCCCCGCGCCGGTTCAGCGGGCGGTCGAAATCCCGCTCTACTGGATCGTCCCAGTCGGACTTGGCGTGGCGCAACAGGGTCAACCGCTTCATCTTTGCTCCAGGTCGGGAATGCCGGATTCGTGTCCTCGTTGCCCTAGCGACATGCCGTCGCCAAGGCCAGCGTGGGAATGGGCGCTGACCGCAATGATCGCTTCGTCAAGGGTAAGGCGGCGAATGGGGGTGCCTGGCGGGAAGGCGCTGAGCAGCCGACTGGGCATGGCGGCTGACAGTATGACGAAGCTGCCGCGATCCTCGGCGCGGCGGATCAGGCGGCCAAAGGCCTGGGCAAGGCGCGCGCGGATCAGCCGGTCGTCATAGGCGGCGCCTCCGCCAGCAAGCCGGCGTGCGGCGTGCAGCACCGTGGGTTTCGACCAGGGAACGCCCTCCATCACGACGAGCCGCAGCGAATGGCCGGGCACATCGACGCCGTCACGAAGGGCATCGGTGCCGAGCAGTGACGCACGCGGATCGTCGCGGAAAATGTCGATCAGCGTGCCGGTATCCATCGGATCGACATGCTGGGCGTAGAGCGGCAGGCCCGCCCGAGCCAGACGATCGGCTATGCGGGCATGCACCGCGCGCAACCGACGTATCGCGGTGAACAGGCCGAGCGTGCCACCGCCAGCCGCCTCGATCAGCCGGCCATAGGCGCCTGACAGTGCGGCAATGTCGCCGCGCTTGATGTCGGTGACGATCAGCACCTCGGCGCGGCCGGGATAGTCGAACGGGCTTGCCGCTTCGAACCGCTGGGCACCGCGCGGGAGATGACTTGCGCCGCTGCGGCTTTCTGCATTGTCCCAGTCACCGCCACCCTTGAGCGTCGCGGACGTTATAAGCACGCCCTGCGCGGGTTTCAGCACGGTTTCAGCGAGGGGACGAGTGGGGTCCAGCCAATGGCGATGGATGCCGATGTCGAATTCGCGCCCTTCGATCCGATCGACAGTCATCCAGTCGACGAAATCCGCATCCGCCGGGCCGCCGATCCGGGCCAGCAGCGCCAGCCAGGCGGCGATAAGGTCGCACCGCCAGCCGAGCGAGGCAATCGCGCCTTCGATCCTTGCGCGAGCTGCGCCGTCGAGCCAATCAGGCGCGTCCTCGATAACCGCTTCCAGCCGTTTACTGAGCCGGTTCAGCGGCCGCAGCAAAGCGTCGAGGGCCAGCGCCGCCTCCTGAGCAGCTTCCACCAGCGGGCCGTCGGGTTCGGCAACTTCCGTTTCGAGGCCATAGCCTGCGTCCGCTTCCCCGACGTCGGCGGCGCGGGCATAGACGGTGCCGCGCACTGCGGCGAGCAGTTGTTCTAGTGGTCCGAAGGGCTCTCCTGCGACGATCCGCTTCAGCCATTCATCGGCTGGCAGCGCGCGCGCGGCGTCCGCTGCTGCGCGGATTGCCTGGCCGCCTTCCTCGTCATAGCTGGCCAGATCCGACAGGCGGGCGGCAAGACCGCGCCGCCGACCGCGCGAATTGCCTTCAGGTCCCATGACCCAGCGGCGCAGCTCGATCGCTTCCTGTCCTGACAAGGCGACGGAAAAGGTGGAGTCGGCGGCGTCGAAGAGGTGATGGCCCTCATCGAAGATGATGCGCTGGGGGCGCTGGCCGGTTTCCCGCCCGCGCGCGGCATTGATCATGACGAGGGCGTGATTGGCGATGACGATGTCCGCGTCAGCCGAGGCGCGCGCCGACCGTTCGATGAAGCATTTGCGATAATGCGGACAGCCCGCATAGATGCATTCGCCCCGGCGGTCGGTCAGCGCGGTGGAGCCGTTGCGGCGGAACAATGTCGGCAGCCAACCGGGCAGGTCGCCGCCCACCATATCGCCATCCTTGCTGAACGCCGCCCAGCGCGCGACGAGTTGGGCAAGGATCGCCGCGCGGCCCGAAAAGCCGCCCTGTAGCGCATCCTCCAGATTCAGCAGGCAGAGGTAATTTTCGCGCCCCTTGCGTACGACGATCCGCCGCGCTGCCGTTGCCGGATCGGGGAAGAGGCGAAGGCTTTCGCGGTCAAGCTGCCGTTGGAGCGCTTTGGTATAGGTTGAAATCCACACCGTGCCTTGGGCTTGCGAAGCCCAGAGCGAGGCCGGGGCGAGGTAGCCCAATGTCTTGCCGATCCCGGTGCCAGCCTCCGCCAGCAGCATGTTGGGTTGATCGCGATGCTGTCGCGGGCGGAAGCTTTCCACGGCTGCCGCCGCATAGGCGCGCTGCCCCGGCCGGGCTTCCGCCGCGCTACCGGTCAGATGCGCCAGCCGCGCCAATACCGCCTCTTCATCGAGGGAGATGGTGCGCGGCGCTGGACGCGGCGGCGTTTCCTCCCATTCGGGCAAGCGGGAGAACAGCCAGCGCTCTGCTTCGGGCGGTCGGCTTATCCGGGGCGCGATGAGCGGCGCCCAGGGCCAGCGAAGGCGGTGCAGCGTCTGGGCGGAAGTCCAGCCGCCTTCCCGCTCGGTCCATGAAGGCGATCCGAGCATGTCCAGCAGAGCCGCGGTGGCGGCTTGCAGCAGCTGCGGAATGTCCGCTTCACTGCCCGGCCGTTCCAGACCGAGCGCTTCGGCAAGGCCCTTGGGCGTGGGGACAAGGAAGCGGGCGGGATGGACGAAAGCCCAGAGTTCCAGCAGGTCCAGGCCGTTCAGCTCAGGATAGCCGAGTCTTTGCCCCGTCAGCGGCGCATTGAGCAGCAAGGTGGGCGTTTCTGCCGCGCAGGCTATGGCCGCTCCTTTTGCGACTGCCTGCGTGCTTCCGCCCTCGCGCAACCAGATCCCACCATGGCTGGCATGAAGGGCGGGCAGGGCAGTGGGGTCGATCACTCCAATCGCTTAGGCGACCGGGAACAAAAGGGAAACCGGAAAAAGGCTCAACTCAGCTTACGCGGCGGCCAAATCCGGTTGGCTGCGAGGGAAAGATGCGCGGGGCAAAGCCGCGTCCGTCGCTATGCGGAAAGACGTTCCATTTCCGGCCTTCCAAGGCTAGGGGCGTGTGCATCATGACCGTGTCCGATATCCTCCGCACCGCCGCTCTGGCGTCCAAGGCCTGGCCCTATGAAGAAGCGCGCAAGCTGCTGAAGCGCTATCAAAACGGCGCTCCCGACAAAGGCCATATCCTGTTTGAGACTGGCTATGGTCCGTCGGGCCTGCCGCACATCGGCACTTTCAACGAAGTGTTGCGCACGACGATGGTGCGCAACGCCTATCATGCGCTGTCGGACATACCCACACGCCTGATCGCGTTCAGCGACGATATGGACGGGCTGCGCAAGGTGCCGGACAATGTGCCGAACCAGGCGATGCTGGCGGAACATCTTGGCAAGCCGCTGACGCAGGTGCCCGATCCGTTCGAGAAGTTCGAAAGCTTCGCGCACCATAATAATGCGATGCTGCGCGAATTTCTGGATCGCTTCGGGTTCGATTATGAATTCGTGTCCGCGACCGACCGGTACAAATCCGGCGCGTTCGATGACGCGCTCAAAAATGTCCTGCGTCACTATCAGGACATCATGGACATAATGCTGCCGACCCTGCGCAAGGAACGGCAGGCCACCTATTCGCCGGTGCTGCCGGTCAGCCATAAGAGCGGCATCGTCCTTCAGGTTCCTATCGAGGTGTTGGATGCCGACGCCGGGCTCGTCCGGTTCGAAGATGAGGGCGAGATGATCGAGCAGTCGATCCTGTCCGGCGGTGCGAAGCTGCAATGGAAGGTCGACTGGGCCATGCGCTGGGTCGCGCTGGGCGTCGATTATGAGATGGCGGGCAAGGATCTGATCGATTCGGTGACCCAGTCGTCCAAGATTTGCCGCGCGCTGGGCGCCCGGCCGCCCGAAGGCTTCAACTATGAGATGTTCCTGGACGAAAAGGGGGAGAAGATCTCCAAGTCCAAGGGCAATGGCCTCAGCCTTGAACAGTGGCTGACCTATGGACCGCGGGAAAGCCTGGCCTTTTACGCCTATCGTGAGCCGAAAAAGGCCAAGCAGTTGCACATGGGCGTGATCCCGCGCGCGGTGGACGAATATTGGCAGTTCCGGGTGAACTATCCCAACCAGCAGGTCGAGCAGCAGCTCGGCAATCCGGTGCATCATATCCATGATGGGAAGCTGCCCGACGGCAAGCTGCCGGTGACCTTCGGCCTGTTGCTCAACCTGGTCGGCGTCATGGGCGACGCCAGTCGGGAACAGGTATGGGGATATCTGCAAAATTATGTCCCTGAAGCGAGCGCGCAGACTTATCCTGAGCTGGACGCCCTGATCGGGCATGCGCTGGCCTATCATCGCGACTTCGTGGCGCCCACGCTGAAGCGTCGCGCGCCGGAGGCCAATGAAGCCGAGGCGCTGCGCAGGCTGGACGCGGAACTGGCGGCGCTGGGCGATGATGCCACCGCCGAAGATATCCAGAATATCGTTTATGCGATCGGCAAGGACGAGGCCTTTGGCTTTGCGGAACTGCGGGACTGGTTCAAGGCGCTGTATCAGACATTGCTGGGTGCCGATCAAGGGCCGCGCATGGGCAGCTTTATCGCCCTTTATGGCGTGGCAAACAGCCGTCGCCTGATCGCCGAAGCGCTAGGTTAACGTAGGGGAACATTAGCCTCCACCAAGCGTTCCTATTCCGGTCCACCCCCTTTCGGACTGATGGTGCGCCCTGTGCGTGCCATCGGCCGCGCCTGCTCGGAGACGGGCGGCGCGGCCAAGGGGATTTCCAAAAATTGAGATACTGGCTGCGATCGCGCCGCGACCGATTTTTTGTATCGAAAGAAATGCGGACGGCTCCGAACCGAAATCCGGAGCCGCGCTAGTGGTTAGCTCTGCGTTACCAGAAGAAGCCCCGATGGACTTCCATCACGCGCCCGCTGCGGACGTTGACCAGCAGCACGTCATTATAATGCCTTACCCAGCGAAGGTTACGGTTTGCAGGGCGGGGGAGGCGATAGTGATAGGGATCGCTGATATAGTAGCGGGAATTATAGAAGCCCGGACGCAGTCGAGACCCGACTTCCCAGCGATTGTAGCGGAAGGGCGCGCGCCAGTTGCCGCCGCGATAAACGTCGCGGTGCGAACGGCGATAGTCGCGCCAATCTTCGCGCAGTTCCTGCCGTGCATCGCGCACGTCGCGGCGCTGTTCGCGGACATCGTGACGCGAGCCATAGCGTTGCGCGTCGCGCAGTTCACGCTGCTCGTGCCGCAGCTCCCGCGCACTATCGCGCACTTCACCGCGCGACTGGGCCATGACCGCGCTAGGCATCGCAGTCGCTGCGATAAGGCCGAGGATGATCAACTTACGCATATATTTTCTCCCATCAGCTTGGCGGCCGGAACCGGTGGGGATCAAACTTTCATCCCCTGGGCCGGTTCCGCCACCAACAATGGGGTTATGCATTCCGGCCGCTGAACCTGTGGGGAACAGTGCTGTCAGGAATCAGTCATTTATGTCGCAACTTGTATCACAGTTATGAACAGGCGCGCTTGCGGTCAGTGTACCCAGCGCCGCTCGCGAAACCATTTGGTCACGACATATTTGACGCCGCTTTCCACTGGCCGGGCGGCATGCAGGCTCATCGGATTGGGGGAACCGTCGGCCTTCAGGTTGTTCCAGATGAGGATCATCCCCTCAACGGGCGGCACCATGAACTCGCAATGGGGAAAATGCGTCTCCCCGCCCGCCGCGACGGGCGACAGATAGATCATCGCCGTCCAACTGCGCTGCCCGCCCTTTTTCATCATCGCGGGCCAATAGTTGGCGGTGACCGGGAAATAATCGCAATGCGCCTTATATTCCTGGCCAACCGCATAGCGTTGACCCTGCAAGGTTTCGCCATTTTCGGGCGGCAGTCCGGTCAGCGCGCAAATCCGGCGGCTGATGCCATCGACCAGCGGGTGCCAGGGGCTAAGGTTGCAGCTGTGGCTGGTGCGGTAATCGGCATTCGCGCTGCCGGAAAACAGGGTGGAGGGCTGCGCGTCGGCGTCGATCAGCGCGCGCAATCCTTCACATTCTTCGGCGCTGAGGAAGTCATGGCGGCCATAGATTTCAAGCTTTGCGGCGTCGATCCGGCTGACCAGGGGGTTGCGGTCCAGCTTTGCGCGCACCGCATCGCCGATCTTTGCCCGAGTGGCCGAAGCGATGCCGCCATCATCAATCACGTCCGTCATGCCCGCTTCCTGCCGTCGTCGTCCCGTCGGTGCAAATGAAAAGGGCCTGACGCACATGGCGCCAGGCCCAGATGAAATCAGCGGATATGATCCTTCGTTTACCAGAAGAAATCGTGGATCACATCTACCACATAGCCGTCCCGGATATCGACCAGCAGGGCGTCGTCATAATAGCGCACCCAACGCAGCGTGCCGTAGGCAGGCGGCAGGCGATAGGACCATGGATCGTTGATCCAATAGTTGTTCGAGAACAGCAAGCTGTTCAGGAATATGCCTGTCGAAAAGCTTCTGTAGCCATAGCTCCATCCGCGCGGCGCATAATAGCGGCCCATCCGGTAGCGGTCGCCATAGCGTGAGCGATAGCTGCGCCAGTCATAGCGGCGATCCTGCCGCCAGTCATTGTCCCAGCGACGCTGGCCATTCCAGCGAGTGCGATCATCGAACCGGCGATTACCCGCCAGGCTGCCGCGCCAGTTGTTTCCGCTGTCGAGCCGCCCTTCCGGACGTCCATCCCGGCGATTATCACGCCAGTCCTGACGTCGGTCGTCGCGATTGCCGCGCCAGTCGGCCCGGTTGTCGTCCCGGCGGTCATCGCGCCACTGCGGACGATCGCCACCGGTCCGTTCCCTGACGCGCGCATCGTTGCGCCACGCATCGCGAGGAGCGTCAGGGCGCGCTTCCGTACCACGCCACTGGCGATCGGGTTGTGCCGGAGCGGTCTGAACCCGCGCACGATCATTTACGCGTTCTTGCCAGCGCTGCGTGGAAGCCTGATCACGCACGCGGACGTTTCCACGATCGCCATCCTGCCCGCCGCCCCGGGATGCCCGGCCGTCGTTCCGGCCAGACTGTTCACCGCCGCGTTCGCGCCATCCATCCTGCCCGCGTTGCGCATAGGCAGGGGCCACGCCGCCAAGAACTGTCGCGGTCATCAGCCCCGCCAACATCATTTTCCTCAACATGGTCTTTTCTTTCCAAAAGGGGCGCCATGCCCCGCATGATTTCCCTTTTATGCCTGCCGCCATGTCGCGACGCTGAACTCGTTCGTCAGCGATTTGAAAGAATCCCACAAGTATAGATGGACATTGAGTTCTGACGCGGACAAATCGATTATTTTCGGTAGAAAATCGACCAACCGCCGCCGCCGGGCTTAAAAGCTGATCTAGATCAGTGCGCGCCTTGATGACAGCCTTTAGGAACGACGAGTGAAAAGAACGTCCAATGCCGGCCGAGTTCGACAGGCCTTAAGAAAAGCGACGATGGAAAACCATCAGCGGGTGGATGATCTTTTTTCCAACTTTTCGTTCGATTCCCCGGCGGAATATCGTGCTTTTCTGAAAGCGCATGCACGGGCGCTCATGCCGCTGGAGCAGTTGGCGATGCCCGATTCTCCGCGCTTGCCCCAGTTGATGGAAGACCTTGCATCACTGGGCGAGACGCTGCCGGAGCCACTGGAAACGACGGCGCATGCGGGCGAAGGGTTTCGTTGGGGCGCGCTCTACGCCCTGGAAGGTTCGCGGCTGGGTGGCGCCATGCTGGAACGGCGCGTGCCTGCCGGGTTGCCCAGGGCCTATCTCAACTCTGTCCACGGTCAGGGAAGCTGGATCGCCTTTCAGCAAGCGCTGGACGAGGCGGCGGATGGCGGTGGGCAGGATTGGATCGACAACGCGATACAGGGAGCGCAAGCCGCCTTCGCTCTGTTCGCGGCAGGTGCCGCGGCGGAACGGGTGAGCAGTCATGGCTGAACGCAGTGGGCAGGACCTGACGGATTTCGCCGTCGACATCAGCAACTGTGATCGCGAACCGATCCATGTGCCGGGCACCATACAGCCTTTCGGCTTTCTGGTTGCGCTGACCGCCGACTGGCTGGTTTCCCGCGTCTCGGCAAATTGCGAACAGTTTATCGGACTGGCCCCTGAGCAGATGCTGGGTAAGCCGATCAGCGG
Organism: Sphingobium sp. Cam5-1; assembly: GCF_015693305.1. Taxonomy (NCBI): domain Bacteria; kingdom Pseudomonadati; phylum Pseudomonadota; class Alphaproteobacteria; order Sphingomonadales; family Sphingobiaceae; genus Sphingobium; species Sphingobium sp. Cam5-1. The sequence continues at coordinate 2,126,511 of NZ_CP065138.1, read as the reverse complement.
CCTGTTCCGGGACGATGCCATCCATTCGCTGCGGAATCGCATCACGCTGCTGCGTGGCCCCGACGCGGTCGAGCGGATGTTTTCGCTGGTGCTGATCGACGGCATTCAGCCCTTTGACATCGCCGTTCATTTTTCCGGCTCGCTGGTGGTGATCGAGGCCGAACCCGCCTTCGCGGATGAGATCGAGGCGACCAGCATGGTGCGCTCCATGGTCGCGCGGCTTGCTCAGACGGACAGCATGGCGGCTTTCCTGCGCGATGGGGCGAGGCAGGTGAGGGCCTTGACCGGATTCGACCGGGTCATGGTGTACCGCTTTGCCGATGGTGGCGACGGCGAAGTCGTCGCCGAAGCGCTGCGGCCCGGTATCGACAGCTTTTTCGGGCTGCATTATCCGGCTTCGGACATTCCGACGCAGGCCCGGGCGCTGTACTTGCGCAACATTTTCCGCGTCATCGCGGACGTTGGGGCAGAGCCGGTTCCGGTGATCCCCGTGCTCGATCCCACTGGCGCGGCGCTCGACATGTCGCTGTGCCTGCTGCGCGCGGTTTCCCCGATCCACATCGAATATCTCGGCAATATGGGCGTGGGGGCTTCGCTCTCCATCTCGATCATCGTCGAGGGGCGCTTGTGGGGCTTGTTCGCCTGTCACCATTATGGTCCGCGCCTGCCGACCTTTGCTCAGCGTAGCGCGGCTGAGCTGTTCGGACAGATATTCTCCATGATGCTGGAAAGCCGCGAGCGGGCGGAGACGGCGGACTATGAGGGGAAGGCGCGGCAAGTCGCCGATCGCCTCATGTCTGCCGTAGCGCAGGATCATGATCTGCTGTCCAATGCCCGTTGGCTGGGCGATGTCATCTTTGACACCGTGCCAGCGGATGGCGTTGGTGTTTATATTGATGGAGACATGACCCTCGCTGGTTTGACGCCGGACAGGTCCGCCTTTGCGGCGATCGTCTCGATGCTCAACCGGACGGCGGCCAGTCAGGTGTTCGCGACCGACTGCCTCAGCCGGGTGATGCCGGAGGCGGAAGCCTATGCCGATCGCGCGGCGGGCTTGCTCGCCATCCCTCTATCACGGCGACCGCGGGACTATGTCGTGCTGTTCCGCGCTGAGCAGATGCGCTCGGTACGCTGGGCGGGCAATCAGGAAAAGCATATCGAATATGGCCCCAACGGGCCGCGCCTGACCCCGCGCAAGAGTTTTGAGGAATGGTCGCAACTGGTGAAGGGTAGGTCGGTGCCTTTCACCCCGGCGGAATTGCGCGTCGCGGAGGCATTGCGGACGGCTCTGCTCGAAGTGGTCCTGCGCCTTTCCGATTCCGCCAATGAGGAACGGCAGAAGGCGCATGAAAAACAGGAACTGCTGATCGCCGAGCTGAACCACCGGGTCCGCAACATATTGTCGCTGATTCGCGGTCTATTGTCTCAGACCCGCGACAATGCCCGTTCCGTGGACGAATTTATCGCTACGTTGGAAAGCCGTGTGCATGCCCTCGCCCGCGCTCATGACCAGATCACGGCTGACCGCTGGGCACCGGCGCGGTTGCAGGATTTGATCGAGGTGGAGGCGGGAGCCTATCTGGGCGAGCGGCGCGACCGGGTCAAACAGACCGGCCCCAACGTGCTGCTGACGCCGTCGGCCTTCACGGTGCTGGCCCTCGTCATTCATGAGCTGCTGACCAACGCCGCCAAATATGGCGCGCTGTCGGATGGTGGCACGGTTGCCATCGACTGGCGGGTCGATGCGGATGGCAGCTTGCTGCTCGACTGGAATGAAAGCGGCGGCCCGGCCGTCGTCGCCCCGACCCGCCGGGGTTTCGGCTCCACCGTCATCGAACGGTCGATCCCTTATGATCTGGATGGCAAGGCGGAGATTACTTACCGTCTTTCCGGGCTGGAGGCGCATTTCTGTATCCCGTCCCAGCATATCGTGACGGTCCTGCCGGACGTCACCGTTGGGGAAAGATCGAAGCCGGCGCCCGCGCCTGCTCCCGGCTTGTTGAAGGGACGCAATGTCCTTCTGGTCGAGGACAATATGATCATCGCCATGGATGGTGAGGATGCGCTGCGCGATCTGGGCGCGGACGTGGTCACCGCCGCCAGTGTCGGCCGGGCACGTGAAGCCATCGATCTGCACGCGATCGATTTCGCCGTCCTGGATTTCAACCTGGGCAATGAAACCAGCCTGCCGATCGCCGACATGCTAGCGGAAAATGGCGTCCGCTTTCTGTTCGCGACCGGCTATGGCGATGGCTTGGACCTGCCCGAGCGGTTCAGCGGCGTCACTTTGCTGAAGAAGCCCTATTCCGGCGTCACGCTGGCGCAGGCGATTGCTCCTATTATCGAGGCGAGCGAAGCGTAGGACGGCGAAACGCACTGTTTCATGCCGCTCACTTGCATGGTGAGGGGCGGCGCGCGATCTAACGGTCATGAAACAGCCCAGCCTTTATATCCCGCACGGTGGTGGTCCTTGCTTCTTCATGGACCCCGCAGACCCTGACCGCCCCCACAGCGACCCGATGTGGCAGACGATGCAGGATTATCTGACGCAACTGGTCGAGAGCCTGCCCGAACGACCGCGCGCGATGTTGATTGTGTCGGCGCATTGGGAGGAGCCGGTCCTTACCGTACACAAGGGGGATCGCCCGGACCTTCTGTTCGATTATTATAATTTCCCGCCGCACACCTATTCGCTGAAATGGGATGCGCCCGGAGCGCCCGCCGTCGCCGACCGCGCTGCCCAACTGCTGCGCGACGCTGGCTTCCCCGTCGCGGAAGAGCATGAACGCGGCTGGGACCACGGCGTTTTCATTCCGATGAAGGTCGCGCGGCCGCAGGCCGACATTCCCGTCGTGCAACTGTCGTTGAGAAAAGACCTCGACCCACAGGCGCATATCGCGGCGGGCCGCGCGCTTGAACCGTTGCGGGATGAAGGGGTTGTGATCATCGGGTCGGGAATGAGTTTTCACAATATGCGCGTTCACGATTCGCAGGCGCGAACACCGTCGCTATTGTGGCATGAGGCTTTGACCGACGCTGTGACGGACCCGGACCCCCATCGGCGATCGGCTTGCGTCGCTGCGTGGGAGACGTTGCCGGAGGCGCGCTTTGCCCATCCTCGTGAAGAACATCTGCTGCCGCTGATGGTGGCACTGGGCGCGGGAGGCGATGATGTCGCGCGGGTGGACTATGACGACGCCGTGCGCGGGTGGCCGGTATCGGCCTATCGGTTCGGCTAGAATGGAGTGCTTTTAATCTGAATCACTCAACCCGTTCGGGCTGAGCCGGTCGAAGCCCTTCTTTTCCTGAAAAAGTAGAGCCCTTCGACAAGCTCAGGGCGAACGGTATTGAGGTGTTGCCGATTTAAAGCACGAAGCTCTAGGGACGGCGGAGTGCCGGGACGGCGCGGGCAGCCTCTTCAGGCGATACCCCCGGCGGCGGGGCAGCCTCGACCTGCTCCTCGCCGCGCATGACCTTTCCGGCGCGTTTGATGGCGCCACGCAGCCGGGGGTAGATGCCGCACCGGCATATGTTGGTGATGGCGGCGTCTATATCCTCGTCACTCGGATCGTTGTTGCGCTTCAGCAGAACCGACGCCGCCATGAGGACGCCGGGGATGCAATAGCCGCACTGCGACACATTGTCGGCCGCGAAGACCTGTTGCAGCGGGTGGCCGCGATCGGGGGAAAGCGCTTCTATGGTGGTGACGAAGCGCCCTTCGGTCTCCCCAATGCTGACCTGGCATGAGCGCACCGCCTGCCCGTCGATATCGACCGTGCAGGCGCCGCAGTCGCCCGTTCCACAACCATATTTGGTGCCGGTGAGGTTGGATGCGTCGCGCAGCGCCCAGAGAAGCGGCGTGTCGGGGTCCATCCGATATTGGACCGGGCGGTCGTTGACCGTGAATTTGGTCATGCCTCCTCGTCCCCGTCCGCTTGGTGATAGAGGACTTCGTTGCGGATGCGGATGGTGCGCGATGCCAGGCGGATTTCCTGAATGAAGGTTGCGAAACCTCCCGCCTGAAGCAGCATCGCCAGACTGAACAGGATGGCAATGAGCGTGCCAAGATGCGCGCCGAACAGGTTGCCCGCAAATAGCAGGATGACGACCAGGCAGACCGCGCATGCGGAGGCCACAGAAAGGAAGATCGCGACGTTCACCACGTTCATGCGCCGGTCCAGCACGCGAATCTCGCCTACCAAGCGGTCATGTTCCTTGCCGCGCGACGTGAGTATTTTGCCTTCGACCAGCCTGGCCCGGTCGATAATCCGGGCAAGGCGCCCCGCGCAGACGTTCAGGAAGGCGCCGATGCCCGCGAGCAGGAACACCGGCGCCAAAGCGAGCTGGATCGTCTGCGCGACCTGCGAAACCTGGGGCAGGGGGATGGTCGAGTGAAGTGCCACGCCTTTAACCCGGCGCCGCTTCCGTCAGGCCGCGCCTTTGGCGGGCGTGTTGATGCCCATGGACTTCAGATATTGTTTGATGTTGCGCGCCGCCTGCCGCAGCCGCTGCTCATTTTCCACCATGGCGATGCGGACGAAACCTTCGCCATCCTCACCATAGCCGACGCCGGGTGCCACCGCGACCTTGGCGTGGGTCAGGAGCTGCTTGGAAAATTCCAGGCTGCCCATGTCCTTGAGCGCGGGGGGCAGGGGAGCCCAGGCGAACATCGACGCCTTGGGCGCCGGAATTTCCCAGCCAGCGCGGCCGAATGCCTCGACCATTACATCGCGACGCTTGTGATAGAGTTCGCGATTCTTCTGAACGATGTCCTGCGGACCGTTCAGCGCCGCGCAGGCCGCTGCCTGGATCGGCGTGAATGCGCCATAGTCGAGATAGGACTTCACCCGCTTGAGCGCTGCGATCAGTTTCCGGTTGCCGACCGCGAAGCCGATGCGCCAGCCAGCCATGGAATAGGTCTTGCTGAGCGAGGTGAATTCTACCGCGACATCCTTGGCTCCCGGAACCTGCAGGATGGAAGGCGTCGGGTTGCCGTCATAATATAGCTCGGAATAAGCAAGGTCGGACAGGACCCAGACGTTATTTTCCTTCGCCCAGGCGACCAGCCGCTCGTAAAAGGCAAGATCGACCGTTTCGGCGGTAGGATTGCTGGGATAGCCGACGACCAGAATGGAGGGACGCGGCACGGTGAAGGCCATCGCGCGTTCCAGCGACTTCCAATAATTTTCGTCCGGCGTCGTCGGGACCGAGCGAATGGTTGCGCCCGCGATGATGAAGCCGAACATGTGAATCGGATAGCTGGGGTTGGGCGCCAGAACGACGTCGCCCGGCGCGGTGATCGCGGTCGCGAGGCTGGCAAGCCCTTCCTTCGACCCCATGGTCACGACGACCTCGGTCTCGGGATCAAGGTCTACGCCGAAGCGGCGGCCATAATAATTGGCCTGTGCCTTACGCAGTCCGGGGATGCCCATCGACTGGGAATAGCCGTGGGCGCTCGGCTTTTGCGCGACTTCGCACAGCTTGGCGATGACGTGGTCGGGTGGTGGCAAATCAGGATTGCCCATGCCCAGGTCAATAATGTCCTCACCCGCGGCTCGCGCGGCGGCCCGCATCGCGTTGACTTCAGCGATGACATAGGGCGGCAGACGCTTCATGCGGTAAAATTCTTCGGACATTATAGGGCTTTCCTGAAAGGTCTCCATGGGGAATAGTGCTGCACGCACTTTCGCGCGATGCGCTCTGGCTATAGCCCGCCAGATTGGCTCACGCCAGCGAAAGCGGCGGACACAGGGATGCCAGGACGAGGAAGGTGGCCATGGAAGCACAGAACCTCAACGAACCTCATCTGCCGACGCTGGAACAGATGCAGCAATGGACCGAGGTCGTTGGCAGGGCGCAGCAGCTCATTCTGGAGCAGGCAGCCGGGGCCACGGGGAGGACAATGCCGTTCGATCCGGACGCGGTGGCGCGCATTCAGACAGGCTTTGCCAATGAAGGTCTGGCCCTGTGGCAGCGTTTCCTTGACTCAGGCGGCATGCTTCGCGACCAGCCGGACGCTCCGCCTCCCGAAAGCCCCGCCGCGCGCAAGGATCGCCGCTTCGCCGACCCCGCCTGGACCAAGCATCCCTTTTACGACCTGATCCGGCAAAGCTATCTGCTCATGTCGGACTATCTGCTGAAACTCACGGACGCGGTGGATGGGGTCGATCCCAAGCAAAAGGCAAAGCTGCGCTTCGCCACCAGCGGCATGCTGGACGCGGTGGCGCCCAGCAACTTTCCGCTTACCAATCCCATCGTCATGGAAAAAACCCTGCAAAGCGGAGGCGAAAATCTGGTCAAGGGCCTCCAGCACATGCTGGCGGACATGGAAAAAGGGCAGCTGACCCAGACGGACGGCACCGTCTTTGAGCTTGGCCGGAACATCGCGACCACCCCCGGCAAGGTGATCAAGGAAACGCCCCTTTACCAGCTGATCCACTATGCGCCGACCACGGACAAGGTGCTGGAAACGCCGCTTGTCATCTTCCCGGCGTGGATCAACCGCTTCTACATACTCGACCTGTCACCGGAAAAAAGTTTCGTGAAATGGGCGACCGACCAAGGGATCAGCGTCTTCCTGCTGTCGTGGAAATCGGCCGATGCGTCGATGAAGAACCTGCTGTGGGACGACTATATCGTCCGGGGTCAGGTCGACGCGATCGATACCGTGCGCGAGCTGCTCGGCGTGCCGAGCGTCCATACGATCGGCTATTGCGTGGCTGGCACCACCCTCGCCGCGACCCTGGCCTATCTTGCCGAACGTGGCGAAGCGGACAAGGTGGCGAGCGCGACCTTCTTCACGGCGCAGGTGGACTTCAGCGAGGCGGGGGATCTCGGCCTGTTCGTCGATGATGAGCAGATGAAACTGGTTGACCAGCTTTCGAGCGGGGGCTTCCTGGATGGGCGCTATATGGCTGCGACGTTCAACCTGCTGCGCGGCCGCGACCTGATCTGGAACTATGTGGTCAATAATTACCTGCTGGGGCAGGATTATCCGCCGTTCGACCTGCTATATTGGAATGGCGACACCACCAATCTTCCCGCGTGCTGGCACAAAAATTACCTGACGCAGCTTTATCGCGACAATCAGTTGGTAGTCCCTGGAGCGCTGACCATCGACGGAACGCCGCTTGATCTGAGCAAGGTCAAAACGCCCGCCTATGTTCAGGCGGGACGGGAAGATCATATCGCCCCTCCCGAAAGCGTGTGGAAGATCACATCCCACTTCGCTGGGCCGATCCGGTTCCTACTGGCTGGATCGGGCCATATCGCGGGCGTGGTCAATCCTCCGGCCGCGGGAAAGTATCAATATTGGTCCTGCGATGAACTGCCTGCCAGCCTTGCCGACTTCCTGGCGAACGCGAAGGAGACGAAGGGAAGCTGGTGGCCGGACTGGATCGAATGGATTCGCTCTCATGGTGATTCGATGGTCTCTGCCAAAGATGGCGGGCGGGTGCCTGGCGCCGGTTCCCTGAAGGCCATAGAGGATGCGCCGGGCCGCTATGTGAGAGAGCGCTAAGCCTCCCAAAATACGCTGATTTCAGACTGGGAAAAGAAGGGTCGATTTCTCCGCCAATCTTGTTTTGCTGCACTGCACAAAAATTCTTGCGTTTGCGTTTTGAATTATATATTGTGCACTGCAGCAACGGAGAATCTTTTATGCCAGTGACTCCTAAGCCTGCTCGCCGGAAGGCAGCGGTCAAGACGGTCGGCTCCACATTGTCGGCGGCGGAAGCATTGAAGGCCGCGGAAGAAGCGGTGAGCGTCAGCCCGAAGGCTGCGCCCGTGCGGAAGGCCGTGGCGGTCAAGAAGGCGGCGGTTAAAGCCGCAAAGCCTGATCCGGTCGCGATCGTCGCCGCAACCACGGCGGTCGATGCGGCGCCCGAACCGGCTGCACCGCCAGCAATTGATCCGGCTCCTCATGCACCAGCGCCGCTGGTCGAAGAGGTCGGTATCGAAGCCGAAGAAACCAAGAGCCTGTCGTCCGAGGCCGGGCCGGTAGAGCCCACCATGCTGCCTGCCACAGAAGGAACCAAGATGATGAACGACGTGATCGAAACCGGAAAGAAGTTCGCTGAAGAAACCAAGGCCAAGCTTGAGACGGCCTATGCCGATCTGAACCAGAAGGCCAAGGCTGGCGTCGAAAAGTCGACCAAGGCCATCGAAGAGCTGAGCGACATCGCCAAGGGCAATGTCGAAGCGCTGGTCGAATCGGGCAAGATCGCTGCCAAGGGCATTGAGACCCTGGGCCAGGAAGCTGTCGATTACAGCCGCAAGAACTTCGAGAAGGCGACTGCCTCGCTCAAGAGCTTTTCGACGGTCAAGACGCCGACGGAATTCTTCCAGCTGCAGAGCCAGCTTTTCTCGAGCAGCTTTGACGAGCTGACCAAGGAAGCCGCGAAGAGCAGCGAAGCGCTGATCAAGCTGGCTGGCGAAGTCGCCCAGCCGCTGACCGCGCGGGTTACCGTTGTCACGGACAAGGTAAAGTCTCTCGCCGCCTGATCGGCGGTAAAAGGCTTGAAAGAATGAAGCGGCTCTCACCTTGGGGTGGGGGCCGCTATTCTTGTGCGCCGCCCTCCTTTGCACGATGACCTGCAATCTGTGCCCCTTGCCTTGAGGGCCGGAATCGCCATATCCTCACCCGTCATGAGCAGCATCAGTACATATCGGGAGAAGATGGCAGGCCGGGACCAGGATGATCAGGGTGAAGGCCCTGGCGGTCCCAATGTCGGCATCGCGACGCGCACCCGCGCCCGCACCAAAAAGCCGTCTCTCTACAAGGTATTGATGCTGAATGATGACTACACGCCGATGGAATTCGTCGTGCATGTCCTTCAGCAGTTTTTCCGCATGGACATGGAAGAAGCCACCCGCGTGATGCTCCATGTGCACCAACGCGGCGTCGGCGTTTGCGGCATTTTCAGCTATGAAGTGGCGGAGACAAAGGTGAACCAGGTGATGGACTTCGCCCGGCAGAACCAGCATCCGCTGCAATGTACGCTGGAAAAGGCCTGAGCCTTCTCGGGCTGTCTTCATGGTTATCATATATTAAGGATGGTTGCTTAGGCAGAGGGCGTCATGCCTGCCATTCTCCGTTCTCCTTCTTCCAGACTGACGCCGCTGGTTGCTGGCATTGCCTATTTCCTGATGGCGACGCTGGCGATGCTATGCTCGCGGTTTGAAGGGGGACTCGCCTTTGTATGGGCCGCCAATGCGTTGCTGATGGCGGAATTGCAGACATCGGAAACCAGCTATTGGCCGCGCATAATCGTGGCTTGCGGCATTGCCAGCATCATATCGACGACGCTGTTTGGCATGGGGCCTTGGGCAGCGCTGCCCATGGCGTTCATCAATATCGCCGAATCGTTGATCGTCGCGATCCTGTGCCGTCGGTTCATTCCCGTCCACCTGAGTGACGGATCGAAGCGCTCGCTCCTCGTCTTCATCCTCGCACTTTGCATCCCTGCGAATATCATCGCGGCCACCGGCGCGGCGTTTGTCGCCTCCACCCTTACGCCCGTGTCCTTCGGCTCTTCATGGCTGCAATGGTATAGCGGCCATGCGCTGGGTGGTCTGGTCTGCACGCCGATCCTGACGATGCTGTTGCAGGGGCAGGTTGGCGCCTGGGCTCGGGAGACATCCGGCAGACAGAAGCTGGAGGCTTTGGTACTTCTGGCCCTTTTTGCGGCCGTGGTCGTCCACCTATTCTATTTCGCTCGATATCCGATGCTGTTCCTGCTGCTGTTGCCACTGGTCGCGATCGCCTTTCGCATCGGTTCATTGGGAACGGCCGCAGCCATTATGCTGCTCGCCCTGATCGGCGGGGCGGCGACGATGACGGGCCATGGCCCGGTGAACATGGTGGCCAGTAACGTGGGTGAACGTACACAGTTGTTCCAGTTCTTCCTCGCCTCCTGTTTCCTTCTGTCCATGCCGGTTGCCGCCGAACTGAACGGGCGCCGCCGCTTGTTCCAGATGCTGCAGGCAAGCGAGGCACGATATCGCGCCATTGCCGAACATAGCGGCGACCTGGTGTTGAACGTCAGCGTTGATGGCATCATCCAATATGCTTCGCCTTCAGCGGCCGAGCAGATCGGTTGCGCGCCTGCGGTGCTGGTCGGCCGTTCGACGGATATCATGGTCGATCCCAAGGATCGTGGGGAGGTCCACGGGGCTCATCAGCGCGCTCTGGCACGGCCGGGCGACGTGCAGACAGTGGAGTTCCGCCCGGCAGCTTTTACCGATGGGGTGGATTGGTGCGAGATGGTCACGCGTGCCGTGCTGGACGAACAGGGCCTTCCTATCGGGGTGATCAGCACGATCAGAGACATGTCGCGGCACAAGGCGCGGCAGAGGGCGTTGCAGCGCGTCGCTGCCGTGGATACGCTGACCGGCGCCGACAGCCGCTGGGCCTTCATCGAAAAACTCGATCAGGAAATCAAGCGGGTGGCGCGAGGGGCCAATGCCTGTCTGCTGATGATCGACATAGATCATTTCAAATCGGTCAATGATCGTTACGGCCACGGGGTAGGGGACAAGGTGCTCTCCAGCTTCGTGGAGCGCCTACGTCCTGGCTTGCGCGGCGGGGACAGCATCGGAAGGCTTGGCGGAGAGGAGTTTGCGATCCTTCTGACGGGCACCGATATCCAGCGCGCGAGCATGGTGTGCGAGCGGCTACGGAAGATGGTGTCTGCCCAGCGGATCAGCACCGTAGGCAGCGAATCGATCGCCATTACCTTCAGCGCGGGACTTGTCGAACTCGACGGGCGGGCGAGCAGGGCCGATCTGCTGGACGCCGCGGACAAGGCGCTTTACCGCGCCAAGAATAGCGGGCGTAACTGCTTGCGGCTTGCCGCCTGAACCTTCTGCCCGGCTTCGGAAAAATGCATCGTTGATCCGGGCGAATTTGTCAGATGATATGTTGTAACTTCATCTGGTCTGGCCTATGTAGTGGCCACCATGTCCACCAGCATCCGCTCCCGCCTGTCAAATGGCCGCATCGATCGCATCGCGATTGCGCTGTCGGGCATGTGCGTCGCGCATTGCATTGGCACGGCAGTGCTGCTTGGCGTTCTTGCGTCGGCGGGCGGGATTTTTGAAAATCCTCTCTTCCATGAGGTTGGGCTCGTGCTCGCTATCCTGCTGGGGGCGGTGGCGCTTGGGCAGGGGGCCATGCAACATGGCTTCATGATGCCAGCGGCCGTCGGCTCGCTGGGTCTGGGCATCATGGCGGGTGCCATGACTCTTGATCATGGATGGCAGGAAAGCGCTTACACCTTGTTTGGCGTGGTGACGCTGGCCCTGGGGCACGATCTCAATCACCGGGCTGGACGATAAGTCAGTCTGACCGGAGCGAATAGAAAAAGGGGGCCATGAGCCCCCTTTTTCGTTATCGGCTTATATTCGGGTCAGAAATGCTTCCTGTCCAAATGATGCTCGCCCTTCACCCAACGAACCGTCCCGGTGCTGGCGCGCATCACGACGCTATCGGTGGTCAGCTTGCCGCCGGGCAGCCGCTTGACGCCTGCGAGCAGGGAGCCGTCGGTGACGCCGGTCGCCGCGAAGATGCAGTCGCCCTTGGCCAGCTCCTTAAGGTCATAAACCTTGTCGAGATCGGTGATGCCCCACTTGAACGCGCGCGCCCGTTCGTCGTCATTGCGGAACAGCAGCTTGCCCTTGAACTGACCGCCGACGCAGCGCAGAGCCGCGCACGCCAGCACGCCTTCAGGCGCCCCGCCCGAACCCATATAGATATCGATATTCGTTTCCGGATCAGTGGTCGCGATCACGCCGGCGACGTCGCCGTCGGGGATCAGCATGATGCCGCATCCGATCGCGCGCAGTTCGGCGATCAGCTTTTCATGCCGGGGGCGGTCGAGAACGCAGACGATGATCTCATGGGGATGAACGCCCTTTGCCTTCGCCACCGCTTCGACATTCTCTCTCACCGGCCGGTTGAGGTCGATGATGCCATCGGGATAGCCCGGTCCCACCGCCAGCTTTTCCATGTAAACGTCGGGCGCGTTCAGCAAGCCGCCTTCTTCCGAAATGGCGAGAACCGCCAGCGCGTTGGGACCGGCCTTGGCCGTGATCGTCGTCCCTTCCAGCGGATCGAGGGCGATGTCGATCTTCGGGCCTGATCCGATCGCGTTGCCGACCTTCTCACCGATGTAGAGCATCGGCGCTTCGTCGCGTTCGCCTTCGCCGATGACGACGGTGCCATCCATATAGAGGTCGTTGAATGCCATGCGCATCGCTTCGACAGCGGCAGCGTCAGCCGCCTTTTCGTCGCCGCGTCCAATCAGCTTCGAGGCGGCGATGGCGGCCGCTTCGGTGACACGCACCATCTCAAGCACCAGGACACGATCGAGAACTGAGCTAGCCTGCACCATGATAATCCCTCTGCTGTCTCTTTGTGATCAGCGCGATAGGAGGTCATCCCCGCCTTGTCGAGCCATCCACCCGGCCTCAGCCTGCTTTTCGCGGCGCCAATGCAACGGAAGGTCGTCTGTGGCGTTAAAATGCCAACAATGACAAGGGGTCGAAATAATGATCGCCGCGCTGCTTGCTGCCAGCCTCGTTCATTCAGCGGCTCATCCTTCTCAACCTATCCCAGCTAAGGCAGCGCCGTGCCAGGCCGTGCCGACGCTGTGCATGTCCGGTCGGCCGACTTCAAGCCGCCTGCCGTTGGAAGGCAGCGCAAGACGCGCGGACAACAAGATGAGCGCCTATCGCTTCGACGCGCGGCCGTGCCGGATAATCGGCAACATGGGTTGCCCCAAGCAAGCCCGTCTGCGCGTGTTCAAACTTGGCGAACCTTTGCGCGAGACTTTGATGCGCAGCTTCGCGCCTCGTTAAATGGCAGCGATTTTCAGTCGAGAATATGCATGACCATCGGAGCCTGGAGCAGGCTGTCCGATCCCGCGAGCCGCCGAAGCGTGTCGAGAACGCAGCGCTCTTCCCCGGCATGGGTGACGATCGCCATCAGCACGCTGTCATCATGGCTTGCGCCGCGCTGGATCATGCTTTCGATCGACACACCGGCGTCGCGCGTCGCGGCGGCAATCTCGGCAAGGACGCCTGGGCGGTCCTGTACCTTAAAGCGCAGATAGCTGCGGCCGATCCGCGCGCCCGCGTCCGCTGCCGGTTGCCGCGCCAATGCCGCTACCGGCATTGCCAAGGCGTCGCCATATTCATCGCGCGCGACATCGATCAGATCTGCGACCACGGCCGATGCCGTTGGGCCATCGCCCGCGCCCCGGCCCTGGAAGAAAAGGCGGCCGACGAAATTGCCTTCGGCCACAACAGCGTTGAGCGAGCCATCGACGTGAGCGAGCGGATGGTCGAGGGGGACGAGCATGGGGTGAACGCGCTGGAATAAGCCGCCCGGCCCATTTTCGGCCATCCCGACCAGGCGAATGCGATAACCCATAGCCGCTGCTTCGGCGATGTCAGCGGCGATGACGTGGCGGATGCCCGTTACCGCTACACTGCCAAAGTCCAGCTCCGTGCCGAAAGAGAGGCTGGCAAGAATGGTCAGCTTGTGCGCGGCATCGACACCGTCGATGTCGAAGCTCGGGTCCGCTTCGGCATAGCCCAGTTCCTGCGCTTCCTTCAGCACATCGTCGAAACCGCGTCCTTCCTTTTCCATCGTGGTCAGGATGTAGTTGCAGGTGCCGTTGAGGATGCCATAGACGCGGCTGATCTCATTGGCGGCGGCGCCTTCGCGCAGGCCCTTGATGACCGGAATACCCCCGGCAACGGCAGCTTCATATTTGAGGGCGATGCCAGCTTTCTCCGCCAGCGTGGCGAGGTCAAGGCCGTGATGGGCCAGCATGGCCTTGTTGGCCGTGACGAACGGCTTGCCGGCCGAAAGACACTGCCGGGCGAGGGTGAGCGCGGGGCCGTCGGCGCCGCCGATCAGTTCCACCACGACATCTATATCGTCGCGGACGGGCAGGGTGGTCATGTCGTCCACCCACTCATAGGGCGACAGGTCCACGCCCCGGTCCTTGTTGCGGTCACGCGCGGAAATGGCGACGATCTGAATCGGGCAGCCAGCGCGACGCGCGATCAGGTCTGCATTTGTCTGCAACAGCCGGATCACGCCACCGCCCACCGTGCCAAGGCCGACAAGCGCGACGCGCAGCGGGGCATGGCGGTGAAGATTGGTCATGATAGTGGCTGTCCTCAGGCTGATATAATGCCGCGCTGATAGCCGCCAACGCGCCGCTGTCCAAGAAAAAGGACAAGGACGGCCCGTTCGGTGGCGTCAACGCGCGGAACGGGTGCGGCCGCAATTGCCGAGTGACTGGATGACAAAGGCATAATCGATCCGGGCCGCCTCCGCATCGACAGGAGCGAGCGCGCGAACCGAGGAACCCGGCAGGGTGGGCGGCAAGCTGCAAGCCAGGCGATACCAGAGAAGGCTTCCTGGTGCAGGCGGCCGCGCCGCTTCATCGACGATTTCGCCCAGGGCAACGGCCCATTTCGGTTGCTGCCCAGGGCGGCGCAGGATGGAAAGCGACACCGGATCCCCCGTGGCCGTTCGCAGGAAAATCTGTGTTTCGCCTTCACCCGCGACCGTTCCTGCGACGTGGAAGGCGTCGCCAGGTCCGATGATGCGAGGCGGGGCGCTGGAAGCGACCAGTTCAGACAGAATGGCCTTCACCTGTTCGATCGCCGCAGTCGTGGCAGGAATTTGAGCGTCGCCCGCTACCAGCTGGATTTCTCCCGGCCGTCCTCCTGGGCGAGCAAACAGGATGACCTGCGTTTTCTTCAGCTTGGGAAGCTTTCCGCGAGCATTGAGCGGCGCATCATAAAGATAGCGAACGCGTGGACTGATTCCCCCTTCGCCGCGAATCAGCGATGTGACCTCGGCCTCCACAAAGACCCGTTTTTGACCGGTAGGCACATTTTGGACCGTTTTTTCGGGTAGTGCAATTATGCTGCTGATGCGTGCCACGGCTACCAGCGGAGCTGCGTCTGCCAAATCCGCGAGATCGGCATAGGAAAGGGTGGCGGACTTTGTGCCATCACTCGTCTGGGCCGCTGAAACCAGCGGAGATGCGGCGAAAATGAGGCATGTTGCGACAGCGGTTTTGAAGGTCATGGAGGATTTTCTTTGCATGTTCGTCCTGCCTAAAGTCATCCGTGACAATGTTGTCACAGGCAAGTCATTCTGTATTAAAATGCTAATCGGAAATGATCGTGTCGATAAAGCGTTTGCGTGCCACGATGCGCCGCGATAGGAGTTTGCGCGGTAGCAAATGCGCGGAAGGGGGCCAAAGGTGGCCAGGGACGACCTGGTCAACTAGGGCCATTTTTGGCTTGTTTGCTTATAACAATGGTAAGTTGAGTTAAGGAGTGTCGTTGCCGAATGGCCTATGCTGACCACTCGCAAGGATCGAGTCGTACGATCTCGATCGTCATCGTCGCCCTGATTCACGCTGTTCTGGGTTATGCCTTTGTTACCGGCCTTGGCATGAAATATGTCAAAAAGGCGGCGGAACAGCTGAACGTGATCGACGTGAAGGAGGAACCGCCGCCACCGGATGAGGAGCCGCCGCCACCGCCGCCAGACCAGCCGGTCGAGCCGCCGCCAGTGGTCGCGCCCCCGCCGATCGTCCAGACGCCAGCCCCCGCGCCGGCCATTGCCACGGTGCGTACGCCGCCGCCGGTTTTCAATCCGGTTCCGGTTGCTGCTCCACCGCCACCACCGCCACCACCACCGGCAGTGCCCGCTTCGCGCGCTACGCCGCGTAGTGCGCCCGGCAGCTGGCTTAGCGATGCGGACTATCCGAGCCGCGCGCAGCGTGAAGAGCGTTCGGGTACAGCGGGTTTCCGGCTTGAGATCGGCCCTGACGGCCGCGTCACAAGCTGCACCATCACCTCTTCGACCGGTCATGCCGATCTCGATGAGGCGACCTGCCGTCTCCTGCCGCGCCGCGCAAGGTTCAAGCCGGCCACGGCAGCCGGGGGTGGCCCGATGTCGGATACCTATAATGGTCGCATCACCTGGCGACTGCCTGAATAATTGTAACGGGAAGGCTGGCGCCGCTGCCGCCTTCCCCTTTTATTGATCCTTTTGAGAGGGAAGTCTTGAAAATGTTGATGTATCTCGCAGCCGCGGCCGCGCCGAAATCGGCAAATCCTTACGGCCTGATGGAAGCCCTGGAGCAGGGCGGCACCATCGCCTGGACCGTGTTCCTCATCCTTTGCGCGATGTCGGTAGGCACATTCTACATTCTGTTCACCAAGCTGATCGAACAGCAGAAGGTTCTCAATCAGGGCAAGAAGGTTCGTGCAACCTTCTGGCGCGCCCCGACCCTCAAGGAAGGTTCGGCCAAGCTTGAAAAGAACTCGGCCTACAAGCAGATCGTCGATGACGGTATTAAGGCTCAGGAAGAACACACCAAGCTGACCGATCCGGTCGAAGCACATGACTGGCTGCACGGTTCGCTTGCCCGTTCGGAAGCCTCGATCAACTCGAAGCTGGGCGGCGGTCTGGCGTTCCTCGCGACCGTCGGTGCGACCTCGCCGTTCATCGGTCTGTTCGGTACGGTTATCGGCATCTATCGCGCGCTCATCAAGATCGGCGCTGCCGGTCAGGCCTCGATCGACGCCGTTGCCGGTCCGGTCGGTGAAGCTCTGATCATGACCGCGCTGGGTCTGGCCGTGGCCGTTCCCGCCGTGCTTGCCTACAACTTCCTGCAGCGTCGCAACAAGTCGATCGCTGAACAGCTGAATGGCTTCACCGTCGATCTGCTGGCTCACCTGGTGTCGAACGGTGCTGTTAAGCCTTCGTTCGCGACTGCCCCGGCTGCGCCTGCCGCCAAGACGGCTGCTGCTCCGACCAAGGCCTGATTGGGTCAGGGAGCCGGTGTGGGGGTTAGTGGACGGCTGCGACCGCTGCTTCCCCACCGGCCTGGGTCCCGAATAACGGGGCGCCATCGACACGCATGTTAGGAAATTATCAATGGCAATGAGTGTTGGCTCCGACGGCGGTGAAGACAGGCCGATGTCCGACATCAACACGACGCCGCTCGTCGACGTCATGCTGGTGTTGCTCATCATCTTCCTCATCGCAGTTCCGGTCGTCGTCCAGACGGTTCAGCTACAACTCCCCAAGGTCGCATTCGAGCCGACGACAACGAAGCCGGAGAATGTCTCGCTGTCGATCACGCAGGCCAAGGACGGCAGCTGCGCGGTTTACTGGAACCTGACCAGGGTGTCTTCGGACGAACTGCTCGACCGCGCGGTCGCGAAGCTCGAGGCGGACATCAAGAAGGCAGGTGGCGTTGAAAATATGACGCCTGAAGATCTGCCGGAAGTGCATATTCGTGGGGACATCAATACCCCATACCGGTGCATCGGCGGCACCATCTATACGATGCAGCGCGCCGGTTTCCCGAAGGTCGGCTTCATTTCGGAGCCCGAACCGGGCACGAATGTGCAGCGGCTCTAAGTTTTTAGGAGTATCGCCCCATGGCAATGAGCGCCGGAAAAGATGATGGCGAGCCGATGATGGACATGAACACGACGCCGTTGATCGACGTCATGCTCGTTCTCCTCATCATGTTCATCATCACGATTCCGATCCAGACCCACGCGGTCAAGATCGACCTACCGCAGAATGCGCCACCGACTGACAGCGTCATCGACCCTGTCAAGAACAAGGTTGCGATTGATGCTGGCGGAATTATCACCTGGAACGGTTCGGCCATCGACCTTCTGACCCTGCGTCAGTATCTGCAGCAGTCGCTGCGGTTGCCGGTCGAACCCGAACTGCAGTTCCAGCCCGATGCCGCGACCCGCTATGTCGTCGTTGATCAGGTTTTGGCCGAGATCAAGCGCGCTGGCGTCACGAAGCTTGGCTTCGTAGGCAATGAACAATATGGAAACTTCTAAGAGCTGGCTACGCCGCCGCCGTCTGGCCGGGAATGTTCGACTTCCCGTTTCCGGGCGCGGGCTGGGGTGACGCAATCAGCTTTTGGTTATCTACGGGGTCGCTTCGGCGGCCCTTTTTTTGGTCCACTGCCTCAATGGTTCCTTAACCCTAATGTGAGATGTTCCATCCAAAGGAACGCATCTGATCATGGGCGCTGAATTGCACATGGACCTGAACCAAAAGAGCGGTCGCCAGACTGATCGGCGCTATGTTCAGGTGCCCGTCAAGGTGAGGCGGCCAAGCGAGAACTGGTTCAAGAGCAGCGTCGCCGACTTGTCTGTTCATGGCTTCCTCCTGCAGAGCTTTATGAAGCTGGCCGCAGGTGATTCCCTCTGGGTCATGCTGCCCGGATTCGAAGGACGACGCGCTCAAGTCCTCTGGACACGAGGACATGAGGCAGGTTGCCGGTTCGAACGGCCCCTGCACCCCGCCATACTTGATCATATTGTCAGGATCAGCGGATAAAACAGCTTTGAAGGCCGATCAGCCTCAGGCCGCTGGCGCATCCTGAAACTGAAGGTTTGCCAACCTCGCGTACAGACCCTTTTCGGTCATCAGTGCGGCATGATTGCCCTGTTCCACCACGCGACCATTATCGAGTACGATGATCCGGTCAGCAGCGCGAACCGTTGCCAGCCGGTGGGCGATGACGATTGTCGTCCGCCCGTGCATCAGGCGCGCCAGTGCATCCTGAACCAGCCGTTCCGATTCCGCGTCCAGAGCAGAGGTCGCCTCGTCCAGCAACAGGATCGGCGCATCGCGAAGCAGGGCGCGCGCGATCGAAAGGCGCTGCCTTTGTCCTCCGGACAATCGGGCCCCACCTTCGCCCAAAAATGTATCCAGCCCCTCAGGAAGGGCGCGCAGAAACGTTTCTGCATTGGCTGCACGCGCTGCTCCCCAAATCTCCTCGTCCGACGCGTCCCAACGGCCAAAGCGCAGATTGTCCCGCGCCGATGCCGCAAAGATGACGCTGTCTTGCGGAACCATCGCCATCATATTCCGAACCGTTGCCGGGTCGGCATCCTTCAGATCGACGCCATTCAGCCGGATGGCCCCGGTCTCAGGATCATAGAAGCGTAGCGCAAGTTGGATCAGCGTGGATTTGCCCGCACCTGACGGCCCAACGACTGCCACTGTTTCACCCGCCGCAATATCGATAGAGATGCCGTGCAGCGCGGCTTCACCCGGTCGCGTGGGATAGCTGAAATGTACCCTGTCGAACTGGAGGTTCGCGCCATGTGGAAGCTGGGGAATCGGTTTGGGCGACGCAGGAGCGACGATTTCGGGCTTTGCCGTCATAAGCTCATGCAAGCGGCTCGCCGCGCCAGCTCCCCGAAGCAGGTCGCCCCAGGTTTCTGACAGTGCGCCAAATGCCCCCGCGACAAGGCCACCGGTAAGGACGAACGCCGCGATGCTGCCGCCCGAAAGCCTGCCCGCCGCAACATCCAGGGCGCCTTGCCACATCACCGCGGTGATCGATCCAAAGACCAAAGCAATGACAACCGCCGTCATCGCCGCGCGGAGCAGGATGCGGCGCCGGGCTGTCGCAAATCCTGCTTCCACCGTGGTGTCGAACCGCGCGGATTCCCGCGCTTCCTGTCCGAATGCCTGAACGATCTTCATGGCGCCCAGCACTTCGGATGTTACGCTGCCGACGGCGGCCAGCCTGTCCTGACTGGCGCGGGAGAGAAGCCGTACACGGCGGCCCAGGCTGATCATCACGACCAGAATGATGGGGATGCCAAGTACGAGCATGCCCGCGAGCTTGGGCGCGAGAGCGAAGAGGTAGATGAGGCCACCCACCCCGGTGACGAGGTTGCGCAGGGCGACCGAAACAGTCGAACCCACGATCTGGTCGATGATGGCGGTGTCCGCCGTCATGCGCGACGCGATCTCAGACGGCCGGTTCTCTTCGAAAAAGCGGGGTTCGAGGCGCAGCAGATTGGCCTGCGTTGCCGATCGGATATCGGCCACCACCCGCTCCCCAAGCCAGGATACGAAGTAGAAACGTGCCGCCGTTGCCAGGGAAAGGATCAGCACAATCAGCAGCAGATACTGAAACCACCGGCTGATGTCGCCGCCGCCCATGAATCCGCGGTCGATGACGAGTCGAAAGCCACTGGGAATAGCGAGAGTCGCGGCGGACGAGACGATGAGCGCGGCGAGCGCGGCGGCGATCCGTCCAGGATAGCGCGTGGCGAAGCGCCACAACATGGCGAGGCTGCCAAGGGACGAACGCGCGCCGCCGCGCGGCATGGACTTTTCCGCATCTTGCATGGGCGCGCGCTTAGCAGCCCCCAGCCCAAGCCTCAACGAGGATCAGCGGCGCGGCCTCAACTGGAAGGTGTAATCTCCGACGCCAGCGTCATGATGCGGCGAGCGGCCGTGCGACCGGTCAGCGCGTAGGCCATGTCGCCAGCTTCCCAATAGGCGATGATATCGGCTGCGCGCCTGGCGATCAGGGGATGTCCTTCTGCAGGCGTTTCGGCTTTATCCGCAAAGAAGGAGAGTTGTTCGCCTGTCGGTGTCACAATCGAGATGGCTATGGCCGGGCTGTCGGGCGTCGGAAACAGCTGAACGTCGGTAACACGCCAGCTGCGCGGAAAAGATGGCAGGATGATCCCGGTTGAACGGCGTATTTCCTCGCTGTTGAGGGTCGCGCTTTCCACTTGAGACGCCATATTCTGCCGCAACAGGCCAGCACGGTGGGACGCCGCCGCTTCGTCGAGGAAGGGGCTGGCCTGCGCCGCCTGCGGAAACTCGCCTAGCGCGCCTCTCGCGATCCAGCCAGTCGCCAGCAGGGCTGCGATCGCGACTGTCCGGCGCAGATGCTGCCAGCCGCGCCCGCTTTCATTATCGTTGGCGACCGGGATCGACATGTCACGCCTGCGCCCGACCAGCGTGCCCTTGGTGCCGTCATGCATCAGGCGGAAATCGATGTGCGGCCAGCGCTGACGCCAGCGTTGCGCCACGATCCGCTCGCCTGGCCGCGCCGCGTCATCCAGCAGGACGACGGCGTTGGGCGACAGCCGTGCAAACAGGCTGTCCGCTGCGCCCCGCACCAGCGGGTGGACCGACCATGGCGGCCCGTCGATGATCAGCAGGTCGATGCGCTCAGGCAAATCATCGAGCGCGTACCAGCGCCCCGGCCAATCGTTGCTTTCCGATGACAGCGGCGCGTGGCGGAGGTCGGCTTGCAGATCATGATCGGAAAGCCAGTTGCGGGTGGCATCGACAAAGCCGCCATGCTGGTCAAAGCTGGTCAGGCGCCCTCCGCCATGCATAGCCAGAGCCTTGGCCGCAACCAATGTGGAAGCGCCTGCGCCCAGTTCCACGACCTGCGCAGGCCGCAAGCGCGCAATTTCCCGCACGATGTGGCGCAGGAAACCGACGTCCGCCTTCCAGCTGCCAAGATGGGGAAGCGCATCATGGGGCAGGTTCAACTCATCCATCAGGGCGCGTTTGTCGGCTTTGCGCCCACCCGAAAGGCTGGCGAGCAGCCACGGCCAACTGATCGCCCCGAAACCGATGCGCCATGCCAGGTCGGACAGCCGACGTTGTGCCGCACCGTCCTGCTGTTCGGCCAGGGAAAGAAAGCCGGTCAATTCGCGGGAAGTCACGATGCACCCATCCTTATATAAGATCTGGCGGGACTATGCGGCGGCCCGCGATTCTCGCATAGAGCCTTTGTCCGGTCCCTAACTTGCCGCTCAGGAAACGTCGATGAACCGTATAATTTCCGCCACCATCGAACGCTGGCCGGTAGCAGGCGCCTTCATCATCAGCCGGGGCGCCAAAACCTCCGTCGACGTCGTCGTCTGTACCGTGAGCGACGGAATATATGTGGGCAGGGGCGAAGGCACGCCGATTTATTACGAAGGTGAAACGGCTGAAGGCTGTGCCGCCGCGATCAACGCTTATCAGGGACCTTTGGACCGCGAGGCACTGCTTGAAGCGATGCCACGAGGCGCGGCGCGCAACGCGCTTGATTGTGCGCTGTGGGACCTGGAGGCCAGACGGGCGGGCATTCCCGTTTGGCAACTGGCGGGCGTTCAGCCCCCTGCACCGCTGCCCACTGCCTTCACGATCAGCCTGAATGACCCGGAACAGATGGAAGCCGACGCCCGTGCTGCGGCGGGCAGAGGCTTTGCCCTGTTGAAATGCAAGCTGACGGGTGAGGGGGACAGGGACCGGATTGCAGCGGTTCGTGCGGGCGCGCCGGGCACTCGGCTGATCGTCGATGCCAACGAAAGCTGGCATGATCTTGATATCGCGGCGGAAGCGGGCGCTCTCGCCGAACTCGGCGTGGAAATGGTGGAGCAGCCGGTTTTTCACGGGCGTGAGGACAGGCTGGCGGGCGTCAAGGCGCCGCTCCCCCTTTGCGCGGACGAAAGTTGCCACACGCGCGCGGACCTTGATCGATTGGGGGACTTTGACGCAGTCAATATCAAGCTGGACAAGGCGGGCGGGTTGACTGAGGCGCTGGCTCTTGCCCGTGCCGCAAGGGGGCAGGGCTTCCGCATCATGGTGGGTTGCATGCTCGGCACATCGCTCGGGATTGCCCCTGCGGCGTTGGTCGCGCAGGACGCCGACTGGATAGACCTCGACGGTGCCCTGCTGCTGGCCAAGGACAGGGATGGTGCCCTCGCCTTGCAAGACGGCATGCTCCAACCGGGCACGCTTTGGGGCACGGGTCAGTAACCGAGCGTCAGGCCCACGGCATAATATTTGGGACCGACATTGCCTTTCACGCGAAGCTTCGGGACGATCGGCATGGCGACGGTGGCATAGGGTCGGCTGTTGTCGCCGCTGAACCGAATGCCCGCGCCGATCGTCGCAAAGGCTGGCAGGTGGTAGGTCGCCTCGACCCGCCCATACAGCTTCGCCTCACCATCGCGCAGGTAAACGCCCGCACCGGGAGTCAGGCTGAAGCCCGCTACGTCCAGTGCATAGCCAGCGCCGATTTCGGTGCCCCAATGACCATTCGCCCGGCCGTAATTGACCTCGGCTCCAAGTCCTTCGGCATGCGCCGCAGGAGCCATGGCGAGGGAGCTTAACAACGCGGCGGCAGCGAGTTTGGTGCGTGACAACATCTTCAATCCCCAATCAGCGATGCTGTTGCCTGACCGGCTGACAGGGCCGAGGCAAGCAAGGGGAAGATGAAGCGAATCGAAAACCCGCTCAGATGAGCCGCGCAGTTCCTTCATGGTCGATATGGATGGGATCGGGATAGGGCATGATCGTCCGACCGTCCGGCGCTGCGGTAAAACTGGTCTGGGTGGGATAGGCAAATTCAATGCCTTCCGCCTTGAATCGCTTCCAGATCGCCAGGCCGATGCGATGGCGTGACTGGAAATAATCATGCTTGTCGGGATAGGGCACATCGAAATTAAGTTCGTAATCGAGCGAGCTCGCGCCAAAGCGCACCAGCCCCGCATTGACGAAATGCATGCCTTCGTCCGTCACAATCTTTTCAAGCAGGGCCGGAATGGCGTCCGCCTTTTCATCGGCGGTCTGGTAGATGATGCCGATGGCAAAGGTCACCCGGCGCTGTTCCAGCGTTTGAAGGCTGGTAATCTCCTTTTGCAGGAGGTTGGCGTTGGAAATGACCTTCTTCTCGCCCGTCATGGCGCGCAGGCGTGTGCTCTTGAGGCCGATGCGTTCGACCCGTGCGGTCGTCTGATCATAGGTAATCACCTCGCCCCGGCGGAAAGGCTTGTCGAAGATGATCGACAGCGCAGCGAACAGGTCGGAGAAGATGCCTTGCGCCGCGAGGCCGATGGCGATGCCACCGATGCCAAGGCCCGCGACCAGACCCGTCACGTTGACGCCCAGATTGTCGAGTACGACCACCAGGGCGATGGCGAACAGGCCGAAGGTCACGAGGACGCGGATCAACCCCATGGCATTGGCCAGGGTTTCGCCATGAGCGTCCTCGCCAACAGTCTTGCGTTCAACCAGGCCCAGGATGATCTCGCGCGCCCAGATGGCAGCCTGGAAAACGGCGGCAATGGTGAAGAGGAAGGCCACCGTCTTCATCACCATCTGCGGAGGATTGGCGTAGCTGACCACCAGCCGCGCGGCGACCAGGGCCATGAAGAAGTGGGTGGTCCGTGCGATGGCGCGGCCTACGACGTTGGAAACGCCAAGTGTGCTGCCCGGTTTTCCCCTGAACCGCTTGCCGAATTGCCGCAGCGCGGCGAGGGCGAGATAGATGGCGATGCCGATCCCGACGGCAATCACTATCTGCAAAGAGTGAATGGCAAACCAGTTCGCCGTGGCGTGCCACATTTCCGAAAGGTTAGGAGCGCGAACCGTGAAGGCCGGGTCATTCTTTGCAGCCATGGGGATCCCTGAAAAATCCAAGCGGTCAGGCCGCCAGAGGAAGAGAGGAGCGTGCCCCGCATTCTTCCAGAAAGGCGATCAGTCCGCGTTCGTAGCGGGTGAGATAGCGCGTACTGCGCGGCAAGCGAAGCCCTGCCCGCCATTCATCCTGTCCCGACTTGCACAATTCGATCAGCGCTGGATGAATATAGCTTTTCCGGCTGATGGCGGGGGTGTTGCCCAGCGCTTCGGCCACGGGCGCGACCATCTGTGCGAGCGATACGGGGCCGGAAGCTAGCGCCTCGAAAGCGACGGCCGAAGCCCCCCAGGTGCGGAAATGCTTGGCCGTGAAGTCATGTCGCATGGCTTCCGCAATATAGGCGTTCACGTCTCCGGAAGTGATCGGCCGGGCGATCCCTTCCTCGTCCAGATATTGGAACAGATGCTGTCCCGGCAGGTCCTGCATCGCGCGCACGAAGCGGAGCAGTCGACGGTCGCTTATTGTCAGATCATGTTCGCGCCCCGACTTGGCACGATAGCGCAACCGCAGCTTCCGCCCGCTAAGATCGACATGGCGGCGGCGCAGCGTCGTGGCGCCGAAGCTCTTGTTCGCGGCGGCATATTGTTCGTTGCCCACGCGTACCTTGGCGAGGTCGAGCAGCCGGACGACGGCGGCCAATGTCCGTTCCTTGCGCAGGCCGCGGATCGAAAGGTCCGCTTCGATCTGCGCGCGCAGGCGCGGCAGGGCGCGGCCGAACAAGGCGCAGCCGCCATATTTCTCGGCTTCGCGCGCGGCACGGAACTCAGGATGATAGCGATATTGCTTGCGGCCCCGGTCGTCATAGCCGGTCGCCTGGATATGGCCATGCGGCAGCGGACAAAACCAGCAATCCCGGTAGGCTGGAGGCATGCCGATCGCGTTCAGCCTGTCGATTTCGTCCCGGTCGGTGATCCGCGTGCCATCGGGGAGGAAATAGGCCCATCCCCGTTTCAATGGGCGGCGCGCTATTCCTGGCAGGCTGTCATTGGCGTGGACGAGGCGTTGCGGCATTTGGCTCCTTCTCAAGAGCCATTAACCCGCCTTACCGAGCTTGCGTTCCCCGGCCTCGACGCCTGAGGTCAGGATCGGCCGGGCTGTGAGCCGGTCAAGCGCCAACGAAGCGCTCCGCTGCTGCGCAAGCGCCAATGCTCAGGATGGCGGCGGATGACCGATAGATGTGCGAGAGTCAGGGTCGCCGCCAATATCGCGGCGGGCATGGTGATCATCGCCATATTGGGCAGCAGCAGCGCGATAGTAAAGCAGCCCAGGGCTGTGGCTGCGGCGATCATGGTGGACCGTGCTTCGCCGTCCGGCCCGCGCATCCAGAATATGCAGCCGCTTACCCCTAGCGCGAAAGCCATGGCGAGTCGGGCGGGCTGACCCTGTCCCGCAAGGCCGCAGCCGATGAGCAGCAGAAGGATGAGGAGCGCGATCCCGGCACGGGGCAGGCGGCCAAGCAGATAGGCTCCGGCAGGATAAAGCAGCAGCTCCGCCATCAGCACCGCCGCCAATATCGACCCGGCGAGTGCCGACTGCTCTGGCCCCGCGATGACCGCCACCACCGCCGTGGCGGCCCAGGGGACGAGGCGTTCGGGCGCCATGCGAATATGGCTGACCCAGCCGCGCAAGCCCGCGCGGGTTTCCCATCGCCGGTCGGCAAGCCGCAGCTGGAAAGCGGCGATGATGAACAGCGCTTCCACGCCCCAGGGCAGGAATTCCCTGCCGATCATGGGCGACGCCAGAACGAGGCCAAGCAACAAGCCATGGGCGACGCCCAATATGCGGAGTTCTCCGCTCATCATACTCCCCCTGTGATCGGCTTTAAGGGCCGCAACGGAATGGCCGGGGCTCGCGCGCCCTCCCGCTGCTTGCGCGTGAGATAGGTGTCGAGGCCGATTTGCAGCGATAGCATCATGAAGATGAAGGGTTGGTAAGCGATGCCGACGAACAGCGACCCAATCATGTAAATGACATGGCCTTGTTGAAGAGCCAGCGCGAAGGGTGCGACCCACGCCTCGCCCGGACCATCGCGGCCCCGATAGCGTCGGCGGATTGTTTCAGTGCGGATGAAGCAGGTGAGGTGGATCAGCAGCCACAGCGCGAAGCCGAAATAGCCCTGCTCGCCCAGCATCTCGAAATAGGCGCTATGATAGGCGCGGCCCTTGTCAGTGACGAGCCGCCTTTCCATGCGCGACCCACCGCTGTCGATCACCCGTTCCTGCGTGAAATAGGTGAAGCTGTTCTGTAGGTAATTGTCGAAGCCGCCGCCGCCGGGATGCTCCTTCACATAGTCCAGCGTCCACTTCCACACGGCGAGCCGGGTGGAGGCGCTTTCGTCGCCCTGATGATTCTCGATGGTGGACATGCGCTGCGTGAAGCTGGCGGGCAGGAAGGGTATGGCGGCGAGAGCTGCCACGGCCATTAGCGGTCCATAAACAAAGCGCCGCTTCGATCGCATCAGCATCATGCCAGCCAGAATGACGATGCAGACAAGGCCGGTGCGCGCTTCTGTGCCGATCGGCATCAGCAGGCAGGCGAAGCATAGCGCATAGGCGAAGGTGCGCACCCGCCAGTCCGGCGGAAAGATCGTCCCATGCTTTGCCAGCCACAGGATGAGCGGGATCAGCGAGATGGCGACGCAGCTGATGATGCTGCCTTCATACAGGCCGCTATTATTGTCGACCATCAGGTTGAGGACGCCATAACCGCCGCCCGACAGCGCCGTCTTCATGCCGCCATTGATGATGATCGTGCTCGCACACAGCACCATGAACAGCGCCAGCGCCTCCAGCCGCAGCCGGGTGCGGAGAGTCAGCGGCAGGAAGATCGCGAAGATCATCGCCTTCCACACCCATTCCCATTTGGTATGCGCGTTGAGCGGGAAGTCGGCCGTCGCGGTCGTGTAGCCGCACCAGGCCAGCAGGATCAGCAGCAACAGCTGGCGCATGGAGAAGCGGCAGTCCGTCTTCTTGTCCACCAGCAGCCATGCGCCCACCGCCAGAGCAAAGGCGATCGCGGAAATCGGGATGCGGTTCAGCAGGAAATAGGACAGCCGCTGGGGCGAGACGATGTCGATATAGGCGTAGACGGCCACGAGCAGGAAAGGTCGCCGCAGCCCGAGCAGGAAGAAGGCGCCAAGGAAGGCGAGGAAGAACAGGTCACGCATCGCGCGATTGCTCCACCTGCGATTCGTCATCCAGATCGGCGCGCGGCAGCAGGCGCCAGGCCGCTAGCATGATCACGCCATGGCTGATCAGCAGGGAAAGGGCGTCAATCATCGCGCGAAGGGTTCTTCCATGGCCACACCCTTTCCCTAGCGCGGCAGAGTTGACGGGCCGTTAAACCTTTTCCGCCACAACAAGCGTCATGACTCGGATACTCCATGTGCTCGATCACAGCCTGCCGATGCATAGCGGCTACACCTTCCGCACGCGTGCGATCCTGCGAGCGCAGATGGCGCAGGGCTGGGACGTGCGGGGAATCACCGGATTGCGTCACGGCGCCAAAGGGCCGACAGAAGAAGTCGTGGACGGCCTTCATTTTCACCGGACGCCGGGCACACCGGCCACCGGCAATCCGTTGCTGCGCGAATGGCGGGACATCGCGGCGCATGCGGATGCCATCGATTCGCTGATCGCTCGATGGCGGCCGGATGTGATCCATGCCCATTCGCCGGTGTTGAACGCCATGGCGGCGCAGCGTGCGGCCAAGCGGAACGACATTCCCATGATCTACGAAATCCGCGCCTTCTGGGAGGATGCAGCCGTTGGAAACGGCACCGGCACCGAGGGCAGCCCCCGCTATTGGCTGACCCGGCAACTGGAAACCCATGCGGTGCGCGCGGCCGATGCCGTCGCGGTCATCTGCGAAGGGCTGCGCGGCGACCTGGTGGCGCGCGGGATTGACCCGGCCAAGATCATCGTCTCGCCCAACGGCGTGGATATGGAGCAATTCGGAACGCCGGTGCGCCGCGATCCGGCGCTTACCGCCAAGCTTGGGCTGGAAGGCGCCGACGTGGTCGGCTTCATCGGCAGCTTCTATGATTATGAGGGCTTGGACGACCTGATCGCCGCGATGCCCCGGCTGGTGCGCGCGCGGCCCAAGGTCAAGCTGCTGCTGGTAGGCGGCGGCCCTCGCGAACAGGCGCTGCGGGATCAGGCGACGGCCTCGCCTTTCGCCGACCATATCGTCTTCGTGGGGCGTGTCCCTCATGATGAGGTTGAGGATTATTATGCGCAGGTCGATGTCCTCGCTTATCCGCGCAAGGCGATGCGGCTCACCGATCTTGTGACCCCGCTCAAACCGCTGGAGGCAATGGCGCAAGGGCGGCTGGTAGCGGCCTCCAACGTAGGCGGTCATCGCGAGTTGATTGAGCATGGAGTGACTGGCACGCTGTTCGCGCCTGGCGATCCGGCGGCCATTGCGACCGCTTTGGCAGAGATGTTCGCTGATCGTGGCTTCTGGGACGATCGGCGGGCGACGGCTCGCACCTTTGTCGAGCGCGAGCGTAACTGGTCGTCAAATATTCTGCGTTATGGCCCTGTCTATGATCGGTTGCTGGCGCAGCGGATCGCGCGCGTTCGCGCGGCGGCCTGAACGAAAAGATGGCGGCGGCGCGACTTCATAGGGCGATGACCCCAGCCGCGTTGGCAGGGCTGGCGGTCGCGCTGATCCTGCTGGCGATGCCCGTGGGACTGGTCGAGACAATTGTCGCGTCGAGCGGGCTGAGCGAAGCCTTGCCCGCCGCCGCGCCGCCACTGGGATTGAAGGCGCGCCTGTTCGTTGCGGGCTTCGGCGCGCTGATGGCGATGGGCTTTGTAAGTTTCAACGCGGCGCCCGTGCCGATGAAAAAGGATCGACGCTCTCGCAGCGTTACAGGAGTGAGTGAAATGGGTTTTGCATTGCCGAAGCTGAACTGGCTGTCTCGCGGCCGGACCTCGGGATCCTCCAGAATATCGCGCCCGCTGATGCGCCGCGCCGACGCGCATCCCGACGCCCCGGCGCGTGCTCCCATCTTTGCGAGCCGCGACTTTGGCGGGTTGGAGATTTTTCCCCGGATTGGCCCTGCGCGAGGTGAACAGTTCGAAGCGGCTCAACCTGAAGCTGAGGCCATGATCCTGCCCGGTGCGCCGACGCCGGAAGAAGCCCCGGACATTCATTCGGCAGTCGATGCCGCGTTTGAAGCCATGAGCGTCATTGCCACCGATCCCGCCCCCGCATCTCTGTCCAACGACATCCCGCCAACGCCCAGCCTGCCTTCGCTGGCTGAACTCACCGCGCGGTTCGAAAAGGGCCTCACCGATCGTGTCCGTGGCACCAGGACTGCTGCCGCCGACGGTGTCATCGCTGACATGCCGACCGAACAGCGGGTCCCGGTGCGGGATCGGGTAGAGCATGATGTCGATCAGGCGCTGCGCGCGGCGCTTGGCACATTGCGGGCCATGGCGGACCGGACGCGCTGAGACCTGCCGCTCACCAATCTTCGATGGTAAGCGCCGACAGTTCGACCCATTCCTCCTCCGAAGCAGACCGGCCGCCGTCGATCGTAATATCGGCGACGAAATGTCTGGGCAGCGTCCATTCGGCTTCCTCCAGTCCCTCGGCAAACCGGGCTCGTCGCTCTTTGGCGTCCGGTCCCGTGATCCGCAGCGTTATGACGTGCTGCCTCCCCTGAAACAATGCGCTGGCCCAGGGGCGGCTCATGGCGCGTTCTATGCTGGCGGGTTCGCCTGCGCGATCGATCAATTGGGCGAGCAGCCGGGGCAGGGGGTCCTGTCCGCTCAGGCGTCTTCCTTCATTTTCGACCAGTTTCCGGCCTTGGCGGAGATGATCCAGACTTGTCATTGACCCGCGCTCCTGCGATATGTGTTCATGAAATGTTCTATACGTCTCTTGATCCGTTCCCCCGGTTCGCGACCTTGGCGCAGGTCGAACACCAGACGGGGATCGCGAACGCTTTCACGGCCAAAGCGTGTCGCCGGAATGCCGTTGTCCCGCAGGAACTTCTCTACGGTGCGAATCAGCATGCCTTCCAATCTCCCTCTTCGATGCGATTCGCCCCCTGCGAATCCCTAAGTGTTTTCCTATTTCTTCCCCTATTTCCTACTTGTCTAGGAAAAATCCTATCATTATGGATGAATCATGGTCGGTAATGGAGAAGATCCGCGCGTGGTGCTGGAACGGCTGATTGCCGAGCGGGGGGAGAATTATGCCGATCTGTCCCGCCTGCTGAAGCGCAACCCGGCCTATGTTCAGCAGTTCATCAAGCGCGGCACGCCCCGCAAACTGGATGAGGAGGATCGGCGGGTGCTGGCGCGCTATTTTGGCGTTGCCGAAGACCTTCTGGGTGGGCCGGGGCGCCAGGCCCCGGTGGAAAGGAAATCGCGGCCCTTGCCCGCAGTGGTGCCTGTGCCGCGCCTGTCGCTCGGCGCGTCGGCCGGACCCGGTTCGCTTGACGAGGATGAGCGGGCGGCGGGTGTCATGGCTTTCGATGCGAATTGGTTGCGCCATCTGGGCGTAAAGCCTCAGAGGGTCTCCATCATCCGGGTGGATGGCGAATCGATGGCGCCGACGCTCAATGATGGTGACGAGATCATGGTCGACCATGATGATGACGCGATGCGACTGCGCGACGGCGTATATGTGTTGCGACTGGACGGCGTGCTGATGGTGAAGCGTATCGCGATGGGGCCACGTAGAGGGCTGTTCAGTGTGCGAAGCGACAATGTCCATTATCCCGATTGGGTGGACATCGACCCATCACTGGTGGCGATCGTCGGCCGGGTCGTGTGGACGGGGCGGCGGCTCGTCTAGCTTGGCGACGCATCGGCGACCTCCTATGTGCGATGGGCAAGGAGGCCGGGATTGAACGACAATGACGCGGTGATACGCAAGGCGATCGAGTGGCGTGGCGCGCCCATGGCGCTGGCAACGGTCGTATCGACATGGGGATCGGCCCCCCGGCCGCGCGGCAGCCACATGATCGTCCATCGCGACGGCCGTTTCGAAGGCAGCATTTCAGGCGGCTGTGTTGAGGTCGACGTCCTGCAACGCGCGGAGGAGGTGATTGCGGGCCGCCCGGCGCATATCGAACGCTATGGCGTGGCTGATGGCGATGCCTGGGCGGTGGGCCTTCCCTGCGGAGGCGAGATCAGCGTGCTGGTCCAGCCGGTGGAGGAGGGGAGCTTCGCGCCTGCGCTGTTTGACCGGATTGCCGATGCCCGCGATGAGGGGCAGTCTCTCACCCTTGCCACCGACCTTGGTACAGGCATCACCCGCGAGGCAGTGATCGAGGGTCAGTTCCATAACCGTTACGATCCGCCGCGCCAGTTGCTGATCGTGGGCGCGGTGCAGATCGCCCAGTCCTTATGCGCGCTTGCCCAGGCCATGGGCGTCAGACCCGTGGTGATCGATCCGCGCGGTCGCTTTCTGACAGAGGAACGGTTCCCCGGCGTCGAGTTGGACAATCGCTGGCCCGACGACGCGATCGCGACGCGCCGTCCGGGCGAAGCGACGGCAGTCGTGACGCTCAGCCATGATATCAAGATCGACGATCCGGCTCTGGCCGCTGCCCTGCGCGCGCCGACCGGCTATGTGGCCGCGCTGGGATCGCGAAAGAGCCAAGCGGCGCGGCTTGAGCGCCTGTCGGCAATGGGCTTTTCCGCAGAGCAGCTGGGGCGAATCGACGGCCCGGCCGGACTCGACATCGGCGCCGTGGGCGCGGCCGAGATCGCCCTGTCGATCGCAGCGGGCATGATCGCAGGCTTCAACGCCCGCAGTTGACCGCCGCCCTCAACAGCATTTGCCACCATTCTTTCCGCCATAGCGCGCCTCTTGCCGATCGCGGAAAAACTCGGTAGGCGTCATGACCGGCTCGCCGGGATGATGCATGTGCATGTGGCGGGCATAGCCCTCATAATCGGGCATACCCACCATCATCATCGCCATCCGGCGCATCCTGCCGAGCAAGCCGATCATTCCGCTGGCACCAGAGACGCGGGGATTTCGCGCGCCGTCGGCGCATCGGCCCGCCGAGCGGCAAGGCAGGTGCGGACGGTGAAGAACAGTAGCGAAAGCACCACCGTCAGGAAGATGGCGACCAGTCCGGCGTCCACCCGGTCGTTGAAGATGATCTGCTGCATTTCCGCCATCGACTTGGCAGGGCTGAGCAACTTGCCCTCATTCGCCGCTGCCGAAAATTTCGCTGCATGAGCAAGGAAGCCGACTTTCGCGTCGGTTGAAAACAGCTTCAGCAGTCCGGCCGACAATGTGCAGACCAGCAGCCAGGCGGTCGGGATCATCGTCACCCAAGCATAGCGGTTCCGCTTCATCCGGAACAATACCGCCGTCGCCAGCATCAACGCGATCGCCGCCAGCATCTGGTTGGAGATGCCGAACACCGGCCATAGCGTATTCACGCCGCCCAGCGGGTCTGTGACGCCCTGATAAAGGAAGAAACCCCAGGCCGCGACCGTCAGCGCGGTGGCTACCAATCCCGGCACGATGCCCGCACTATCCTTGCAGCGCGGCACGGCCAGCCCGATCAGGTCCTGCAACATGAAACGGCCCGCGCGCGTGCCTGCGTCAACCGCCGTCAGGATGAACAGCGCCTCAAACAATATGGCGAAATGATACCAGAAGGCCTTCATCGCCGGGCCGCCGATCACATGGGAAAAGATTTCCGCCATGGCCACGGCCAGCGTTGGCGCGCCGCCCGCGCGAGAGATGATCGTATGTTCGCCCACATCCCTGGCGGTTTGTGCGATCAGGTCAGGGGTGATGGGAAAGCCCATCGCCGTGACGGCGGCGGCTGCGCTGGTCGCGTCTGTGCCAATCACCGCCGCCGGGCTGTTCATCGTGAAATAAATGCCGGGATCGAGGATCGACGCACCCACCAGCGCCATGATCGCGACGAACGCCTCCATCAACATCGCACCATAGCCGATCAGCGGCGCGTCACTCTCGCTCGCGATCAGCTTGGGTGTCGTGCCGCTGGCGATCAGGGCATGGAATCCCGACACGGCCCCACAAGCGATGGTGATGAACAGGAAGGGGAATAGTCCGCCCGACCAGACCGTGCCATTGCCATTCACGAACTGCGTCACGGCATGCATTTTGAGCGGTGGCGCCATGATGACGATGCCGATGGCCAGCGCGGCGATCGCGCCGATCTTGAGAAAGGTCGACAGATAATCGCGCGGCGCCAGCAGCAGCCACACCGGCAGCACGGATGCCACCGCGCCATAGCCGATCAGGATCCAGCACAGTTGCACCGGCGTGAAGGTGAAGACCGGACCCCAAAACGGTGATTGCGCGATGGACTGCCCATATATGATCGCCGCCAGCAGGCCGATGAGGCCGATCAGCGACACCTCACCAATCCGCCCCGGCCTTATCCAACGCGTATAGGCGCCCATCAGCAGCGCGAGCGGCACCGTGGCGGCAACGGTGAACATGCCCCACGGGCTTTCCGCCAGCGCTTTTACGACGATCAGCGCCAGCACGGCCAGGATGATCACCATGATCATGAAGGCGCCGAACAGCGCGATCGTCCCAGCTGCTTGCCCCATTTCCATGCGGATAAGCTCGCCCAGCGACTTGCCGTCGCGGCGCATGGAAATGAACAGGACCATGAAATCCTGCACCGCGCCCGCCAGCACCACGCCCGCGATGATCCAGATGGTGCCGGGCAGATACCCCATCTGCGCGGCAAGGACCGGGCCTACCAAAGGCCCAGCGCCCGCGATGGCCGCGAAATGATGCCCGAACAGGACCACCCGGTCGGTTGGGACATAATCAAGCCCGTCGCCTCGCCTTAGCGCGGGCGTGGGCCGTGCAGGATCGAGCCGCATCACATGCCGCGCAATGTAGAGCGCGTAATAGCGATAGGCGACCAGGAAGCTGCTGACCGCCGCCACGACGATCCAGAGCGCATTGACCGCCTCGCCCCGGGATATCGCAACCACTGACAGAGCGATCGCCCCGACTATGGCCGTCAGGATCCAGGGGATGTGCCGGGTCATCGCTCTCTCTATCTTTATTCGTGGAATGCGGGCGCCACAGTAAGGCCGCCCATTTCAAAGACAATCATTGATATGGGACGTCACGCTTCCGTCCGAACGGCCATTCGACCACCATGCTGGCCCACAAGGCCCACCATATGATCACCGGCTGCAACAGCAGACGTGGGCCGTGATACCACCAACTCAAATGCACGCCGTTCAATGGAATATCCTTGAGCGCATGGTTGAGATTGGCCGGCCACACGCAAAGGGCGTAAAGGGCAAGGCCGATCCCCGCGGCCTTACGCAATCTTGGGATATGCAATCCCGCAGCACCCGCAATTTCCGCCACACCTGTCAGCGCGATGATGTCAGCGGGGTGGGGCACCCAATATGGCGTGATGGCTATGAAGCCGCCTGACCGGGTCAGATGAGCCACGCCCGCGATCAAATAAAATAAGGACAATATCCAGCGTGACGCCGTCCTGACGCGATCTCGCTTGTTCGCTCTTTCGTTAAGATCAGAGCTGGACCTCCCCTTCATCCTCTCCATCCCAATAATGCGCCCTTTCCGCGCTGACCTTGATCATCACGAGGCCCGGCGTGTCGATGCCTTCGTCGAACCAGCGGTCAAGGTCGCTGTTCCAATGCGCTTTGAACGCCCCCTTGTCACGGATAAGATCAGCGCGTCCTTCTATCGCCACGAATAGCGGGCGCTG
Source organism: Sphingobium sp. Cam5-1 (assembly GCF_015693305.1). NCBI lineage: Bacteria > Pseudomonadati > Pseudomonadota > Alphaproteobacteria > Sphingomonadales > Sphingobiaceae > Sphingobium > Sphingobium sp. Cam5-1. The sequence continues at coordinate 2,091,477 of NZ_CP065138.1, read as the reverse complement.
CTTCAACAACCCGCTGGAGCCCTGAAAGGCCAAGCCAACCTTTGGGTCGCGCTCGATATCGTGGACCATGACGGTGTTGTCGGTGGTGAAATAATAGCTGTCGCCATCATAATCGACGTCGCGATTGTTGCTCATTGGCCGTGCGGCGATCTGGCCACCTTCAGCGCGGGTGGAAAGCATGGCGAAGTCGATATCCTTCATCTTGTTCGCCAGCTGCGGCAGCGTGAGGTGGGCCATCGGACACTCCTTGGTTGAGACCATGCCCAACGTCCGAGTGGCGGATCGGCTCCCGAGACTCGCTATCAGCGCAATAGGAACATATAGTGAACATATCAACTCGAAAGGATCAGCCATGCGCCATGACATGCGCGCCGACACCAAATATCGTCTCTTTTTCGCGCTGAAACCGTCGGCTGTCATCGCGCGGCAGACTGATCATTTCGCGGAGACACTGGGCGGCGGGGAGCGCCGCATACGGCTGGAGCATCAGCATGTCACGCTGGCCGTGACCGCCGATTATGTCGAATATCCCTATGCGGTGATCAAGGCGTTGTTGCGGGCGGGGACTATGGTGGAAGCGGAACCTTTTGACATGAGGCTCGACCGACTAAGCTTCAGTAATCGTTCCGCCGCCCTGCGCCCTTCGCGATCCCTGCCTTTGCTCAACCAATTACAGAAGTCGATCATCGACGCGATGCGGGCGGCGGGCGTGGCCTTGCGCCCCGGCTGGACCTTCAGCCCGCACCAGACGCTATTCTACAGGGATGGCCCTCCGGCGCAGCAAAGTATCGACGGCTTCCTTTGGTCGCTCGATCAGTTTGTCCTGGTTTGCAGCCATGTGGGCCGCACCCTGCACGATATTCTTGGCACCTGGACGCTCAAGGGAGACGGGCAATATGAGCTGTTCTGATCCCGGCCTTGGCTATTCGGGTATATGATAGCTTAAGGCGTCAGCGAAGGGAGGGCAGCGTCAACTGCCCCGCTTTAACAGAGTCTTGTCACCCTTCGGTGACGCTCGCCAGAACGGCAGCCCGAAGTTCCGCTATGCCCATGCCCTTTTCGCTTGAGGTCGGGATAATCTCCGGATGGGCAGCGGGCCGTTTCCGGACGGCATCGCCAGTCGCCTGTATAATTTCGGCGAGATGGCTGGCCTTTACCTTGTCCGCTTTGGTCAGGACAATGCGATAACTGACGGCCGCCGCGTCCAGCATGTCGAAAATCTCATTATCGACATCCTTGATGCCATGACGGCTGTCGATCAGCACGAGTGCGCGCTTCAGCTTCGCCCGCCCGCGCAGATAGTCGTTCACAAGGAAGCGCCACTGGCGCACCATGTCCTTGGGCGCGCGCGCATAGCCATAACCAGGCATATCGACGAGGCGAAAGCGCAGCGGGTCGCCGACATCGAAAAAGTTCAGTTCCTGTGTCCGTCCCGGCGTGTTCGACGTGCGGGCAAGCCCGTTGCGGCCCGTCAGCGCGTTCAGCAGGGACGATTTGCCGACGTTCGATCGGCCCGCAAACGCCACTTCATTGACCGACATGTCGGGCAGGAACTTCAAATCCGGCGCTGACTTGAGAAAGCTGATCGGCCCGGCGAACACCTTGCGTGCTTCCTCGATCAACTCTGCCTGTTCCTGCTCGTCCACTGGAATATCCGCCTTATTTCGCCGGAGCCGCGCTCAGCGCAGGGTGGCGCTTGTAGAGCCACCACTGCTGCAGCATCGACAGGCAGTTGTTGGTGATCCAGTAGACCAGCAGGCCTGCAGCAAACGGTGCCATGATGAACATCATCATCCACGGCATGATCGAAAAGATCTGCTGCTGCATCGGGTCCATCTGAGCCGGATTGAGCTTGAACTGGAAGAACATGCTGATGCCCAGCAGCAGCGCCAGCACGCCGATGCCCAGGAAGGCCGGGGGTGTGAAGGGGAGCATGCCGAACAGGTTGAGGATGTGCAGCGGATCGGGCGCGGACAGATCCTTGATCCAAAGGACGAAGGGCTGATGACGCATTTCGATCGTCAGCTGCAACACCTTGTACAGGGCGAAGAAGATCGGGATCTGGATGAAGATGGGCAGGCAGCCGGCGAGCGGGTTCACCTTCTCGCGCTTGTATAGCTCCATCATTTCCTGCTGGAGCTTGGGCTTGTCGTCCTTATATTTCTCCTGCAGCGCCTTCATCTTGGGCTGCACCGCCCGCATCGCCGCCATGCTGGCAAACTGGCGCTGGGCGACGGGGAACATAAGGGCCCGGACCACGAAGGTCAGGCAAATGATGGCCACACCGAAATTGCCGATATGCTCGAACAGCCAGTGCAGCAGCGCGAAGATCGGCTTTTCGAACCAGTAGAACCAGCCCCAGTCGATAGCCCGATCGAACAGCGGAATGCCCGCATCCTGATAGGCTTCAAGTGTCTTCACTTCCTTCGCGCCCACGAACAGGCGCACCGTCTGGGTGACGGCCTTGCCCGGCGCCAGCATGGTCGGAGCCAGGCTGTAGTCGGCCTGATACTGGATACCAGCACCTTTGCGGAACTGACCTTCAAATGCAGCCTTCTGATCGGGGACCAGTGCCGACAGCCAATATTTGTCGGTGAAGCCCAGCCAGCCGCCTGTGGACTGGAAGCTTTGGCTGGACGGACCCTTGTTCAGATCCTTATAATTCACATCATAATTGGCAGCGCCGTTGAACACGCCCATCGGGCCGATATGGATGGTCCAGGTGTCCGGGTCCTTGGGGATGCCTGTGCGATTGATGTAGCCATAAGGCTTCACCCCGACCACGCCTGTACCGCTGTTCACGACCTTCTGCCGCGCGGTGATCATGTAATTCTCATCGACCGAAAGACGGATTTCGAAAGCCTGGCCCGCACCATTGTCCCACCGCAGTGTCACGGGGCTGGTCGGCGTCAATTCCTTCGCATCGGCCGTCCAGACGGTGCTCGCGTCAGGCGCCTTCAACCCTTCGCCTTGCCAGCCGAAACCAGCGAAAAAGGCGTCCTTCGTGCCAGAAGGGCTATAGAGCCGGATCGCGGGCGAATTTTTCGCGATCGTTTCGCCATAGGTGGGCAGCACGATATCGTCGATGCGCGCGCCCTTCAGGTTGATGGAGCCGGTCAGCTTGGGCGTGCGGATCGCGACACGCGGGCTCTCTTTCAACACCAGGGCGCGATCGCGAATCGCGGACGGACTGCTCGCTACCGGGCTTGATCCCTGCGCCACCGGCGTGGTCTTGCCGCCTTCGATCTTCGTCGCGGGCGGGTTCGCGGCAGGGAAGAAATGCTTGGCGATATAGGGCCAGCCGAACAGGATCGCTGCGGTCAGTAGCACCGCCAGAACAATATTCTTCTTGTCGTCCACGCTTGTCGGCTCCGCCGTGTCTTGTGAAAATTCGTATCAGGGCACCGGGTCGTAGCCCGAACCGCCCCAAGGGTGGCATCGCATTAGCCGCTTCGTGGCGAGCCAGCTACCCTTCACCGCACCATATTTGCGGATGGCCTCTATGGCATATTGCGAACAGGACGGCGCATAGCGGCAGCTGGGGGGCAATATGCGCGACGGGCCGAGTTGCCAGAAGCGCGCGATCAGAATGAGCAAGCGAGCGATCATTGCTCCTGAGCGCTCTGTTCGCGGGAAGGTTTCTTTCGCGGAGGTCCTCGATGGGTGCCCGCAGGGCGGCTCATCACCTTGCCCAGGGCCTTTTCCAATTCCGACCGGAGCAGGGCGAAGTCGCGCTCGATACCTTCGGAACGGCCGATCAGCACATGGTCGGCGCCCGCGATCCCGTGGATGGGCAACAAGTCCCGCGCCAAGACGCGAAAACGGCGCTTCATCCGGTTGCGGATGACAGCGCCGCCAATCTTTTTCGTAACCGTGATGCCGATACGCATCGCCGGATCGCCATCGCCACGATCGCGCACCAGCAGGACAAAGCCCGGCATCGGTGCGCGCCGCCCACGATTCGCCGCCAGGAAATCAGCGCGCCGCCTCATCATGGCTGGCGCGCGATCCGGCGGCGCGTCGTTCAGGCGCTCAGGCTCTTGCGGCCCCGCGAACGGCGGGCGCGGATCACATTGCGGCCGCCGGGGGTCGCCATGCGAGCGCGGAAACCGTGACGGCGCTTCCGAACCAGATTGCTCGGCTGATAGGTGCGCTTCATCGTTCATTCCTCAAAGCAAAACGTCAAAATCGGGCGTGACAAAAAAGGGCCGCCGATGGGCGACCGCATGTCAGGGGGCGTCCGATAGGCAAAAGCGGGAGATGAGTCAATGGCGGAGGAGGGGGGATATGCTCAACATGTTCCCTCTCCCCTTTAGGGGAGAGGGCTAGGGAGAGGGGAGCAACGGATGTGCTGTGCGTTCCCCTCTCCCACCTTCGCTACGCTCGGCACCTCGGCCAGAGTCACGTGCCTCTGGCCGACCCCTGAAGGGGAGAGGGAGTGGTGGCCCTTACTTCGCCCGCGTCGCCGCGACAGCCTGCTTCAGCGCGTCATAGCCCACCGCACCATTCAACACCTGATCGCCCACGACGAATGTTGGCGTGCCCGTGGCGCGCAGCTTTTGCGCCAGCGCGATGTTCGACTGAATTTCACCATCATATTTGCTGTTGGCCATGGCCGCCTCCGCCGCCTTGCCGTCTATGCCGACCTTGGCGGCGGCGCCCAATATGGTGTCTCGCGTGACCTTCCCGCTCGCATACAGCGCCCGATGGAAAGGCATATACTGGCCTTTTTCCGCCGCCAGCAGCGACACCTTGGCCGCATCAGCGCTCTCGTCGGACAGGATCGGCAACTCGCGATAGACGACCTTCACCCCCTTGTCCTCGCTCACCAGCTTGGCGAGGTCGGGCAGGGACGCACGGCAATAGCCGCATGCGTAATCGAAGAATTCGACCACCGTGACATCCCCGTTGGCCGCGCCTTCCCACGCGCCCGCATAGGGCGTTTCGATGGCCTTGCGACTTTCGCCGATGCTGTCGGACACGCGTTTTGCCTGCAACCGCTCGACCGCTTCGGGAATGATTTCCGGATGCTCCAGTATATAGTCGCGCACGATCTTCTCGATCGCAGCCTTGTCTCCGGCGGCCACGCTTCCGCTACTCTGCATGCCTAGAGCCGCGCCAGCGGCAGTGGCGGCGATGAAGGCGAGGGCGCCAATCGTCATCTGGATGGTCCTGTTGGAAAGGGCGGCGCGAATGCCGGGTCGAGAGGTTTCGGTCATTTCTTCTTTCGCTTCTGCTCGACGGCTGCGCGGGACACCATGGCGATATCCTGCGCCCGCAGATAGTCAACCGTGCCGGGCTTCAATCCCTGCATGGCCGCGTCCGCGCTACGCAGCGCCATCTGGTCGTCACCCATCAGCGCATAGCGTTCCGCCGTGGCCAGCGCCGCGCGGGGCGTGTCACCGCGCCGTTCATAAACGACGCCGAGCTGATACCAGGCGAAAGGATTTTCCCGGTCGCGCGCCACAGCATTACGCAGCACCTGTTCGGCTTCGGCGAAGTTCTTGTCATCCTCCGTCGCGATAAGCGCATGGCCCAGCATCGTGGCGATCAGGGGCTGCTGCGTCAGTTTCACGGCCTCGCGCAGCGGCGGGATGGCGTCGGCGGGCTTGCCGCTTTCCAGCAGTACCTGGCCTTTCAGCTCCAAGAAATAAGGGTCATGCGGCTGCGCTGTCAGAAGGGCGTTCACCTCGGCGATCGCTTTGTCGGGATAGGCGCTTTTATGCCAGGCGTAGGCGCGCGCATAATGCGCCGGGATCGACTGATCGCTCTCGGGATATTTGATCAGCGTCTGAGTGGGTTCGGAAACGAAGCCGACCAGCTTGGCCTTGATACGTTCGAAGCGGGCTTCCAGCTTCGGGTCGATCGGTTTGTCCCACGCGGGATCGACCGTATACACTTCCCGCAGGACATTGATGCGTTCGCCGGATAGCGGATGCGTGCGGCCGTAGCTGTCGTCCTGCGGGATCGCGAGACGATATTCCTGGTTCTGCAACTTCTTGAAGAATTCCAGGCTGCCCTTGCCCGACAGGCCGGACTTGCTCAAATAGCGCGCACCTGCAAGGTCGGCCGAGCTTTCCTGCGCGCGCGAAAAGGCGAGATATTTGCCCATCGCCGCTTGCTGGCCCATTCCCAAAATGCCCATGCCCGCTTCCGCGCCGCCCGCCGCAATCGCAGCGGCGCCCAGAACCAGGCTGAGCAGGGTGATGCCGGTTGCGGCCTTCATGCCTTCCGAGGAACGGATGATATGGCCACCCTCGATATGGCCGAGTTCGTGGGCGACGACTCCTTGCAGCTGGTTCACATTGTCGGCCGCAGCGATCAGGCCGCTATGAACCCAGACATATTGGCCACCTGCCACGAAGGCGTTGATTTCCGGGTCGTTGAGAACCAGCACCTGGACATTGCGCGGCTCCATTCCAGCGGCGCTGACGAGGGGTCCCGACATGTCGGCCATGAAGGCTTCGGTCTCGGCGTCGCGCAGTATCTGCTGCGCCATCACCGGCTTGGCGACCAGGGCCAGCGATGCAACCGCGATCGCAGCGGCACGCAGCCAGCGGCGCATCATGGCCGATCACCATGGGGCAGGGACGTAGGCAGCATGCCCGCGCCCCTGCCAGCATCACCATGAACTCCGCCTGAAGCGAGAACGCCGCCGCCATTCCGGAAAACCGGCAAGGCGGCGGCGTTGCTCATCGGGCGGACGTCCTTACTGACCGAAGGTGCGCTGCCACCATCCACGGCGCGGTGCGCTTTCTTCGTCGGCCGTCTCTTCGCCATCTACCGTCGAGACCGCGCTCTCACCAGCATTTGCTGCCGTTGTTGCGTCAGCTTCCGGTGGGACGGCCCCTGCGATCGCGGGAGCCTCTGCCGCGTCCTGGGCAATGGCCTCAACCTTCTTGCGACGCGTGCGCTTGGGCTTGGCGGGCGCCTCGGCTTCCGGTTCCACGCTCACGACTGGTTCGGCTGGCGCTTCGGGAGTGGCCTCTGCCTTCTTGCGCCGAGTGCGCTTGGGCTTGGCGGGTGCTTCCTCGGCTGCCGCTTCGACCGGAGCCTCGGGGGTCTCCACGAGCGCTTCTACGACTTCCTTTGCCTTGCGAGCACGGGGGCGACGGCGCGTCTTTGGCGCCTCCTCCTCCGCAGGCGCGTCGGGCGCTGCTTCTGCTACCGTCTCGGCGACAGGCTCGACAGCGGCGGGCTCGGAAGCCTCGACGGCTTCGCTCGCCGCCTCGTCGGCAACCGCTTCGCCCTCGCGACGACGGCGTCCGCCACGGCGACCGCGACGGCCACGACGGCGACTGGCCTCTTCGCCTTCGCCATGGGCCTCGACAGGCTGTCCTTCCGTTTCTTCGTCAGCCGATTCGGCTTCTTCGCCAGTTTCGTCGACCGGGGCACCGGTAGCCTCTGCTTCGCCCTCGGCATGATGATCGTCACGCTGGCCGCCACGACGACGGCGGCGACGACGACGACGACGGCCGCCTTCGCGATCCTCGCCCCGGTCGCCGCGCTCTTCGCGCTCGGCCGCCTCGACTTCCTCGATTTCCTCTTCTTCCAGCTCCTCGACGATATCGAGGTCATCTTCTTCCTCGACGATCGGAGCATAGCTCACCACCCGTTCCGGACGCGGGCCGCTGGCTTCCACCGACATGCGCGCGCCTTCGACCTCGCCATCCGGCAGGATTGCGATGGTGACGCCGTAACGCTGCTCGATTTCGTCCAGCTCGCGGCGCTTGTTGTTGAGGACGTAGAAGGCCGCTTCCTGGCTCGCGCGCAGCGTGACCAAGTTGCCGCGACCACGCGCCGCTTCCTCTTCCAGCATGCGCAGCGCGCTAAGGCCCGCCGACGACGCCGTGCGGACCAGACCGGTGCCTTCGCAATGCGGGCACTGGCGGGTCGATGCCTCCAGCACGCCGGTGCGCAGGCGCTGGCGGCTCATTTCCATGAGGCCAAAGCCCGAGATGCGGCCGACCTGAATGCGGGCGCGATCGTCCTTCAGCGCCTCCTTCATTGCCTTCTCGACCTTACGGATGTTGGAGTTCATCTCCATGTCGATAAAGTCGATGACGACGAGGCCAGCCATGTCGCGCAAGCGGAGCTGACGCGCGATCTCGCGCGCGGCTTCAAGGTTGGTGGCGACGGCGGTCTGCTCGATGCCATGCTCACGCGTCGACCGGCCCGAGTTGATGTCGATCGACACCAAAGCTTCGGTCGGGTTGATGACGAGGTAGCCGCCTGATTTCAGCTGCACGACCGGATTGTACATCGCGGCCAGCTGATCCTCGACGCCTGCTCGCTGGAACAGCGAAACGGCGTCGGCATATTGCTGCACCCGGCGCGCATGGCTGGGCATCAGCAGCTTCATGAAATCCTTGGCGGCCTTATAGCCATATTCGCCCTCGACGATGACCTCTTCGATATCCTTGTTGTAGATATCGCGGATCGCGCGCTTGATGAGGTCGCTGTCATTGTGGATCAGTGCGGGCGCTTCGGACTTCAGCGTCTTTTCGCGAATCTCGTCCCACAGGCGGGCGAGATAGTCGAAGTCGCGCTTGATTTCCGGCTTGGTACGCTGAAGGCCAGCGGTGCGGACAATGCAGCCCATGGTCGAGGGCAGATTCATCTCCGCGACGATCGTCTTTAAGCGCTTGCGGTCGGCAGCATTGCTGATCTTACGCGAAATCCCGCCGCCATGCGACGTGTTCGGCATCAGCACGCAATAGCGACCGGCCAGCGACAAGTAGGTGGTCAGCGCCGCGCCCTTGTTGCCGCGCTCTTCCTTGACGACCTGTACCAGCAGCACCTGACGGCGCTTGATGACGTCCTGAATCTTGTAGCGGCGGCGCAGCGCCATGCGCTTGCGGCGCAGTTCGTCGGCGGCTTCATCGCCACCGCGCTTGCGACGGCTACCCTTTGCGGGGCCTTCGCTGCTTTCGGCGGCTTCGCCTTCATCCTCTTCATGGTGCGTGGCTTCGACCAGCTCCAGACCATCGTCGCCATGATGATCATCGTCATCCTCGAAATCGGCACGCAGCGCGGCCTCTTCCTCGGCATGCTCGCGCTCTTCACGCAGCAATGCTTCGCGATCTTCGCGCGGAATCTGGTAATAGTCGGGATGGATTTCGCTGAACGCCAGGAAGCCGTGGCGATTGCCGCCATAATCGACGAACGCCGCCTGGAGCGAGGGTTCTACACGGGTAACCTTGGCGAGGTAGATATTACCTTTGAGCTGCTTGTGCTCGGCCGATTCGAAATCAAACTCCTCGATCCGGTTACCTTTGACGACCGCGACCCGGGTTTCTTCCCGGTGGCGCGCATCGATCAGCATACGCATTGTCATTCATTATTCTCCGGCGAAGGCGGCCAGCGGCACTGGGCCGGGCTGCCACGCGATAGTGGGGGGACGAACGCAGTCGCGCCGCCAGCGGCGCGGGTGTTGCTATCGTCCGGTTTGACAGGAAAAACTGCGCTTCTGCTGCATCGGCAGGGCCGGGCAAATCGCCGGTCCGCTCCATCCACGCCGCATCGCCCGCTATCGGGCTCAGCGTGGAATGGAAATCATGCCTCATGCAGCGTCAACCTGTTCGTCGCATCGGGCCTCAAGCGCCTGGGCGCCCGCCGATGCTGCCGTGAAAGTTCCTGATGAAGAACCGGGCCTAATATGGGCGTTTCTTTCAGGAATGTGAATGGGTAGCAGCCTAAGGCCAGCCTAGCAACGTCCCCCGCAAAATTGTTTGGTCCAGGACGAATGCTGCCATTCCCGCGTTTAATCGCCCAACATGGTGAAGCAAAGGTAAACATGGCGGCAATGACCGCCGCTGAAATGGGGCTGGACGGCATGGGGCGGTGCGGGGCACAAGCGCGCCATGCTGCACGCCCTTGCCTTGGCAACTGCTTTTCTGGCCGGTCCTCAGGGAGCGGAGCGCATCAGCTTCGACAAGCCAGCGTCCATGGCGCCGCGTCCGGCCAAGCGGCTGCACAGCATCACCGTGCCGATCCCGCCGGTGGCGCGCGGACTCTCGCTTCCGCGGGTGGAAGGATCAGCCGACGCGTCACGCCCGCTGATCGTCATCGATGCGGGGCATGGCGGGCATGATCCCGGCGCGATCAACGCGGAAACCGGCGAGCGCGAAAAGGATCTGACGCTAGCGATCGCGAAGGCGATCCGGGATCAGCTGGTGAAGTCGGGCAGACTTCGCGTCGCGCTGACGCGGGATGACGACCGCTTTCTGGTCTTGCAGGAACGTTATGGCATCGCGCGGAAGATGAATGCGGACCTCTTCATTTCCGTCCATGCCGATTCGGCGGACAATCATGAGGCGCGGGGTGCGACAGTCTATACCCTGTCGGAAGTGGCATCGGATCGGGAAGCGGCGCGGCTGGCGGCGCGGGAGAACAGGGCGGACGTTCTGAACGGCGTCAATCTGGGCGGGCAGACTGACCAGGTGTCGTCGATCCTGATCGATCTTACTCAGCGCGAAACAATGAAGGAATCAGCGAATTTCGCCCGCCTTCTTCAGCGGGAGGGGGCCCCGTTCCTGACGTTTCGCAGCACGTTCCACCGCTATGCCTCACTCATGGTTTTGAAGGCGCCGGACACGCCGTCGGTCTTGTTCGAAACCGGCTATCTCAGCAATGCCGAGGATGCCGCCTTCCTGGCCTCGTCCGAAGGGCGCAGCCGCATTGCGAAGGGCGTTGCGAAGGCTGTCGAGATATATTTCGCCCGCAAGCTGCCCCTTGGCGGCGGCTGACCGGGGCGCGGCCCGACGATCCGCACTGGCGCTGGCCGCATTTTGACCTTAGAGCCTCCTCTCGTCATGGAAGAGGCCCGTCCCCACACCGCCCGCTTGTCCTTTGCCGACCGTTTGCGCGGGGGTGGACGCGCGTTCCGGGAAAGGCTTTCTCCCCTTTGGCAGCGGCGCTGGTTCCGCTGGGCGGCGATCGCGCTGGGCGGGATTTTTCTCGCCTTCCTGCTGTTCTGGATCATTTTCGCGCGGGGCCTGCCCGACGCGGCGACGCTGCTGGAATATGAGCCGCCGCTGCCCACGATCGTGCGCGACATCGATGGTCAGCCGGTGCACAGCTATGCGCGCGAACGCCGGGTCCAGCTGCAATATAGCGACTATCCGCCGCTTCTGATCCGCGCTTATCTGTCGGCGGAGGATAAGACTTTCTTCGAACATCATGGCGTCGATATTCCGGGCTTCTTCGGCGCCGTGTTCGACTATGTGACGAAGATCGGCTCCGGCCAGCGCGCCAAGGGCGGGTCGACCATCACCCAGCAGGTGGCAAAGAACCTGCTGATCGGCGATGAATATTCTCCCACGCGCAAGGTGAAGGAGATGATCCTCGCCTATCGCATGGAAGGCGTGCTGACCAAGCAGCAGATCCTCGAACTCTATTTCAACCAGATATTCCTCGGCCGGAACGCCTATGGCGTGCAGGCGGCGGCGCGGGCCTATTTCGACAAGGATGTGGGCGACCTGAAACTGCACGAGATGGCTTATCTCGCCATCCTGCCCAAGGGTCCGGCCAATTACCGCCCCGAAAGTCCGACCGGCCACGAACGCGCGCTCGACCGGCGCAACTGGGCGCTGGGCGAAATGTTCAAAAATGGCTGGATCAGCCAGGCGCAATTGGACGAAGCGCGGGCGCAACCGCTGGGCACGGTGCCACCGCATGGCTCCAGCTTCGACGCGCGCGCGGGCGGCTATTATATGGAAGAGGTCCGACGCCGCCTGATCGGTCTGTTCGGCGAAAAGGCGGAGGATGGCCCCAACAGCGTTTATGCAGGCGGCCTGTGGGTGCGCAGCCCCTATGATCCCAAGTTGCAGGAAGGCGTCGCGACGGCATTGCGCAACGGCCTGCTGCGTTTCGACGCGGGCAAGGGCTGGTCCGGTCCGGTGGGCAAGATCGACATGGCGCGCGGATGGAAGCGCGAACTGGCGGCAAGCTATATCGGGATCGATTATGCGGACTGGCGCATAGCGGCGGTTATCGACCGCAATTCTTCGGGCGCCGAAATCGGCTTTTCCGATGGATCGACCGGAACGCTGCCCGCCAGCGCCGCGCAGATGCCCTATCGCCGCGTGGGTGGCCCCGCATTCAACGGCATGAAGGCGGGAGACCTGATCGCGGTAGCCCGCAACGGATCGAGCTGGGCGCTGCGCAACGTGCCCGAAGTGTCCGGCGGGATGATGGCCGAACAGGTCCATTCCGGACGCGTCCTGGCGATGCAGGGCGGCTTCGACAGTCGCCTGTCCTCCTATAATCGCGCGACGCAGGCGATGCGTCAGCCCGGTTCGACCATCAAGCCGTTCGTCTATGCCGCCGCGCTCGACGGCGGGATGACGCCCGCCTCGATCATCGTCGATGGGCCGCTATGCGTTTATCAGGGTGCGGGCCTTGGTCAGAAATGTTTCCGCAACTTTTCCGGCGGCAGCGCCGGGCCGCAGACGATGCGCTGGGGCGTGGAGCAGTCGCGCAACCTGATGACGGTGCGCGCCGCCAGCCAGACCGGCATGGATCGCGTCGTGCGCACGATCAAGGCGATGGGGATCGGCGATTATCAGCCCTATCTCTCCTTTGCTCTGGGCGCGGGCGAAACGACGGTAGAGCGGATGGTGAACGCCTATGCGATGCTCGCCAATCAGGGACGCCAGCTGTCGCCCAAAGTGATGGATTATGTGCAGGATCGGCGCGGCAAGGTGATCTGGCCGCTGCGCTGGCGTGCTTGCGATGGCTGCAACATGGCAAACTGGGACGGAAAGCCCATGCCGCGCTTTGGCTTTGAAGGGCGGCAGGTGATGAACCCGATGACCGCCTATCAGGTCGTGCACATCGCCGAGGGCGTGATCCAGCGCGGCACCGCGACGGTCCTCGCCGACCTCAAGCGGCCACTGTTCGGCAAGACCGGCACTACCAACGGGCCGACAAATGTGTGGTTCGTCGGCGGATCGCCCGACATCGTCGCGGGCGTCTATATGGGCTATGACCAGCCGCGCAGCCTGGGCGGCTGGGCGCAGGGTGGCCGCATCGCTGCGCCGATCTGGAAGGCGGCGATGGCGCCCGTGCTGGAAACGATGCCCAAGACGCCCTTCGTCGCCCCCGCGGGCATCCGCATGGTCACGATCGATCGCCGGTCGGGCAAGCGCGTCTATGGCGTCTGGCCAACCGACGAGCCCAAGCCCGCGGTGATCTGGGAAGCGTTCAAGCCCGAAACGGAACCGCGCCGATCGATCCGCAAGGAAGAGGTGGCCGCTCAAGAACAGGCCGCCGCCCGGCGCGAGGCAGGGTCGCAGACGCGGCAGCGCACCGACAGCGACTTCCTGCAGGATCAAGGCGGGATTTACTAGGGCGTCGTGCTTTTTATCTGAACCCCTCAACCCGTTCGGGCTGTCCAAACGAGTCACTTGCCTCGTTTGGATGTCGAAGCCCCTTTCTTTCTAAAAAGAAGTGGAGCCGTTGGCTTCGCCGGCCTTCGGCTCGACAGGCTCACGGCGAACGGCAAAAGGAGGTGGTGGCGCCGATTTAGAGCTCGAAGCTCCAACCTCCCGCCTTTGCTGACCCGTTATTGCGCCTTTGCGCGCAACCCGCCGGAGAAGCGCTTCATCAGAAATGCAAGGCCCCCGACATAGGCTGCCGCTGTCACGATGGCGACGGCCGCAGCGGCGAAATCGGCGTCCCTTTCAAATATGATCGGGTTGCCGAGCGTCAGCAGCAGCATGAAGGCATTGTTGACTATCAGGCTGGCCTGGCCGCGAATGAGCAGATAAACGGCAATGACCACGCCAGCCGCCGCGATGGCCATTCCGGCCATGCCAAGCACAGTCGGTAGGCTGTGCACCAGAAATGCCAGCCCCAATCCGCCAAGGGCACCGCATAGCGCGGGTGCGAACTCCGCAGGATTCATGCCCTTGATACCAGCCCAATAAAGCACGAAGATAAAGCCGAAGAAAAGGAAGCTCGCCACGCCCAAGGCGGATCCGATGGCGTAGAAAATGCCGATGATCGGCACGAGCGCGAGTATCACGAGAACGGCCTGCGCCGGTGCGGGATGGGTAGATTGTCGTTCAGCCAAGATGTCGTTCCTCTCCTTGCGCCTCTTTTGGGCGTGGTCGAGGTGTATGGCATAGCCTCTGGAGGGACAAGGCTTGCCTGGCCTGTTGGGAAACTGGGCTGACATGGTTCCGAGGATTGAATCTTCCCAAATCCGCTGCCCTCGGATAGGGGCAGGCGTTTAGTGCGTTTCCTGCCTGATGCCGGGGAGCGCCCCGAATTGTCTGGAGAGTTCCCATGCGCGCCGAAGCGCAGCAATATATCGACCGTATCGACGCCGCGCTGGACCTGCTGCGCCGCTTCCTCGACTGGGATCGCGCGCTGCGCCGCCTCGACGAGTTGAATGCGCGCGTCGAAGACCCGACGCTGTGGGACAATCAGAAGATGGCGCAGGAAGTCATGCGCGAGCGGACGCGGCTGGAAGCCGCGATCGGCGCGACCCGTGCGATCGACAGCGAAAAGACCGACACCGCCGAACTCATCGAAATGGCCGAGGCCGAGGGCGATGAGGATATGGTCAATGAAGGCGTCGCGTCCCTGAAGGCGCTGGCCGATCGCGCGGACGAGGACAAGATCAAGGCGCTGTTGGCAGGCGAGGCCGATGCGAGCGACACCTATCTGGAAATCCACGCGGGCGCTGGCGGCACGGAAAGCCAGGACTGGGCCGAGATGCTGTCCCGCATGTACCGCCGCTGGGCGGAACGGCGTGGCTACAAGGTCGAACTGGTCGATTATCAGGCGGGCGATCAGGCGGGGATCAAGTCCGCGACCTTCCTGTTCAAGGGCGAAAATGCCTATGGCTATGCCAAGACCGAAAGCGGCGTGCACCGGCTGGTGCGCATCAGCCCCTATGACAGCTCGGCGCGGCGGCACACCAGCTTCTCGTCGGTCTGGGTCTATCCGGTGATCGACGACAATATCGAGATCGAGGTCAATGAAGGCGACCTCAAGATCGACACTTATCGCGCGTCGGGCGCGGGCGGGCAGCACGTCAACACGACCGACTCCGCCGTCCGCATCACCCACATTCCCTCGGGCATCATCGTCGCGTCGCAAAATGACCGGTCGCAGCACAAGAACCGCGCAACGGCGATGAACATGCTGAAGGCGCGGCTCTACGAAGCCGAGTTGCAGAAGCGCGAGGCGGCGGCATCGGGCGAATATCAGGCTAAGACCGAGATCGGCTGGGGGCACCAGATCCGTTCCTATGTGCTTCAGCCCTATCAGCTGGTGAAGGACCTGCGCACCGGCGTGACTTCCACCTCTCCCGACGACGTGCTCGACGGCGCGCTCGACCCGTTCATGGCGGCTGCCCTGTCGCAGAAGGTGACGGGCGAGAAGGTCGATGTGGAGGATGTCGACTGATGATGCGGGCGGCGCTGGCGGGATCATTGTTCCTGCTGGCAGGCTGCGGCCTGTTGTCATCCGCCAAGCAGGATGACCGGCCTGCCGCCGCGCGCGACTTTCCGAGGGCGGACAGGCCGGTCGCGCCCATCGTGTCGACCCGCTGGTCCAGCGAAGAGGCGCGCGATCGCGTCAACGAAGCCGAAGACATCATGGACCGGGCGGGCATCCGGCCAGGGATGACCGTGGCGGATATCGGCGCTGGCGAAGGCTATTATACTGTCCGCCTCGCAAACCGGGTGGGTGCCAAGGGCCGCGTGCTGGCCGAAGACATCATGCCCGAGGTGATCGAGGCGCTGTCCCGCCGCATCACGCGGGAGGATTGGCGCAATGTGAGTGTGAGGCTGGGCGCGCCGGAGGACCCGAAGCTGCCCGAAAACAGCTTCGACCGGATACTTATGGTCCATATGTATCACGAGATCGCGGAGCCCTATGCTTTCCTGTGGAACCTCAGCCCCGCGCTCAAGAAGGATGGCGAATTGATCGTCGTCGATGCGGACCGGCCGACCGGGCAGCATGGCACACCACCGCGCCTGCTGATCTGTGAACTCGCAGCGGTTGGTTTCCGGCTGGAGGAACTGGTGCCCAAGCCAACCGCGGGAGGCTATTTCGCCCGCTTTCGGCGAGTGACGGCCCGGCCAGCGCCGCAGAGTATCGTGCCCTGTGCCTTGAAAAACGAAACCAACGTAAATTAACGGTTTCTCACGGGCAAAAGGTAGCTAATGGCGAGTTAACCATGATTCTGTGCGCCATCTTGACCTTTCCATGGTTGGATGGCCCGTGGGAGAAGCTCGCTATGACGAACCAAAGCCCATTCCCGGCGGGTAACGCCGAACAGCGGCGGCACAGCGCACGGCACAAGATGTTCGGCCCGGTGACATTATGCGTAGGCGATGCCCAGATGCGCGGGCATTTCCTCGACCTATCCACATCAGGCGCGCTCGCCCATTGCGAAACACCGCCCACCGATGGCAGCTATGTCGAGGTGAAAGCCTTCGGTGTTGAAACCAGCGGCCGGGTCGTGTGGGCGCGGGGCAAGCGTTTCGGCATCCAGTTCAGCCAGCCGATGACGGATGAAGCGGTCGATATAGTCATCCGGGGCGGCTGAGCTTCAACCGCGCCTGCGCCATCTCCTGAAAAGCGAGGCGCTGACAAGGCCGCCGCCGATAAGGGCTGCGATCGCTCCTCCGGCTGATGCAAGCGCCCAGGCACCGGCGGCGAGCAGGCCGGTCAGAAAATCGACGATGATCAGCGTGAGGTGGATCATGGCAGAAGGACCGCTGGCCTAGCGGCCCAGTTCCTTTGCTTCCTGATATTTGAGTTCCAGGAAGCGGTTCTGCACCGCCAGCTTGTCGATGTCGCCGCTGGCCAGCGTCTCGCTGATCCGGGCGAGTTCGGTGTCGATGACGTTCAAACCCTCTACCAGTTGCTGCTCCGGAACGCGGCCGTTGCGTTCCTGGCGGCGCAGTGGGACGGGGATGGATTCATAGCCCGTGACCAGTTCGGGCAGGTGATCGGACAGCAGCTTGCGGATTTCCTGCGCCGCGGGTTCCCGCTCGCTGAGGCGTTCAAGCTGGGGGCCAAGCGTCTCCAGCTTGACGCCGATGCTGTCTGCTAATGTCACGGCGGGGGCGGGGAGGGCCTTGCGCTGGTTGTCGAGCCAGATTTCGGTCTGAAGCGGCAGGGCGGCAAGCGGCGCGGCTGCAAGCGCCTGCGTCCGGACGCGCGGTTCGGAGGGGAGGAGAGCGATCAGCAGCAGCGCCGCCATGATAAGCCCCAGCGCGATCATGACGCCGGTCGTGCCAAGTGGGACGAAAAAGCCCGTGACCATGCTGCCGATGAAGATGGCAAGCACTGACCAGAAGGCCCATTTCATCTTGCGCATCAGGGCAGCGCCCCGCCTCTGCCGCGCTCGTGCCGAAAGGCTGTGCCCGCGTTCGCCGTGACGGCGAAGCACTGCCTCGGCATCGGCCAGGACCCGGTCTGACCTGCTCACCGCCTCATGCCTCGATCGCGCTCAGCAGCGGGTTTTCGGCGCGCGCCTGCTCAGCGGCCTGCGCCTGACCTTCGGCGCGGGCGATATAGCCTTTCGACTTCTCGACCTCGGCCGTCAGCGTGTTCACCGTCGTCTTCATATTCTCCAGCGCTTTGGCCTTGAACGTGTCGATATTGTCCATCGTGTCGTAGATATTCTGGAAAGCGCGTTGCAGCGTTGCGATGGGGATCGTGCTGGACGCGGCCTGCTCATGGATTTGCGCCGTCTGGTTCTTCAGCATCTCACCGGTCGAATCGATCATGTTCGCCGTGGTCGTGTTGAGCGCCGTGATCTGTTCGAGGACCAGCTTCTGTCCCGCGAGCGCCTGCGCCACGGTGACGGCGGTGCGCAGCGCGGCGACAGTGGTGGTGCTGGCGCGATCGACGCCCTTTACCAGCTCGACATTGTTCTTCTTGACGAGGTCGAGCGCGAGATAGCCCTGCACCGTCACGGCCATCTGCGTCAGCAGGTCCTGTGTGCGCTGGCGAATGTAGAAGAGCGCGCTTTCCCGGATCGCCTTGGCCTTGGCGGGGTCGGCGGAGTCGAGTTCCAGCGCCTTGGCCTCCAGCCGCGCGTCGAGCGTCTTGGAGATGTGGATCATCTGCTCCAGACGGCCCATGGTCGCCCACATATTCTGCCGCTCGACGTCAATGGCGGCATTGTCCTTGATCAGCACGTCCTTGCCGCTGGCAAGGGAGCCTAGGATCGAGTTGATGTGGCCCTGCGCACTTTTGTATCCGTCGAAATAGTCGCGCAGCTTGTTGCCAAAGGGGATGATGCCGAACAGCTTCTTGGGCGCGAGCAGGCTCCCGCGCTTGCCGGGGTCGAGATCCTCGACCGTGCGGCGCAGCTCAGCAAGGTCCGCGCCCACCTTGTTGTCGCTGTCCATCGCGCGCACGGGACGATCGAGGAAGCGGTTGGAATGGCCCGCCGCCTCGGCAATTTCCTTGCGGCCCATATTTGTCAGCTGGTCCACCCGCTGTCCGAACTCCGGCGAGTTGGCGTCCTGCGCAACGAGATCGGCGATGAAGCCATCGACCTTCTCGTCCAGCTTGGAGCGCTTTTCCTCATCGAGCGGCACGAGACCCGCGGCCTTTTCCGGCGCGACCGGCGGCACCGGATCAGGCGGCGTCAAGTTGAGCGTGTCGGCTGTCGCCGTGGTGGGGGCGGTGCTGGCCATAACGTCTCCTTCAAGCTGTTATATGTAACTATAACAGTGGTGCTTCAATGCGGAATATGGTCCCGCGTTCCGGCCGATGCAAATGCGCCCCTCGCCCTTGCCGCAACGCATCATTTCCTGTAGGGGCGCGCGCGATACTCTGGTCAGGCGTGGTGCCGGCCGGGAAAACCAAAAATCCCGAAGGCAGATGCATGTCCCTGCGTAATATCGCGATCATCGCGCACGTTGACCATGGCAAGACCACCTTGGTCGACCAACTTTTCCGCCAGTCCGGCACCTTCCGCGACAACCAGCGCGTGGAAGAGCGTGCGATGGATTCCAACGACCTCGAAAAGGAACGCGGCATCACCATTCTGGCGAAGCCCACTTCGGTCGAATGGAACGGCACCCGCATCAACATCGTCGACACGCCCGGCCACGCTGACTTCGGCGGCGAGGTGGAGCGCATCCTCTCGATGGTCGATGGCGTCATCCTGCTGGTCGATTCGTCGGAAGGCGCGATGCCCCAGACCAAGTTCGTGACCGGCAAGGCGCTGGCGCTGGGCCTCAAGCCCATCGTCGTCGTCAACAAGGTCGATCGTCCCGACGAGCGCATCCAGGAAGTGCTGGACGAAGTGTTCGACCTGTTCGTGACGCTTGAAGCTAATGACGAACAGCTCGACTTCCCCGTCCTCTATGCCTCGGGCCGTAATGGCTATGCCAGCGAAGACCCGCAGCGCCGCGAAGGCACGCTGGAGCCGCTGTTCCAGAAGATCGTCGATCATGTGCCGCCGCCGTCGCTGGAGCAGGACGCGCCGTTCAGCTTCCTGGTGACGCTGCTCGACCGCGACAACTTCCTCGGCCGCATCCTCACTGGTCGCGTCCAGTCGGGCACGGTCAAGGTGAACCAGGCGATCCACGCGCTCGACATGGACGGCAAGGTGATCGAAACCGGCCGCGCGTCGAAGATCATGTCGTTCCAGGGCCTTGACCGCGTGCCGGTCGATGAAGCCAAGGCGGGCGATATCATCAGCCTTGCGGGCCTCACCGTCGCGACCGTCGCCAACACCATCTGCGACACGTCGGTCACCGTACCGATCCAGGCGCAGCCGATCGATCCGCCGACGCTGTCGATGCGCTTTGCCGTTAACGATTCGCCGATGGCGGGCCGCGAAGGCAGCAAGGTGACGAGCCGCATGATCCGCGACCGTCTCGCGCGCGAAGCCGAATCCAACGTCGCGATCAAGGTCACGGAAAGCGACGATAAGGACAGCTTCGAAGTCGCTGGCCGTGGCGAATTGCAACTGGGCGTTCTTATCGAAACCATGCGCCGCGAAGGCTTTGAACTGGGCATCTCGCGTCCGCGCGTGCTGTTCGGCGAAGACGAGAATGGCAACAAGACCGAGCCGTATGAAACCGTCGTCATCGACGTGGACGATGAATTTTCCGGCACGGTCGTGGATAAGATGAACATCCGCAAGGCCGAGATGACCGACATGCGCCCCTCGGGCGGCGGCAAGACCCGCATCACCTTCTCCGCCCCGTCACGCGGCCTCATCGGCTATCATGGCGAATTCCTGTCCGACACGCGCGGCACCGGCATCATGAACCGCTTGTTCGAGAAATATGGCCCCCACAAGGGCAAGATCGAAGGCCGCAAGAACGGCGTCCTCATCTCGAATGGCGCGGGCGAAGCCAATGCCTATGCGCTGGGTCCGCTGGAAGAACGCGGCATCCTGTTCGTCGGTGTCGGCGAAGCGCTCTACGAAGGCATGGTGATCGGCGAGAATGCCAAGCCCGAAGACCTTGAAGTCAATCCGATGAAGTCGAAGGCGCTCACCAACTTCCGCGCCAGCGGCAAGGATGACGCCGTCCGCCTGACCCCGCCCAAGAAGATGACGCTGGAGCAGGCGATCGCCTATATTGACGATGATGAAATGGTCGAAGTGACGCCCAAGAACATCCGGCTGCGCAAGCGCTACCTCGATCCGAACGAGCGCAAGCGAATGGCGCGCGCCAAGGCGGCTTGATGCAAAAAGGCCGGTGTCGAAGGACACCGGCCTTTTTCATTATGGGGTTCGGTCTGACGCTGGCGGTTGGGCCAAAGGCTCATCGGGTCGCGCGAAGGAAGCTACTACCGCCCGTCTATGAATTAAGTTATACTTAACCCATGGGGGACACACGCTTAATCGCGCTGGCAGCTATGCTGTCCGCGTTCATCGCATCGGCGCCGCTTACGGCTCAGACGCCTCGGCCCGGCACTTTGGAAACCTACAAGGACTGGACCATCGGTTGCGACAATCGCAGCCGGTGCGAAGCCGTGTCCTTGTTGCCGGAAGGCGCCGACTGGCCGGACAAGCCGGTCATGCTGAGCATTCAGCGGGACGCCGGTGGCGCGTCCGAGCCGGAAATCTCGATGAGCCGCGACGCAAAGGGGCAGGAAGAGGTCAGTTTCCTGGTCGATGGCCGGAAAATCGCGACGACGGCCAGCAGGGATGGGGAAGCCCAGCTGCAAGGACCGCAGGCGTCGGCGCTTGCCATCGCCATGGCGCGGGGGTCGAAGCTGGAGCTACGGTCGGCTGGCACGCTGATCGCGCGCCCCTCACTGGCCGGTGCCGCCGCCGCCATGCGCTATATGGATGCAAGGCAGGGACGCGCGGGCACGATGGCGGCGCTGGTCGCCACAGGTCCGCTGGCGGCCAGCGCCGTGCGTGCCGCGCCGCCGATGGTTACGATAAGGCGGGCGCCCATCCCGGCTGGCGCCGCTCCGGTGACGCTGTGGCGCGAGGAACTGGCGGCGCTTGGCAAGTTCACTGCCTGCGCCGACGAGATGCGCGACGCCTCCCCGCCGGAGCTTTACCGCCTCTCCCGAACCGAGACGCTGGTGCTGGTTCCCTGCGGCGCGGGCGCTTATAACTTTTCCGCAGTCCCGGTGATCGCGACCGGCATTCCGGGACGGCGCAGCTTCCGCTACGCGTCCTTCGACTATCAACCGGGGTGGAGCGAGAATGCGGCCAAGCCCATGCTGGTCAACGCATCCTGGACTCCCGAAAGCGCGTCGCTGGAAAGCTATGCCAAGGGCCGGGGCCTGGGCGATTGCGGCAGCAGCGAAAGCTATGTCTGGGACGGCGTCAGGTTCCGGCTGGCCTCCGCCAGCGCCATGGGCGAATGCCGTGGTGCGTGGCACTGGATCACCACCTGGTCGGCAAAGGTCGTGCAATAGGATTGCGGCGCCTTTGACGCACGCCTCTTAGCGAGAGGCGCCGGGAACCCATTTGATGTCGTCTGCGCCATTACCATTCAGGCGTCGGGCAAGGACGAAGAGCAGGTCGGACAGCCGATTGAGATAGGCGAGCGCCTGAGGGTTGAGCGCAACTTCCGTCGCAGCCGCCGTAGCGCTGCGTTCGGCCCGGCGCGTGATGGCGCGGGCGAGATGGACGGCGGCTGCGGCTGGCGACCCGCCGGGCAGGATGAAGCTGTCCAGCGGTTGCAAATCGGCGTTCATGGCATCGATCTGATCTTCCAGCCGCTTGACCTGCGTAGCGATGATCCGCAGCGCCCAGGGCACGTCCTGCCCATCCGGCACGGGGGTCGCGAGGTCTGCGCCCAGATCGAACAGATCATTCTGGATCGTCGTCAGCCATTCTGCTTCGGGCCGTTCGCCAATGGCCAGGATGGCAAGGCCGATCGCGCTGTTCGCTTCATCGACATCGCCGACCGCCTGCATGCGCGGCGCATGTTTGGGCAGGCGCGATCCGTCCACAAGGCCGGTCGTGCCCGCGTCGCCGGTGCGGGTGTATATCTTGTTGAGCTTCACCATTAGGGGATCAGCCGTTGCCCTTCATCAGCAACAGGATGGCGACGATGATGACAGCCGCTGCCTGAAACAGGATGCGGTTCATCATCATCTTGTTCTGCTTGAGGCTGGAAGGGCTGGGCGTGCCCTCCGGCGCGTTCAGCTGCTCCTTCGTTGTCTGAAGAAAGGCGATGATGCCCCGGATCAACGCAAAGAGCGTCGCGGCCATGGCAAGGATGAGGGCGATGACGAGAACGGTATTCATGGGCTGAATCTATGACTTCGCCAGTGAAATGCCAACCGGAAAGCGCGCCCCGCGCAGATCGGCGGCTAGGGCGGCGGGATCGACGCCCTGCGCGCGCAGGTCCGCAAGGGCGATCGAACCATCACGCTTGGCAAGACGCTTGCCGTCCGCGCCGACGAGCAGCGGATGGTGACAATAGACGGGCGTCGGCAAGTCGAGCAGCGCCTGAAGCAGCCGATGCACGTGCGTCGCGGCAAACAGGTCTTCCCCGCGCAGCACATGGGTCACGCCCATCGCGGCATCATCGAGGGTGCAGGAAAGATGGTAGCTTGCGGGTGCATCCTTGCGGGCGAGGACGACATCGCCTGCGGGCTGAGGCCTTGCTTCTATCATTTGTTCCCGAAGGGGCAGCGCGGAGGTGGGGAGGGACGCAGACTTCCAATACAGTTCCCTCGCGGCCGCAACCGCCTTCGCCATATCCAATCGCCATGCATGGGGTTCGCCCGCCGCGATCCGCCGTTCGCGCTCGGACGGAGGCAATGCGCGACAGGTGCCCGGATAAACAGGCCCCTCTGGCCCGTGCGGCGCGCTGGTGCTGGCCGCGATGTCGGCGCGGGTGCAAAAGCAGGGGTAGAGAAGGTCCATCTGCCGCAACCTTTCCAGCGCGGCTTCATAATGATCAAGCCGGTCGGACTGAAAAGCGATCTCACCATCCCACGCCACCCCCAACCAGTTGAGGTCCTCCACGATGCCTGCGACATGCTCGGGGCGGCTGCGGGTGCCGTCGATATCCTCGATGCGGAGGTGAAACGAGCCGCCATTGGCGCGGGCAAAATCCATGGCCAGCAATGCCGACCAGCCATGGCCGATATGCAGCCTGCCGGTTGGGCTGGGAGCGAAGCGCGTTACCACATGCTGTGGCGGTGAGGATTGGATCATACAGGCCCTTGACGGGTCGGGGTGGTTAATGCTGTCATGTTGCCGTCACGTTCCTGATCAATCAGAAACCTGGCAAATGGGGGTTCGAGGGTTCTTATGTACCATCCCGACCTGATACGACATCCGGAAAACTGTCCGGCGCTGGTCCTGAACGCGGACTATACGCCGTTAAGCTATTATCCGCTCAGCCTTTGGCCCTGGCAAACCGCTATCAAGGCGGTTTTTTTGGAACGGGTGGACATCGTCGCCAGCTATGAGCGGGAGGTGCACAGCCCCAGCTTGCAGATGAAGATCCCCTCCGTGATCGCGCTCAAACAATATGTGAGGCCATCGGAACATCCCGCCTTCACCCGGTTCAACCTGTTCCTGCGCGACCGCTTCACCTGCCAATATTGCGGGTCGCCCAGTGACCTGACCTTCGACCATGTCGTCCCCCGTCGCGCGGGTGGACGGACGACCTGGGAGAATGTGGCCACGGCATGCTCGCCCTGCAATCTGCGAAAGGGCGGGCGCACGCCGAAGGAAGCGGGCATGCGCCTGCATGTCACGCCGATCCGGCCGACAAGCTGGCAGTTGCAGGAACATGGCCGCGCCTTTCCGCCCAACTATCTGCATGAAAGCTGGCGCGACTGGCTGTACTGGGATGTCGAACTGCTGGCCTGAAAGCCTACAAGCCCGTCAGCTAAGGCCGGGAATCCAGTCCAGATCCATATCCTTGTGCCGATTGGTATAATGGCCAATCTCTTCCAGCCTCGCCATGTTCAGCAAGGTGATGCGACCGTTCGCCCGGCTGATCAGCCCTTCCTGCTCCATTTGCCGCACCATGCGGTTCACATGGACCGACGTCAGCCCGATGGCGTCGCCGATTTCCTCCTGCGTCAGCTTCAGGTCGAAACTGTCGGTAACGCCGTCATCCGTGACGCGCAGCCGATCGAAAATGTCGAGCAGGAAGGATGCGACGCGCGCCTTGGCCGACGTGCGCCCCAACGATGCGAGCCGATCGGTGAGGGCGACCTTTTCCGAACTGGACAGCAGAAACAATAGCGCCGCGACCCTGGGATATTCCTCCAGCAACCGGCGCAAGGCATGCTTGTCGAACGGGCAGACAATGGCGTCGGACAGCGCGACGAGCGATTCGGGCGCCTTGTTGTAGATCGTGCTGGCGGAACCAATGAAGTCACCAGGGAAATAGACGCGCAAAATCTGGCGGCTACCATCGGGCAGGATGACGAAGCTCATCACCCGCCCTTCACGCAACACGAACAATTCGGTCACGGTATCATTGACGCGCTGGATCATGGCTCCGCGCTTTATCTTACGCGGATTTTCCTCCAGCCTGGTCAGCGCGTTCCTCTCCTCGTCGGACAAGGGCACGTGCTTTGCGAGCCTGTCCGCGAAACAACCTGTCGCCACCCACAGCACCTTTATCAAATTTGTCGTTACGGTGGCAAAACGCCCCTTTCGCCTTTTGGCTGCATTTGCGGGCCGCGCACTAAACTCGATCAATTTCAGCGACCCGAAAGTGCAAATGTTTCGCGAGCCTATTCCGGGAAGCACTGTCGCGTTAACCGCAATGATCGCTCGCGCCTTGCGCCAGACGCAATTAGCGTTAAGACCCAGCCGATGGACCGCATTCAAATACGCGGCGGCAAAAAGCTCAGCGGCCGCCTTCCCATCTCCGGCGCCAAGAACGCCGCGCTGACCCTGCTGCCTTGCGCGCTGCTCACGGATGAGCCGGTCACGTTGCGCAACCTGCCGCGTCTGGCGGACGTCGACAGCTTTGGTCACCTGCTGAACCAGCTAGGCGTATCCACCATGATCGAAGGCGCGCGGCCGGAAGATTTCGGGCGCGTGATGACGATGCGCGCGGGACGGGTCACATCGACCGAGGCGCCCTATGACATCGTGCGCAAGATGCGGGCGTCGATCCTGGTGCTCGGCCCCTTGCTCGCCCGCGCGGGTGAAGCGCGGGTTTCGCTGCCCGGCGGCTGCGCCATCGGCAACCGGCCGATTGACCTGCACCTGAAGGCGCTGGAGGCGTTTGGCGCGGTGATAGAGATCAACGCGGGCTATGTGCGCGCCTCCTTGCCCGATGGTGGGTTGCCGGGAGGCATCTACACATTCCCAGTGGTGTCTGTGGGCGCCACGGAAAATGCCCTGATGGCCGCCGTCCTCGCAAAGGGCACCTGCGTGCTGGAAAATGCCGCGCGTGAACCGGAAATTGTCGATCTGTGCAAATTGCTCATCGCGATGGGCGCGGATATCGAAGGCGTTGGGACCGACAAGCTGATCATCCACGGTCGCGACCGGCTGCATGGCGCTACCTACAGCGTCATGCCCGACCGGATCGAGGCAGGCAGCTACGCATGCGCGGCGGCGATCACCGGCGGCTCGCTGGAACTGGCGGGTGCCTGCGCCGATGACATGCACGCCATTCTCGCCGCACTTCGCGATGCGGGTGTTCAGGTCGATGAGCTGAAGGACGGCATCAGAGTGTCGGCGGACGGCAAGCTGAAGCCGCTGACATTGTCTACCGCGCCCTTCCCGGCATTCCCGACGGACATGCAGGCGCAGTTCATGGCCATGTTGACCAAGGCCGACGGCGCATCAGTGTTGACCGAAACCATCTTCGAAAACCGCTACATGCATGTGCCCGAACTGGCGCGCATGGGGGCGGACATCGGGGTTAACGGCCGCACCGCAGTCGTGCGGGGCGTCGACCGTCTGGTGGGCGCGCCCGTGATGGCGACCGATCTGCGCGCGTCGATGAGCCTTATTCTCGCCGGGCTTGCCGCCGAAGGGGAGACGCAGGTCAATCGCGTCTACCATCTTGATCGGGGCTATGAGCGGCTGGAAGAAAAATTGTCGGCCGTGGGCGCGGATATCGAACGGGTCAGCGATGGCTGACGGCAGGGGGCTGGAGACGGATCGCGCGGCCGTGCTTGCGCGCTATGATCTGGATGCCGGCGGCTTTCAGACGCTGGACCAGATAACCGACTTCGCCTCCGCGCTTTGCGAAGCGCCGATCGCTCTGGTCAGCATCGTCGAGGACGAACGCCAACGCTTCCTGGCTCGCACGGGACTGGATGCGGAAGAAACGCCGCGTGATGTCTCCTTCTGCGCCCATGCCATGCAGGATGGCGCGATCTTCGTCGTGCCGGACGCCAGTGCCGATCCGCGCTTCGCGGCGAATTCCCTGGTGACCGGCCCGCCGCATATCCGTTTCTATGCCGGGGCGCCCTTGCTCAATGGCGAAGGCGTGCCGCTGGGCGCCCTGTGCATCATCGATGACAAGCCGCGGGGCGACCTCACATTGCTTCAGCGTCAGGGCCTTTCCCTGCTCGCGCGCCAGGTGATGATGGAACTGGAAGGCCGCCGTCGCGATCAGGATATCATCGCCCAGCAGGTCAAGGATGCCGAGGCGGTGGCGGAAAGCGACCGGCTGTTCCGCACATTGGCCGACACCATGCCGCAAATGGTCTGGTCCACGCTGCCCGATGGCTATCATGATTATTATAACGCGCGCTGGTATGAATATACCGGCGCGGCCGAACATTCGACGGATGGCGACGGCTGGAACGGCAACTTTCACCCGGACGACCGCGAACGCGCATGGAAGTGCTGGCGTCATTCGCTGAAAACCGGCGAGCCTTATGAGATAGAATATAGGTTGCTCCATCACAGCGGTGAATATCGTTGGACGCTGGGCCGCGCTCTGCCGATCCGCGATGATGAAGGCCGCATTACGCGGTGGATCGGCACCTGCACGGAAATTCACGAGCAGAAGCTGATGATGGAGGAGCGCGAGATTATCGCGCACGAACTGTCACACCGGATCAAGAATATCTTTTCGGTGATCGCGGGGCTGATCGGGCTATCGGCGCGTCAGGACCCGGCGATCCGCGCGGTGGCGGATGATTTGCGCGACCGGATCATGGCGCTGGGGCGCGCGCATGACTTCATCCGCCCGCACAGCGCGGAGGGCGACGAATATCTGCGGCACAGTCGCCTGCGCGGTATATTGGAGCAAATCTTCGCGCCCTACAGGGATGCGGGGGAAAGCCGCATCGTATTTTCCGGCGAAGATCCCGCGATCGATGACCGATCGGCCACGCCGATCGCGCTGCTTTTCCATGAACTGGCGACCAATGCGGCCAAATATGGCGCGCTTTCGGTGCCTTCAGGGCGTGTCCATATCGACGTCCGGCATGAGGACGCGGACATCTGCATCGAATGGCGGGAAGAAGGCGGCCCGCCGGTAAAGCCGTCGAGCCGGGAAGGCTTTGGCAGCCGCCTCATGGCGCTCAGTGCCGAACGGCAATTGGGTGGAAGGATGCAACGCGACTGGCGGCCCGAAGGGCTGGTGATCAGCCTGTGGATTCCATCCCGTTCCATGAGCCGGGCCGTGGCTGAAATGGCGTGAAGCCGTAAATATCGGCTGTCACCAAATCCCTTTGTTCAGACGCTGCGAGGCGAAGGGTTTCGGCAATGCTGTGCGGGCGAAACGGCTTGGTTATGACGCCCAGCGCGGCTTCGGCCGCGACACCGATCTGCGCGGGATTGGCGGTGACATAGATCACCCGAACGCCATATCGGGCGGCAAGCTCCATGCCGATGCCCGGCCCGGTAGGCCCGTCGCGCAGGTTCAAATCCACCAAAGCGATATCGCAGTCATTGGCGGCCATAAGGGCGCTTTCGCGGTCGGCGGCAATGGCGCTGACCGCGAAACCCGCGTCCTCCACAATCTGCTCGATTTCCAGTGCGACGAAAATTTCGTCCTCGACGATTAGAACCTTTTTATTCATGCCTCAGCCCGCGAAACTGGACCCGATAATGTCCAGTCCGCCATCTGGTTCCGCAACAATCGAAAAAAGTCAGGAAGACGCAGCGTCTTCCTGGTTCGTCCAGAGCGTATCGAACGTGGTTCCCTGCATCAGCAGGACGCTGGCGGGGTAGCCACCATCCCCGGCCTTGCGCGCCGTTTCGGTCGCGTTTTCGACAGCGGCGTCACGGGTGGCGAAGGGGCCATAATAGCGGTTGTCGAGATTGATCTTCCAGACGCCCTCATGTTCCAGGACGATGTAGCGGGCATGGGGCAGGGACATGGGTTTAGAGTACCTCCGTATTATAATGATGCCAGGCCATGATCGCGGCGGCGCCCCTATGGGGCCGCCACCGTTCGGCAAGCGCCCGCGTCTCGCGCTCGCTGGGTCGTTCGGGCAGGCCAAGGATGCGGCCCACCTCGATCTGTACGGCGAGGTCGCCCGCAGGCCAGATGTCGGGCCGACCTTCGGCGAACAGCAGATAGATTTCGGCTGACCAGCGGCCGATGCCCTTGATCTGGGTGAGGAGGGCAATCGCCTCCTCATCATCCTCTGGCAGGGCATGCAGGTCAATCTGCCCGCTGGTGACCAGTTCAGCGAGGCTCCGGGCATAGCCCTGCTTCTGACGGGACAGGCCGCAGGCGCGGAGCGCGTCGAGATCGCGGGAGAGCAGCTGTTCCGGCGCGCATCCCTCGCCCAGTTCCGCCTCCAGCTTGCGCCAGACGGCGGCGGCCGACGCTACGCTCACCTGCTGACCGACGATGGTGCGCAGCAGCGTCTCGTAGCCCGGCTCCCGCACGCGCGGCAGGGGATAGCCGACCCGCGCTAACGCAGCGGCAAAACCGGGTTCGAGGTCGGCGATCGCGTCCAGGCTTTCGCGCAGCTGTTCCGGGGTGGTGACCATGCTCTGCTTGTTTCCGGCTCTTGATTTATCGGCGCCCCCGCCTATGAGCGGCGGTGGAAAATTTTGGGATCGAGGTACATGCCTAAACTGATAGTGGTCAACCGTGCGGGTGAAGAGCAGGCTGTCGAGGGCGACAGCGGCCTGTCCGTGATGGAAGTCATCCGTGACAACGGCTTTGACGAGCTTCTGGCGCTGTGCGGCGGTTGCTGCTCCTGCGCCACCTGCCATGTCTATGTCGATCCCGCCTTCGCGGACAAGTTGCCTGCACTGAGCGAAGACGAAAACGACCTGCTCGACAGTTCCGATCATCGCAATGAGAGCAGCCGCCTGTCGTGCCAGCTGGTGATGAACGACGATCTGGACGGCCTGCGCGTCACCATCGCGCCGGAAGACTGATCCTCTCGATCGGGGCGCCCGTTACCGGCTGACGCGCAGCGTCGCCATGGGCGCCTCGCTCGTCAGCGGGGTGATCCGCCAGACGATCCGCTTGCCCGCGGTGGTGCTTTGCGCGCCATCCTCCTGATTCTGGCTGACGATTTCCGCGTTGGTGGTCAGCGTGAAGTGGCCGTCGAGCGCCTTTGACGCATCCTCTCCCGATCCGCTTTGCCCCATGGGTTCGCGGCTCTTGTCGAACCCGTTGGAATAGCCCGGAGCCTTCACACGTACCCTGTCGTCGCCGCGCAACTCGATCGCAACGAACGGCAGGACGATTTCCGCGTCGCTGTTGAAGGGGAAGAGGAAGCTGTGGGTCAGCCGCCCGCTGATCGCATAGTCGATCTCGAACCGATGGTTGCCCATATAGCGGGCGGAGCGAAAGCCCTTCTCCTTCGAAAGGGCAGTGGCGATCGCCTGCATTTGCGCCTCGTCCCCGGAACCGCTGCCACCGCCAAATCCTTCTTCATGCCCCTTCTGCATCGCGGTTTTGTGAAGAGCGCTGTCCTTCTTTTCCGGGGAACCGTCGCCGATGGGATCATCGCCGGGCGTGCTGGAGGAGGAGCCAAGTCCCTTCATCTCGGACGACAATATCTCGCCCTTATAAGTGAAGCTGAACTGCCGGTCGGCCCGGATGTCGAGGGTCGATTCGAACTTGCCCGGCGTCACGAGACAGGCGCCCAGCATCAGGCAGCAGGCTAAAGCGCCAGCGGTGCGAAGAAATGCGGCCATGTCGTCCCCCGTTCCCATGCGCCATGGAAGGCGCACCTTTGTGGCCCCGTTACCGGCTCGCGGCGGCGTACAGGGCGATCGCAGCCGCGTTGGAGACGTTCAGGCTCTCCATGCGCGGGCTGATCGGCAGTTTAGCCAAAATATCGCAATGGGCCATGCTGTTGTGGCGCAGCCCTTCACCCTCCGCGCCCAGCACCAAGGCAACACGCGATTCGCCTATAGCGTCGCCCAATGTCGTATCGGCCTCACCATCCAGGCCAATGCGCCAATATCCCGCCTCGGCAATCTCATCGAGCGCGCGCGCAAGGTTCACCACGCGCACCCACGGCACGATTTCCAGCGCGCCGGACGCGGAGCGAGCCAGCACGCCCGATTCAGGCGGCGCATGCCTGTCCTGCGTCACGATGCACAGCGCGTCGAACGCCGCCGCCGACCGAAGGATCGCGCCCACATTATGCGGATCGGTCACCTGATCGAGCACCAGCACGGGCCGCTTGTCGTCCTGACCCGCTTCCAGTGCGTCGCCAAGCCATACGTCATCCAGCGGCTCAACCTCCGCGACGATGCCCTGGTGCGGCGCGTCCGAAGGCACCATGCGGCCAAGGTCCGCCACATCGGCATAGACGATGGGCAGCACTGGCGGCAGGTCCAGCGCATTGAGCGCGTCGCGCGTGCCCCAGATTTTCCGGACCACCCGGTTCGGATTGGCGAGAGCTGCGATGACGGCATGCCGCCCGTAGAAGCGGGGGAAGTTGCCCTTGGGCTTTGCGCTGCGATGTCCTTTTTTCATGGAAGTGCTCTTTTCACATCCGGCCATTGACAGGCAAGCCTCCATTCGCCATTGAGCGCGCCTCCAGCGTGGTAAAGGCAGTTTTGCCCGCCGCGTCAGGGCACTGGACAGGTGGCCGAGTGGTTAAAGGCAGCAGACTGTAAATCTGCCCGGGTTTCCCGTACGCTGGTTCGAATCCAGCCCTGTCCACCACCCCTACAGCCTATTTGGCTTTTGGGCGCGCCGCCTCTTTCGGGTTTCCGGCTCGCGTGCCTTTCACCCGAGCCCGCCTGAAATAAGGAACGCTGGTCATGGCGTGGCTTGTGCTTGGCATTGCTATATTCACTGAAATTTGCTGGGCGCTCAGCCTTAAATGGGCGGCGACCGTCGGCAGTTGGCAGGCGTCGGCCGTGCCGATCGCCTTGAGCTTCCTCAATATGGGCCTGTTGGCGCTCGCGATGAAGGGCATTCCTGCGGGAACCGCCTATGCGATCTGGACCGGCCTTGGCGCCGTCGGCGTCATCATCGGTGGCATGATCCTGTTCGGCGATCGCGTCGCCCCTGTACAGGCCGGTTTCATGGCGCTGATCGTCATCGGCGTCATGGGGACGAAGCTGTTCGCCCCCACCTGATCGCGCGGCGGCACCATATGGCGGAGCCGGGCGTTGGCGCGGCAACAATCATCCGTTACGCTGCTGCGCAATGACCATCGACCGTCGCGCCTTCCTGGCTGCCGCCCTGTCCGGCTCCGTCGCCTTTCCCTTCGCGCACCGGGCGCTCGCCCAAACGGAAGTGGAGCGCGTCGATGCCCTGATCGCCCGCATGACGGTGGAGGAAAAAGCGGGCCAGATGACCTGCCTCACCGACAGCTTCCGCCCCTATAACCCGCCCAATCCCCAAGTCGGCATCCAGGATGAAAAGCGGCTGGCCGAAGAGGTGCGCAAGGGCCGGGTAGGGTGCCTGTTCAACGGCATCGGCGTGGCAGGCGCCCGCCGCGCGCAGGACATCGCCGTCAAGGAAAGCCGTCTTGGCATCCCCTTGTTGCTGGCGGGCGACGTCATCCATGGGCTAAAGACCATCTTTCCCGTGCCATTGGCGGAGGCCGCGAGCTTCGACCCCGCCCTTGCCGAACGCACCGCCCGTGCCATGGCGCAGGAGGCAAGCGCGGCGGGCCTGCATCTGACCTTTGCGCCCATGGTGGATGTCGCGCGCGACCAGCGTTGGGGCCGGGTGGTCGAAGGGGCGGGGGAGGATGTCTATCTCGGTAGCCTGTTCGCCGCTGCCCGCGTACGCGGATTTCAGGGGCGCGACCTGCGCCGGGACGATTCGCTGCTCGCCTGCCCAAAACATTTCGCCGCTTATGGCGCGGTCGCGGCCGGCCTTGAATATGGCAGCGTCGATATTTCCGAGGAAACGCTGCGCGAAACCCATCTGCCGCCCTTCGGTTCAGCCTTCGCGGCGGGAGCGCTCACGACCATGGCGGCGTTCAGCGAGATCAACGGCGTGCCCGCCACCGCCGACCGCGAACTGCTCACCGATCTGCTGCGCGGCGAGATGAAGTTCCGGGGCTTCGTCTTTTCCGACTATACAGCTGACGAAGAATTGGTCGCTCACGGCTTTGCGGAGGATGAACGCGACGCCGCGCGCCTCGCCGTGCTAGCGGGTGTCGACATGTCGATGCAGAGCGGCCTCTATATCCGCCACTTGCCCGATCTGGTGAAGAGCGGCGCGGTGCCGATGGGCACGCTCGACGTCGCCGTGCGCCGCATTCTCTATGTGAAGATGGCGATCGGCCTGTTCGACAATCCTTACCGCTCGATCAGCGAAGAGGCGGAAAGAACCCGCATATTTACGCCCGCCCATCGCGCCTTGGCGCGGGAAGCGGCGGGCCGCTCAATCGTGCTGCTCCAGAACAGCGGCGTCCTGCCGATCGATCCTGCCAAGCGCCAGAAGATCGCGCTGATCGGCCCGTTCGGTGAGGATCGGGACAATCTCTACGGCCCCTGGGCCTTTTACGGCGACAAGGGGAAGGGCGTCGACATTGCCGCCGGGCTGCGTGCCGCCATGCCCGACCCTACCCAGCTGAGCATAGCCAAGGGCTGCGACATCATGACGCCGATCGACGGCGGCATCGCTCAGGCGGTCGAGGCGGCAAAGGCTGCCGACATCATCCTGCTCGCCCTCGGCGAATCGCAGGACATGTCGGGGGAGGCGCAATCGCGCACCGTCATCGAACTGCCGCCGCCCCAGCAGGTGCTGGCCGACGCGGTGGCGGCCACCGGCAAGCCTGTCATCGTGCTGCTGCGTCACGGCCGTGCTCTTGCGCTGCATGGATCGGTCGGAAGCGCCCAGGCTGTCCTCGCCACATGGTTCCTGGGATCGGAAGCGGGCCATGCCATCGCCGACATCCTGTTCGGCCGGGTCGATCCTTCCGCCAAGCTGCCGGTCAGCTTCCCCTGGGAATCGGGGCAGGAACCTTTCTTCTACGACCGCAAGTCCACCGGCCGTCCGGTAATCGACAACCGCACCGAATATCGCGCGCGCTACATGACGACGGACAACAGCGCCCGCTATCCCTTCGGCCATGGCCTGAGCTACACCACATTCACCCTCGACAATCTGAAGCTGTCCGACACTGCCCTGCGCTGGGACCGCGCGATCGAGGTGACGGCGCGGCTGACCAACAAGGGCGACCGGCGGGGCAGCGAAGTGGTGCAACTCTATATCCGCGATCGCGTGGCCAGCCGTACCCGTCCCGTGCGCGAGTTGAAGCGAATCGAGCGTGTCACGCTCGGGCCGGGAGAGAGCAAGACGGTGCGCTTCTCCCTGTCTCGCAGCGATCTGCAATTCGTCGGATCGGGCAATCGCATCATTGCCGAACCCGGCCTGTTCGACCTCTGGCTCGGGCAATCGTCCGAGGGCGGCCTTCACAGCCAGTTCACTCTCTACGCGGAGGAGACTGCGCCCACGTCCGTCCGATAAGCACCTGACCTCCGCGAGGACCGAACAGGCATTGCGTCCCTCCGCCGCGCTTTCCTACAGGGGCCGATCCATGGCATGGCGCTATCGGCTCTTTCCCACCGTGAAACCCGTCCCCCAAGGGTCCGGGCGTCACTTCGCAAAAATTCTCCTATTGCGAAATCGACGCCACCCGTCCGTACCCACGCAAATGCGTCGGCCACAACGGTGTGAACTTTGCAACGCCTTGCGTGGCTGCAAAACTCCCCGCCCGCACCTTCACCACCTTGCGCGGCTCTGCTACAGGGCGCCCCATGCTGAATATCAGGGACATCACCGTGCGGCTGGGTGGCCGTACCATCATCGACCGCGCCAGTGCCGCACTGCCGCCGCGCAGCCGTGTGGGTTTGATCGGTCGCAACGGCGCGGGCAAGTCCACGCTGATGAAGGTCATGATCGGGCAACTCGACCCCGACGATGGCGGTTGCGACATGCCGCGCGACACGCGCCTTGGCTATATCGCGCAGGAAGCGCCCACCGGGACGGCGACGCCCTTCGAAACCGTGCTGGCCGCCGACAAGGAACGCGCCGCCCTGATGGCGGAGAGCGAAGCGACCCATGATCCCGATCGCCTCGGCCATATTTACGAGCGGCTGATGGCGATCGACGCCTATACCGCGCCCGCTCGGGCAGCCCGCATTCTCGTGGGCCTTGGCTTTGACGAAGAAATGCAGGGACGTCCGCTCGACAGCTACTCGGGCGGCTGGAAGATGCGCGTCGCGCTCGCCGCGCTGCTCTTTTCCGAGCCTGACCTGCTGCTGCTCGACGAACCCAGCAACCACCTCGATCTTGAAGCGACGATGTGGCTGGAAAGCTTCCTCAAAAATTATCGCGGCACCGTGGTTGTGATCAGCCATGAGCGCGACCTGCTCAACAATGTGGTCGATTATATCCTGCATCTGGAAGGCGGGAAGATCACCCTTTATCCCGGCGGTTACGATGCGTTCGAACGGCAGCGCGCCGAACGCCTGGCCCAGCAGGAGGCCGCGCGCGTAAAGCAGCAGGCCGAGCGCGAGAAGTTGCAGGACTATGTCGCCCGCAACTCCGCCCGCGCCTCGACCGCCAAGCAGGCCCAGTCGCGCGCCAAGGCGCTGGCGAAGATGCAGCCCATCGCCGCCGCGATCGAGGACCCGTCGCTGTCCTTCGCATTCCCCAGCCCGCCCGAATTGCGCCCGCCGCTCATCACCATGGACATGGCGGCGGTCGGCTATGGCGACACGCCTGTGCTGCGCCGGGTGAACCTGCGCATCGATCCCGACGACCGGCTGGCGCTGCTTGGCCGCAACGGCAACGGCAAGACCACGCTGGCCCGCCTGATCGCCGCCCAACTGGCGCCGATGGAAGGGGCGATGAACAGTTCGGCCAAGATGAATGTCGGCTATTTCACCCAATATCAGGTGGAAGAACTCGACATCGCCGACACGCCGCTACAACACATGACGCGCGTGATGAAAGGCGCGACGCCGGGCGCGGTCCGCGCGCAGCTTGGCCGCTTCGGCTTTTCGGGCGAGCGGGCTACGCAGCAGGTCGGCTCCATGTCAGGCGGGGAACGCGCCCGGCTCGCGCTGGCGCTGATCACCCGTGACGCGCCGCACCTCCTGATCCTCGACGAACCGACCAACCACCTGGACGTCGACAGCCGCGAAGCGTTGGTGCAGGCGCTCAATGAATATTCGGGCGCCGTCGTCATCGTCAGCCACGACCGCCACATGATCGAGCTGGTGGCCGACCGCCTCGTTCTGGTGGACGGCGGCACGGCCCAGCCCTTCGATGGCAGCCTGGACGATTATACCGACATCATCTTGCGCAAGGCGGATGGCGGCAGCAGCGGCGGGGACGCGCCCAAGGCAGATCGCAAGGCGGAAAAGCGCAACGCAGCCGAATGGCGCGAAAAGCAGAAGAGCCTAAAATCGACAATCAGCAAGGCGGAAAAGGAGATGGCCACGCTTTCCGCCGAACGCAGCCGGATCGATCAGGCGCTGTTCGACCCGAAGGCAGCGACGGGTGCCGAGGCGAAGATGACGACGACCGACCTCATGGTCCGCCGCGCTTCGGTCGAAAAGAAGCTCGAAGCGATCGAGGAAAGCTGGATCGAAGCGAGCGCGGCGCTGGAGGAATTATAAGGGCCTTCAGCCCGCATCGATGCGCAAGCGCGTCAGGCGAATCTCGCTGATGCGCCAGCCGTCGGCCAGCCGCACATAGCGCTCATGATAATGGCCATAGCCATGCATCCAGCGGAAGGGCAGGGGTGAGCCTTCCTGCACCCACAGCTTGTCCTCCATCGCCCAGATGCCGCTGGCTTGGCTGTCCGTTTCGATCTGGATCTCGGGCATATGGCCGTGATGAACGGTTGTGACCTGCTCCAGCATTGGCGCCAGGCGCGCGACATAAGGCGCCGCGCCGTGGATCAGCATGCTCTCGTCCCGCTCCCCGGCGGCGTCGCGGAAATCGGCGATGAGGTCGGGTGCAAAGACTGCCTCCAAGGCCCGCCAATCTTTATTGTCCATGGACCGGAAGTAGCGCGCTTTCAGAGCATATATCGCCAAAGTCGCAGCGAACTTGTCGGTTTCAGTCAAACGTTCCTCTCCCATTTGCCCACGACTTCCTGGCCGTCTGGAAGGAACCCTAACGCAAGGAGGTGCCGCGTTCCAATCGGGCCTTTTGCGGCCGCGCCAACGACGGGTGCGGTTGTGGCCCGCGTAAACCAACGCAGCCGGACATTGCCAAAACAACTGGAGCGCGCCGCGATGTGCGGGCGCGCTCCAGCTTCAAGATTGAGGTGGGCGCGGAGCAGCGCAACCGCTCCACGCCAATCGCGTCAGAACTCACGCAGGATTTCGCGCAGCGTCGTGCCTTCATATTCGGTGCGCACCGCGCCCGCCTTCTGAAGGGCAGGGATGACGCCGTTGACCAGTTCGGGAAGCTGGCGATTGTAACCCGACCCTTCGATCAGGAACCCGTCGCCGCCCACTTCGTCCATGACAGCCATCATCTTTTCGGCAACCTGCTCGGGCGTGCCGCTGAAGTCCATGCCGCTCGCGCCCTGGCCCATGGAGAACAGGTCGCGGATCGATTTTCCTTCTTCCCGTCCAGCCTTCTTCATATGTTCCAGCGCGCTGGTGTGGCCGCCTGCCACAATGTCCTGCGGCACGGGTACGTCGAGGTCATATTGCGAGAAGTCGACATCCAGCGACGACGACGCCATCACGATATTATGCTCGAACGCGGCCTGCTTTTCCGCTTCGGTCATTTCATGCGGTCCCTCGCCTTCCGGATAGATGTTGACCGGGGTGAGGAAGAAGACCTTGATGTCGTCGGGATTGCGGCCCTGCGCTTCGGCGCGGTCCCGAATATCCTGGCGATAGGCTTTCATCCCCGGAACGCCGCCGGTCATCATGCCCAGCACGACTTCGGCATTCTTGGACGAAAACTGGCGGCCACGCTCGGACGCGCCCGCTTGCGCCAGAACCGGATAGCCCTGCGGCGATCGCAGCGTGTTCAACGGCCCGCGCGACCGGAAATGCTTGCCCTCGAAATTGATGGTGTGGACCTTGGTGTGATCGACATAGACGCCGGTTTCGGGGTTCGCGACCAGCGCGCCTTCTTCCCAGCTATCCCACAGCTTCTTGCACAGTTCGACGAACTCATCGGCAATGTCATAGCGCTCGTTCGGTGGCAGCAGTTTCTCCATGCCGAAGTTCAGCGCCGCGTTCTTCTCGCTCGATGTCACCATGTTCCATCCCGCGCGCCCCTTCGTCAGGGAATCGATCGTCGAAAGCAGCCGGGCGAGCAGATAAGGCGGGTAGAAGGTGGTCGAAGCCGTCGCGATCAGGCCGATATGCGACGTGTCTTGCGCCATCACGGGCAACAGCGGCAGGGGATCGAGCTTGGGCGCCAAGGTCGCATTTTTGAGGTCAAGCTCCATGGAACCGGCATAGCGGTCACCCACGATCGTCGTGTCTTCGAAGAAGACGAAGTCGAACTTCGCCGCCTCCAGCATCTTGGCCAATTCCTTGTGATAGGAACCGTCCGCCCACTGCGAGCCAAACTCCTTGCCATCCCCCGGCCAGGACGTCGCGCCGAACTTCGTGAAATAGCCAAGGTGGAACTTCGTGTGGGCCATAGCCTGATACTCTCTCTAAGGTTTATCTCATTAGCTTTTCAAATGGTGGCCAGCCGCGTCCACGGCAGATCATCTGCTGAGACACAACTACCCGGCCATCTGCTCCTAATAGTTGACGAATATCAACCTTTGTCAAGTGGTAGAAATAATTCCGGTTCGAGGCGTTTCAAAAAAGGCAGCGTTTCGAGCATCGCTCGACGCTTCCGCGCTTCCCCGGCGTGCCCGTCTGGCGCACCCTTCACTCGTCCCGGAATGCCCGCGCGAACTGGTTTCTCAAAGGCTTTGTCAGGTAGGAAATCATTGTCCGATTTCCGGTTTCAATGAACAGTTCCGCAGGCATGCCGGGCTTCAGCCTCAGTTCGGGATGTTCCGCGAGTTGCGCCTCATCTATTTCAACCCGCACCGGGTAGAAACTTACCTTGCCCTCGGGGTCAGCCGTCCGGTCGGCAGCCACAAAGGTCACCTTGCCTCTAATTTCCGGCGTGGACGCGTTGTTGAAAGCCGTAAAGCGGATGCGCGCCGCTTGGCCGACGCGCACATGATCGATGTCGGCGGGAGAAACCGCGCCTTCGACCAGCAGCTGATCGCTGTCCGGCACGATCTCCATGATGACCTCTGCGGGCCGCACTACCCCGCCGATCGTGTTGAAGGCCAGCTTGTCGATCACCCCGCCATAGGGAGCCCGAAGCACGCTGCGGTCCTGCGCGTCGATCGCTGACACGCTGCGCATCTGCTGCTGATTCAGGGCTCCGTTCAATTGGGCAAGGTCTGTGCCGGCCTGCGACCGACGGGCCGCGCCCAACTGGATCATCTGCTCCTGCGCTTCGGTGATGCGCGCTTGCGTCTGAGCTATGTCGGCGCGCAATGCGCCGATGCTGCCCTGAAGGTCAACGGCGGTTCGCTCCACCTGATTGAGCCGACTGATAGTGACGAGCCCCTTGTCCCACAGCTGCTTCACGCCCTTGCGTTCTGGCTCGATCAGGACCGCCTGCTGCTCCAGCGCGCGGATTTGCGATTGATACGCGCTGATCTGCTGCCGATGCTGGCGAATGCGCGATTGCAACTGCGCGGCCAGCCCCGCCTGTTCGGACTGCCTTATGTGGAACAACCTGCTTTCATCGGTCATCGCCTGCTGCGCGGCAGGATCATGTCGCATCAGTTCGCTTGGAAAGGCGATGGTATCGGCACCCAGACGCTCCGCCTCCAGCCGGGCGCGCTGCGCCAGCAGCTGATCGACGCTCAGACTGGAATATTCCGCATCCGCTCCGGTAACTCGATCGTCGAAGCGCATCAGCACCTGCCCCTTGCGGACATGGGTGCCGTTTTCGACCAGAATGTCCGCGATCACGCCTCCGGCAGGATGTGCGATCTTCTTGATGTGCGATGCCAGCCCGATATGCCCCGACGCGATCACTGCGCCACCGATCGGGATCAGCGTCCCCGCCACGCCGAACCCCAGGAACAGCAGCGCCATGGCGATCAGAACGGTCTTCAGCTTCTTCTGAACATGCTCGGCCGGATCATAGTCGGCGCCACGATCATCGGCCATGAAGCCGGTGGCAAGATTGACGTTCATCTCACGAATTTCCCGCAGCTGCGCCCTGCATCGCCACGACATTTTCCTGCGCCAGCTTGGGTTTCTGCCGCAGCCGCGCCATTATTTGTGCCGCCGGACCAAATGCCTCCATGCGACCACCGCGCATCACCATGACATGGCTCACCCGCCCGAGCACGTCGGCCCGGTGCGATATCACCACCAGAATTCCTCCACGATTGCGCACCGTTTCGATCGCGGCGGCCAGTGCAGCCTCGCCCTCGCTGTCCAGATTGGAGTTTGGCTCGTCCAGCAATACGAAGAAGGGGTCGCCATATAATGCGCGGGCAAGGCCGATGCGCTGCCGCTGGCCACCGGACAGCGCTTCGCCATCAGCGCCCACGCGGGTGTCATAGCCCTGCGGAAGGCGTGTGATCAGGTCATGCACCGCCGCTGCCTTCGCCGCCGCCAGAACCGCTTCGGATGAAGCGCTAGGATCGAAACGGGCGATATTTTCCGCGATCGTTCCGTCCAGCAGTTCGACCGACTGTGGGAGATAGCCGACAAAGCCGCCGAAATCTTCTGCATTCCATTGGTCCAGCGATGCGCCGTCGAAGCGGATCGTCCCGCGCGCTGGCCGCCAGGCACCGATCAACGCGCGCGCGAGCGAAGATTTGCCCGCTCCGCTGGGGCCAATGACGGCGCAGGCATCTCCCGCGCTCAGCTGAAACTCGACCCCGTTCGCGGTTATCTGCCTGGTTCCGGGCGGCGCGATGGCGAGCTTTTCCACCGATAGCTTTTGCGCGGGCGGGGGCAAGCGCAGCGAAACCTGCGGGGGCGCCGGAACGCGCTTCAGCAACTCCGTCAGGGTGGCCCAGCCGGAGCGGGCGCTCATGAAGCTTTTCCAGTTCGCAATCGCCTGGTCCACGGGTGCCAAGGCGCGGGCCGACAGGATGGACGATGCAAAAATCACCCCCGCGCTTGCCTTGTCATCAAGGACCAGCAAGGCCCCAACGGTCAGGATCATCGATTGAAGCGCCAGCCGCAGCATCTTGCTGAGCCCGCCCAGCGCCGCGCCGGAACGGGCCAGCTTGTTCTGGGCCGCCCCGTACATATTGTTCAACCGGCCCCACCGCTGTTGCATGCGCCCCCGCATACCAAGCGCCGTCAGCAGTTCGACGTGGCGCAAATTGGTTTCAGCCACGTTGTTGCGATAGGCGGACAGCTGTGACAGCTGCCCGGCGGGCTGCTTCATGACGCGGTTGGTGACGAGGGTCAGTGAAAACAGGATGATCGCGCCGATCAGCGTCGTGAAGCCCAGCCAGACATGCAAGGCGAACAACACGCCCAGAAAGAAGATAATCCAGGGCAGGTCGATCATGACAGACGCGCCGCCCGACAGAAAGGCGCGCACATTTTCAAGATCGCGCATCGGGCCAAGGCCGTCGCCTGGCAATTTGTGACCAGCCAGCGCCAGTTGCGATATCGCGCTCTGGACCCGGCCCGACAATTGCTGCTCAAGGGAATTTGCGACATCGGCCAGCATGCCGGATCGCATATTCTCAAAAAATCCCTGGAAGGCGTAGACGATCATGATCAGGATCGCGAGCCCGACCAGCGTCGGGATGGATCGGCTCGGCAGAACCGAGTCATATACCATCATCATGTATAGCGAACTGCCCAGCAGCAGGACGTTAAGTATCGCGCTGACGCACAGGACGACGATGAAGACCTTTTTGTAGCTGCGGACGATGTCCCACAACTCGCCCTCACGTCTCCCCACCGCCATAACCACTTCAACAACCCTTCCGAACGTCGCGGAACTGGAACAGCCACCCCTGCCGCATGCAAAAATGGCCGCGACCGTTCGGGCGGGAGCGGCGGAGTCGAGGCTGCAATCGGCAGGCCGTGCCCGCTATCTCGGCAGACGCGGCCGGACCCGTCACAC
Source organism: Sphingobium sp. Cam5-1 (assembly GCF_015693305.1). NCBI lineage: Bacteria > Pseudomonadati > Pseudomonadota > Alphaproteobacteria > Sphingomonadales > Sphingobiaceae > Sphingobium > Sphingobium sp. Cam5-1. The sequence continues at coordinate 2,049,562 of NZ_CP065138.1, read as the reverse complement.
ACTTTGCTTCTGTCCGCATGAAGCATGCCGCGCAGGCTATCGGCCGACGCGGTGCCTCTGAATATCGTCCCATGTCCTTCAGCTTCATCACCACGGACCCGCTGGCCGCTCCCCAGGGTCGACCGGCTGAAATCGCGCGCGCGAAAGAATCGCCCCTCCGTGAAGGCAGGCCATGCAGGGCTGCTGCCCGCCCACACAATGCCCGTGAGGCGAAGCGTTACAAAAGATGGCTGAGAATAGAACGGATCGGGGACCGGCAGGCGCACTTCTGCGCGAGGCGTTAGATGGTGTGCCAACTCTATGGCTTGCTGATCAAGCATCAGGTCGCTTGAGCAATATCGGAAACTCGCGTTGATAACCGCCCAGCGTGCCCGTCGAGGCCGTTTACTAAATCTGAACGCTGATCGGCGATATAGCCTTTGATATAGCTTTAAGGATGCCGCCGCGTGGCGATTTTACGCAGTATCTTTTACCCACTGAAAGCGGTTCGCCGCTTCGGTACGAACCTGTCGAAAGACAGGAAGGGTACGGCTGCCCTGGAATTCGCCATCGTCGCACCGGCTTTGCTCGCGCTGCTGTTCGCGATCCTATACACGATGATGATATATTTGGCGCAACAGATGCTGGAGACCGCGGCTCAAAGCGCAGGGCGCCTGCTGTTGACTGGCTCAGCCCAAACGACCCAGATGGCCAATGGGCACATGGGCATGACGTCCGATGACTTCAAAGACGCCATCTGCAATGGGTATTCCGGCACCAATTCGAGCGGGCAAGCCGTCAGCGTTCCCTCGCTCCTGCCGGCGATGCTCACCTGCTCGCGGCTAACGGTCAACGTTGCCACCGCAACCAGCTATAATGTGGGCAGCACTTCCGCGCCGACATTCACGTATGACAGCAATGGCGTGCTGACCTCGACAGGGACGGGCTATATCTACCAGTCGGGCGGTAGCGGCAAAAACCGCATCGTCGTTCTCCAGTTGGTGTATCTGTGGCCGACAGGAAAAGGGCCGCTAGGCTTGAACCTGATAAATCAGCCCAATGCCAATCGGAAGCTTGTGGCAACGTCGGTGTTCACGACGGAAGATTATTCATGCAACGCATCGCAAAGCTCATGCTGAAGCGCTTCACGCAGGATGCGCGCGGCGCAGTCATCGTGGAATTCGCGCTCTGTTTGCCGGTGTTCGTGCTTATGTACACGGGCGGGGTGTGCCTGTCGGACATGATTGCCTGCAACCGCAAGGTCACCATCGCGACCCGTTCGCTGGTCGATCTCACCAGCCGAACCATGTCTCCCACGGTCGTCTACAACGCGCCGCAGAGCGCCAATGCAAAATCCTATCTCAGCGCCAGTGCGGTGGTCCTGTCGCCTTACAAGCTCAACAACGCGACCGAGCAGGTCTCGCTGCTTCGGATCTGCGACGCCACCCATGCCTATGTCGTATGGACCCAGGCACAGACGCAGAATGTCGATGGCAGCGTCGTCACGCCCACAACTTCAGAACATACTGCCGGTACGCTTCCAACTGTCGAGGCGCAGTCGGCTAATGCCGTCATCTCGATCCCGGCCGATATGATCAATTCTACTATGGTGCCGACCTCACCGGACGGATCGAATGTCTGTCAGAATCTTGTTCCCGGCGTCGCCAACAAGACCCAGGTCGGTACTGCCGGAGGCTGGCTGTACATGGGCAAGATCACTTACAATTTCACGCCATCGGTCAGTTATATACCTATCCGGACCACGGCGCTCACCCACACCATCTACATGACTCCTCGTCTTTACTAGGTGCTTGACCGATGACAAAATCCTCTTGTCTCCGTTCTTCGGCAGCGATGGCCGGCCTCGCTGCTCGTCTAAAGGCCGATCAACAAGGCGGGGCCATGATGATCATGGCATTTTCGCTTGTCCCGCTGACCTTCGTCACCGGCTTTGGCATCGATTATTCTCGCGCCATGAGCCTCCAGACGCACCTGAACGCCGCGGCCGACGCAGCGGCGCTCGCGGCTGTCGGACCCTCGATGATCCTTCAGTCGAACAGTGACGCGACTGCTGCCGCGCGCACGATGTTCAGTGCTCAGGCCAGCCTCCTGAGCGGTTACCAGGACCTGCAGGTGACACCCACGATTACGGACGGGACGTCCGGCGGCAGCGGCGCACTGGGCTATCTTCGCAAGGCTACCGTCAGCTACACGGCCAAGTCGGTCAATGTATTCGGTGGCATTTTGGGGGCTGGCACTCTGACGGTCAGCGGAACATCCTCGGCAAGCGCCGCGCAGCCGCCCAATGTCGATTTTTACCTTGCGATGGACAATTCGCCATCCATGCTCCTGCCTGCGACCTCGGATGGAGTGAGCAAGATAATCGCGGCCACCAAGACGAGCGAAAACGCGAACGGCTGCGCCTTTGCGTGCCACGCGATGCTTCCGAAAACCGACAATATTTACGTCAAGGATCAGCAAGCCCGACACATATTGCTATCGGCAGGATATTATACGTCCGGCTCCACGACCCAGAATGTCTTCTACAGATGGGATTCGTCAGCTGACCTGGTATATGACAGCGCCGGTAATCTCATGACCTCAACTTCAACGCCGACGATCACAGGCCCCACGCGAACAACATCCGGGAGTGGAGCCAACAAGAAGAACATCGATACCACTGTCAGCACTTATAACGTCACTACTTATACTGTCGCTTCCAGTTCCAGCGGCGCGTCTACCGTCAAAAAGAAAGTGACGCCGACCACGACGACGACTGTGGTCTCCACGCCGACCAACGGGGGTGCCTCGACCACCACCACGAGCACGACTACGGGCATGCCAGTGTATTCCGACTATGACACCGGATACTGGGCTGACGGTTATTGGCTCACCCATAATTACGGCAGAATCTATGGTAGCCCTTCCAGCATTATCCTGCGCAAGGACGACATGGTCTCAGCCGCATCGCAGTTGATCCCATTCGCTGCAAGCCAGGCTTCCCAATATCAGGTTACCTATCGGGCACAGATGTTCTCGTTCGACTGGACGCGATCCGGCAATAGTTCACCTGTCAGGACGCTGAACAGTCTGACTAACGTCGCGTCATACGGCAGTGGCTTTTCGGCAGCATCCCTGTTTCCGGCGGATGATTATTGGTGGAAAAACTCGATGCCGACGAGCGGGAGCAATATAGACGATAAAGCGACCGAAGTGACGAACATGCTCACCACGATGAAAAATCTCATCCCCAATGCGGGGACGGGTGCCCCGGGAGCGACGCCACAAAAGATATTGTTCCTCATCACGGACGGTATGTTGGATCAACCAAATGGCGGGGGCCGATATTTCGGACCAATGCGGAGCAGCGACCTGACTGAATGCACGGCTATCAAGGCCAAGGGCATCAAGATCGCGATCCTCTATACGCAATATCTGCCGGAATCTCTTTCCGGCGACAGTTGGTCGCAAAACAATATTGCGCCGTTTTTGCCGCCTCCTCCTTCGCCCTATCCGGCAGGAAAGGCCGGGAGTTCCGATCAGGTTCTCACCGCGCTGCAAAGTTGCGCGTCATCCGGCGTCAATGGTTCTCCGTTGGTGCAGACCGTGACAGCCGATGACAGTATCACCACGGCCCTGCTGCAACTATTCTCCACAGCACTCCAGACGGCTCGACTGGTTCAGTAGCGATCACAATTGATGTTGCCGAGTAGAACCGGCACAAGAAGGGCACTGGCGAGACGTCATTAACGCGCTGCTAACTATCCGATGTTACGCTTCGGAAGATTGTTAAAAAGGCAGCGGGTCAGCGGCGAAAATGATTGATATTCAAAATCTTTTGCGTGCGCGGATGACGCGTATCATATTGGCGACCGCCCTGATCGGGGGTGGCGCCATGGGCTTCGCGCCCTATGTGTTGAACGATGTTTCCACCCAGGCGGCGATCAATGCTCCGCTGATCAGGCTGACGGCCGCCGCCGATGGGACAGTCGCCGATCTCCCGGCGAACGGCCACTATTTCGACAAAGCCACCGGCATACATCTGTTGGACCTGTCGCAGGATACGGGCGAGGTCGCCGAGCTAAAGGCTCAAGCCGAGATGGCGCAGACGGAAATGGCGCTCAGCGAACGGCAATTGGCCGAACTGAACGGCCAAGGTCAGCGGTTGGAGCAGCGCGCGACGCTTTTTTCCGGCGCGATGGCAACGCGCCTTACCGCTGATCGCGACTCCGCGCAGGCAGATCTCGCGGGATGCCAGGCCGAACGCGCAGAGCAAGCCGCCAATCTTGCCCGCACGCGCATTCTGGCGGCGCGGGGCTTCATATCGCCCGCCGGGGTGCAGAAGGCGGAAGCCGCCGCATCGCTCAAGAGCAGCAATTGCAGCAGCGCCGCCGCCAGGCTGCGGGCCATTCAGGTTACGCGTAGTGCCGCGCAATCCGGTGTGTTTATCGGCGACAGCTATAATGACGCGCCCTATGCGGTGCAGCAGGGCGATCGTCTGCTCTTGCAGAAGCAGGCGGTCGAAAAGACGTTGAGCGACGCGACTGCCCGTTACCGTCAGGCCAGTCTGAGATTGAAGGACGCGCTGGCCCGGGCGGGCTATCGTGCCCCGGCGGGGACTTTGGTATGGGCGGCGGTCGCCAGCCCCGGCGCCGCCATTCGCGCGGGCGAACCGGTGCTCGACCTGATCGATTGCCGCCGACGCTTCGTCCAAGTCACCCTTCCAGAACGGAAGGCTGAAGTCATCGGTCCCGGCACGCCCGCAGACGTTCGCATGATCGGCTCCGATCAGTGGCTTAAAGGGCAGGTCGTGAACATCACTGGCGCGGCGGGACGGCGCCGGGAGGAATTGCTGGCCGCATCCACCTATTCGTTGCCAGAGGATCGAGAAATACTGGTCGATGTCGCCCTGCCAGCGCCCGAGCCCCGGCGGATCGATGCCGGGCGCAAATGCGATGTGGGACGTTTGGCCGAGGTCCGGTTCAGCCGCAGGCTCTGACGGCCCATGTCCAGCATCGCCACCACCGCGCCCTTCGCGCCGCTGGCGTTGCTGGTGGGATTCCTGCTGCTTTTCGGCAAGATATGGCCGTGGCGTGCGGGGCTGGTCGCGACGATCGGGTGCACCATTGTCTATTATCTGCAGTGGCGGGTCTCCCAGACGATTCCGTGGGGCGAGGGTGCGGGCAAGCTATGGTGGCCGCTGATCTGCCTACTGGTGGAAAGTGCCGCGCTGTTCGATGGCGCGATCTTGCTGGCGATCCTCTCCCGGCCGCGCGACCGGTCGGCGGAAGCTGATGCGGGGGAGGCACGGCTGCGCGCTGCATGGGAAGAAGACCCGCTGAATTTACCCGCGGTGGATGTTTTCATCGCCACCTATAATGAACCGCGCGAAGTGCTGGAAAAATCCATCCTCGGCTGCCTCGCCCTCGACTGGCCGGACGCGCGCATATGGGTGCTCGACGATGGCCGACGACCCTGGGTGCGCGATCTGTGCCTGGCAAAGGGGGCTGGCTACATCAACCGGCCGGACAACAAAGGCGCGAAGGCTGGCAATATCAATCACGGGCTGACGGTCACCGACGCGCCGTTCGTGGCGGTGTTCGACGCCGACTTCGTGCCACGCCGAGACTTCCTGCTGCGGACCATGGGCTTTTTCGAGTCTGAGCGGATCGGCATCGTCCAGGTTCCGCACAGCTTCTACAATCACGACCCCATGCAGACCAATTTGGGCCTGCAACAGGCCATGCCGGACGATCAGCGATTTTTCTTCGAAGCGATCATGCCGGGACGAGACGGTTGGGACGCCGCCTTTTGCTGCGGATCGAACTCCGTGACGCGCAGGACCTTGTTTGAATCGATCGGCGGAGGGTTGCCGGAAGGATCGATCACCGAAGACATGTTGTTGACGCTGGCCAGTTTGCGACAGGGTTATGTTACCCGCTATCTGAATGAGCCTCTGGCCTTTGGTCTTGCTCCGGAAAGCACGACCGCTTTCTTTGTTCAGCGTCAACGCTGGGCGCAGGGCGCGATCCAGATCCTGTACCTGAAGGAAGGTCCTTTGGGGCCAGGATTGAAGCTGCGCTATCGCCTGCTGTTCCTGCCCAGCGCATGGATCACGCAGGGCCTCCAATCCATGTTTGCCGTGCTGACGCCCATTTGCTTCATGCTGTTCAATCTGGCTCCGATGGTCGGCATCGATCTGGAAGCGGTCATTCACTATGTCCTGCCACTGATCGTCGCCATGCTGAGCGGCATCACGCTTCTGGCGCCGGGGCGCTATTACCCGCTTGCCGCGCAAATTTTGTCGCTGTTCCAGACCTTCCGCATTCTGCCCGTTGCCCTGCAAACATTGTTCCGTCCGAAAGGCCTTGTCTTCAAGGTCACGCCCAAAGGGTCCGACGCGGGCGGGAATCCATGGGAGAGAACGATATTGTTCGTAGCGCTCGGCCTCCTGGCGCTCAGTTTCACTGGCCTGATGATCAATGTTACGCCGGAATATCGGGTCGTGTCGCAGGTCGGCTTGCTGCCGATGGTGACCTTCTGGACGATCGTGAACATGTTCATCCTGCTGCTGGTTGCCATGATGTGCCTGGAAAAGCCGCGTGTCCGGGGTGAGGAGCGCTTTGCGCTGCGACAGGCCGTGACGATTCTGAGCGCGCAGGGAGAGATGATCCGGTCAGACAAGGGCGACATCTCCATCTCCGGTCTTGGGCTGGAGCTCGCTGAACCGGCGGAGCTGAGCGTCGGCGAGCGCTTGGATGTCGTGTTGCCGGACGTCGGCCTGTTGCGCGGATTTGTACGCCGTTCGGGCAGGCGCCTCGGCATTGAATTCGACTTTCATTCAGAGGAAATCCGTGACCGGCTGATCGTCGCGCTGTTCACGAACGAAATCCGGATCAATACCGTTCGCCCCTCTGCGGCCGCCGCCGCTCTGGCGGTCGCCAAACGCCTCTGGCTGGCGGATCTTCGGACCACTGAAGTCCTTTCCCGTATCGCCGACAGGGATCCGGCGCCTGAGAAATTAAGCGCAACCACGCGTGTCGTACCAGCCGCGCCCCAAGGACCCAAAAGGGCGCCTGAGCGCGAGACGTTCGGCAACGATAGGGTAACTCGGGCAGCCTGATAGAGCATTTCGAAGCAGATGGCATTCATCTGCTGGCTCTGATCAGTGAGGCCCGACCCTAATCATGAAGCGGCAGAGCGGTCGTCGACTTGATCTCCTGCATGGCAAAAGACGAGCTGACATCATGAAGCGGCGCAGCCTTGGTAAGTTTGCGATATATGCGATCATAGTCCGCAATGTCGCGCACAACGATCTTCAAGAGATAATCCACTTCGCCGCTCATCCGATATAGCTCCACCACTTCCGGAATGACGGAAACACCTTCGGAAAAAGCCTGGCGCCATTGATCGCTATGGTCGGATGTTCGCACCTCGACGAATACCGTCACTCCCAAACCCAGCAGGTCGCGATCGAGAATGGCGACGCGGCGGTCGATAATGCCTCCCTGCTCCATGCGCTTAATTCTTTTCCAACAGGGCGTGCTGGACAGGCCCACCTTCTCCGCGATCTCGGCAATGGGAATAGTGACATCCCGCTGAAGGATATCCAATATGCGGCGATCAAATGCGTCCAGAACCATATTCGCCAATTCTCTAAAAAAATAGAATAGGATTCTATGTAAAAGGAGTTTTTGCGAAAACAAAGGAAATAAATTCCCCTGGCGCCTGCTATTCTGGCACCCGCAGCCAAGGGGGTCTTCACATGTTTATTCAGCGGATGTTCCGGGATCATCCACACTCTGTCGATGAAACTTATGGAGAGCATCTTCTTGCGGCGGGATCGTTCGGAACCACGATGGTGCTTGCAGGCCTGGCCTGCATAATCCACGCGCTTGTGCCGGGACTTTTCGTCAATTTCGGAAGCGCGGCCATCGAGCGCCTTCATGAACGGATGGTGGTCAACCGGCACCGGCACAGGGTGGGCGCTGCTCCGCTGGCAGGATCAGATGCGGCGGACCACCGTCGATGAGTTCCATCGTTGCGCCTGATCGGTACGGTGATGTGCCGGCAACGATCGGTTTTGGCTGGCGCGATCATGTTCCGGGCCTTTTGATCGTCGCGCTGGGGACATTGGCGGCAGGTTTTCTGTCGGACCATTATGGCGCTCCCCTGACATTGATGGCCCTGTTGCTGGGGCTGTCGCTCAATTTTCTCTCGGCGGATCCACGCCTGCATCCGGGACTGGGCTTTGCTTCCCATTCGCTGCTGCGCTGGGGAATTGTCTTGATCGGGGCACGGTTGACGGTCGGTCAGGTGGCGGGGCTGGGACCGATCGCCCTGGCGTCCGTTCTGGGCGTGCTCGTCGCCACGATGGGGGTGGGCATTCTGGTCGCCCGCAAACTGGGGTGCGGCGTGGCCTTTGGAACACTGGCCGGGGGCGCCGTCGCCATTTGCGGCGCCAGCGCCGCCATGGCGCTCGCCGCGACCCTGGGCAAAAAGCGGGTGAGCGAAGCGCAGTTGACGCTGGTGCTCGTCGGCATATCCGCCATGAGCGCTGCGGCGATGATCCTCTATCCCGTGGCCGCGCACATGCTGTCGCTGTCGAATAGCCAGGCCGGGTTTATGCTGGGAGCGTCCATCCACGACGTCGCCCAGGCGCTTGGCGCAGGCTATGCCTATTCGGAGCCAGCCGGTCAGATCGCCGCCATCGTCAAGCTGACCCGGGTTGCGTTTCTGGCGCCCGTGCTGGCGGTCATCGCGCTGTTTCTCAAAGATGGGAAAAGCCGCGCGAAAGGCCTTGGGCTGCCATGGTTCGTGATCGGTTTCTTTGCCCTTGCTGGCATCAATTCGCTCGGCGTCATTCCGGAGATGGCGGGAGTCGCTGCGAACAAGGCCGCCACCGCGCTGCTTGCCGCCGCAGTGGTGGCGACGGCCGTTCGTTCGCCCCTGCCGCTGTTGATCCAGACGGGGAGACGCCCCCTGATTGTTATTTTCTGTTCCACTTTCACCGCCTTCGTGCTCGCGCTTTCGGTGGCGCTGTATGTGGTTGGCTAGCCATTCGGGCGCGGTGCGTAGACCATGCCATGGACAAGGGCGGGCGGTTGATGGCAGAAGCTAATTCTGATAAGGAGTTACAACCTTGAAGCCGCGCCTTTTTTCGATCCCTGTCCTGTCATCCGGAATCCTGGCACTGTCTGCTTCCATGGTCCAGGCGGCGCCAGATAAGGTCGTTGCCGTTCACCGCCATGCGCTGGTGATCGATGCCCATGCGGACGTGTACAATCCTCTCGAATATCCTGATCAAACCACCACGATCGACGCCGGGTCGGAGGTAGACATCGACAAGCTCCGGCAGGGCGGAGTGGATGCCGTTTTCCTGTCGGTTCATGCTCCTCAAGAGGAAAATGACGTCGGCGGGCGTGAGAAGGAACGCCGCGTTGCGGAAGCGAAGCTGGCTGCGATCAAGGACATCGCGGCCCGTCACCCGGACAAGGCAGCACTGGCGAAAACACCGGCCGATGTTCGCAAGATTGCCGCTTCGGGCCGCACCGCCATTCTCATCAGCCTGTTGAACGGCGCACCCTATTCGCAAGACAAGAATGCGGTCCAGTATCTCTATGATCAGGGCGTTCGAATGATCGGCTTTGTCCATATGGGCAATAATGAACTGGCCGACTCCTCCCGGCCCTTCGCGCGTCAAAAGACAGGCGAAAATGGCGGACTGAGCTCCTTGGGCAAGCAATGGGTGGCCGACGCCAACAGGCTGGGCATCGTGCTGGACGTATCGCAACTTTCGACACAGAGCCTGATGCAGACCGTCGCTCTCAGCAAGGCCCCGGTCATCGCCAGCCATTCCGGCATCCGATCGGTCGTCGACACCAGCCGCAACCTCACCGACCAGGAGCTTGATGCGGTGGCGAAATCTGGCGGTGCAGTCTGCGTCGTCGCTTTCAGCGCCTACCTCGCCAAATCCTTGCCGCCGGGCACGGACATCGCCCGCATCACTTCGCTGGCGCAGACTTTTTCGAATGGCTACGAAGGAATGACAGTTGAACATCGCAAGGAAGTCTACGCCGAGTTAAACAGGCTGATGCCCCGCGCCAGTGTCGAACAATATATCGACAATATCGACGCGGCCGTCAAAAGGATCGGTGTCGATCACGTCTGCATCAGCAGTGATTTCAACCATGGCGTGACCGGGATCAACGGATGGCGAAACGAAGGTGAGGCGCCGAACGTCACCGCCGCTCTTTTGAAGCGCGGCTATAGCAGCCAAGACATAGACAAGCTGTGGGGCGGCAATGTGCTTCGCGTCATGGCGAAGGTGCAGGCGCTTCGCGCGCGCTGAAAAAGGCGAGTGTGACAGCGAGTGCCCATGCGCACTAGCGCCAACTTACGCAACGCCGATTTGGGGCTAACTAAACTTGCTTTAAAGAGGAGAGGGTAAATGAAAATCATCACTGGCAAGTTTAGTGGCAATAGAGCGGCAATTTTCGCCGTAGCGCTCATGGCAACTCTGTCGATGTCGGCTTCCGCACAACAAGCAGATCTTGTTATGCGCTCGGCAAGGTCCTTGCCTGAATTCTCGCCGTTCACAAAAACCGAACAGCAGACAATCCTGGGCGTGACCGAACTACTGGAACGCTATGTTGAGGCGTATTCCGGCAAGGGCGACAGTCGCGCCTACGCGGCCCTCTGGGCTTTTCCGAACGGAGGCTTTGCTGCGAACAACGTGCTGCTGCCGGGCATGTCGTCGCCTGAGGCCGTGGCCAACGGGGTTGCCCAGCATTTCGCCCATCGGACCAGCCCGCTCAAAACGGTCAGCTCCGAAATTACCGTGCATCCGATCAATGACATCGCGGCGATCGGCCAGGTTCGGTACAATTTCCAGGACACCCCCAACAGCACTCAGAGGTCATTCACCAGCGTCTATCTGTGCGTCAAGACGAAGGATGGGTGGCGGTTCTACGTGGCTATGGACGGCAAGGACAGCGGGACTTCCTTTCTGAACGTGGCCACGAGCCATCGCGAATGGAATTTTTAGACCGGTGAGCGACGGACGAGCAAATGACGGGCAAGCGCATCCTTAAGCTCGACCCCTTCCGCTGATTTGCGACCCGGTGAAACACGCAGTAGAAGGGTGGTTAGCATAATAAGTATCGGAGAAACGCATGGAGGGGTCGCTTGAGGGCAAGGCTATTATCGTCACCGGCGCGGGTGGCGGGATCGGCCGGGACAGTTCCCGCCTGTTCGCAGCCGCGGGCGCTCGGCTCATGCTTGCCGATATCGGGGAACAGGGTCTCCTCGAAACACAAGAGGCGATCAGGGCAGACGGCTTCGACGCCGACATAGTGATCGTCGATGTCGGCGCGGAAGATTCGGTGCGGAACATGGTAGCGCAGACGATAGCGCGCCACGGTCGGCTCGATGGAGCATTCAATAACGCCGCAGTGGAACAGGCAGGCAAGGCTTTGACCGACATCAGCCTGGCCGAATGGGAAAAGTCGCTCAGAGTCGACCTGACTGGCGTATTCCTGTGCCTCAAACACCAAATTCCCGCGATGCTCCAAAATGGCGGCGGCTCGATCGTCAATACGTCTTCAAGCATCGCTAATGCCGCGATCCCAAATTGCGCGGAGTATATATCGGCTAAAACCGGAGTTTTGGGCCTGACGCGAGCTGCGGCGGCCGAATATGGCAACCAGAACATCCGCGTCAACGCCATCCTGCCGGGCATCATCCGCACGCCGATGGTCCAGCGTTTGCTGGACGATCCCCAGATTCAGGTCGTGTTCGAACGGTCGCGCGAGCGCCATCTTGTCGGTCGGTTTGGCGAACCGAGTGAGGTCGGCGAACTGGCCAAGTGGCTGCTGTCGGACGCCTCCTCGTTCGTCCATGGCGCATCGATTCCCGTCGATGGGGGAGTCGGCATAAACGGAGGATAAGCCTCCCCGCTCGATCTTTCCCAGCCGACCTCCACGCGTCGCCCGTCTTGGTGTAGGTCCAACCGACCTCACCATCGCAGGCACCCGCCGCATGAGCACGGCGGCGACGTACCTGCGGGAAGCCAGATCGCGGCCCAGCCTGGAGATTGTGACCGGCGCCTTCGCCACCCGCCTGCTGTTCCAGGGTACGCGAGCGACAGGCGTTGAAATCTGTGCCTGCGCCCGCTGACCATCGCGCCCTATTATGCCATGCCCATCTATCCCGGCGATATCGGCACCAATGGCGGCTTGGCGACGGATGCCCGTGCTCGGGTGATGGACGAGGCGGGCCGTGTGATCCCCGGGCTTTATGCAGTGGGTAACAATGCGGGATCCGCCATGCGGGAAAGCTACCCGGGCGCGGGTGTGACCCTCAGCCCGGCGCTGACCTTCGGCTATCTTGCGGCATGTGACATGACGAGCGTCAACGCCTGACAGCCACGCAAGGGTCGGTCCCGGCAGCGTCCCGCTCCGCACGTGGCGGGACGCTCCCGTCAAGCGAACGGGATCAGCCGGGCGGACGCGACGGAGCCAATCATCCTCACCGATTTTCGTTTGTAAGGCTTTTAGTTCCTTGCGTCACGGCTTCAGCCGCTTGTGCGCGCGGCATCCCCTGAAGCGCATGGAAGCCCTCCGCCAGTTCGGGCGGCGTGATCACGGGGCCGTTCTGGATATTGTCGAGGCCGAACTGCGCAATGTCGTCCGGCTCAGCGGGTGGCGTTCCCATTCCATCCAGCTTGAGGCCCGCGCGTTCAATGAACGGCGTGCGCGTCGTGCCGATTACAAGCGAGAGCACATCGATGTTGGCGGGGCGCAATTCGGCCCATAAGCCTTCGGCGAGACGCTGACTGAATGCCTTCGTGCCCGAATAGACGGCCACGCCCGCCCCACCGGCAGCGCCCGCCACCGATCCCAGGATAATGATCCCGCCTCCACCGCGAGCGGACATCGTGCGACCGAAATGATGCGCGAGTTTCAACGGCCCGACGACATTCAGATTGACGGCATTCAGGGCGGAGTCCAACGGCGTATCGAGGAAGGATGCCGGTGCGACCGAGCCCGCATTATAGATCAGCAGGCCCACGTCGATGTCGGCGCTCGCTTCTGCCACGCGGTCCAGAAAATCCGCACGCGTGACATCCATCTGCAGGATACGGATGTCTGCCCCGTCGGCCCGCAGCGCCTCAGCAAGCTGCGTCAGTGGTTCGATCTTGCGCGCAACAAGTAACAGACCGAATCCGTCGGCCGCCAGCTTCCTTGCGAAGCTTGCCCCGACGCCCTCTGATCCGCCGATGATGACTGCCCATGGCCCGTATCGTTTCAAATCCACCTTGCGTTCCTCTTCATAATTTGCGGCGGGATGCTGCATCGTGAATATTCATCCTGCGCCGCCAGCTTATCATTTTGGCCCCTGCTATAGCTCACCGGGCCGTTGTGACTCCGAACCTGCGCCCCTTGGCGTCCGCGATGACGTTGGGCGAACTTATGTAGAAATGGCCTGCCATTGCGATCTCCTGGATGACAGGCGGATGGCGTCGGGGACGGCCTGACCGCGAACCGCGTCGTCGAAGGTCGCTGCCCGCTCTGGAAGGGTCGGCTCGCGGCCTTCTATTCTCGCCTTCATCTCGCCGAACAGGCGCGCATAGGGCGGAATGTCGAAGCCGCTGGTGTGCCAGCGGTCCATCGCCGTCCGGATCAGTTCCGCGACGGGAAAGGGGGTCGGCGGCGGACTGACCAGGTCGTCCGGCATCTCGACACGCCGCGATCCGGCGGCATTCGTCATCCAGACCTCTTCTGGATCGCCATAGTTCGCTCCGCTCCACGCTGGACACGCACGTTTGGAACGCGATCTTGTCGCGAACGCCATATTTGTGGACCATCTTGTTCAGGTAGGTTAGGAGTTCCGGACCCGTCGGGAAATAGCGCGACCAGGCCGAGTTCGGCTCAAACGAATAGGAATAGATCCGGCTCTCCGTATCAACCGCGGCGCCGGGATAGGTGTTGGTCAGCCAGGTGCCGCCGACGTCGGATTCGGCCTCGATCAGCTGGTAGGAGTAGCCAGCCTGCTGGAGTTTGATCGCTGCGTTGATGCCGATCATGCCCGCGCCGACGACCATCACCTTGAGATTGGCCGGGGGCATCCGCTCCGCTGGTGTACCCGGGTGTCGGTCACGAAACCGGCATGCTGGAGCCCGACGGGGATCGACGGTTCCGGCATGTCCGTCCCGGTGGCGAGGCGGGCCATCTCGTGGAACAGTGCCCGATCGGGTGTCTGGATCAACGGGCGCTGGCCGCGCCGCATGGCCGCCAGCAGGAGCTCGCGGACTTTGGCCGCTGCGGCTTCGTCGGCCGCGGCCGGCTCCTGTCCCGGGGGTGCCGGGACGAGCATCTCGCGGGCACCTTCGATCGCCGGGCCATATTCAGCGAGGAGCGTGCGATCGCCAGTGATCGGCACCAGGCTCAGCAGGGCGACGACCGGATCGAGGATGGCGATGGCCTCGGCCATCATGTTCTGCGGTTCGGTGCCGGGCGTTAATTCCGCAGCGAGCATCTGGACACCTCTTCCCTTAATGTTTTCTGGACGCGACGGATATTGATGCCGCCGGACCTATGAACGGGAGCCTTGTCGGCGGCGACGCATATTCAGGGGGCAGCTGGCGCAACTACGGTGCCCGAGAGCATTTGATTGAGCGTGGCGCGAAATTCGTCATCCCTCAAACGGACTAGGGTCGGCACATGCTGTAGATCTTACAGCCGGTAGCCTGCCCGCGTGGTTCAGCCAGGCCCCAAGGGAGCCTTCGCGATGCGAGGCTTCACCCATGCGCTCGCTGTCGAACGGGTGCTGTCAGACAAAAGCGCGCGGAATAGCGCCGCGTGGCGGAAAATTCCCTGACATTCTCAATGTTTTGAGACTGGGTGGCGGAGCGGGAGGGATTTTGGAGGCCTACTAACGAACTGAATTATTGATATAAAATATTTTCACGTCCGCCAGCCCCACACTGAACCCCACACATCCTTCAACCATTGCAAATCCGCTAACCGCTACAACGCCGATTTCCCGCCGAATGCTCAGTTCGAATGATCGTGGTCCGCTACCTCAACGTATCGAAGAATCTCGTCTTCGACTGGGAGCGGTGCAAGAAGAAGCCCTGTGGTCCCGGGCTGGGGCTGTTTTCGATCATCCCGCGCAAAAGATTTGAGGCGGTCGCCTGATCTGATCGGCCCTCAACATCGCTATCGGGGAATAGCGCTTTTTTGGGTTCTGCCTCCAAGAATGACCTTGTCGGTGAATACCTCCGACGCCTCCCAATGATCTTGAACTTAAGCTCTTTTTTGCAGGGCTTGCGTCTCGGCGTACCAGCAGTAATCTATCCGGGCGCCGTCGACGCATGGCGCCGAGGCGTGAGAACCTCGTGCGAGATAAAATGGATCCGCCATCATTCGGCCGGGTGGCCGACGCGCATGTCCAAGCCGTTCGCGGCCAAAGGCGTTGGCGCATGTTCTCGTGCATGTTCTCAACACCCGGCTTCCTGCCGGCACCGCCTCGCCCGCTGCGAGGAGATGAGATCGATGCGATCCCAGGCCATGATCGGCGCACTACGTCACAAGACATGCGGCCCGCGCTAGGCACGGCCCGCGTGCCGCTGGACGAGGGCGATCCGCTGCCACCTGCCGATGACCGGGTGGCAGCCCCGATCTGTGTGGACGATCTTTACCGGACAGAACGGCCGGGCCTCATGCGCTTCCTCCATCGCCGAACTGCCGATGATCGCGCCGAGGATATCGTCCAGCAGGTCTTTGCCCGCCTGGTCGCACGCGCGGAGACTGATGCCGTATCCCTCAATGCCCCCGGCGCCTATCTGCGCCAGGCGGCCCATAATCTCCTGCTCGACGAGGCGCGCGCCGCCGTCCGCACACATCAGGCCCAGCATGTGTCGATCGACGATGTCGAAATAGGCGACGGAGATCCTGTCGCCTCCCTGGAGGCGCGCGACCGCCTCGCCCGCATCGAACAGGCCGTCCTGCGTCTCAAGCCGCTGACCCGGCAAATATTTCTCGCTTGCCGCCTCGATGGCTATAGTTACGCGGAAATCGCGGAACAGACGGGGCTGAGCGTGCGAGGCGTGGAAAAGCAGATGAGCCGGGCAATCAAGCAACTCGGGCGGCACCTTCGCCACCATGACTGAAGCGCCCGGCCCGATTCCACGTCGTATCCATGATACCGCCGGCGATTGGCTGGTGCGCCGCCAGCAGCATCCCGGCCCGGAGGTCGAGCAGGCCTTTGCCGCCTGGATTGCCGCCGATCGCCGCCACCGGATCGCCTATGAGCAGATAGAGCTGCACTGGGCGGACAGTGGGGGGCTTACCGGTAGCGAAGTCGGCCGGACCCGAAAATTGGTTCGCGCGCCTTTCCTGATGCGGCACAGCACCCATGTCGCGGCCGCCAGCCTTGGCGTCGTCGTGCTTCTCGGCATCGGAACGGTCGGCCTGGTGCGATACGGGGCACCCTTTACGCTCGTCGCACCGGCACAAGCCGCAACTTATGAAACCGCGCTCGGCGAAATCAGGACTGTATCGCTAGCGGACGGATCGCAGCTCACACTCGACACCGCCACGCGCGTCCATGTCTCCCTTTCCGCGGGCGAACGCCGCGTCTCGCTGGAGCGGGGCCGCGCGCGCTTTCGCGTTGCACAGGACAGCAAGCGCCCCTTCACCGTTGAGGTTCCCGGCGGAACTGTCGCTGCGCGCAGCACACTGTTCGACGTCAGCGTCGTAAGCGGAAGTCCCGTAATTGCGGTGCTCGAGGGACGGGTCGATCTCACCAGCACGGGCAGCGCCGCCTCCCGTCCGGGCCGAACGCTTGCCGCAGGGCAGACGGTAGCCCTGGACAATGCTGAGATCCCCCATCCGACGCCGGTGGGCGAAACCCAATGGGTTTCCGGCATGCTGGCGCTCGACGGCAGCCCGCTTGGCGAGGCCGTCGCCGCCATCAATCGTTACAACCGCATCCAGATACGCCTTGCCGAGCCTGATCTGGCTCGCTTTTCTGTCACCGGGGCATTCCAGGTGCGCGATCCAGACGCCTTCGCTCAGGCCGTGGCGGCAACGTTTGGACTCAGCATCGACCGATCGGATCCGGGTGTGATCCTTCTGCGTCCCGGTTCGTAGGACACCTTAGCCCTTCGCTGAAAAAACCTGTCGGGGGTTTTCAGTCCCCGGCGTCTCCCCGCCAACCAGCCACGTCGTGGCCAGGGGGGAGACACATAGCAATGGTTCGATTTCACGCGAGTTATCTGTTCAACAGCATCGCCGCCGTGGCGCTGGTGGCGGGCCCTTCGGTCGCACGAGGACAAGACGTAAAGCGCCATTCCGTTGAAGTGCCAGCGCAGGGCTTGAGCGAATCGCTCAAGGCGCTGGCACTTCAATCCGGCATCACCGTGCTCGCCGACAGCACGGTTGTCGCGAACAAGCAGGCCCCGGCGCTTCACGGAACCTATACGATCGAAGAAGCGCTGCGCATCCTGCTCGATCAATCCGGGCTGACCTATACTCGCATCGATGGTGGCTTCGTCGTGCGGCAGGGCCGCGTCGGCAGCGACAACCGCCCTGCAAGCAACCCGCAGGATATCGTCGTCACGGGAAGCCGACTGCGCGGGGCCGCGATTGCTTCGCCGGTTGTCCGGATCGGCCAGGAAGAGATACGCGATTCCGGCCAAGCAGGCCTGGGCGATGTCGTCCGCCGTATCCCGCAAAGCTTCGGAGGCGGGCAGAACCCCGGCATCGGCATGAACGTCCCCGATGCCAGCGGTGTCGATGTTGGCGGGGGCTCGTCCATCAATCTGCGCGGCCTTGGGAGCGATGCGACCTTGACGCTGCTCAACGGCCGGCGTCTCGCCTACACAGCTGTCCGGCAGAGCGTCGATGTTTCGGGCATTCCCGTCGCGGCGGTCGACCGCATCGAGGTCGTTCCGGACGGCGCCTCGGCGATCTACGGCTCCGATGCGGTCGCGGGGGTAGCCAACATCATCCTGCGCCGTGACTATGATGGCCTGGAAACCAGCGTTCGCCTCGCCAGAACCACAGACGGCGGTGATTTCCAGCAGCAATATGGCGCACTGGCCGGGCGCAAATGGGCATCAGGCGGTCTGTTCGCCGCCTATGAATATGGCAGCAACACCGCTATCCGCGCGAGCCAGCGGTCTTATGCCGCGACACGCTCCCCGGGCCTTGATCTGTTCCCGGCACTGCGTCATCACAGCGTCGTAGCCAGCGGACACCAGGACCTGGGCGGCGGCCTCACCTTCTCGGTCGACGGGCTCTACAATATCCGCTGGAGCGACCTGACATTTCCGACGGTGGCAGGTGGCGATCTCGATGAAGGCAAGGCGACCTTCTCGTCCGTCGACAAGTCCTTCGGCGTCGCGCCGACCCTTACGCTCGATCTGTCCGGCGACTGGCAGATTGCGCTTGGTGGAACCTACGGCAGGGAACGGGTCGACTATCATCAAGTCGAATGCGCTCTGACGGTGTGCAGCGATTCCGGTCCCAGCTTCTATCGCAACACCGCCAAGTCGGTCGAGATCGATGCCAATGGCGATCTCTTCCGTCTGCCGGGCGGAATCGCCAAGATCGCCATTGGCGGCGGCTATCGTGACATCGGCTTCCGGCGGTTCGTCGGGACCGGAAGCGCAGTCAACACAATCGCGTCCCAGGACAATCTGTTCGCCTTTGGGGAACTCAGCCTCCCCTTGATCGGCCCGGGCCAGAATCTGCCGCTTGCGACGAAAGTCGATGCCAGTGCCGCTCTGCGCTATGAGCGCTACCCCGGCATCGGCGATGTGGCCACGCCCAAGCTCGGCCTGTCATGGGCCATGACGCCCGACATCAGCCTGAAGGGAAGCTGGGGAAAATCCTTCCGCGCGCCAACGCTCTATCAGCAGTACCAGCCCCGCGCGGTCTACCTGTTTCCTTCCGCAGCCCTGGGCGCGACGGGGACGTCAGCGACGGCCGGGGCTATTCTCATCCTTGGCGGCAATCCCGACCTCAAGCCGGAAAAGGCGACGACGTGGTCGACCACGCTTGCCCTGCATCCACGTGCTTTGCCCGGAGCAAGCCTCGAAATCAGCTATTTTACCGTGCGCTATCGCGACCGGATCGTCGCGCCGATCACTCTGCTGTCCCAGGCGCTGAGCAATCCCATCTATCAGGACCAGATCATCTTCAACCCGAGCGAGACCGCGCAGACCGCAGCCATCGCCAGTGCGGGCACGTTCCTCAACATCACCGGGGTGCCCTATGATCCGGCGAACGTCGTCGCCATCGTCGACAATGCCAATCTCAATGCGGGACGCCAGCGCGCACGGGGCGTCGATGTCCTGGCGAGTTACAGTGCCGCGATAGCACAGAACCAGCAACTGCGCCTCTCGCTGGACCTCGCCTATCTCGAAAGCGACCAGCAACTCAGCGCAGATCAGCCAACCTATGACCTTGCCGGCGCGATCTTCAATCCGCCCCATTGGCGAGGACAGGCGGCAGTCGCCTGGACCGGTGGGAACCTGACGCTGGCGGCCAACGCCAACTATACCGGGGGAGTCAGCGACACACGCTCGACATCGGCTGTGAGCATCGGAAGCATGACCACGCTCGATCTCACTGCGCGCTATCGGGCCGATCCAGATGCCCCGCTCGGCGGACTCGAGTTCAGCCTGTCGGTCCAGAACCTGTTTAACGACAAGCCTGATCCGATCGCGACCTCGATACCCTACGACACGCCTTATGACTCGACCAACTATTCACCGATCGGCCGGATGATCGCCTTCGGGATCACCCGGCAATGGTAAGCGTGAACTTCTGTTACCGCCTTGGTTTTGCGGCCTTGTGCCTGCTGTTTCCCATAACGGCGCAGGCAAACTGCGACGACGTTCTACCTTCGGATGAAGCCCCCGTCAGGACAGGGAAGCGCGACCTCACAGCAGCAGACCTTATCCAGCTCCGCGAGATTGGCGACCCCGACTCCGCAGTTTTCAATGGCCCGAGCCCCTTCGCGGTCTCGCCGGATGGCGACCGCATCGCCTATATCATCAACCGCGCCGATCTTGCGACGAACACCTATTGCCGAGCGCTGGTCGTCAGCAGGCTCACGGGGGGCGGTCCACCGAGCATCGTCGATCGGGGCGGCGAACTCATCAAGATCATGGACGTGCAGCGCGGCTTCTACCTGCCGAGCGGTGCCACGCGTACCATTGTGCCGTCCTGGTCTCCAGACGGCCGCATGATAGCCTATCTGCGGCGCGACAACGGCGCGACCCAGGCATGGGTCGCACAGGCCGATGGCAGCGGTGCGCGCACCGTCACGCGATCTGCCGTTGACGTGGAAGCGGTGGCCTGGAGCAGTGATGGGCTACGGCTGCTCTACGGCACACGAAAAGGCGCGGCAGCCGTGCAAGCTGCGATCGATCGCGAAGGTCAGTCGGGGTGGCTGTATGATCGACGAATTTCACCGGAGATCTCCGCGCGGCCGATGACCCCGGCAACTGATGCGCTGGACGTGAGG
Source organism: Sphingobium sp. Cam5-1 (assembly GCF_015693305.1). Lineage (NCBI taxonomy): Bacteria > Pseudomonadati > Pseudomonadota > Alphaproteobacteria > Sphingomonadales > Sphingobiaceae > Sphingobium > Sphingobium sp. Cam5-1. The sequence continues at coordinate 2,029,042 of NZ_CP065138.1, read as the reverse complement.
GCCATCGATCTGCGTACCGGGTCCTTCACGCCGGCGACAGCCGCTGAGCAGGCTGCGGTGTCGCATGCGGCGCCCGCTGATATGCCGATCGATCCGAAAGCGATCGGATCAGATGGAAGCAAGGCCTATCTCGAGCGTCAGGAGAGTTCACCGCTGGCACCCGCCAGACTGGTCGTAGCAAACAGCAAAGGCAGTCGTCGTTGCGATGCCGATGCCTGTGCAGGCGGCATTCTCTCGCTCTGGCGGCAAGGTTCCTCGGTGCTCTTTCTTCGCCGGGAAGGTTGGGCCAAGGAAACAATCGCGCTTTATCGCTGGCGACCGGGCGCTTCGCCTCCCAAGCCCATATTGCGCACGACAGATGTGCTGCACGGCTGCGTGATGGCCGGAGCGGAACTGATCTGCACGCGCGAGGACAGCGCGACGCCGCGCAAGATCGTAGCCATCGACACGACCACGGGCCGTATGCGTACCATATTTGACCCAAATCCGGAATTTTCCGGCATTCGCCTGGGCTCCGTCACGCGCCTCAAGTGGCACAACAACCTTGGTCTTGAGGCATGGGGCGATCTGATCCTGCCGCCCGGTCACAAGGCAGGAACGAAACTGCCGATGGTCGTCGTGCAGTATCACAGCGACGGCTTCCTGCGCGGCGGCACCGGGGACGAATATCCGATCTTCCTGCTGGCCCAGCGCGGCTTCGCTGTCCTCAGCACCGAGCGGCCCACCTTCTTCGCGGCGGCCTTTCCCCAGCTCAGGACCTGGTACCAGATCAATGCTGCCAACCAGAAGGATTGGGGCGAACGCCGCAGCCTTCTATCCTCGCTCCTGACCGGCGTGCACATGGCGGTAGATCACGGCGATGTCGATCCCGCACGCGTCGGGATCACCGGCCTGAGTGACGGCGCTTCGACCGTGGCCTTTGCTTTGATCAACTCGAAAGCTTTCGCCGCGGCTGCGCTTAGTACCTGCTGCATGGAGCCCAATACAACGGCGACCTATGGCGGGATCGCCTGGGCGGAATGGCTACGCGGAATGGGCTATCCGCCAGCGACCCACGACAACCCGGACTTCTGGCGGGATATGTCGCTGGCCCGCAACGCGGCTCGGATTGATGCGCCACTGCTCATGCAACTTGCCGACAACGAATTCCGGCTGGCGCTTGAAGCCTTCGGTGCCCTTCACGAGCAGAACAAGCCGGTGGAGATGTATGTCTATCCCGACGAATATCATGTAAAATGGCAGCCGATTCACCGGCTCGCCGTCTATGAGCGCAATCTGGACTGGTTTTCCTTCTGGTTGCAAGGGCGAGAGGATTCGGATCCCGGCAAGATTCCGCAGTATCGTAGCTGGCGATCCATGCGGTCTGGCTCTCCTCAACCGCCTGTGCCGGTGCCAATTCGCTAGAGTCACAGGTCAAATCCTGATGCGCATTCGGATACGACGGCGACCGTGCCAAACGGTACAATGAAAGCAGGCTAGTTGATGCCAAACTTCGGATATCGCCCAGAGTCGGCAATGGCGACAGGGGGCGATTGCGGAGTGTCAGCTTGGGAGCGATGGGTCGCGACTTGCTGCCGTTTGGCAAGCAACTTGGATTTGGATTTTCGCCGGGGGTTGCGTGTACCACGGGATGTGCAATTGGCGGACACAATCAGACCTATTGACGCTAATGACGACTTTCTCCTGGGTAAGATCTGACTGGATCTGCGAGATTCGCCCACTCAGACCAAAAATGGCTGCTGCGCGTCGAACGCCGTGTCGCGCGCGCCAATTCGGAAGATGCCAGGCGATTGCGTGGGGTTGTTCAGTGATTTTCGTATGTTGCCAATAAACTTGTCATATCCGTCAGCGTATTTCCCGCCGTTCCAAACGACCTTCAGCGCCCCTGTAAACGCCCCGTTGAACGGGCCATCCATCGAGAGCTGATAGTCTTGGCAGCCTGAGAGCAGGATGACCGACGCGGCGACGTGATTCTTGGCCTCGCTGAGTTCTTCGCGTGAACCGATCTCGTCGTAGAAGTCCTTGTTGGCTAGATAAACTCGGCTCATCACATCCTGCGGCATCACACGCGGAACGCCCCCGGAGAACGCATCAACCAATTCGAACGAGACGCTATCGTCGCCGACTGCGCGCGCGGCGAGTACCGCTTGGACGTTGAGCAGATTTCCATGAAGCGCTTGCATCGCTGCTGTCTTGACCACGCTCCCACTGTGACAACTGTCCGACACGACAATGATGCGCACACCTGCCTTGAAGGCTGAGAGCGCATAAGAGAGCTCGTCGTCAATGAGCTGTCCGTCATACAGGCACCAAGTCTCGTCCAGTCCGTCGGGCTCGTCGCTGTTCAGATCTGGCACCTGCCCTCCGAAGGCGGATGTCAAGTCTGGCGATGGTTGCTGGTGTTGGAAGAAAGAAGTGACTGAATGACTGACCGGCCGGAGGCCGGTAGGATCACGTGGAGGGGCTGAAGCCATCCTTGTGGGTATGGCGGTCCAGGTAACGCATGATGATGTCATCGGTGATGTTGCCGGATGTGGTTGAGAAGTAGCCACGTTGCCAGAAGCGTTGACCCCAGTAGCGTTTGCGGATGTGCTCGAATTCCTGCTGGATTTTTCGCGATGACCGTCCCTTGGCGCGGCGCACGAAGTCGCTGACAGAAACGTGCGGCGGGATCTCTACGAACATATGCACGTGATCGCGGGACAGCGCGCCATTGACGATGATGACGCCCATCTCATCGCAGACCTGCCGGATGATCTCCCGCACCCTGAAGCGCACATCGCCGATCAGCACCTTGTACCGATACTTCGGTGCCCAGACGAGATGGTAGCGATGATGGAATGTCGTGTGACAACCGCTCTTGTAGCGCATAGCCTGTAACCTCGGGAAAAACGGAAGCTTCACGCCTTCGACGGCTTCCGTTTTTCCCGAGGTTACAGGCTTGCACGCGAGTCCATGGCTGAAGCCAATATCCGACTGGAAGTCGGAGGGGTTCCTCCTCAGAAGAGGACTCTAAACAACGGTTTGAGCGGATGTCGGGTTCGCTCTTCAGGCCGATGAAAATCTCGCGTAAGCATGGCGTAAGCACCTCGCGAACGGTATGCACCCGTAGCTCAGCTGAATAGAGCGTCGCCCTCCGAAGGCGAAGGCCACAGGTTCGAATCCTGTCGGGTGCACCAAAAACTCATAAAAACAAACTATTATGAGCTCTCAAAGCGGCGATCCAAGCGGTCTTTTTTAGGATAGAGTTGGATTGGCTACTTCATGACATGTTTAAGGGACAAGAGAGAGGCTCCATGCAGCCGCCGTGTAGAGCTACTCCGTCCGCCCTCAATCTCCCACCTTAACCGGCAGCCAAGACAAATCCTCGTCCATTGCGCCTCGCTCGATTCATACCGCTTCACGCCCATTCATAACCTCGGCTCAAATCGCAGAATCCTATGAATCAGCACCCAACCCATTTAGGAATCCCAAATGCCGAGCTGGCCTATCCTATATGAAATTTTTTTATGGCAAAAAAGACGCGTGAGACGAGAGTCCGTCGTCACTCGCAATTCTCTATTACCATCGCAAGGCCCTGCCCGCCACCGATGCACATCGTGATGAGACCATAGCGCCCGTCCGTACGCCGGAGCTCATAGAGTGTCTTAACGGTCAGGATCGCGCCGGTTGCGCCGATCGGATGCCCCAGGCTGATACCTGACCCGTTGATATTGGTCTTCTCTGGATCGAACCCCAGTTGGCTTGCGACGCCGCACGCCTGGGCGGCGAAGGCTTCATTGGCTTCGATCACGTCGATCTGGTCAAGGGTGAGGCCCGCGCGCTCAAGTGCCACCGGCACGGCCTTGACCGGGCCCAGCCCCATCACGTTCGGCGCGACACCGGCATGTCCCCAGCCAAGGACCCTGGCAAACGGCTGGAGCCCAAGCCGGTTTACCGCCTGACCACTCGCTAGCACGACCGCAGCCGCACCGTCGTTGATGCCACTGGCATTGCCCGCAGTGACGGTACCGCCCGTCCTGAACACCGGTTTGAGGCCCGCCAGCGCCTCAAGCGAAACCTCCGGCCGCACATGCTCATCGGTATCGAACAGGGTCTCGGTCTTGCGCGTCCTGATTTCGACCGGGACAATCTGCTCCTTGAAACGCCCTTCCGCGATGGCGCGGGCAGCGCGCTTGTGACTTTCCACCGCGAGTGCGTCCTGCTCTTCCCGCGTGATCTGACAGCGTTCGGCGATATTCTCCGCCGTCACGCCCATATGGATATTCTCGAACGGGTCGTGCAATGCGCCCAACATCATGTCCTGCAACGCCATATCGCCCAGCTTCTGGCCGAAACGGGTGCCCTGCACCATACGCGGGGCGTTCGACATGACTTCCGCACCGCCGCCGATCGCAATGTCACACTCGCCCAGCCTGATCGCCTGCGCGACCGAGACAATGGCCTGCAAGCCCGAGCCGCACAGCCTGTTGACATTCATCGCCACCGCTTCGACCGGCACGCCTGCATTCACGGCGGCCACGCGGCTGACATAGGCGTCCGACGGCTGGGTCGGCACCACTGTGCCGATCGCCACCTGTTCGACCATTTCCGCGGCCATGCCGGCGCGCGACAGCGCTTCCCTGATAACGATACTCCCGAGGTCGGCCGGCCGGAACGCGGCAAGCGATCCGCCGAAGGTGCCAATAGCGGTACGCGCACCACCCATAATGTAGATGTCGCTTAACTGGGTCATGGTCGATCCTTCTTTTCCTCCATGTCCGGGGAAGGCCAAAAATGGTCCGGAATGGCAAAATCACGGGGGAAACTGGCTCCCTCTCGCTCCCTCTCTCCGGCGTGAGGGAAGCATATCCGCTAGCGCATCAACACCAGTTCCTCGGCCATGCTGGGGTGCAGCGCCATGGTCGCGTCGAAATCATCCTTGGTGAGGCCTGCCTTGACCGCGATCGCGGCGGCCTGAAGGATTTCGGGCGCTTCATGGCCCAGCATATGGAGCCCCAGCACCTTCCCAGATTCCGCGCAGACGACCATCTTGTAGAGCCCGCGCTCATGGCGTTCGGCGAAGATGTTCTTCATAGGCCTGAAGTCAGAGGAATAGACCCGGATATTGCCATGGTTCACGCGGGCCTGCGCCTCGGTGAGCCCCACCCCGGCCAGCGGCGGCTGCGAGAATACGGCGTTCGGAACGCAGCCATAGTCGATTACTCGCGGCGTGCCGCCGAAGACCGTGTCCGCAAAGGCATGCCCCTCGCGGATCGCGACAGGCGTGAGCTGGATGCGGTCGGTTACGTCCCCCACCGCATAAATGCTCTCGCAGCTTGTGCGATTATGGCCGTCGACCGGAATCTCGCCCCTGAAACCAAGCGCGATCCCGGCATTTTCCAGCCCCAGCCCGTTGACATTGGGCCGGCGTCCCGTGGCGACGAGCACGATGTCGGCCTCGATCGGATCATGGCCGTCGAAATGCACGACGCGCGCCTCGCCCTCGCGCTTCTCAATCCGCCGGATCGGGCAATGGAAGCGATAGTCGATGCCGCGTGTCATGGTGATCTGCAACAGGCGGTCGCGCAACGATTCATCATAGCCGCGCAGGATCTGATCCGAACGGTTGACCACCGTCACATGCGCGCCAAGGGCGTTGAAGATGCCGGCGAACTCCATCGCGATATAGCCGGCGCCCTGAATCAACACACGCCCGGGAAATGTGGGCAGGTGAAACACCTCGTTCGAGGTTATCGCATACTCGATTCCCTCGACCTCCGGCATGACCGGCACCGCCCCGGTCGCGATGAGGATCACTTTCGCGCTGATCTCACGTCCGGAGGCAAGGCGCACCGCATGCGGCCCCGCTATCGTCGCGCGCTCGTGAAAATGCGCCACCTCATGCGCGTCGAGCGTGTTGGTGTAGGTTATCTCGAGCCGGTCGACATCGCGCAGCACGGTATCCCGCAGGCTCGCCCAGTCGAAATGCATCGCGTCGATGGTCCATCCATAGTGCGACGCGTCCCGCAGCTCCTCGGCGAAGTGCGAACCATAGACGAGCATCTTCTTGGGGACGCAGCCACGGATCACGCATGTGCCGCCGACGCGGTGCTCCTCCGCCACCGCGACTCTGGCACCATGTGAGGCGGCCACCCGGCTCGCGCGCACGCCGCCCGATCCCGCGCCGATCACAAACAGGTCATAGTCATATTCCGTCATGATCTGCTCCTGCTACCCTGACGCCGCCTTGTGATGCGGTGCGCCAGCTGATCAAAAAATGGATGGCGTTGCAGCGGCACGCATACCGGAATGCGGCACCGGCCAACGGATCACGGAAGGGCGCGAACGAGACGCGGCCAGCGTCCGTGCAAGGATGCCCGGAGGAGGCGACCGGCGTTCAACAGGCCGGCTCGGTGTCGAAACCACCCTCTTTCGCGTCGTTGAACCCGCCGAGATTATGGACTTTCTCATAGCCCATGTCCTTGAGGATCTTGCCCGCCAGCGCGGATCGGCCCCCGGACGCGCAGTAGACAATGATGATGCTGTCCTTCCGGAACGCCGGATCGTGATAAGGCGTGTCGGCAGCCGCCCGGAACTCGATCATGCCCCGCGAGACATTGACGGCGCCCTTGATCTTGCCGGTCGCAGCGACCTCATGCGAGTCGCGCACGTCCACGATCAGCACGTCACCCTGGGCCAGCCATTGCCGCGCTTCTTCCGGCGTGATCCGCGGCACGATGGCACATGCCTCTGCAAGCATATCGTTGAGGGAAATCGGCATCGTCCTGCCTCCTGATTGTGCATGTCGTTCGATTGCAAACAGCCCCGCCAATGCCGGTCGAGACTCAATTCCGTGCGGGCCCCGGTCGCCGGGCAGCCCCCGCCGGCAGGGGCCGCCCGCACATCCGCGGGCGGCCCCGTCCGATCAGAAATTATAATGAGCGGTGATGCCGTAGGTGCGGGGCGGCGCGTGCACCAGATAGTCGAACCCGAAGGCGTCCCGCAGGTTCAGGCCGTACATGAAGTATTTCCGGTTAAACAGATTGCTGCCCCACAGGCGGATCGAGAAGCGGCTCGACTCCCACCCCAGCGTCGCATTGACCAGAACATGCGACGGCGAATGAAGGTTCTGGTTTCCGTCCTTGTCATTGAAGGGCGTGAAATACTGCTTGCTGGTATAGATCAGGTTGGGCGAGAAAATAATGTCTCCGCTCCCCAGATGAGCAGCCGTCCACTCAAGCCCGGCATTGACCGTGACCTTGGGGGCGTTGGGCAGCTTGTTGCCGTCCAGATTGACGCCGGACAGGACGAGCTTGTCATATTGGGCATCAAGATAGGTGAAGGCGAGGTTCCCCTTCACCGTTGACGCAAGCCTTCCCGCCAGTTCCAGCTCCATGCCCTTGATCGTCGATCCAGGTGCGGACCGTATATAGCCGGTGGTTCCGATGACCTCGTTGAGCTGCTGGTTCTTGTAGGTCGTGTAGAAAGCCGCCGTCGTCATGTTGGCCAGACCACCGAACAGCTTTGTTTTCAAACCGACTTCATAGGCATTGACCGTTTCGGGCGGCACGAAGTCGATCGGGTTGCCGGCATAGAACTGGCTCGAGAACGAGCCGGCACGATAGCCGCGGCTGAAACTGCCATAGACCATGGCGCCGCCGTCAAACGTATAGTTCAGGCCGACTTTGCCGGTGAGGCGGCTGCTCTTCTTCTTGCCCGCGTTCTCCGGAACGATCGTGCCGTCGGGCTGGATCGAGCCATGCGTGAAGAGGATTGCCGCGGCCGCCGGATTCTGGGGATCAAAACCATAGGTCTCGAACGACGGGGCGATCGCGGGATCGGCGAACATGGTCAGGAAGGAATAGGCATTGTAAAGCCGGTTCGTATCCTTGGTATAACGCAGGCCGATGGTCACCGCGAGCTGGTCTGTCAGATTCTGGTCAAGCTGTGCGAACGCAGCATAGGAATTCCGTTCCTGCTGATATCGCTGATAGAAATACATGACCTGAACCAGGCGGTATCTTTCATTATCGGTGATCTTGTCCCAGCCATAATAGAGGCCGGCCTGCAGGTTGGTCCCGTGATTCTGGTACATGACCTTCAGTTCCTGATTGAACTGCTTGTACACGTCCCCGAAATAGTCCTGCAGGAGACCGACTTCCGGAGAGCCCGTCCCCTCCTGAGTCAGCTTCTGTTTCGCCCAGTCATAGGCAGAGAGCGACTGGACAGACAGCGTATCGGACAGTTCGTAATTGGCGACGAACTGGACGCCCGCATTCTTGACGTCACTATAGCCGAGGTCGGGCTGGTTGGTCTCGAAAAAACTCAACCCGTCGCTGGACCGATAATAGGTCGAGACACCCGAATCATTGTTCAGATGATAGATGCCCGCCTGCGTCGGCCTGCTCCTGCCGCCGGTGAACTTGAGATACATGTCCAGCCGGTCGGTCGGCTTGGCACGAATGATCAGGCGGCCGGCGACGGAATTCTTCGAATTCGCATCGGGTTCTCCGGGGGCGATATTCTTGACGAAACCATCGGCTTCCACATAATTGGCGGATGCGCGAAACCCGAGAACATCATCGATGAGCGTTCCTTCGATGGCCCCCTGCCCCCGGACTTCATTGAAGCGACCATAGCCGACCTCCACATAGCCGGTTGTTCCCGGGGTAAGGCTCGGCTTGACGGAAATGAAGTTGATCGCGCCGCCGGTCGTGTTGCGGCCATACAGGGTTCCCTGCGGACCACGCACGGCCTCCACACGCTCCAGGTCGAACAGCTGAAGCCCGTGCATGGTACGTGCACTGAGATAGTTGTCGTCTGAATAAATGCCGACCGGAGAAACCTGGTTGGCACCATATTCATTGCCGACACCGATACCGCGCATGGTGAAATTGGGCTGGGCATCGCCGAAAGCACTGGTCACCTGCAGGGAAGGGACCGCGCCACTGAGATCAGAACTCGAGGTCACGCCCTGCCGCTCGAGATCGCCCGGAGTAAGGGCCGAAACCGCGACCGGTACCTTCAGGAGTGATTGCGAGCGACGTTGCGCCGTGACAATGATGGCGGCGCCATCATCCGCGCCTGCTTTCGCTTCCCCCTTGTCGGCCTGATCCGAGCTGGCTGGGGTGGCGGAGGTCGCCTGAGGATTAGCCTGAGCCCAGGAAGGCTGGGCAATAAAGGCGGAACTCGCAAGAAGCGTCAAAACATATGATGGAATTTACCTCAATTTATCCTCCCTATATTACAATTTATATTTAAAAAATTATTTATTATTATTTCAAAACCCATCGAAAAAAGGCACAAAAAAACAGGTGCGCCACAATCAGGTTGCAGCGATTACAAATCATCACGTAACAAGATCTCGGAGGGGTTCTCTTTTACCGGAGAAGAGGGCCCTTCCTCATCACCCTACGCCTCAAAACTCGCGCTGGTCTTGGCGGCGATTTCGTCAAGGGTCACCCCCGGTGCGCGCTCGATGAGGCGGAAGGGAGAGGCATGGTCGGGCCGCTGGAACACCGCAAGATCGGTAATGATCATGTCCACTACATTGCGCCCCGTCAGCGGCAGCGCGCATTCGGGAATGAACTTGGGTTCGCCATTCTTGCTCACATGTTCCATCAGCACGATGATCTTCCTAACGCCCGCGACGAGATCCATCGCGCCGCCCATGCCCTTGATCATCTTGCCCGGGATCATCCAGTTGGCGATGTCCCCGCCCTGGCTCACCTCCATCGCACCCAGAACCGTAAGATTGATATGCCCGCCGCGGATCATCGCGAAACTTTGCGCGCTGTCGAAATAGGCCGAATGCGGCAACTCGCTGATCGTCTGCTTGCCCGCGTTGATAAGGTCGGCGTCGACCTCGCCTTCATGGGGGAACGGACCGATCCCCAGCATCCCGTTCTCCGACTGAAGCGTAACCATCATTCCCGCCGGGATATGATTGGCAACCAGCGTCGGAATACCGATGCCGAGGTTGACATAGAAGCCGTCATGCAGCTCCCTTGCGGCCCGCGCCGCCATTTCGTCGCGAGTCCAGGCCATCAGGCGATCTCCCTTTCACGTATCGTCCGGAATTCGATCTTCTTGTCGTAAGGCGCCCCCATGATCATGCGCTGGACATAGACGCCAGGCAGGTGGATGCAGTCGGGGTCCAGGCCTCCCGCGGGGACGATTTCCTCAACCTCGACGACGCAGACCTTGCCGCACGTCGCAACCGGCACGTTGAAGTTGCGTGCGGTCTTGCGGAACACCACATTTCCGGTCTCGTCCGCCTTCCACGCCTTGACGAGCGCGAGGTCAGCGAAGATGGCCTTTTCAAGGATATACTCGTCCAGCCCGTCCGGCCCGTCGAACGTCTTCACCTCCTTGCCCTCGGCGATCAAGGTGCCGACGCCTGTCCTGGTGTAGAAACCGGGAATGCCAGCGCCGCCCGCGCGCATCCGCTCGGCGAGCGTCCCCTGCGGGCAGAATTCCACTTCCAGTTCCCCCGCGAGATATTGGCGCTCGAACTCCTTGTTCTCGCCTAGATAAGAGGCGATCATCTTCTTCACCTGCCGTGTGCGCAGCAGCTTGCCGATCCCCTCATTGTCGATGCCGGCATTGTTGCCCGCGAACGTCAGTTCCTTCACGCCCGAAGCGCGCACCGCATCGAGCAGACGCTCCGGAATACCGCAAAGACCGAAGCCGCCACTGGCGATCAGCAAACCATCACGAAGCAGCCCATCAAGTGCCGCATCAGCGTTCGGATAAATCTTATTCATCACATCACCTAATAAATCTGCATTTGCGCCCGAAGGTGGAATTTAATTCTGACAAAATTTGAAATATAAATTTCAGTTATATTTGTATAATGTAAATCCCTCATCCGATTCAGCGACGTAATTCCTACGATCGCTGCGTGCGAGGCAGTCCGCGACATACGCCCCCCAGGCGGCGATGGAGAGGCTCGGAGGCCCTCCAGGCGCCCCCGGAAAGGCCGCCGAATCCGCGACATAAAGCCCGGGACATCCAAAGACCTGTCCCGTTCCGTCGACCACCCCTTGCGTGGAAGTGGCGCCGATGCACGCACCGCCAAGGGGATGAACACTGATGGGAACCTTGGTCGAGAACACCTTGGTCGACGTCGCGGCCTCCAGCTCGCTGACCCAGTCCGCGACTTCCATCACGCCCGGGCTGACCTCTTTCTGGTAATCCAGATAATAGCGGCCATCGACAAACCGGGATGTTCCTTCCGCCTTTTCCGACGCCATCGCGATCAGGATCGATTGTCGCCGCAGCCAGCGCTTGATGAACCGCGGCAGCGGATAGCCATCGACACCCTGGAACCCGGCGCGGACCATATAACTTTCATAGAGGGACTTGGCGGGACGAAAGGCCGGCCCGACCGGCAGCCCCCGGGACAGGTCCAGCGGCGCGTTTTCCTTCCAGAAGCCGAAGAAATCGCCATTGCCGCCGATGCGCTGCCCGAGCCCCGGAAGATCCCTCAACCCTTTCGCGGAACCCCGACTGGCCATCAGCAGCCTGACGGAATTCAGGCCCCCGGCGGCCACCACGACGAAGCGCGCGCGGATTTCCTTGTCGGCATTCTTCTTCAGGTCACGAAACTTGACGACATATCGCGTGCCGTCGTCGTCGCCAGTACGAGCTTCCTCCGCCTCGTCGGTCTGGTGAATGGAGAGCGCCTCGCACATGTCCATGACGACAAGCCCATCCTTCATCGCCGGCCAGATAACCGCCGCGTCCAGCGTCGTCTTCGCGCCGGAGCCTGAGCCCAGAAAACTGTTATTGTCCATTTCGCATTCACGGCGCCGCACGTCGTTCGGCCCGACCTGAGCCTTGGGTGCCAGACCGGGTTCGGCCAGCAGGAAGCTCGCCGGCCGGCGCAGGGATTCGACCTCGCGCAAGGGCTGCCCTTCGCCGATCTGATAGCGCCAGCCGGCCTCTTCAACCCGTTCGGTAGGGTCGATCGGACGCAGCGTTTCCAGCACCTGATCATAATAGGGTTCCATGGTCTCGCTGGTCAGATCGGGATGGAAACCGTCCCAGAAATCCTCGACGAGCGGACGGGAGAGCAGGCCGGCAAAGGCATGGCTTCCTCCGCCGACATTCGAGGTGCAGAAAAGCCAGAGACCATGACCGAAAAAGCCTTCGAAGAAGCCGCGCTTGTTGAGTCTGATCTCCTTCATGCCGGAAACCGGAAGACGCACGGACCGCAGCAGATGCGTGAGCATTTTGCGCCCCTGCGGCAGCGGCGTCGGGTCAGCCACGCCGATCGAGGCGGTGGGCGTGGTTTTCCGCCATGGCCCACGTTCGAGCAGGACCACCTTATAGCCGGACCTAGTCAGGTTTCTGGCGGCGAACGAACCGCCAAATCCGCTGCCGATGACCAGCACATCCGCGTGATTCACTGTATCCACGATCCCCCTCCCAGGTCAGTTGTCGTTCGATGGTCCGGATGACTGGCGTGGCGACCAGAGACTATTGTCCGTTGCTCTGGCCGCCACGGCCCATCAGGTAGCGTTCGGGCTCACGCGCCGCGATTGTCGGATTCGAACGTCGGCTGAACCGGCATCACCGACCAGGGGCTGAGACCAAGCGCATAATGCCAGGAACCACGATCGAAGCTCTTTTCGAGCTGCATGATCTTCCCGTCCTTCAGCGTGAAGATCCAAGCACAGGTCCAGGTCGCACGCTTCCCGCTCGGTTCGATCATGCCATTCTCGCCCTTGACGGGAATACCGCAATGGGACGCGGTGGCCTGGAACTTGACGACAGCGATATTTCCCGCGTCAATCCCAAAGCGCCAGTTGAGAATCTCGAAGTCGGGAACGGTCTCGATGATCGGCCCCTGCTGGACGTCGATGAACTCCGCCATGGTGGTTTCGGTCATCGCATCCGAAAAGAAGCCGCCTTTCGGATCGACCAACTTCATCGCCTGATCCCGGAAGCCAGGCGTAGTCAGCACACCGACCAGAAACTTTTGACAATCCGCCGCGCAGCGGACTTCATCCAGCTCGATCATGGGTTTTTCGAAATCGACCGGACGCTTGATGGCAACCTTCTGATTCATTACACTCACTCCTTCATCATTGAACTTTCGCTCAGACAATTGTCCTGCTTGGGACATCGTACGCGATCACCGATGCACGCCGGCAAGTCGCTGAATTGACGTGGTCATTGCGATTAGGTGCACAAGCCGCCCAACACTGCGCGATCAGGGTGCATGCTTGCCGCCGCGCTGGGCCGGGCATTCATCCGCGAAAACCAGGCCTGGATGTTCCCCGCATCTTCCGGAATGGGTTGCCCCGCGTCCTTCAGGTAATCGAGGCAGCAGAACAGCACGAGATCAACCAGCCGGATCTCTTCCCCGGCAATGAACGGGCGCCCCTCGATCAGGCCATCAAGCCAGAGAAGCCCCTCCCTCGCGGCGGCCTTCAGACTTTCCGCAGCGCCAGGAATGACGAAGACCCGGTCCTCATAATGATGCAGCCCCTCGCAAAAACGGAACGCATCGAACATGTAGAGGACAATCTTCAGCTCGACGCGCCGCAACCATTGACGCGAGATCGCGCGCTCGACGATATCCGTGCCGACGAACGGCACATCGGGATACATCTCGTCGATGAATTCGCAGATCGTCACGCTTTCGCCGATGACGGTTCCGTCATCCAGCTCAAGCGCGGGAGTCTGGCCGGTCGGATTCTTCGACGTATAGGCCTCTCCGCGGTTCTCACCCGTCAGGACATCCCATTCCACCGTGGGAATGCTCACGCCCTTTTCGACCATCAACATGCGGACCACGCGAGGGTTCGGCCCCAGTGAATTATAAAGTCGCATATCCCTCTCCCGGACGCGCAGGCATGAACCGACAGTTCGGCACAGGCCTGACACACATTCATTTTTCGTATCGAGAGTTACACGCGGACCAGCTTCACATTCTGATATGCGTTCCCTGCCGGTTAGGCTTCATGAAGCCCGCGCCGCCGCTCAATACCCTCTCAACAGGATCGGTGTACGACGCATCCCACCTGTCCAAACCACCCGAATCGGGTGGGGCAGCCAAAACATGATATGGTACCTCCAAAAATCACCTGGGAGAGCACCATGCCGATCCGTGCGCAAATGTCAGAAAGACAAGCCGCCGACGCAAAACACCGGAAGCAGCGGAGCGGGCCGCGCCGCGCCGCTGCGACGCCGCCGACCAATGGCACTCCGCTTGTCGACCGCAGCCGTCTCATCAAACTCGCCCTATCTCCCGGTGCACCCGACATCGTTGTGCTGCAGGCGCCGGCCGGCTTCGGCAAATCAACCCTGATGCGGCAGATCGAGCAAACCCTGACCCAGGCAGGAAGCGGCATGACCGGCTGGATCACGCTCGACAAGCGGGACAATGATCGCCGCTGGCACGCGGAACATCTCCGCCAGCTCATCGACGCCCTGAAAGCCCCGACAACCCCGGCAAATGGCTCCGGCGCGCCACCGGTGCAGGACGCGGACACCTCTAAATCCCATTTGCAGCGGTCTGACTGGTTTATTTCGGAACTCCTGTCGATAGGAGATAATGTCACCCTCTTCATCGACGAATTCGAAGCGGTAACGGACAAATCCATCCTGCTGTTCTGGAAGGAGCTGCTGCATCGGATCCCCAAGGGCATCCGCATCATCATCAGCAGCCGAAATATTCCCGAGATCGGGATCGCGAGGCTGCTTGTGGGCAACAAGCTCCTTGTCCTGACATCCGAAGAGTTGTCCTTCACGAAAGAAGAAACAAATGATTTCTTCAAAAAGAACATAGACAGCGATCTGCACGACGCGGAAATTGACACCATATATCGAAGAAGCGAGGGATGGCCGGCCGCAGTCCAGCTGTTCAATCTTGGCGTTTCCTATTATGGCCGCCACGAAACCCTAAACGACTTCGAGCATGGCTGCCCCCAGGCCCTGACCGAATATCTGAAAGACTGCGTGTTAAGCGGCCTCCCCGAAGGGGACAGGGATTTCCTTCTGCAAATCGCCATTCTGGACAAGCTGAACGGCAAGCTCTGCGATCATGTTCTGGGACGCGACGATTGCACTCTGAAAATCTCCGAACTCGAGAAAAACGGCCTGTTCATCCATCCACTCGATCAGGACCATGAATGGCACAGAATGCATGGATTGTTCGCCGACCTTCTCATCAAGGAAAATGCGGTTCGGCGGTCCTTTGACCCCATACCATTGCACAAGAAAGCCGCGGAATGGTTCTTCGCCAACGAAAAATATGAGGACGCGATACGACACGCGGTCGAGGCCCGGGACTATCCACTTGCCGCCGAGATTCTGAAGCGCTGGGGGTCCATCCTGATCGCCAACGGGGAAATGGCCACAGTGGCACGATGGGCGGATCTCATTCCCGCCGAATATATCACGTCCGACACCGATCTTGCCGTCAGGGTCGCCTGGGCGATGATCTTCCTGCGACGACGGCGACAGGTCCGCCTCATCCTCGATTCCCTCTCTAATGCCGATCAGCACTGCAAGCTTCGCGTTGTCCTGGCCGTTTCGGACATGTCATCCGACAATCTGAAGGCAGCACTCCCCAGAGCAGAAGCCGCAGTGGCACAATTCATGCCATCGGATGAGTTCGCGGCGTTTGAGGGCGCCACCGCAGCGAAGATCGTTGCCTATGGAGACCTGCATCGCGGCAACTTCAACGGCGCCCTCGAAGGCCTGATGCTGGCCCGGTCGCTCAACGAAGGGACCGGCGCCTCGCTCAGCGCCGGTTATACGGCCTGTTTCGAAGGCGCAGTTCTGCTGCTTGAGGGAAAGACCCTCGAAGCGGCCCGATGCGTACGCAACGGCTTGGAAGCGCAGCAGAAAATTCTGGATTCCACCTATCTCAGCGGGGTGCTTGCCACCTGCTATCTGTGGATACTTTATGAGCGCAATGACATTGACGGCGCGGCCGAGGTCCTTTCCGAATATGGCGACATACTCGGAGACACGACCGCGCCCGATTTCTTCGCCATCGGCCAGATCTGCCACTCCCGCATTCTAACCATCCAGGGCGACGGGAATAGCGCCAAGGAGATCCTCGACAAAGCCCGATTTTCCGCCATGCGCAATGACTGGAAGAGAATAGAGCAGCTGCTTCTGATCGAACAGGCGCGCCATGACAGAATGTTGCTGACCAGTGGCGCCGTTGACCGGGCGCTATCCTATCTGGCCGACATGAAGCGCGACAATGGCTACTGGGTTTCCCCGACCGAACATCTCATCGCACCGACTATAAACATTCTGAAAAATTCCTGTTCGGAAGCTCAGGAGAATTCTTATTCAGCAAAGCCGCCATCCGCGCAGGAATGCCCGCCCAGCAACAAATATTGCATGATACAAAATCACACTTGCCGGGCGATCTATTACTATCATCGCAACGACAACATCATGGCGCAGCGTCAGCTGCGAAGGGCCCTTGATACCGTGCGCAGCACGGGCCTCATCAGGGCGATGATGGATTATGGTCAGGATGTGAACAACATCGCATCAGATATATTCAACAACTATTCAGACAACGATAAAGAAGATTACAAAAATATATTTGATGATGTATTCAACAGTACATACACAAAAATATCAAAAGACGAAAAACCTTTCACAAATGAAATTTTCACGAGTAAAGAAATGGAGGTAATACCATATCTCAAATCACCCCTGTCCAACAAGAAAATCGCTCGTGAGATGATGGTTTCTGAAAATACGATAAAATATCACATAAAAAACATATACGCTAAATTGAATGTATCCACCCGCAACGAAGTATATTCAGCGCTGAACAAGCTCGATGAAAGAAGATAGCCATCGGCATATGCCAAAAGGAAAGGGTTTTGAATTTACCATGCAGGAATCATATACCATTCCGGACGTCTGGCCCCATGATGAACAGGCGGGTACCAGCGACGCCGGAAACCGCTCCACAGCGGGGCCCCGGAAGAATTGCCAATTGCCGGTGGGAACCAACCCCTTTCAGCTCTATTCCCTAGGCACGCCCAATGGCCAGAAGGTTACGATCCTGTTCGAGGAACTGCTCGCGAGCGGACAGAGCGAAGCAGAATATGACGCCTGGATGATTTCCATAGGCAAGGGCGATCAGTTCGGTTCCGGCTTTGTCGAGATCAACCCCAATTCGAAGATCCCCGCACTGGTGGACCGCTCAGGCGCCACGCCATACAGGATCTTCGAATCCGGCTCGATTCTGCTGCACCTCGCATCGCGTTTCAAAACCTTTCTTCCGGTCGAGGAACAGGATCGGGCCGAATGCCTGTCCTGGCTTTTCTGGCAGGTTGGAAGCGCACCTTATCTGGGGGGCGGTTTCGGTCACTTCTTTCATTACGCCGCCAGCCCGATGGAATATCCGATAAACCGGTTTACGATGGAAACGAAACGACAGCTGGATGTCCTGGACCAGCAACTGCGCGAACGACCGTTCATCGCCGGCGATTATTCGATTGCCGACATCGCCATCTGGCCTTGGTATGGGCGATTGGTGCTTGATCAGCTATACCCGAATGCAGCCAGATTCCTGGCGGCTGACCGATACCGCAATCTGATCCGCTGGGCGGAAACCATCGCGGAACGCGACGCCGTCAAACGGGGCCTGCTCGTCAACAACTCGGACAACGGTATAGTCGAGCGGCACAGTCCGGCCGACATTGACGCGATTCTCGGGGGCATCGACACCTGATTGCTTTCGATACCAGCATCAGCGGTTATTTTTCTCATTTCGCCAGAGGCTTGAGCGAGTCCGCCTTCTTAGACTGCGGACAGCTAATCGCGGGCTTCACGCCACTTCAATTTGCAACTTCACAGCCTGGCACTGCTTCGGCCGAAGTGCAGCAAGTGGTTCCGACAGGCTGCATCCACAATGGATGCACCATCTTGGCCAAGATGGCGCTTAGCCTTGCCGGGGCTTTCCTTCAGGAAACGGACTAAGCTCAAAGCATCAGGCCTGCCCAGCCAGCGTATTTCCAGGGATTGACCGCGTTCAGACCGACATGAAGAGAGATTCCCTTGGCCATGTGCATTCTCCTTGCCGGTTCGCCCGGTTACTGCTGCTTGTCGAGTTCTGCTTCGAGATCCTGAATGTCCTTGCGCGACTTGAGCATCGCCGCCTTGCGCGCGAGTGCGTCAGCTCGCGCGTCACGAAGAGTGGTGCCGCCCTCGCGGACCGCGTCGATCGCGGACGCGACATCGGCGGCTCCTGGGTCAGAGCCGTATTTCAGCGACGTGGGAGCGCCGCTCGCGTCGAATTCCACCGCCACGGTTCGTGACCCAAACAAGCCACCACGTCCTATCGGAAGCCGGAAGAGACCGGAAAGCTGCAGGAATCCGACCGAGGAGTCGGTCGTCAGGGGGGCGGCCTCGGGAGTCTTTTCAATGATGCAGGTCTGGGACTTGTCCGATGCACGACCCGCCTCACGCTTGACGGGCGTCTTGTCGTGCTTCTTATTCCCGTTAAGCGTGCAGGGGACCATCGATATCGCGACTGGGACCGGCCTACGGTAGTAGATCACAGCATCGGGTGCTGACGGGAGCTTGGCCACGTCTTCCGGCTGGACGTAGGCTGCGCTAGTCAATGCTGTCTGCGCGGCAGAATTGATCTTCCAGCTCACGAGCGCTCCATCATCTCCAGGGAGCTTCGAGATATCTAACGGATTGATGCGGTCGAACCATTCGCCATAGTCCAGCGGGTCAGCACTGGCCGAACCGTCAGCCGTGGGATCGATCATCACCGGCTTCGAGCTCAGAGTCAGCGCATCATTGATCGCCGAGAGACGGTCGCGCGCGCTCGCAAGCTCAGCGGTCTCGCCGGCGGTCAGACCGCTCGCGGCGAGTCTCGCCTCCAATTTCGCGATGTTCTCGACGAGACCATCCCGCTCGACGAGGAATGCGGCGATCTGCGGTCGGCAGTGCATCGCGAGCTCCTTTGGCGGCTCGCCCCGGAGGCCGGGCGCCTTGGGCCCTCCGATAACGAGTGAAGCAGCGAAGGCCGCCAGCTTGACAGTCGACACGATCACTGCCGCCCCCTGCCCCTCTACGGTCGCGTTCACCGACTTCATCGTCCCATCCGAATTTAGCAGCAATTCGGTCGATCTCTTGGCGAGAAAGCCGACGCTCGCGTCAATGCGATATAACCGCATGTAGTCAGGGACAGTCTTCGCTAGGATTTGGGCATGGGTCTCGACCACGACCCGAGGGTCGTCCGTGGTCGGACAACGAACGAGTTGCTGCGAAAAGCTGGCAGCAGCCTTCGTCTTGGGGAGAAAATAACCGAGCGCGTAGCGATCGGCCTTACTTGGAGGCGACTTGCCATCTGGAGCCGCAACAGCTGCACTTGCAGATAAGAGCACCGCTATCGCAATCCCCCTCTCAAGACGCATGTTCGAAAGGTTCATCTCGATCCTCCCAATTCGGGTTTCGGTTTCGACATCACGGACGGTGCGAAGAAGCGTCTTCAACTCGGGATGCGGGCTTGTCGGAGCCGACTGTCTAAAAGAAATCCCAGAGCATCGCCCGCGGCCAGCCGCGCACGCGAACGAGTCCACAGCGAGCACGAGAGGCGCCATAATGGGCGCGACTCCTTGGTCGTGATGTCGATCAGCGTTCCGCCGTCAGCAACGATGGAGAGGTTTCAAGAAAACGTAAAAATGCCTTTTCGGACATGTCGCCCACCATAACATCATCACCGCAATTTCTTAATCGAGGGTGCCATTCTGCAAGTCTGTTGTATAATTAAATAACTTCAATCATCCGCCTATCGTTGCTCTGAATTTACTGGATGTTGTTAAGCCCAACGAGCGGACCAAAAGCCTACGAATGTCACGCCACCTCGGATCCGGGCGGCCTTCCTTCAGGCCGCTGCGTGCATGGGGCTCGTCGCCGTTAAACGAATGCACGCTGTGAAGCGGTTGTCCTTACCCTTCTTCGACCTTCGCCGCTTAAAAATTCGTCCCAAGTTGTGACGTTTAACTGCGAGCTGCGGCCCAAGCTTCGGCGTCGACCAGTTCCATGATCCCCACGAAGCGCAAATTGCGGACTGGTCCCGGTGTTGCGAACGCCTGTGAAATCTTGTTCCGGTCGATCAAGCCAAGGCTGGCCAGGTGGCCGCAGAGCAGCATGTCGCGAATGGTCTGCCGGTTTCGCTCGAAAATCGCCGCAACAAAGCCGGTGGGCGTGCCTTTTGATCGGCGCGAAACGATGGCCTCGGGAAGATCGGGTTCGAAGGCTTGGCGTGCGGCAGCCCGGTCCCGCCCCGGCGCAAGCCAATGCCAGCTCGGTATACGCAGGCAGGCCTCGACCACCGGCTGCGAGGCGAGCGGCGAAATCGCGCGCGTCAGCGCCTGGGCATTGATGGCCTCCACCAGATTCTGCGCCGGGGCGAGCAAGGCAACATGGCTGGCCCGGCCGGGGAGGACACCCGTCGGCGGCAGGAACCACGGATGTGTGGGCGCGTCATCGACCGTGGCGCGCGCCGCATCGGAGAGAAACTCGACCGCCGGCGGCTGACGGGGGGCTGGCGAGCGACACCAAGCGCGATGCGCCGCGCGACAGGCCAGCGCCCATGTCCCTGCCTGCCCGAGATCGCCAAGTGCCCGTGCAGCGTCCCAGAACCTTCTGTCGAAACCACTGAAAACAAGGCAGTCTGCGAGGATGGAGACGGTCCGGGAGGCAAAGAAGACATTGTCACCGCCGCCGCCATCCATGAGAACATCGGCTCCGCATCGTGCGGCGGCTTCGGCGGCGATCGCATCCTGGGCCTGCGTAAAGCAGCGATGCACCGGATAGGGCATATGGGCCGCACCGGAGCGGCGGACATCGACACGTTCTGCGTCGAATGTCCTGCTCAGCAGTTCGACACCGGCCGACCGGGCCACCATCGCGGCATAGTGCCTTTCGTCGCTCGCGGCATCGTCCCCGATGAGGTTGAGACCGACGACATCGGCGTCAGCCGCCTTCAGGCTTGCAGCGACGATCGCCGAATCCAGTCCGCCCGAGAGCAGCAGGACGAGGCGGCCGTGTCCGGCGGCACGAGCCCGCACGGCAAGATGAACGGCGTTGCGTACGGCGCGGGCGGCCTCGCGAGGATCCTCGATCATCCGGTCGCGGGTGACAAACGACCAGGGCGACCATAGCGTCTCGTGCTTCACGCCCTCCGCCGATGCCACCAGACGATCTCCGCCGCGAAGTTCCTTCAGGTTTTCCAGGCAGGTTTCAGTCCGGCGCCATTCGGGATGGGCGATATGGCGCGCGAGGGCATACGGATCGACGGCGAAGCGGCATCCGAGGTCTGACAGCAGCGCCAGATCGGAAGCGATCATCAGGACGCCATCCAATCGGATGTAATAGCATCCCAGATCACCCATCGGCGCTCGCAATATCGTCACCGCCGCATCGCCGGTAATGAAGGCGACATAGCTGCCCCAGTAGCGCTCGATCAGCTTCTGCCCGCGCGACTGGGCGATGGCGATCCACATCGTTTCATCAAGTGTGATTTCCGGCCGCGTACTGCCGCGGTCGAATATCTCGCCGATCACGGCATGGCCGGCAGCGTGTGCGATTCCGTGCCTGTGATCGCTCCACAACATGAAACGGTCTGTCTCGATCAGCGGTGTGAGCGAGGTCACGTCCTTGCGTGCCATCTCGATCCGGTCTCGAGGGATCGGCTGGTCCGTAATTGCCAGCATGGCGAGAAACCGCCGGCCCATCAGATGACCAGTATCGGCGTGAAGGTGCGAACCATGTCGAAGCGGTCGTTGACGAGCCGGTCGCCATACTGGACCCAGCAATGGGCCGAGAACGGCCCGAGTTGCACACCCAGCACAACCTGCGGCAGCAATCCTTTCGCAATCATGTGCGATGCCATCGCTATCGAATGGGCAAGGCAATTGTCGAACTGGCTGGAAAAGCGTGCCGCCGAGGCAAAACCGGCCGCGATCCGATCGGCCTGCCCGTCCGGTATCGCCCTGGAGCGTGGCAACCGCGCCTTGCGGGCGGACAACCAGGAAAGCGTCCGGCCGAAACCCGCCATCTTCAATCGCAGGCGGGCCGCAGCCAGGCAGGACAAGGCGCTGATTGTCCCGGTGAAGCCCGGCGGAGGAAGGCTCAGGTCCAGCATGCTTGCCTGCGGCACCCGGACCGGGCCGCCTGGGTGAGGTGCAGCTGAAGATGATGATGGGATCAGCAGACCGCGCGCAACCAGCCCCCGCAGATGTTCGTCCTCTTGCTGGGCACCGCTTTCCACGAGATCCATGAAGCTACGCTCGGCGGCCTGCGACAGACAGAAATACCGGTCAGCCAGAATGTCGAGGAAGATGGTCCGGTCGCCGACGCGGCAGAAGGAGATGCCGTCGCGCAAGGAGAAGCCCATGATCGAAGCCCGAAGATCGGCGCGCGATCCCGTGGAACCGCGCGCCGACACCGTCAGTCTTCGGCAATGCCGAAAGGCTGCTGGCCGTTCTTGGCATCGATGACCAGGCCCGCGCCGCCCTTGGTTTCGACGCTCGCGGTACCGAGTTCGATCACATCGTCTTCACGTTCCATGATGCACTCCTTCGTCCTGCTGCGAAATGCAGCCATGGCAGACTATGGAGCGCGACTGGCTATCCGAACTTTATATGGATTCTATATCGATTTTGTTTGGCGGGCCAGTGCGGCGGCCGGTGTCAGCCAGCCCGATAGACGGCGCGCACGATATCGGCTGCGGCCCTGCGGCGGCGGCGATGATAGCTGCGGCATAGGGTTTTCAGGTCCTTGCGTTCGGCGGTCCGGACGGCCAGCCACAGCGCCTCCAGTTCGGCGCCGGCCCCGTCGAGTACATGCTCTTCGACGGTCCGAACGGCATGAAGGCGGGCGTTGAGCCGGTCGACGGCAAGTGCGTGCTCGCGATTGGCCGAATGGCGGGCGATGGCCAGAAACATCGCCGCAGTCCGGTTGGCCAGAGCCGCGTCGTCCGGGATATCGCCGAGGGGCGGCGGTGTGGCCGGGCCTGGCCATGCCCGGATCGCCAGCAGCAGCAGTTCGGCCGACCAGTCATAGAGATCCTCCAGACCCGGTTCATCCATCGCCGGGACATGAAAGCCGCCGGCAGTGCGGGTCTCCACCAGCCCCTCGCCGGTGAGTCTGTGGAGCGCGTCGCGCACGGGTGTGACGCTGGAAGCCAGAGGCGCGGCGAGCAGCGCCGGGTCGAGCCTGTCACCCGGCCGGAACTCGCGGCTCATGATCTGCGCGCGCAGCGCCTCATGGACCCGTTCGGCGGTCGACCCTGCATTCATGGCGCCTCTCGCTGCCCTCGCATGTAGGCTTCGAGCAGAGCCTGCTGGTCGGGCCTCAGCGCATCGACGGCCCCCAGCGGCCGGACCGCGTGCGCACCCAGCAGCACCGAAGGACATTGTCCCTCGAAATTGCCGAGATTGGGCCGATGCTGGCGGTATCCGGCCAGCGCGGCCAGATCGCGCGGAAATGCGCGCGCGACTTCCGGCGGATAGGCCAGCCATTGATTCTCATAAGGCTTGAGCCAGCCCAGCGAATAGCCGATCACGATCCCGCGCCGCACGTCTCGCGTGCGGTTCGCCCCGGCACCGTGAAGCGTCGATCCCAGGAACAGGAGCGCCGCACCGGGTCGCATCCCGGCGGCGAAAGGAACACCGTCCACCTCGGTCAGGGCATGGACGCCGTGGCTGCCTGCCCAAAGGCGTGTGGCGCCGTTCTCGGCCGTGAACTCGGTGAGCGGCCACATCACGTTGACGAGATATTCGATCTCGCCCACCGGTCCGCGCCACATATCCTGGTCGCGGTGCGGCAATTGCGCCGGCGCGCCGGGATGGACCGCGATCGCCTGGGTCGTATTGAGCTGGATACACTCGCACCAAGGCGCGAGCACGGCCTCGACAATACCGAGAATGCACTGGTGCTGGACCAGTGCGGCGGCCCGCGGCGTTCGTTTGAGCAGGCGGCCGAACCGCTTGGTCGTGCTGCCATAGAAGCCGCCCTGGCCGAAGGGCGTCGCGGCGAAATCACCTGCCAGTTCATCATCGAGCGCGCGAATCTGCGCAGGCGGCAGGGCATCGGGGAGGATGCACCAGCCATGGTCGAGGAGGTCGCGCGCGCGGCGGGCGATCTCGCCGGAAAGGTCGGGCATGTCGATCATTGTCGTCCTCCCTTCGCTCAGGCTGCGATGCGCCGGCCGTCGCCGATTGTCGCCGCCGGGTGGATGCCTGCGGCGGCGAGCAGGCCCGGCGTGTCGGAAGCGATATCGATGCGCAGCCCGGCCAGCATCGCGCCATCGACGTGTCGCGGCAACCCGAGCGGACGGCAGCGCCAGCCGAAGGCCAGGATCTGCTGGAACCAGCCCATTTCAGCGATCGCGCTATAGGCGGTGATGCCGTGGTCCAGCGCATGATCGACCAGTGCGGTCACCAGCGTATCGCGCACCGCGCGGCGCTCGGGTGCCCGCAAGCGGCGGTCGAGACAGAAGCGGGTAATCTCGAAAATGTCCGGCGCGCGCGGCGGCGCCTCCTCGCAGAGATCCGGGTAGAGACTGTCGAGGATGTGCGGGCGCACGGTCGGCAGCAGGCGCGCCGAGCCCAGATGCGATCCATCGGGCTCGGTAAGGATCAGATAGGTCGCATTGAGGTCGTCGAACTGGTCGACTTTATAGCGGTCCTCGAGGACCGGGACGTCCCATTTGAGCAGGTCGACGAAGACCGACTTGCGCGCGGCGAACATCGCGCGCAGCACCGCGTCCGACGTGGAGGGCGGTGCGGATTGCAGGATATGCAGCATGGCTCTTGCTCCCTTGGCCGTGATCGGCCGAGGGTCGGCGAAATGCCGGTCTCCCGGCTATGCCCGAAAAGGGGCATAGCGACGGCGGAAGATATCCGAGAAAGTGAGCGTTCCGTCGAACAGCGTCCGGATCACCAGCAATGTCCGCTTGTTCACACCATAGCGCGCGCAGGCCTGCTTGATATGCCTGGCCACCGTCTCCTCGCTGATCCCCAGGATACGGCTGATTTCCCAGTCGCCCTTGCCGCGCGCGACCCACAGCACGCAGTCGCGCTGGCGGTCGGTCAGGACCGGGCCGCGCCGGAGCAGATGCCCGCCACGTCCTATCCAGAGCCGGCGCGCCGCTTCGAAGGCGAAATTACCGGCGAGCTGCGCCAGCGGCAGCATGGCCTGCGGAAGCGGCCGTCCCGCCTCGCTCGCAAAGGAGCAGGAACCGCGCGCTTCGCCCGGAACATGAGCCGGGACAGTGAAGCCGTCGCCGATGCCCTGCACTCTCCCGAGCGCCAGGATACGATGATCGCCCGGCGTCAGCGGAATCATCGCCGCCATCTGCGACCAGGGAAAGCCGATGCTGGTGACATGGCTGGCGCGGTGCACCGGATCGCTCACGCCCAGAGCGTTCTCGTCATAATAGTCCGCCCAGCGCTTGGGATAATTATGCAGACGAATGGCCGCGTCACCGGCAGCGGCGACATCGACATGATGGCTGAGCGCGAAATACTGAAAGCCCAGTTCCACGCTGATGGCGGCCATGGCCGCCGCAAGGTCGTCGGTGCTTTCGACCGTTTCGACGATGCGCGCAAGCTGCATCGCCATGCCCGAAAAAGGCATCTGGTCCTGTCGCGACCGTCGGCGGGGTCTCGTGGCGCCCGGATTCCGGCGATCGCCCTTCCTTCGTCCTGTGGGCCAGGCGGCGGGGCCTCAAGCCGTCGCCGGGCGACTCCTGTCATGGAAGTGTCATATCATGTTGGGCAGGCGCGCAGAAGTTGTCTTGTGCGATGCAACATGCGCGTCGCCGCGCTTTTCGCGGGTTCCAGCCCGTGACGCTGCTGCGGGTGTGGCGCGAGAGCACCGCTTATGCGCGTCTGCGCGGGATCGATCGTGCCGGCCTCATGTGGGAGTGGCTGCGTCGCGACCCCGACTATATCGCCTGGTACGCCCAGGCAAGCAGCATCACCCGCGGCAGCGCCGATCCGCGCGTGTGGGGGCTGCACTTTCGCTGAAGATCCGGCCCGGTCGGCACCCGAGGCACGGATCATCTGGCATGCCGATCTCGATCCCGCGACCCTCTGCGTTGCAGCGATCCCGACCGATCGCGCCGATCCCGATGGCCTCGATCTGCAGCGGGTCGCATCTTGGCTGACCGTCGTCACCGATTCGGGAGGACGTGACCATGCCGTCCTCTCGGACGGCCACCATCATATCCGTCTCGATGTCGCGCAAGGCCGGCTGGCGGGTGAGACGTTGGTCCATCTCCACTATCGGCTGAATGGGCTCGGCAGCGCCGAGGCGGGCATCCTGCCGCTGCGCCGTCTTCTCCACCTGTATCGCCATCGCCACTTCGCCCGCACGCTGTTTCCGCATGATCCCTGGGTCGACCGCGGTATCCGGTTGCTGCGTGTCCACGACGCGCTGGCCGACGGTGCAAGCCAGCGCGAAATCGGCGCCGTGCTGTTCGGCGAGGCGCGCGTAACCGAGGACTGGAACGACCGTTCCGACTCGCTGCGTTCGCGGATCCGCCGGCTGGTGCGCGAGGCGAAGGCTCTGGCGCAGGGCGGATATCGCGATTTGATGCGGCGGCATGTGCGATTGCCGGACAAGCTGCAGCGTGACGGTGAAGACCTGTGCAACGATCGAGACTGATCTGGGCGCCTCGCGCCTGACGGCGCGACCGCGCTCTATGGCTCGGCCACGTCAATGGCTTTCCGTCGCCTTCGCCACCGAGCCCCGGCTTTCACCGGGTCTCGTCCTGTCGGTAACGATCGTCTGGCGCGGGCGGACGGGCTGCGCCCGTCCTTGACGCGGCCGCCGCGCGGACGCGCGGCGGCGCTGTTGGCGGCCTCTCCCGGTCAAGCGCGGGTGGGCGGCGCTCCCTGCTAGGCCCGCCCGCGTCGCCGGCAAGCCGGCCCTCGGCTGCGCTCGGGACCGGCTCCTCCACTGTCGTTCCGGCCCTGCGCCACCCCATCGCTGGCGCGACGGGGCCCCGGCTTGGGTGCAGGCGCCGCTCGCGGCGGGCCTTTCCGGTCGCATCCTGCCGCCCACCCCCGCTTTTCGGGGAGGCCATGCTGGTTTTGGGGTGGTTTGAGGAGGTGAACGATGTGTGCTTCCACTGGCCATCGCGTGTCCGGCAAGGGCCGCAAACCCCAAGCGAACAAGGGCGGAAAGCCGGTCCCGGCCAAGACCCGGACGGAAAGCAGCGGGACCGAGACGAACCGCGCGAACCTTTATGACGAGGTGACGGCGCGGATCATCGGCGAGCTTGAGGCAGGCCGCTTCCCGTGGGTTCAGCCATGGGGCCAGCCCGACGCGGGCGGTAGCGCGATCGGTCCCGGTCTGCCGCGCAATGCGCTGACCGCGCGGCGCTATTCGGGCGTCAATGTCCTGATCCTGTGGGGTGCGGTCATCGAGCATGGCTATCCCTCGCAGGGCTGGTTGACCTTCAAGCAGGCGCTGGAAGCGGGCGGCTGCGTTCGCAAGGGCGAGCGCGGCACGACCGTCGTCTATGCCGACCGCTTCACCCCCGAGGCCGAGAAGGCGCGCGCCGTCGAAACCGGCGGCGACGCCAAGACCATTCCGTTCCTGAAACGCTTCACCGTGTTCAACGTCGCCCAATGCGAAGGGCTGCGCCCCGGCCTCGCCCCCGATCCGATCCCCTTGCCCGAGCGCCAGATCGTGCCGGTCGCCGAGGAAGTGATCGCAGCAAGCGGCATCGATTTCCGCGTCGGGGGCGACCGCGCCTTCTATGTCCCGGCGCATGATTATGTACAGGTTCCCGCACAACCGGCCTTCTTCGAGCAGATCAATTATTACCGCACCTGCCTGCACGAACTGACCCACGCGACCGGCCACGCTTCACGGCTGGCGCGCAATCTCACCACCGGCTTTGGCACCAAGGACTATGCCCGCGAGGAACTGATCGCCGAAATGGGATCGGCTTTCCTCTGCGCCGCGCTCGGTATCGTACCGACCGTCCGCCATGCCGACTATCTGGCGAACTGGCTGGACGTGCTGCGCGAGGATAATCGCGCGATCTTCCGCGCCGCAAGCGCGGCCAGCAAGGCCGCCGACTGGCTGCTGGCGAAGCACGCCGCCGCGCAGGTCGAGGCGGTTCAGGCCGAGGCCACCCAAGGCGGCACTGGCGAACGCCAAGCCCCGCAGGACGGGAGGCTCGCAGCATGATCCTGCTCACCCCCGAACTTCACGCGGCACTGCGCATCAACGCCGACCGCTCCGCCAAGAGCGATCACGACCCCGCGCCGGTCGTCAAATTGTTCTCGCCCGTAGGCGCGGCGACATGGCTCGCGACCGAACTGCTGGACGATGGCGATACACTGTTCGGCCTCGCCGACCTGGGGTTCGGCTGTCCCGAACTCGGCTATTTCTCGCTTGGCGAGATCGCGCGGCTCCATCTGCCGTTCGGAATGACCATCGAACGCGACATCGGCTTTTCGACCAGCACCAGCCTGTCGGTCTGGGCCGACACCGCGCGCCGCGCCGGTTCGATCCGAGAGGCCCAATCGATCATCTGGCGCATCGAAGCAGCGCCGGTTCCCGAGCTTCCGACCGATCCCGACGAGGGGAACGGCGGATGACGCGCGGCGCGTAACGCCGCTTTTCGCAAAGCCGGTCCGCCCACCCGGAAAGATCGACGGACCGGCACTCACAAGGAGTGCTGACATGAAACTCGAATTCATCCCGCTCGACAAGCTGGTCGTGAGCAAGGCCAACATGCGCTACGGCAGGAAGGCGCCCGATGTCTCCGACATCCTGCCGACCGTGCGCAGCCGTGGCGTCATCCAGCCGGTCATCGTCCGCCCGAACTGTGCGGCCCCCAAAGCTGAAGATGGCGCTTATGAAATCATCGCCGGAAGCCGCCGCTTCCACGCCGCGAGGATCGTCGCCGAGGAACGCCGCGCGGCCAGGGACGGCGCTGCCGAAGCCGATGCCGACATGGCGCTGCTGCCCTGTGCGATCCTCGACGCGGGCGACGATGCCGCCGCCGTCGAAGCCTCGCTGATCGAAAATCTGGCACGGCTCGATCCCGACGAGGTGACGCAGTGGGAAACCTTCACCCGGCTGGTCAAGGAAGGCCGCAAGGTCGAAGACATCGCCGCCACTTTCGGCCTGCCCGATCTTGCCGTCCGCCGCGTGCTCGCGCTCGGCAACCTGCTCCCCGCCATCCGCGAGCTTTACCGCCGGGAAGAGATCGACGCGACGACCGTGCGCCATCTGACCATGGCGTCAAAGAGCCAGCAAAAGGCGTGGCTGGCGCTCGCCGACGATCCCGACAGCTATGTCCCGACCGGCCATCAGCTCAAAGCATGGCTCTTCGGCGGGCAGTCGATCCCGGCGCGCCACGCGCTGTTCGACATCGAGGCGAGCGGGCTTGCCACGGTCGCCGACCTGTTCGGCGACGACCGTTATGTCGCCGATGCCGATGCCTTCTGGACCGCGCAGAATGCGGCCATCAAGGCGAAGCGCGCCGCCTATGTCGAGCAGGGCTGGGCCGATGCGATCATCGTGCCGCCGTCCGATCATTTCTCGACATGGGAGTATGAGAAGGCGGGCAAGCGCAAGGGCGGGCGCGTCTATTTCGATGTTCGCGCCTCCGGCGAGGTGATCGTCCACGAGGGCTATATCAGCCGCAGGGAGGCCGCGCGCCTCGCCAAGGCGGAAGGATCGGAGAACGGTGTCGGGGGTGGGCAGAAGTCCACGCGGCCAGAAGTGACATCGACGATGCAGACCTATATCGACCTGCATCGCCACGCCGCCGTCCGCGCCGTGATGCTCTCCCATCCGAGGATCGCACTGCGGCTGATGGTTGCCCATGCCATCACCGGCTCGCACCTCTGGTCGGTCAAGCCCGAGCCGCAACGAACAAGCAACGACGAGGTGCGCGAGAGTATCGACAACAGCCGCGCCGAGGCGACCTTCGACGAACATCGCCGCGCGGTATTGGCGGTTCTCGGCTTCTCGCCCGAGGAGCCGACCGTGACCGGCGGCAATGGTGATGACTATGGCGTCGTCGGCGTGTTCCAGCGCCTGCTCGACCTTCCCGACATGGTCGTCATGGACGTGATCGCCATCGTCATGGGAGAAACCCTGGCCTCCGGCAGCGCCGCCGTCGAAGCGGTGGGGATGGAGATCGGCGTCGATATGACCCGCTACTGGCAGGCAGATGATGCCTTCTTCGAGCTGATCCGTGACCGGGAAGTGCTGACCCGCATCGTCACCGAGGTGGCGGGCGAAAGCGTCGCCAGCGCCAATCGGCAAGAGAAGACCAAGACGCAGAAACGCATCGTGCGCGATCATCTGGACGGCACCAATGGGCGCGACCGGCGCGAAAACTGGGTGCCGCGCTGGATGGCTTTCCCGCCCACCGCATATACGGCGCGCGGCGGCGTCGGCACCGTCTCTGCCCATGCCAAGGCGCAGGCCGCGCGCGAGGTCGAGCGGCGGACGCCGGGCGATGATGACCCCGATCCCAGCGCACCGGGCACGGTTATGGCCTTGCCGGACCCCGACGAAGAGGCCGGGACCGACCGGCTCGCCGCCTGATCTGTCGCGGGCGGCGGAGCGCGAAGCGCCGCCGCCCGCTGCCTTACAACCCTTGAAAATTTCGACCGCGCGCCCTCGCCCTGTCGGGCTCGGGCGCGCGGAGAAAGGAGACCCTCATGGCCGACCGCGTATCCGCGAGCATCACGATCGGCGGCACCCTGCCGCGATCGCTCCTGCCTGAACTTGCTGCCCTTGTTGAAGCGGAGGCGCTGTCCACCGAATGGGATGGCGAGCCCTTCACGCTTGCCATGTTGCCTGAAGCCGCGCCGCTCGAACTCATGGCGCATGAAGTGGCCTGGGGCCGGTTCGAAGCGCTGGAAAGCTGGTGCGTCGCCCAGGGGCTGCCCTTCGCGCGCTGGTCCGGCGCCTATGCGGGCCAATGGGGCGCCGAGCGCGCGGTGTTCACCGGCACGGGCGAGGTGCAGTGCTATGCCGCCGACGAGGACGACTATCTCCTCATCGGCCGCTGCACCGTCGAGCGTCTCGGCAGCTACGAGGCTATCCTCGCCCACTTCGCGGCGGGCGATTTCGCCGTACCGCCGCTGCGTCTGATGCCCTGAATATCGACGTGCCCCGGCCTGCTGGCGCGGCCGAGATTGGCGTAGAGCCGGCGCAGCCCTGGCGGGCCGAGGGCGATGGCCGTCCTTGTGTTTGCCTTTGTCGCCATCCGTACCGGACCCGAACCTCTGGCCTGCCGCCATTGGCCACGGGGCCGGAAATGCGGGAAGCATCGCCGTAGCCTGCTGGGGGTCATCTGATCGCGTGGTGGCGCGTCCGCGCGGTCCTCGACCAGTCCATCGCGAGGATGAACCGGCGGCATTGTCGTCAGATTTCCTACTGTACCCCGCGCCGTTTCCGGCTCCTCGGGCGCATGACCTGGGACGGCCGCAGTCCCGCCAAACCATCGCCATGCGGCTTATTTCCCCGCCCGCGCTCACCCCATGCGGCAGGCCGCATGAGGACCCCGAGCGTGCGGGCTCCTCGCGGGCGCTTCGCTCTCAAATAAGCCGCTGGCTCCGGTCCTCCGCTACCGCTCCGGCCTACCGGTTCGCGTACCTGCTTCGCGCCGTCCCTTTGGTCCGCCCATCGCCCGGAAACGGTTCGGGGCGACTTTTCAAGGAGACGAACAATGCCAGCCATCGGTTATGTCACCCGCGACGGAAACGGCTTCAAGGGCCAGCTCAGGACGCTTTCGATCCGCACCGAGATCGAGATCGTTCCCAACACCCGCAAGTCCGGCGACACCCAGCCCGACTACCGCGTGTCGGCGGCAGGCGTCGAGGTCGGTGCGGGATGGGTCCGGCGCGGCGAAATGAGCGGCCGCGACTATGTGTCCCTGTCGCTCGCAGCCCCCGAATTCGGCCCGCGCCGGCTCTACGCCAATCTCGGCCGCGCTGCCGGGCAGGATGACGAGGATGCCTTCGCGATCATCTGGAATCCCGCTGACTGAGCAAACCGCCCCGCGCCCGAACCGGGCGCGGGGCACTCGCCGCCGGCCCTCAAAAGTCAGGGCAACAAGGGGGGCGGAATCGCATGGGCCGATTTGCGACCCTGCCGAAGACGGCCGGATCGATCCATTCCGCGCTCATCAGCTGGCGCACGAAGCGGCGGCATGGATGGACCGGAATCATGGACGACACCGCGAAAGATATCGGGGCACGCGCGCAGGCCGCGCGCGAGACTTGCCCCTTCCTGACCGCCAAGCAGGCGGCCTTTCATCTCGGCCTCGCCTATTCGACGCTGAAGCGCCTGCGTCAGATGGGAACGGGTCCGAAATGCCGTCTGCACGGCCGCACCTGGCGCTATCATATCGACGATATCGAGGCCTGGTCGGTGGCCCGCGCACGCGGAGGCAACCATGGTTGAGCCGCCTCCCAAGACCCGCCCGCTGCCGCTGTTCGCCTGGGAAAAGGAGCAGCGCGCGCAGCGCCAGCGCATGGCCCGGGTCCGCCGAAAGTGGCTGCGCCGGACAGTGCTGCTTGGGATCGGCATGGCTGCCTTGGGCCTCACGATTGCCCAGCCGCCGCTGCCGCGACTGGTCTGGAACGCCAGTGCCAGCGCGCCGATCGGCCTCTATGCCGTATCGCCCGGCACCGCACCTGGACGCGGCGACATGGTGATCGCCTGGCCGCCAGCCGCAGCACGGCAACTCGCCGCGCACCGCCGCTATCTGCCTGCGAACGTACCGCTGGTGAAGCGCGTGGTGGCGGTCGCCGGCGATACGATCTGCGGCACCGATCGCACCGTGACAGTGAACGGTAGACCGGTTGCCCTGCGCCGCGCAGCAGACGCCGCAGGCCGTCCGCTGCCCGCCTGGCAGGGCTGCATCCGGCTGGCCCCGGGCATGGTCTTTCTGCTCATGGCCGAGACCCCGGACTCGTTCGACGGACGCTATTTCGGGCCGACATCTGCGCGCGATGTCATCGGCAGGGCGATCCCGCTGTGGCTGCGCTGAAGACGCTCGCGCTTGGCCTCGCGCTGCTCGCCGCGGCGCCTGCCGGTGCCAACTCGCAAGGAAGCGATCCGGTATCCCGCTGGCACGCCGAGATCGCCGAAGCCTCGGCGCGGTTCGGCGTGCCCGTGGCCTGGATTGAGCGGGTGATGCGTGCCGAAAGCGGCGGCATGACCATGCTGGACGGGCGGCCGATCACGAGCCGGGCGGGCGCGATGGGGCTGATGCAACTGATGCCGGCGACCTGGAAGGCGATGCGCGCGACTTACGGCCTCGGCTTCAATCCTCACGATCCGCGTGACAATATCCTGGCGGGCACGGCCTATCTGCGCGCGATGTACGACCGCTTCGGCTATCCGGGGCTGTTCGGCGCCTATAACGCAGGTCCGGGCCGCTATGCCGCCTATCTCGCCACCGGGCGCCCGTTGCCGGGAGAGACGCGCGCCTATCTCGCCACGGTAACGGGTACGGCGCCGCAGGAATTCTCGTCCGCGCTATCGGCTACGCGCAGTTCGCCGCCACCGTTGTTCGTCGTGCTCAGCACCGCCGCGAAATCCGGCAACCTGCCACCATCGCGCACGCCGGATGCGTCACCAGATCCGCTGTTCGCCGTTCGCGCTCCCCGCTGAGCAAGCATGGGTGGCGGCGTCGCAAGGCGTTGGTCGCGAAGACGGTGCGCATGGCAGAGGTGGGAGGGGCTCGTCTCGAGCAAGGCCCAGTATGACGGGCGGCAAAGCGGCTGTGCAAGGCCGGCGGCCCCTCCAATTTTGCCGCGAAACGGAAGGCTGCTGCGCAGCCGAGTCTTTTCGTTTTTGGCGCAACAAAATCGGTTCCTCCGCCGCCGCTTCGCGGCGCTTCCGGCTACGCCTCCAGCGGCCCTGACAGCCGCTCCGCCACCCGTCTCCGGAGGTCTGTCCTCGATGATGAGGACGTCAAGCGAAGGAGGCGATCATGACCATATTTCAGACCATCGGTGCGGCATCGGCCAAAGAGAAGGATCACGTGATGGCAACGCTGGTGGCCGGGCTGGAAATCGAGTTCGGGCGGGGTGCCGGCGAGGCTTTGGCCGCACGGTTTCTGGAGGCCGAAGAGAGCGATTTCCTGTGGGATGCGAGGGTGTCGGAGCGCTGGCTCGGGGCATATCAAGCGCAGGACGAGGAGGACTTCGAACTCGATCGGGTGGCGATCATGGGCCGGCTGGATGGCCGCTGGTTCGTCGCGGTCAGCATCATCGATGGCGACGGAAACCCGCACGGATTGATGGGGCGGCGAGGCTTCGGAAGCGAACGCGAGGCGCGCGAAGCATTCGCGGTCACGCATTGATCGCGGCATCGGAACGCCGGGGCGCAGGTGCCGGATCGGCATCGGCGTCCCGGCTTCTTTTTGCCTCGGCTCGGGCGACATGGCGGGCAACAGGATGGTGGAAATGGGCGGCAGGAGCCGGTTCAGGCGGAAGGGCGGCGTAAGGCAAGATAAAGCTATGGCACTGCCGCTCCATAAGCCATTGTCTGCACATCGTTATTTGACCAGATTGACGGCACTGCCCTTGATGTACCGGTGCCATCGCCCGCGAAATCGGGGGGATTCCGCCACATTCAGTGGCACCGGTTTTCTTCTGTTCCGGCGCGGGTCATGCTCGCCCGCCCAAGCCTTTCGGAAGCAGTAAGATGGCCGACGACGACAGCTTCGAGCCGCACCTCGGGCGCCAGCGCAACCAGGGTGGCAAGCGCCCCCGGCGCTATCTCGGCCGCGTGCTCGCCGCGACCAATCTTGCGCGCGGCGGCGGGGTTAGAAGCAGGCCGGCCAGCGGTAGCTTCACCGGCAGCCGGATCGGGCGCGGCGCGGGCGTTGGCCGCCTGCTCGCCAGCCGAGGCGGTCTTGCCGCCGCGAGCCGGCGCCGTGTCATCGTCAAGGCGAGCGTGGTCAAGCTCGCCGGCAAGGGCGCGTCGGCCGCCGCCGCGCATCTGTGCTATCTCCAGCGCGACGGCACGACGCGCGATGGGACACGCGGCGCGCTCTACGGACGCGATGCCGATGCCTTCGACGGCAAGGCGTTCGGCGAGCGCGGGGCCGGTGATCGCCATCAATTCCGCTTCATCGTCTCGCCGGAGGACGGCGATCAATATGACGATCTGAAACCGCTCACCCGGAGGTTGATGGGCCGGCTCGAAGAGGATCTGGGCACGAAGCTCGACTGGGTCGCGGTCGACCATTTCAACACCGGCCATCCGCACACCCATATCGTCGTGCGCGGGAAGGATGATCGCGGTACCGATCTGATCCTTGCCCGCGACTATATGACCACCGGCATTCGCGAACGCGCCGCAGAACTGGTCGATCTCGATCTTGGTCCGCGCACGAGCCGCGAAATTCAGCAGTCGCTGCGCGCCGAAATCGAGCAGGAGCGTCTGACCTCGATCGACCGGGCCTTGCTCAAGGGCGCGGATGCCGAGCGGGTGGTCGCAAGCCATGCTCGCGATGGGTTCGACCAGACGCTGCGGGCTGGCCGGCTGGCGAAGCTTTCACGCCTGGGCCTGGCAGAGTCGCTCGGCGCCGGTCGCTTCCGGCTCGCCCCCGACCTCGCCGACTCGTTGCGGCGCCTGGGCGAACGCGGCGACATCATCCGCACCATGCAGCGCAAATTGTCGCGCGCCGCAGTTGGTCGGGCGCCGGTCGACCAAGCGATCTACGATCCCGCCGCGCCCGATGCGCGTCCGCTGGTCGGCCGCGTGCTGGCGCGCGGGCTCGCCGACGAGCATGCCGATCGTCACTACGTTATCGTCGACGGCACCGACGGGCGCAGCCACTATGTCGCGATCGGCCGAGGGGCGGAAACCGACATGAGTTTGCCACAAGGTGCGATCGTGCGGATCGAACCCGTCAGGCCGACGGTGCGGGAGGTCGATCGCACCATTGCCAGCATCGCCGCCGCCAACGGCGGGCGCTACGATGTGGATACCCATCTGCGCCACGATCCGACCGCGACCGAAGCCTTCGCCGAGACCCATGTCCGGCGGCTCGAAGCGATGCGACGGACGGGCGGCATCGTCGAGCGTGAGCCCTCGGGCCGCTGGATCATCGCGCCTGATCACCTCGATCGAGTGGAAGCCGATGAGGCGGCGCGCCTGCGGGACCGTCCAGTCGCGATCTCCTTGCTGTCGGCACAGCCGATCGAGCGGCTGGTCGATGCTGACGCCGCGACCTGGATCGACCGGGAGCTAG
The DNA here is from genome assembly GCF_015693305.1 of Sphingobium sp. Cam5-1. Lineage (NCBI taxonomy): Bacteria > Pseudomonadati > Pseudomonadota > Alphaproteobacteria > Sphingomonadales > Sphingobiaceae > Sphingobium > Sphingobium sp. Cam5-1. The sequence continues at coordinate 1,992,786 of NZ_CP065138.1, read as the reverse complement.
TGTCGGGCAAGCCCGAGCCCGTTCGGGACGCCGGGTTCGGCCATGATCTGCGTGAGGCCCAGACGCGTCGGCGTCAGTGGCTGGTGGCGCAGGGATTTGCCGAGGAAGCTGGCAGCGGGATGACGTTTTCGACTGGCATGATCGCAGCACTCCAGCGGCGCGAGTTGCTCCGGGTGGCGGAACAGCTTTCGGAGGAGCTCAAGATGCCGTTCCGGGAGGCGAATGAGGGCGCACGTGTTGAGGGCGTCTACCGGCGACAGGTCGATCTCGTCAGCGGGCGGTTCGCGCTGATCGAACGGAGCAGGGATTTCACGCTCTTTCCGTGGCGCCCGGTGCTGGAGAAGCAGATCGGGAAATCGGTCTCGGGATTAATGCGCGGCGACGGCATCAGCTGGTCGATCGGACGCGGTCGGAGCGGGCCGGGGATTTCATGAGCAGACACTGTGTTTGCGCGAGTCCGTTCTCTTTCAGAACCGCCCTTACTTTCAAACACTCCGGCCGCTAAACGAGATGCCTGATAGCTCGTATCTTCCGACACAGCCACCGACAGCGATACTTCGCAATCGGCTTCTGACACTATGTGAACAGCTGACAAGGATAGAATCCGTGATCAACGATGCAGTAGAGAACCGTTGGGCGATGTTGCCGGGCCAGAAGTGGGCTACACCTTTACAAGCAAAAACATGGCTTATCGAACAACGCCGCTTGCTCGGATGGTCACACAAGGACGTGGCCAACGCCTTTTTTGAATGCGCCGTGCGGAGCGATTTGTACAGCGGGCCTGGCGGTGGTGCCCTGTTCGATCGGGCAACCGAGAAACGCGTCGCCCGTTTTGAGCGGGAGGGCCAGCATATCCCGGACTGGGTATATTGGCTGCCGCTCGTCATCCAGCACGCCCAAGTGCCACTCGAAGATCGCTGGGAATGGGAACGCGAGAATATTCCCGAACACAGCGATTCGCGCCGCGATCGAGAGGAAGAGGAATATCATTCCCGGCTCTTCGAACTCGATGGCAATGAGATCGCGTTGATTACGCGTTTCCGCGAGATGGATGCAGATGAACGTGACGTCCTCCGCTTTGTCGCGGAGCCCAAGATGCTGCGATGGTGGATGGATATCGTGAAGCGTGCGGCTGAGCGGGACACGGATTTGGTCACGCTCCTGAACAAAGCGTTGTCGCAGCCCGGTGCCGGCGCCTGATGGAGATCAGGCGGTGACCGGGTTGTCCGTGCAAATTCTCATTCCCGTTATCGCCTCGCTCGGCGCCGCCCTAGTCGCCGGTATCGCGAGCTATGTCGCAGGGCGCGGGATGCGCTCGCATGAGTGGAAGCTTGGGCTCGTGCGCGAGCGGCTATTGGAGCGGCAACGGCTCTACGCGAAGTTCATCGCGGAAGCGGACCGCAATGTGCTGCTCATCGCAGGAGCCGGTGCGAAGTCGATCGACAACGTCATGCCGTTGCTTGCGCTCTACGCCGAGATATCCCTTCTCTCCACGGATGCCGTACAGCGGCGTGCGAAGCGGGTTTGCGATTTGGCGATTTCAGCCAACGGCATCGAAGGCAGTGGGCAGGATGGCGATCACTTCGCGGCGAAATCCGCGTTCGTTGATGCGGCCCGGAGCGAGCTGAGAACGATTGAAGCCGGCGCGCGCTCGGCAGCACCCTGATCGATGGTCCGGTCGTGCCGGATTTGGTCCTATTCGACGATCCTCAGCACGTATAGCGCTCATCGTCGCGGCTCCGGTATTGCAATTTGAATGGACCAGCGTAGTTTCTGGCACGCGCCGTCATCGTCGGCGCGGCCGCTGCCTTGGCGAAGGATCATTGATCCAACGAATTTTGCTCTGATGTGACCGCAACTTTATTCGGCCGCCAGAGAGATGAGCAGCGCATCTTCAAGGCCGGAATGAAGGATGCGACGATGTATTCTACTCTTGATGGCGCCAAGAAATGCGCCAAGCAACTCAAGCGCCTCCTGCAGGCGAGCGCGATGATTTTTCCGCTGTCCGAATGCCAGAATGCTGTCGCTTTGGCGGGCGGCTATCGCAGTTGGCACGACCTCAACGCCCGGATCGGCCAGCGGCAGGGCGCGGCCACCCCGTATGATTATTGGGGGAATCTGATTAAGGCGCTGCCGCAGCCTTGCCATCGTCCGGTTTCGGCCTTTCTCGACCAGAAGGCCAAGGGATCTCTGACACCTTCCGACCTGTGGGTGCGCGACGTCCTCCCCTATGCGGTCAGTCTTGAGATTGTTCTTCGGGCGAACGCATCGTTGCTGCGGCCTGGGTCGGGTCCGGGGCAGCGCCTGCGCCTTGCGATCGTTTCGGGAATGCTGCTGAATGTCGAAGGCGGTTCAGGCTTCACGCCAAAGCTTGATCCCAAGCGGCTAGGGCTGACCTTTGAGGGAACGCCTGCATCGATACTGCCGAAACTCGCGCACGATCCGAAATTCGATGTCGCCCTTCGCGCTCTGGTCGATGCCGACATCTTGATGGTCGAGAAGGACATGACGATGATCCAGATCGCGGAAAGTTCGGAACTGCGGGCAGAGATTCTGAGCCGGGCGTCGCAATGGGGACAGCCGCAGACACCGCCGGTCGACTATGAACAGATGGACGACGATTTGGCGGCCGCGCTCGCACATCAAGAGGGGATCGAATGGCGCGATGCTGGTCCCAAAGTCCCTTATGATGAACTGGAGTATAGAGGGATTCTCCTCCAGAGTCGCTATTCGGTCGCACGCGAATTCCAGACGACGAAGGCCGTCGTGGACGCCATGACTGATGACGTGCGGTTGCGTGTCTCAACAATCTGGTGTGATTCAAAGGCCTCCGCCGTCTACAGCGTCACGGTCACGCTCGGCATGGATCGACGCGGACTCGCCGATGACATCTGTGACTGTTTCCGCGCCGCTGCCAGCGGGTTCAACGGCATTTCCGTTGAACATGGCGACGACCAGCAATTCTTTGACCCCGAATGGCCAGGCGATGAACAGCTTGAGCTACTGGCTTAATCGCAAAGGCCCGGCCTGAAAGTCTATATACTCGCCGACGATGGGGATGAGCGCATCCGCCGTCGCCGGCGTGTAGGACGGCGAATGGCACAATAAGCCAACATCGAACGATGCGGTCGCGGCGAAGTCGTCCAGTGTCGCCATCGCAAATGGAACGGGCGACAGGGCTAAGTCCGGCGCCAGCTTGACGAGGCGCCAATAGTCTGGCGAGGCGCCGTCCGCTGGCAGGTCCGGGCGCGTATATGCCTTCATCTCGATATAGCCCGATTCAACGTCCCCATTGCGGAAGTGAATCGCTGTCAGATCCTTTCCGCGCCGGGCCGGATGGACGTAGGTCAGTCCCGAGATGAAGTCCGCGGCGAGCGCATAGGCGAGCCAACTGCCCAGACTAAGGGCATGGTCGCCGCGCTTCGGATCACGTCGCTCAGCAAGGGGCAAGGCCACATGCTTGATGAGGTGCACCCAGGATGCGTCGCCCATCCCGAGATCAGCGTGCGCATCGACATGGACGACCTCGAGCGGTCGGCGCGCATCACCCACCAGCGCGCGCATGACGTCGAAGGCGCCGTCATGATCGTCCACGAACCAGCCCGGAATCGGCTGGTCCCTAGACAGGCCGCACTGGCGCTCCAAGAAATCGCGCAGCCGCGCTTCCGTCCATGGCTGATAAGCCTCGGGATCGAGGCGCCCGCCACCGTTGCGATAGAAGGCGACGGAACTGAGGAAGGCATCAAGGTCGATATCGAGGAAGCGCATCGCGTAGGTTTGCCGGGTCGGTCGGAACGGCGCAAGCAGACGCCAACGGTCGTTCGCTCAATATGGCGGATTGGTAACGGCCAGCGGGTGCGGGTCGGCGAGCCCCCAGAACCGGGTGGTCGCACGGATATAGCGCACGAGGTCAGCCTTCCGAAGGCGAAGATGTTCGCTCGCAACGGACGTGCCCGGCAGCAGGTCGAGATAATCCGTGGCCGCGTCGTCCCACAACTCGGGCGCCAGCGCGCGCAGCCTGTCACAGGATGGCCCCTCACCGTGGCGCACGACATTGGCGACGACGAACATCTGGGTCAGATCCTCGCCCAGCCGATCGATTGCCAAATCGACCCCCGCCTCTCGCGCGCACCCTGCCAATAGCGCCTCGAACCCGCGCAGTCGGCTCATATCTGTCTGGCCCAGGTCGTGAATCGCGCATGCCCAGATGCTCATCTGCCGCTCGAAGACACCGGCCAAGGACAAGGTGAACGCCTTGGCGGCTTCGTTGCCCATGTAGTTGTCGACCTGCGCCGCGGCACGGTCGAGAAACTGATCAAGGGTCGCGGCCACCCCAGTCTCCAGCACGGGATGATGCGGCAGGCTATCCAGCGCGGGGAGGATGACCCGCTCGAACAGTCGCGCTAGATTGGCTTGGAAGACGCGCGGCAGCGCATCCTTGGTCGCGTCCATGCAAAATCCTCCCAGATCGTGTGTCTCGTGTTGAAGTGAATGATTATCGCCGGCTTGCGAATCGTCATAGCATCGCTGACATCTGGAGTGACGGCCGGGCAAGGATAAGCCTTGGCATCGGTAGGGATGCCACAACGGACGCAAGCGCGAGATGACCGATACGCCGCCCGATATTGAGCGCCTGATACAGGATGTGCTCGCCGATCTCGGCTTCGACGCCGATGCCGGGGAAGTCGCCAAGCGCGTGCGCAGACTCAATCATGGGCTCCCGGCCGAGGACGAATTTGCCGTTATCTGTGCCTGGCTTGGACGCACGCGACTGCTGCACAAGCTCGACCAGCACCAGATTCCGGCCCAGTCCAAGTCCGATTTCCAGGTGCCCGATATTCTGGCGATGTTCGAAGCTGGCGGGCCTTTCCTGATCGAGGTCAAGGTCTGCAACGATCGGACGCTGTCGTTCAAACCGGACTATCATGCCCGCCTCATGCGCTACGCAGATCAGATGGGCCTGCCACTGCTCCTTGCCTGGAAGCATTATTCCCTGTGGACCCTGGTGGACATTCGCCACGTCACGCTTGCTCGCAAGAATTTCAACATCAGCCATGGCGAGGCAATGCGGCAGAATCTCCTCGGCATCCTCGCTGGCGATGTCGCGTTCAAGCTGGCGGAAGGAGCCGGCATCCATCTCGACATCGCCAAGGAGCAATTGATCGAGACTCGCCCCACCGACGGTGGTTTCGAGGAGACATGGCAGATGCGGGTGACGGGCGTGCATTTCACGGTTGGAGGTGGCGCGGTGCGGACCAATCTCCATCCGGAAACCACCCAGCTCTTGGCGACATGGGATCTTCAATCCTCAGAAGAGCACTCGCCCACCCATATCCGCCAGAGCTTCACCGTGGGCGCGGAAGGCATCGAATTCGCGCACCGGGCGCTTGTTGGCTTGCTGGCGTGGGAGAAGCGTGCGGACGAGCCGACCAACTGGCGGACATTGCTTCGATCACCCGAGATCACCCGCAGCATCGCGCATTTCGGCGCTGCGCTTGAACGCGGGCTGGCCGAGGGCGTGGTTCACCACATCCTTCACCAGCACCCCGTCACCGTCCCGGACTTCATTCGTCAAGAAAACTGAGTTTTCATCTAGTAATTGAAAATATAACTCAGTTGATATACATCGACCTCAAAGGAGACTGCCGATGGCGATGATCGGAGACGAACTCAGAGCGATGCGCGTCCGCAAACGATGGACGCAATCGCAGCTTGCCACCCATCTGAAGGTCACGCCGCAATATGTCGGCATGATGGAGCGCGGGGAGAAGGACATTCAATCCCATGTCGAGGATGCGGCGCGCAGCGCGATGGGCGATTCCGATCATCCCGATCTCTACGTGCCCGATGGTGCGCTCTACCGAGAAGCACAGCAGGCCGTTCTCACCGCCCTGCGTCAGCATCCCGATCTGAGCCTGAATGGTTTTCGCTACACCGGCTTCGACAAGGATCCGTTCGAAGGCGCGAAATCCGAGCATGAGAGCCGGGCTCGGCTCTTTTCGGATGATAGCCTGGCGCAGGTCGCGACGGCCATCCGGTGGATCGACAGCGTCAAGAAGATCAAGACCTACAAATGCGGTTCCTATGGCGCGAAGCATCGAGCCGAAAAGTGGGGCAAGGAAAATGGCCTTGCTTCCTATGTCGCCAACGGCGCGCTCATCGCTGCGGCCGTTCATCGCAAGGTCGGCCTTCGCCGGGAACAGAACAATCCGAACGCCGAACTGGCCCTGGACCCCGATCCGATGCCGGAACCGAAGTCGGGCACCTTCGCGCACTGGCTGCATAAACAAGTCAAGCGGAACGACCCCGTCGGTGATCTCGCCCGCGATGCGGCGCAGGACCGCACTTTCCCGGTGGATACCAGCAGCGGCCCAAAGCTGCGATCCTATATGCGGTCCTGCTGGGCGAGCGACGCGGCGATCGACGCGCTTGAGGAGGCCCTGACGGAATGGCGCGGCACCAAGACACGCCGTGTCGCCAAACCCGCAACCGGCCTTTGACAGGGGGGCTCATGGGCGCGCGCAATCGGAAGCTCAGCACCGCAGAATTTCTCCTACAGCATCCTCGTTGCTGTTTTTGCGGAGGCCGCCGCCCGGCCGTCGAGCGGGACCATGCGCCGGCACGGATCGTGTTTCGCGGCAAGCACGGGCCTGACCAGTTCGAGTTTCCCGCCTGTGCGGAATGCAACCGCGCCGTGGCGCTGAGCGAGCAGGTCACGGCCTTCTATGTGCGCAGCATCGATCAAAGTTACGAGACGCTCGACGAGGAAGAGTATCAGAAGCTGATCGACGGCATCGTCAACAACGCCCCCGACGCGCTGCCCTACCAAGATCGGTCGCGGCCACCGGCGCCCTATACCCGCTATATCGCGCCGGATGCCGAAGAGCGCACGGTCTCGATCCCGAAGATCGCGAAGACGCATCTGGAGCTGTTCGGCACCAAGATGCTCTATGCGATGTATTATCGCGTGACCGGCACGCCGGCGTCCTCGTCGCTGCGGCGGCTGGTCCATTGGGCGCAGGCTGGCACTCCCGCAGCGGACCAGATTCGGCAAAATGCCAACCAGTGGTTCGATGATCTTCAGGTGGCCAAGCGCCCCAATGTCGATCTCGGCAACCAGTTTCGCTATCAGACCGGCCACAATCCGGCACATGGCTATCTGGGCCTGCATATGTCGTTCGGCGAGGCGCTGGTCTATTTCTGCGTCCTCGGCCCGGCCCGTGAGATGATCCGGCTCAAGCCCAAGCCCGAGCTCTATCAGAGCATCAAATCCCTCGGTGATCGCATCAGCGTGCGCAAGCCTTAGGAATGGCGCCGCTCAAGCTGCTGGGGTATCGGCGGGTTCGCCCGTCATCAGTGCGTCGGCCGCCACGATCAGGTCTTCACGGTCGGCGAGTGCGGCGGTCTGGCCGAAGGCGATCAGCGCCATCGTTGCCGAGAACTGGATGACCTCAAGCAAGGCGCCATCCTCGAAACAGGGTTCGATATAGTCGCCATCCAGCCGGCGCGAGACTTGGTGAATGCCGCCATGTGTATAGCCGTGCATCGCCTTCATGGCACTGTCCTTCACGTTCGACAGAAATTTGCTGTCAAAGCCCGGCTTCTGCTCGACCGCGTCGATCAGCTCTCCAAATGTTGGGTCGATCCGATCCTTGGCGCTGAAGGTCTCGATCTCGGCGTCACTGGCGCAATGGTGCAGCCAGGCGCCGCGTACGAAGCATTCGAATTCGCTGCGCACCAACGCGAAGGCGCTCGCGCAGATGTTTGCCCCAATCAGATTGTGGATGCCCGATCCGTGCTCGATCGCCAGATCGAAGAGCTGTGCTGGAATGCGATGACGGTGGTCGCCCTTCAACTCGATGCCGACGAGGTTTTCACGGATCCACGTGATCTGCCCACATGCGCTTTCGAGCGCAGCCTTGACCTCGTCAGAATGCGCCTTGACCTGCATCGTCCAATCCCCTGCGCTATAGCGCCCACACCGGCTTCGGCTTCCTAACTAGGCCGTTGCCTCTGCCCTTGGCGATGACAATGGCTCCGTCCCTTCGCTGAGGATGGCCAGGTATCGACGATAGCCAAACACGCGGCCTCGTCGCCTACCGGTGATCTCCTCGACCACCCCAAGCCGTTCGAGGTCTGAGAGCGCCGCATTGACCGTCGGCGCCGACAGCCCAGTCCGTCCGACCAATTGGTTCGCAGTAAGAAACGGGTTTTGCTGGAAGAGGTCGTGGACGCGCAACGCTGATCCGGCACGGTCGCTTTCGGCCGTGATGCGTTCGCGATCCTCCTTGAACAGATCGACGATGCGGGTGGCGGCGTCGAAGGCTTGGTTGGCGGTGTCAGCTACGCCGGCGAGGAAGAAGTCGAGCCAAGCCTCCCAAGCTCCCCGTTCGCGGACCTCCTGCAGCAGCCGATAATAGTCGTTCCGGTGAGTCTTCAGATACAAGCTGAGATAGAGCAGCGGCTTGCGCAGTACGCCGTTGACGCACAGGTACAGCGTCACCAACAACCTGCCGATGCGGCCGTTGCCGTCGAGGAAGGGGTGGATCGTCTCGAACTGGACGTGAAGCAGACCTGCCTTGATGAGTGCTGGCAGCCGAGACTCCTCCTCGTGCATGAACCGCTCGAGGGAGTCGAGGCAGCCATCGAGTTCCGTGGTTGGAGGCGGGACGAACAGCGCGTTGCCCGGGCGGGTGCCACCGATCCAGTTCTGCGACCGGCGAAACTCGCCGGGACTCTTGGTGCCACCTCGGCCGCTTTGCAGCAGTCGCTCGTGCATCTCGCGAATGAGGCGAAGCGAGAGCGGCATGTCTTCCAACCGTTCGAGGCCGTACATCATGGCATCGACGTAGTTCGATACCTCGCGAATGTCGTCGATCGGCTGCCCGGCCTGCGCCTCGGTTTCGAATCGGAGCAGGTCGGAGAGCGTCGATTGCGTGCCCTCGATCTGGGATGAAAGCACCGCTTCCTTCCTCACATACATGTAGAGGAAGAGTTCCTGACGCGGCAGCAGCATGGTGATGCCGTCGAGGCGGCCAAGGGCACGCTCCGCGAGGCTGAGCCGGTCGAGCAGCGTCAGCACGTCGATCGGCGGTTGAGGTGGGAGCGGCGGCGGCACGAATGCCCGGACCATCTCCCCGGCGACGGGAGTCTCCACGAAGCGGCCCAGCCGCGGATTCGGTTCTGGATCAGCCATGCGCACCAATATGCATGTCGCGCCTTATTTAAGCAATAACCACTTCACTTAATTAGCAAATGAGCTAAGATAAGCGGACTTAAATAAGGGAGACGGCAAGGTGCGCGATCATCTGGAACACACGCGGGATAGCGTTCGTGCGTGACGCGCGATCATCGGCGCACCGGTCAATGTGGTCAAGGCTTGCCAACGTCATGGTCTGCCGCGAGAATCCCCTTCATGCGGAGTGACATCGACCATCTACCCCCAGTCCAGCAAAGTGAACTGGACCGCGTGAAGCAAACGCTCATGGGCGAATTTGCCGATGCGATCGCGCGCGCGAACCAGCCGTGGAAGAAGAACGGCAAAATCCTCAAGATCATCCTGTTCGGCAGTTATGCCCGGAGCGACTGGGTGGATGAGCCGGAGAACGGCTACCAGTCGGATTTCGACCTGCTGGTCATCGTCAGCCACGCGGATCTAACCGACGTCGCCGATTACTGGTATGTCGCGGAGGACAAGATCCTGCACGACAGCGCGATCGCGCGGCCGGTGAACATCATCGTCCATACGCTGGACGAGGTGAATCAGGCGCTGAGCCGGGGCGAGTATTTCTGGACCGACATCGCCCGCGACGGGATCGTGCTCTACGAGTTGCCGGGCAACGCGCTTGCGACACCCAAACCGCTGACAGCCGCGGACGCCTATGAAATGGCGTCGGCCTATTTCGAAGATTGGGTTGAGAAGACCAACGACGCGATAGAGATAGCCGACTTCTGCATCTCAAGCGGGAAGCGAAAGGACGCAGCTTTCAACCTCCACCAAGCGACGGAACGCGCCTACATCTGCTTCCTGCTTGTCCGCACCCTCTATTTTCCTCGCTCGCACAACATCAAGTTCCTGCGTTCGCTTGCCGAAGACAGCGAACCGCGTCTGATCGAGGCTTGGCCGCGCGCCACCAGACTCGACCGTCGCCGGTTCGAATTGCTCAAACGCGCCTACGTCGAGGCCCGCTACTCGGCGAGCTATGAGATCGGCAATGACGATCTCGACGCCCTGTCGCAATCGGTCCGTGCCCTGCGTGACATCGTCGAGATCGTCTCGCCCGAACGCCTCGAAACACTGAAAGCCGACGCTGGCCTCTAATCGCTAGGCACCTGCTTTCGGATAGCCTTCCGTGCCGGCATCCAACCGGAACAGGCCGACACGAGCCCATCTGCGCCCATCAGCACCGTTCAATTTTCGGCGTCTGTCACCGAGTCTGAAACCGCCCGAACCGGTCCTTTCCGGCGGGCTGGAGCCTCGACGTGACACCCACCAAACTGCTCATCGGCCAGATCATCGTCGTCTTCGCCATCGTCCTGCTGGGCATCTGGGCGGCGACACAATGGGCGGCCGCCATGCTGGCCTATCAACCCGAACTCGGAGCGCCCTGGTTCCGGTTCGACGGCGTGCCGGTCTATCATCCCTGGGCGCTGTTCCCCTGGTGGTATCACTATGACGCCTATGCCCCGCACATCTTCGACCGCGCGGGCATGTTCGCTGGCGCCAGCGGCTTCATCGGCTGCGCTGCGGCAATCTTCGGTTCGCTGTGGCGCGCGCGCCAGTCGAGCAATGTCACCACATACGGTTCGGCTCGTTGGGCAAGCCGCCGCGAAATCGTGCGCGCTGGACTGCATCGCGACGCCGGCATCATGCTCGGCACGCTGCGCGGCCGCTATCTGCGCCATGACGGCCCCGAGCATGTCATGGCATTCGCGCCGACCCGCTCGGGCAAGGGCGTGGGCCTCGTCGTGCCCACCTTGCTCTCCTGGACCGGCTCGGCGGTCATCCACGATATCAAGGGCGAGAACTGGACGCTGACCGCCGGGTGGCGCGCGCGCTTCTCGCACTGCCTGCTGTTCAATCCCACCGATGCCGCCTCGGCGCACTACAATCCGCTGCTGGAAGTCCGGCGCGGCGTTAACGAAGTGCGCGACGTCCAGAACATCGCGGACATCCTCGTCGATCCCGAGGGCGCGCTCGAACGCCGTAACCATTGGGAGAAGACCAGCCATTCGCTGCTGGTCGGCGCGATCCTCCACATTCTCTATGCCGAGGAAGAAAAGACGCTCGCGCGGGTTGCGACCTTCCTCTCCGATCCGCAGCGCAGCTTCGTCGCCACGCTCCGCCGGATGATGACCACCAACCATCTCGGCGACGACAAGAATCCCAGGGTTCACCCCGTGGTGGCGTCCGCCGCGCGCGAACTGCTCAACAAAAGCGAGAACGAGCGCTCGGGCGTGCTGTCGACGGCGATGTCCTTCCTCGGGCTCTATCGCGATCCGACGGTCGCCGAGGTCACCTCGCGCTGCGACTGGCGGATCGCCGACCTGATTGAGGCCGCCCAGCCTCTATCGCTTTACCTCGTCATTCCGCCATCGGACATCAGCCGCACCAAGCCGCTGGTTCGGCTCGTGCTCAACCAAATCGGCCGCCGCCTGACCGAGCGGCTGGATCAGCCCGGCACTTCCGCGCGCCGTCATCAACTGCTGATGATGCTCGACGAGTTTCCGGCGCTCGGCCGCCTCGACTTCTTCGAGACCAGCCTCGCGTTCATGGCCGGCTACGGCATCCGCGCTTTCCTGATCGCCCAGAGCCTCAACCAGATCGAGAAGGCCTATGGCGAGCACAACGCCATCCTCGACAACTGCCATGTCCGCGTCGCCTTCGCGACCAACGACGAACGCACAGCCAAGCGTATTTCCGATGCACTCGGCACCGCGACCGAGCAACGCGCCATGCGCAACTATGCCGGGCACCGACTCGCGCCCTGGCTCGCCCATGTCATGGTCAGCCGCCAAGAGACCGCGCGCCAGCTGCTGACGCCGGGCGAAGTGATGCAGCTTTCGCCCGACGAGGAGATCGTGCTCGTCTCCGGACTTGCGCCGATCCGCGCACGCAAGCTGCGTTATTTCCGCGATCGCAATTTCACTGCGCGCGTGGCGCCCGCGCCGAAGCTGGCACAAGGGCGCTATGCCGATTGCCCGAAGCCGCGCGGCAATGACTGGTCCGACCGGGTGCGCGGCATCGATGCTCGGCTGCATCAGGCCGACGATGCCGCGGGTGGCGAAGACGATGGCGGTATGCAGCAGCAGCGCCATCCCGGCCTTCCCGAACAACCAGCCAAAGTCATCGACGCCGCCGAAACGCGCGATCCGCAACTTGTGCCTGACGATGATGATGTCGCGGCCGACAAGCGCGCCATGGATCAGGCGCAGGGTCTGAGCGCCGTCGCCCGCGGCTTTGCGATCAACGAGGGCGCCCACCGCGACCTCGTGCCCGGGCTGTGAGGCGGCGATGAAGATCCGCCAGAACCTCTATCTGGATCGCGAGATCGGCGACGCGCTTGAAGCGCTCGCCGCCGGCAATCGCGGCAACAAGAGCCACCTGGTCAACGACGCGCTCCGGGACTGGCTGGCGCGCCGGGGTTCCAAGGAAATTGACGATCTTCTGAAGGTCCGTCTCGACCGGCTGTCGCGCGAGCTCGACGGCGCGCGGCGCGACATCGATGTCCTGCTGGAAAGCCTGTCGCTGTTCGTCCGCTACCAGCTGATGGTCACGGCACCGCTGCCCGAGGCCGACGCCGCAGGCCGCGCGATCGGGCGTGACCGTTTCGAATCCTTCGTCGCCCAGGTCGGCCGCCAGATCGCGGCGGGTACACGCACGCTGGCGCCGCCCGAAGCGAAGGGAGGCAAGTCGTAATGTCGGCCCCATCCGATACTGTGTCTGCCGACCGTCGCCGCGCCATGCTGCGCACCGCGATGGGGCCGGCGATCGCGGCCGCGCTCTCCGATCCCCGCGTCATCGAAATCATGGTCAATCCCGACGGCGCGCTCCGCGTCGACATCCTCGGTGAAGGCCGGGTCGATACCGACGTGAAGTTCGACGGCTCCCAGGTCGAGCGGATCATCCGGCTGGTGGCATCGTATGCCCGTGCCGAGGTCCATGGCGAACGTCCCATCGTCTCGGCCGAGCTGCCGCCGCATGGGCAAGGCGCAGGCGAGCGCTTCGAAGGTATTCTCCCGCCGGTCTCGACCGCGCCCTGCTTCTCGATCAGGAAGCCTGCGGCGCGGGTCTATACCCTGATGGACTATGTGGCTGACGGCATCATGTCGGCCGAGGCTGCCCGTATGCTTTCGCTGGCAGTTGTCGATCGCCGGAACATCCTGATCGCCGGCGGCACCAGCTCGGGCAAGACCACGCTCGCCAATGCGCTGCTCGCCGAGATGGCGCATCTCGACGAGCGGATCATCCTGATCGAGGACACGCGCGAACTGCAGTCGCCCGCCCACGATACGGTGGCGCTGAGGACACGGGCAGACGCCGTCACCATGGGCGACCTGGTGCGCTCGACACTGCGCCTGCGGCCCGACCGCATCATCGTCGGTGAGGTTCGCGGCGGCGAAGCGCTCGACATGCTGAAGGCCTGGAACACCGGCCATCCCGGCGGGATCGCGACCGTCCACGCCAACAGCGCGTCTTCCGCGCTCTACCGGATCGAACAGCTCATCCAGGAAGCCGTCGTCACCGTGCCGCGCCGCCTGGTCGCCGAGGCGATCAACCTGATCGTCTTCATCGCCGGCCGCGGCACCGCGCGGCGCATCGAGACGATCGCCTGCGTCGCGGGCCTCGACCCCGATGGCGGCTACGCCGTCGTCGATCTCTCCCCAACCCCTGACCACACAGGAGACTGACATGCGCACCTTTCCCATTCCCAATCGTGACTGCCTTTTCCTGACCGGGCTGATGCTCGGCCTTTCGCTCACCCTGACCCGGACGGCCCATGCCAGCGGGTCCGGCATGCCCTGGGAACAGCCGCTCCAGCAGGTGCTGGAATCCGTGCAGGGACCCGTCGCCAAGATCGTCGCGGTGATCATCATCATCGTGACCGGCCTCACGCTGGCCTTCGGCGAGACGGCGGGCGGGTTCCGCCGGCTGATCCAGATCATCTTCGGCCTGTCGATCGCCTTCGCCGCCTCGAGCTTCTTCCTGTCCTTCTTCAGCTTCGGCGGCGGGGCGCTCGTCGCATGAGCCACATTGAAGGCTTCGAGGCGCCGATCCACGCCAGTCTGGGCTCGCCGATCCTGCTCGGCGGCGCGCCGCGCGCGATCGCGATCGTCAACGGCACGATCGCGGCCGCAGTCGGTCTCGGCCTCCAGCAATGGCTGGTCGGCATCGCCCTCTGGGCGGTCGGTCACAGCGTCGCAGTGTTTGCCGCGCGCCGCGATCCTGATTTCGCGCCCGTGCTGCTCCGCCATCTGCGCCAGAAGGGATATCTGGCATGTTGAACCTCGCCGAATACCGGTCGCGGGCCGACCGCCTCGCCGATCATCTGCCCTGGGCCGCGCTGGTCGCACCCGGCGTCGTCATCAACAAGGATGGCAGCTTCCAGCGCACCTTTGCCTTTTGCGGTCCAGACCTCGAAAGCGCGACCGAAGCCGAACTCGTCTCGGCCTGCGCGCGCGCCAACAATGTGCTGAAGCGCCTCGGTACGGGCTGGGCACTGTTCTTCGAGGCCGAGCGCCGCGGGAGCCAGGGCTATCCAGACAGCACATTTCCTGACGCCGCATCCTGGCTGGTCGACCAGGAACGGCGTGCCGGGTTCGAAGCCGAGGGCCAGCATTTCGAGAGCATCTATCACGGCACGCTGACCTGGCTGCCACCCGCCGACAGCAGCGACGCTGCCGGACGAAGCCTGGTCGAGCGGCCCGATGACGCGCAGGGCCGTGACTGGCGTGCCAGCCTTGCCGGTTTCATCGCCGAAACCGACCGCATCCTCGACCTCCTTTCCGGTTTCATGCCCGAAGTGCATGCGCTGAGTGATGCCGAAACGCTGACCTATCTCCACGGCGCGATATCCGATCGCCGCCACAGGGTCGCGGTGCCCGAAACGCCGATCTATCTTGATGCGCTGCTCGCCGACACGCCGCTTGTCGGCGGCCTCGAGCCCAGGCTTGGGCAGACCCACCTGCGCACCCTGACCGTGCTGGGCTTTCCGAATCTGAGCCGACCCGGCATCCTCGACGCGCTTAATCATCAGGATTTCGGCTACCGCTGGGTCACCCGCTTCATTTCGCTCGACAAGCAGGATGCGACCAAGGCGCTGACCAGGATCCGGCGACAATGGTTCAACAAGCGCAAGTCGATCACCGCGCTGCTGCGCGAGGTGATGTACAACCAGCCGGTCCAGCTCCTCGATACCGACGCGGACAACAAGGTGGTCGATGCCGATCTTGCGCTGCAGGCGCTCGGCGGCGATCATGTCGCCTTCGGCTACCTCACCACCACGATCACTGTCGCCGATACGGACCGGGCGCGGGTGGAAGACAAGGTCCGCGCAGTCGAGCGGATCGTCAACGGCCTCGGCTTCACCTGCGTGCGCGAGAGCCTCAACGCGGTCGAGGCCTGGCTGTCCTCGCTGCCCGGCCAGGCCTATGCCAACGTCCGCCAGCCGCTGGTCCATACGCTGAACCTCGCCCATCTCATGCCGCTGTCCTCGGTCTGGGCCGGGCCGGCGGAGAACCGCCACCTCGGCGCGCCACCGCTGCTCCATGCCCAGACCAGCGGATCGACGCCGTTTCGCCTGTCGACCCATGTCGGCGATGTCGGGCACATGCTGGTCGTCGGGCCGACCGGTGCCGGCAAGTCGGTCCTGCTCGCCCTGATCGCGCTGCAGTTCCGGCGCTATCCGCAATCCCAAGTCTATGTGTTCGACAAGGGCTTCTCGGCGCGCGCGGCGGTACTTGCGATGGGTGGCGCGCATCATGCCCTCGGGCTCGACGCGGACGGCGGCCCGGATGGCAAGGATGCCCTGGCGTTCCAGCCGCTGCGCCGGATCGACGATGCCGGTGAACGCAGCTGGGCGGCGGAATGGATTGCGGCGCTGCTGGCGCATGAAAAGGTCGTGGTTACGCCCGAGGTCAAGGACGCCGTCTGGTCGGCGCTGAACAGCCTCGCATCGGCACCGCCACAGGAGCGCACGCTCACCGGACTTGTCATGCTGCTCCAGTCGAATGCGCTTCGCACCGCGCTGACGGCCTACACGCTCGATGGTCCCTATGGCCGCCTGCTCGATGCGGCCGAGCAGAACCTCGCTCTGGCCGATGTCCAGTGCTTCGAGACCGAAGCGCTGATGGGCCAATCCGGGGTTGTCGCCCCGGTGCTGACCTATCTCTTCCACCGGCTCGAGGAACGCTTCGACGGCCGTCCGACCTTGCTGATCCTCGACGAGGCCTGGATCTTTCTCGACCATCCGCTCTTCACCGCCCGCATCCGCGAATGGCTGAAGACGCTGCGCAAGAAGAATGTCGCAGTGCTCTTCGCAACGCAGAGCCTCGCCGATATCGCCGACAGCAGCATTGCGCCGTCCATCATTGAAAGCTGCCCGCAGCGGATATTGCTACCGAACGATCGGGCGATCGAACCGCAGTCGCGCGCTGCCTATGAGCGGTTCGGCCTCAACGACCGGCAGATCGAACTGGTCAGCCGGGCGACGCCTAAGCGGCATTACTATTTGCAGTCGGCGCGCGGCAATCGCCTGTTCGAACTCGGCCTGGGACCGATCGCGCTGGCGCTCTGCGGTGCGTCCGATCCCGACAGCCAGAAGCGAATTGACGGCCTTCTCGCCGAGCACGGCGCAGAGGGCTTCGCGGCCCGCTTCCTGCGCTCCGCCGACCTCGCCTGGGCCGCCGACCTCATCGGCGAGTTTCCCGGCGCCGCCCGATCCACCGCTCCCCAACCTCCAGCCCCCGGAGAATGATCATGACCACAATGCCGCTCTTCAAGAAGCCCCTCATCGCCGGCGCGCTCGGTTGCGCCATTACCGGCTCGCTCGTCCTCGCGACGCTGGCGACGAGCGAGCCTGCCCAGGCGATCATCGTGTTTGATCCCTCGAACTACAGCCAGAATATCCTCACAGCCGCGCGCACGCTCGAGCAGATCAACAACCAGATTCGCATGCTGCAGAACCAGGCGCAGAGCCTCATCAACCAGGCGAAGAACCTGACGACGATCAGCTTTCCCGAATTGCAGGCGCTCAAGCAGACGATGCAGCAGATCGACCAGTTGATGGGACAAGCGCAGGGCATCCAGTTCAAGGTTGCAAGCCTCGACCAGCAGTTCCGCTCGCTCTACCCCGACAGCTTCGCGCAAAGCCTGACCACCAGCCAGCAGATGCAAAGCGCCCGGGCGCGGATGGACACCGCGCGCGGGGCTTTCGAGCAGACCATGACCGTCCAGGCGCAGGTCGTCGAGAATATCGCCGCCGACCAGGCGGCGCTGACGGGCATCATCGCGCGGAGCCAGAGCGCCGAAGGCGCGCTGCAGGCCAGCCAGGCGACCAACCAGCTCCTGGCGCTGGTCGCAAAGCAGCAGTTCCAGATCCAGACTCTCATGGCGGCACAATACCGCGCCGAGGCGATCGAACGCGCGAACCAGGCCCAGTCGCGCACCGATGCCCAGAGCGCTTCGGCGAAATTCCTCGGCTCCGGCAGCGCCTACACGCCCCAGTAGGCCCTGCCGGCCAGGGCGGCGGCGATCCCCGCGCCTCTGTCGCCGCCGTCGCCGCGGGGTCCGGCTCCCGCTCCTGCGAGACCGGGCCTCGCGGCATCCTTTGAACCAAGCATCAGGACGCGAAGCGCATGGGCGACCTCAACGTCATCGATCAATTCATGGCTGCCTTCATCCGCTACATCGACAGCGGGTTCGGCCTCCTGGGCGGCGACATCAGCTTTTTGACGCGCACGCTGATTGCGATCGACATCACGCTGGCTGGATTGTTCTGGGCGCTGGGCGGCGAGGACAATGTGCTCGGCCGCCTGATCCGCAAGATCCTCTACATCGGCGCCTTCGCGTTCATCATCAACAGCTTCTCAACGCTCAGCGACATCATCTTCCGCTCGTTCGCGCAGGCCGGGCTGACCGCAGGCGGTGGGACGATCACCGCTGCTGATCTGCTGAAGCCCGGCCGTCTTGCCGGGACCGGCTTCTCCGCTGCCTGGCCGCTGCTCCAACAGGTCAACCAGTATCTCGGCTTCACGACTTTCTTCGACAACTTCCTGACGATCGTTGTGCTGCTGGTCGCTTGGGTGATCGTGATCCTCGCCTTCTTCATCCTCGCCGTGCAGATGTTCGTCACGATCCTCGAGTTCAAGCTGACGAGCCTCGCCGGCTTCATCCTTGTGCCCTTCGCGCTGTGGAACCGCACCAGTTTCCTCGCCGAGCGCGTGCTCGGCAATGTCGTTTCCTCCGGCATCAAGGTCATGGTGCTCGCTGTCATCGTCGGCATCGGCTCGAACTATTTCACCCAGTTCACCACCGCGCTCCAGGGCCAGGAACCCGACATCGGCCAAGCCATGAGCCTGGTGCTGGCGAGCCTTGCTCTCTTCGGTCTCGGCATTTTCGGTCCAGGCATCGCCTCGGGTCTTGTCGCGGGCGCGCCGCAGCTGGGGGCGGGCGCAGCGCTCGGCACCGCGCTTGGCGCGGGCGGCATCATGTATCTTGGCGGCGCAGGGGCGGTCGGTGCTGCCCGCGGCCTTGCCGCCGCCGGCCTTGGCGCGATGCGTGCAGGCACCGCGATGGGCTCGGCGGCCTCGACCGCCTACGCGCTCGGGCAGGAGGGCGCCGGCTCCTCCAGCGTCGGCGCCGGTATCGGCGGGATGGCGAGCGCCGCGGCGGGTGCCGCGCGGTCGCGGATGTCCGCCGCGCTGGGGCTTGGCGAGGCCGCAGAGTCAGGCCGCCAGGCCGCATTCAACGCGATGACCGGCCGCACGGCATCCGCCGCCTCGGAAACGACGGATAGCGCATCGTCGATGCCCGGATGGGCGCGGGCGATGAAAGCGCAGCAGAGCGCCCGCCATCACCGCCAGACCGCCATGCATGCCGTGCAATCCGGCGACCGTGGCGGTCATGGCGCAACCCCCGACATCAAGGAAAGGGAGGACTGATCCTCATGATCTCGAATTCGACATTTTTCAGGCGCGCCGTCCAGCGATACGGACAGACACCCGAGCCCGAGACGCCCTATCAGCGCGCCGGTCAGCTCTGGGACGAGCGGATTGGCTCGGCCCGCGTCCAGGCACGAAACTGGCGGTTGATGGCCTTCGGCTGCCTCGGTCTCGCCACCGCGCTTTCGGGCGGCCTGCTCTGGCAGTCGCTGCAAAGCCGCGTCGTTCCCTATGTGGTCGAGGTCGACAAGCTTGGCGAGGCCCGCGCCGTCCAGCCCGCCGACAAGGATTATCAACCGACCGACAGCCAAGTTGCCTGGTTCCTCTCCCGGTTCATTGAGCATGTGCGGTCGGTCTCGCTCGATCCGGTGCTCATGCGCCAGGACTGGCTTTCAGCCTATGATTTCACGACCAAGCGCGGGAGCATATTTCTCGGCGATTACGCCCGCGCCGCCGATCCGTTCGGTCATATCGGCGAGCGCACCGTCTCGGTGCAAGTCACCAGTGTGGTACGCGCCTCGGACAAGTCGTTTCAGATCAAATGGGTCGAGACCGCCTACGAGCGTGGCGCCCAAGCAGGCACCTCGCATTGGACCGCGATCCTGACCACCCAGATGGTGGCACCGACCAGCGCCGATACGCTGAGGAAGAACCCACTCGGCATCTATGTCGATGCGATCGACTGGAGCCGCGAGCTCGAACCCACCAACACATCGTCAACGCAATCGGCCATTGCGCCAGCGCGCTCAGCACTGCCGCCGCCGGCAAGCATCCCCGCTGGATCGCCGCTCGATCCCAACCTCGGCGCAGCTACAAGTCAGGAAACCCAGCCATGAAAACCGCCCTTCTCGCGGCGACGGCACTTGCCTTCGCGGCTCCCGCTCTCGCCCAGAACGCGCCGACGATTCCGGCATTGCCTGCGAATACAGCGGTGCCGTCGGTTGCGGTCGCGATTCCGCCTGGCGCACCTGTCGTATCGTCACCACCGAAGGCTGCCATGCCGGTCCCGCACCGCCGCCATATGCCGCCATCGCCAGCCGAACTGCGCGTCCGGGCCGCCAATCGCGCCGCGACGCTCGAACCGGCGACCGGCGGCTATCTCAATGCAGTGCAGGTCTATCCCTACAGCGAAGGCGTGATCTACCATGTGCTGACCGCGCCCGGGCAGGTCACCGACCTCGCGCTTCAGCCCGGCGAGACGCTGGTGGCCGTGGCGGCGGGTGACACCGTGCGCTGGGTCATCGGCGATACCACTAGCGGTTCGGGTGAGACCAGGCGCACGCATGTGCTGGTGAAGCCATTCACTGCCGGGCTCGCCACCAACATCATCATCACCACCGATCGGCGGGCCTATCATCTGGCACTGACCAGCACCGCGCGCACGGCCATGTCGGCGCTTTCCTGGACCTATCCGCAGGACGCGCTGATCGCGCTGAAGGCCGCCGCCGAAGCGGCGCGCGCGGCGCAGCCGGTGGCATCGGGACTTGCCGTCGAGCAGCTGCACTTCGGCTATGTTATCACCGGCGACAAGCCCGTCTGGCGGCCGCTACGCGCGTTCGATGACGGGCGACAGACGTTCATCGAGTTCCCGGCCAGTCTCGGCGAAAGCGAGGCCCCGCCACTGTTCCTGGTCGATGCCAAGGGCAATGCCGAGCTGGTCAACTACCGCGTGCAGGGCCGCTACTACGTCGTCGACCGGATCTTCGATGCGGCAGAGCTGCGCCTCGGGCTCAAGCATCAGGACGTGGTGCGGATCAGCCGGACCGGTGAGGCGATCAGCCGGCGGAGGCCGTCATGACCGAGGGGACGACGGCACAGCCCGCCAAGCTCGATCCAGAGAGCCTGGCGCTCCGTTCGCGCCCGCCGCGAGCGATCCGGTTCAAGCGCGGCGTCATCATCGCCATCGCGGCGCTGGGATCGGTCAGCCTAATGACGGTGACATGGCTGGCACTGAAGCCACGTCTGTTTCACCGTGTCGCGGGGCAGGAGGAACTCTCCCAGCCCGATCTGCGTCCTGCCAGCGACACGTTGAACGGCTTGCCGGCAAGCTATGGCGACGTGCCCAGGCTCGGGCCGCCGCTTCCGGGCGACCTCGGCAAGCCGATCCTTGATCGCCAGCAACAACTTGCGACCGGGATCAACCCGAGCGACCAGCAACGCCAACAGGCCGAAGCAGCCGAGCGTGAGCGCCAGCTCGCCGAATTGAAGGCCGCGCGCGAATCCGGTGTGCTGGTGCAGAGCCGGCAGGTGTCCGCTGCCGAAATACCGGCTGCAAGCGTATCGGCCCCAGAAAGTCCCCAGCCGAGTTCGCCGAAACTAGCGCTCGATCCGGCGAACGATCCCAACGCGCAGGGACGCAAGGAAGCCTTCGTCGGGAACCTCGATCCGCGCGGCGACGTCAATCCCCATGTCCTGATGCCGGCGCCATCGCCCTACACCCTGTCGGCGGGCAGTGTGATTTCCGCGAGCCTGATCACCGGCCTGCGCTCCGATCTGCCAGGGCTGGTCACCGCGCAGATCACCGAGAACACCTATGATAGCGCAACTGGGCGGATCCTGCTCATTCCGCAAGGCGCGCGACTGATCGGCAGCTATGATTCGGTCGTGGCGTTCGGGCAGAGCCGCGCGCTGATCGTCTGGCAGCGGATCGTCATGCCCGATGGTTCATCGTTGCGCATAGATAACGTGCCCGCCACCGATCCCTCGGGCTATGCGGGCCTGTCGGACAAAGTCGATTTTCACACCTGGGCCCTGCTCAAGGGCGTGGCGATCTCGACCCTGCTCGGCGTGGGTGCGAACCTGACATTCACCGGCGAAAGCGACCTCGTCCAGGCGATCCGGGAGTCGACGCAGCAGAACGTGTCCCGTGCCGGCGACCAGATCACGTCCCGCAATCTTCAGATCCAGCCGACGATCACGATCCGGCCCGGTGCCCCGGTACGGCTGATCGTCCATCGCGATCTCATTCTCGCGCCGTGGCGCGAATAGGAGAAGGCCATGGTCGACCTCAAGCTTGCTCGCATTCCCGACCGAACCCCGGTGAAGCTCACCATCACGGTGATGCCTGACCTGCATCAGGCGCTCCAGGACTACGCCCTGATCTATGCCGAAGCCTATGGTCGCGAGGAGCCGGTCAGCGAACTGGTCCCGGCTATACTGTCCGCATTTCTTGATAGCGACCGCGCCTTTGTAAAGGCGCGCGAGCGTCTCGGAGCACGCGGCGGATGATAGAGACCGGTCCCCGTCTCGGTTGCAAAGACGCACTGACCATCCGCGTGCCGGACGCGGCGCGCATGCTGGGCATCGGAAAGACCAAACTCTACGAACTGATCACGGCACACGAGATCGACGTCATAAAGGTCGGGCGGGCCACGCTGATCGTGGTCAGGAGCCTTGAACGATTTGTCGAGCGCCAGTCCGTCGCGGCCGGCGCGGAGGCGCCGCAACCTCGGAAGCGCGGCCGACCACGGCATTCTTTCGCTCGGCTTGCTGCCGGGATCGGGTCTTGACGGGCGGAAGGCAAAAGTCGGCCCAGGCCTTCATCAGATCGCGCCGCTTGGCCAGGAAGTCCGTGCGCCGATAGGCCGCCTCGACCTTGTTTTCGAGTGTATGCGCCAGCGCCGCTTCGGCGATCTCGCGCGGCACATCCGTTTCTTCGGCGGCCCAATCACGGAAACTCGATCGGAAGCCATGCACGGTCGCCGGCAGGTCCATCCCGCGCACAAGTTCCAGCAGCGCCATGTCCGAAAGCGCCGAACCCGACGTGGCGCCCGGAAAGATCAGGTCACACCCTTTGATCCGTAGCGCCTGTGCCTGACGGAAAACGCCCGCGGCCTGCGCCGACAGGGGCACCGTATGTTCGACACCACCTTTCATGCGTTCGGCAGGAATGGTCCAGAGGGTCAGATCGTCATCGAGTTCGGACCATCTGGCTCCGCGTACCTCGCCGGATCGGACCGCCGTCAATATCAGGGCCTCGAGCGCCAACCTGCTGCTGCTGAGGCCGCGTGCGCGCAGGCGCTTCATGAACGCCGGCACCTCGGCGTGGGGCAGTGCGGCGAAATGTCCGGTCTTCCTGGGCTGGCGCGGAAGGCCCTTGGAAATGGAACGCATCGGCGCTTCGCAGGTCCGGAAGCCATTGGCATAGGACCAGTCGAGCACAGTACCGATACGCTGCCGGACCCGCCGGGCGGTCTCGGGAATATTCAGCCAGATTTCCGCAAGCACGTCGCGGATGATGGGCCCTTCGATCTGGTCGACCCTCAGCTTGCCGAGCTTGGGGTAAGCATAGAGTTCAAGCGTTTTGATCCACTGCTTGGTGTGCTTCCCGTTCTTCCAGCCCTTGACCATTTCCGCGTGTGCGCGCTTCGCCGCCTGCTCGAAGGTGGGGATGACGATCTCGACTTTCCGCCGCTCTTCGAGCGGGTCGATGCCGGACTTTGCGAGTTTCTTGATCGCAGCCGCCTCAAGCCTCGCATCGCGAAGGCTCACATGCCGGAGTTCACCCAGCCCGATGTCCCGGCGGCGGCCATTGACCTGGACCCGCATGAGCCAGCTTTTCCCGCCCGAAGGGGAAATCTGCAGGAGCAATCCCTCGCCATCGGAGTAACGCCCGGGCTCGGTGAGGTCCTTGATCATGGCTGCGGTCAGCTTTCCCATGGGCTGGAGGATACCATCTAAGCCCCCTGTTTTGAACCCCACCAACCCCTCACAGCCCCACACTCAGCCCCACATCAGTTTCCGGACTGCGGCGAACGGCCACGAACGCCAGCGGTCAAATCTAGCGTATTTTCAGATCTTTAATTGAATTTTCCGGGCTGTGGCGAACGCCCGCGAAGGGTGAAATGGCGGAGCGGGAGGGATTCGAACCCTCGATACGCTTTTGACGTATACTCACTTTCCAGGCGAGCGCCTTCGACCACTCGGCCACCGCTCCGCATGCACTGGAAGGCGGCTCCCTATCGTGCGGCGCGGCGGGTGGCAAGGGGATGCCGTGACTTTCCTGCTTTCAATTTCGCGGCGCTACTTCATCCGCCGTCGCGCTACGTAGACCGTGACGGATAGGCAAATGTCCGGCCGCAACCTACATTCAGGAACAAACGTCCCATTTGCGGCGATACCCTGTCCAGATGCGGCATCTATCCGGAACGGAAAGGCTGAACATGATTGTAGGCACGGTCAGGGAGATCAAGAATCACGAATATCGCGTCGGCCTGACGCCTGAAAGCGTGCATGAACTGGCGGCCCATGGCCATCGGGTGCTGGTGGAAAGCGGTGCGGGGGAGGGGATTGGCGCGCATGACGCGCTGTACGCCCGTGCCGGGGGCGAGATCGTCCCGAACGCAAGCGACGTGTTCGAAGCGGCCGAAATGATCGTGAAGGTGAAGGAACCGCAGCCCGAGGAACGCGCCGTGCTGCGCCCGGGCCAGATCCTCTACACCTACCTCCATTTGGCGCCCGACCCGGACCAGACCCGTGATCTCATGGCGTCGGGCGCTGTCTGCATCGCCTATGAAACGGTCACCGATGCTGGCGGCGGCCTCCCGCTGCTAAAGCCGATGAGCCAGGTTGCCGGGCGCATGTCGATTCAAGCGGGCGCGACAGCGCTGGAAAAGGCGAATGGCGGGCGGGGCGTGCTGCTGGGCGGCGTGCCCGGCGTCCTTCCGGCCAAGGTCTGCGTCATCGGCGGTGGCGTCGTCGGCTTCAACGCGGCGCAGATGGCGGCGGGCCTGGGCGCGGACGTCACCATCCTCGACCGCAGCCCCGAAGTGCTCGAACGGCTGGGCATCTATTTCGAGGCACGGGCCAAGACCCGTTTTTCCAACCGCGCCAATTTGGCCGAATGCGTGGCGGAGGCAGACCTCGTCATCGGCGCCGTGCTGATCCCCGGAGCCGCCGCGCCCAAGCTGGTCAGCGCCGACATGCTCAAGACCATGAAAAAGGGCTCCGTGCTGGTCGACGTCGCGATCGATCAGGGCGGCTGTTTCGAAACCAGCCATCCAACCACCCATGCTGATCCCACCTATATCGTCGATGGCATTGTCCATTATTGCGTCGCCAACATGCCCGGCGCGGTCGCGCGCACCAGCACCTACGCGCTCAACAACGTCACCCTGCCGCACGCGCTGCGCATCGCCGATCTGGGGTGGAAGAAGGCGCTGCAAACCGATCCGCATCTGCTCGCGGGGCTCAACGTCTGGGACGGCAAGGTGACCTATCAGGCGGTGGCTCAGGCGCTGGGCCTGCCCTTTACCCCGGCGGAGGAAGCGCTGGCCTGATGGCCGCCCCCTTTAATCCGCGTCCGGATTGCGAAAGTTCAACCGCCGGGTGACGGTGTAATCCACCACCCCCACCAGAAAATAGCTGATCCACTGCTTCACCAAAGTCAGCACCCCGCGCTGCGCCTTGTATCGTTCTAGCGTGATCTGTCGGCTTTCCTCTGCGCGACGGCTGATGAAGTCCCTCGCTTCGTCCGCCAGCGCCTTATCCTCGATCCGCAGCATGATCTCCAGATTCAGGAACAGGCTGCGCATGTCGAAATTGGCCGATCCGATGAAGACCGCGTCATCGATGACGATCAGCTTCATGTGCAGCTTGCGCTTCTGATATTCCCATATCTCCACCCCGCGCCGCAGCAGTGGTCCATACAGCAGCCGCGCCGCCGCCACCGTCGCGCCGTTGTCCGACCGGGACGGCAGGATCAGCCGCGCACCCTCCCGCCGCGCCGCGCGCGCAATGCGCTTCAACATGCCGCGTCCTGGCGAAAAATAAGCGGCCACCATGTCCACCCGCCGGGCATGTTCCAGGTCATGCTTCACCACCTGCGCCCAGGGGCTTAAGCGCCGGGTCGGCCCGCCGATCAGCCATCGCATCGGATCATCCGGGTCATGGTGCAGCGACGGATGCCAATGCCGCACCATCCGCCGCAACGTGCGGAAACGCTGTTTTTTGGTCGATACCCACCGCCACAGCTGCCCATACCAGTTGGTCATCGCCGCGACCTGCGGCCCGTCGATCAGAAGGCCCAGGTCCACCCAGGCATCCTCATCGGGCAATCCGAAATAGCCATCCTCCACATTGAACCCACCCAGCAGCAGCCGCCGATCATCCGCAATGGTCATCTTCTGATGGTTGCGGATCAGATAGCGGGTCGACCGCCGCGCGCCGAATCGGCCAAACCGTCCCCCCGCCTTGATCAGCGGGTCGAAGAAGGCGACGGGCGTGTCGGCCGATCCGAACGCATCGATCATCAACGTCACGGCAACGCCGCGCCCTCGGGCCGCGATCAGCCGGTCCAGCACCATCCGCCCGCTCTCATCGGCGGCGAAGATGTAATAATAAAGCTTCAGGCTGTCCCGCGCCCCATCGATCAGGCCGATCAGCGTCTCTCGCAGGGCGGGGCCATGTTCGATCACGTCCAGCCGGTGCCCCCGGATGGACAGGCCGATCCCGGCCTCGTCGCTCTTCGCTGGGGACTGCCGGTTGGTCGCCATATCCCGTTCATGCGCCTAATTGCCGCTATGCGCCACGGCTTTATGGGCTTTTCATTGACTCCGCGCCCGCCCGCTGATAGGCGCTCCCCTCACGATTTCCATCATTTTGCCAGGAGCGCCCGTTTGGCCCGCGTTACCGTCGAAGATTGCGTCGACAAGGTTACCAACCGTTTTGACCTCGTCCTGCTTGCGGCGCAGCGCGCCCGTGAGATTTCCGGTGGCGCTGAACTGACGTTGGACCGCGACCGCGATAAAAACCCGGTCGTCGCCCTGCGCGAGATCGCTGAAGAAACCGTTCTCCCGGCCGAATTGCATGATTCGCTCGTTGGGTCGCTGCAAAAGGTGCAGATCGACGACGACGACACGCCGGACGAAATCGGATCGATCGCCCAGTCGGCAGAGGCCCTGCGCCTCACCGCTGCAGCCCCGCCGCGCAACCAGAATGTCGGCGGCGACTACGACGGCTGATCCGTCCACCGGTTCGGAGAGGGAATGAGGCTCGGCCTGCGCAAGCAGGACCGGGCCTCGATCCGTTTTGGGGGGGGGCAAACTTCGTCATGCCAACGAAAGCTGGCATCTCAGGCGATAGTGCACGACCCAGCCTCACGAGATCCCAGCTTCCGCTGGGATGACGGGGTTATTTAGCTACGTCCATACTTCCCTCTCCCCTTCAGGGGAGAGGGTGCCGAGTGAAGCGAAGGCGGGAGAGGGGACTGTAAAGTCAACCTCGCTCCCCTCTCCCTAACCCTCTCCCCTAAAGGGGAGAGGGAACATCTCACCCCTCACCCCCCCAAACAAAAATCCCGCAAAGCCCGCGCATCATGCAGCGCATTATGCGGTATCCTGCTATTGGCCGCCGCACTAAATCCCGCCGCATTCACCAGCTGCAACTGCAACCCGTTCATATCCACCATCTGCCCCGGCCCGGTCACCAGCAGCGCGCAGAAATGCGCCAGATCCTCCGGCCAGTCGGCGACGATCACCGGCTCCGGATCGCCCGCCAGATAATCCGCCAGATGATGCGCAGCCTCGACCCGGCTCAATTCCATGTCGATCCCCGGCGGCACATGGCGCAGATAGGGGATGACGTTGCGCTGCACCCAGCCATGCGGCTCCTCCGCCAGCGGCAGCGACACGTAAAATTCATCGTCGCCAAATTCCGGCACCAGCGCGACGCTGATCAGCGCGCCTGCAAATCCGTTGAATTCGGTGTCGAGGAAATAGCGCATGAAAAAAGGACTGCCTGCTGGGGAAGGGGAAAGGGGGCTGTCCGCGAGATAGGGGCAGGGCGCCTCTTGCGCCAGCCTTTGATGATTTGCCTAGGATCAAGCAAGCTGCCATGCGGGGCCATCGACACAAGGACCTGCCAGTGACCCCTCGCATACTCATCGACACCGCCGCCGTGCCGGGCGGACAGGAACTGAAACTCTATAGCCGGGGCGGCGATCACATGATCGTTCTCGACCGCAACGAGCTGATGAGCAGCCGCATGAGCGGTTCGGAAAAGGCGCTAGCCGTCATGTCGCTTGAGCGTCTGAAGGGCCGAAAGGCGCCGCATCTCCTGATCGGCGGTTACGGCATGGGCTTCACACTGCGCGCGGCGCTTGCGGGCATGGGGCAGGACGGCCGCGCCACGGTGGTCGAACTGGTGCCCAAGATCATCGAATGGGCACGGGGTCCGATGGTGGAACTGGCGGCAGGTTGCCTGGACGACCCGCGAGTCACCCTGATCGAAAGCGATGTCGCGGTAGAGATCGCCGCAGGCCAGCAACGCTATGACGCGATCCTCCTCGACGTAGACAACGGCCCCGACGGTCTCACCGCGCCCGCCAACGACCGGCTCTATTCCTCTGCTGGCCTCTCCACCGCCAAGGCCGCGCTGAAGCCCGGCGGCATCCTCGCCATCTGGTCCGCCGCCCCCGACGCCGCCTTCACCCGCCGCCTCCGTGACGCGGGCTTTCTGGTCGATGAGGTAGCGGTCAAAGCCCGCGACAATGGCAAAGGCCCCCGCCACGTCATCTGGTTCGCCCAAAAACGCTGACTTAACCCTTCTCCCGCCAGCGGGAGAAGTTGGATGAAGGTGGGAACGCGACCCCTCACCCTCCCACCGCTTGCGCGGCGGGTCCCTCCCTCTCCCGCGAACGGGAGAGGGGCACGACGACCTCTTCCCGAAAACTCCGTCATCCCAGCGAACGCTGGGATCTCAGGCCACCAGACCGAACGCGACCTCCCAAGATACCAGCCTCCGCTGGCATCACGATCAGCGATCAATGCCGATCAAACCCCACATTCGGGCAAAGCCCAATCAATCGCCCCACGTCCCTTCACCTCCAAAAAGGCATTAGCCTGCGAGAAATGCCGACACCCCAAAAACCCGTTATGCGCCGACAGCGGAGAGGGATGCGCCGCCTTCAACACCAGATGCCGCGCCTGATCCACAAACGCCGCCTTCCGCTGTGCATAAGCACCCCACAGCAGGAACACGACCGGCTCCTCCTGGCCGTTGACCAGCCGAATGATCGCATCGGTAAATTCTTCCCAGCCGCGCTTCTGGTGTGACGCAGCGCGCCCCATCTCGACCGACAGCACACTGTTCAACAACAGCACGCCCTGCCGCGCCCAATGCTCCAGAAACCCATGACGCGGCGCGTCTATGCCCAGGTCGCTCTTCAGCTCCTTGTAGATATTCTTGAGCGACGGCGGCGTCCGCACCCCCGGCTGCACGCTGAAGCACAGCCCATGCGCCTGCCCCTCGCCATGATAGGGGTCCTGCCCCAATATCACCGCCTTCACATGGCCGAGCGGCGTCAGGTCCAGCGCGCGGAAATATTCGCTCCCCTTGGGAAATATGCGTTTTCCCTGCCGCTTCTCCTCTTCCAGAAACGTCTTGAGTCCCTGCATATAGGGGCGGTCGAATTCCTCGCGCAGCGGGGCGCGCCAGCTTTCGTCGAGTTTGATCGTTGCGGTCATGATCGCCTGATGACCTGCCCGGCAACGGCCTGTCAACTGCACGGCGGCCTTGCTCCGCGCCCGCAAATGAGGGAAAGGAAAATCATGCCACGCCTTTCCTTCACGACCGCCCTTTTGGCGGGCCTCGGCCTGTTTCTCGCACCGCTGCCCACGGCGGATGCCTTCGGTCCCCAGCCCAATGTGGTGCATCAAACGGCCCAATCGCGCCTGCTCGGCGAATTCTCCCGCTTCGCCGCGCTCAGCGACGGCACCGTCGGCATAGCGGTGCGCGACCTGCGCAGTGGCGAGACGCTGGAGCTGAACGGCGACACGCTCTTCCCCATGGCCAGCACGTACAAGGTCGCGGTGGCGGGCAAGATATTGTCGCTCGCCGACGCGGGCACACTGCGTTTCGATGAAAAGCTGCCGCGCCTCGGCACGCCGATGCCGGTCACGACCTTGCTCGACCTGATGCTCACCCGCAGCGACAATGAAGCGACCGACGCGCTCGTCGCCCGCGCTGGCGGGCCGCAGGCGGTCAATGGCTGGCTCCAGTCGCTCGGCATTCGCGGCCAGCGGGTGGACAGCAACACCGCCCAACTGCTCGCCCGCGCAAAGGTGGGAGCGAGCGGGGCAGGGGACGAGGTCGAAACCTCCCTGTCATCGCGCGCGCGGGATGCGCGGGACCTACCCAACATCGCCTTTGCCGCCGATCCTCGCGACACCTCCACGCCGCGCGCGATGAACGACCTCCTCTCGACCATCCAGCACGGCAGGGCGTTGAAGAAGGGCAGCACGGCCATGCTGCTCGGCATCATGGCGCGGTGCAAGACGGGCAAGGCGCGCCTCGTCGCCATGCTCCCGCCCGGCACGCCGATCGCGCACAAGACAGGCACGCTCAATGGCCTCGGCAATGACACCGGCATCATCACCCTGCCGGATGGCCGCCCGATCGCCATTTCCGTCTTCGTCATGAAGGATCATCGCGGCCACGCCGCGCGCGACCGCATCATGGCCGAAGTGGCGCGAGCGGCCTACGACTATTTCCTTTTCGCCCCTGAATCGCACACGGCCTGACGCATCGCTCTTAACATGGATTGAACTTGGCTCTAGCCCGTTCCTCCTCAGCGGGAGGATGGCATGCGCGATGTCGCGGCGTTCAGTGATTTCTGGCCTTATTATCTTCAGGAACATGCACGCCCCGCGACAAGGGCGATGCACTATGCGGGAACCAGCGCCGTTGTCCTGCTGCTCGGCCTGATGCCGTTGACTGGCCGCTGGTGGCTGCTTCCGGCCTTGCCTGTCGCCGGTTACGGCTTCGCTTGGGTGGCGCACGCTCTTATCGAAGGCAACCAGCCCGCGACCTTTCGTCATCCCCTCTGGTCCCTGCGCGCCGATTTCCGCATGTGGTTCCGCTTCCTCACGGGGCGCATGCGCCGCGATCTCGCCCACGCAGGCGTCCGCCCCGACGGATCGATCGACCCCGCCAAGCGCCTCAACCTCTAAGGCATCCCCTCCAGTGACTTGACCGCCCCCGCGGCTCTGCCACAAGAGGCGGCGATGGCCCTTACCGCCCACTTCTCCCCCTTGCCCGATCTCGCCGCGCTGGCCCCGCGCTGGCAAGCGCTTGAGGCAGCATCGGACGCCTCCTTCTTCCTGGGCTGGACCTGGACCAGCAGTTGGCTCGAAAGCTACGCCGTCCGCCCCGACCTGCTGAGCGTCACGGACGGAGAGGGCAGGGACGTCGCCCTCGCACTCACAGGCCACGCGATGCAGCCACGGCTGCTCGGCCGCTGCGCCACCCTCTCGCTCAACCAGTCGGGCGATCCCGCCGCCGACCGGCCTTATGTCGAATATAACGGCCTCCTCGCCAAACGCGGCCTGGAAACCGAATCCGCCCAAGCCTTCCACACGGCCCTCCAGCGCCGCACCGACTGGCGCGCCCTCCGCCTCAGCGGCATTACGCCCGGCTCTCCTTTGCTCGGCCTGCGCACCCACCGCGCCACCCGCCTTGACCGCTCACCCGTCTACCAAGCCGACCTCGAAGCCATCCGCGCCGCCAATGGCGACTATCTCTCCCTGCTCAGCGCCAACACCCGCAGCCAGATTCGCCGCGCCATCAAGGACCATAACGGCCTCCCCACTGTCACCGCCGCCACAGCAGACGAAGCCGCCACATGGCTCGAAGAAATGCGCGCCCTCAATGAAGGCCGCCACGATGACAATGCTTGGGAAGATCCAGCCTTCCGCCGCTTCCTCCAGACCCTCACGCGCAAAGGCATCCCCAGCGGCGAAGTCGAACTCCTCCGCTTCACCGATGAAGGCGGCCCCGTTGGCCTGCTGGTCAACTTCATCCACAGGGGCCAGGCGCTGAACTACCAGTCCGCCTTCGCCACCCCCCGCACGGCCAAGGACAAGCCCGGCTTCCTCTGCCACACCGCCGCCGTCGCGCATTATGCAGAGCGCGGCCTAACCCTCTACTCCCTCCTCGCGGGGAAGGACCGCTACAAGCAAAGCCTCGCCACGCGCGAAGAGGCGCTCGAATGGTGGGTGCTGGAACGCTTCTCGCCCGCGCTGGAAGCCGAAGCGCTGCTCCGCCGCCTGCTTAAGCGCCCAGCTTCCGCATGATCCGGTAAGCGAGCCGCCGAACGCCCTGCCGCTCCGGCGCCGCGCCGATCCGCCCCACCGGCAATCTCCGCCGCCGCAGCAGCGCGTTCAGCCCATGCAGCTCGCTCTCGGCGACGCTCCGCTCCGACCGCCAAGTCACCGACAGGCTGACCGACACGCACGCGCCATTCTCCACGAAATGCGGCGCCTTCACCGGCACATGGATTGCATCGCCGGGCAGCAGCTTCACCGCCGTCCCGCGCCCGCGAAATTCATCCCGCCAGTTCAGGTTACGATGTCCGCCCGCATGAAAAGCCTCGCTCTGCACCGCAGGCACCAACTCCTCGTCCCCCGCCGGAAAGACCGTCATCACCTTTTCGCCCATGATCTGGAGCAAAATATTATGCTCCGGGTCCATGTGAAACGGCGTCACGCTGCCCGGCGATGACAGGAAAATAAACGCCTCCCGGTTCAGCATCGGCCCCGTCCGCGCATCCACGATCGGCTCCAATTCCGCCAGCGCCGCGTCCAGCAGCGCGCGATAGGCCGCATCCCGCTCGACATTCTTCAGCACCGCCCAACTGCCATTGGTCTCGATCGTCCGGATCGTCTCCCCCAATGTCAGCCCGTTGGACGGCGTATCTTCCGGCCGCACGCCCAAAGGCAGCTTGCCCAGATTATATTCGACCGAAGCCGCAGGCATTCGCTCGGCAAGTCCCGCCAATGCCTCGATCGCCAGCAGCGGATGCCCAACAAGCCCATGATGCAACTTCACCGACGCATCCGGATAGGCGCCCGCGAATATCCTCCGCGCCTCCTCATCGAAAACCTGCGCGCTGATCGGCAAATGAGCAGTCATCCTTGTCCCTTCATATGGCTGGCGATCGCCTCGACGCCATTGGCCAGCGCGAAAGCCGCCGTCCGCCTGATCCGGTCGATCCCGCTCCCATGCAACGCCACGCGATATTGCACGATGGTCCGCCGCTCGGCCCACAGGCTGTCGATCATCGGATGATCGGGCGCGGCACAGCTGTCCATCCACCCGATCGCCGGATCACCCTGCACCGCATGCAGGTTCGCAAGCTCGATCAGCACGCCTGGCGAAAAACGCCCCATTTCCTCGTCAAAGGCGATCTTGAAGGAAAAGGCGCCCTCGCCATGGCGGAAATTCGCCAGCATCGCGATCGCCCGCCCGTCCAGGTCAATGCGCAGGAAATGCAGCAACCCGGCATCGAAAGCCGCCGCGCAAGCAGCCCGGAAAAAGGCTGCGTCCTGCGGAGAACAGCCAAGCGCCGACCCTTCGCGCCCCTTCCACCCCGACGCCTCCAGCGCAAGAAAATCGGCACACCAATGCGGCAGCTCCGCCCGATCCACCAGCAGGCGCTGGCTCACCGTGCCAAGGTCCGCCAGCCGCTTTTGCAGCCGCCTGATCTCCTTGCGCTTCTTCGCGCGCACATGCGTTTCCCAATAGGCATCCGCATCCAGATCGGATCGCAGCATGGCGCGATCATAACGATGCACCTCGCGCCGCCCCCGCCGCTGCTCGACGCACAGCGCCTCCAGCGCGGCGGCGTTCGCCCCCGCCGCGTCCAACCCCCGCAAATACAAAAATCCCGCCGCCCAATGCGCCTCATCCAAGTGCGCCAGCAATCCCCGCCAAGCCGCCACCTCATCACCCCGCCGGATCAACGGCGCGCCAAAGAAGCAATGCTCGTGCATCCAGTTGGTAACGCAGGAAAGCGGCAGGCGACCGTGCTGCGCCGCCACCGTCACCGGCAACAACCCGATCAACTTCCCTCCCGCATGTGCCTCGACCATTCGCACGCCCGGTGTCCCGGCCAGATGATCCAGCGCCGCGCACAGCATGTCCGGCGCGTAAAAGGCGTTCGCCTCCGCCGCCTCCGCCGCCAAAGCGGTCCAGCGAGCGCGCTGCGCGGGGCCATAGGCACGGGTGCCGTTGGGCAGGGGATGCGATGCCATGTCCATGGCAAAGCGCATAAACTTCAATGATTAGGGAAAGACTAAACTGCCTCATTTGGGGCAGCAGGCCGCCTCTTTGGGGGAAAGCCCTTTACATCGCGCGTCGGATTGTCTGTTAACGATGGGGCTAACCCGCGACGGCTGAAAGAGATTCCCCATGGCGACCCACCTGATCCTGTCACATAGCTTGGTGGCCGCATGACCATCCTCGTCACCGGGGCGGCTGGCTTCATCGGCATGGCCGTCGCCGACCAGCTGCTTGCCGCCGGGCGAGCGGTGATCGGCATCGACAATATGAACGACTATTATCAGGTCTCGTTGAAGCGGGACCGGATCGCCGCGCTGCAACAGCGGCATGGAAAGCTGTTCACCTTCGCCGAACTGGATTTCGCCGACATGGACGCGCTGCACGCCGCGCTCGCGGGGCAGACGGTGGAGGCGATCGTGCATCTGGGCGCGCAGGCGGGCGTGCGTTATTCGCTCATCAATCCGCATGCCTATGTCCGCTCCAATCTCGCGGGCCATGTCAACATGCTCGAACTGGCGCGCGAACGGCGGGTGCGGCACCTGGTCTATGCTTCATCCTCCTCGGTCTATGGCGGCAATGACAGCCTGCCTTTCCGCGTGGAGGATCGCGCCGATCATCCCGTCTCGCTCTACGCCGCGACCAAGCGCGCCGATGAATTGATGAGCGAGACTTACGCCCATCTCTTCCGCATTCCGATGACGGGCCTGCGCTTCTTCACCGTCTATGGCCCTTGGGGCCGCCCGGACATGGCGATGTGGATCTTCACCAAGAAGATCCTGGCGGGGGAGCCGATCCCCGTGTTCAACCATGGCCGGATGCAGCGCGACTTCACCTATGTCGACGACATCGTGAACGGGGTGATCGGCTGCCTTGATCACGCGCCTGCGGATGATGGATCGCTAAAGGCGGGGGGTAGCCGTTCGCCGCACCGGCTTTACAATATCGGCAACAATCGACCCGAAGAGCTGATGCATCTTATATCGGTGCTGGAGCAGGCGATCGGGCGCAAGGCGGAGATTGATTTCCAGCCCATGCAGCCGGGCGACGTGCCCGCCACCTTCGCGGACATCAGCGCGATCGCCCAGGATATCGGCTTCGCGCCAACCACCGGCATAGAGGTCGGCGTCCCTCGATTTGTCTCCTGGTATCGCGACTATCACGCAGGATAACAGGCAAAAACACGACACTACGCACGCTTCGGTGGAAAGTTCCGCCCCTCGACAAAGAAGCAATAATTTGCCGCGTATGTGGCAATAAAGGCGCGCAAATCTTCGCTCATGTTGGCAAATTGAATTGCCATTATGCCGTTAACGGTTCTATTCCCTTCGCCGGGACGGCTTCGAGCCGAATGGGTCGCTTATAACGAGGTTTAGGGCGGAGCGCCGGAATGGCGGCCGCGGCCATGCCGCATCGATCAGGAAGACCTGCCGTGCGTCATGGAAAAAAGGGCGAACTTGTGTCGACAGTATCGAAAATTGTGCCTTTTGGTTCCGGCAGCCGGATCGTGGAAACCGCCTGTAGAACCTTGTCCGTCGCTTCCCAGGGACTGAACGCGCTGGAGGCGAAATTCTCCGACCGCGACTTCGCCGCAATATTCCTGCGCGTCGCTGGCATGATCATGAGCGCGCGTGGGCGCCTGATCGTCACCGGCATGGGGAAAAGCGGTATCGTCGCGCGCAAGATGACGGCGACCCTGACCTCGACCGGCACGCCCGCGCTCTTCATGCACCCGGCCGATGCGGGTCATGGCGACCTTGGCATGGTGACGCCTGACGACATCGTGCTGATGCTGTCCCATTCGGGCGAATCCAACGAACTCGGCCCCATCATCCAATATTGCAAGCGGTTCGGCATCCCGCTGCTCGGCCTCACGGCGCGCGCGGACAGCACTGTCGCCAGCGCCTCCGACGTCTGTGTGCTGTTGCCCGCGGTTCGGGAAGCCTGCCCCAACGAACTGGCGCCCACCACGTCCACCACGGTCCAGATGGCCTTTGGCGACGCGCTTGCCATCGCGCTCATGGAAATGCGCGGCTTTTCGGCCGATGACTTCCACAAATTCCATCCCAATGGCCGCCTTGGCGCGCAGTTGCTGAAGGTTCGCGACCTGATGGCCGCCGGTGACAATGTGCCTCGCGTGGCCGAAGATGCGTCGCTGCTCGACGCCACCATCGAAATGACGCGCGCGCGCCTTGGCGGCACGGCGGTCGTCAACAGCGTTGGCGAACTGATCGGCGCCTTCACCGATGGCGACTTGCGGCGAACCCTCACCGATACGCGGCAACTGACCGAAACCGTCGGCCAGTTCATGACCGTGCCGCCCCTGTCCGTGGGGCCTGACGATCTCGCCTCTGAAGCACTGCGCCTGATGCACATGCATAACATCACGCTGCTCTTCGTCTGCGAAGGCGGGCGGCTTGCGGGTGCCGTCCACATGCACGACCTGCTGCACGCCGGGGTCGCCTGAACAGCATTATCGTCATTCCAGCGCGGGCGGGTTCGTCCCGTTTGCCGCGCAAGCCCCTGCGCCTGATCGCCGGGCGCACGCTGCTGCACCGGACCATCGCCATGGCGCGCGCCGCCATCTCGGGCATTGCCGACGCGGAACTGGTGGTGGCAACCGACGATCGCGAAATCGCCGATCACGCCAATGGTGCGGGCTGCGCCGCAGCCATGACCGATAGCGCCATCGCGACAGGCTCCGGCCGCGCGCTCGCCGCCGCGCTCCAGCGCCCGGCTCCCCCGCGCTTCGTCGTCAACCTGCAAGGCGACTCCCCCTTCCAGCCCCAAGGCGCCCTGCGCGCCGTCATCGCCGCGCTGCACGCAGGCGCTGAGGTCGCGACCCCCGTCATCGCCCTCGACTGGCAGGCGCTCGACGCCCTGCGCGACCATAAGCTCCGCTCGCCCTTCAGCGGCACCACCTGCGCCCGCGCCCCCGATGGCCGCGCCCTCTGGTTCTCAAAAACCATCATCCCCGCCATCCGCGACGAACAGGCCCTGCGCGCCACCCAACCACTCTCGCCCGTCTGGCGCCATGTCGGCCTTTACGGCTACACGCTCGAAGCCCTGACCCGCTTCGAGGCTACACCCCCAACCACGCTCGAACAGCTTGAGGGCCTCGAACAGCTCCGCCTCCTCGAACTCGGCATCCCCGTCACCACCGTCGCGGTCGACCCGCCCATCTTCGACAGCTCCGGCATAGATACCGAAGCCGACATCCAGCGCGTAGAGGCTCTCATCGCCACCCATGGCGACCCCACGCCCGCCTGACCTCATGCGCCGCATCTTCATCATCCGCCACGGCAACACTTTCGAAAGCAGCGCCACCGCCTGCCGCATCGGCGCGGGCACGGACCTGCCCCTCGTCGACAGCGGCCGCGCCCAAGCCGACCGCCTCGGCCAATGGTTCGCCGCGCAGGGCCTCACCCCCAACCACATCCACAGCGGCCCCCTCAGCCGCGCCCGCGAAACCGCAAGCCGCATCGCTGCCGCGCTCCACCAGCCCGTCACCGGCACGCTCCCCTGGC
The DNA here is from genome assembly GCF_015693305.1 of Sphingobium sp. Cam5-1. Lineage (NCBI taxonomy): Bacteria > Pseudomonadati > Pseudomonadota > Alphaproteobacteria > Sphingomonadales > Sphingobiaceae > Sphingobium > Sphingobium sp. Cam5-1. The sequence goes on along the minus strand of NZ_CP065138.1, from coordinate 1,955,044 downwards.
TCGATGAAATCGACCACGGCCCCGACGAAGGCCGCCCCGAAGCGCAAGTCCTCGCCCGCATCGGCGCACAGGCGCTTGGCGCATGGGACGAACAAGCCATCCCACCCCCCGGCTGGATCGTGAATGCGCCATCCCGAATCGCCGCCTGGCAAAGCTATTTCGCGCAAAGCGGGGAGGGCACGGACCTGCTCGTCACCAGCAACGGCGCCGCCCGCTTCGCCCTGCTCGCCCTCGGCCTCTCGCCCGCCTCGCTCAAGTTGCGCACCGGAGCCTATGGCGAGTTGACCGTCGCGCCTGACGGCGCCGTTACCCTCTGCAACTGGGACCAACGGCCCTAAACGTCGCCACAACCCAAAAAGCCTCTCCCCTTCAGGTTCAAACGAGGCAGGTGACTTGTTTGAAGGGTTGGGGCGCGGGCTCTCCCCGGATTCCGATTGCTCCTGTCAAACCACGCCGCTCACCCCACGGGCGTTGCGCTGGCCGTCACAGGTTGCAGCACGGCAGGCTTCGCCTCGGGCGCGGCAACAGATTTGTCCGCCGCCGCTTCCGGAGCCGCAGCCTGCGCCTTCAGGCTCGCCGCCGCATTTTGCAAAGCGACCGCCGCCGCTTCCAGCGCTGCCGCCGCAGAACCTGACTGTCCAGCCGGTTCCCCGGTCTTCGCGACAGTCACGCCCGCAGCCGTGATCGCCTCATGCGGAGCATCGACCCCTCCTGTCCCTCCAGCTTCTGCCGCACCCACCGCCGGAGCCGCTACCGCTGCCGGGGTTACTACCGCCGCCGTCACCACCGGCTGCGCCTCACACACCGCATCAATCCCCAGCGCGCTTTCAGAAAAGTTCGTCGCCAACTGCGGTAATTCCCGATCCTGCGCCTCGGTCGCCAGCGTCAGCAGCGTCTCGGTCATCTGGCAATAACTGCCCGCCTGCGCCAGTCCGGAATGGCTGTTGCCCAGCTTCGTGTTGAACTGCTCATAGGCGCGCTGCCCTTCGGCGATGCCGTTCACCCGCATGAAGCGCGTCTTCAGCACATTATTATAGCTGCTCAGCAGGCCCATCTTCTTCTCGACAAAGGCGGAATATTTCGCCTCTATCTCCTTGTTCACACCCTTGCAGCGCAAAGCCCCCAGCATCAGCATCACGTGCAGATCCCGGACCTTCGCCGCTTCAATCTCATAGGGTTGCCAGCATTGATTTGGACCGGAGGCGGCTACCTGGCCGGAAGAAAGCGCAACAAAACCACAGGCGGCAACTGCCGCCATCTGCAACCGTGACATGATGGACCTCGCAGAATCGAAAGAGGCGACCCGCTGATCCCGATGATAGCATTTTGCCCCAAAAATGCCATGTTTATTAATGGACAGAAGCCAGCCCGAGCGCCCGAAAAAGCGCCCCGCCACGCTCGCATTCAGCGCCCCTAGGCGCCCGTCAATTCTTCCGCTGCGGCACGGTAAAGGTGCCCGAAACCCGGCCTCCCGATCCGCCCGAAACCCCCGGCACGCCCCCGCCGGAAGACCGTCCGTCCACAGTCGACCGCCCGCTGGCAAGGTCAATCACCAACCGCCCGCCCGTCAGCCGGTTGCTGCCCTGCGTCAACGTCACATTGCCCAGCATCGTGATCAGGCGGCTGTTAAGGTCATAAATCGCCACGTTGCCGCGCGCGGTTTCATTGCCCTTGGTCACGACGACATTGCCCGAAGCGTCGATCCGGTCGACCTCCACGCCGTTCCCGCCCGTACCATTGCGATATGCGACGGTCATCCGCGCCGCAGTCAGCGTCATGCCCGCCTGGGTGACGACGACATTGCCGGACACCACCACCCGGTCGGCGCGGTCCTGCACCTCGATCCGATCGGCGGTGAAGTTTACCGGCGCGTTGCTGTCATGATTCTTCAGCACCTGCGCCCCGGCGCCCGCGAAAACCATCGCCGCGCCCAGGGCGCCAGCGCTCGACAGCAGGATCAGCGATCTTTTCATCACTTTTGCCCTTTGATGCCATTTTGTTCGATGCGCAAGCTCGCCCTGCCATTGAGCGTAACTGTCCGCGCGTTCAGGTCGGCATCCAGATGGTCGCCGCTGAACGTGCCGATGGGTATCCGGCCATCGACGCGCCCCGCGCTGCGCATGCGCCGGGTCTTGAGGTCGATGCCCACGTCCCGCGTCGTCAGCCTGTATCCGCCCGCCGCCTCGAACTGCACCGGCCCGTCCACCGCGACACGCTCCTTGTCCATGTCATAGCGCCCTTTGCGCGCGTTCAGCACCGCTGGCCCTTCGGACAGCAGGATGCGCGCCGACATGTCGTTGAGGTCCACGATCGGCTCGCGGGAGCTTTTCTGCACCGCGCTTCCCGCGCGCAACGAAAAGGGCTGCCCCTTGCTGTCCTCGCCCCGGTACAGCGCCTCGCTCACCCGCATGCGCTCCTTCGCCACCTCGACCTTGTTCTTGTCGAGCACGAAGCTCACCTTGTCCCCGCCGGTAAAGGGCGCCATCACCAGCAACGCTGCCAGCACGCCCACCGCGACCGGCAACCAGTTTTTCAGCCGCGCGACCAGCCTGTCATGGCTGCCACCCGGCCGCGCCCAATGGCGCCTGACATGACGTTGCTGATCGGCCTGTATGGACATGGGAAAGCGCTTCTAAGCCCCTTACATATGCGCGAAGATGTCGATCTCCGGCCATCCCGCCAGGTCCAGCTCGGCCCGGTGAGGAAGGAAATCGAAACAGGCCTGCGCCAGTTCCATCCGTCCTTCGCGGATCAACCGCTTGTCGAGTTCGGCCTTCAGCGCATGCAGATAGCGCACGTCCGACGCCGCATAATCCTTCTGCGCGTCCGACAGGGTGGGGGAACCCCAGTCGCTCGACTGCTGCTGCTTGCTGATTTCCTGCCCCAGCAATTCGCGCACCAGTTCCTTCAACCCATGGCGGTCGGTATAGGTGCGGATCAGGCGCGAAGCGATCTTCGTGCAATAGACGGGCGCGGCCACCACGCCCAGATAATGCTTGATCGCCGCAATGTCGAAACGCCCGAAATGATACAGCTTCAACCGTGCCGGATCGGCCAGCACAGCGCGCAGGTTCGGCGCGGCATAATCGCTGCCCGGCATGAATCGCACCAGATGCTCGTCCCCCTTGCCATCGCTGATCTGCACGACGCACAGGCGATCGCGCGGCGTGATAAGGCCCATGGTTTCGGTATCGACGGCGACGGGGCCGGGGGCAAGGACGTCTGCGGGCAGGTCCTCTTCGTGGAAATATACTGTCATCCAACCCCTCTATGGCGAAAGCGGCGGTAACTCAATCGACGCTTTTTCGGCGCTGCCAAAATGCCCCACGCTGGTTCATTCGGGCAAATGTGGCGGCAATCGGGCTAAAATCATTCGCGCATGGCTGAAAAGTTGATATAGTGATTCTCAAACCCGCATACGTGCGGTGGATTCTGCATGTCATTTCGCCCGGCATGTTTGTCCGATTTAGTCTGGGCGAAGCGAAAGTGACCAACAGGGCATGAGTTTTGATAGAGGTCGCCGCGGCGGGCGCGGCAAGGACAAGCGCGACGGTTTTGGCGACGACAATTTTTACGGCGGCGGTAACGATCGTGGCGGCTTCGGCGGTGGTTTCGGAGATCGTGGCGGTTTCGGCGGTGGTGATCGCGGCGGCTTCGGCGGCGGTGATCGCTTCGGCGGCGGCGGCGGTGGCTTCCGCAGCGGCGGTGGCGGCTTCGGCGGCGGTGGTGGCGGCTTCGGCGGCGGCCGTGGCGGCGGCGGCATGCCTGCCCAGGTCGTTGGCGAAGGCACCGGCGTTGTAAAGTTCTTCAACGGACAAAAGGGCTTCGGCTTCATCGTTCGTGATGACGGCGCGGAAGACGTGTTCGTCCACATCAGCGCCGTTGAGCAGGCGGGCCTCACCGGCCTCGCCGAAGGTCAGCAGCTCGGCTTCACCCTGGTGGACCGTGGCGGCAAGATCTCCGCGACCGACCTCAAGATCGAGGGCGAGCCCCTTCCGGTCGTCGATCGTCCGCGCGAACCCCGTGAACCCCGCGCAGGCGGCTTCGGCGGTGACCGTGGCGGCTTCGGCGGCGGTGATCGTGGCCCGCAGCGTCAGCTGACCGGCGAACGCGCCAGCGGCACGGTCAAGTTCTTCAACGCCATGAAGGGCTTCGGCTTCATCCAGCGCGACGACGGCCAGCCCGACGCATTCGTGCACATCAGCGCAGTCGAACGCGCAGGCATGTCCGCCCTCAACGAAGGCGACCGCCTGGACTTCGAACTCGAAGTAGACCGCCGCGGCAAGCACGCAGCCGTCAACCTTCAGTCGAAGGCCGACTGACACATAACTCTGCCCGCATAAGCGGAGAGGATAGAAGGGGTCGCCTGCCCGGCGGCCCCTTTTTTGTTGTGGGTTGCTGCGGCTTAGCGCCAATCGCGGTTGTTCGACCCGTCATTCAACGATCCTGAAGCCATCGTTCGTTTCTCTTGGCCCTAGGCGAGACGAACGGCGCAGATTGTAAAAATCGTGCATCTCGTGGCCCTCGTCCTTGATCAGAACAACCCATGAGGCACTACAGCTAAAGCCCGCTCCGATGGAACGCCTGGACCGGTGTAAATTCCTCTTGCCAGTATCACGCTGAGCCATCAGGTCGAGGTTAAAGCAACAAATTCACGGCTTTCGGTGGGGCATAATAATGACCGATAACGAGGACGCTGGCGAGAACACAGGAGGGACTGCTATTCTAAAAGAGATCGCAATCCCCGGCGTTGACGGAACATTGTCTGTTGCCATCGGCAAGCCGACCTTCATTCTCGGGCGCAACGGCACAGGCAAGTCGGCGCTCGTCCATCGTTTGGTGTCCGAACTGGCGCCCGATGTCGTTTATTTGCCTGGTTCGCGTCCAGCCTACTTCGATCAAGAAGGTCTGACGATGACCGCCGCGACCCGCCGCCAGTATGATCAGCATCGCCATGATTGGGACCGACAGCTAGAGACGCGTTATCGACCTGTTTCTGGAACTAATCGAAACGAAAAGGCAGTGTTTGACCTTCAGTCGAAGGAAGCGCAATATAGTCTCGACGCTACCGCCGATATCAAATTGCATGGTCGAGAATCGTCTGCCATCGACCGCCTGATGCTGCGAGATTCTCCGCTGGAGAAGGCTAATCAGCTTTTCGAGCAGGGTAATCTGCCGGTCCGCCTCAAAATGGTCAATGGTGAGGTGATGGCGACGCGGAGTGCCTCAAACCCGTACGGTATCGTGAAAATGTCGGATGGTGAGAGGTCGGCGATGATCCTTGCGGCAGAAGTGATCTCCGCTAAGCCGGGTTCCGTGCTCCTCATCGACGAACCTGAACTCCATCTACACCGTTCGATCGTAGTGCCGCTGCTGATAACGCTTATGAGTGAGCGGCAGGACTGTGCGTTTATTATCAGCACGCATGAGCTCTCGTTGCCCGCTGAGATCGAAAACGCGCAAGCACTGCTCGTGCGTGGCTGCACATGGACGGCAGCGAGCACCGTCGTCGGCTGGGAAGCCAATCTCTTGCCATCTATCGATGAAGTGCCCGAAGATATTCGTATTGATATCCTCGGATCACGCCGCAGAATTTTGTTCGTCGAGGGCGTTCAGAGTAGTATGGATCAACCGCTCTACGAAATCCTTTTCCCCGACGTGTCGGTCCGCCCACGCAATAATTGCGTCGAGGTTCAGAAAGCTGTCACGGGTCTCAGGGTGGTGGAAGCGCTGCATCATATTGATGCCTATGGGCTGGTCGATAACGACAGCCAGACGCCTGAACAAATTGCCTTGCTAGCTAAGAATAATATCTACGCACTACCCGCCTATTCCGTGGAAAGCCTCTACTACAGCGAAGAGGTGATGGCCGCGATCGCGGTGAGGCAGGTTTTGGAGACTGAAGAAAATCCAATGGCCTTGCTTGACGTCGCGAAAGCCAAGGCGGTGGAAAGCCTCACGGAAGCCCACATCGAGTTGTTGGCGGGGATGGTGAGCGCTCAGCATGTGCGCCAAGCGATCATTTCGCGCGCGCCAGATCGCCATGCACTGGTCGTCAACGGCGATGCTCCGCTGAACATAACCTTAGACACTCCCTATCCAGCGGAAGCGGCTCGCCTGCGTGCGCTGATCCAAGCGAAAGATTTAGCTGGTATCATCCAACGCTACCCCGTTAGGCGCACACAGATATTGAAAAGGCTGGCAACTGGCCTGCGCTTCAAGAATAGGGGCGAATATGAGAACGCAGCGCTCACCCAGATCGCAGCCGACCCAAATATCGCCAGCGCGGTGAGAAGCAAGCTAGGTACATTGGCAGCGGCCTTGATTCCGCCAGTCGTTGAGGCAGCAGAGGTAAACGAAATTGGTGCCCTATAAACGCCTGTGCGCGTAGGGTTGTTCCTGGGGCACGCATCGTAGCGCGTCTTATGTAGTTCGTCAGAACGCGTGTTCGCCTGCATAGCAGCCTGAATTATCTCCGGCCTAGCTTCAAGATCCATTGCCAGTTGGGGATCGTCGATCAGAGATGTCTGATTTCCAAGTGCGGCGGCCAGAAGCGGTCGTTCGCCAAGCGGCCATTGGCTGTCGTTCAGCACCGCCTGATCATCCGGCGTTTGCTGGCCAAAACCCGCATGAGGTATCGCTTCTGCAATGTAAAGATCAGCCTCGACGCCCGCTGCTCAGAGGGTGGCATGCATCCTGATGGTATCCGAGATCAACCGGTCACGCATTCCCGTTGTCAGATGCGTAGCAGGAAGGCGGCCCCCAATCCCCACGCCACCGCCGTAGCGAGGGCAGGCAAGGCCCCTCCCAAAATAGGAAAAATAGGAAACCCCCAAAAACGCGTTCAATTCGCCATTTCATTCATGACTTTGACCGGCGGCACGATCGTCACCGTCTCAAACCGCTCCTTCCGCCGCACTCCGTTCAGCGGCGGCGGAACATTCACCTGCTCCACTGGCACCCGCTGCCGCATGCATTCTCCCTTGTTCTCCCGCGCCGTCTGCCCGCAATTCCACAAGGCCCGCTGCAATCCCGTCCCGCTATTGTGAATATAGGCAAAGCTCATACTTTCCATTTGATCCCCCGACAGCGGAAACCCACTCGGAGCGCTCCCCGCCCGCCAGGCCATGATCCGACACTCCGGCCGCCCAGCGCAGAAAGTCTGCGCCATCATCGGCCAGTTATCGGGCGCCGTTCCCTTGCCAAGTTCCACCAGAAAGCTCCGCGCTCCCGGCGCGATCGCTATCAACCTTACGCCGCCGATCATTCGGCCCAGCGAGTCCGCGCCGATCGCTTCCTGCGGCTTGGCCGTCAAAGCCGCCAGACTGCTCCCACCTGACGCCAGAACGCCCGGCACCACGCTGTTCCCGTCCTGATGCGCCATCGACAGTCGGGCGATCCGCGCAATCACCGGCTCCACACTATCCCGCGCCAACCGGAAAGCAGGCGGCGTTCCCCACCATCCCCGCCAGCGAAAGAAAAGATGCGTCCCCACCGCCGTGATCTTGTCCAGGCTCCCGCTCCAATAGGGCACCACCCAATCCGTATGATAATGGGTGGCATAGCCGACCGGCTTGAACACCTTGCCCGCCAGCGCGGCCTTCGCGATCTGTCGCGCTCTGTTCCAGGCATCCTCCCCCGGTGTCCGCGCCAGCGCGCCATCGCAGGTGAAAGTGAACTGACAGCCGGTCGATCGTTCCTGCCCCTGAAACACGACCCCGCACACCGTTTTGGGGAAAGCGGGATGCCGAACCCGGTTCAGCACCACCTGCGCCACCGCGCGTTCGCCCACCGCGTCATCGCCCGCCTCGTAAAGCTGCGCCGCCGCCAGGCAGTCCGTGGCCCGCGCCAGATCGCTTTCCGAGCCAGTGAACACAAATGGCCGCGCTGCCGGGTTGGGGAGCCGCGAGAAAGGCACAGCCCCGTTGAACGCCCGCGCCTGATCACGATCCAGTGTGTAAAGTTCCACCGGCTGCACAACGGGTGCCGCTGTGGTCGGCCGCTTCATCAGCACGCGCTGCACCAGTGCCGACCGTGCCGCACGGGCAGCAGGCGCCCGTGCATCCCACCGCGCCACCAGCGCAGGCAAACCAGCGAACAGCAGGAGCCAGATCAGCCACATCGCGCGATGTGGCTGGCTGCTGGTAGAAGCGTCGATCATTCCTGACCCTGCGCCATCCTATTCGGGCAGGAAGTCAGGCACCGACAGATAGCGTTCACCAGTATCATAGTTGAAGCCCAGAACGCGGCTGCCGGGCGGAAGCTCCTTCAGCTTCTGCGCAATCGCGGCCAGGGTTGCGCCGGACGAGATGCCGACAAGCATGCCTTCCTCTCGCGCCGCGCGGCGGGCATATTCCTTGGCATCGGCCGGATCGACCTGGATCACCCCGTCCAGCAATTGCGTGTGCAGGTTCGCGGGGATGAAGCCAGCGCCGATACCTTGAATGGGGTGGGGACCCGGCTGTCCACCGCTGATGACTGGCGAAAGGGTAGGCTCAACCGCATAGACCTTAAGGTTGGGCCACAGCTTTTTGAGTACCTCGGCAACACCCGTGATGTGACCGCCTGTGCCGACCCCGGTAATCAGAACGTCAAGCGGGCTGTCGGCGAAGTCAGTCACGATCTCCTGCGCGGTCGTGCGAACATGTACGTCGATATTCGCGGCATTTTCAAACTGTTGCGGCATCCAGGAATTGGGCGTTTGCTCGATCAGCTCCAGCGCGCGCTCAATCGCGCCCTTCATGCCCTTCTCGCGTGGGGTCAGGTCAAAAGACGCGCCATAAGCCAGCATCAACCGGCGCCGCTCCACCGACATGCTTTCCGGCATGACGAGGATGAGCTTGTACCCCTTCACCGCCGCGACCATGGCCAGGCCAACGCCCGTATTGCCAGAAGTGGGCTCGATGATGGTTCCGCCGGGTTTCAGATCGCCCGACGCCTCAGCGGCCTCGATCATCGCAAGCGCGATACGGTCCTTGATCGATCCGCCCGGGTTTGAGCGTTCCGACTTGATCCAGACTTCGGTGCCTTCAGGCGCATCTGCAAACAGGCGGCTCGCCTGAATATGCGGCGTGTTGCCGATGGTTTCGAGAATATTGGCAGCTTTCATTTGGCCTTCTCCTGGCTAATCTCGGCCTCCCTTAAGTCGGGTGGGTCAAAGGTACGTGCAAGGCGCAATTCGGGAAAGAGCCGCGCCCATAAAATTGTGATGACTATAGCGCCTATCCCGCCGCCAATCACGGCCCCAACGGGACCAACCAGCGCGGCGAGGAAGCCTGACTCAGCTTCACCCAATTCGTTCGACGCCGAAATGGTGAGTTGTGAAAGGCTGGATACCCGGCCCCGCATCGCATCGGGCGTGTGAAGCTGGATCAGCGACTGGCGCACGTAAACAGACACCATGTCCGCAGCGCCCAGGAGCATCAGCGCGCCGATGCCGATCTCCATCGCAATATTGCGGGGAATGAAGGCTGTGGCGCCGAACAGGATCGTCGACAGCCCGAAGATCATGACAGCGCCCAGCATCTTCAATCCGACCTCCGACCGCATCGGCCGGAAGGAGAAGAAAAGGGCTACGATAGCTGCTCCGATGGCGGGAGACGCGGCCAGATGCCCCAGTCCCGCAGATCCAACCTTCAATATGTCGCGTGCGTAGACGGGCAAAAGCGCCGTCGCTCCTGCCAGCAGCACCGCGAACAGGTCCAGAGTGATGGTGGCCAGCACGAGCCGGTTCGATCGCACATAAGTCCACCCGTCAAGCATCTGCCGGACCGGATGGCGGCTTGTGTCGCGCGGCGGCTGTTTGACTGGAGCGATCAGCAACATGCCCCAAAGGGCAATCGCGAACAGTAGCGATGCAAAAGCATAAGCGCCCCAAGGCGTCATGGCGTAGACATAACCACCCAAGGCGGGACCGATGATCATCCCTGCCTGCCATGCGACGCTGGACAGCGCGATCGCATTGGGCAGTACGTCGCGCGGCACCAGGTTAGGTGCCAATGCGCTGTAGGCAGGCCCATTGAACGCGCGCGTAATTCCCACCACGCCGGCGATGCCGAAAATCAGGGGGAGGCCCACCCAGCCTTCATAGGTTGCAAAAGCCAGTAGCCCCGACGCCGCCATGAGCAGTGCCAAAGTCAGGCGCGCAATGGCGCGGCGGTCGAAATGATCCGCGACCCAACCCGTAAGCGGGGTCAGAAAGAAAAGAGGCACGAACTGCGCCAATCCGATCAGCCCGAGCTGAGCTGCGGCGCCCGACGTGCTCATGCTTTCGCGTGCGATATTATAGGCCTGCCACCCAAGAACGGTCATCATGCCATATTGGGCCAGTACGCCCGCCAGCCGCCCCAGCAGGTAGGCGCGGAAATCGCCGAAGCGCAACGGGTGACGGGAGTCGACGGGGGCCTTCATATGATTTCCTTACCGCCTGCATCGCATTACGCAATTACAGCGGTAGAGAATGGCAAAAGCAGTTTTTGCAGCCGCGAAACTCTCGCTTTCGTCCCCCCCTTGTTATTTTAACGGTTGGGGTCCAGCAGGATACCACTCACCGATCCATTGCGAACCGAACAGACAAAGGGAACAGACCGGCGCTCGTTGGCCGGGCCGACCGATCCTTCGACCTCCCATCCAGTCGACATGGATCTCGCTTCGACGCGACCCAATATGTGTGCACCCGGACCTGCTTCCTGACGCGCCTTGGCCGCGCAGGCATTGCGCGCTGCGGCTGCGCTATGGATAGAGCCATATCGAGGAGAGGCATAAGGTTGCCGCTTCGCGTCACGTTCCTCCTGCCGGTCACGAACGATATCGCTGACAATTGCTGCATCGGCCGCACGATGCAGATCGCGATAATCCTGCGCGTGGGCAGGTAAGGCACTCGCCAGGCTGATGGCGCAAACAGCCATGTTACCGATATGCATATCATGCCTCCTCTGAGGTTGGCCTTTATTTGAACAGGCTGCCCAATATGCCGCGCACCAGTTGTCCCGCCAAGCCGCCTGACGAGGAGCGGCGGCTGGTTCCTCCAAATACGGCCCGGCCGAGCTCATTGGCAACCTGCCGCCCGACCGAAGAGGCAGCCGAACGGGTGGCTGACTGAACGGCTCGGTCGAGGGCAGAGGGCTTGGCCGCCTCACGCGCGGCGGCCGCGTCGCGCCTTGCCTGCTCCTTGAGTTCTGCTTCCCGCTGTTTGGCCTCCAATTTTGCCTGCGCTGCGGCGGCCTTGTCTGCTTCGGCATTCGCCTTGGCGGCCTGTGAGGCAGCAGCGGCGGCTTGACCGCGGGCGGCCAATATCTCCTCGGCGGACTCGCGATCGATCGCGTCATCATATTTGCCCGCGCATGGGGAGATGGATTGAATGATCGCCCGTTCCTTTGCGTCTACCGGCCCCAAACGTGAACGGGGCGGGGCGATCAGGGTGCGCTGAACGATGCCGGGCGAACCATCCTCCTGAAGCAGCGAGACCAGCGCTTCGCCCACTTTCAATTCTGTGATCGCACTTTCAACGTCCAGGTCCGGATTGACGCGGAATGTCTCGGCTGCGGCCTTTATGGCCTTTTGATCGCGCGGGGTGAACGCGCGCAGCGCATGCTGAACGCGGTTGCCAAGCTGTCCCGCTACGTCTTCGGGAATGTCGATCGGGTTCTGGGTCACGAAATAGACGCCCACGCCTTTGGAACGGATCAACCGGACGACCTGCTCGATCTTGTCGGTCAGGGCCTTGGGGGCGTCGTCAAAAAGCAAATGTGCTTCGTCAAAGAAGAAGACCAGAACAGGCTTTTCCGGGTCTCCAACCTCGGGAAGTGTTTCGAAAAGCTCGCTCAGGAGCCAGAGGAGAAAGGTCGCGTAGAGCTTGGGGCTCTGCATCAGTTTGTCGGCGGCCAGAATGTTTACATAGCCGCGCCCTTGATCATCCACTTTCAGGAAGTCGTGAATGTCGAGCGCCGGTTCTCCAAAGAAATGGCCGCCGCCCTGGCTGTCCAGTTGCAGCAACTGGCGTTGGATGGTGCCGACGCTCGCCTTGGTCACATTGCCATAGCGGCTGGATAGTTCGTCGGCATTTTCCGCACAATAGGCCAGCATGGCCTGGAGATCGCCGAGATCAAGCAGCAGCAGTCCTTGGTCATCGGCATATCTGAAGGCGATGGAGAGTACGCCTTCCTGGGTTTCGTTCAGTCCCATGAGCCGGGCCAGCAACAGCGGACCCATTTCGCTGACGGTCGTGCGGATCGGATGTCCCTGCTCGCCATACAGGTCCCAGAAGATCGCTGGATTGTCGGCATAGCTGTAATTTTCGAGGCCAATCTCCTTGGCGCGAGCCACCAGCTTGTCGGCATTTTTTGCTGTCGGCGAACCGGCCATCGCGATACCCGACAGATCACCCTTCACGTCGGCAAGAAACACCGGGACACCCAGTGCGGAAAAGCTTTCGGCGATACCCTGCAGCGTTACCGTTTTGCCAGTTCCGGTAGCGCCTGCAATCAGTCCATGACGATTGGCACGGCGCAGGTTGAGCGTCTGTGGAATGCCGCCATCCTTGTCCGCCGCGCCAAGACCGATGAAAATGCCGTCGCTCATGCGTCATGCTCCCCAAAAGCGGCGGGCCGCGCCCGTCGGAAGTGCCGTCTTGCCATCTTAAGGGCGAGACAGGACTTCCGGCAAGCGCGACCCGCTATGATCCGTCCGATGCGCTGTTGCGGGTTATTTGTCCCGCAGGCGCACAGGCAAGAATACGGCAGGCTGGCCGCGACGTAGAACCTGCAACAGGATGGCATTGCGTCCTTGCGAAGACACTTGGCGCACGGCTGCGTCCAGCTCTGCCTGGCTAGCCACCGGCCGGTTGTTGGCGGTGATAATCACATCGCCCCGGCGCAGGCCCTTTGCTCCTGCGTCAGTCGAAGAATCCACCGCCGTGATCACGATTCCCCGTGTATCCGCCGCGATGCCCAATTGCCGAACGATGTTGGGCGTTAGGGGAATGGCCGAAATGCCCAGCGATTGCTGCGTGGCTTGCCCGCCGCTGGATTGGTCATCCTGCTGTTGATTGAAGTCATCATCCTGCTGCTGGGCGAAGCTGTTGAGCTCATCCTCTGACGGACGCTGGCCGACGATGGCGGTTACGGTCTGACGTTGACCATTGCGGAGCAGAACGATCGGCACGCGGGAGCCGATCGGCTGCGATGCAACGATGGACGACAGGTTCTGGTCCGGCGTCACTTCCTGACCGGCCACGCTGACGATGACGTCGCCCGCCTTGATACCGGCGCGGTCGGCGCCCTTGCCCGGTTCGACGCCTTGGACGAACTCGCCGCGATTTTTCGCAAGACCCAGGGAATCGGCGAGGTCTTCGCCCAGCGGACTGATCTGGATCCCCAGATAACCGCGCTTGACGCTCTGCCCTCTGCGCAAGGTATCGACGATCGGCGCCGCTTGTTCGGACGGAATCGCAAAGCCGATGCCGACGTTGCCGCCAGAGGGCGAAAGTATCTGGCTGTTGATACCAATAACATTGCCGCGCATGTCGAACATCGGGCCGCCGCTATTGCCCTGATTGATCGACGCATCGGTCTGGATGAACTTGTCGTAGGTGCCGCCGGTGCCGCGATGGACCGCAGAGATGATCCCTGCGGTCACGGTGCCCGACAAGGCGAATGGGTTGCCGATGGCGATGACCCAATCACCAACGCGCGCTTTCGTGCTGTCGCCGAACTTGACGAACGGCAAAGCCTTTTTCGGCTCTATCTTCAGCACCGCGATGTCGGTTGCCGGGTCACGGCCGATCAGCTTTGCCGAATATTCCTCGCGATTGGTGAGGGTAACCGTGATCGCATCCACCGACGCGCCTTCGGCGCCCGCGGACACCACGTGATTGTTGGTGACGATATAGCCATCAGCCGAGATGATGAAACCCGAACCGAGAGATTGGGCCTGACGGGTCTGCGGCTTGCCGCCCTGGCCCTGGCCGAACAGATCGCCAAAGGGCGTGCCAGCGAATGGGTTTTGAACCTGAACGCGCTGTCGGGTGGAAATATTGACGACGGCAGGCTGCAACTTTTCGACCATGTCGGCCAAGCTGGCAGGGGCGCCTGCGGGCGCGGCGGCCTGCATGCCCTCATTTTGCGCGACTTGCGCGCCGACATTCGGGCTGGAGGTTACGGCGATGGCGGTGCCACCAAGCAGCAGGGCGCCGGTAAGGGCATAAGCGTAACGCACTCGTGACGGTCCTCTCGTGAACTTTGGCGAAGGAAAGGCGGGACTCTGGGTAGAGTCGGATGCGCCGCCCAGCCTTAACCCTCATTGAATGAAGCTGGTTCCGAAATGATCTACAACCCTCTTCGGTATTTCACGGTTATCGATCCTTGCCTTGAAACTGTTTCAGGAACTCATTGTCGCGCGACAGCACCATCGTCGTCGAGCCCGGTCGATCGGGCGCAAAGGTCAGCCTGTAGGCCTGCATGGCGCGATAGAAATCATAGAATTGCGGGTCCTTGCCAAAGCTTTCCGAATAAATGCGCGCCGCATTTGCATCGGCTTCTGCGCGGATGATCTGCGCCTGCTTTGCGCCCTGAGCCCTGATCGTCAGCGCTTCCTGCTCACGGGCGGTTCGCATCCGGGTGAAAGCACTTTCCAGCGGAGCGCCGTCGGGCAGGTCTGCCCGTTTGATCCGTACATCGACGATCTGCGCCCCATATTGACGGGCTACGCGATTGAGACCGGCCTCAATATTGTCCATCACCTGACCGCGCTCGGGCGACAGCAACGCAGCGAAGGGACGTTTGCCAAGCTCGTTCCGAAGCGCCGAACCCAGGATCGGCCGCAAGGCATCGGAAACGCGCTCCTCATTCCCTGCCGCAATATACATGCGCAACGGATCGACGATCCGATAACGGGCGAAGGCGTCGACCTGCAAGCGCAGCTGATCGGTCGACAACACCTGCTGCCTTTCCATTTCCACTGACAGGACGCGCTTGTCGATCCAGACGATCTGATCGATGAACGGCCAGCGCAATATGACGCCCGCACCGGTCTTGCCGAACTCTTCGTTGGCACGATAGCGGTTCACGATCTTCTTCGGATCGCCAAAGCGCACGATCACACCCTGCTTTGTTTCGGGCACGATGGCAACGGTGCTGCCGATGAGCAGCAGCAGAGCTATGACGGATAGCGCCAAGGCGACGGGATGGCGAATAAGCGTCGGCATTACTGGCCCCCTTCCGCAGCGGCGGAGCCGGAAGAAGCGGACGCTCCTTGCGCGCGCCGCTTCAATTCCGGTAGCGGCAGGAACGGGGTGACATTGCCGCTCTCAACGATCGTCTTATCGACGTTGGACAGAACGCCCTCCATGGTTTCATAATACATGCGGCGGCGCGTCACGTCGGGTGACAGCTTATATTGCTCATACACCTTGTCGAATGCCGCAGCCTCACCTTGAGCCTTGGCGGTAACCTGCTGCGCGGCAGCACGGGCTTCGTTCAAATAGGTCTGGGCTGTCTGCTGCGCCGCAGATACCGCCTTGAACGCGTCGTTCACTGCGGTCGGCGGATCGGCCTGCTTGATCGCGACGCCCTGGACGCGGATACCGGACCTGTATCCATCCAGTATCGCCTGCATCCGCTGTTCGACCTGCTGCTCGATTTCAGTGCGCCCGGCACCCAACGCGTCGTCCAGGCTGGCGCTGGCGACAACCGATCGCATGGCGCTTTCGGCGACTTCCCTAACCGTTGCATCAGGGTCGGACAGCTGGAACAGATAAAGCTCAGGGCTGCGGATATTCCAACGAACCGAGTAAGCAAGGTCGATGATATTCTGGTCGCCGGTCAGTACCAGATTTTCGCTCTGGGCACTGGGTGAACCGATATCGATGGCCCGGATTTCCTCCACATCGACCGTGGTCACATTCTCGAAGGGCGCAGGCAGCGTCAGGCTGATCCCCGGCGACAAGGTCCGGCTATATTTGCCGAGCAGCGTCACGACACCGCGCTCCTGCGGGCCGACGCGGTGAAAGCAAGTGAGCACAAGCCACAGCAAGATGAGGATGCCGACGGCAGCGGGCCAAAGCGTCTTTCCGGTTGGTCGAGGCGGGAGGTTGCCAAACCCGCCGCCACCGCCTTGGCCGAAGCTTTCCCGGCTGCGGCGCAGCAGTTCTTCAATCGCGGAAGGCCCCTTGCCGCCCGGGGTCCTCCCCGGCTGCGTCCAGGGATTCCGCGGGCCGCCATCGCTTCCCTTGCCTGGACCTTCATCGCCACCCGGGCCATCGCTTTTGCCGCCCCAAGGGCCTTGGACCATTGCGCTAGCGATGCCAGGCATCCACCCGAAAAATCTCTTCATTCCGTCTCTATAGGAAGGCTGGGTCGCGAAAAACAGTGCCCTTCGCAACGATTATTGCCTAGGAGGCGCTGTCATGACCGATCTTGATAGTTTCGCCGCCCGCCTGAAGACCTTGACCGATGGCCGCGCCAGCACGCCCCGGATCAAGGATGGGATCATGAGCCTGGCGCTGGATGTAGGCGGTCTTTCACCCGAGCGGCGAGATGCCGTCGCTGCGGCTATCAGGGAAGGAGGACTGTCGGTGGCAGGTGTGCAGGATGTCCGGATCGCCATGACGGCCGAAAGAAAGGCTCTCCGTATCATTGCCGTTGCATCCGGCAAGGGCGGAGTGGGTAAATCCACCCTCTCGGCAAATCTTGCCGTTGGTCTCAAACGAATGGGTTTTGCGGTAGGTCTGGTGGACGCCGATATTTACGGACCGTCGCAGGCCAGACTGATGGCCAGCGAAGATAAAAAGCCCCAAGCGCGCGACAAGCATCTGATCCCCGTCGAAAGCCCATTAGGCATTCCCATGCTGTCGATGGCGCACCTGGTCGAACCCGGCAAGGCGCTGGCCTGGCGCGGGCCTATGGCGGGCAATGCGCTTTCGCAGCTGATCGATGCCGATTGGGGTGAGACCGAGGTGCTGGTCGTGGACATGCCGCCGGGAACCGGAGACGTGCAACTTTCGATGGTGCAAAAGCATAAGCCTGCAGGAGCGGTGATCGTATCGACGCCTCAGGATCTGGCGTTGATCGATGCCACGCGCGCGGTCAGCCTTTTCGAGCAGACGCAGGTGCCGTTGATCGGGCTGGTGGAGAATATGGCCGGGTATAGCTGTCCGCATTGCGGTGAGATATCCGATCCTTTCGGCGCTGGTGGGGCGGAAGCGGCTGGCTCAGCCATGGGCATGCCTTTCCTCGGGCGTATTCCCTTGGCGATAGACATTCGGCGCCGGTCGGATGCGGGCGACCCTCCAGCAGCGGCGGATGATGCCTCTGGTGAGGCTTTCCTTGCCATCGCCAGCAAAGTGGCGACCTGGTTGCGGGGCTAAAGGCGGGGTTTGGGAACGGTTTCATCGCATCCCGCGTCTTTAGGATGGCCAAGAAGGAAACAAGGACATGCCGCTTACGCTGCCGCAGGAAATCGCCGATCTTTTAAGGGAAACGCGGACCATCGCTTTGATTGGCATTTCCGATCGGCCCGGCCGTCCGAGCTACGGCGTCATGAAGTTCCTGCAGGACCATGGTTATCGCGTGTTGCCGGTCAATCCGCAGATTGCGGGAGAGCATGTGCATGGGGAGTTTGTCTGGGCGCGGCTTGCTGACATCGGTGTTCCAATCGACATGGTGGACATCTTCCGCCGCAGTGAAGTAGCGGGGGAGGCTGTGGACGATGCGATCGCCGCAGGGGCCAAGGCGGTATGGATGCAGTTGGGGGTAATCGATGAGGCCGCCGCTCGGCGCGCGGAGGCTGCCGGATTGAAGGTCGTCATGGATCGCTGCCCCGCCATCGACATTCCTCGTTTCAATATCCCGCCGATCAGCGCGCTTTAACGCTTTCCAGCTGCCCCAAGCCTCTTTATCAACGTCCTCATGACGCGCGCACTGCGGAGGCAGGCAAATCATAAAGGCACGGCAAGGGGGCTTGATCGGCGTACGCTTTTGGTGGGCGCTGGAGCGTCGGCTGGCCTGCTGCTGGCCTGGGGTGCATGGCCGCGCAGCTACCGCCCAAATCTGAATACAGCGCCCGGCGAAACCGTCTTCAATGCCTTTCTGAAGATCGATAAGGCGGGAAGGATCCTCGTCGTCGTGCCCCAAGCCGAGACGGGGCAGGGTGTGACCACACTACTGCCACAGATATTGGCGGATGAACTGGGTGCGGACTGGCGCACCGTAGGTGTGCAAAGCGCGCCCATCAGTCCGCTCTATGCAAACACGTTGCTGGCCAGCGAGTGGCTTGCGAGCGACTGGTCGAGGCTGGCGGGTGACTTCGGCAATTGGACGATCGAGCAATATGCGACGCGGCGTGCTCTGATGCTGACTGGCGCTGGGACGTCAGTGCCAATGTTCCACAGAGCCTATAAGGAAGCAGGTGCCGCCGCGCGCGTGCTCTTGTGTCAGGCCGCTGCGGCGCGCTGGGACGTGTCATGGGAAAGTTGCGACATTCAGAACGGCATCATTTCTGATGGCGGCCAGCGCACTTTAAAGATCGGCGAGGTAGCCGCTGAAGCAGCGGAATTCGAGCTGCCCGAGATATTGCCCTTCCGCCAAGATCAGGTTGACCGGCTCTTCGGACAGGATTTGCCGCGCCTCGACACGCCTTCGAAGATTGATGGCAGCCATAATTTCGCTGCCGATGTCCGGCTGCCGGACATGGTTTTCGCTTCCATCCGGCAGGGGCCGATCGGCGATGCCGTGCTTACAAGGGTGAACGAGCATGCTGCAAAGTCCGTCACCGGCTTTATCAAACTGGTGCGCACCGAACGGTGGGTGGCCGCTGTCGCAACCAACTGGTGGGCCGCCAACAAGGCGCTTGATCTTAGCGATCCGGTTTTTGAATTATCGAGCGCGCCGGTCAGCAGCGCTAACATTGATGCTTCGCTTGAAGAGGCCTTTTCGGGTTCGGATGGTCGGCGGCTTTATTCGCGCGGCGATCTCAAGCCGCTTTTCGACAACGCCACCATCCTCGCCAGCGAGTTTACCGTTGCTCCGGGGTTGCATCTGGCGCTGGAGCCTCCTTGCGCGACCGCGCGTGTGACCGACGGCCTCGCCGAGATATGGATGCCCGCGCAAGCACCTGCACTCGCGCGTGGCGCGATAGCGGATGCTCTCGATCTGCCTGAGCAGCAAGTGGTGCTATACCCCCTGCATGCCGGTGGTTCTTTCGGCCGGAAGATGGATTTTGAGGTGGGCGTCCAGGCTGCGTCGATAGCGAAAGACGTTGGGCGGCCCGTCCAACTGCTCTGGTCAAGGCTGGAAGATGTGATTCAGGATCGTCCCAGCGCTCCTGCCCATGCTCGTATGGCGGCAAAGCTCGGCCGCAACGGCGCGATTGAAGGATGGCTGGCGAAAGTGGCGGCGCCTTGTGCCATGACCCAGACATGGAATCGCATCGCTCACCGCAAATTGCCGCATGAAGCGAGCCGTGATACTGCCAACGCTTCCAGCCGTCTCGCTGTGGCGGGGATGGAACTGCCATATGCGTTGCCGAATTGGGCGGTCGATCATTTCCCGGCCGATGTTGGACTGCCGCTGGGCTTTGTACGTGGCAACGCTCATCTTCATGGCGCCTTTTTTACGGAAAGCTTCATCGATGAACTGGCTCATCTTGCCGGGATGGAGGCGCTCTCTTTCCGTATTCAGATGCTGGGCGGCAACCCGCGACTGGCTCACTGCCTGACGACCGTCGGATCGATGGGGGGATGGCAGGGAGGTATCGAAGGTAGCGGTCAAGGTCTGGCGGCGCATGTCATAGATGACGCTTATATCGCCGTCATGGTTGAGGCAGCGATCGAGGGTGGTCGGCTCAAGGTCGGGCGGATCATCGCTGCGGTAGATGGCGGGGAGCAGGTCAATCCGGACATCGCACGTCAACAAGTGGAAAGCGGCATCATTTATGGCCTGGCTTCTGCAATGGGGGCTTCGGTGCCTTATGCGAAGGGAATGCCCACGCGCTCGATCATCTCCCGCATGGGCCTTCCTCAGTTGCAGGATATAGGTGAGGTCACGGTGGAACTGATCCGTAGCACCGCACCCCCGGCCGGGCTCAGCGAGATTGGGGCGCCTGCGGTTGCACCGGCCATAGCGAACGCTCTCTTTACAGTTTCGGGGCAGCGATTCCGCCAGCTGCCGATCTTGGCGCGGACATGACATTGAATATGGAAAATATCGGCGTCCTTATCATCAATCTCGGCACGCCCGACGCACCAGACGCGGCGTCCGTGCGGCGTTATCTGGGCGAGTTTCTGTCCGACCCGCGAGTGGTGGAAATCCCCCAACTTCTGTGGCAGCCGATATTGCGCGGCCCGATCCTTCTTACTCGCCCGGCCAAGTCCGCGAAGGCTTACCGGGAGGTGTGGATGGAAAAGGGATCGCCGCTCGCCGTTTATACTTGTGAAACTGCTGCCGCGCTCCGGCAAATCACCGGGCCGGAGGTTAGGGTGGATTGGGCCATGCGCTATGGATCGCCGTCCATCGCCGAACGGCTGAATGCGATGATCGCCGCTGGATGCGACCGAATCCTGCTGGCGCCGCTTTACCCGCAATATTGCGCAGCAACGACGGCCACCGCTCTGGATGCTTGTTATACCGCGCTCGCGGGCCTGCGAGCCCAGCCAGCCATTCGCACGTTGCCCCCATATTTTGCGGAAGCAGCCTATATCGAGGCGCTGCGCAGTTCGACCGAAAGCCAACTGGCCGAACTGGACTTCAAACCGGATCTGCTCGTGGCCAGTTTCCACGGAATGCCTGAGCGAACGCGCGATTTGGGTGATCCCTATTATGATCAGTGCCGTGCCACCGCTAATCTGCTGCAGGAAGCGCTTGGCAGAGAAGTGAGGCTGTCGTTCCAATCACGATTCGGGCGAGCGAAATGGCTCGGTCCCGCAACGGATGAGACGTTGCGGGAGCTTCCCAGGCAGGGCGTTAGATCGGTTGCTGTGCTTACCCCCGGCTTTTCGGCCGATTGTCTGGAGACGTTGGAGGAAATCGCTATCCGGGGGCAGGAAGAATTCCTGGCGGCTGGAGGCGAGGCGTTCGCCCATTTACGCTGTTTGAACGCATCGCCGGAAGCTATCATTCTTTACCGCGAACTGATCGGCCGCGAACTGGCTGGTTGGGTTCAGGAAGAGTTTCGTCCAGTTCAACATGGGAGGTGATATGGGCAGAGTTGCTATCGTAACGGGCGGAACACGCGGAATCGGGGAAGCGATCAGCCTCGCGCTCAAACAACTGGGCTGCACAGTCGCGGCCAATTATGCCGGAAACGATGAAAAGGCGCGGGACTTCACAGAGAGGACAGGTATCGAAGCCTTCCGCTGGGATGTGGGAGATCATCAGGCTTGTCTGGACGGTTGTGCAGCGGTCGCCGAAAAACTGGGTCCGGTAGATATCGTCGTCAATAACGCGGGCATCACCCGCGACGGCGTGCTCGCCAAGATGAGTTTCGACGACTGGAATGAGGTAATGCGCATCAACCTTGGCGGTTGTTTCAACATGGCTAAGGCGACCTTCGGGGGAATGCGTGAAAGAGCTTGGGGGCGGATCGTCAATATCGGCTCCATCAACGGTCAGGCTGGCCAATATGGGCAGGTAAACTATGCTGCCGCCAAGTCTGGTATCCATGGATTTACCAAAGCGCTGGCGCAGGAAGGGGCGAAGTTCGGCGTTACCGTCAATGCGATCGCGCCGGGCTATATCGACACCGACATGGTGGCTGCGGTGCCTGCTCCGGTTTTGGAGAAGATCGTCGCCAAGATCCCTGTCGGCCGCCTCGGACAGGCCGAAGAGATCGCACGCGGCGTAGCCTTTTTGTGCAGCGAAGAGGCGGGCTTCGTCACGGGGAGCACGATGTCGATCAATGGCGGACAGCATATGTACTGATGGCGCAGGGCGACCATAGTGAAGGCGCGGTGCCGCCAACCGGGTTGCCCTTCTCGCCTCCCGTCAAGCGGAGCGTGACGATTGCGGGGCACCAGACCGCCATCAGTCTTGAACCCATATTCTGGCAGGCTCTCCGCACGGTCGCTGTGCGAGAGAGTTTGCCTCTCAATGCCTTAATCGCGCAGATCGATCTTGCGCGGTTGGCAGCTCCCAGTCCGCCTAATTTGGCCAGCGCCATACGATGCTGGCTCTTCGCTAATGCGCTGACCGGCGATAATAATTATTCGCAATAGCGTTGACTCTGCGAACAATTCGCAATAGCTGACCCCTGACGAATTAGTGAGAAAAGGGGTTTTCGTTTGATGTCCAGCAGTTCCAAATCGATCCCGTCCTTCCTGGCGCTTGGATGCGTAAGCGCAATTGCCTTTGCTTCGGCCGCCCAGGCGCAAGACGGCGCACCGGCGCCCAAGCTTGGCGGGATGACCGTAACGGACACCGCGATCGATGCCTCGGAGATCAAGGTCGAGCGAGCAGGGTCCCCTAAATATGTGCGCCCACTGCTGGACACGCCGCAGACGATCACAGTGATCAACAAGGAAACGATCCAGCAGCAGAATCTGCTCACATTGCGTGACGTGCTGTCGACTGTGCCCGGCATCACCTTCGGTGCTGGCGAGGGCGGTTTCGGTTATGGCGACCGCATCATCCTGCGCGGCCAGGACGCGAAGAACGACGTTACCGTCGATGGCGTCCGATCGGGCGCATTCCTGAATCGCAACGAAGTCTATAATATCGAGCAGGTCGAAGTTACCAACGGCGCGAACTCCGTGATGAACGGCGGCGGTTCGGTTGCGGGTACGATCAACCTCGTGACTAAGCGGCCGCTGGCGGATGACCAGACGATCCTGAATGCCGGGATCGGGACCGACAATTATTATCGCGCGACGGTGGATGCCAACAAGCGCATCAACGACCTGATCGCCGTGCGCGTCAATGCGGTATATCACGAAAATGACGTGCCCGGCCGCGACGTCGAAAATTACAAGCGCTGGGGCATCGCGCCTGCGATCACCATCGGCATCGACAGCCCGACCAGCCTGACGTTGCAATATGAGCATCTGGATGACGATGCGATGCCGCAATATGGCATTCGGTATTTCCCTGCGCTGGGTGGGATAGCGGATGGCTTTGATCGTTCGGGCTATTACGGTTTCGCCAATCTGGACAAGCAGGATAGCAAGACGGACACGTTGCAGGCGATCTTCAGCCATCAATTCAGCGACGCGGTCAAGTTTCGCAACCTGACGCGTTATGAGAATATTCGCCAGAACACCGTGACGAGCCAGCCCAACGGCGTATTCTGCCTGGATAACGGCACTGCTGGCGGCTTTAATCCAGATGCGGCCAACGGATCGTGCACGACCACTATCTATACAAGCCAAGCGGGTGAGACCCTGACAATCCCGGTAGGCTATTATTTGCCGACAGGCGGGCGCGGCAACCAACGCTTCATCCGTAATGAAACGGCCTATACCCAATTCGACCTCAGCGCAGATTTCGACACGGGTGGCGTCGAGCACAGCCTAGTCGTCGGTGCCTCGGCACTGTGGGAACGTTATAATCAGCGCCAGGGAAGCATTGGGCGCACGGCTGATGGCTTTGATCCCTATGCTGCTCCTTTCACAGTGCCTCGCGGTCAAAGCACCGCCATCCCCAACACGCTTTACAATGCCGCAGCCAGCCTGGGATTCTATAACCCGCTTGTAAGCATTGCCGATCCCAGCAGCACGATCGTCGGCCCTGCTGCAACATCCGGTCTGCAGCGTTTCTATGGCAGCAATGCTTATAACGGCCCCACCAACTTCATCCTGAGCAGCTACAATATCGGGCAGCAGACCAGCTATGCCGCATATTTGTTCGATGCCATGAAGGTCACGGACTGGTTCGAATTGAACGGCGGCCTGCGGTATGAAAAGGTCAAGGGCTGGAACCGCGCCTTCAGCTATGAGGTAGCCGGTCCCAACAGGGGGTTGTTGACGGTGCCCGCTGCGGGGGTCACAAATCCAACCTATACGTCGATCGATGACAACCTTTTCTCCTACCGTATCGGTGCAGTGTTCAAGCCGACGCCGAACACCAGCGTTTACTTGGCCTATGGCAACTCAAAACTGCCATCCAAGGCTTCGGTCGATGGCTCCTGCTCTGCAAGAAACGTTGATGGGGGCAGCGGCACTTGTAATGTGAAGCCGGAAAACACGAAGAATTACGAGATCGGCGCGAAGGCAGATCTGTTTGATGCGAAACTGCTGCTGACGGCTGCTCTTTTCCGCAACGACCGAAACCAGATCAAGGTGCTTTCCGGCGACCCACTGCTTCCTGACCAGGCATCCGACGGGCATCAGCGAGTTGAAGGGATTTCGCTGGGCGCTTCCGGTAACATCACGAGCAACTGGACGATCTCGGCGAACTACATGTATCTCAAAAGCAAGATCAAACAGGGAGTTTCCGATTACTGCCTAGCCAATCCCGGTACAAATGATCCGGCTGCTGGCAACTGCGGAAACAGCACTGCTTTCCCTGATCCAACTCGCGGATATTCACTCACCAATACGCCCAAGCATTCGGGCAGTCTGTTCACCACCTACCGCTTCGGGTTCGGCTTGGAACTGGGTTACGGCATCACTTACCAGGGCAAGTTTCTGCTCAACCAGCCAAACCTGGCACAGCTCGCGAGTGGGAACTATGTCGGTTATTACGTGCCGAGCTATACCATTCACAGGTTCATGGCCAACTACCCGATTACTGAAAACCTGAAGGCTCAGCTCAACGTCCAGAATTTCACGAACGAGAAATATGTGACGACCGTTCGTAACAACGTTGGCAACAGCTGGGCACAGCCCGCACCGACCCGTTCGGCAGTGTTGAGCCTGAACTACACTTTCTGATCACTCTCATCCCCCGGCATCGTCCCTTGCCGGGGGAAAGGGCGGATGGCGATGCACTCCTCCTCGGATCGCCATCCGCCCCGTTTCCGAAGAAATAATGGGAGTGCGATTGATTCGCATTAGAACCCGCGTTATGTGCTTGTTCCGCAGGGAATCGCCGTGAAAGGGAAAGTGGCATGCTCGATGCAGCGGAACGGTTCATTACAGATGATGCTGCATCCTCTGTTTCTCCGCTGCTCAGCCCGTCACCGTCTTCCTGTATCCAGATGCCGGAGGTCCGGACAGCCAATGCTTCGCGCTATGGTGAACGACGCCAGATCAATTTACCGACGATCCTGCTCATCACCCTCATTCACGGCGTTTTGATCTTCGCGCTCATTCATGCCCGACAACAAGTTCGGCACGTCCGCGAAGCGCGCTTGTCGGTCGTAAACTTGATGCCACCCCCGCCGCCGCCCGCTGCGGAAACGCCTCCGCCTCCGCCATCTGCTCCTCCGGTGGTCGCTCCCCCGGCGTTGGTTCAAGTGCCAGTTCCGCCGGTGCAGATCGCTACCACGCCTGATCCTTCTCCGGTCCCGGTCCCTCCAACGCCTGTTGTAATCCGGGCGCCTGTGCTGGCCGCGCCGATAGCTTCTGCCTCGCCGAGCACCGTCCAGGGCGGCGATCTTGCTACACAGATGGTGGCGGGCAAGCCGCCGCGCTACCCGATCGAAAGCCGTCGCAAGCGCGAGCAGGGAACTGTCATTCTGTCCCTGACGCTGGGCGTCGATGGGGCTGTGGAAAGCCTGACTATAGCACAGAGCAGCGGCTTTTCCCGTCTGGACGTCGCGGCGCGCGAAGCGGTGCGAAGCTGGCGGTGGAAGCCGATGATCCGGGACGGCCAGCCGGTGCGAGTCAAGGGCGTCGTTGAAATCCCCTTTGTCCTGCGCAGCGCGGACGCGTGAACAACAGGTGCTGATAGCGTTTCCGACATGCTGACCGTTATCCCCGACTTGCTCGATCCTGTCACTGTGCAGCGCGTCCGGACGCTCATCGCTGCCGCGCAATGGGTCGATGGCAATGTCACCTCAGGTCATCAGTCGGCGCTGGCCAAGCGCAACATGCAGCTTCCCGAGGATGCGCCCGAGGCGCGACAGGCGGGGCAGATCATCCTGGAAGCCTTGGGGCGCTCACCGCTGTTTATCGCTGCTGCCCTCCCGCTCAAGATATTCCCGCCCCTGTTCAACAGTTATGAAGGCGGCCAGGCGTTCGGAGTACATGTGGATAATGCCGTCCGGGTGCAGGCAGGCACCGGGTTCAGGGTACGATCCGACCTCTCGATGACCGTCTTCCTGGAAGATCCGCAACGCTATGATGGTGGCGAATTGACCGTCGAGACAAATTTCGGCGTGCAGCGGGTGAAGCTACCGGCGGGCCATGCAGTTTTATACCCTTCGTCGTCGCTTCATCGCGTTGAGCCGGTGACGCGCGGGCGACGGATTGCCAGCTTTTTCTGGCTGCAGTCGATGGTTCGGGACGATGCTGCGCGTCAGATGATGTTCGATCTCGATAGCAGCATACAGGCGCTGGCCGTCGATCTTGGCCATGATAATGTCCAGGTGATCCGCTTGACGGGCGTCTATCACAATCTGCTGCGGCGGTGGGCAGACGCCTGAAACGGCTGGCTGGCCTAATCGAGCATCGAAGCCAGAGCAGGCGTTATATATTCCTTGGCGCCGTCGTCGGTGCGGAGAATGAGGCGTGCGGCGATATCGTGACGTGTCGCCAACGCCATGCCGCGTTCATGCCCCAAGATCGTGATTGCAGTTGCCCAGGCATCTGCCAGCATCGCGCTTTTGTGCAGAACCGTGACAGAAGCGACATCATTGGCGATCGGTCTGCCAGTTGCCGGATCGATGCTGTGAGACAGGTGCGTGCCGCCCTTGGTCTGGAAGCGCACATAATCGCCTGAAGTGGCTACAGACAGGCCGCACAAGGCGATGCGGAGGGTAGGCACTGTGAGACCCGGCGGCGCCTCTACATCAACCCACCAGGGTTGGCCATCGGGCTTGAGGCCATCGCCGCGCAATTCCCCGCCGATCTCGACCAGAAAATGGCGAGCGCCCAGATCGCGGAGAGCTTCTGAAACCGCATCGACTGCGAAACCCTTTGCTATGCCAGAAAAGTCCAGCTTCACGTCAGCAAGGCGACGGGCGCTCTGATCCGCGATCTCGACCATGGTCCAGGGTGCAGGATGCGCAGGCACTATTTCTGGACCTGTTAGGCCCGATGGGCCGAAACCCCATCGTTCGACCATCTGTCCGATTGCCGGGTCAAATGCGCCGCCGGATAGATGCGCCATGGTCAACCCGGCCTTCAGGACTGTCATCATGTCTGACGGCAGCGCTGTCCAAGTCCCGGTCGGCAGTGCATTGAAGCGGCTGATGTCGGAATCGGCTTCCCAATTGCTCATCTGCGCGATGACGCAAGAAAGTACGTCATCGATTGTGCTCGCGCAGCCGGGTGGAGCATCGACGATCCGGGCCGACCAGCTTGTACCCATGGTCGGTCCGGAAAGCTCTGTAATGTATCCTGATCCGCCCCGCTGAGCCGATGGGGGCTGCGGGGGCGGCATGTCAGGAATGGCGATGCGAATGCCGGTCAGGGGGCCAGTACTTCCAAAGTGGTGACATAGGAAGCGCGGCGCGGTGCAGGAGCAGCGGGCGAAGTCGCCTGAGCGCCTTCGCCACCTTCGCGATTTCCGCCGACTGTGGCGTTCAGCCAGTACATGCCAGGCTGCGGCCATTTGATCGAAACTTTTCCGTCCTTGCCGGTGACCAGATCCTGCTGGCCCAACGTGTCGCGATAGCGGATACCGCCGGGGATCACCGTTACCTTGAGATCCGTGGCAGGCTTCCCGTCGAGAAGGAACTGGAAGGTCGCCGCTTCGCCTGTCACCAAATCGTTCGGATGGGTGACGGGCACCAATTCGATGCCAACGCCGGTCGGCTTGAATATGGTGGTGGTAGGCGCGCCCAGCGTCAGGAAAATCTCGTTGCGGTTGGTGGCTTCGATCGTCTGGATGTTGGTGGCTCCGGCCGGGATCGCTTCGGTCAGCTTCTCCTTGGTCGTGCCGCGAGGGAGGCGCTTTACTTCGCCGTTGAGGGTGTAGCTGCCCATGACTCCGGTCGAGACGCTGGCGACGCGATATGTGCCTGGCTGCGTCAGGTGAACATCGAAGGTGGAGCGATATTTGCCGGTGGCGGCGTTTTCGATCTTGCCTGCCGAGCCGTCCGGCTGTGTCACTGTGACCGCGTCGGTGCGCATAGGCATATGTTCGAAGTAGAAAAGGTCGTTGGAAACCGCCGCGTCAATGGTGACCCAGCTGTCCGTTCCGGACAGGGTTGTCGAGGACGGGAGCATCCACTGGCGGTGGGCTTGGGCAGCGCTAGTGGCCATGAGCGTGGCGAGGGTCGCTGCGATCAGATATCTGGCTTTCATGACAGTCCTCTTATTTGCTGACGCTGAGGCTGACCTGCCCCAATTCATTGTTGCCCTTTGCGCGGACGATAGCGCCGGGCTTTGCGGGCCAGCTGAAGGGCAGGCGGAGCAGTTCACGCCCGCCGACTTCGCGCGCGGCTTCCACCACTAGCGTGTAGTTGCCGGGTGAGAGTTGGCCGAGTGGGCCTTTACCTGGCGTGAAGGCGACCTTTTGCTCACCCGGAGCGCGGGTTGCTCCGGTGATACCGTCGGCGGGGACCTTCAGCGAACGGCCGGAGACGCGCCACCATTGGCGCAGGTCGCGGAGCCATTTGGTGCCTTCGCCCTTGGCCTTGTCGACATCATACCAGACCGACAGGGTGCGGGGGGTGGCGCCTTCCTTTTCCAGCCAGATGGCGACGTAGGGGCGGTGATATTCGGCGACGGAAAGGCGGGGGATGGTGACGTTGACGTTCAGCGTCTGGGCGGTGGCGGGGATTGCGGCTGCGCCGAAGGCGGCGCTGCTGCCGAGGATGAGTTTGTAGCGGATTTGCATGTGCTGCTGGTCCCCTGAATTAATGAAGGAAAAGGAGAATTAAAACGGTTGGGATGATGAGGCCTGCGCCGACGATGGGCCAGGTGCTAGGACGCTTGGCGGCGTGGAGCTGGAGGAGGAGGAGGCCGGTCATTGCGAAAACGAAACAAGCGACGGCGAAGATGTCGATGAACCATTTCCAGACGGTGCCGGTGTTGCGGCCCTTGTGGAGGTCGTTCAAATAGCTGATCCAGCCGCGGCTGGTGCTTTCGCTGGTCACCGCGCCGCTCTGCCGGTCGATCGAGACCCAGCCGTCGCCGCCGGGGCGGGGGAGGGCGAGGTAGATTTCGTCGGCGGACCATTCCGCTTCGCCAGTCGCCCGCGCGCCGATTTCCTTTTCGACCCATGCGGCGATGGGGGTGGGGAGCGGTTTCTTGGCGTCAGGGCGGTTGTCGGGGGCGACTTGTTTCAGGAGCGGCGCGGGGAGGGTCGCGGACTTTTCGATGGTCTGTGGTGAGGCTTCTACATCGGCGGCGTGGTTGAGGGTGATGCCGGTGAAGGCGAAAAGCAGGAGGCCGATGAGGCTGATCGCGGAACTGATCCAGTGCCAGCTGTGCAGCTGCTTCAGCCAGAAGGTCTTCTTCTTTTTCTTGGGCTGGAGGCGGGCAGGGGCGTGCATTGGGAGGTCGGTCCTGATGATGAGGTGGACCGGATAACGCGAACGACTCGCAATTGCAAACGCGGAGAGGGAGGAAATTGTATTAAAGTGTATGGGTTGGGTGTTTTGGGCGAGGGCGCGTGGTGGGGCGTGTTGAGGCACGAGATCCCAGCTTTCGCTGGGATGACGATGGAGGCTGAAATGAAATGCTGTTGAGGGGGCGGCGCTATTACCGCCCCAGCAGCCCCCTTGCTTGCCCCGCTATTTCCGCGAGCATCGCTACATTGGGTGCCGCAGCCGCCTTGGCGCGGTGGACGAGGGCGCGGAATTGGGTGATGCGGGGCTGCTTTTCGGCCAGCCATGCGTCGACATGGGCGAGGATGTCCTTGCCGTTGGATTTGCCGCCCTGTTCCAGGAAGTCGAGACGGACCTGCTGCATGTCGCGGGCGACGCCGGAAATGAGCAGCCTTTCCCATGGGTCGCTAGGGGCCATGCGGGCGGCGGTTGACTGAACCCAATCGATGCCGACCGTTTCGCCCAGATGGGTGAAGGCGCGGGTGAGGGCGACTTCATCGACCTTTAGCCGCACCGCAAGCGCGGCGATGCCGACGGCGCCGTCGAGCTTGAACAGACCGGCGGTGCGGCGCACAAGATCCTCTGGCGCGCCCAGCGAAGCCAAGCGGTCGATGACGGCATTGGTGCGGCGCAGGGCTTCGCTGGTGAGGAGGTCATCGACATCGTGGGCCAGCTTTTCCACGCCGCTGGCAAGCAGAGCGTGACCGGCGCCGGGCAGGGTCCCGGTGGGGAGGCTGCGCAAAATGTCGGCAATCTGTATCCGCACGCCGTTGGCGACATCGGCGAACAGGGCGAGGCGCGCCGCTTCCGACATGGCGGCGGCGTCGATGTCGGCCCAGAGGGTGCCGATGTCATAGAGACGCTCAGCGATCAGGAAGGCGCTGGCCAGATCGGCAAGCGAGCAGCCTTCCTCTTCGGCGAGTTCGAAGGGGTGGATGAGGCCTAGGCGATTGACGATGCGGTTGGCGACCTTCGTCGCGACGATTTCCTTTGCAAGAGCGTGGGCGGCAATGGCGTCCGCCTCCTTCTTTTGCATGGCGGGCGGGAAGGCAGCCGCGAGTTCCGGACCCATGCTGGGATCGAGGGCGAGCTGACCCTGTTCGATGGCATCCTGTAGCGCGAGCTTGGCCGTGGAGAGGAGGACCGCCAATTCGGGCCGGGTAAGACCAAGGCCATCCTGTCCACGCCGGAGCAGCATGTCATTGGCGGCGAGGCCCTCCACCTGCCGGTCGAGCCGCCCGCTTTCTTCGAAGGTTTCGATCAGCCGGACATAGCTGGCGAGGTCCGCCGTTCCGCCGGATTCGGCGATGGACAGGCCCAGCACCTGAAGGCGGTTATCCTCCAGCACGATGTCGGCCACGGCATCGGTCATGCTTTCGAGCAGTTTGTTGCGCGCGTCGAAGGTCAGGCGGCCTTCCGCCATTTCCTGATTGAGCGCGATCTTGATGTTCACTTCATTGTCCGAACAATCGACGCCCGCCGAATTGTCGATGAAGTCGGTGTTGATGCGGCCACCGCGCAGCGAAAAGGCGATGCGCGCGGCCTGGGTGACGCCGAGATTGGCCCCTTCGCCGACGACCTTGACGCGCAGATCCTCGGCATTGACGCGCAGACGGTCATTGGCGGGATCGCCGACATCGCCATGGCTTTGCGCTGCGGCCTTCACATAGGTGCCGATGCCGCCGAACCACAACAGGTCGGCAGGGCTTTTGAGGATGGCGCTGACAAGAGCCGCCGGTTCCATTTCGGTTTCCGGGACGCCCAGCATCGCCTGAACCTGAGCGCTTAGCGGGATGCTTTTCAATGTGCGGGGAAACACGCCGCCGCCTTTTGAGATCAGCGATTTGTCATAATCGTCCCAGCTGGACCGGGGCAGTTGGAACAGGCGGTTGCGTTCCTCCCAGCTTTTCGCCGGATCGGGGTCCGGATCGAGGAAGATATGGCGGTGGTCGAAGGCGGCGAGCAGCCGGATGGATTTCGACAGCAGCATGCCGTTGCCGAATACGTCGCCCGACATGTCGCCGCAGCCGACGACGCTGACCGGCTCGCTTTGCACATCGATGCCCATTTCGGCGAAGTGCCGCCGCACGCTGATCCACGCGCCGCGCGCGGTGATGCCCATCGCCTTGTGATCATAGCCATGCGAGCCGCCGCTGGCGAAGGCGTCGCCCAGCCAGAAGTCGTGATCCAGCGCTATGGCGTTGGCGACGTCGCTGAAGGTGGCCGTGCCCTTGTCCGCCGCGACCACGAAATAGGGATCGTCGCCGTCGTGAATCACGGTTTGCGCGGGATGGCGCACCTTGCCCTTCACGATATTGTCGGTGACCGACAGTAGCGCGCGGATGAAGATGCGGTAGCTTTCGGTGCCCTCCGCCATCCATGCGTCGCGATCGACCTGGGGGCTGGGAAGCTGCTTGGGGTAGAAGCCGCCCTTTGCGCCGGTCGGCACGATGACGGCATTCTTGACCCGCTGCGCCTTCATGAGGCCGAGGATTTCGGTGCGGAAATCATCGCGCCGGTCAGACCAGCGCAGGCCGCCGCGGGCGATCGGCCCCGCGCGCAGGTGGATGCCCTCGACGCGGGGGGAGTAGACCCAGATTTCGCGCCATGGCAGCGGTGCAGGCAGGCCGGGCACTTGCGCGCTGTCGAGTTTGAAGGCGAGCGCTTCGGCGGCGGCGTTGCTGAAGAAATTGGTGCGCAGGGTAGCCGTGATGACGGCGCGCAGCAGGCGCAGCACCCGGTCCTCGTCAATCGCGCTGACCTTTTCGAGGCCCGCATTGATGGCGGCCTGCGCCTGTTCGGCGCGGGCCGGGCCGTCCTTTGCGGCGGGGTCATGCAGTGCCTCGAACAGGGTGATGAGCTGGCGCGCAATCTCCTGTTCCCGGCGCAGCGTTTCGGCGAAGGTCGCCATGCCATAGGCCATGCCGGTCTGGCGCAGATAGCGGAACAGCGCGCGGAACAGGACGACGGCATGGGGGGCGAGACCGGCCGTCACGATCAGTTCGTTGAACCGGTCATTTTCGGCGCGGCCTTCCAGAACCTGCGCGATCGCTTCGGTCACTATGGCGGCGCGAGCGACGACTGCATCACCGCTGCCGCCCGTGGGGAGTTCAAGGACGAAGCGCTGCACATGGCCCTGTGCGCCGCCATCGACCGCTGTCGTCATTTCATCGATGACGCGGAAGCCGAAATTCTCGAACGCCGGGACGACTTCGGACAGGGCGATCACATCGTGGCTGTAGAGCTTCAGACGCAGTTGTTCGCGCGTGTCCTCACCATTGCGATAGATGCGGATCGACTTGTCGCCGGGGCCGCCAAGGCCGTGGAGCAATCGGATGTCGATGGCGGCTTCGGCTGGACCGGCGCCGTTGCGATAGGCCATGGGAAAGCCGGGCGCATAGCGTTGGGCAAGCGCGGCGGCGCGGCCGGGCTCTTCGGTTTCGGCAAGCGCTTCCTCGACGGCGGGAAGCCAGCCGCGCACCATTTGCTTCAACTGGCGGTCGAGCGGCACCTCGTCAGGCACCACGCCGCCATCGCGCAGGTCGAGCGTGATGCGCAGCAGGGCAAGGCCGCTTTCTTCAAGCGCGATCGACCAGCTGAGCACCGGCGCGTGGGCCGCTTGCGAGAGCATGTCCTGCACGGCCAGACGGCGGGCGGTGGTCAGTTCGTCGCGCGGCAGCCAGGCGAAGGCGTAGAGATGGCGGGGGAGGGCACTGGTGCCGAGCGCCAGTTTCGGACGCGGCCGGTCGGTCAGCGACATGAAGGTGAGCGCGAGCCGTTCCAGCGTTTCATGATCGAAGCCGATCAATATGTCGTGCGGCAGGGCGGTGAGCGCGTGAACGAGCACTTTGCCCGCATGGCCGCCGGGATCGAAGCCGAACTTGTCCATCAGCGCGGACAGGGCGGAACGGAGCAGCGGAACCTTGTCGGGGCTGGCCGACAGCGCCGCGCTGGTCCACATGCCCGCGTGGATCGAGAGGGCGACGACCCGCTTTCCTTCCCGCACCGGCACGATGATGAGGTCGAGCAGGACGGCGCGATGGACGCGGGAGAGCTTGTTCGATTTGATGATGAGTGGGTTACGCTTGCCTTCTTCAAACCAGGTGAAGGCCGCTTCGAGTGAGGCGGGCGCGAGCAGCGGCGTGTCATCCAGCGTGCAGATGCCCAGCTGATCCTCCGCCTTACCGTTGCGCAGGCGGCGTTCATGGCCCGTTTGCGTGAAGTGGCGCGCGAGGAACCAGCGCAGCAGCGCAGCCCCTTCGCCGTCGGGAATGGTGTCCGCGTCCCTGCTCATGGCGTCGCGCATTTTCGGCCAGTCGGCAACGGCAGCGCGGACATCGGTGAGCGTCTGGCGCAGCGATTTTTCCAGCGCGCGGCGGCCCTTCGCATCGGCACGATCCGCCTCGATATAGATCATCGATTCGCGGCGGGCGCCGGGGGCTTCGTCGTCCAGAATGGCGGTCAGCTTGCCCGCGTCGCTGCGGTCGATCGAGAGGACCGGGTGGAGCAGGCGGTAGATGGTGACGTCATGCGATGCCAGCGCATTGGCGATCGAGTCCACCAGGAAGGGCATGTCGTCATTGACGATGGCGATCCGCATGTAGCGGCCGGTTGCGCCTTCGCCGAGCGTTTCGATGGAAATGGCGAGCTGGCCCGATTTGCGGACATCGGCGGTGCGGCCGAGGAAGGCGGCTGCGGCGGCCGCTGCCTCATGATCGAAATCCTCGCTTTCGCCCGGGAGTGCGCCCCTTTCCAGCGCTGCCTCAAGCGCCTTGCGGATCGATGCGTTCACCTGCTTGGTCTTCGGCTCGGACAATGCCGTCATGCGTAACCTCTTCCCGCTGCGGCCACATGCCGCTTTGCCTGAACGGAGACGACGCTGGAACGTTGCCACACGACTCCCCGGCTCGCCTTGTTATGCGCTAGCGCCGGAAGAGGCTCAATTGGAGAAATGGAATAAAGTTACTGGCCGTCGAAATAAAATGAGCGTTGTCGTTCGCTTAGGCGGCGGCCGCGACGATCACCCGCTGACCAAGGTCCGATCCATCGGGAAGGGCGCCGACTATGGCCAGAGTGCCATCCGCTTCCCGCCGAGCGATGACGACGGCCAGGCCGTCTCCGTCGGTTGGAATGGCGAAGGGATCAATGGGCGCGGCGGCCTTCATCGCGGCGCGCGCGGTTTGGTTGGAGTCGGGCCGAGGGGGCAGGAGCGAGCGGCGCTGGGCGCGCTCGTCCCGGATCAGGGCCTTGAGGCCGCCGGGATATTCGCCGAGATAGTCGCCAAGCGTGCCGAGGCCGAGGCCCGCGCTCTTCGCATGTTCGAGTGCGGTCGCATATTCGGTGATGCGCGTCTTGTCATAGGTAGAGCCGAAGACCAGCTTCACCACGGCGGTAAGCGGGCTGCGCGCCTGGGGCTTGATCCCGGCGTCGGCCAGCATTTCGGCATAATCTTCGGGCGACGCTTCGCTCATCAGGGCGAAGTCATAGGCGAGGCCGATGGCGCGGTAGAGGGCGCCGTGGGTGCGGGCTTCGCTGGTGCGGGCCTGCTCCGCGCCGTCGCGGGCGAGGGCGAGCCAGTCGGCGAGCGGCGCGTCGTCGGCCGGGCTTTCCATGCCGGACAGGTCCAGCGTGTCGTCATCTTCGCCCGCCGCCGGACCATCGGCCCAGATCGGAGCTACGGCACCGGGCGCGGCGCTGCTGCGCAAGGCGGCATCGACTTCGCGGCCTAGCTCGTCGGCGACGGCCTGGCTCGCCAGTTCCTTCCAGCTGATGACGCCGAACACGAAATCGATCGTCTCGCCATCGGACGAAAAGGGCATGAGGATGCCGCGATAGAGGATCTCCGCCCCGCGCTGGTTGAGGAAGCCTGCTTCGAAACCGATCGGCGCGGCATTGGCGATGATCTGTAGATAATGGTCCGTCAGGCGCGACAGCAGCGAGCGGGACGGCACGTCGTTGATGAACTGGATGGCGCCGGTGACATCACACTCACGGCGTAGCGCGGATCCGAGATAGACGACCGCCGGGTTGTCGAGTCCGGTGCTGAAATCCAGAAGGACGCTGTTGGGGCCGAAATCCTCCAGATGATCGGGCGAAAGATCCTCGATCGACGGAAGCGTCCGGTCGCCCAGCAGCGACGCCCAATAATTATAGGCGCGCACCTGCATGCGTCGCTCGTCGGAGCCTACGCTGGACGGCGGCTCCATCGCCTCGTGATCGGCATAGTCGAAATCATCCTGTTCATTGGAGATTTCCTGCCCCCGCAGAGTGTCCATCCGGTCGGTCCTAATCCAGAAGAAAAGCTTTCCTGAGACTCGACACTGCCACGGGATGGTAAACATGCCGTGAAGAAGCGGCTCGCCTGACGCAGCTCGCGCGCCGCATGCCCCGGAAGAGATGATGCGCGAAGATGCATTGCCCGCTTGTCCTGCGCATCAACCGCTGTTATCTGGCCCACCCAACGCCGCTTTAGCTCAGTTGGTAGAGCACATCATTCGTAATGATGGGGTCACGTGTTCGAGTCACGTAAGCGGCACCAG
Organism: Sphingobium sp. Cam5-1; assembly: GCF_015693305.1. NCBI lineage: Bacteria > Pseudomonadati > Pseudomonadota > Alphaproteobacteria > Sphingomonadales > Sphingobiaceae > Sphingobium > Sphingobium sp. Cam5-1. The sequence goes on along the minus strand of NZ_CP065138.1, from coordinate 1,918,922 downwards.
AGCCTCTTCTCAAAACGTCCAAAAACGTTGATTTTCTGCGGGTTCCGAGAGATTCTGTTCTTCTCGGTGGTCTCGCTTTGTTCCAAGAAATGTCCCCAGATCTCATGAAAATGGGGGCATTTTTGGGGGCAGAGTGATGGGAAGAAGAGGAATGCCCCCAAATGGCCCTGAAAGCCGCAGAAATCCGCGCCTTTCCAGCACTTGATAGCGCCTATCGAAAGACAGATGCAAAAGGCCTCTATCTAGAGATTCGCCCGAACGGCGCGAAGCGCTGGTTCTTCAAATATCGAGTGCTGGGAAGTGAGAAACGCCTGACCCTCGGAGACTGGCCAGAGGTCAGCTTGGCTGAAGCACGCGATCTGCGTGACCAGGCCAGGCGAGAGGTTAAGGAGGGTGGAGATCCGCTCCACGACCGAAAGAAAAAGAAAATCATGGCGCGACTGAGCGCGGACAATAGCTTCCAGTCCGTTGCAGAGGATTTTATAGCCGTGAAATTCGTTGGCAACCAAAGAGCGGCGGCGACCATCGAGAAGGCGCGCTGGTATCTCTCGCAGCTTACAAAGCCGATCGGTGGCCGACCTGTCGCCGAGATAGAGCCATCCGAACTGCTCTCGGTGTTGAAGAAGCTGGAAAGGGCAGGGAAGAGGGAAACGGCGGTAAGGACGCGCGCCTTCGCCAGCCGCGTTTTTCGACACGGCGTGGCCATGGCGCTATGTAAGTCGGACCCTGCAGCGTTGCTTGGTGACGCATTGATGTCGCCGATCGTCAAGCATCATGCTGCTATTCTCGATCCTGTACAATTGGGAGAACTGCTCAAGGCCATCGACGAATATGGCGGCGGAGCGGTCGTCAAGGTCGCGATGCAAGTCTTGCCGCATGTCTTTGTCCGGCCAGGAGAGTTGCGGCTGGCTACATGGGACGAAATCGACTGGGAAGAGGCGGTGTGGCGTGTTCCGGCTGAGAGAACGAAGCTGCGCCGGCCGCACAGCGTTCCGTTATCCCGTCAATCTCTTGCACTGTTCAGAGATCTTCGCCTTCATACCGGTTGGATGGACTGGATGTTTCCGGGGGAGCGTAGCCACAAAAAGCCGATGTGTGAGAACGCCATCAACACAGCTTTGCGCCGGATGGGCTTCGATCGAAACACAGCTACAGCTCATGGTTTTAGGGCGACGGCCAGCACGCTTTTGAACGAGAGCGGTCTTTGGCATCCCGACGCGATCGAGCGAGCTTTAGCGCACGGCCACAGCAATGCAGTACGCGGCACGTATGCAAGAGGGCAGCATTGGGAGGAGCGCGTAAAGATGGCCCAATGGTGGAGCGATTATCTTGATGGTCTGAAGGTTCAAGCATTGGTGGGGCCCGTACACCAACTTAAAAGTGTCGCATGATCTTATCGAGTAGAGAACTGTAAGAAGACCCTTCTTCGTAGCTTAGTGGCCAAGTTGCATTCCCCAGTAGCGGACATATCATTGCCGCGCTTGGACCGGTCATCATGTCCGCTTTGTTTGGACAGTCCGGAACGGCTTCTCTCAGAGGCGCCGATTGGAGTAGCGGACGTTCCAGACGGCGAACGGACCTGTCAGCTTCGCGCCTTAAATCGGTCATTAGTTAGTCACAGTCGATTTTCCGAAAGTGGGGATCGACGCGATATGGTTGCAACGTCTGCAGTTGCAGACTGTTGGGAACGTCAGCATGCGTGTCGACGAAACTTTAGGGCTCCCTTAGCCCGAGCCTAGGTGACATTTCTTGTATTTCTTTCCGCTGCCGCAATAGCATGGGTCATTGCGCCCGAGCTTGGCCGGTCGCTCTAACGATAGGTTGATCCCCAATCGTTCTCCCTGACGCTCAAATTCTTCATCTCGCGCCCAAGGGAACTCTACCTTCTTCCCGGTTCGTATGCGCCCGTCGTTTGGAGATAGGCTCAGTCCATACCAAGCGGATGACCGTGTCCTGTATTTTCGGAGCCACATATGCCCCTCTAGCCGTTGCTCCGCCTCCACGTGCGGTAGATGATTGCTGTGCAATGTTAAGCCGGTTTCCCAGATCTGTTTTGGTTTTAGTGCCCGCTTTGCACCCACGGTTCTTCCGGCATTCCAAACAGGGCGCTTGCTGGCGGTGGTTTCGGTTTCAGGCATCTCCATGGTCGTTCTCCTATGGCCACATCGGCCATCTGCAGAACGCTCGCTGGCGAGGAGGCGGACGAATGGTTTCGGGGCTTACCGACCAAAGTCGGACTTCCGCAGATCTTCCAGTGAATGACGGCTTTTGACCAAAACTCTGCCGTTCGATAAGCGGCTTGGGAAGGGCAGCAATTTTCCCAAGCGCGTTAAAATGGCCCCTCGCGGGACGCGAGGAGCCAACGAGTCAGATTTCGGTGTTTTCGGCTAAGGCGAGCGCGTCTTCCACGTCGATCCCGAGATAGCGCACCGTATTCTCGATCTTGCTATGACCGAGGAGGATCTGGACGGCGCGAAGGTTGCCGGTTGCCCGGTAGATTATTGATGCCTTCGTCCGGCGAAGTGAGTGCGTGCCGTACTCGTTTCGCATCAGACCGACCCCTGTCACCCATTCATCGACGAGCCGGGCATACTGTCGGGTGCTGAGATGCCCATTATGATCAACCCTGCTCGGAAAGACATAGTCGTCCACCGTGCCGCCCCGCCGCTCAAGCCAGGCCAGTAGACTGGCCCTAGCGTCTGGAAGCAGCTCGAACTGAACAGGCCGACCTGTTTTCTGCTGCATCACGATCGCACGCGTTCGAATTTGTCCGCCGCTGACAAGGTCGCCGATCTTCATCTGCACCAAGTCGCAGCCCCTGAGTTTGCTGTCGATCGCCAGATCGAACAGCGCTCGATCTCGCAAACGGCGGCGCTGATTTAGGTAAAATCGGATCTCCCAAATCTGCTTCGGTTTCAGCGCACGCTTAGCGCCAACGGCCCTTCCGGCATTCCAGACCTGGCGCTTGGTGGCGGTGAGTTCAGTTTCAGGCAATTCCATGATCATTCTCCGATGGCCAGAGGAGTGGCCGCTCGAAGAACGCTTTGGCGCTCGATAAACAGGAAGACCCACGGCGCCTGGCGACCCCCTGAAGCCGTCCCGTGCCCGCTTGAATGGATGACCGGCACGAAACCGTCACAGATCCAGTGGGTCATGGCGTGCGCTGAGTTTTGCGAGCCGCTAACGCATGAGCCCGGCTGCCCGAAGTGCATCCTCAATCACTTTGCCCACTCCGCCGACTGCGGGCACGTCGATCAGCGGGCGCGCCGTAGGGATACCGGCACGTGGGGTTTCATTCACCGTGTTCGATCCAAATGTGAGAGCGAGGTTTTGTCTCGTAGGTCCCGCCTCGGCAGGTCTAACATGAACAGCATGCTTGTCGCTATTCACTAGGCCCCAGAATCGGCAGATGTGTCGTGTGGAGGAAATGCTGGCCTCCAGCATATAGGCACCGCTCCTGCCGCAGCCGTTCTCGCCCGCGGTGTCGAGCGGCGTACCATGGCCCATGCCGGTGATGCTGTATTCCTCGATTACCTCGTGGCCGGCGGCATCGCACCAGACGCGCCTGGGATATCCATCGACGGCCTCGATCCGCGCGGGATCGAGGCCGATCCCATGCAGAGCGCGCCACTGGGCTATGATGGCGTCGGCGTTTGTGGGGTTCACCGTCGGGTCGCCGCTGCCATGCCAGATCGAGAGGGTAGGCCATGGTCCCGGATGATCGGAGGCGCCGCGAATTAGCGCTGCAAGCTCGGCCTCACGCGGGACGTCGTGCCCGCGCATACGATCAAAAGCTTGCGGGATCGTGCTCGCGCAGCCGTAGGGCAGACCGGCGATGATCGCGCCGCCGGCGAACACCTCCGGATAGGTCGCCAGCATCACCGAGGCCATCGCCCCTCCCGCAGAAAGGCCTGTGACGAAGATGCGCGCCGGATCGATCGGGTGAGCACTGGCGACGGCGTCGATCATCTGACGGATCGAAAGCGCCTCGCCGGAACCACGGCGGCTGTCCTTCGGCGAAAACCAGTTAAAGCACAGGTTCGGGTTGTTCTGCCGCTGCTGCTCAGGAAACAGGAGGGCAAAGCCGTGCCGATCGGCCATCTCGGACCAGCCTGCCCCCACGTCGTAGCCGGCTGCCGTCTGGGTACAGCCATGCATGACGACGACGAGGGCTGCTCCATCGCAGAGAGTGGGCGGTACATAGATATGGGCGTGGAGAGCCCCAGGGTTCGAGCCGAAATTCGGAAGGCTTTCGAGGCGCCCGCTGGTCACTGCACTCATATCGGCTGCGTCACGCAGTGAAGCAAGCCGGGCTATAGTGTCGGAGAGTTTGCGCATGACAATCACCTTGGATGCAGATAGCCTGCAAAGGCGTGGTTATGACTATCTTGCTGCACCGCACAATAAATGGGGTGTCAGACCATTGATGCAAGGTACCCAAGTACTTCTTTCAGTCCGGTTGCGAAGAAACGTCCGAGTTTCCGGCGCTGACAAGTCGGACCGGCGGTCGACACCCGCGCGGCTTCACCTCCAACCGTGGGACGTCACCGTGTCATCGAACAAGGCCGGCTGGCCGTAGGTGATCTCATGTTGTGCGATCTCAACCTGCGCTGCGAGGGCTGCGTTAGGACGATGGAGATTTTGTATGCGTAACCGAAACGGTCGTCCCTGGGTATCCACCCTCGGTCTCAACGGTCGCATGCAACTGACTGGCCAAAGCTTCGACGATGCTTGTGCCGAGGCCTGGCTTCGCATCGGCCAGCGTCTCGGGCGTGCCAATGCCGTTGTCGCTGACCGACAAGGTCCAGCCGACATCGTGCATGTGATAATCGACGAGGATCCTGCCATCGCGCGCCCCGGGAAACGCATGTTTGAGCGCATTGATGACCAGTTCGGTGACGATCAGTCCCAGGCTCACCGAGATGTCGGCATTCACGCTGGTGCCGTCGGCGGTCACCGCGATCGACACCTTGTCATGATCGTGGATCATCGAGGCGCCCAGGCTTTTGCACAATTGGCTCAGATATTCCCGTAATTCGACCTCGCCCAGCCTTGATGCCACGAGTTGCTGCTGCAAAGTGGCGATCGACATCACCCGATTGTGCGCGTCGTGGAGATGCCCCCGCGCTTCATCCGATTGCACCCGCCGCGCGCTCTGCATCAGCACACTCGCAATAATCTGGAGACTGTTGGCGACGCGGTGCTGAAGCTCCTGGAGCAGGATCGCCTTCTCGCGGAGCAAGTTATCCTTGAGCTTCTCGCTAAGCCGGGCTTCCGTGACGTCCGAAATGGTCAGGAGCAGGCGGACCTGTTCCGGTTCGCCATAGTCGAGCTTGTGCGCACTCAAAACGAGGCGCCGGGGCGGCACTCCACCCTTGAGATCCATCTCATAGGCTTCGATCCTGACATGGCCCGAAAGGGTGGCGTCGAGCAGCGAGCGAAGCTGAGGCACGTTCCACTCCCCTGCGCCGAGCGTAAACACTGACTGTCCGCTGACATTCAGCGGATCAAGACCGAATGCGCGGTAAAAGGATGTGCTGCCGGCAATGACGGTCAAGTCCTCGTCGAGGAGCAACGCGGGCGCTGCGGAAGAAGTCAGGATCGCCAGCGCGAGGCCGTGCGCAACATCAGGGTGGACGGGCGGCTTCATAATGATGCCCCTTTCCGGGGAAGCCGGAAAGCTCACGGTAATGAAAGCTGCATCCGGTAATCGCGAATCGGACTTTCCTTTGAGGAGGTCGTAGACTCGTGGCTTGACCATAGCATCATCGTGCGTAAGCCCGGCATCTATTCAACGCCGGGCAGATGGTGCTGTCCCGAATTCGGGACAAGACCGGTCCAGATCAGCCATTGGCTGCCGGCGCTATCCTATAATAATCGGTCACGCGCCGACCATAGGTTTCGTCGAATAGAGGCGCCGAATCCGGCCGGAAGCTGGGGGCGCCTTCCAACAGGCGCTTGTCGATGGCGGCCACATATCCGCCCTCCGTCTCGCTGTGGCGAAAAGCCGACCAGGGAATGGGGTGATAGCTCTGCCCCAATCCGAGAAATCCCCCGGTGGACAGGATGATATAGGCGATCTGTCCGGTCCGCTCATCAAGGATAAGCTTGGCGATCGTACCCAGCTTGTCGCCATCGCGGCCATGCACGGCCTTGCCGCGAATGTCGTCGGCGGAGATCAGGACAACCGCGCCAAGGGGCGCGGCTGGTGCTTCTGCATTGGTGGCCATGGCTTGGCTCCTTTGAGTGAAAGCCAGGGGCAGCAAGCGCCACCCCGGACTGGACAAGCATTCTCAGGCAAGACTGTGCTTTAATGCGCTGGTCTGGTCGTGCCCGGCCTTCACAGAGGTGAAGGCGTCGCGAATGACGTCCCGTGTTGCGGGTTGCAGGTCGGTGTCCTTCAACGCGATTTCGAACTTGGCCTTGATATGATCCTCGCCGCGCTCGACTTCGTCGATGATCGCCTTGTCGTTCTTGCCAGTGAACGCCTGCTTGAGGTCCATGAAGCTGCGATGCGCCGCGCCCAGGAAACTGGAACTGTCCTCAGGCTCACCGCCGAGCCCGCGTACTTCCGCCTGCAGGGAAGCGACGACCTGTCTGCGATCAAGCGCGAAGCCGGCGAACAGGGTCTCAAAGCGCGTACTCTTAGCGTCTTCGGCTGCATCCTCGAAGCCTTTCAGGCTGTCGAGGGTCGTTGTGATCAGTCCGTTCAGAACCGAGATATCATGCTTGTCGCTCACGTTTTGTATCCTTTATTTGGGTAGTATTAAGAGCGGGAAGGGATGGCACCCTCCGGCTCCTCGTGGCGCTCAGTTTGCGGAGAGGGTCGATGGCAACAGCGCATCGCCCTGCTGGAGCTGTTGCTCGATGATCGGCACGCCGTTTCCGGCAACCTGTTTCAGCGACTGGTCGGCGCCGTCTTCGGCATAGCCCTTGTAAGTGGCCCAATTGCCCTGCTGAACGCGTGCGGACTGGGTGAGATAGAGGTTGTCAAACGATCCCCGCGGCGTGCTCCGCAACATCTTGAGCATCGAAGCTCGTTCTGCCGACAATCGGGTGGTCGGCCGGGCGATCCTGCGCTGGTCGTTGTTTAGCGAGGCGAGAAGCGTCTGCTGGGAGGTTTGCGCCTCCGAGATCATACGGCGCGCATAGTTCTTGACGTCGCCACGCTGTGAGCGCGCGAGGCTAAGCCGACTTGCCGCTATCTGAAACAGATTGGCATCGGATGCGGAGGCAGAGAAGGCCGGACCATCGAGGCCGTGGATGGGTGCGGCGCCCACGTCCGCGCTGGAATAGCTGCCCGTCATGGCGGGCATGGTGGACTGGGCTGGGGCGACCGTAGGGACGCTGAGCATTGCCGTCCCGAGCAGGACGGAGATCATTGAACATTTCATGTTATGTTCCTCGCGGACCCGAATCCACCAGTTGTTCCGGCAAGAAAAGGCACGTCCGCTCTTTGGCTGGAAACGCACCGTCCAGGATGGAGAGGTATCGCTTGCAGCTATCAGGGAACGATCGAGGTTCGATATCGTTGCAAATATTCCATATTTATATTTTCGGAAACGCCATGATTCACCTGCCGACTGATAGGTATTTACACATATAGAATATAATATTCATGGAACGGATGCCCCGTCCGATGATTTAATATACTCCGGGCGCGATATGCCGATGCGGCGAGATCGTCTTCTGGATTATGGATCACAGGAGAGCGATCATGGGAATCATCATGTGGCTTGTCGTCGGCGGCGTCATCGGCTGGCTTGCAAGCGTCATCATGCGCACGGATGGACAGCAGGGCATCATTCTCAATATCATGGTCGGCATCATCGGCGCCTTCATCGGCGGCCTGATTTTTGCGCGGGGCGAGATCAACAATGCGCCGCTCACGATCACGACATTTCTGGTCTCGCTCGTGGGGTCGATCATATTGCTCGCAATCGTCAACATGGTCCGCCGCGGATCGATACGCTGAGATCATCATCATCTATATGGGTACGCCGGCAATGCAGCGCTACCAGTGAAGCCATTTGAGCATGCTCACCATCAGGCACCGCACATCCTACCATTATAGGCAGCCGGTCCAGCTTGGCCCCCACCGGCTGATGTTGCGCCCGCGCGAAGGTCATGATCTCGAACTCGTATCTTTTGATCTCGATATCACGCCCGAGGCGAGCATTTCCTGGACCCGTGACGTCGCCGGCAACGCGGTTGCGACAGCGACCGTTCCAGTCATGACCGACAGCCCGATTGTCAAAAGCAGATCGGTGCTCGCCGTGAGCGCAGTCGCGTGGCCGGTGTTCGATATCGCTGCATCGGCGATCAATTATCCTTTTCGATACAGACGATTGGACGGACCTCGGCAGTTTGACCGTCATGCAGTACCCGGACGAGGCCCATCGGTTGCGTGACTGGACGCGAGGATTCGTCGCTGGAAATCCGACCGATACGCTTGCACTGCTAAAAGACCTGACCACCGGCGTTGGCAACGGGATCTTTTATCAGGCGCGAGAGGATGAAGGCACACAGTCCCCCGTGGAGACATTGAACCGCGGCTGGGGATCATGCCGCGATTTCTCGGTGTTGTTCGTCGAGGCAGCGCGCAGTCTCGGCTTCGGCGCGCGGATCGTCTCGGGGTATCTCGACAACCGGAAGGAAAACCTCGTCGGCCAGAATATGACCGGGTCCACCCATGCCTGGGCGGAGGTCTTTGTACCCGGCGCTGCCTGGATCACCTTTGACCCGACCAACCGCAGCGTTGGTGGTTTCAACCTTGTGCCTGTCGCGACCGGTCGAGGTATCTACCAGATCGCGCCGGTCAGCGGCAGCTATGCGGGGCCAACGAACATGCTGGACCATATGAGCGTGGAAGTCGAACTGCGCTGACCAGCATGCGCGGGTGGATAACAGGGTGGCTTGCCAAAAGGCCTCTCCGCCCATGGTATTTCGCAGTGCACACCCCATATCGAATTTACCGCACTCCAATGCCCAGGGCTCGAATGCGGCCGAGAGATAGTTCGTGCTCCCGCTCATGATGGAGACGAACGATGTCCTTTTTATCTATTGGCGAAACGAGTACGGACAGCGCGGTTCTTCCACTCGATCTTCCCATGACCCCGCAATCCAGCGGTGCGGAGGGTGACGCCGCGCGATCCCTGCGCGAGGACAATTGGGAGAATGAAGGCGGTCACGTCGCCGGAGCGAAGTCCCCGACGCCAACTCCCGCACTTTCCGCCAATGATGTCGAGACGCTCGAGGCTCAGGTTCGTCGCATGGAAAGCAAGCTGGCCAGCGATTTTGCCGATGGGCGGGTAGGGATGCGTTACAACACCTATGCAAATCGCTCTCGCGTCCTTCGCCAGCAAAAGGCGAAGCTTGATGTGCTGCGGGCCGGTGTTCAGTCGCAGGAGCAACCAGGATGAACGATCCTTCTGAACTAGACGAAGCCGCTGCGGCCGAGCAGATGGCTCATTACGAGATCACTCGCGTTCGGGTCGATCACTATCGCTACAAGGATTATCGCTACTCGAAGTTGAGCGACGCAGTTGCTCAGGCCAGACGTGACCAAAAGCCCTCCTGATCTTGGCCACCTGGGCATTGAGCTTTTGAAAGGACATCCCATGGAACTTTCATCGACCTTTTGCCGTATGCAGGAGATCATCCAGCGTGATCGCGCGATCAATGCGGTGTTGGAAAACATCCGCCGCGTGGCCGAGAAAGCGGCCAAGGCATGGGGCACCGTGGCTGTTGCCGCCGAACAACGCGAAGCTCGTCGCGAACGAACGCGCATCATTGCGGACATGGCCGCTCTCCAAAATGAGAGGTTGCCCAGCGAAGAGGACAGGCTGCTCAGCGAAAACCCGGACAGGGGGTTCGAAAGCCCCTGAACTGAGCCACCAAAAATCGGAGGAGATCCATCGCTTGTACGTTAGGATCCTGTGCCCGGCCATCACGGCATGCGCACATGCCGTTCCTGAATACTACAACCCTCAGGCCGCAGTATGAAGAGGCCGAGATGATCGATCCCGCAAATCCAGGCCTGCCGCACGAGTTTGCCGACCGACTAACGAAGCCGTTCACGCAGTTCCTCAGGGTCGAGGCCGCAGCCGGGGGATTGTTGCTGGTCGCTACGATAGTCGCATTGACCCTCGCAAATACGGCTTGGTCTGAGCAATTCCTGGCGTTCTGGGAGATGCAGATCGGGCTGCAGATCGGCCCCTTGGACTTTACCCGTTCAACGGGACACTGGATCAACGACGGATTGATGACCTTCTTTTTCTTCGTGGTGTCCCTGGAGATGAAGCGCGAGTTCGCTCTGGGCGAATTGCGAAACCTGCGAACGGCGGCCCTTCCTTTCGCAGCTGCGCTGGGCGGCATGATAGTGCCTGCTTCGATCTACATTGCGATTCTGGCCGGAAAAGCCGGCACGCACGGCTGGGGAACGGTGATGGCGACCGATACGGCGTTCGTCATCGGGGGGCTTGCGCTCTTTGGTTCGCGCGTTCCCCACAGCTTGCGCCTGTTCCTCATAGCCCTGGCGATTTTCGATGACATTGGCGCCATCCTGGTCGTGGCGATTGGGTACGGGAATGCCTTGAATTTCGGCGCAATCGGTCTTGCGTTTTTGGTCCTCAGTGTAATCGCCATCGCCGCTCGTCTGGGCATCAGAAGCATCCCAATATACTTTTTCTTCGGAGCCGCGTTTTGGCTGTGCCTTGACGCCTCCGGCATCCACGCGACGATCGCCGGTGTCATACTCGGGCTAATGACCCCGGCGCGAATCTGGGTGGGTGTGCCGCGCCTGCGCGCCATCCTCGGGAACGTCATGGAGCCGCGTGATCATGAGTGGAGTGGCGACACATCGGACCGCCGCGACCTTGTGGAAGCGGGCCGCGCCATCAGCGAATCCCTATCGCCGTTGGAGCGGTTGGAAATGATGCTGCACCCTTGGGTGGGGTTCGCAATCATGCCTCTCTTCGCTCTGGCCAATGCGGGGGTCGCGTTTTCAACGTCCGACATCCAACCTGTCACCGTCGCAATCTTTGTCGCGCTGGTCTTCGGCAAGCCGATAGGAGTTCTGCTCTTCAGCTGGCTGGTGCTGCGTTCCGGCCTAGCAACGCTCGGAGCAGGCCTGAACTGGTCTTTCCTCACGGCCGGCGCCTTCCTGACGGGGATAGGCTTCACTATGTCCTTTTTCATTGCGAACCTGGCTTATCCTTCGACGCTGCTGGCTGCGGCGAAGCTGGGAATTCTTCTTGCCTCGCTCGCATCGGCTGTCGTGGGCCTGTTGGCCGTTTATTGGGTGACGTGGCACAAACGAGGGAATGCCTGGTGACCATCCAACGATAAGTTCGGGCAGGGAGCTAAACTCTTTGGTCGGCGGCATCTTTGCCGGCTATGGCTATAGGATCATGCCGCAGATCATGGTCGACGCAGAAACGCGTTTTAGCGTCGGCGCGGATGATGCCATGTCGGCGGTGCCGCTAGCGGCAGATGAGACCAACCTCAGTCTACCAAAGATGATATTCGAAGTAGCCTCAAGCGGCTGCTCTTGCCGCAAGCCGTCATTCAAGTGACGAGCGGAGAACGGCGGCTTTGTCCCATCATTGACCGTTCGGCCCTCGATGAATGAACGACCGCTTTCAGGCATTGTCATCCAGTGATCGAATGACCGAGATGTTGGCGAATGCTGCGCTTCTGGGCTGGCTAGAGGCATGTATACTTACCGTAAAGCGTTTGGCTGTAAATCCGCGCCTCCCATCGTGATCGTCTGGATCCGTGGTGGTGAGTTGGCAACACCTGGATTTGAAGTGAGTAAGCGAAAAGACACCCTGACCGACGAACTCCGAGGGAAGCTCGAGAGGATCTTCGACCTTCTCGTCCGTAATCGACAATTCAACGAAGCGGTGCAGCACGCGGCCTATCGCCAGGACGTTCTGCCTTGGCCCGATACCGGTAGCAAGCTGCAATCATTGCTGCATTCCAAAGCTCATATGCAGTCTTCACCCAAGCTGGATGTACTAATGCCAACTTGGAAACAGCTGCATCAAAACTACGATGCCTTCAAAAAGGCTCGCTCACCTAGCGATTTAAACGAGGCGCTGTGGACCCTTGCCAAGCCGAATATAGTCCGAGATAGAGATAACCGACCAGTTTTTGAGGAAATTCGGACTGCGCTGGAGAAGGCGGCTGGCTTCGGTAAGAAGACGGCAGCCCTTTTCGTCAAGTCGATCGTCGAGATACACACCCTGCCAATCAATCACGACTTGCGGTTCTTGCCTGATTTCTCGATCGATCCGCAGGACAGACTCAAGATCCCTGTGGACACGGTGATCGAGCATATTTTCGGCTGTCTTGGTGCGCCGGGCGAGGACTTCACCTCCATCAATGTACTGATCGAGCAAAGCGGGCTTTCCTTCGCGGATCGACCGACCCTGTGGGATGACCTGTGGTTCTGGGGCTTCATCACGCAGATGAGCGGAAAGGAAACTGGGCGGGTAAACTGCATCAATGAACCCAAGTTCTGGTCGATCCTGGGAGCACCTGTCGATAACTGGGAACAGATCGGTGCCGCTGCTGAAGAGTTCCGGCAACTTGTTCAACCCGTGGAATATGCCTCTTTTCCAACGCTAGCTAAAGGGAACTCAGTGCGCGGAAGGCGGCCCATCCGGTAGTGCTGGCACCTGACCGAACGACCGGTTTCGAAAGCCGGCCGTGGCACTGTGAACGACTGTTCTGTCGGCGGCAGCGGACACCTCACTACACGCCTGTTCCTGTCAGCAATCGATACTGTGGTGCTTCGAAGTCGGCAATCGCGAAGCCCCAGCCGTACCGCCACGTCGCCTTTGATCACCTGGTGCCTGGCTCCGACTGCGCTATTGATCTGCTTGCTTCACCAAATCGCGCTTTGCTCAACCGATATCCCGATGAACAGCTGAAACAAGATCGGGTGCGAAGGTATAGTTGTCCATGACGTTGATGAACCCCGAGGCTCGCAGGCCGCTGTCAGCATTGACGAACGCCTTGCTGCCCGCAACGCCCAGCCAGCCATAATCGCCTTTGCCGGGGCCCGACAGGCCGACGCTGCCTCCCGCGCCAAAGCCGTCCCCGCTTGCCGGCCAATAATAGGAGGCCATGCTTGCGCCAGGCGGCAGGAGGTTAGACATTCCCAGCTTCACGGCGCTCGGTGGCATGACCGTAATTCCATCCAGCGTGCCATGGTTGGCCAGCATGGCCAGGAACCGGTCATAATCATGGGCGGACGAGACGAGCCCGGCGCCGCCAGCTGGATATGCCGGCGGATCAAGGAACACGGAATCGGTGCCGCCATCCACTTGCTCGAGGACACCATTCTTCAGCCGGTAGTTGGTGGCCAAGCGCACAGCCTGGTCGCGCGGCACCTGGAAGAAGCTGCTGCGCATCTTCAACGGAACGAAGAAGCGCTGCTCCAGCAGGCGATCGAAGGGCATGCCTGAGGCGACCTCCAGAACCCGGCCGAGAAGATCGAGGCCAACCGAATAGCTCCATTTTGCGCCGGGATCGGAAAGAAGCGGCAGCGTCGCCAGACGATCGGCGAACATCTCGAGGCTCGAAGCACTTGGTGCTGAAGCGCCATCCTGCTCCGCGCGGCTAACCCGGCTCGGCGCAAGTCCCGCACGCCGGTAGGCATCGGCAAGCGGCCCGGGCGAGGTCAGAGTGCCAAGCCCTGCGGTATGGGTCAGCAAGTGGCGTATGGTTATGGGACCGGTAGCTGGGCGGGCGTCGAGACTTTTCGCCGGATCAGTCAGCACCCGGATCGAGGAATAGGCTGGCAGGAAATCAGCGATCGGCTGATCCAGCTTTAGCTTGCCTTCCGCGATCAGCAGCATCGCCGCCATGCCGGTAATCGGCTTGGTCATCGAATAAACACGCCAGAGGCTGTTTTCATCGACGGCGTGACTGCTGCCGAACGCCAGCGTCCCACCGCTGACGTAGCGAGTTGGGCCGCTGCACTTGCCGACAGCCACCACCACACCGGGCGCAGCCTCTGTGGCGATCGTCTGATCAACCAGCACGTGAATGGCAGGATACCTAGGCGCACTGCGCGCCCAGGCGCGGTTCGGAAGCAGCTGCGCAGCGCTGGCGGCAACGCTCATCCCGAGCAGGCGTCGCCGGCTTGTCTCGCATGCAAAGCCTGGTCTCTGAGCCATCGTCTTCCCCCTCCGAACCTTGTTCTTGATGGAATGTGTCAGGCTGATGCGCCTGATTTGCAAGGGGATCGTGCCGATCTCCGCGTGCTGAGAGAAAATAACCCCGCCGGAGCAAGCTCGACGGCGGGGCCGAAGTTCAGGGAAGTGCCATTCCCAGGGGAGGGGGAGAGGGAACGACAGGAAACCAGATAGGGCGGATCGATGAACGTTCAATGAAGCTGGACGCCAGAACGGACTGGGGCCGCCGTCATCCATCCTCGACGCTGTAGAACATCGGGTTCCTCAGCCACTCGTCGATGGCGGATTCCCGCCATCCCATGCAGCGGCTGGCGATGCGGATTTGGCGGGGGAAGGTGCCGGCCGCCACCTTGCGGTAGAGGGTGGCGCGGCTGAGGCCGGTGCGGTCCAGCACGGTGTTGAGGCGGAGAATGCGGTCGGGCGGCTGAGCGGTCATGGCAAGATCCTGTATGCTGCGATGCGGTTTGCGTGCCCCTGGGCATCAGGATTGTGAGCGCTGGCCGCAGCGTCAAGCCCATGAGAATAAGGGCGTTGGGCCAGATCTGGGCATGGCGGACCATGTCGATCCACGGCGGGCCATATCGTACGCAGAAAATTTTTCGCCGATGGACTTTCCGGCCATCGGCGATGCAGCTGCTGAGCCTTTTTGAGACGGGGAGAGGCTGCGGCGCGCGCTGAGGATCAGCGCGCCTGTCTTGATTCGCGTCGTGGGTTGGTCCCTTCGGGACCGCAGGCGGTCATCGCGTAATGCGCGATGGCGTTAAGCCTCCGGCAGCGATCTGGCGGGGGAGCGTCGCTTACCCTTTAGGCCCGTCGCGCCGGCCCGCAACCGGAGCTTCGCTCCGGTCTTCCACATTCGTTGCAGCCCTGCGGGTGCAGCCCGCCTTCCTCGACGGGCCTGTTGGGTTCGCTCCTGCCGCTCCCCCGCCATTCCGGCGCCGGTTGCGGTGTTTTGAAGGAGTGAAGGCACATGGAACTCAAGCATATCGACATCGCCCGTCTGTCCGTCTCGGCCGCCAACATGCGCGCCAGGGGCAAGGCACCGGACCTTGGCAACATCCTGCCCTCCGTGCGGGCGCGGGGCGTGCTGGTACCACTGATCGTGCGGCCCAATGACCGACGATGACGATCCCGCTCTGCTCGCGCGGCTGGAGGATGCGGTGCTTCGATTGCCCCGTATCCAGCGCGATATCTTTTTGGCCGTGCGGTTAGATGCCCTGAGCTATGCCGAGATTGCCGAACGCACCGGCCTCACCACCGCCCAGGTCGAACGGCTGTTCGCCGAGGCCCTCGGCAATTTCTGCCGCAATCTCGATGACCCGACGCGGCATCGATGGCGGCGCTGGTTCCGCTGAACGACCCGCCTCGTCCGGATCATTCCGGTCGAGGTTGGCGCATCCCGAACTCCTCGCTAGGATCAACCCCATGAAAACCGGCCTCGATCATCTTCCTGCCAACAAGCAGCGCGAACTCGAACGGATCGTCCAGATCATCTTCGAGGAGTTCGAGGATGCCTTTGCGCTCTCGCGCCATGAGTGGAAGAAAGCGGGCCGGATCCTGAAAGTGATCCTCTATGGCAGCTATGCGCGCGGCACCTGGGTCGATGAGCCGCACACCGCCAAGGGCTACAAATCCGACTATGATCTTCTCATCATCGTCAGCGACAAGCGGCTCACCGATCGCATCAAATATTGGGCCAAGCTCGATGACCGGCTGATCCGCGAATATGGCATCACCGGCGGCCTCAAGACCCCGGTCAACTTCATCGTCCACACCCTGCAGGAGGTGAATGACGGCCTCGCACATGGCCGCTATTTTTTCATCGACGTCGCGAAGGACGGCATCGCGCTGTACGAGTCAGAGGCGAGCGAGCTCCACAAGCCGCAACCCAAGACGCCGCATGCCGCGCTGGAGATGGCCAAGGAATATTTTGAAGAGTGGATGCCGAGCGGCATGCAGTTCTTAGAGACTGCAAAATTTACGGCGGGAAGAGGCTGGAACAAAAAGGCTGCTTTCCTGCTCCACCAGGCCACAGAGAGCCTATACCACTGCGTCCTTCTTGTGTGCACCTTCTACACGCCCCATGTTCACAATCTGGCGTTCCTGCGCACGCAGGCCGAGCGGATCGACCGGCGGCTCTGTCATGTCTGGCCGAGCGACAATCGCCAGCAGCGCGGCCGGTTCGAGAAGCTGAAAGAGGCTTATGTGAAGGCCCGCTACTCCAAGCACTACCGCATCACCGAGGAAGAGCTGGCCTGGCTCGGCGAACAGGTTGAGGAACTCGGCCGCGTCGTGCACGCCATCTGTTCGGAACGCATCGACCATCTGGAACAGACGGCGCGGGACGCTGGCTGACGGCCTGCGCGTCGGTCAAGCCGCCCTGCCGATCTCCTTGCCCAGGGCGTCAGCAATCATCGCCGCCAGCGTCTCTTCGGCGCGTGCGCGCGCAGCGGCATCCTTCGCCACCAGATCATGCCTGATCCACTGCGGCGCGCGTTCGAGCACGCCAAGGATGATCGCTTTGGTCTCTTCGGTCATGAGTCCAGCCTATGGCCGGTCAGTCCTGATCCGGCAATGCGTCGGTAGCAAACATGCGTTGCCCGCGCCGCCGCCAGAGCATCAGCGCCCTGTCGCGCTCCCCAGTCCGTAGACGGCTTGCCGCTTCGCCGAGCAGCCCCAGGATCACCGCGCGATCGTCATCGGTAAGCGCGACAAGATCCGCCTTCATGATGAGCCCGCCGAGCTCGATCAGATGCCGCGTGCGCTCGCGCCGTTTCACCTGCCAGTCCCGCCTGTCATGCCGCGCCGCTCGGGCCTGCAGCCGGTGACGCGCGATCGCTACCCGGCGCAACGCTCCCCGGCCTGTCGCCAGCGCCGCTGCCAGCTTCATCGCGCTTGCCTGAAAAGAAGGCCGCGCCCCGTTTGCGCCACGCCTCCCGCTTCACGCTGTCGGTCGTCGTCGCGATCGCCAGCAGCGCGCCGGCGAGCTCCTCGGCGCTGAGCCCATCAGCGCCGGCCGCCATCACCAATTCGCCGAGCTGGCTCTGCTTACGGCTCTTCAAATGCCGCGCCTTATCGGTCAAGGCCTTGAGCTCGGCATCGAAGTCTCTTGGCTTGCGCATGGAGAATGTCCTTCTTGTGAACGGAAGGACATGTCAGTTATCGCTGCTCTCGATCAGCGGCAATGCTCTGGAATTTCCTGAGATCGCCGCTTCCCGAGAGTGATGAAATCTTTCGAGGGCGCGCTTATACGTCGTGCCGACGTGCGCTTTTGGGCGTATCTGGTGTGTCGCCATGGCGATCTACCATTTCTCCGCCAAGATCATCTCCCGCGCTGCGGGCTCCTCTGCCTTGGCCGCGGCTGCCTATCGCTCGGCCTCACGCCTGCATGACGAGCGGCTTGGCCGCCATCATGATTTCTCCAACAAACCAGGCGTCGTGCACAGCGAAGTGCTGCTGCCCGAGGGCGCGCCCGAAGAGTGGCGCGGTCGGGAGCAGCTGTGGAACGATGTCGAGGCCGCCGAACTGCGCAAGGACGCGCAACTGGCCCGCGAGGTGGAGTTCGCCATCCCGCGCGAGATGACTGAGGCAGAAGGCATTCGCCTGGCGCGCGACTTTGTCGAACGGGAATTTGTAAGCCGGGGCATGGTTGCTGACCTCAATGTCCATTGGGATGTCGCGGCCGATGGCAGTCCCAAGCCGCATGCCCATGTGATGCTCTCTTTACGCGAAGTGACGCAGGAGGGGTTTGGCGCCAAGGTGCGGGACTGGAACCGGACCGAACTGCTCACCCATTGGCGCGAAGCCTGGGCGGAACATGTCAATCAGCGCCTGGCCGAACTCGATATCTACGCGCGGATCGATCATCGCAGCCTGGAGGCCCAGGGGATCGATCTTGAGCCGCAGAACAAGATCGGCCCGGCTGCTTCGCGGATGGCAAGCCAAGGCCATGACAGCGAGCGGCTCGAAGAGCATCATGCCATCGCCCGCGCCAATGGCGAGAAGATCCTCGCCGACCCGAATATCGCGCTGGATGCGATCACGCATGGACAGGCGACCTTCACCACCCGCGACCTCGCCATGTTCGTGCATCGGCATAGCGAGGGAAAGGAGCAATTCGATCAGGTGATGGCGGCGGTGAAGGCGTCGCCCGATCTGGTCGCGCTCGGCAAGGATGGACGTGGCGATGAACGCTTCACCTCGCGATCCATGCTCGAGACCGAGCAGCGGCTTGAGCGTGGCGCCGCCGCGCTCGACGCGCGTCGCCATCATGGCGTCGCGTCGCGCCATGTCGATCATGCGCTCGCACGGGCAGGCAGACGCGGACTCGATCTCTCGGCCGAGCAGCGTGGCGCGCTTGAGCATGTGACCAGCGCGAACGGGCTTAGCAATGTCATCGGCTATGCCGGCACCGGCAAGAGCGCGATGCTGGGGGTGGCTCGCGAAGCCTGGGAGCATGCGGGATATGAGGTGCAGGGTGCAGCGCTCTCGGGGATTGCTGCTGAAAATCTCGAAGGTGGCTCTGGCATTGCGTCGCGCACCATCGCCAGCTTCGAGCATCAATGGGCGCAGGATCGCGAACTGCTGACCGACAGGTCCATCCTCGTCATCGACGAGGCCGGGATGATCGGCACGCGGCAGATGGAGCGGGTAATCAGGGAAGCGGAAAAGCGCGGCGCGAAGGTGGTGCTGGTCGGTGATCCCGAGCAGCTGCAGGCGATCGAGGCGGGGGCCGCGTTCCGCTCGGTGGCCGAACGGCATGGCAGTGTCGAGATCACCTCCATCCGCCGCCAGAGCGAGGAATGGCAGCGGGACGCGACACGGGCTCTCGCCACGGGACGGACGAGCGAGGCGATCGATGCCTATGACAAAGCGGGGCATGTCCATGCGGCCGAGACGCGTGATGACGCGCGGCGCGAACTGATCGATCGCTGGGAGAGGGACCGCGGCATCGACTCGCAAGCCAGCCGCATCATTCTCACCCATACCAATGACGAGGTACGGGCGCTCAACGAAGCGGCGCGCGAGCGGCTGCAGGGTGCTGGCGCGCTGGGCGAGGAGATTGAGCTCACCGTCGAGCGGGGGTCACGCAGCTTTGCAGCGGGTGATAGGGTCATGTTCTTGCAAAATGAGCGTAGCCTTGGGGTGAAGAATGGCACGCTGGCGACCGTGCAGAGCGTCAGCCAGGCGAGCATGGCGGTGATGCTCGACGATGGCCGGGCGGTGGCGTTCGGCCTCAAGGACTATGCCGCCATCGATCATGGCTATGCCGCCACCATTCACAAGGCGCAGGGCATGACGGTGGACAAGGTGCATGTGCTCGCCACGCCAGGGCTCGACCGTCATGCCGCCTATGTGGCGCTGTCCCGGCATCGCGGCACGGTCGATCTCCATTATGGCCAGGATGACTTTGCCGATCAGGGCAGGCTGGTGCGCACGCTGAGCCGCGAGCGGGGCAAGGACATGGTGTCTGACTATACACAGGCGCGCGATCCGGAGCCGCAGGCAGCGGCTGGCAGGTCGATCGCTGCTCCGGGAGGAAAAAGGCTCGGCGCCGATCCTCCAGAGAGGCCTGAGCCGCAGCAGGATATGATACAGGTGCGGGACCGCGCCATTGTCCGTCACGCCCGCGCCGTGCAGGCGATCTTCACCATGCAGGATCAAGGGCTCGACAGCACGCCCGATCAACTCCGCGCATTGAACGACGCACGCAAGGGGCTGAACGACCTGCGGCCGCATGCCGCGCTCGACGCCGAGACGGCCTATGCGCGTAATCCCTCGCTCGCAGCCTCAGCAGCACGGGGCGACACCGAGCCGGCGCGCGCCGCTATCCTCCACGAGAAGGAGGTTCGCACCAACCCCGAGCTTCGCGCCGACCGCTTTGTCGAGCGATGGAACCGCTACGCGAATGCCGCAGAACGGGCCTATGCATCAGGCGACTATGACAGCCGCCGTGCTTATCAGGATACGATGCGCAACATGGCCAAGTCGCTGGAGCGTGATCCGCAGATGGAGTCCATTCTTGCAGGTCGCAAGCGCGAACTGGGGATCGCCATCGACAGCGGACGCAAGTTGGGAGCAGAGCTGGCGTTCAATCATGGGATCGATCTGGGGCGCGGCCGGGGGCTTGGTATTAATATGTGAATGGAAGCAGATTGGCGGCTCTGCGCCAATCCAAGCCGTTTAACGCGATATCGTCACGCCTAGGAGCGGACCTTCAGATTACGACTTGGTCTGGGACATTTCTGCCCCCACAAGCGACATGTGGGACGGCAGCTCCTGTCAGCTGACATGCACTGTTTGCTCGCCCTGCATCGCAGAACGCCAGAAACGGGCCGCCAGGAGAATGTCGGCTCCCGCTCCTCGGGCGCGGATAAACAAAGCGTCTGAAGCAGCAACTGGGGAGTCCAGATCGATTAAGACGCACCCTATGGTCGGATTGAGCGTTGGGGGGTCATGAAGTTCCAAATACGCCATGAAACCACCTTTCGTTATCGGGATGCTGTGGGCCTGCAACCGCATCGCCTGATGCTTGTGCCGCGCAGTTCGCACGATCTGAGGGTGTTGGCGAGTTCTATCCGTCTGACGCCGGAAGCAGAGGTCGAATGGACGCAAGACGTGTTTGGGAACCTGGTTGCGACCGCCTGCTTTTCGGGCTCTGCGGACCAACTCGTCATATCAACGGACGTCACGGTGGAGCAGTTTGCTTCGGCATGGCCCATCTTCCGGATCGCGCCAGGCGCTCACTCCTACCCTTTCACTTATTCAGAAGAAGAAAGGGCCGATCTGGGCGCTCTCCTAAAGGCGCAACATCCGGATAATGGCGGAAGGTTTGATAATTGGGTACGCGCTTTCGTTCGCGCATGTCCGACAGACACGTTGTCGCTGCTGAAAGACATCAACAATGGCATCGCCGATGCGATCGCCTACCGAACCCGAGACGAGGATGGAACACAAGGTCCGCTGGAAACTTTAACGATGGGGAGTGGATCCTGCCGAGACATGGCGGCTCTATTCATCGAGGCGGTTCGCCACCTTGGCTTTGGCGGCCGTGCCGTCTCCGGCTATTTGCATGATCCAGACCAACTCCTGCATGATGCAGGATCAACGCACGCCTGGGCGGAAGTCTACCTTCCAGCGGCCGGGTGGATCGCATTTGACCCTACGCACCGGCGCACCGGCTCAGCGAACCTTATTCCCGTCGCAGTTGGCAGGTGTAACAAGCAGATCATGCCGGTCACTGGTGGGTACATTGGCGCAGCGGACGACTTTATCGGCATGGACGTCCACGTGAACGTCACGCTGACTTAATGGTGTAGCTGCGCGGCTTGGGTCGGTTCCAAAAAAGCTCGCTCGTTTCGGGAGAGACTATCAATGCTCGATTCTGGATTCTACGTCCAGATCCTGACCGGTATGGGCGCCATCATTTTGATGACCGCCTGGATTCCGATGGCCCTGCGGAAGATGCCTTTGTCGCTGCCGATCTTCTGCGTGGCCATCGGCGCAGCCCTGTTTACGATGCCGCGGTTAAGACCATTCGCGGTTCATCCACTGCAGTACCCCGTCCTGGTGGAGCGCCTGAGCGAGTTTGTGGTTGTGGTCGCGCTCATGGGCGCGGGTCTCAAGATCGACCGGCTCGTCGGTCTTCGCCGCTGGGTCCTCACCTGGCGTCTCCTCGCGATTGCAATGCCGATCACCATCCTGCTCGTTGCTGCACTCGCCTCCTCCCTTCTGGGGCTCGGCCTCGCGGCCGCCCTGCTCCTGGCATCGAGTCTTGCCCCCACAGATCCGGTGCTCGCGAGCGACGTCCAGGTCGGCGCACCAGGGGAGGGGGAAGAAGATGAGGCCCGTTTCGCGCTCACGTCCGAAGCGGGACTGAACGATGGGCTTGCGTTTCCCTTTGTCAACCTCGCAATTGCGCTGGCGGGCCTGTCCTTTGGAACCCAAGCGTTTGGACACTGGCTCATCGTTGACGTGATCTGGAAGGTTCTTGCTGGTCTCGGCATGGGCTATGTCATTGGAATGGGCCTGGGCTTCGTTACTTTCCACCTGCCCAACGCCGCCAAGCTGTCCCGAACAGGTGACGGTTTCGTAGCCTTGGGCGCCGCGCTCCTTGCATATGGTCTCACGCAGCTGGCACATGGGTATGGCTTTCTCGCCGTCTTCGTCGCGGCGCTTTGCCTTCGCCATGCCAGCCGCGACCACAGCTACCATCATCGTCTGCATGCATTCGCCGAAGAAGCCGAACGCCTGTTGATGATGCTGGTGTTGGTGCTGTTCGGCGGCATGATCACCCATGCAGGGCTATTCGCGCATCTGGATATTTGGACGATCTTATTCACCGCCCTGACAATCCTCGTCGTTCGCCCATTCGCTGGTCTCATCAGCCTTGCCGCATTGGAACTTCCGTGGCGGGAGAAGCTCGTAATTTCCTTCTTCGGAATACGGGGTGTGGGCACGATCTACTATCTCGCCTTCGCCCTCAATCAAGCCAACTTCCCCGAGGCGGAGAGGCTCTGGAGCGTCGCTGCCCTCGTCATTCTCGTTTCCATCGTTCTACATGGCATCACCGTGACTCCGTCCCTGCAGCTGCTCGATCAATGGCAGGCGCGACGTCAATCCTCGCGATGATGGCTGGAACGGACAAGCTGTTCCGTTTGCACTCCGATGCCGAACAGAAAGCACTCTTGTCCCCGATGGCGATGTGCTATTGTGACGTATCCCGGTTCGACTCATCCAGACAGGCCGGGGCTGAGAGACACAGGCGCTCCCGTTTGGCGAGGAGTGCACAATGTCCGCAAATGAAAGCTCTAATCCATCATTATCACTTCGCCAGGCCCGCAGTCAGGCTAATGCCGAACGACGGTGGCTCGCCCTTGGAGCCGCGCGAGAACGATCGCGGAGCGCGGCTGCCATTTCGCGTGACCGTAAGCGCCAGCTAACGTCGGCGATCGACAGCTGGGAGAATGAGGGTGGAACGGCAATTGGCGTTGCTACGTCATCGAGACCCAAGCCTCTCCGGCTCACTAAGCTGCAATGGTGCGCTGATCTATTTCGTGACGATACCACGATGCGTGCGGCCATAATCAACGGCCTGCTCATGGTGATAGCAGCAACAGTAGCCATCATATTGCTAAACAATTGAGCTGACCCAACTTTACAGCGATTGGCAGAAAAATGGATGCTACACAAAAAGGATTGGCGAGTACCGAGGTTCGATCGATGCCCGGACCAGGCGGAGGCCTCGACAAGCTACAGGAACTTCACAATCTCCTCTATGCTGCCCGCGACGCACTAGCACGTGGAGAAGCGCTGTCTACGGTCGAGAGGCAGCGATTGAACGGTGCGCTCGACAACCTCATGGCCTTGAGAAAGAGCAACAATGTGACACCGGGTGCCTCCCCGAAACGCACCTGAATAAGCGAAGCAGTACAACCCCTACATCTGACGTCCAATGCAGAGGAACACATCATGGCCAAAAGCCAGAAAAGATCCAACCGTGAAGTTCGCAAACCAAAGGCGGAGAAAACCAAAAAGCAGAATGCTTCCAACCCGTCGCAGAAACCCGGTGCGCTCGGCATCGTTACCTTGAAAAGCTGATTTGGGGGGGGCGGGTGCTTCAAAAGCGCCTGCCAACTCGTCGATCAGGGCCGATCAGGCAGGCCGCCCATGCTGTGCGGCCACCCACCAGCCAAATTGCTCCACCTCTCCGTTCATCAGAACTTCTCCTCGCCACGGCCGGGGGTGAGGAGGCTATCTCCCTCATCGCCAGCGCGGCTCCGAGCCTCATCCTCCTCTTCCAACCGGAATTCCAGAGCAATCGCTGCGTCTTCGGGGCTGAGGGCGACAGGCGCTCCCGCCTCGCGGGCCTCAGCCTGGACAGCCTCAGTCTCCCAAGCGCTTGCGGCCTTCAGCGCTCTCTGACGCACCTTATCAAGAGGCGATGCGGTAGCGACCTGTCGATGGTGCGCCGCCTCTCGTCTGCACATGGCTGAGCTGTTGGACATGGCGGGCCTACCGGCTTCCGCCCGGCGGAGCATTCCGGACCCACAGAGAAACCCAACGGGCGCGACCAGGTCGTGCAGTGTCAGATGTCGGGGCCTGCTCTGTCACGGCCGCGGACGGCAGTGCAGTGGATCGCGCCCGTTGATCGCGTTCCAGTGCCGCGGCGAGATGCGCCGGATCGATCGGATGATGCTCGACGACTGATCCTCTTTCGACCCGCAGCGTAGTAGCGACCCGATGATAGGCTGTATGGCCGTTGCCCTCCAGCATCTCTTCGTCAGTTTCCACTTCGTAGGAACCTGCTGGCAACGGTTCTGCGAACCCCGGCAGTTGAAATGGCGCTGTGAACGTTGCCGTTTTGCGTGTCGTGCGGATGGTCATGATCGCTTTCCCTCATCGAGAAGAGCGCTGTCTAGGGCAGCAGACACTGAATATCTCCCGGTTGCAGGCGGGAGCACGATGGTCTCTCTGTCACGATATGCCTGCGGCACGATCAGGGTGATGGTCTGTTATATCACAGGCCGCTCCATCACTCGCATCTATTCGTCGGAGCACGGAGGGAAAATGCCGCTGCCCTAGAATCCTATGCCTGAATGCGCACCATCGGCACTGCTGCCGCCCTCCATGCGATCAGCAATTGCCGCTTCTGTGGTGATCAGCAGCCCGGCGACTGACGCGGCATCCTGCAACGCGGTTCGCACAACCTTGGTAGGATCGATGATGCCGGATTGGAAAAGATTTTCATATTGGTCGCTTTGCGCGTTGAAGCCAAGATTCTCGTCTTTCCCATCCAGGAGTCTACCGGCGACCACGCCGCCATCAAAACCTGCATTCTCGGCGATCTGGCGAACTGGCGCCTGCAGCGCCCGGCGGACGATTTCGATGCCACGCCGCTGATTATCATTGACGGGACAGATAGCGTCCAGCGCCTTCGACGCATAAAGCAGGGCGGTGCCGCCGCCCGGCAATATACCCTCTTCGACCGCTGCCCGCGTCGCGTGCAGCGCGTCCTCGACCCGATCCTTCCGCTCCTTGACTTCGAGTTCGGATGCCCCGCCGACTTTTATGACGGCAACGCCCCCGGCCAGCTTAGCGAGCCGCTCCTGCAGCTTTTCCCGGTCATAGTCGCTTGTCGCAGTCTCGATCTGCCGTCGGATCGTTTCAACACGGCCCTGAATGGCGTCGGGCCTGCCGGCCCCGTAGACGATCATGGTCGTGTCCTTCGAGATCGACACACGCTTTGCGGTGCCCAGCATTTCGAGCGTGACATTCTCCAGCTTGACGCCAAGTTCCTCGGTCACAACGTTACTCGCCGTCAAGATCGCAAGATCTTCGAGCATCGCCTTGCTACGATCACCGAAACCCGGCGCCCTTACCGCCGCGACCTTGAGCCCGCCGCGCAACTTGTTGACCACCAACGTCGAGAGCGCATCGCCTTCAACATCCTCGGCGACGATAAGAAGCGATCGGTGCGCCTTTGCTACCGCCTCCAGGACGGGAAGCATCGCCTGCACGTTCCCCATTTTCTTCTCATGGATTAGGATATACGGATCCTCTAACTCGACCGACATCTTCTCGCTGTCAGTGACAAAATAGGGCGACAGATAGCCCCGGTCGAACTGCATGCCTTCGACCACATCCAATGCGAACTCAATCCCGGGGGCCTCCTCGATCGTGATCACGCCCTCCTTGCCCACCTTTTCCATGGCCTCGGCGATCCTGTTTCCGACGACCTCATCGCCATTGGCCGAGACGATGCCCACCTGAGCAATCTCCTGGTTGTTCGCAACGGGCTTGGATCGCGCCTTGAGTTCGGTCACCACGGCGGTGACAGCGAGATCGATGCCGCGCTTGAGATCCATGGGGTCGATGCCGGCGGATACCGCCTTCATACCCTCTCGAACGATCGCCTGCGCGAGTACGGTGGCGGTGGTGGTCCCGTCTCCAGCGTGATCATGCGCTCGGGATGCTACGGCGCGCATCATTTGCGCGCCCATGTTTTCAAACTTATTGGCAAGCTCGATTTCCTTGGCGACGGTCACGCCATCCTTGGTAATCCGGGGCGCTCCGTAGCTTTTATTGATCAGAACGTTGCGGCCCTTGGGGCCAAGTGTAACGCGCACTGCGTCGGCAAGGATGTTGACGCCCCGTGCCATGCCCTCGCGGGCCTGTTGGGAGAATTGTACGTCTTTAGCTGTCATGGCTTAAGCCCGACTTTCCTGTCGCTGGTCCGCGATCATATTGTCGCTTTCACAAGCCGGAGCCAGCGCTACCATCTGCGAGTTGGGACTCCCGAAGCGAGAGCGCCAATTAGCCTCATATGCGCCCTACCAGGGACGCTGACAAGCTTGCCAGCCGAGCAGCACCTCACATGCTCGAGACGCGAATACCGCGACAGCTTTCAGGTTGCGCACCTCGCAGCCTGAATGACCGTAGATGGCGCGTCGCCGCCCGCTGGGTCGCCGGCAGGCGATTGGCCGCCAAAGAAAATGAGATGGCCGACATACCTTCCGTCTTTTCGCCCAGTCGAGGAACTGATCTGGCTCCGGCCAGTCCTGCTATCTGCAATGAAAGGATCGGCAGATGTCAGGGCCCAGGGACCAGGTAGGTGCTACCGAAAAGGGCGCGCTTGCAGAAACGCCGCGCCAGATCCCTTGGGCCGGTTGGAAGCCCATTTTGAAGCGGGCGTGGGTGAACAGCGGGCGGCATAATCTCAGCCTGCTCTCCGCTGGCGTAGCCTTTTACGCTTTCCTCTCCTTTGTTCCTCTTCTCGGTTCACTCGTCATGACCTACGGTCTCGTCGCTGATCCAGCTACGGTCGCCAAGCATATGCGTGCTATCGTGGACCTTGTGCCAGCCGATGCGGCACGACTGATATACGAACAGCTAACGCAGCTCACCACAAGCGCAGCTGAAAAGAAAGGAATCGCCCTTCTTCTGGCACTGGCGGTCTCGATCTACGGCGCGTCCCGTGCCTCAGGGGCAATGATCGGATCATTGAACATCATCTATGAGCAGGAGGACCGTCGATCCTTGATCCGGACGGCTCTGATTGCTGCTGCGCTTGCCGCTGGCGCCGTTATCGTGGGCTTGATCGGCATCGTCGCTGCATCGATGCTCAATTTCGCCCAAGGGCTTGTAGAAGGCCTTGGAACCGTTGGTGCCGTGGCCCTGCAGGCAATCACCTGGACCATAGCCGCCGCGCTGTGCAGCTTAGCGCTCGGAGCGATGTATCGCTTTGCTCCAGACCGAGCGGATGCACGCTGGCAATGGCTTAGTCTGGGCTCCGGCTTGGCAACGCTGCTGTGGCTTCTGACGACGCTCGGCTTTGGCCTCTATGCAAGCTGGCTTGGGGATTACGACGCAACCTATGGTTCGCTTGCCGCTGTCGTAGTCCTTCTCATGTGGCTCTATGTTTCCGCATACGCCATGCTGATTGGGGCTCTAGTCAATGCCGAGGTTGAGCGGCAGACCTCGCGCGACACGACTACTGGGCCGGAAGAGCCGATGGGTGAACGTGGCGCGACAATGGCTGACACCAGCGCCGCGCTGGACCAATAAGCTTTTCGATGGTCATTGAACTTGCCTACAGGGCGCTTGGATCAATGTTGTTCCATTTCGAGTGACAGCCATCGCCTCTCATCCCATGCTGGCGAATTGGTACGCCTGGTACGGAGGGAATGGGCTTGGCCCACGACAGAGCCTCAGAGCGGCGGGATCGTAAAGGCCCAACCCGTGGGATCTTCCGTGAGTCTACGCTGGCTACGATGAGCAAGGGGATCCGCATGTGGAAGATCCGGGCGATGGGTCCCGCAGGCGGATAGAGCCATGCCCGCTAAAAATGACCCGGCCATCCTAAAACGGCCGGGTCAGTAGAAGAATTCTTTTGAAATCCTTCTGGGTCGCACCAATGTTGTGAACTCGTTTTTCTGAAATAGATAGCTTTAAATCTATCCTAGACCTTAAATATCGTTAACCTTTGGAGCTGAAACGACTTTTTTGCTATTCACTTTAATATCATGCTACCAAAAAATTCTTTGGAATTCTTATTACAGAAGAGGCGATCTGTCTTACGATGGCCATATCGAGTTACGCGTTTGCCCTGAACCGGCTATTTCCGACCAGGTGGGAACGTCCATCCGCTCTCTACGTAATGCGGGTAAAACAAGACTCTTCGGGTTCGCTCAATTGTGATAAGGTGAAACATCACCCGGTTCTAGTCGCAAGCATCCCGTGACTGAGAGACTCGAGCGCTCCCGCTTGCTGACCCGGAGTGCATCATGATTATTGATACTAAAAACAAGGCGGGACATGCCGAATGGGCAGATTATGTCATCCGCGCTGCTGCTGGAATAGCCAGTGCCGCATCGATCTTCGGCTATGAGAAAATCGTCGCTGCCGGGATTTGGCTGGCCGAACGCCACGGGCGTTCGCGGGCAAAGGCTGCTGACAATGAGTTGCGCGGTCAGCCTTGGTGGAGCAGGGGAAGGAGAGATGAACTCGCCACTGCTCTCGACGAATGGGAGAACGAGGGCGGTGGCATTTCGAGGTAGGGGAACGAAGAGCCCGCACCGCCGTATGTTCGGTAAAGCGCGAGCTTTTAGTGCAGGCCCTCGCGGCTTTATACTGTGTCGGCCTGTCGCGCTATCGCCAGTTCAATCTCCCTGATGAATTGGTCACCATACTGCTGCGTGGACACATAATCCTGTTCATCCTCCCCCAAGACATGACCTCTGCTGAACGTTTGTTTGAGGCGCATCAGAATGTCGGGCTGCTCTTCTGCGATATGACGGATCAAGGCCCGTAAAATGCGTTCATGGGCCAGTACCCGGCGTTCCAGATCAGTGTTTTCAATATTCATTGCTGAGACATTCCTTTGTTCACGCTTCTGGGAAGCCGTTGGTGATGCGGCTTTCTGCTGAAGCACGTATTTTAAACGGCCTTCTGCTGCCGCGTTTCGTTTGACAGCCATCCCTACTTCTTCAGCTGCCGATCGAAAGGCGCTAAAGCGCCTGCGCCCTCCTTGCGCATCAGACATATTCTCACCTCCGGTTGAGGAGCGCTTCGATTTAAAAGCGAGTTCCAGGAATCGCAGTTTCCTTCTGTGGACTGAACAAGCCAGGGGGCTTGCCCCGCGTCTTTACGGCGCCGCCAGGTCGTCGAAAGCCTTGTTGAGCCTGCCTACTTCGGTTTGAGTAGTCTCTCAGTCACGGCCGCCATGGACGGAGTCGAAGCCGGGATGCGCCAGTATACCACGTCCCACGTGGCGATCCTAAACCCGTTTTCGTGAATGAATGGCATCCCGAATTCGTGGCGTCCCGAGGCAAGCCGATCTGCGGGGTTTGGAATCAGGCTGGTGCGGAGGAGCATGGAACAATGGCTTGGCGATACGTCTAATACTACGAGGCGAGTCGCGGATT
Organism: Sphingobium sp. Cam5-1; assembly: GCF_015693305.1. NCBI lineage: Bacteria > Pseudomonadati > Pseudomonadota > Alphaproteobacteria > Sphingomonadales > Sphingobiaceae > Sphingobium > Sphingobium sp. Cam5-1. The sequence goes on along the minus strand of NZ_CP065138.1, from coordinate 1,889,290 downwards.
GATCGTGAGTGCCAAACTGAGTCGTATGGCGGCTTGATGGTCGGCCGCCCTTCTGCCTTTTGACGCCAGCTTAGGTGCATGCAAGCGAGCCTGGCCTAGTAGCCTTCTTGCCCCTCATTAGGCAATTCCTAAGCCGCTAAGATCGCTCCCAAGTTCAGCTTCTCCGAGACGCTGTGACGTAGCCACGAAGAGATGTCGCAGGAAAGGCCGCAGTTTGGCCGGAACGGAATGGTCGCTACTGGGATAAAGCGCCTGCCAGACTGGATAACGCGCTAAGATAGGCTAAGGTCGTGCTTGATGACAAACTTCGTCGAACAATCCGAGCTCGTAACCCAGTCCGAAGTACCCCAACCTCCGGCGCGTGACAGTCTTGAACGGCGGGTCTTTCGGGCGACAGCCGTCGTGATCCTAACGCTCGCTGCGGCCTACGTGCTGTGGATGCTCGTGGACCTGCTGTTGCTCCTATTCGCTTGCACCCTGGTCTCGCTGATCCTGCTGACCGGAACCAATGCCCTGCGCGGGAGGGTCCGGATGCCACTCAGCATGGCCTTGGCAGTCACAGTCATCCTGTTCATCGCAGTGATCGGTGGGGCCTTCGCGTTCTTCGGCGCCACGATGCAGGCGGAGTTCGGCGAGCTTGCCCAGCGGCTGCCGACCGCATGGGTAGGCCTGCAAGGCCGTATTGCGGCCTTGCCCATCGGCGCGGCCATCTTAGAGCGAGCGCAAGGATTGGCGCCCAGCAGCGAGGCCATAGTCAGCGCGGCGAGGACAGCTCTAGCGGCGGTTGGCGGAGCCCTGTCGTTGCTGCTGATCGTTCTCGTGGGCGGCGTGTACCTTGCGGCTCAGCCGACGCTTTACTCCACCGGCCTGCTTCGGCTCATCCCGCTCAGTGCAAGAAGTCAGTCGGCCGAAACGCTCGACGCGATCTCGATCTCGCTGAAAAACTGGTTGAAGGGACAGGCCCTAGGCATGCTGTTCGTCGGCGTTGCGACGGGCTTGGCGCTGTGGCTGGTTGGCGTGCCGGCCGCCTGGGCGATAGGCCTAGTGGCGGGTCTGGCCGAGTTTGTGCCCTACCTTGGCGTTCTAATCGCAGGGGTTCCCGCCGTGGTGCTGGGGTTCGGACAGGGAACCGCGACCGGGCTGTGGACGCTGGGCCTGCTGCTGGCTGTCCAGCAGGTACAAGGCAGCCTGATCATGCCGCTCGTCCAGAACAAGATGGTGGACCTGCCACCAGCGATCACGATTTTCGGGATCATTGCGGCCGGCATTCTCTTTGGAGTCGCCGGGGTTCTGCTGGCTACGCCGCTGACCATCGTGGTGCTCGTAATCGTGCGCCGCCTTTACCTCCACGAGGACAAGGAGGAGGTCCTCGCGAGCGCAGACGCGGCGGAGGACAGAACCGCGTGATCTTGTACTTGCAAGCGGCTTGTCGGACATGGCGGCTTTTCGATCGCCAAACCGACTGCCTGACTTGAACAAGTAGCTTGTGCTGAGAGCCGAAACGAGCAGTTGGACCGCGAGAAGTGGCGCGATGCCGATGGTCCGCTTCGTCGATGCGATCGATTGCTTCCGGCGGAACCGGACGTTTATCGGATCAGGCGCGAACGGCTGAGTCCGGTCGCATGCCGTCGAAGGGCGAGCAAAGATATGCTCCCCCTTTCATAAGCCTATGGCTTCGCGGCGACGGGCAGGCGGAATGGCGCGCCCAGTCGATTGAACGCGTTCATCGCCGCGATAACTAGCGTGAGATCGACCAAGTCCTTCTCAGCAAAGGCGGCGGCAGCGGCCGCATATGCTTCGTCCGAAGCATGGGTCGTGCTGATGTTGGTCACTTCCTCAGCCCAGGCCAGCGCTGCTCGATACTGGTCAGAAAACAGATGCGGCACCTCGGCCCAGACGGGGACCAGCACGACTTTGTCGATCGCCATGGTTTTGAGCAGGTCACGGGTGTGCATATCGATGCAATGGGCGCAGCCATTGATTTGCGACACACGTAGGAAGACGAGATGGATCAGCTCTTCAGGAAGATCCGTCTTCTGGGTTACATAATGATGGACCCCGAACAGGGCCTTGGCGCCCACGGGGGCGATTTCCGACCAGTTCAAACGCTTCGTATCGGTCATGCTGCTTTCCTCGTCACTGGCACCGATCATCGGCGCTCGCTGACTTGACGAGGGAAGCCTGTGCATCGTGACATCATGGCGCAGATATTTTTTGATCCTGCTGTCGTCATGTCACACCGGTGGCGGCCATCTCGTCATGCAGGCAGACACTTGCATCGGAGAATGGACATGAAGATCGTTATCATCGGTGGCACCGGGCTGATCGGCCGGCCGCTCGTCGGTCTGCTGCGGGCCGAGGGCCATGAGGTCGTCGTCGCCTCACCTAGCACAGGCATCGATGCGCTGACCGGCGCCGGCCTGGCGCAAGCGCTGACGGATGCCGCCGTCATGGTCGACGTCAGCAATGCCCCCTCGTTCGAGGACGCGGCCGCTCTCGCTTTCTTCCGCGGCACGACAACCAACTTGCTGGAAGCAGCACGCAACGCGGGATTGCGCCACGTCGTCGCACTTTCGGTGGTGGGGACCGATCGTCTTCAGGCATCGGGTTATTTTCGCGCTAAGCTGGTTCAGGAGCAACTGATCACGGCCGGCGGCATACCCTACACGATCGTGCGCGCCACGCAGTTCTTCGAGTTCCTATCAACCATCGCGGATGCCTACACGAGGGACAGCGCCGTGTATTTGCCACAGATTGCGCTCCAACCGGTCGCCGCAGCTGATGTCTCGGCCCTGCTTGCCGAGATCGCCACAGCTGCCCCGATCGGCGGCATCATCGAAGTGGCAGGACCCGAGCGCGCACCCCTGGCCGAGTTCACCGCCAGTTGGCTAGGCGCACGGGACGATCCACGCCGGATCAACGTCACCGCCGAACGTGACTATTTTGGCGCCCCCGCCAACGACTGCTCGCTTGTCCCGGATGAAAATTCACGGATCGCGCCCACGCGTTTCGATGAGTGGCTTGCCGCTCGCGCGGCGGAAAGCGCAGCATGAGCCGGAACCTTCCGCTCGCACTGGCCGCAGTGCTCGGTCTCGGGGCCGCCGCCAATGGCCTCTTCATGCTGATCTCACCTGGGAAATGGTACTTCGCGGTACCGGGCGTCACCACGACCGGTCCATTCAACCAGCATTTCGTGCGCGACATCGGGTTGATCTTCCTGCTCGTCGCAACCGCGATGCTCGCAGGTGTTGCTCGGCCGGCGTCGCGCGTCCCTCTGTGGTCTACCGCTGCCATCTCGCTTGCCGGCCATGCACTGTTCCATTTCTGGGAGGTGGCGGTCGGCATCTGTGGGACAGGTGCACTGGCTCAGGATTTTCCTGCGGTGACCTTACCAGCTATAGCGACGACCGCTCTGGCCCTCTGGGCCTGGCGCGATAACCAAGCATTGTCGGAGTGGGAAACTCTTGCTGCACAGTGATGAACGTCTCGCGGATTTTGAGGCTGAGCGGCCCCGACTGCTTCGCCTTGGCTATCGGATGCTTGGCTCTCTCAGCGAGGCGGAAGATATCCTGCAAGAAGCGTGGCTGCGTTGGGCGGCAACGGTGCAGAGCGTTGACACGCCGGCAGCCTATCTGACCCGCATCGTCACTCGGCTTTGCCTCGATCAGCTCAAGTCCGCCCGGGTGCGCCGGGAGACCTATGTCGGTGCCTGGCTGCCTGAACCGTTGATGGGTACTATTGAGGAAGAAGAGACGATCGCCGACGACGTGACGCTCACACTGATGCTTGCAATGGAGCGTTTGTCCCCGCTGGAGCGTGCCGCCTTCCTGCTCCACGACGTTTTCGACATGGCGCTCACCGATGTCGCGAGGACATTGGGACGCGAGCCCGCCGCCGTCCGGCAGCTTGCCTCACGCGCACGCAGGCACGTACAGCATGCGCGACCGCGTTTCACCGTGGAGGCAACTGAGGCCGATCGGATCGCGCGCGCCTTCTTCGCTGCCGCCCGCGATGGTGACGCTACCGCGCTGTCTGCGATACTGGCGCGCGATGTCGAAATACATTCCGATGGCGGCGGTAAGGTTATAGCCTTCCGCAATGTGGTGCGCGGGATCGAGCGAGCGCTTCGCTTGTTCGCCGGGCTGCGTCGCAAGTACACGTCAGCACCGACGCTACTGCGCACCGCGACGATTAACGGCCTGCCCGGTTACGTCAGCATTGATCGTGGCGACGTGCTCCAGACGACCGCGCTCGACGTGCGCGATGGGCGCATCGCGGCAATCTATATAGTTCGTAACCCGGACAAGCTTCGTCATCTGGCGGCAGCTTTCGGCACAGACCGTCATCCGCAGCACGGCCCTGAAGGTCGTGAGTTGGTCGCGAGCCGACGCCACGCGAACGGCAGCTATCCCCATATCGACGCTGCAATCCGGACATTCGCCTACCGGCCATAAGACGCCTTCCAAAATGCATAAAATCGCTTCTCGATGTACGGGTAGGGAAGGGGCGATGGCCCCCTCTAGTCTTAAAGAAAATCGCTGTGTGAGTCACAATTTGGTAAACAAACTCCAACGATATCAAGGTATTAGAACAATTTTGGGGGCAGTCTTGGGGGCATTGTCCAGGCGTGATTTAGAAAAATTTAATAGAAACAAAAGGTTAGGATAGGTATTTGGGTCCCGTAAGCGGCACCATTACCTTGCCAAAGCTACTTAAGAGCGGTTCAAACGCTACTTAATGCGCCATTTTGGCAAGAAGAAGCCCGGTCGGGGTACCCCCCGCCGGGCCGTGATCCAGCAATCCCCAGCAGTTAGGTTCGCGAGAGCGCCTTCAGCGCCGACGTGCGCAACCATCCGAAGTCGTCGCTCCGCGGGCAACCTTCACTCTCGAGCAGTGCTTCCAGCTTCGCCCCGTTCATGTCCACCCGCGCGCTCATCTCGGTGAGCGTGATCCGGTCACCGGCGAAACGCAGCACGTCGCCCCAATCCATTAGCCATTCGTCATCCGCTCCAGCAAATCGCTTGAGGAGGTGGGCGTGCTTGGCCGGCAGGTTGAGGATCTCCAGTGCATCGCGTTGCGAACAGCGGGGTGCGATTACGCCCGGCTGGGTGTGACGCAGGTCCAGATTGCGCAGCGCGCGCGCGTCCGCTGCCGAGATGCAGATCCTGTTGATCGACCCGCCGGTCATGCTGAACGCGATGCGATCGGTTGCCGAGGCATCTGTTAGCATGCGAGAGAAGATCACGCCCCAAGGCTTGAGCCCTCCCCCAATGGCGCGTGCGGCGCGGTGCAGCGGAATCGGATTATCGATGGCGTCGGAGGGGACCTGAGCCGCCTGGAGGGCGGCCACGAACTCGGCCAGCTCGCGTTTATGGAGCTGATGGGCGTCAAAGAGTGAGATCACGAACGGATGCTTTTCGATCGTGAGGAGGCCGGCATCGGCGAGCTGGGGAACCGCATACCGGGGGAGATGGAGCGCGGAGGAGAGGGCCTCGGCGCTTTTGCGGTTGTCGCGGAAGTCACGAAGCCAGACGACCTCGGCCCGGTCGAGGGCGGGGAACACGCGGTTGGCGCGGAAGCATATGCGGGTCTTCAGACGGCCGGCGCGGCGCTCTTCGGCGAGGGTGCCGAGCGGCCACCCGGAGAGGTCAACGGCATCCATCATCGCGATCTGGTCGTCGGGCGTGGTGCCTGCAGCGGTGGCGATGGGCGCCAGCACGCGGTTGATCTCCTCGCGGACGATGGTTGGCAGCACCTCGCTGTCGAGCGCAGGGATGTAGTCGGCGATGCCGGTGTAGCGGACGTTGCGCCGTGAAAGGGAGCGGTCGACGACGGCAGCCTCCAGCGCCGGAACCAGGGAATGCGGCCAGCCGCGGACGAGATCGGCGGTCTGGGAGAGCGCCTGGGTGTAACACAGCAGGTCGTCGTCGGGAGGCTGATGCCCTCGACGGGGGATGTAGGACGTCGCGGTGAGGTTAGTCAGAGCGAGCGCAAGTTCGAAGACCATGCCACCGTCCCATTCGTGCAGCGCGCCAGGAAGGTGGGCGCGTGCCGCATGGCGGGCATCTTCGGCTGGATCGATCAGGCCGATGAGGAAGGCCAGTCCGTCGCGAAAAGACGGATCGACCGTGTCGGCGGGCACGTGCGCGAGCGGCCGACAGCACCGGTCGCAGCGGTCAAGATGGTAGGCCGCGCGCCAGCTCTGGACGGCTCCGCACCGGCAGGCGTTGACGAGGTACTCCCACGTCCCTGTGTCGCAGGGCACCATCTTGTGCGACCAGGTCGCGCGGATATGGGGGCTGGCGGCGACGGCGTTAGGTGCGAAGCGGCGACGGCGGAAGACCAGCTCGTCCGCCCGGACGGTGACGCCAAAACTTTGGACAAAGCCCTCGACGTCGGAGGGCGCGTGCCGCCGCTCGGTGACTTCTTCGACGGGCTGTCGCAGGATGCTGGCAAGCAGAGCTTCGTCCAGCTTGGCGGCGATGGCGGCAGTGGGGTTCTGGGCGTGTGGGGCCCCGACCTGCTCCAAGATGACATGGGACGATGGCAAGACGTTCCTGGCCACCACGCGGGTGACCAAGCTCATCAAGGTTTCGCCCGGGATCGGTTCGATCCCGAATAGGACGGGGCCGGGCACGATTACTTCGCCTCGCCGGTGCGACGCAGGCGCAGGGGGTTGTGGTCGATGGTGCCGTCCGCAAGGCACCAGGCGTCGATCGCCTCGACGAGGCGGTCGTAGCTGAGGTGCGACTCGCCTGCGAGCAGTGCCGGTTCGAGGGCGGAAAGCACGATGTTATGGAATTCGCCGATAAGACCGTTGCTGGCCTCGCACAGGTCCTTCGCGAGCGTCGGATCGTCTAGGCCGGACTTCTCTTCGAGGATGCCGCGCGAGGCCATGCCAGCGTCGATGCGCTTCATGAACTCGATCCAGACGGGCAGATCGTTGTCCTCGTCCGTGAAGTCGTAGGGGCGCAGGATGTCTTGAGGCGCGCAGCGGTTCTTGAGCTCACGATTGTTGGCGAACAGCGACTGCGCCTCGTCTGTCCCCATCAGGACGATTGGAGCCCAGCCAAGGGTGAGGATGTTCTTGATGGTGTTGGCGGCGTCGGCTGCGAGGTGCTTCTGGCGGAAGTGGTTAAGCTCGTCGATGATGAGCAGCTCCACTCCGAACTCCTCGATGCAGAGCTTGACCCGCTCGAGGAGGAGGTCGGCCTCGCCGCGGCCGGCGTATCCGTCCCCGAACGCGGAGAGGATCGAGGTGGCGAGGCTCTTCGGCGTTCCGGTGGTGGAGAGGGTGACGTGGAGGACCGGCTTCTTGGACGGATCGCGACCGGGCTGGTTCTCCACGGACTTCTTAAGCAGCTTCGCGCAGGTGCTCTTCCCGGCACCTGAGGGCTGGAGGAACCGGTAGGCGCGGCGCTGCACGCTGCTGGCCTGATGGAGGCCCATGTGGCGGAGCGTGTCCATCTTGCGCATGGTGGCGATCTGGGCCGGGGTCGGGAAGACCATGTCTTCGAAAATGGCGAGCTTGGCGCCGACCTCCTCGGCGAGGTCCGACTGCTTCGGGGGCGTCGACGGCTGGAGAGGAGCCGCCGGATAGGAAACCACCAGCGCAGACGCGGCGCCTTCGATGGGAGCGGGCGCCTCAGGGTCGTAGAGGGCGTGGGCATTGAAAGACGGAAGCGGCTCGGCGGTGCGACGCGCATTATCGAGGCGGCGCGGAGCGGTGGTGCGCTTGTGGCGCGGGGCCGCCTTGCGGGCCTTGGGCAAATTCTCGGCCTCGTCCTTTTCCGGCTTGGGGGCGGGGTTCGTCATGGGCAGTCTCCTTCGGTGGTAAAACTGGGTGGTGTTGGGCGGACTGGGATCAGGAGCCGTAGCTGCTGTCGTCCCAGGAGGGGTCGCTCCGGCGGGCGCCGTAGGCGGCGTCCCTACGATTCTGCTCGGCGACGGTCAGTTCGGGCGCCGGCGTGCTGTGCGGCGCGTCGCGTCTGTCGCGGGAGTTGACGCTGCCCCTGCCGCCCTTGCCGCCACGCCTGGCGTCGCCGCCCTTTGCCCCGCCGGCAGCGCTGCGCGGCATGCGGCGCTTCGCGTCGCGGCGCGTGGAGGTGCGGACATCGTGCTCGACCACGGTCTCCATTCCGGTTGGCGACGACTTGATGCGCAGAAGCTCTGCGGTGTCGCCCAGATAGGTCTGAGCCTCCTGGGTGTCGTTGAGGCGCGCGGCGGCCCGTCGGTCGGCTAAGTCGGCTTCGGGCACATGGCGGGCGACCATCTTCGCATACTCCTCGCGGACGTGGAGCATCTCGTTGTCCTCCTCGAAGGCGAGGCCCTGCGCCTTGGCGTAGGCCTTGACCCGTTCATGGAGCCAGAGCGGCAGGTTCTCGGAATAGCGGGGCGTCGTGCACGGGACCGCGACGTATTCCTCGGTGAGCTCGTCGAAGATCCACGCCTGGCTGAGGTCGTTGGGATCGTATTTGACCTTCACCTCGTCAAACGTGCGCTTCTTGGTTTGCGCGACTGTGCCGCGCGCGAGGGCGAAGTGGTGGAGGAAGTCTTCGTTCGACTGCGGAAAGCGGTCGTTGGTCCCATTGGTGCCGTAGCGCAGGCCCTCCTTGATCCGGAAGCCATCACCGCGGAACTGGACCTCGTCGTAGCGGCCGACGGCGCGCTGGAAGTGGTCGGGATCGCGGACCCAGTCCCGGCCGTGCTCAGTCACCTGCTCGATCCAAACATCGAGCGGGGGACGGTCGGTGAGCCCGGAGTGGCCGTGGGTGTGGTAGTACGCCACCACCTCGGCGAAGACTTCGCGGAACTTCGCGATGGTGACGACCGCGACCTCGGCAGGATTGTAAGGCGAAGCTGGGTCCGAACAACGCGCATCTGCTCGACCATGTCGACTTCGTATTCATCGCCATCGACGTCGGCGTCTCGCGCCGGATCATCGTCGAGCAGCTCGAACGGCGGGGACTGCCATTCATCGACACGGGCATCGGTCTGGAGGCGACCGACGCGGGCCTGACGGGCGCCGTCCGCGTGACCACCAGCACGCGGGACATGCGCGAGCACGTTCGCGATGCCGCCCGAATCCCGATGGCGGTCGCCGGCGAGCACATCTACGGCTCCACCGCGCAGGTGAGCGACATGAACATGCTGGCGGCCGCGCTCGCCGTGATCCGCTTCAAGAAGCACTTCGGCTTCTATCTCGATCTGGAGCGGGAGCATCATTCGGTCTTCCAGATGGACGGGGCGCATCTGATCAACGAAGACAGGCCGGAGGAAAGCCATGAAGGATGAGGCCGCACGCAGGACCGCGATAGATGAATCGACCAGGCTGGAGCTGGCCACGCTCGCGCTGGAGGTGGGCGCGCGCCGGGTCCAGATCTACCGTAGCCATCTGGCCCGCTCGATCCGGCTCGCGTCGCCGCTGCTGATCGACGCCTGCACGTCGCAGGAGCTGGACGAGGCGGCATGGCGGGTGAAGCCCAGTGCCGACTGGCCGCACGGACCGGACGGCCGGATCGCGGTGCGCGGCTGGTCCGCCAGCGGCCGCTGCCACGATCGTCAGCGGGTGAGCGCGGTCAACCGCATGACCGGCGAGCGGTTCGAGGTGATGGACAAGCTGGTCCTTCGGATGGGCGCCAACACCGCCCACATGGTCCTCAGCGTCGGCTCGCTCGCGATAATTACGAGACGTCGCGGCGGTATTCTCTCGCTGCCCTGCGTGCTCGGCGACGCCGAACGGGCCGCCCTCGTCGGGGCGATGCTCGATCGAGCCGTCGAGCATCCGATCCTCGTCGGGCGCCCTTATCCGATCGTGGAGGTGGCGCCGCCGCGCTCTGCCCGCATGACCCTGATCAGGTTCGAAGCGGCGCCGGCCGAGTGGCGGGTTCCCTGGGCGCGGCCGTGGGAGGTGCCGTACTGACCGCGGTCATCTCACCACCAGCCCATGCGCCGGCTCAGCTGGTCGAACGCATTCAGGCATCCGGCCCAATGCTCGGCTGATCCGCGGCAGAAGCCGACGGCAAGGATCTGCGGCTGGACGTCGGGCGCCTGTAGCCTTTCCACGATGGCGGCGCGGGCGTCGACGTTCCAGCCTGTCTGACCACATGGCATCCAGATGGGATCGTTCAGTTTGGAGAGGTATTCCGCGTCGGATCCGGTCAGATTGGCGAAGCCGCCGAGCACCTCAAGCGTATGGAAGTTGTCGACTGCCTCGCCGCCGATCAGCCCGAAGTCGCGCGACCACGGCACGATCGCATCTATCATGTGGTCCGCCCACGCCGTTTTGCGCCGGTCCAGACCAGGCCATCGCTTCCACCAGTCCAACTCGACGCCGTCCCAGTACGAAAGGAAGATCGAATTTATGGCCAGCGAAGTTTGCCGGTGTCGCCGGGTCAACGGCATCGTGAACCACCTGAACAGGTCCTTCCAGCGCTCCGCCTTTGTCATGCCAAGGGCGTAGGTATGATAGAGCAGGTAGGCAGGATAGTTCGCAACACCGATGAGGGCCTGATTGCCGTTATCGGGCTGGCTCCCGACGATCGCCTTCACGGCAGATCGCATATGGTCGAACTCGCTCCCATCGCCCCACCGACCTGCGATACCGCCCATCCGGGCGAGCGGCTCGGCGACGGCTTCAAGCGCCTGCCATCTCTCTATGAGCACGTCGTTCGTCACGCTGGGGTGCTGGACCGGAAACTCCTCACTCTTGATCCGCCTGATCACTCGCTCTGCCTCGTTCGCGATCATGTCGCCGAGTTCGATCCTCCGTTCGGGGGAAGCAAGGTTCCGCTTCGTTGCGGCGATCAGCATCTCGATCGTCTCCGGCGCCGGCCGCCGGGCCTTCTCCAGAACCTCGACCCCATCGGCCAGCTGGACGAAGAAGCTGTCGGCGTCAGTGACCGGGATGACGGTGGCGGCGCGCGCGGATATTAGATCGTCGGCGGCGGTGGACGGCTCGCCCCGTGATGCCCACCATGTCGGGTAGCGCCGGTTGGGAGCACGCGTTAGCGCCGACCGTAGCGCCGGATCCCAATCGCCGGACCAGCCCGACACGATCAATCCATATTCGTCGAGGATGCGATCGAGCAGTGCATTATATTCGCCGGGGTAGGCGGCCAGTTCGTCCTCGGTATTGAGGATGCGATTGTCCAGATAGTCGCCGTGGATCTTGAGCAGATAGCAGCGGCTGTGGGGAAGCGGGCTAGCGCCGGCGAGATCGTCCACCGATTTGATGACGATCGGCTCGACGCCCACCATGCTCAGCGCCGTCTCCATTAATCGGTCGAAGTTCGTCGTGACCACGACCTTTATGAAGCCAGACTGCACCATACGGGCAATCGCATGATGCGCCAGTGTCGGGATGCGTCGCCCAGCATCCAGGTCGTCCTGCGACGGCTCGATGTAATGGTGCAGGATCGACCGGCGCTCCGTTGGCGTGACCGACAGCGCGTCGAGCAGCGAGGAATAGCCGGGCTCGCCCCCGAACTTCTCGATGTGCCATGCGGCCCAGTCGGACACATCCGTCACACCCTCTGCCGCGGCGACCCGCCGGACCAGATCGAGCGTGATGTCCCACCCCGTCGGTATCTCCGCCGCGCGGGAAATGCCTGACCCCAAGAGAAGCGCATAGACGCCAGGGTTCTCTACGACGGAAAATGCAAGGCGGGTATTCGGGTCGATCAACGGCTGTCTCCAGGGAGGGGGCATCGTTGTATCGGGCCCGGCGGGCTAGGCAATATGGGCGGGGCCAAGGGCCGGGATATTGCTTTTTCGGTGCACCACCGTTAAGTAGCAGATCGCTGAGTTCTTATGGTCCATTAAGTAGCACAATCGCCGATCCGACCAGGATTTCCGGGGTGCTACATAAACCGGCCTTAAGTAGCCTTGGCATACCTCCTCCGCCAGCATCCACTTCAGGTTGAAAAAACGGCGGAAATCTGCTAAAAATTCACTCTTTCTGGTCAGGTGCGTTTGTCGCCGTCCATGCCTGTCCGTTCCCCATTGGGGGTATCGGGAAGGGGTATGAGGCTAAAGCGTGAAACGCGATACCCCCAGGAAGCGGTCGAGGCAGATGGGATGATCGACTGATGGCGCTTTCGGACGCGAGAATCAGGGGGCTGAAACCTCAGGACAAGCCTTACAAGGTCGCTGACGAGCGCGGCCTTTTCCTCCTGATCAGCCCAAATGGCAGCCGGCTATGGAGATTGAAATTTCGGATCGATGGGCTTGATGCCCAAGGACGGTTCAAGAAGGTCGAAAAGCTACTCTCGCTTGGCGCTTATCCGGATGTGTCTCTCAAGCGAGCCCGTATATTGCGGGACGAGGCGCGGGAGGTGCATGCTACTGGCTTGGACCCCGCTCTCGAAAAGCAGAAGGCTAAGGCAGCCGCCAGGATCAGCGCGGAAAACAGCTTTTCCAAGGTGGCCGAAATGCTTCTGGAAAAGCAGGAGCGCGAGGGGCTTGCGGAAGCGACCATCAAGAAAAGGCGCTGGTTCATCAAGCTCGTCTTTCCTGTTCTGGGGAAGCGGCCAGTCTCCGAAATCCAGCCGATGGAGGTGCTGCTAGCTCTGCGGCCAATCGAGAAGAAGGGACGGCATGAGAGTGCGAAACGTGCGCTGAATTTCATCGGGCAGGTATTTCGTTACGCAGTGGCATCTCAATGGGCGGCTGGAGATCCGACGCGCGATCTTCGTGGTGCGCTGACCATACCCAAGGTCAAGCATCACGCGGCCATTCTCGATCCCGAACGGGCGGGCGAGATGCTACGTGCCATAGATGGATATGAGGGGCAGCCGCTGACGCGCTGGGCCCTGCAGTTGTCGGCGCACCTTTTCGTTCGGCCGGGGGAACTCCGGAAAGCCGAATGGACAGAGATCGATGTGGTGAAGTCCGTCTGGCGCATTCCGCCCGCAAAGATGAAGGGACGGGTCGAACATCAGGTGCCTCTGTCGCGGCAGGCTTTGGCGATCCTGACGGAGATCAGAAATCTAACCGGGAGGGGGAAGTATGTTTTTCCTTCGATCAGAAGCGCGGCAAATCCGATGTCAGAGAATACCGTCAATGCGGGCCTGCGGCGGCTGGGTTATTCAGGCTACGAGATGACGGCGCATGGCTTTCGGTCCATGGCGTCCACTCTCCTGAATGAGTGCGGTAAGTGGCATCCGGATGCGATTGAGCGGGCGTTAGCGCACAAGGATCGCGATTGCGTTCGAGCGGCTTATGCTCGTGGACCCGTCTGGAATGAACGTGTCGAAATGGCGCAATGGTGGAGTGATTATCTGGATCGGCTGAAGGACGAGCGGAAGATACTGCGTCCAAGGGACGCAAGGACCGCAACGCCATGCTCTCACCGCACCTGCTGGACTTGCTCCGTCAATGGTGGCGCGAAGGCAAGCGGCGCGGAGTGATGCTACCTCATGGCTGGCTGTTCCCCGGCCGCAGCGGCACGGATCCGGTCTCGGCTCGCCAGTTGCACCGCGTCGTGCAGTAAGCGGCCGAGCGCGCCGAGATCCACAAGCGGGTAAGCCCGCATACACTGCGCCACTCGTTTGCCACACACCTGCTCGAGCAAGGCGTCGATATCCGGGTCATCCAGGTGCTGCTGGGACACGTGAACATCAACACGACCGGCATCTATACCCAGGTCTCGAGCAAGACGATGCGGGCGGTGGCCAGCCCGCTCGACCAGATCGTGGCCGTGATGGAAGGCAGGGCACCTTCCGGTTGAGCCGGTGCGTGGGTTCCTGCACTGGAGGCTTTCGTACGCAAGCGCCCGAAACCCTTCACAGATCAGGACATTTCGTAGCCCAACCTTGAACGGCTGCTCTCGTCCAAACCAGTCACTCGTGACTGCAGATAGGGTAAAGGATCGCCTCTAAAGCTGTTTTGATGGACCCAGCCGGAGATCCATGCCCCGAGTTTGGGAAGCTTACCTCGCCAGCGCCCGTGATGCAGGTGCGTAACTTCAAGTCTGTCACTGGCAAAACCTTTGAAATTGGGTCGCGGCATGAACCACGAGTGGTTGGCGGCTACCCTCGCCGGGGTATTGCCGAACCACACAAACGCATCCACCCCTCATGTAGATCGGAAGCAGTAGATATCGGTTAGAAATGAGTACCGACCGGAAAAGGCTGTCAATTCCGTGCTGCATAACGACCCTTCTTCCGTAAATGCCAAGTGCGGTGGGGATCTTTGCAAGTCTATAGGAGGCACTATGGCAAACCCTGAATTTTATCCCCTTCCGACCTGGAGCCCGTTCTATGAACGCCCCAAGCACATATTCAAGAATTCTTCGCTTATAACGATCATAGGAAAGGCCAGACCCGGCACACTCTCTGATTTAGTCGCTTGGCCTTTAAAGCCGGAGATAGCCGAAGGTGAGTATTTCTGTCTCTGGCTAAGTCATTTTGATCGGATATTGATGGAGAATGCCACCGAACGCAACGCGCTGCTGTTTGATATTGGTATGCCTGTGTCTTACGGTGAGATGCGTGGCCGCCACTGCTTTCTTGAATATTTAAACAGTGGATTTGGAGTATCGGCCGGCCGAGAGCTTTGGGGCTGGCCGAAAAAGCATGCGGAGCTCAGTTGGGTCGAGCATGATGGGCGCTTCCATATCGAAGTTAAGAAGGACGGCTACACACTCGCCATCATCAACTTCGAAGAAAGGGAACCGCTGAACGCAAGCGCATGGCCCCACATCCCCGGCTTTGGCGACTCGGACCCTTACCTTCAAGTGCGTCCACATGGGCAGGTGGATGCGAGCGGAGCTTTGCCTCTGGATGTTATCGCTACGGACCCCGACGACGCTGCCGTGTTTCACTCTGTGAATGGCGGCGACGCAAACATCCAGTTCTTTGACGGGCCGACCGATCCGCTTTCGTTTCTGGGCCCGGTCGAAATCGTCGCGGCGCGGATCGACCGTTATGATTTTGAATTCGGTTGGCCACGAGTCGTAGCGACCGAGAATTTGCAAAATCCGAGGCAGTATTCTCAGGAACGGATGGCTTTGGCCAAGAAGCTGCGCGCACAAGCTGGATTTGGCCACTCGGACAATCCTACGCGTCTTTGACCTTTTCAGAGGAGCTGACTGATACCCTCATTACGGCGCAGATCTTGGCCACAAAGCAAAATTTCAGGGGAGGAATATGAACAAGATGACTAGATTGCTGTGCCGCCGACCTCTAACAGCAGCACTCCTGGCAACATCGATAGCAAGCAACGCGGCCTACGCGCAGCAAGCTGATGAACCTAAGGAAAAGACGTCGGCAGTGGAATCGACAGAGATCGGTGAAATCACCGTGACAGCACAACGGCGCGTCCAAAATATCCAGAAAGTAGGAGTTGCCATTTCGGCCATCGGTGCTGATGGTCTTGCTTCGTTGGGCAGGCAAGACATAAGCGCCATTACTAATCAGATACCGAGCGTACAGGCAAACACATACAGCGCGACCCAAGTCGTGTTTAATATCCGGGGCGTATCACAAAACGACTTTGCCGATTCCCAAGAGGGACCGGTCGCGTTCTATAACGATGAGGTGTATGTCGCATCGCTGGGAGCAATTAGCGGCCAAAACTTCGACCTTGAAAGAGTCGAAACCCTTCGCGGACCACAAGGTTCCTTGTTCGGTCGCAATGCTACCGGCGGGCTAGTCCAGGTATTCACTGCCAAGCCATCTCGCGAACTTGAAGGCTTTGGAACGCTCACCGTCGGCAGTTATGGCCAGATTAGCACTGAAGCAGCGATAAGTGGCCCAGTCAATGACAGCGTGCGCGCCCGCTTATCGATCTCCACGAACCATAACGATGGCTATCTGAGCAACGATCAGGGCCGCGACAAGGGCTATACCAATTTCTATGCTGGCCGTCTGCAGCTAGCGGCTGATGTCGGACCATCCACTACGCTGCTCGTGAAGGGCCAGTTGCTGCGTAACGCCAATGATTCAGCCGGATTGTATGGCCACACGACAACAATCCAGAATGAATTTGGCGTCGGCGCACCAGTAGGTCCCAACGATAATCCGTACGGCACCTGCAACGGCTGCGATCTTTTTGGTTACAAAGATGCAAATGATGACATTTACGTCAGCAATACGAACCGGCTAGGCGTGTTTGACCGTACTTATTATTCGGCTACCGCACGGCTTACACATGATTTCGGCTTTGCGACCCTCGCCTCAATTACCGACTATCAGAATCTGAAGAAGCTATATCAGGATGATGGAGACGGTAGTCCCAATGACATATTTACTTATGACTCCCGTCAACAGCTAGAGCAATGGTCTGAAGAGCTCCGCCTAAGCGGTGAGACCAGCGGGATAAACTGGACCGTCGGGGGATATCTTTTCCGTTTAAAGACTGCCAACCAATACGTTGCAGACTTTCCTTTATTTTTCGACCGTCTCGACTATTATACAGATATCCGAACCCAATCTGAAGCTGTATTCGGTCAAGTCGAATATCCATTCTCCAACGTTTTTTCCGCAATAGTGGGCGCACGGTACAGTTGGGAACGAAAGACGCTTGACTATGGAGTATCAGACAACGGTGTCCTAAATACAGTTGTAAACCGCATAACGCACCCCGAAATTTCATCTAAGACTTTCAACAATTACAGTGGCAAGGTGGAGTTAGATTTCAAGCCTAGCAATTCGGCACTTTTCTACGTGAGCGCAAATCGCGGTACTAAAGCAGGCGGATTCGGCACTCTGGGCTATGTCCCGCCAGATATTGACCGAATTAATTACGGTGAAGAAATTTTGACAAATTACGAGGGAGGTTTCAAGCTAACTCTATTTGATCGAAAACTGCACTTTAATGGATCGATATTCCATTATGATTATGATGGCTATCAAGCCTACTCGGTTATCGGTACGACCCAGTTCATTACGAACAAAGATGCGCGAATCGATGGTGTAGAACTTCAAATAGACGGAAGGGTGTCAGATGCTTTAACCTTCAGCCTGTTTGGCACCTATTTGGACGCCAAGGTCCGCGATATAGCAATGCCGACTGGCGAGCGCTTAAGCCGCCGCATGCCCCAGGCACCCAAGTGGAGTTTTGGCGGCATGGCTCGCTACGAGTGGAATGTTGGGTCAAACGAGATGGCCCTTCAGACCGACTGGAAATGGAATTCAACCCAATATTTTGATACGTTTAACTCCCCGATTAGCCTGCAGAAGGACTATGCAATTGGCAACATTCGCGCGGAGTTCAAGCCCTCTAAGGCGCCGTTCGACATTGCAGTCTTTGTCCAGAACGTTACTGACCAGAAGTACCTCGTATACAGCACCGATCTGTCTTTTATCTCGCTTGCCCAACATGTATTTGCCCGGCCACGATGGGTTGGTGCATCGATTACATTCAAATTGAGATAAGAGGCGCCGCCGGGTAGCTACCTAAGAACAGGACTCATTGATTAATCCAGAAGATGACGATTGCAGCGATGCAGATGGCCGACATGAAGGTGTGAGCGCGGCGGGTCGTAGCGGGTATGGATGCGGCGCCAGTCCTTGAGCCTGTCGAACCTATTCTCGATCTTGTGACGCTGGCGATATAGCATAGCGTCTTGCGGAATCGGCACCTTCCGGTTCCGCTTTGACGGGATGCAGGCCGTGATGTTGCGTTCGGCGAGGGCCTTGCGGAACCAGTCGGACGCCTCGAAAAACCTCTGGCGGTTACCCCGGCGTCGTGATTCACTTGCTTTCGCGATGATCGGAGGCGGTGATGGCGCGGCAGGCAGGTTTTTGGAATTACGAGGAACATCTGGCGCGGCTTACCAAGGGCGGCGATCCGCTGGTGACATTGGCCGAGGTGGTCGATTTCGAGCCGTTCCGCTACCGTCTGGAGAAGGCGCTGAAGCGCTCGGATGGGGCGAAGGGCGGCAGACCGCCCTATGATCCCGTTATGATGTTCAAGGTGCTGGTCCTCCAGGTGCTGTACAATCTGTCGGACGATCAGGCGGAGTTCCAGATCCGGGACCGGCTGTCGATCCTGCGGTTTCTGGGCCTGACGCCCAATGTGCCGAGCCCCGACGCCAAGACGATCTGGCTGTTCCGCGAGCACCTGGTGCAAGCCCGAGCGATCGAGAAGCTGTTCGCGCTGTTCGATGCGCGGCTGAATGCCAGCGGTTATCTGGCGCAGGGCGGCAGATTATCGATGCGACGGTGATCGCCGCACCGCGCCAGCACCTGACCGACGAGGAGAAGGCCTTGATCAAGGAAGGCAAGGCGGCGGACGAGATTTGGCCGGACGAACCGGCCAAGGCGAACCAGAAAGACATCGACGCGCGCTGGACGATGAAGCGCGGCAGTCTCAAGCGAAGAGGGTGTCATCACCGTCACCAAGGCCGATCCGGGCCAACATGCTTCGCTCATTGAGCGGCTACGCACGCTGTCCCGGCTCGGCCTGGCCGAGGAAGGCAGGAACGGTCGCTGGACGCTCGACCGTGAACTGGAGCCCACGCTGCGGCGCATGGGCGAGCGCGGCGACATTATCCGGACGCTGAACCGGGAGCTTCGGGAAGCAGGCATCCATCGTCCGCCCCACAACCATGCCCTGTACGATCCCGCTCAGGGCAAGACGATCACCGGCAGGGTCGTCGCCACTGGCCTGTCCGACGAGCATCGCGACCGGCGCTATCTGATCCTCGACGGCATTGATGGCCACAGCCACTATGCCGATATCGGCGAGGACCAGCAGGCTGTTCGAACGGGCAGCATCGTCCGCCTGTCGTCGGCACCGGTCGAGGTACGCGATGTCGATCGCACGGTGGCTAAAATCGCTGCCCAGCATCAGGGCCGATACAGTGTCGACCTCCATCTCGCGCAAGACAGGACGATAACCGAGAGCGCAGCAGAGATGCATGTCCGTCGGCTCGAGGCCATGCGGCGTCTGATTGGTGCGCCCGACCGCCAAGCTGACGGCAGTTGGGTCATCAGCCAGGACCATCTGGCTAACTCCGAACGCTATGAACGGGAGAAGGGCCGACGCCTGCCGGTTCGCATCGAGACCCTGTCGGTCAGGCCACTCGAACAGCTCGCCACTCATCAAGGCGCGACGTGGCTCGACCGCGAGATGGCCAGCGATCATCCGCAGCAGCTTTCCGGTGGGTCGGGGCGGATGTTAGGAAGAGCCTTGTCCAGCGGCAGGCATGGCTCGTGGAGCAAGGGCTGGCAGAACAGGAGGGACAGACTGTCCGCCTCCGCCGTGATTTGCTTGTCGTCCTCCAGCAGCGCGAGCTCAGCCGAACCAGCCAGCAGATCGAACAGGAAACCGGGCTGAGACATGTCACGCCGCGGCGCGGTGAGCCGATCGAGGGCATCTATCGCCGCGCCGTGGCCCTTGGGGACCAGCGCTATGCCGTGATCGAGAGGGCGCATGAGTTCAGCCTCGTGCCCTGGCGCCCGGTTCTCGAGCGGGCCGTCGGCAAGCCCGTGTCTGGCGTCATGCGTGAGGGTCCGATCAGCTGGACCATTGGCGGCAGGAGTAGGGGATTGGGCATCAGCTGACCGGCCGCCCTCCGACGGGCACCTCACGGCACCATGGAGACACTGTCGCCCCGTGGCGACTTGGCGGATGTTGCGGGCCATGAAGACGTTCAAGACCCGCCATCAATTCTACCTTCCCGATCACCTGTCGGCTAAGCTGGATGCATTGACCGCCAGCCCCGGCACGTCGAAGACGCAGATATTGACCGACGTGCTTAATGCTTGGCTTGAGCGCAGGGGCGCGCAGGAACTGGACCAGCGGTTAGGGCCGGCTTGACCGGCAGAACCGGACGGCCGAGCGGCTCGAGCGCAAGGTCGATGCGCTGACCGAAATGCTGGGTCTGTTCATCCGGCACCAGCTGACGCTGGTGGCAGACCAGCCGCCCTTCGACAGCGACACCGCCCGCCTGGGAAGGGCGCGCTATGTCAGCTTCATGAAGCTGGTCGAGCAGCGCCTGGTGCGACAGTGGTGAGGTGACTGCCCTTGCGAAGCCGGAGGAACAGCCATGAGCATCGAGCCATGCCCCGCGCCGATCACGGTCCGCATTAAGGATGCCTGTCGCATGACCGGAATCGGCAGGTCCAAGCTCTACCTGCTCATTGCTGAGGGCGAGATCGAAACCATCAAGGTGGGCAGTATGACGCTCATACCGGTCGCATCGCTTGAGACCTTCCTCCGCAGCATGCAGCAAGGCAGCTAAGCGCCAATTTTGGTCGTAGCCGCGGCAGGATTATGAGCTCCGAACCCGCCGTTCGCTTCAAGTGTCAGAGCGATGCTGCGCTTCAGCGTCGTCATCAAGATGGCGCGATGACGGCGTGGGTGCGATGTGGCGCTGCTCAACAGCCATATGTCTGTTCGGCAGTGTTGCCCAACGATCCGACAACGTGACCGGGTCGGATATGTGCGTGCCGAGAACAAACAGCATGGCGCCGCTTGTGACGCTGAGGAAACTTGCAGCCGCAACGACCATTTCTGTGATAGTCGCCTCATGCGCGGGCGGAAGATTCACCACCCGAAATAGCAGCTTCAGTCCCAGCCCGCCGACGACAATAAGCAAAAGCCCGGCCAGCCTGAGGCACAGATTTTGCTTTAAGCTCTTCTTCCTTACCGTCATGCCGCCCTCCATCGTGGCGTCATGGGATTTACGGAGCGGCGTATATGCTTTCGAGCGGCTGAAGTTCAGATCATCATAGTATTTGCATAGGCTTTGCCGACGCGGCGATGCGACCCGCAGCTAATCCGCCATCAGCCGGTATCCAATGCCGAGTTCATTGACGATCATCGACGGCTGTGCCGGGTCTGCCTCCAGCTTCTGCCTCAGATTGCGCACGACGATCCGCAAATAGTCGATCCGGCGGTCATGATCGTGCGGCCACGCGGCTTCGAGTATCCGCTGATGGGTCACGACACGTCCGGGGTGGAGCGCCATTTGGGTGAGGACGTCGAACTCCTTGCGGGTCAGATGCACTTCCTCGCCATCGCGCAAGATAAGTCGATTGGCGAGGTCAATTTGCACAGCACCGGAATGGACAACGGGTGCGGCGCCCTGAGCCGCCACGCGTTCCCGCAGCGAGGCGCGAAGGCGGGCGAGAACTTCCTCGCTGTCAAACGGTTTGGTGACATAGTCATGCGCGCCCAAATCGAGTGCGGCGACCTTCTGCTCGGTCGCTTCGCGAGCAGAAACGACGATGATCGGCGCGGCCAGCGCCGCCTTGAGTAACTGGATGATCTCCAGACCATCGCGGTCCGGCAGGCCAAGATCCAGGAGGATGGCATCGGGTTTTGCCCGGCGGGCCTCCTCCAAAGCTTCTGTCGCGTTGACTGCCTCAACCACGTCATAGCCGGCTCGCTTCAGCGTGCCCTGCAACAGGCGGCGGATATGCACTTCATCATCGACGACGAGAATCCGCTGGGTGCTCATATATGCTGATCCTGCTCGGTGGTGCGGGTGAGGAGATGGTCGGGGAAATGCAGGCTGAACCGGGCGCCGCTGCCATCGGTACGGTTACCGGCATCAACGCTTATGCCCATGGCTTCGGCGAAGCCCTTCACGATGGCGAGACCAAGTCCAGTGCCGCTGATCAACCGATCGGATCCCTCCAATCGCTTGAAGGTGTCGAAAACCTCCTTCTCCTGCCCTGCGGGAAGCCCAGCCCCCTCGTCCACCACCGACAGGACGAGTTCGCCATAAGTCCGTTCGGCGCGGATCGTGATCGGGGTTCCCGGATCGCCATAGCGGCCGGCATTGTCCAGCAGGTTGAGCAGGCAGTGATGGAAAAGCTGTGCATCGACATTAACGAGAGGCAGGTCGGGTGGAACGTCGAGCTGGATCGGATGCCCTTCAAGCGATCGGCGCGTGTCATGGACGGCCCTGCTCACAGCATCGGTCAGATCGACCGGTTCGATATGCAGGCGGAGCGCCCCCGCCTCCACCCGCGCCATGTCGAGCAGATTGGCGACAAAGCGGTTGAGGCGCAACGCCTCGCTTTCGATCGTGTCCAGCAGGGGGTCGTGACTGCGCTTGCGTAGTTCCGCCGCCGCGCCAAGAACAGCCGTCAGAGGTGTGCGCAGGTCATGGCTGACGGACGACAGCAGCGCGGCGCGCAGCCGGTCGCGTTCGCGCACCTTGTCGAGATCGCGCATTTCGCTTTCGAGGCGCAGCCGCTCCAGTGCGAGCGAGGTTTGATCCAGAAGGCTGGTGAGCAGCGGAAGCTGATCCGATCGGATCGGGTCCCTGCCGTCATCGCGTGCGAAGCCCATGACCGCCAGAACGCGCTCGCCTGCGCGGAGCGGCTGGAACTGCCAGTCCGATGCCGTCAGGCTGCCCGTTCCCCTCCCGGCGGGTTGGCCTGTGTCCAGCACCCATTGCGCCGCGGCCAGTTCCATCGTCTCGACGTTTACGCCCGGTTCGCTTGCGGCT
Source organism: Sphingobium sp. Cam5-1 (assembly GCF_015693305.1). Classification (NCBI taxonomy): domain Bacteria; kingdom Pseudomonadati; phylum Pseudomonadota; class Alphaproteobacteria; order Sphingomonadales; family Sphingobiaceae; genus Sphingobium; species Sphingobium sp. Cam5-1. The sequence goes on along the minus strand of NZ_CP065138.1, from coordinate 1,866,879 downwards.
TGTACGATAAGCCCTGTTCGGTGTCGCTCAAGGATCAGCACGCGCAGATTGAGCAGGCGGCCGATTTCCTGGCAGGCGGTTTTCCCCACCTCATCCCTATCGCCGAGCGCAGTCAGTTGCCGCAGATAGCCGGCGAGCGCTGCATTCGTCCGCGCGCTGGAAGCGGCGAGGTCGGCCTGCGCGCGCACACGGGCCGTCAACTGGCTGGTGACGATGGCGACGCCCAACAACACAAAGATCGAGATGATATTTTCCGGGTTGTTGATCGTCAGCGTGCCGGTGGGAGGCAGGAAGAAGAAATTATAGGCGAGGCTGGAGGCTATCCCCGCGAAGAGCCCCGTTCGCAGGCCAAAGAGGCTGGCCGCGACCATGACCGGGAGCAGATAGAGCAAACCGACATTGCCTAGGTCCAGAATATGAAAAAGCGCTGACCCGAAGGCCGTCACCCCCGCGACAAGCAATGTGGTCCAGACATATCCAGTGGGTTTGCCCCAGTGGCCGCGATGCCGTGGCCCAACGGTTCTGGCGGGACCTGTTTCATCCAGCGGCAGGACATGGACCGCCACGCCCGGCGTTTCCCGGACCAGCCGGTCCACGATTGATCCATGCCGGAATTCGAACCAGCGGGAGCGCAGGGACTTGCCGACGACAAGCTGGGTGGCGCGCGCTTCATCGGCGTAGCTTTTGAGGCCTTCGACCACGGTGGGTGCAGGCAGCGTGGCGACCGTCGCGCCAAGGCTGGAGGCAAGATTGAGCGCTGATGCGATGCGGCGCATCTCCTCCTCGCCGAAATGCTGCGCGCGGGGGGTTTCGATATGGATCGCGCTCCAGGGCGCGTGGGCGGCGTCGGATATGCGCTTGGCAGCGCGCACCAGCGCCTCTGTGCCCGGCAGTTCGCTCACCGCCACCAATATGCGCTCACTCCCCGCCCAAGTGCCGCCCAGGGCCTGCGCCCGCAGATCCTCCAGCATTTGCGCGTCGACCGTCTGCGCGGCGCGCCGCAGCGCCAGTTCGCGCAGGGCCGACAAATTGGTTTTTGAGAAGAAGTGCGCGAGTGCGCGAGTTGCCTCCTGCGGCAGATAGACCTTGCCGTCCTTCAGACGTTCGATGAGTTCGGCGGGCGGGATATCGACGACCTCGATCTCGGCCTGTTCGAGGATGCTGTCGGGAACGGTTTCACGCACCCGAACGTGGGTGAAGGAGGCGACGACGTCGTTCAGGCTCTCCAGATGCTGGATGTTGAGCGTCGAATAGACGTCGATCCCCGCGTCGAGCAGCTCCTCCACATCCTGCCAGCGTTTGGGATGGCGGCTTTCCGGAGCGTTGGTGTGGGCTAACTCATCGACCAGCGCCAGCGCGGGGCGCCGCTCCAGCAGGGCGTCGATGTCCATCTCGGTCAGGACATGGCCCTGATAGTCGATGGACCGGCGCGGCAGTACTTCCAGCGCGTGAGTCAGCGCTTGCGTTTCGGAGCGGCCGTGTGTTTCCACAATGCCAACGACGACATCGATCCCTGCCTTCTGTCGTGCAGCCCCCTGCACCAGCATTTCATATGTCTTGCCAACGCCGGGGGCGGCCCCCAGAAATATCTTGAGCCTGCCGCGGCCCTCCTGTTCCGCCGCGCGCAGAAAGGCTTCGGGTGCGGGCCGTTCCCGTTCGTTCAACGCGCCCTGCCGGAGAGTTGATCAAGCTGTCGGTTGAGCGCGAGGACGTTCACATGATCCTCACCCAGAAATCCCAGCAAAGGCTGTTCAATGTTGCGGCGAACGAGATCGCGCACCCGATTTTCTTCAAGCCCGCGCACCTGCGCTACGCGGGGCACCTGCGCCATTGCGGAAGAAGGCGAGAGATCGGGATCGAGGCCCGAACCGCTTGCCGTGACCAGATCGGCCGGGATCGGGCCGGATACGCCCTCCGCGCGGCGCTTCTCAGTATCGGTCTTTACGCGATCGGCCAACGCCTGCGCCGCCGGACCGAAATTGGAGCCACCCGAAGCGCGGCCGTCATATCCTTTGCCCGCCGCCGATGGCCGCGTCTGAAAATAGCGGTCGGAGGTGAAGGCCTGCCCGATGACGGTTGAGCCGATCACCCGGTCGCCGTCGTCGCGGATCAGGCTGCCATTGGCTGCGCTGGGGAAAATGGCCTGTCCGATCCCGGTCATCACCAGAGGATAGGCGATTCCGAGCAGCAAGGCGAACAGGATCGTCATGACGATCGCAGGCCGCAGCGAAGAGAGGAAGTCCTTGCCCATGAGAAGTTCCTTTATGCGAGACCGAGACCGCCGACGACCATGTCGATGATCTTGATGCCGACGAACGGCGCTGCCAGACCGCCAAGGCCATAGATGGCGAGGTTGCGCGCCAGCAGCGGGCCTGCCCCCATCGGTTTGTAGGTCACGCCCCTCAGCGCCAGCGGAACCAGCAGCGGAATGATGAGCGCGTTAAAGATGATAGCGGAGAGGATCGCGCTTTCCGGCGTGGCGAGGCCCATGACGTTGAGAACGCCGAGGCCCGGATAGAGCGCCACGAACATGGCCGGGATAATCGCGAAATATTTGGCGACGTCATTGGCGACCGAAAATGTGGTAAGCGCGCCGCGGGTCATCAGCATCTGCTTGCCGAGCCCGACCACCTCGATCAGCTTGGTCGGGTCGCTGTCGAGATCGACCATATTGCCTGCCTCGCGTGCGGCCTGCGTCCCGGTGTTCATGGCAACGCCAACGTCGGCCTGCGCGAGCGCGGGCGCATCGTTGGTTCCGTCGCCGCACATGGCGACCAGCTTGCCACCCTGCTGCTCCCGGCGGATGAGGTCCAGCTTGTCTTCCGGCGTCGCCTGCGCGAGGAAATCGTCCACGCCTGCCTCGGCGGCTATTGCGGCGGCAGTCAGGGGATTGTCGCCGGTGATCATGACGGTGCGGATCCCCATGCGACGCAGTTCGGCGAACCGTTCCCTTATCCCCGCCTTGACGATGTCCTTGAGCGCGATCGCGCCCAGCAGCCGGCCGTCCTGCGCAACCGCCAGCGGGGTCATGCCCGCGCGGGCAATCTCGTCGGTGATGCGGCGCAACTCGGTCGCGGCGGCGGTTTCGTCGAGGCCCGGATTGGCCTTCAGGATCGAGTCCACCGCGCCCTTCTGAATCAGCGTTCCGCCGGCTTTTACGCCCGATATACGGGTTTGAGCGGTGAAGGGGATGACCGTTGCATCGGCGGGCAGGTCCGCCCTCCTCACGCCGAATTTCTCTCGCGCCAGCACGACGATGGAGCGGCCCTCCGGCGTCTCGTCGGCCAGGCTGGCGAGCAACGCGGCCTCAGCGAGCTGGCCCGGCTGTGTGCCGTCCACAGTTCGGAATTCGGACGCCTGCCGGTCGCCAATGGTGATGGTGCCGGTCTTGTCGAGCAGCAGCACGTCGATGTCGCCCGCCGCCTCGACCGCCCGGCCCGACTTGGCCAGCACGTTGAAGCGCACCAGCCTGTCCATGCCCGCTATACCGATGGCGGACAGCAGGGCTGCGATGGTCGTCGGAATCAGCGTGATGAGCAGCGCGGCGAGGATCGCGACGGGGATCGTGCCGCCAGCATAGCTGGCAAAGCCGGGGATCGTTCCAACCGCGATCAGGAAGATGATCGTAAGGCCGACGAGCAGGATAGTGAGGGCGATCTCATTGGGCGTTTTCTGCCGCTCCGCGCCCTCGACCAGCGCAATCATCCGGTCGAGAAAGCCTTGGCCCGGATCGACCGTGACCCTGACCCCGATCTCGTCGGAGATGACGCGGGTGCCAGCGGTCACGGCCGAACGGTCGCCGCCCGCCTCGCGGATCACCGGCGCGGACTCGCCCGTGATGGCGGATTCGTTGACGGATGCTACGCCCTCGATCACTTCGCCGTCGGCCGGGATCAGGTCACCGGTGGTGACGAGCACGATGTCGCCCGCGCGCAACTGGCTGGCGGGCAGTTCCTCGATGCGGCCATTCTTAATCCGCTTTGCGACCAGTTCCGCCTTTGTGGCACGCAGCGAAGCGGCCTGCGCCTTGCCACGCCCTTCGGCCAGCGCCTCGGCGAAGGTGCCGAACAGCACGGTCAGCCAAAGCCAGACGGCCAGTTGCAGCTTGAAGCCGATTGCCAGCGCGTCGCTGCCGATGACGAGCAGGATCGTCAGCAGCAATGCAACGCAGGCGGTGACGAACATCACCGGGTTGTGGATCAGTTGCCTGGGATGGAGTTTGAAGAATGCGTCACGGATCGCAGGCACGATCAGTTCCGCCGTGAACATGGATTTGCTGGTTGGGCGTGCCATCGAGCGCTCCCTTTAGAAACGTTGTCCACTGATCATCGCGAGATGATCGGCGACGGGTCCGAGCGCGAGGCTCGGCAGGAAAGTGAGACCGCCCACGATCAGGACGATGCCGACCAGCAGCCCGACCCACAGGCCGCCCGTCGTGGGGAAGGAACCCGCGCTTTCCGGCGTGTATTTCTTGGCAGCCAGGCTGCCCGCGATCGCCAGCGTCGGTACGATCACGAAGAAGCGCCCCAGCCACATCGCGATCCCAAGCAGGCCGTTGTAAAAGGGCGTGCCGGCCGTCAGCCCAGCGAAGGCAGAGCCGTTATTGCCGGTGGCGGAGGTGTAGGCGTAGAGGATTTCCGAAAAGCCGTGCGGCCCCTTGTTGAGCGGCCCGGCAAGCCCGGCGGGCAGAACGGCGCTCAGCGCGGTCAGCCCAAGTATGCAGAGCGGCAGAATAGCAATCGCGAGCACCGCCAGCTTCACTTCCCGCGCCTCGATCTTCTTGCCGACATATTCCGGTGTCCTGCCGACCATCAGCCCAGCAACGAACACGGCAAGGATGGCAAATAGCAGAAACCCATATATACCCGCGCCGACGCCGCCGATAACGACTTCTCCCAACTGCATGTTGAACAATGGGATCATGCCGCCGAGCGCTGTAAAGCTGTCATGCATGGCGTTGACCGCGCCGCAGCTCGCCGCTGTCGTGACCACCGCGAAAAGGGCGGAGGCGGCGATGCCGAACCGGACTTCCTTGCCCTCCATATTGCCGCCGACAACACCAAGGTTGTGAAGAACGGGATTGCCCGCCGCCTCCTGCCAGTAAGTGACGGCCACGCCCAGGAGGAACAAAAACGTCATGGCCGACAATATCGCCCAGCCTTGCCGGGTGTTGCCAACGGCCTTGCCGAAGCACCAGGTAAGGCCGAAGCCGATCACGAAGATGGAGAGCATCTGAACAAAATTGGTAAGCGCGCCCGGGTTCTCGAACGGATGCGCAGAGTTGGCGTTGAAGAAGCCCCCGCCGTTGGTGCCCAGCATCTTTATCGCTTCCTGAGAAGCAACCGGGCCGAGCGCTAGCACCTGCTTTGCACCCTCCAATGTTGTCACATCTACCGAGGCGGCCAGCGTCTGCGGCACGCCAGAGGCAATAAGAAAGACGCCATAGACGATGGAGATAGGCAGCAGCAGATAGAGGGTGATGCGCGTTACGTCCGCCCAGAAATTACCGATACTGGCTGCCTCCCGCCGGGCAAAGCCGCGGAAGAAGGCAAAGGCGAGCGAGATGCCAGTGGCCGCCGACAGGAAATTATGCAGCGTCAGCGCCAGCATTTGCGACAGGTTCGACATCGCCGCCTCGCCCGAATACCATTGCCAGTTGGTATTGGTCGTGAAGCTGATCGCGGTGTTGAATGCGCCGTCCGGGCCGATTCCGGCATAGCCCATATCATTGAGCGGCAGCAGACCCTGGAGTCGTAGCACGGCATAGGTGAAGATAAGCCCGACGAAATTGAACAGCAGCATATGGACCGCATATCGGCGCCACCCCTGCTCCACAGCCGGGTCGATGCCGGACAGTTTGTAAAAGCCTTTTTCAATTGGTCCAAGCACGGCATGAAGCGGTGTGCGGCGCCCCTCGTAGAGCGCGAACAGCCACAGGCCGACCGGCTCGGTCAGCGCCACCAATATGCCGATGAAAGCGACTATCAGCATCCAGCCCTGGATGGTCATGGTCCAAGCTCCCCGTCAGAAGCGTTCGGGGCGGATGAGCACCGCCACGAGATAGAGAAGAAGGCCGATCGCGGTGAGCGCGGCCAGCGAGAGGTCAAGCGTCATCGCCGTCTCCCTCACGCATGGTCGCACAATCGGGCATAGGCGAGCGTTGCCGCCAGCAACCCGAGTAACGCGCCGATCCAAAGCAGATCTTGCATCGTCTCTTCCTTCTACCAAGCTGGTGCCAGCGCCGAGCGCAGAAGGGATAAGATGGCTATAATCCTGGTCATGCCGATTTCCCCAAAGACGCGCCGCGCTGATATCGGCAGCGATTCGTGAGGGATTTCAGATATTGCCGATGACCATTGCTTATCGAGATCGAGAGGCGGCGATCTTCATAGTATTTGCATAGGGTTGGCGATATTTCATCAGCTCTGGGAAAGTTTATTGCCCTTGGGTATTTCGCTGGACTTAGGCGAACTTCTCCTCCCGCTGAATCGCAGTCGAGACGTGTGGGGCGACCGGCTGGCGCTGGCAAAATGAGGGAGAGTGGCAGCTTGCCTCGTTCTACTATCTTACCCGGCCATTCCGCAAACGGCCAGCCGATGCCATTGAGTGCCTGCCAAACGACGTTGCCTTGCACGAGTTTTCAGAGAATCGGGCGTCGATGATTCTGAGTTTTGACGGAATTGTGACTCGAACGCGTGCCGGAAGTCGTCAAAAATGTCGGGGGGTAAGGGCGGGGTTGTCGGTCAACCTGACTTTTGAGAAAGTCGAGAAGACCAGCCATATCAAGGCGCTATTCGAGTCACGTAAGCGCACCGTAGCCTTGGCTTTATCGGCCGGGCCTCCCCCACTGAAAGCGCTGTGAGATGGTCCCTCGTGGTCCCAGTGGGAGTCGCGTTGGGCTTATGATTCGGCAGGACTGAGGGAATGGCGGTTAAATCGGCGCTCCATTTTTCATAGGCCGACTATAAGCTTCTGTGCCCTGAGGTAGCGCAGCCAATCGTTCGCTGCCGTTTCGAACATCGTAAGGCTGTCATGAGCGTGACCATCCTCCGCATGATAAATCAAGGCGAACTCTCGATCGGTATCAGCCAAACCCGGCATGTGAACCAACTCGACGGTTCCTCCGAGCCAATTTTCCTCACGGTAGGCACCGTGCTTCGCGGTGTTGGCGATATCACGAAATGCTGGCTGCATCGGGACCGCTGCCTGGATATCTTTCCGGTACTTGGCTGAATTGAAGCCGTTGCGTCGTTCTCGCTGTTGCAACTCCTTGCTCGCCCAGTCTTCCAATGCGCGGGCTGTAATCGCAAAGTTGATTGCGCCAAACATCAGTGAAATAGCATCCACTGGCCGCTTGCCATGAGCGTCCTTGATCAGGTTCGCCTCCCATCGCAATTTGATCCACATCGTCTGCGCACCGTCGCCGATCGCAAGATGGCGGGACGGGAGTGACTTACTTTTGGAGCCGGGACGCAACGGAAAACCTTCATTGAGAGAGTTGAGTAGCGCGATGGCTAAGTGGATTAGAACCCGTCATTATCGGCCGGATCTTCCGTACTGCAAGGCCTGCGAGATGGGGCCGTCGCGGATTCTCACCATATTCGTTCATCACTCAAACGCTTGGAGCGATGTAGCCCAGCCGTCCGCCCGATCACGGGAGGAAAAGACCCTACTCGATAAAGGCCAAATAGAGGTCGAAATTGCCATATTGTGCGCTGCGATAACCGGTGAAGGCCGTGCTTGTGTCACGAGGGTAACAAATCTGAGTTCAGTTCGAATTTTCTCGATAGAATGATCGCTTGTGGGAGGGGCGGGACTCATCAGGGTAGTATAAAGCTCCGGCAAAAGTCTGATAACTGCGACTAATTTGCGCGACCTTACATTGTTTGACGGCCTCGCTTGAAATGCGCATATATGTGCGCATGAATCTGAGGAGGCTCTCATGGGCAGGCGCGAGTATGATTTGGCGACGCAGGCTCGCAAGCCGACCAATGTGTCACTGGATATAGCTCTGGTAGCTGAAGCGAAACGGCTGGGCATCAATATTTCCCGCGCCTGTGAGGTTGGATTGGCTGAGCAGATTGCGATGGAGCGGGGCCGCCTCTGGAAAGAGGAGAATGCTGCCGCGTTAGAAAGCTCGAACAGCTATGTTGAACAGCACGGTCTGCCCTTGAGTCAGCATCGTCGGTTCTAATGGCTAAGTTTGATGTGTACCGATTGAAGCAGGGCGGTTCGTATGTGCTCGATTGTCAGGCAGACCTTCTGAGCGATCTCAACACTCGTTTGGTGGTCCCACTGTTGCCGATCAGCGAGGCTCCGAAACCCGCTATACGATTGAACCCGATTTTGGCTGTGGAAAGCGAAAGGCTGGTAATGGTGACGCAGTTTGCAGCGAGCGTCCCGACCCGTGAACTGGGGGATGCCGTCCAATCCCTCACTTCTGAACAAGACGCTGTTAGTGCTGCGTTGGATATGCTGATTATCGGATTTTGAAAGGGCAATCGGGTCGATTGTCGTGGCGGTCCGCAGCTATGGCGCAGGTCGCATTCGGACTTCGCATCGTACCAAAGTACCTTCAATAGGAAGTGATGGCGATCGCCGACTCCCGCTGATCCGGGTCTGCGAGATGCTCGTGAGGTTGTGCTTTACCTCTCGACCTACATCATCGTGGCGCCATTCGTATCGCGCCGTCCAGCCGGATCACTTCCCCGTTCAGCATCGGATTGCGGATGATGGCTTCGACCAGCTGAGCATATTCCGATGGCTTGCCCAGTCGGCTTGGATGCGGAACCTGGGCACCGAGCGCATCCTGCACGTCGCGCGGAAAGCCTTCCACCATCGGAGTCAAAAATATGCCGGGAGCGATGGCCATGACGCGGATCTTATGGGGAGCAAGATCGCGCGCGACCGGCAACGTCATGCCCGCTACCCCGGCCTTTGACCCCGCATAGGCAGCTTGGCCGATCTGCCCTTCATAGGCTGCGACCGAGGCGGTATTGACGATCACGGCGCGTTCGCCGTCCATCTCCTCCAGATCCGCCGCCCGAGCGGCGAACTTGGACAGCAAGTTGAAGGTGCCGATGAGGTTGATCTCTATCGTCTTGCGAAAAAGCGCCAGCTGGTGGGGGGCATTTTCCTTGCCGACCGTCTTCATCGCGGGCGCGATGCCTGCGCAATTGATGAGGATCCGCGCCACGCCATGGGCCTGTTCGGCAGCGTCCAGACCCGCCGAGACGCTGGCTTCGTCAGCTACGTCAACCTGAACGAAATGGCAGCCAATCTCAGTCGCGGTGGCGCGTCCTGCCTCTTCATTCAGATCGAAGATCGCGACCCGCGCCCCTTTGTCCGACAGCATGCGAGCCGTGGCTTTACCCAGCCCTGAAGCGCCGCCCGTGACGACGGCAGCGAAATCCTTGATGTTCATGCTTTTCTCCGGTCAGATCAGTTCGATAGCCATGGCCGTAGCCTCGCCGCCGCCTATGCACAGGCTCGCCACACCGCGCTTCAGGCCCCTATTTTCCAGCGCCGCCAACAATGTCGCGAGGATGCGCGCGCCTGATGCGCCGATGGGGTGGCCAAGCGCCGTGGCTCCGCCGTTGATGTTCAGCTTGTCCACGGGGATGTTGAGGTCCCTCGCCGCGATCATCGCCACGACAGCAAAGGCTTCGTTGACCTCGAACAGATCGACGTCTTCGACGCGCCAGCCAGCTTTATCCATCACCTTCCGCATCGCGGGTACGGGAGCGGTTGTGAACAGCGCGGGCTCATGAGCGTGCGCGGCGCTGGCGACGACACGGGCGATCAAGGACAATCCCATCTGCTCCGCAACGCTCCGCCGCGTCATGACGAGAGCGGCCGCGCCGTCCGATATCGATGAGGCGTTCGCCGCCGTTATCGTCCCGTCAGTCACGAAGGCGGGTTTGAGGTGCGGTATCTTCTGCGGCTGCGCCCGGCCAGGCTGCTCGTCGGTATCAACGATATTGTCGCCGCTACGTCCTGTGACCGTCACTGCTGCGATCTCGCGCGTGAATGCCCCGCTGGCGATCGCTTCATTGGCACGGGCGAGGGAGCGTATGGCGTAATCATCCTGTTCTGCGCGGCCGAACTGATATTCGCGCGCGGCTCGTTCGGCAAAGACACCCATCGCCTTGCCCGGCTCATAGGCGTCCTCCAGCCCGTCCATCATCATCGTGTCGATGATGCGGTCATGCCCGATGCGCGCGCCCGACCGGTGCTTGGGCAGGGCATAGGGGGCGTTGCTCATGCTCTCCATCCCACCGGCGATGATGATATCGGCCGCGCCGGATGCCAGCGCCTCCTGCGCCATGATGGCGGCCTGCATGCCCGACCCACACATTTTGTTGATGGTGGTCGCTTCGGTATTGAGGCCAAGGCCCGCAGCCAACGCCGCCTGCCTCGCTGGCGCCTGGCCGAGTCCAGCGGGAAGGACGCAACCCATGTAGATGCGGTCGACGGCGTCCGGCGACAGTGCTGCCCGCTCCATGGCGGCCTTGATGGCGGTGGCGCCAAGCTCCGTCGCCTTCAACGAGGACAGTGCCCCCTGAAAGCCGCCCATGGGCGTGCGGGCATAAGCTGCAATGACGACGGGATCCCGTTCCATAATTCAACCTTCAATAGTCAAGGGCAGCGCCCTTCGAGTTGCCAGCGGGCGTGAGCGGCCAACCTGCATGCAGTCTTACGTTGAGCGGACGATGCTGCTCAAAAACTGAACGCGCCGGTCTACGGCCTGGGTGGCGATGGCCAAGGGCAGCCAATCGAAGCCGTGCACCCCGCCGGGGTACACTTCCAGGATGGCTGCCTTGCCCGCAGCGCGCCAGCGTTGCTCCATGAACAGCGTGTCGTCGAGCAGAGGATCGTGCGTGCCCACTGTGAACAAGGCGGGCGGCATCCCAGCGATGCTGCCGTATAGCGGCGACACTTTGGGATCGAACCTGTCCTTGCCGGGGGGCAGGCCCAATCGGTGCATAATTTCGTCATGCCAGTCGAGAGGGGTAGTTTCGGCCCATGCAGCCGGACGCTGGGCGTCATGTTGAAATCATAGACGCCGTAGACAAGATCGGCTCCCACGAACGGCGTGAGGTTCGCTTCGTCGCGAAGACGCTGAAGGGTCAGCGCCGCCAGATGACCACCAGCGGAATCGCCGCCCATCACGAACGGGCCGGAAAATTCCTTCTGACCGGAGGTAAAGAGCCACCTCGCCGCTGCCAGAACATCGTCTGGCCCTGCCGGAAAAGGATTTTCGGGCGCCAGACGATATTCCGGAGCGACGACTGCGACTTCCGCCTCCCGGCAGAATCTCCAGAGGAATGACAGATAATCTTCCGGCTTTTGCGCAACCCAGCCGCCGCCATGCACATAAAAATAGGTGCCCCGTGCCTTGCCGGGTGGCTGGAGGATCATCAGACGAACAGGCTTGGCTGATGGACCCGGGATCAGCTTTTCACTGACAGCCGATTTTGGCGGCATCGGCATCAGCTTCATGCCCGGCGTACCGGCGGCTGCGACATCTGGCGTCCAGGCGGGTGGACCGTAGAAGAGCTTTCTGATCTCCTTCACATCGCTCAAAAGCTTCAAATCAGCATCATCCGCCTCAATGATAGCATTGACCCGCCTGGTCGCTTCATCGATCGAACTGGGCAGGAACCGTTGATCCAGCGTCGGCGCAAGGTCGCCTTCCGCTGGCGATTTCGCTACCGCCGCCTGTCCGAAAGCTGCCTGCGCGGCCAGGATCCCGGCAATGCTGCCAGCGAACAACTCACGCCGGGAAGTTTGCATATCCACTTTCGAATTGCTCAAGTGACCCTCCACGCAAATGACACAGGGACTTTAAAATTTGGCCTGGGCCGGTTGCGGACCAGGCCGTGATCCGATCAATATTTGAAGCCGACGGTGAATCCATAAGTTCGTGGCGCGTCCAGAACCACGGCCGTCGACAAAGTCGTCGTCGCCAGGAAATTGACGACCTTTTCATTGGTCAGATTTTCGCCCCATAGCTTCACGTAAACGCGATCCCCCGGAAGCGTGTAGCGTATGTTTGCGGCCAATAATGTATAGGCCGGTTGACGCAGCCTGTTGTCGACTTCCGTGTAAAAGCCAGAATTATGGGAGACCGTACCGACCAGTTGCCATTCACCATGGTCGGTTGGAATCTTGTAAACGCCTGTGAGAGAGCCGGTAAAGCCCGGAGCGAGCGGAAGCTTGTTGCCCCGCGCATTGTCGGCATATTGCTCATATCCGCCGCCAGGCAGGGGGCGGTAGAAGACCGCCTGATCGAAATCTCCAAACTTTGACTTCATCAGCTCAAAGTTACCCGACAGGGTCAGGCGCGGCGTGACCTGCGCATCTATGTCGACATCAGCCCCGTAAATCCTGGCTTTGGGTCCATTATAGAGCACCAGGCTGGTCGCACCCAGCCCGACGATCTGGATATTGCTGTAATCATAGTAGAAGCCCGCAACATTGAGCCTCAATTTCCGGTCGAGCAGGCTCGTCTTCACGCCCGCTTCGTAGGATATGAGCTCCTCCGCCTTGTAAGGAGGGTTTGTGATGACGTCCAAATTGAACCCGCCACTCTTGAAGCCCTTGTTGATGGAGGCATAGCCCAATGTGTCCGGCCCGAAATCATGATCGATCGCGGCGCGCCATGTCACCACGCCCTGCGACACCCTTTGATCGACGTTGGCGACTTCAACGTCTTCGGTTCCGCCGCCTGCAAGGGGCAAGGTGGCGATTTCGATCCCGTTCATCTTGCGCCGTTCCTTCGTGTAGCGCAGTCCAAGGGTAAGCCGCGTGTCGTCGGTCAGCTTGTACGTGCCTTGGCCATAAGCGGACAAGGACCGCGTGCGCTGCCGGGCATGTGCGACATCCAGAAGGGCTGGGGCGAGCAATCCGCCTTCCAGATATGTGTCCACCTGGTCGCGCGATGACAGGAAATAAGCGCCGAGCTGCCACTGGAGTCTAGACCCGGGATTGCCGATCAACTGCAATTCCTGCGTGAACTGGCGGTTTCTAAGATCGTTTGTTACGTTGACGGCATAGATCGGCGTCGCATCATAATCCAGGTCCTTTGGCAAAGCGTGGGTCTTGCGATAGGCGGTGAGGCTGACGAGCGTTGCGAAGCCCAAATCCTGCTCGATCTTGGCTGAAACGCCGCCGGACTCGCTCTTCTGCCTATCGATCGTATCGACATTGGAATCCCAATCCTTCGCCGTCTCCCTGGTGCCGAAGGCTGAAACGGTGCCCGTGACCTGATGCGGGGTCAGTCCGCCAACGGACTTATATTGCTCATAGTCGCCCGTGAGCGTGATCTTGGTTCCGTCGGTGGGTTCAAGCAGCCATTTGCTCCGCGCGGAAAAGACCAGCGGCTTGCGATGGACGTCCCGTCCGTCCGGCAGGTTGCGGCCCCAGCCATCGCCCTGGCGGCTTGCCTGAAGCGCCAAATTAGCTTTGATACCGTCCGCCAACGGCCCGCCAGCGTAGAATGATCCTTCGACTGTATCGTAATTACCGTACCCAGCTTCTCCCTCAGCCTCGAAGCGATCCGTAGGCGACCTTGTAATGACCGAAATCAGACCCCCGGTGGAATTGCGGCCGAAGAGCGTTCCCTGAGGCCCCTTCAACACTTCAACGCGGTCGACATAGTTGATGGCCAGGACGGCGGGGTTGAAGGTGGGGAGGAAAACGCCATCGATCGAATAGGCCACTGCGCTGTCATTGCCATCGACATTCGTCTGACTGCCGACCCCGCGCAAATGAGGCGGGCGGTTCGAGTTGTCTCCTGGTCCGGCGAACCCGGATATCATAGCGGTCAGGTCGTTAAGTTGAGTGACGCCTGTATTTGCCAGGGCTTCGGAAGTCATGGCGCTGATAGCGATCGGCACCTTTTGCAGGTTTTCGGAGCGGCGTTGGGCAGTTACGATGATATCGCCTAATCCCTGTTCGGGCGATGCTGAGGATGCCGGAGCATCAGGATAGGCTGGATCAGCAGGCGTCGGGGCGGCGTATACCGCCGTGGTGCTGCTCATCGTCGCAATCAATGCCATCAATTTCAGATTTTTCGACATTTTATTCCCCTCAAAATACGTTATTTATTTTGTGATCAGTTATAATCCTGATCGTTATTCAGGCCGTTTATTCAGTCTCTTTCCCGAAGAAGAAAGCGCTGTACTTTCCCGCTAGGTGTTTTTGGGATTTGATCGACAAAAGTGATTTCGCGCGGATAGGCATGTGCCGAAAGGCGTGACTTGACGTGAAGCTTCAAAGCTTCGGCCAATTCAGCGTCGGGTTCAAAACCATCGTTGAGGACTATGAAAGCCTTGATGATCTCCGTGCGTTGAGGATCCGGCTTGCCGACAACTGCCGATTCAAGAACAGCCTCATGCTCCAGCAGGGCGCTTTCGACGTCGAAGGGGCCTACGCGGTAACCTGAGGTCGTAATCACATCATCGGACCGTCCGATGAAGGAAATGCTGCCATCTTCGTTCCGTTCGCATGTATCGCCGGTGAGATACCACCCATCGACCAATGCCGATGTTTCCCGCCCTAAATAGCCGTCGAACCACATGAGCGGAGAGCGCGCACTGTCCAAGGCAAGGACGCCTGGCTCCCCCACGCCTCGTTCCAGCATTTGATCATCAAGCACCGCAATATGATGGCCGGGCAGGGGATAGCCCGCCGAACCTATGGCCACCGGGTGGGTCAGGCCATGGTGATTGCAAAGAACAATGCCTAGCTCAGTCTGGCCGTAATGATCCCGCATCGGCGCATTCAGATGTTCGGCAAACCAGCGGACCAGTTCGGGATTGAGGGGCTCGCCAGCGCTGCTGATAGCCCGCAATTGTCCGCGGACGGCGGCGGCAGGTTCCGGACCTGCGCCCATCATCATCCGGTAAGCTGTCGGCGACCCTGCGAGACTTGTCACACCAAAGGATTTGATCGTCTGGTAAGTGTCAGCAACGGAAAATGAACCTTCGAAGAATGTGGTAGCAAACCCGAGGGAAAGCGGCCCCACCACGGCATAATATAAGCCATAGGCCCAGCCGGGATCGGCCATGTTCCAGAAGACATCGTCACGGCTCAATCCGATGCCATCGAGCATGTAACGCTTGAAGGCTGCAATCGCCCGAATGGGCACATGAAGAGCCTTGGGCAGGCCAGTTGTTCCAGATGTGAACATCATCAGGAACGGATCATCCAATGTGCACGATGCCGGACTTAAGTCTCGTTCCAGACCGACAGCCTCTGACCAGAAGTCATGGTCACTTCCTTTAGGCGCAGAGGTCGTCAACACCGGGATGGCGGCAGCGCCGCTGATCTTGCTGCGATGTTCTGCGCTGGTGACGATTGCCTTCGTTCCGGCTTCGATCAGACGGTGATCGATTGCTTTAGGACCAAAGGCGGTGAATAGTGGTTGGTAAATGGCGCCGATCCGCCAGGCCGCCAAAGCGGTGATCAGTAATTCGGGCGTTCTGGAAAGTAGCCCGGCGATGCAATCGCCCTTCTTGATACCCAGCGACGCGAGGAGCCGTGCAAGCCGTTCCGAATGGATTTTGAGAGAATCGAAAGTCCATTCACTTTGCACGCCAAGAGAGTTCCGGTAACGAAGTGCGACCGCCGCCTTGTCGTCAGCATATCGATCACAGCAAATCTCGGCTGCGTTTACATGCTTGCTATCTCGTTGACGCAGTTCTCGAAGTTCTGATTCAAGATCGAATTCGCTTATCGCAGAGGCATAACTTTTGCCGTTCGGCGTCACCTGTCCCGCTCCTTTATTCAGCCGGAATTCCGATGACATCTGCCGATCGGTAATTTGTTTATGTCGCTCACCCTGGTTGCGGAGCGTGGCTGTCGTCTGATAATCGCTGCGGCGGTGAGCGAAGTCCAAGACGAATCCTCACTCGACTATGTCGAAAATCGTCTTTATCTCTTCTTTGAACGACCATCCGGGAGCGTCAGATGCGGATCGATCCGCGCCTTCTTATCGAGTTTGCAGCTGTCGCAGATGAAGCATCTTTCGCCAAGGCGGCCGCTCGTCTGCGCATCGCACAGCCTTGGCTGTCGGCACGGATCCGGCGGTTGGAAGACCTTCTAGGCTTCGCTCTCTTCACCCGCACGACCCGCAGGGTGGTATTGACGGCGCGCGGCGCCGAATTCCTCGTTGCGGCCAAAGCGGTGGCTGATGCTGTTGAGGCAGCGAACGCCCTGGCAATGGGGTTGCATCAGCCAAAATCCAAGTTGTTGCGGGTGGGCGCGGCGCCATATTCCAGGCCGATACATCAGCGCCGGATGCTGATTGAACAATTTGCAGCCCAGTACCCCAATGTCAGTTTGGAAATAGATATAGGCTGGAGCCTCGCACTTCTGGAACGGTTAAGGCAGGGCAGCATAGATCTCACTTTCATGATGGGGTCTTTCGACGAAAAGGAGTTCGAAGGAATCACGTTAAGGCGGTTTGGCCTGGCCATAACGATGTCTCGGTCGCACCCGCTGGCATCGCGGTCGTTGATTACGTCCGCTGATCTCGCAGGGCAGCGAGTTCAGGTCTTCACGAGAGGATTGAACCCGCGTTTGTGGGATGAACTTTATAAGCCGTTGCCCGCGCAGAGCGTGAGGTTTGTGGAAAATCCCGAGATGGCCGAAGGTCCCCCCGAGGAAATTGAAGATGATCTTCTCGCAGCCTTTTTCGACTTCGAGGGAGATTCACCATCGCTCCCTTCGGTCGTGCGCATAGCTTTCGATCACGCGCCCTGGTTGCCTTTCTCTTTGTTGAGACGGCATGCGGCGCTCAGCCCATCTGCAGAAGCATTTTGGACAGCGGCTAAGCTGGCAGCCGCTTAAGCCGGTTGGCCGACGAGGATGCGAGGCCCGAGGGGAGCGCTCTCGTTGTCGATCATCTGTCCCCCTTTAGGGCCGAGCCGATACGGAGCAGATCTTTCCGCGCGCGATGCCCGGTCGCAGCGATCGCAATATCAAGATGTTCGTGCAGGCCTTCTTCACTGGCATGGTTTCCGCCCGACCCTATGCGAGCACCGGACTGGTTGCTTCAATCGCCTTGCACTCGGTTCGTGCGCCCAACAATAGCGGCACGGCCATAACTTCGCTTTGCAGAAGGTCCCGCAGCTCGTCTAAAGGCAGGCCGTCAGGACTTTGAACCACAATGAATTATCGCCATTCCTTCCATGCTGGCAATAGCGCCGATGTCGTAAAGCACAGCCTGCTGATCGCCCTGGTGCGGGCCTTGCAGCACAAGCCGGGTCCGCTGACCCTGATCGACACCCATGCCGGCTGCGGGCTGTACGACCTTGGCGGCGACGAAGCCCAACGCACCGGCGAAGCCACGCAGGGCGTGCTGCGGGCCTTTGCCGATCCCAACCCGTTGCTGGACGAATACCGTGCCGCCGTACGGGCGGTGAATGTGGGTGACGAACCGCGGCTTTACCCCGGCTCACCGCGATTTCTGGCCCAGCTTTTGCGCCCGCAGGATTTCCTGATCCTGAACGAAAAGCATCCGGAAGACGCTTACACCCTGCGCGGCGCGATGCGGGGCACCAGCGCGGCTGTGCATGAACGCGACGCCTACGAACTTTGGCTGGCTATGCTGCCGCCCCGCACCGCGCGCGGCGTGGTGGTGGTCGACCCGCCCTACGAGCAGCCGGACGAACGCGCGCGTATCACCGCCACCCTCGCCGCCGCTTACCGCAAATGGGCGCATGGCGTGACGGTGATCTGGTATCCGCTGAAAGACAGCGCCACGCATTGGCGGTGGAAGCAGCAGTTACGCAAGCTCGGCATCCCGAAATTGCTGTTGGTGGAGCATTGGCTATACGATAGCGAGCAACCCGGAATCTATAACGGCGCGGGTCTCTATATCGTCAATCCGCCCTACGCTTTCACGCAGGCGCTGCCGCCACTGTTGCAGGCTTTGCGCGCCACGTTAGCGCCCGAAGGGCATAAGGGCGAGATTATATCCGGTTGGTTGGGCGATTAAAATAAGCCCTGACTACCCCCTTCACCCAAAGGGGAATTGCAGCGATTGAGGACGACTGAGAGCGTCGAGAAAAGCTGCGATACCACGGATGGAGTAAAGCTGCTGACATGCTAAGGGTATGACATGTTTCAAGCACCCGGCCGCAGCGGCACTGTAGAGATCGACGGTTTCAAATATGATTGGGAACTCTTGAGCGAGCCTCAATTGTCCTCTTCCGATGGCTGGAAGGGAATGACTGTCTCCCTACGTCAGAGAGACATGCCGCGCGAAGCCGTGCTGCAATTTCCGGCACCCAAGCGCCTGATGAAAGGATTGCCGAAAGGGCGTTTGCACATCAACGATGCGATTGCTTCGCGGGGGGTGCGGGCAGCATTATCGGCAGGATGGGATCCCGGGTCGCGAGGCAAACCCACGGTTTTCATGGTTGATGCCAATGGCGACTAGAGCATCGTGCGCAAAAGTGGGAACCGATTTTGCGCTTAAAACGATGCGATAGCAAAAAACTAGAGCGCGCGATCTGCGTCCTATTAAACGCAGCGCGCTCTAAGGGGGCGTCATGACGACCACCGGAATTACCGCCATTCCGAATGGTCGGCCAATCTCAATCTCAGCCCTCACCGAACAGAGCCCGCTGCGACGACTCGATTTCCTCAAAATATCTGCGTCTCGCATGTTTTTCGGTTAGCAGACCTAACATTCGGCCAGAATCGTCAACTATTGCCAGTTCGTCGGCCTCCCATCGGTCGAACAGTGGCAGGATGGTCTGGATATTGGCATCTGAACGGAGCGTCGCGTCGCGCAGCGTTGCAAGCTCGGCCACTCGCGCATCCCCCTCGAGCTCTGGCGCATATACTGCCGGCGTCGATACAATCCCGCGATAATGGCCGACCGCATCGGTGATGACGGCCTTGCTCGTCGATCCTAGCGGCACTCTTTTCCGAAACTCGGCCACGGTGCAATTCTCATCCAGCGATACCCAGTCCCGGCGCATCATGCGCGCGGCAGTCAGGTTTAGCACCCAGCCGATGTCGCGCGGACCGCGAATGCTTGATCCACGGAGATGAAGCCGCCACGTCGAGAAGGAATAGCCAAACAGCTCTCTTGTCACCGCGCTCGACAGCAAGGAAGCGGTCAGCACGACAGCCATCAGTCCGAAATCATGGGTTGTTTCCAGCATCAGCAGGGCCAAGGTCATCGGTCCGCCGACGATCGATACGCTCAGACCCGCCATGCCGACAAGGGCCGCATCTACAGGGTTGAGCGAGAGTCCGGTTCCTGACGCGTTGACAATGCCAGCGAAAATCTGCCCCGCCAAAGCCCCCAGGAACAGCGAGGCGAAGAACAGACCGCCCCGGAAGCCGAAGCTCAGGGAAATCACAGATGCGGCGATCTTGAGGCTCAATATAAGCAGCAGGAGACCGACGGCAGGCTTCAGGATGAGGTCGAGGTGCAATGCCCCATGCCCCGCCGACAGGGTTTGAGGAGACGCCAGAGCGAGAGGCATCAGCAGCAGTCCGCCGATCAGCGGCTTCCATCGCCCCAGTCTGACCCAGCCCTGGACCCGCACCTCTGCGAAAGTGACGAGCCGCATGATCGTGATGCCCAACAAGGCGCATAATATGCCCAGCAAGGCAAACAACAGATAATCCTCTGTAGCAATGACCCTGTTGGCAGTCGTTGCAATCAGCCAAGGTTCCACGCCCAGCGCTCGCGACACAGAAGCACCGGCCAGAGCGGCCGCGATGACGGGCGCAATTGCCGAGGGAGTATAATGGCCGATCACGATCTCGAAAGCGTAGAAGGCGCCAGTCAGCGGAGCGCCGAAAGCCGCCCCGATCGCTGCGCCAGCACCTGCCCCGACTAACGTACGCAGATCGTTACGCCGAAGTTTCAGCCACTGCCCCAGCAGCGAAGCGACGCCGCCGCCCATCTGGGCGAAGGCCGCCTCCAGCCCCACTGAAGCGCCCATTCCGTTGGAGATCACGGTTTGTGTTGCGATAACAAGATTGTCGGTCGCTGGAATACGTCCTCCATGGAGGGCATTCGCCTCGACGACGTCAATCGGCTCCCGCTTACGTCCCTTCAGCAGGAGCGCGAAAGACATCAACATCATTCCGCCCAGCGGAAGCGCCAGCAAGCGCAAGGGATGATGAATCGTTTCCAGCGCGCTCAACCGGTTGATCGTCACTCCGTAAAATATGTGCTGTAAAGCGTGCGCCAGCCCTTGCTGCACATTGGTCATCAGTCCCGCCGCGGCCCCGGCTGCGGCGGCGAGCAGGATGAAAGCTGCCTCGCTTTCACGAAGGCGCAGTCGCTGCCTGATCACGAATGACTTGATAAGCGCTTTCCAGTTTTGCCGCATTGTCCCAAAACGCCCTACAGCAGTTGTCATTCAAGACGATGAAGGAACTGCGCGCAAGCGTTCCCTGGCGCAAGGGAAACCGACGCCCTTCCCGATGTCGATCTATGACTATCGCTTTTGGCGTGCGCATCTATCGCCGTAAGACCAAGGCGGAGATGGACGTTTTCGTGGAGAAGGCGCTCCGCCGCGCCAGCGGGGAGTAGCTCGCGCTTATGCTTCGGTGGAGGGAAAAGGCTCGCTCTTGCTAATTCGAGAGCGTGACACCGCGCGTCCATCTGGTCCAATGTGAGCCTCGCCCCAAAGTGATCTCCTTAAATTCCCGGCGTGGAGCGTTCTTCGCCACCGGATGCGACTGTTCTTCCGGCCTCGCAGGCATTCGCAAGTGCAATAAATTCGCGTTGACGGGGTTGCGCTTCACCGTTTCGCGGTCCTTATTCCTATCCTCCGATGAGGAAAATTTATCTAGCGCGTGTCAGTTTTTTGGTGATTTGGAGCGCTAGGACGATGCCAGCTGAATTTGGATATCTGTTCAACGTAATGCGGATTAAAATCCGCCATATAAAGCGCATTATGCGAAGAAATAACGCATATATTTGATAAATAGTAAGTAGGCGGGCCAAAATTTACAAAAATATGACGGTGAGGGTTGCGGGGTGCCTGCGCGATCGTTAGCAGTTGTCAACATTGTCGGGCTGGCTTCTGCCAAGAAAAGGAACGCTGTCATGAAACAGGGAAAGACTCTTTCTGCATTGTTGTGCGGTGCAGCGATGACCGTGCCGACCGCTGCCTGGGCGCAGGATGCGGCCGATGGTGGTGGCGAGATCGTCGTCACGGCGACGCGCGAAGCCCGATCGCTTCAATCAGTGCCTATGAGCGTCAATGTGGCGACCGGCGAGCAGTTGCAGAAGCTGAACATTTTCGACGCCAAGGACGTTCAGCAGCTCGCTCCGGGCCTGGAGATGACCAACACTACGGGCCGTAACAATTCGACGACGCTGCGCGGTATTTCGTTCGATCCCGACCAGGGCACCGACCCTGCGGTCCAGGTCTATTTCAACGAAATTCCGACCGATGCGCAGACGGTCTACACGGCCCTTTACGATATCAAGCAGATCGAAGTGCTGCGCGGTCCCCAAGGCTTGCTGCGCGGCATCTCCGCCCCCGCAGGTGCGATCACCATCTCCACGGCGCGCCCCAGTTTCGATGAGATCGAAGGCTATGCGCAGACTACCGCTACCACGCGTGGAGGCTATAATGTGCAGGGCGGGGTTTCCCTGCCTTTCTCTGACAAGATCGCGCTGCGCGTTGCTGCACTGGTTGACGGCAATCGCCTGAACAACGTCCGCAATGTCAACACGGGCGAACGGTCGCGCAGCCGCACTGAAAGCGCCCGCTTGACCTTGGGCCTTCGTCCAACGGACAATCTCACTGCCTATATCACTTATCAGTATCTGTATGCGGACAATAGGCAGATGCAGCAGGTTATCGGATCAGGCAACACGTCGACGTTCGAAGCTGGCCCATTTCTGGGTGGTGCGCTGGTTCCGAACGCATCAACGCGTTCCGGTCCAGCCCTGGGTGTCGATGACTATGCCGCCGTCGCAGAGGGTACGAGCCGCAATATCAGTGAAAGTCACATCGTTAACCTGGCAATTGACTGGGATTTGGGTCCGGCAACATTGTCGTTTGTAGGGGCGCATCAGGATTCACGTCTGAAGGGCCAGCGTGATCTGGATGTCGGCAATGCAGTGCCCAATTACGTCTCCAACTCCTTTGGTCCAACTCCCTTCGTATACGACACGGTCGAAATGCGTTTGGCCACGAATAACAAGGAGGGCCTGGGCGGCGGCATTGGCGTCTTCTACAATAAGATGGGGGGAACGACGCGCATCTTTCAGCCAGGCGACAGCTTCATTTTCCCGTTTGAACAGAATGATAGCCTGAACACTCTGGGCGCGCTGCCTTATCTGCCCATCGCCACCCAGATTACCGTTCCGGTAGATCGGAGCATTTGGTCGTTCAACGCCAATCTTAACTTTCGTAGGGGCGGCTTGGCGATCGAAGGCGGCCTGCGTTACTCGATCATCAAGTCGGTGAATGTCAGCCGACTGGGGTTGAGCACGCCGGGCAACAGCTTGCTGTGCACCGGCGATCCAATTGTTGATGCTGTGTCCTTTGGCTGCTTACCGGCGTCCTACCCGGCAACGGACATCATTCCAGCCAGCCTGCGCAATACGTCTGACAAGCCGATCACGGGCGGCCTGACGATCAGTTACCAGTTGATGCCGTCGATGAATATCTTCGCCTCCTACGGCCACTCCTTCCGCGCCGGGAGCGTCAGCTCCGGCCTGCCCGATGGCCTCAGCGACGACCTGATCCTCACCCAGCCGGAAAAGACGGACTCGATCGAAGCAGGCGTCAAAGGCAGCTTCGCCGGACGCCGCCTGCATTATGCGGTGTCGGTCTACTATCAGAAGCTCGATAACTTCCTGAACCGTTTCAGCGGCATCTATTATCAGTCCGCCGTGGCCGCGCCGCCCACCGGCTTTTTCGATTTCAACTATAATGGCGACGCACGGATCAAGGGGATCGAAGGATCGCTGGACGGCCGGATCACGAGAGACTGGGACTTCGGCGTTAGTGCTGCCTATACTCGCGCCCGTTATCGCAACGCCCTGCTGCCGTGCAACGACTTCGCTGGAACTGGCCGCCCGAACCGGGACGGACCGGCGACCGTTACGGGGCCGGGCAATGTCAGCTTCTGCGCCAGCAACGGCCGCATCGGCGAGACGCCTGATTTCAGCCTGACCGCCAACACGGAAGTCCGTTTTCCGATGGACAGTGCTACGCCGTTCCTGCGTGGATTGTTCACGTACCGGCCCGGCTTTTATTCTGACCGGATCGATTATGATTATCGTAGCCGTGAAATGCTCAACCTGTTCGTTGGCCTTCGTGCCGAGGACAGCAAATGGGAATTCACCTTGTTCGCGAAGAATGTGCTGAACCAGAAGCGGATCGCCAACATCAGCCAGGGCAATGCCGTAGTCGGCACGTCCAGCGGCGTGGACTATGACTCGGGCTACCGCACGGTCAATGTTACCAATCCACGCGAGTTTGGACTGACGGGCAACTTCAAATTCTAAGATCAAGGCAGGGCCGGTCGGATCACCAACATATGAAGCAGCTTCATAATGATCCGGACCGGCCCCAGCGGCTGGGGTCACGTGTTCAAGTGACGTAAGCGCGCTATTCCTTTCCCTATGGAATCGTTGAGAATCTGCGGATCGAGTAGATACCAAGGTCATTTATAGTCGGCTTTTATGCATTGCCGTAATAAATTTCGTGATTTCTTAGAAAGAAATACAAATATATATTAATTTGTTATTTAAACAATATCAGAAATTATAATGAATATATTTAAAATGACGCGAATATGAAATGATATTTGTTTTTATATGACAATGTTTGTCACAAAAATGTTGTGATGGCCTCCTAATGGTGACCCCGCAAAGCATCCACTTGATGGATTTTTAAAGGGGTAATCATGAGTCGCTCTTCCACTATCCTGCTTCGGACTTCGATGAGTGCGTTGTTGCTGGGATCTGTATCCGCACCGACGCTTGCCAGTGCGGCAACTGCCGAGGCGACCGCCGCTGCTCCCGCCGCCGATACGGCGGACAGCGAGGGCATGGCCGCCATTGTCGTCACCGCCACCAAGCGGGAAACCGATTTGCAGGAAACGCCGATTTCCATGGCAGTCGTCGACACACAGGCGCTGGAAAACAGGCATGTGCAGAGCATGTACGATTTCGCGGACGGCGCCGTTCCGTCGTTGCGCGTCGCGACTTTCGAAGCGCGCCAGTCCGCGCTCACCATCGGCATTCGCGGCATCGTTCCGCTCGACGCCAACCAGCCCGCCCGTGAACAGGGCGTCGGCATCTATGTCGACGGCGTCTATATGGGCCGCCAGCATGGCCTGAACGCCGCACTGTTCGACATCGAGCGCGTCGAAGTGCTCAAGGGTCCGCAGGGCACGCTGTTTGGCCGTAACACCGAAGGTGGCGCGCTCAGCATCGTCAGCAAGGCACCGACCGGCGAATGGGGCGGCCGGATCGAAGCGGGCGCTGGCAATTATGGTAGCCGCACCGCCGACTTCCACCTCGACCTGCCGAAGGTCGCTGGCTTCTCGGTCAAGCTTGACGGCGTGATCCAGCATCAGGACGCAACCACTGAAAACCCGCTCGCGGGGCAGGTCGGCTGGAACTATTACAACCGCAAGGGCGCGCGCGCGGCCGTGCGCTGGCAGCCGACCGACACCATCACCAACGACTTCGCCTATGACGTCGCGAAGGACGAGAATACGCCCTTCTACAGCCAGCTGCTGAACTATAATCCGAACAATTGCGCCAACGGCACCCAGGCATCGCAGCCCGCCTGTACCCTGCCCGGCACGGCCTACACCAACCTGACCGGCGGCCCCGTCAAGCCCTTGCTGCCCGGTGTCGTCGTGAACGGCGACACCCGCATGGGTCAGGCCGACATCGGCGTGCCGCAGCAGGTCAGCGTCGACAAGACCCACGGCTTCACCAACACGCTGAAGTGGAACCTTGGCGACGAACTGGAGCTGCGTTCAATCACTGCATGGCGCGGCGTTGACGCGACCCAGTGGGACAATTCGGGCGGCGCGCACCGTCCGCCGCTGGTAAACCCGCCGCTCGGCAGCACTGCCGCTGGCTGCACCACGGCCGCACCCTGCGCATTCAGCCGCTACAGCCTCGCCGACCTGCGCCAGCGCCAGTTCAGCCAGGAACTGCAGGCGGTCGGCACCGTCGGTTCGATCGACTATGTTGCGGGTCTGTTCTACTTCAACGAACATGTCAGCGATGACGCCGCCACGCCCAGCTCCATGGGCGCGGTCGCCATTCGCGACGGGGCTGGCGTAATTACCGGCTACAATTATGCGCCGATCCCCTTCTGCACAGCGTCGACCCCGGCCTTCGTCGGCAAGGCCGTCAACGGCTGCTCAATCGACCGCGCTTCGGAAGTCTGGTCGAAGAGCTATGCCGCCTATGGTCAGCTGACCTGGAACGCGACAGACGCGCTGCACATCACGGTCGGCGGCCGCTACACGCATGACGAGAAGAAGGGCGTGCTGCACTATTCGCGCAACGTGAATTATGACACCGCCACTGCGGCTTTCCTGACCGGCGTTGGCTACCAGCCGCTGGACGCGACGTGGAACCGCTTCAACCCGATGGCAACGATTGCCTATGACGTCAGCAACGACCTGCACGTCTATGCGAAATATGCGACCGGCTATCGCGCTGGCGGCGCAAGCTCGCGCACGTCCAACTATCAGGCGTTCGATCCTGAAGATGTGAAGTCCTACGAAGTCGGCCTGAAGTCGGATTTCTGGAACAACCGCGCCCGGTTCAACCTCGCTGGTTACATCATGGACCGCAAGGACAGCCAGGTCGACATCAGCTCGATCCAGTTTGTCGGCAACACCAGCTTCAACAACCTGGTCACGATCAATGCGCCCGGCACCACGAAGATCCGCGGGATCGAGGCGGACCTGACGCTGAACCCGATCGAGGGCCTGACGCTGAATGCGTCTTACGCCTATACCTACACGAAGATCCCGCCGGTGTTCATCAACGCGACGGGCGTCTATCAGAACTTCTACATCGTGTTCACGCCGCGTAACGCCGCGAGCGGGTCGATCGACTACAGCCTGCCGATCGGCAGCGAAGACACGAAGCTGAAGTTCCACTTCGATGGCAACTATTCGCAGGCCACCCAGGCCTTCGACCAGTTCGCGACAAAGAATGACAGCTCGCTGATCTTCAACGGCCGCATCTCGCTGGCGGACATCGGGACCGGCGGAGGCCGCAACCTGACGCTCAGCCTGTGGGGACGTAACCTGTTCAACGAACAGCATGTCTTCCGCCGCGATCCGTCGAACAGCTTGCCGGCCGCACCGACGAACAGCACGGTCAATGGCGACATCAAAAACGTGCTTGGTGATTATGGCAACTTCAACGCGCCTCGCACCTACGGCATCGAAGCGTCCGTCAAGTTCTGATCATCTGATCTTCGCAACCTTTTGTGGCGCGCCGCCCCTTCGCGGCGCGCCATTTTTTATGCGGCTGGCAGCGTTACCGAAACCTGGAGGCCCGGGCGCGCATCGCCCAGTTCGATCGAGCCCCCATGCAACCGCGCGATCGATGCGACCAGCGGCAGGCCGAAGCCATGCCCCTTGACGTCGCCGCCGCCGGACAAGCGGCCGAAGCGATCCAGTGCTTTCGCGCGATCCGCAGGCGCGATGCCGGGGCCGTTGTCGGACACGATCAGAATTGCCCAGCCAGCTGACGCGCCCGATAGAGTGATGCGTATTTCCGAGCCCGCCGGGGTGTGGCGTACCGCATTTTCCACGAGATTGACGATCATCTGCGATAATAGCTGGGCGTCGCCGTTGACGATGGCGGGCTCCAGGCTGAGTTCTGCTATCGGATGCCCGCTGTCATCCAGCACGGCGTCCAGCGCCTCGACGCATTCGGCGACTAGATCGGCAAGGTTCACCGTCGCGAAATTCTCGCGCCGCGCCCCGCTGTCGATTTCGGCGATGCGCAGGAGTGCCGAAAAGAGGTTGAGCAATCCGTCGGCCTCGGCCTGTGCTTCATCGATCCTGTCGCGCACGGGGGCGGCCTTCGGATCATGGGCGATAAGGTTCAGCTGATTGCGCAGGCGCGCCAGCGGCGTCCGCAATTCGTGCGCCACCCCATTAGTGACGTTGCGAATTTCCTCCATCAGATGATTGATGCGGTCCAGCATGCGATTGAAAGCCTGCGCCTGTTGACCGAAGGCCGTGTGAGGATCGCTTCCGGGCACACGCTGCGACAGGTCGCCTTCGAAAATCGCATCGACGGTGCGGCGCATCTCGATGATCCTTTGGCGGATGATCAGCGTGAAAGTCGTCGCCGCCGCCAGCGCGATCAGGATGATCGAGCCGAAACCCAATAGGTAGATGCGCTTGCGGGCTGCGTTGTAATTATCAAAAGGTTCCGTTTCGGCGATCACCGCCAGCTTCAGTCCGCCTCCCAAATCCCGGACCATGACGCGGCCGTGAGAAAGACCTTTGATATCGTCCGCCAGATCGACGCTGGAGACGCCAAGGGGCAGGGGCCGCGACACGCGCACATTGCCTGCGATCTGCCGTCCATTTTTTAACAGGATGAAGCCAAGATCGGCGGTGTCGCGGTCATGTGCCGCGACGCGGATGCGGCGGCTGATCCCGCTGGCGCTGAAACCCCCGCCCTCGGGCGCCAAAGTTTCGCTCATGCCTGTGATGCGCTGCACCACCATATGGTCGATGGTTCGCAGCGTCGCGAAGTAGATGCCAAAGCCCGTGGTCAACGTGGCGAGGACAAAGAAGAACAGAAAGACGAGCGTGAGTGTGCGCAAGGACCGGGAAATCACCCCGGGATCATATAACCCAGTCCGCGAATAGTCACGATGGGATCGTCACCACCAAATTCCATCAACTTGATGCGCAGGCGGCGGATATGGGCTTCAACCAGATTAGTGGCCGGTTCGAAATCATAATTCCAGACACGTTCCAGCATCATGGCGCGAGTAACAGGCGTACCGGCATGGCGGACCAATTCCACCAGCACCTTGAATTCGGTCTTCTGTAACCGCAGCGCCTGCCCATCGCGCCAGGCGCTGTGGCGAGAGGGGGTGACCACGAGATCGCCCGCGCGCAGCGTTTCGTTGGCGCCCTTGTCCGTCCACTCCCTCGCGCGCACCAGCGCGTTGAGCCTGGCGTTCAATTCGGCCGGATCGACCGGCTTCACGACATAATCGTCAGCCCCGCTCTCCAGCCCCTCCACCTTTTGCCGTGATTGGCCGAGCGCCGTCATCATGATGACGGGGGTCAGAATATTATGTTCGCGCAATCCTTTGAGCAATGTCACGCCGTCGACCATCGGCAATATCCGATCAAGGATGATCGCGTCGAAATGCTGCGCGGCTACCATCTGGTTTGCGCATCGACCGTCTCCGACAATTGTGGAGTCATGGCCGAACACGCTGAGTTGCTCGCGCAACTGCGTCGCGAGTTCCTCGTCATCCTCGACAATCAATAAGTTCAGCGGCAATGGTCGGTCCCGACAGTGAAGCCTCGCATGAGTCTTCCCTATGACGATCGAGTTTCAAATCGATGACAGTTTAGCAGGACGTCGAGCAGGCGCTGGACCATCCCATATGCCTCGCCGCCGGATAAAGCTTTTGCGAGAGAAGGCAGGGGCTGTCGTGCCCTGTAATTATTTCCTTACAAGAAAGAGTGATTAGCGATTTTATAGCCTACCGCTGTATTTCAGCTGGTTCTACAATGCAGGCGAGAAGAAAGGAACGCGGTCGTGTCGCTTGTCATGCCGGAACCGGACCAAATCACGCTGGCGCGTCGTGGGGAGATCGTCGCCGCGCTTCGGCAAATCGTGCCCGGTGAAGGGGTGATCGACCATCCCGATGGTCTGCGCCCCTATGAGTCCGACGGTCTGACCGCCTATCGCCAGCCGCCGATGGTCGTCGTGCTGCCCGAGACGACAGCGCAGGTGTCGGCTGTCCTCGCCTGGTGCCACGCCAACCGGGTCAAGGTGGTGCCGCGCGGTTCGGGGACTTCGCTTTCCGGTGGCGCCTTGCCGCTCGCCGATGGCGTGCTGTTGGGCCTTGGCAAGTTCAATCGCGTCCTGGGGATCGATTATGACGATCGGATCGCCGTGGTGCAGCCGGGCGTCACCAATCTCGCCATCACCCGAGCCGTCGAGGATCGGGGTTTCTATTATGCGCCCGATCCATCGAGCCAGATCGCCTGTTCGATCGGCGGCAATGTCGCGGAAAATTCAGGCGGTGTGCATTGCCTGAAATACGGTCTTACCACCAATAATGTGCTGGGCTGCGAGATCGTTCTGATGGATGGCGAGGTGATCCGCATTGGCGGGCGTCAGCTTGACCCGGCGGGGCTCGACCTGCTGGGTGTCGTGGTCGGGTCGGAAGGGTTGCTGGGCGTCGTCACCGAAGTCACTGTTCGCATCCTGCCCAAGCCCGAAACCGCGCGGGCGCTGTTGATCGGCTTTGCCACCGTTGAGGGGGCGGGCCAGTGCGTTGCCGACACGATCGCGGCCGGGATCATACCGGCGGGCATGGAAATGATGGATCGCCCTGCCATCCACGCGGCAGAGGCTTTCGTGAATGTCGGCTATCCGCTGGATGTGGAGGCGCTGCTGATCGTCGAACTTGACGGGGTCGAGGCGGAATGCGCGCACCTGCTGGGCGAGGTTGAGCGGATCGCCCGCGCCAATGGCGCGGTATCGGTGCGGGCGTCCACCAGCGAGCAGGAGCGCATTGCCTTTTGGGCGGGCCGAAAGGCAGCGTTCCCGGCGGTGGGTCGGCTCGCGCCCGATTATTACTGCATGGATGGCACGATCCCGCGTCGACGACTTCCCGAAGTGCTCGAACGGATGGAGGAACTGTCCGATCACTATGGCCTTGGCGTCGCCAATGTGTTTCACGCGGGCGACGGCAATCTGCACCCGCTGATCCTGTATGATGCCAATGTTCCGGGTGAACTGGAACGGGCCGAAGCGTTCGGCAACGACATATTGCGGCTGTGCGTCAAGGTTGGCGGCGTGTTGACCGGCGAACATGGCGTCGGCGTCGAGAAGCGGGACCTGATGCCCGAAATGTTCAGCGAGACTGACCTCAAGCAGCAGCAGCGCCTGAAATGCGCCTTCGATCCTGAATTGCTACTCAATCCCGGCAAGATGTTCCCGCAACTACATCGCTGCGCCGAATTGGGGCGGATGCATGTCCATCGGGGCGAACTGCCCTTTCCCGAATTGCCGCGCTTCTGATGATGGAGCAACCGTCTCTTCCGACCCGCGAGGACGAACTCGCCGATGTGATCGCGGATGCCGCTCGTGAGGGCGTGCGGTTGGCGATCACGGGTGGTGGCAGCAAGTCCGGCTTTGGCGCGCCGATCGAGGCTCGGCCGCTGTCGATGCGGGGATTTGCCGGTGTGGTCGATTATGATCCCGCGGAACTGGTGCTGACGGTGCGCGTCGGTACGCCGCTGGCCGAGGTGGAAGCTCTGGTGGCGGAGCAGAACCAGATGCTGGCCTTCGAACCTTTCGATCATGGGCCTATTTATGGCGCGCCTGCCGGGGCCGCCACGATCGGTGGTACGGTTGCGGCAGGCGTGGCTGGGTCGCAGCGCCTTTCGCATGGCGGCGCGCGCGATCATCTGCTGGGTTTTCGGGCCGTGTCGGGGCGTGGCGAACCTTTTGTGGCGGGCGCAAAGGTCGTCAAGAATGTCACAGGCTACGATCTTCCCAAGCTGGCGGCGGGCAGTTGGGGGCGACTGTTCGCGATGACCGAAGTGACGCTCAAGGTCTTGCCGCATCCGCGCGCCTACGCCACGCGAGCGATCGAGGGGTTGGATGAGGCGCAGGCGGTGAAGGCGATGGCGGTCGCCATGGGGTCGCAAGCGGAGATCGCGGCGGCAGCGCATCTGCCCGGCTGTGGCCGGAATGGCCGGGCGCTCACGGCATTCCGTATCCAGGGTGTCGGCCCATCGGTGGCCGCGCGCGGGGCCATGCTCGACACGCTGCTCGCCGCTTTCGGCAAGGTTGAGGCGCTCGACGAAACGGAGGGCAAGCGGGTCTGGGACGGGTTGCGGACACTCAGCCCGCTACCCGCCAATCAGCCATTGTGGCGGATCAACGTTGCGCCAAGTGCCAGCCTGGCGGTGGTGTCCGCGCTGCGGCCATTGGGCGCGCAATGGCTGTTCGATTGGGCGGGCGGTTTGATCTGGATGACGTTTGATGGTGATCCTCAGGCGGTTCGCGCTGCGGCTGCGGCGGCTGGGGGGCATGCCACGCTGGCGCGGGCGCCCGCTGCTACACGCGCCGCCGTGCCCGCCTTCCACCCGCAAGCGCCGGGTGTTGCGGCGCTGGAGGAGCGGGTGCGGCGTGCCTTCGATCCGGCTAGACTGTTCGAGACGGGACGCTTTTAAGATCATGCAGACCAACTTCCCGCCTGCGCTGCTCGCCGATCCTGCAATGGCCGCGTCCGAAGCAGTGATCCGCAAATGTGTTCATTGCGGCTTCTGTACCGCAACTTGCCCGACCTATGTCCTGCTGGGCGACGAACTCGATAGTCCGCGTGGCCGCATATACCTGATGAAGGACATGCTGGAAAATGAGCGGGAGCCGACAGCGGAGATCGTGAAGCATATCGATCGATGCCTGTCGTGCCTGTCGTGCATGACGATCTGCCCGTCGGGCGTGAACTATATGCATCTGGTGGATCATGCGCGGGCCTATATCGAGGAGCGATACCGGCGGCCGTGGCGTGAGCGATTAATCCGCGCGCTGCTTGCCGCCGTGCTGCCCTATCCGGCGCGTTTTCGGGTTGCGCTCAAGTTGGCGCGGCTGGCCAAACCGGCGGCGCCGTTGCTGGAGCGGGTGACGGCGCTCAAGCCGCTGGCTGCGATGCTCGCGCTTGCGCCCGGTCAGGCTTTGCCGAAATCCAGAGCCAATCCGGTTCCCCAGCCGGTGCCCGCCGCGCGCGGCCGTGTGGCGCTGCTCCAGGGATGTGCCGAACCCGTGCTTAGGCCCGAAATTCGCGAGGCGACGATGCGCGTGCTGGGCCGCGCGGGCTTCGATGTCGTGTTCGCCCGGGGGGAGGGCTGTTGCGGGGCGCTCGTCCATCATATGGGCAAGGATGCTGCCAGCCTGGAGGCCGCGCGCCGGAATGTCGATGCCTGGACCCGCGAGATCGAAGATGGCGGTTTGAGCGCGATCGTTATTACCGCCTCGGGTTGCGGCACGACGATCAAGGATTATGGCTTCATGCTGCGCGATGACCCGGCTTATGCCGACAAGGCCGCGCGTGTGTCCGCGCTGGCAAAGGATGTGAGCGAGGTCCTGATCGACGCTCCGCTGCCTGCGGAAGAGGGACGGGGGATGAGCGTCGCCTATCATGCCGCCTGTTCGCTTCAGCACGGGCAGAAAGTGACGGAGGCACCGCGCCGATTGCTGGAGGCCGTGGGCTATACGGTTCGCACGCCGATGGAAGCGCATCTTTGCTGCGGATCGGCGGGGACCTACAATATCCTGCAACCGGAGATCGCCGGGCAGCTCGGCGAGCGCAAGGTGGCCAACCTCGCGCGGCTCAATGCCGATGTGATCGCGACGGGCAATATCGGCTGCGCGATCCAGATCGGCCAGCGGGCGGCCCTGCCGGTCGTCCATGTCATCGAACTTATCGATTGGGCGACGGGTGGTCCTGCGCCCCATGCCCTGACCCTGCTTCAGAAAGGAATCCCCACGTGACCCACATCACCCTTGATCAGGCCAACATGATCATCGCCGCTGGTTTGGCCCATGGACGCGAAATCGGGCTGAAGCCGCTGAGCATCGCTGTGCTGGATGCCGGTGGACATCTTCTCGCCTTCCAGCGGCAGGATGGGGCGTCGACGCTTCGGCCGCAGATCGCCTGCGCCAAGGCTGCGGGTGCGCTTGGCCTTGGCGTTTCGTCGCGCAAGATTGGCGATATGGCAGCCGAACGGCCGACCTTCATCGCGTCGCTGGGGCCGATCGCGCCCCATGGTGTGGTTCCAGCGGCGGGCGGCGTCATCGTCGTCGATGGCGCGGGTGCGCCGATCGGTGCGGTAGGCGTGACGGGCGACACGTCGGACAATGACGAAGCCTGCGCGTTGGCGGGGATCAGTGCAGCGGGTCTTCGCGCACAGGGTTAGGCGCTTTGCGGTCGGGTCTCCGGGGATGGGAGGCGATGGTCACCATCGCCCGGAGCTGGTCTGCCATGCGAGCTGAGCCTCATGGCGCGCCCATCAGCGTGCGGACGACGAGAAAGAAGACCGAAGGCACCACCAGACAGCCCAGCCCGGTGTGGAATGTGGCTGTCAACGCCCCATAGGGCACGAGCCGACGATCGGTCGCTGCCAGCCCGCCCGACACGCCGCTGACCGTGCCCATCAATCCGCCGAATACCATGGCGCTGCGCGGATTGTTGAGGCCGATCGCCTTGGCGACGAAGGGCGTGCCGATCATCACCAGCACAGCTTTGAAGACGCCCGTCGCGATCGACAAGGCGATGACCGACGAACTGGCCCCCAAAGCGGCGCCGGTCACCGGCCCGACGATATAGGTAACCGCGCCTGCGCCGATCGTCGTCAGTGAAACGGGATCGGTAAAGCCATAGGAATAAGCCACCGCGAGGCCCACGATGAAGGGCAGCACCGTGCCGAGCGTCAGGGCGACCGCCCCGATCAGTCCGGCCTGCCGCGCCTTTGCCACGTCGACTTCAAAAGCGGTCGCGACGATCGCGAAATCGCGCAGCATCGCGCCACCCATGATGCCGATGCCCGAGAGCATCGGAATGTCCGACAGGCCGCTCTTGCCGCCCGTGGCGATACCGCCGACGAAAGCCAGCGCAAGCCCGATGATGATCGCGATCGCCGATCCGTGGATACGGCCGCCCGTCAGAGTGCGCGATATCCAGCCGGACAGCCACATCACCAGCCCGACCAGAGCGAAGGCGACAATCAGGTTATTGGCATCGGCCACATGATCGATGATGGCGGACAAGGACGTCATGCGACGGCACTCGACGCGAGAGCCTTTGCCGCCGCCTCGCGCGCCTCGATCTCGTCCATCGTTTCGGCGTCCTGATCCATTCGGCTGATGATGGCCACGGCGGCAAAGCAGACAGCCACCGCAAGGATGGCGGCGATGGCGACCAGCGGCCCCGATTTGACGGCGGCGACCACATTCTGGTTGGCCGCCATCGCCACGACGATCGGGATATAAAGGGTGCCCCAGAATTCGACGCCCAGCATTACGCCCCTATTCATGGCTCCACGTTGCGCCAGCCATAATCGCGCGGCGATGAGCATCATCATGGCGATGCCGACGCCCCCCACATTGGCTTTCACGCCCAGCAGGGCGCCAAGAAGGTCTCCGCAGAACGCACCCACCAGCGTGCAGATTGCAAGAAGCGCGACGCCCGAGATCGTCACTGCGTCACCATTGAAACAATGTGCGGTCGTTCAGCGAACAAGGTCTTTCCGCCAAATATCCCCTGCATGATCCGTCCCCCATTTCGCCGATCACATCTCATATT
Source organism: Sphingobium sp. Cam5-1 (assembly GCF_015693305.1). NCBI lineage: Bacteria > Pseudomonadati > Pseudomonadota > Alphaproteobacteria > Sphingomonadales > Sphingobiaceae > Sphingobium > Sphingobium sp. Cam5-1. The sequence continues at coordinate 1,832,305 of NZ_CP065138.1, read as the reverse complement.
GCGGCTGTTCAATCATCGTGTATGCACGACATTCGAAATCCGCAATCCTTGGTACGAAGCGTGGGAAAATCTGGCGGCGTGAAGCATGCGCCGATGTTCACACATTCTCGGGAAATGTTCGGGCTCATCCTTGCCGAGCCTCTGTGAAAGCTGCCTGCCATGACCAATCTTTACACCAGCCTCCAAGCCTGCTTCCCGGAGGATCGCCGTCGTCCGTTCGCCCATATGCTGGATGGAAACGTCATCAGTTACCAGGATGTCGAAGAGCGTTCGGCCGCCTTCGCCAACGCCATCGGCCAGCTGGGCGTGAAGGTCGGAGACAGGGTTGCGGTGCAGGCGGAAAAGAGCATCGACATGCTTATGCTCTATCTGGGTTGCTTGCGGGCGGGGGCGATCTTTCTGCCGCTCAATACGGCCTATACGGCTGGCGAGCTCGACTATTTCATGCGTGATGCCGCCCCGGCGCTGTTCGTCTGCGATCCAGTGAACCGGCCCGCGATTGCCGATCTTGCGAGCGAGGCCGGGGTTGGCTGCGTGGAGACCATGAGCAGCGATGGCGACGGCAGCCTGGTCGAACTGGCACGCGAAAGCGCTACCCAATTTGCGACAGTCGACCGTGACGATAGCGATCTTGCCGCGATCCTCTACACGTCCGGCACCACGGGACGGTCGAAGGGCGCGATGATAAGCCACGCCAATCTGGCGTCCAACGCGATGACGCTGCGGGATTATTGGCGCTACACGGCGGATGACGTTCTGCTGCACGCGCTTCCGATCTTTCATACCCACGGGCTGTTCGTGGCGACCAATGTCGTGCTCGCATCGGGCGCGTCGATGATATTTCATCCACGCTTCGATCTGGAGGCGGTGTTGCGATCGCTCCCGGCTGCTACGACCATGATGGGCGTGCCCACTTTCTACATACGCCTGCTCGGCGATCCACGCTTCGACCGGGCGCTCGTGCGGCATATGCGTTTGTTCGTGTCGGGATCGGCGCCGCTTTCCGCCGACATTCACCGCGAATTTCTGGAACGTTCGGGTCACGCCATTCTGGAACGCTATGGCATGACCGAAACGAACATGAACGCGTCCAACCCCTATGACGGCGAACGCATCGCGGGCACTGTGGGCCTGCCGCTGCCGGGAATTTCGATCCGCATCACGGACCCCGAAACTGGCCAGGAGCTGAAACAGGGCGATGTCGGGATGATCGAAATCGCTGGTCCCAATGTGTTCCAGGGATATTGGCGCATGCCCGAAAAGACCGCCGCCGAATTTCGCGACGGCTATTTCATGTCAGGCGATCTGGGATTGATCGATCAGCAAGGCTATGTCTCCATAGTAGGGCGCGCCAAGGACCTGATCATTTCCGGCGGGTACAACATCTATCCCGCCGAAGTCGAAGCCGCTTTGGACGAACTGGAGCAAGTCCATGAATCGGCCGTCGTGGGCGTGCCGCATCCCGACCTGGGCGAGGGTGTCGTCGCCGCGATCGTGGCGCGCGATCCGTCCTTCACCGACCAATCGGCCATCGCCGCAGCACTGGCGGACAGGCTCGCACGCTTCAAACAGCCGAAAAGGTTCGTGTTCGTGCAAGAGTTGCCCAAGAATACGATGGGGAAGGTCCAGAAGACGGTGCTTCGCGAAACCTATCGGGATAGCTTCAAGGCGACTTGAAGGGTTAAAGGTCCCTCAAACGTCCTGTGATTGCTGAGAGGAGGGGCGTTCCGGGGATGAAGCGTTCAGAGCCTGGCCAACCGCGCCGCGCCAACCCTCGATGAGGCGCTCCCTCTGAACAGCGGGCAGTGTTGGGCTAAACCGCCGGTCGGGCGACACGCGCGACGCGGCTTCGGGGAGTGTCGTCCAGACCCCCGTCGCCGATCCGGCGAGGAAGGCGGCGCCCAGTGCCGTGGTTTCTATGTTGGCGGGTCTGATGATGGTGAGGTTCAATATGTCGGCTAGGAACTGGCACAACCAGTCGTTGGCCACCATTCCGCCATCCACCTTGAGCTCATTAGGCTGGACGGCGCTGTCGAGTGCCATGGCGTTCAGCAGGTCCGCGCATTGGTAGGCGACGCATTCCAGCGCCGCACGCACGATATGTTCAGGACCCGTGGCGAAGGTCATCCCTGTCAGCATCGCCCTTACATGTGGGTTCCAGTGCGGAGCGCCCAAGCCGACAAAGGCGGGGACGAGATAGACGCCGCCATTATCGGGCAAGGACCGCGCCATGATTTCGGTCTCTGCCGCCGTGGCGACCAGGCCTAGCTTGTCCCGCGTCCACCGGACGGCCGCACCCGCGACGAAGAATGCCCCTTCGATCGCGTAGCTGACGCTTCCATTGGAATAGCAGGCGACGGTGGACAGCATCCGGTGCTTCGACCGGCAAATCTGCCCGCCTGTGTTCAGCATCGCGAACCCGCCCGTTCCCAGCGTGACCTTTGCGCCGCCCCGGTTCAGGCACCCCTGGCCGATCAACGCGGCCTGTTGATCCCCGACCATTCCCGCGATGGGCAGCGATACGCCCAGGATATTCTTGTCCGATGTCCCGAAGAGGCAGTCATTCTCCCGCACTTCAGGCAATATCTGCATGGGAATGCCGAACATTCGGCACAGGTCCGGACACCATGCCATCTTGCCAATGTCGAACAGCAAAGTGCGGCTGGCGTTGGTGGCGTCGGTCGCGTGCACCTTGCCCGCCGTCAGGCGCCACAGCAGGAAAGAGTCGGTGGTGCCGAACGCCAGTTGCCCCTTTTCGGCGCGGTCGCGGGCGCCGGGGATTGTTTCGAGCAGCCAGGCGAGCTTGCTGGCCGTAAAATAGGAATCGAGCAGAAGGCCGGTGCGGCTCGTGACTTCAGGTTCGAGACCATCCGCGATGAACCGGCTGCACAGGTCCGCGCCGCGCCTGTCCTGCCAGACGATGGCTGGATGGATGGGCTGTCCGCTTTCACGGTCCCACAGCAGGCAGGTTTCGCGCTGGTTGGCGATCCCGATGGCGGCGACGTCCAGCCCCGTGCGATGCGCCTCGTCCAACGCCGCACGCGCGGTCGCCACGACGTCGCGCCATATCGCTTCGGGATCATGTTCGACCCATCCGTCGGCCGGATAATATTGTTTCAAGTCGATCTGCGTGGCGCTTCGCACGGCGGCTGTTTCATCAATCAGCAGCGATCGGGTGGATGTGGTCCCCTGATCGATCGCGAGCACCGCCTTCATTCTTCCCCTCCGCGCTTGTGGTTCACGCCTGGTGCGTCGTCGCGCGGAGCGATGTGGAGGGTCACGACTTACGCTGCTGCTTAATCAAGACTGCCTGCTGCCATCGCCCCGGCGCCTTGTCCGAACGATGGATGCAGCCAGCCCAGCAGCACGGGCGTCTCTTACCCTCCAGCAGTTCCTCGCGGGTTCGTTCAATGCGGCGCTGTCGGGTCTTTGATTGCTTCGCGTCATTCACCCAGCAGATGAATTCATTCCTGCCTAGCGGCGTAAGGCTTTCCCACAGCGCCAAGATATTCGCGTCTGATCGCAAGGCGGCCTGAAGGTCTTCGTCTGCTTCGTGGACAGTGCCGTGTAGAAACGCGTTCACTACGAAAACCTCCGGGACATATGGCTAGCGGCTTAATTCCCTTTTCGCAACGCTGGGCGTGCCCACATAATTGGGGTGGTTGCGCTCGGGTTGTCCAGCTTCTGCCCGTCCGGGTGCTTTCGATATTCCTGTAAAAAACTTCCTCTGACCCCATTCACCGAGGTGGTGAACGGGATCAGAGGAATATCATTATGCCTGTTCAGTTACAGAACAGCGGGTACGATCAGAAGGAAACCCGCGTCTGGATACCGAATTCACGACGCTGGTCATAGTTGATCGCGGTGTAACCGGTCGGCGAGCCGAACAAGCTGAATATCTGACCCGGATCTACGTTGTCCCGGCGCTGATCGAAGACATTCCGGACGAAGAAGTTGAGTTCCGCCCCAATCGGCGTCCTCACACCCGCAAACGCATCCATCTTGAACGAATTGGGATAGCGGATGTTGGAGTTCGGATTGACCCGCTTGCCCTGGTAACGGCCCAGGACGCGGACGAAGGTCTGGAAATCATCCGGAAGATCTATGCTATATTCAGTGTTGAACGATGCCTGGAACTTGGGCAGCGCCGACAATGCACTGTTGGATGAGCAGACACTGACGTAGCGGCCCGGCTGGACCGAAGGCGTCCCACCGAAGTCTGGTTGCCCGTCGTTATTATAGTCGTTGCAGGGGATGTCCGCGTTGTCATATTTGGCATCGGTATAGGATGCCGACAACTGAGCGTTCCAGTTGCGGGTGATTTGACCGCGCAGTTCCATTTCAACACCACGGACGATCGCGTCACCATTATAGGTGAGATTGACCGTTGAACATGCACCTGGTGCCGTCCCCCCAGCGGGATCATAGTTACAGGCAACATTGTTGACGCGATTTATGAAGTTGTTGAACTTCTGGTAGAATGCCGACACGGCATAGGTCATGCGATTGTTAAACAGCGCGCCCTTCGCACCAACTTCAAAAGAGTCGGACTTTTCCGGGCTCCAGGTGAAGAAGGAAGCGGGAAGGCCATTCGGGCCGCCATTGGTAGCGGCAGCGGTCGTATCAAATCCTCCGGGGCGGTAAGCGCGGCCGTAATTTCCATAGACGATCAGGCTATCGGAAAATTCATGCTTGTAGCTCGCGGAGCCAGTCCACGCATGATAGCGCGACGGGTTCGTCGGATCATTCACCTGCGTCGTCGAGTAGCGCAAGCCGAGGTCCACCGTATCCTTGTCGGTGAAGTTGAAGGTCTGCGTCGTGAAATAGCCGCGATCATGCGATTTCGTCGGCGTCCCGCCGCCGAGCGTCAGGCAGGGCAAGCCAAAACCCGCCAACGGGCCGGGCGCGGTCTCGCACGCACCGTTCGCGCCGGTATAGTCGACAAGCCCGGTGAAAGGCGTCTTCACGTCGTTGAAGTAAACACCGAAGCGATAAATCCAGAAATGATCGCCCGTCCGTTCGAAGCGGACTTCGTTGGTCAAGGTCTTCGTCTTGATATCGATCTGCTGGAACAACTGAACCGGTAGCCGGAACCCAGGACCGAACGACAGCAAGCCGTTGCCAAGATCAAGATCGCGAACGGTGTTGAAGTCATTATTCTGATAGCTACCGATGTAGCTCAGCAAGTGTCCGCCAAAATCGTAGCTGGCATTGACGATGGTGGAGCGACCCTTGGTGACGAACAGATTGTCGCCGTCGGTGATCGCCGCTCGATCATCCGGGCCGATGAAACCGAACTCACCAACTGGCTGGCCTTCCGCGCTAACTACTGGGCGCAGCTGTCGCACCTTTGAACGGAACTGCTGGTGCATCACGAGGATGTTCAGATCCTCGGTCGGTTGCAGCAACAAGGATATGCGTCCAGCGTAAGACCGTGAACGATCCGTGTCGCCAGTGAGGATGTTCCTCACGCCGTTCCCATAGTTGAGGTCATACAGGCCAGCGATGCGGACTGCCACCTTGTCGGTCACAACAGGGATGCTGACGCCGCCCTGCAAGTTGACGGCTTCACGATCGCTGTAGCTTGCGCTGCCGCTTACCTCGACCTTTTGCAGGCTGGGCTGGCGGGTGCCGATAAGGATCGCGCCGGACGGACCCGTGCCGCCGCGCAACGTTCCCTGAGGACCACGAAGCACCTGGATCGATCCGATATCGAATTGAGCCTGAAGCGCCTGTGTAGGGTCAAACGGCACTTCATTCAGGTAGATATCGACCGAGCGGTTCGTCTGGCTATCCTGATCGAATGCTACGCCGCGCAGGGACACGGCCTGCTGCCGACCATCGCCCGAGGAAATCGAAAGACCCGGCACGAACTTCGCGACATCTTCGAAGCGCGTGATATTGAAGCGCTCCAACTGATCGCCACTGACCACATTGACGGTCTGCGGCGTATCGATCAGGCGCTCCACGCGCTTCTGGGCTGTCACGACGATGTCAGCCGCAGTGCCACTATCAGCGGCCTCAACATTTTGCGCTTGGGTTGCTGGCTGCGCGAACGCCGGTGCGCTCGCCAGCATGGTGCCCAACAATAATAAAGCCTTATTCACGTTCACCCTCCCTAAATTCCCCGAGTCCAAAATCGGGTATTCTTTTTATGGCCTTGCCCGCTGTCTCAATCCGTTATCCGGACAGCGTTGTCACAATCTGGCCAAACAAATCCGGGCGTTCCCCGATTTGCGCCGCGCCCGGATGGTTATTCCCATATGCTAATTTCAACAGACCTTATCCGGAGCGATAACGTCAGATTCGATCAACATCAAGCAAAACCATGTCAGATTAGCGCGGCCCTGATCAATCACGGTTCCCCATCTGCTCCCGATACGGCCAGGCACGTTCGGAAGGCTTTCCAGCCAGATAATGGTGCGTGCCGTTTCATCAGGACTTGGGGCCTTAGGTGACCACGGCCTTGGGCACGATGCGGCGCGGCAAACTTTGCTATCACTGGGCCGCTTCCCTTGCCTAATCAGATGGCTATAGAGGCGGCCTTCCGGGACAGAGCGCTATGTAGCGAATATCCTTGGCGGATTCACAAACAGGGGTAAAGCGTTGCGCGATTATCAAGCTGATTTCATTGTCGTGGGAAGTGGGGCGGGTGGCCTGGTCGGCGCGATTGCCGCCAAGTTGAATGGCCTCAATCCGCTGGTCATTGAGAAAACCGACCGTTGGGGCGGGACGAGCGCGCTTTCTGGCGGCGGGGTCTGGATACCCAATAATCCGCTGATGGAGCGGGACGGGGTGGAAGACAGTTTCGAGGCCGCGCTTGCCTATATGGAAGCGACTATCGGAGATGTCGGCCCGGCGAGCAGTAAAGAGCGCAAGGTGGCCTATCTGAATGTTGGTCCGCAGATGGTGCTGGCCCTGGAGCAGCAGGGCCTTGGTTGGGTCCGGGCACCAAGATACCCTGACTATCATCAGGATCAGCCGGGCGCGCGCGTGGGCCGGACGCTGGAGGGTGTGAACTTCGACGGCAAAAAGCTGGGCGACTGGCTTAAGACGATGCGCAAATCGGAAATGCCATCGATGGTAATGGGCACCGATGACGCGCCTGTGATACCGGTGATGTTGCGGTCGTTAAAGGCGTTCTCCAGGTTCATGGGTATCATCGCGCGCACGGCCGCATGGCGCGTGCGGGGGCGCGAGCCGTTGTGCCTGGGCGGGACATTGATGGGGCAGCTGATGGTCATCGTTCAGCACCTGGGCATACCCGTTCTTCTCGACAGCCCGCTCAAGTCGCTGATCCAGGATGGCGATAAAGTGGTGGGCGTCGTGATCGGCGAGGGGGAGGCCGAACGGCGGATCATGGCGCCGCGCGGCGTGCTGCTGACCACTGGCGGATTTGCGAAGAACAGCCAATATCGCCAACAGTTTCAGGAAGTCAGCGGCGAATGGAGCCCGGCCAGCCCCGGCGATACCGGCGACGCGCACCAGATCGGCGCGGAGGTGGGTGCCGAACTCGCCCTGATGGATGCTGCCACATGGTATCCCGTGTCGATCCTGCCGAACGGCACCATCAATGTCGGCATCTGGGAACGCACCTTGCCCGGATCGATCATCGTCGATGCTTCGGGGCAGCGCTACACGAATGAGGCGGCGTCCTATGTCAACGCCGGGCGGGCCATGCTGGACCGCGACAAGACCGTGGGAGCAGTGCCGAGCTGGCTGATCTTCGATGCCCGCTATCGCAGCCGCTATTTCTTCGGAGACACACCGCCGGGGATGAACGGGGATCTGGTGAAAAACGGCTTCTTCATCAAGGCGCCGACGCTTGATCAGCTTGCCGCGAAAATCGGGATCGATGCGGCGGGCCTCAACCGGACGGTCGAGCGCGTGAATGCCATGGCCGCGACCGGCGTCGATGAAGATTTCGGTCGTGGCAACAATGTGTACGACCAATATTATGGCGATCCCGGCAATCAGCCGAACCCGTCGTTCGGTCCCATCGACAAGGCGCCATTTTACGCGACGCGCTTTTACCCCGGTGACCTCAGCACCAAAGGGGGACTGATGGCCGATGAACATGCGCGGGTGCTGCGCGCGGATGGCAGTGTCATCGAAGGGCTGTACGCCGCAGGCAATTGCGCTGCCCCGGTCATGGGCAGAACCTATCCTGGCGCAGGCGCGACGTTAGGCCCGGCTATGGTATTCGCCTGGATTGCGGGTCATCACAGCGCAGCGGCGGCTGCGTAAAGATTGGGCAGGCCAGCGATCTTTAGGGCAATTGGCGCCGTCGTCGCGTAGATATGCGAGACGACGGCCCCATGTCCTCTGCACCGCGCGGGCGTTAGCGATATCGCGCTATGGAAAGATCGGCGGTTTCGATCGCCGGTTTCCGGTTGGAAATAATGTCCGCGATCACATGGCCGGACCCGCAGGCCATGGTCCAGCCAAGCGTGCCATGGCCGGTGTTGAGGTAGAGGTTCGGAATATGCGTAGGGCCGATCACGGGTGTGCCGTCCGGCGTCATGGGACGCAGGCCCGACCAGAAGCTGGCACGGCCAAGATTGCCGGACGCCGGAAATAAGGACTCAACCGAATATTCCAGCGTGTCGCGCCGTTTGTCGGGAAGGTTTGTCGAGAAGCCTGAAAGCTCTGCCATGCCGCCCACCCGGATACGGTCGCCCAGCCGGGTGATGGCAACCTTGAAGCTTTCATCCAACAGCGTGGAAACAGGGGCGCGTTCCGCATCGGTGATGGGAACGGTTATCGAATAGCCCTTCACCGGATAGACTGGCAGCTTGATCCCCAGCGGCGCCACCAGCAGCGGGGAATAGCTGCCCAGCGCGACGATGAACGCATCTGCCTTGATCGGTCCCTTGTCGGTTTCGACATGATCGATCGCGCCATTATCGGTGACGAGGCGCTCGATCTTGTGGTCGTGCAGGAAAGTGACGCCCGCCGCCTTTGCCATGACGGCAAGAGCGTTGGTGAACTTGAAGCAATCCCCCGTTTCGTCATTGGGCAGGCGCAGGCCACCCACGATTGGCGATGCGCTGTTCGCAAGGCCTGGTTCGGCCGCGATGCAGCCTGCCCGGTCGAGCACTTCGAAGGGAACGCCATCAGCCTTCAGCACGGCGACATCCTTGCCGATACCGTCCATTTGCTTCTGTTCGCGAAACAGCTGGAGCGTACCTTGTGTCCGTTCATCATAGGCAATGCCGGTTTCGTGGCGGAGTGCAATAAGCTGATCGCGGCTGAACTCGGCCAGGCGCACCATGCGGCTCTTGTTCACGGTATAGGCCTTTTCCGTGCAATTGCCGAGCATGGCCACCATCCAGCGCCACATGGCGGCATCGAATGTCGGGCGAAGGATGAGCGGCGCGTGCTGCATGAACAGCCAGCGCAGCGCCTTCATCGGTATGCCCGGCGCGGCCCAGGGGGAGGCATAGCCCGGCGAAATCTCTCCGGCGTTGCCGAAGCTGGTTTCCAGCGCCGGGCCGGACTGCCGGTCGATCACGACGACTTCATGGCCCGCTTTGGCGAGATACCAGGCCGAAGTTACGCCGATGACCCCGCTTCCCAGAATGGCGACCTTCATGCTGTCATACTCCGCTTTTGCTCGATGGCCTGCGCGGCGTGATATTCACGGGCGTATCGGTGGCCGAGTTGGGTGAGGATTTCGTAGGAAATGGTGCCCGCGTCGGCCGCGACATCGTCGATCGACTGATGGGGACCGAGCAGTTCGACAGGCGCGCCGGGATAGAGCAGCATGTCGGGAACGTTCGTCACATCGAGTGTGATGCTGTCCATCGACACCCTGCCGACGATCGGCACCCTGATATTGCCGATGAAGGCCGCGCCGCGGTTGCTGAGATGGCGCGGCCAGCCGTCCGCATAGCCGACAGGAATGGTTGCGATGTGCGATACGCGCTCTGCCGTGTGGGAGAGGCCATATCCAACGCCTGTTCCGGGAGTGACAGTGCGTAGCTGCGCGATCCGCGCCTCCAGCGAAACGACCGGGCGCATGGGATTGAGTCCGTTCTGCGGCGCCCCGCCGTAAAGTGCGATCCCGGCGCGCACGACCTCATAATGGGAATGGTCCAGAAAGCTGCCGCCGCTATTGTCGAGCGAACGCGGCACGTCGGGGAAGTGGCGGGCAAAATCGTCGAAGGCCACGACCTGCCTGTCATTGAAGGCGGAAGACGGGTCGTCGGCGCAGGCGAGGTGACTCATGATGAGCACGAGGTCGATGCCGTTCAGGAGCGATCGGTCAGCAAGGATCGCCTTCGCTTCGTTCGGGGAAAGGCCGAGCCGCGACATGCCGCTATCGACCTGAAGCGCTGCGGGAAGGGGGCGGCCCGTTGCCTGCGCGAGGCCCGACCAGCGTCTGATCTGATCGAGGGAATTGAGGACGGGCGTCGCGCTTGCGTCCCGGCACTGCCGTTCGGCTCCGGGCTGGAGGCCGTTCAGCACGAAAAGCTGCGCTGAACCCGGAAGGTCAGGTCTGAGCGCCAGCGCCTCGTTCAGTTGCGCCACGAAGAAGCGGCGGCAACCCGCGTCCAGCAAGGCGGATGCTACCGCCGAAGCGCCAGTGCCATAGGCATCCGCCTTGACGACGCCAGCCACCTCCGCAGGTGCCACGCGGCGCGCAATGATGCGGTAGTTTTCCACAAGGGCGTTCAAATCGATGCGTAACACCGCGCCCGCGCAATCCAGCGATCCCATTTAGCGATCCCCCTCATGCATTTTGTAGAAGGGGGATTATGCCTTTTTCTCCCAAAGTGACGCAGTATGTTCTACAATGTCGATATTATTGAGAGAATGTGCGAAGGAATTGGGCGAAATGGCCGTAGGACTGGATCAGACCGACCGTGCGATCCTGCGCTTGCTAAGGCTGAATGCGAGACGTCCCAACTCCGAGATAGCCGAGGAAGTCGGGCTGTCGCCGTCAAGCTGTCACCGGCGGATCAAGCTGCTGGAAGATGCGGGGGTCATTCGCGGCTATACGGTGCTGACCAGCCCCTTGCGGGTCGGCGAGAATAGCGTGAACATATTGGTGCAGGTGACGCTCGACAGGCAGACCGAAGATTATTTGGCACGTTTTGAACATGCCGTCAGACAATGTCCGGAAATTCGCGAATGCTTCCTGATGACGGGCGGGACGGATTATTGGCTGCGCGTTGAAACGGAAAGCGTTGCCGCCTATGAAATCATCCATAGCGAAATCCTGTCCCGGATGCCGGGCGTAGCGCGCATCAATTCAAGCGTCGCGATGCGCGATGCGCTGAGCCCGCGATCGGCGGGGCCGAGGGGCCGGTAGGGCAGGGCGTTCCCCGGGTGCAAATCGGTCAGCCTGGCTCCGCGACGGCGTCCGTTTGTACCATTCTGGGGATTTCGACGGGGAATCGACCGAGTGCGGCTTCCGGGGGCATGATGTCGCTATGCTGCCCCGTCTTGAGCGGATCAGTGTAAAAGCCCAGTGAATAGTTGCCGAAGCTGTAACCGATGAGGTCGGTGAGTTGCTGGTCGAAATGGCGAGCGATTTCGGGCGGGCAGGAGAGATATTGATTTTCTCCTGTCGCAGCCAGCCGAGCGTATAAGTGACGTTCAGGGCCTTGCGCGCGACGGTGCTGCAGTTTTCGCCGCCGCTGTGAATGACGGTGCCGTTATAGAGTAGCACGGAGCCCGCCTTCATCACCGCCTGTACGCTTTCGTCGCGGCGCGCCTGACGGGTGAACGGCCATTTATGACTGCCCGGCACGACGTGCGTGGCGCCATTTTCCTCGGTGAAGTCCTCGACGGCCCAAATGCCATTGCATTGCGGTTCGATGGCTTCAGGAATGACGCCGCCGCTGTCATCGCCGCCCCATACGAAGCGATCGCGGTGGAGGGGCTGCGCGCCCTGACCGGGCATGATCGTGATGAGTTGGGTGATGTTGAGCTGGATCTTCGAGCAATAGGGGCGCAGTGTGGCGTTGGCAGCGCCCAGAATGAGGGGGTCAACCGCGATTTCACGCACCGTTGGGCAACGCGCGATCAACCCGCCTGTGCGCTTCGTCTTGCGCCCCGCCCATTCGTCCCGCCCATTCGCGGTCTGTTCGATCCAGGGCGCGACATCCTCCTGAAGCGCCTTCAATATTTCGGGTGAGAGCATGTCCCTTATGATGCACGCACCGTCACGGTTCATTGCGGCGACTAGGTCTTCAACGCTGCAATCGGGGCTGAAAGTTTGAAGGCCCATAAATTTCCTCTCTTGGGGCTGACATGAATCCTGGCCCTTTTTCAACTGCGTCATTTTGTCCCATCGATGTTGACTATCGTCAACATTTTCGACCAATTTCCGCTCAGGCGGAACGATGGCGCGATCATTACATATTTCTAATTTTTGACACAGTTGACGATCGTCAACTTATGGTCCAACATCCGGTTAGCGCATCCCTTCGACTCGCGGCGGGCCAACGGCATTTCCGGGCGATTGGAGTGAGACGACGTCCAGTTTATCAATGGAGTGCCTGATGACCACCGACATTGCCGACCAGTTCCGTCCGTTTGCGCCGCCCTATGTGATCGAGAATGCCTACACGGAAGATCAGCGTCAGCGGATATTCAAGGTTGTGCGGGAAAATGGCCCGTGGCCGCTTATTCTGGCCGAGAATTTCAAGTCACCGGAAGAAGTCATCGCCGCCGTAGGTGGCGTAATCCCTGAAGGCGTGACCCTTACCTGGGACATGATACTGCAAGGCAGCGGCACGTTTCGTGGGTACATCGCCCGTCAGGGTGTATGTTTCTATCCAGAACTGAACGATTGCTATTATAACTCCAAGTTCCTCGAAATGTCGCGCAACTATTGGGGCGCGAAATATGCTGAGCCAGAGACGTTTCTGATCAACATTCAGGGGCCGACCCTTATCGGTGGGCCGCCGCATCTCGATGGGACGGTCTTCCGCGGAATGACCATGGAAAACACGCCGATCTGGCTTCTGTTGACGATGGCCAAGTCGCGCCTGTTCGAGCAGTGGCGGAGCAAGAAGATGCAGGTCACCGGCTGGTATTATAAGGGCAATATCGGCGGCGGCTTCAACTATTGGCCGGATGGTCCTCGTGGGGAGCCCAAGCAGATCACCGCGCCTATGTGGGGTCGCGCGGTCGTTGCCGAGAATGAAATGATGTTCCACCATGCTCAGGCGACCGGCCCGCTTGCGATGCGTCGTTCCGAAGGTCTGGATATCAGCAGCGTGATGGCACCCGATCCAACGGTCGAAGGCGGCTGGCGGATTGAGACCAACGGCGTGGTCAATCAGCAGTTGCCGGCAGATGAAGTGCGCCTGCTGGTTCATTGGGGCGCACGAGTGTTCATGGACATGGCCGACCTGAAGCGGACGTTCGACCACACGGACGACATCACGCACGACCAGGCTTTGAACATGCTGATGGACGAAGCCCGCAACCGTGGCGCTCAGTTTGAAACGCCGACCGATCCGCTGACCGACCGCGCGTTCATCGGCATGCTCAGCCAGGTGTTCGCCGTGAACGGCCCGACGAACATTCCGGCTGACATGGACGAGGCGCCGCTCGCGGCCTGATAGCGGATCGTCCGCATATCATAAGGTACGAACGAATGGCGGGTCGGGAACGGCTCGCCATTTGCGTTTCGGGGCGTGCGATGGCGCGTGCCGCCCATGATGCCAGCCATAAATGTAATTTTCCGTGGGCGTGGGCCGCAATGATTTCGCCTTGACAATGGTTGAAATACGTCAACTATTACACAGGCGAAATTGGGATCGGTCAGTCAAAGCGCTGATTGGAAGAACATAAATCCCGATCGCCGACGAACCGGTAAATATTACAGTGCCAGTTACCGCGATGTCCTGGGTAGATAGGACATTGCTACAAAAGGGGAGTAGCAATGATGCGATCAGTTCAAAATGGAATGAAGATTCTTTACGCGTCCGGCATGACGGCGTTGTGCATTGCGGGAGCCGCGCAGGCACAGGCCCAATCGGCCGCTAGTTCAAGCGTGAACACGGCCCCGGATGAAATCGTCGTTACCGCGCAGCGCCGTGACGAGCGCGCGCAGGACGTTCCCATCGCGATTACGGCATTTTCGCCAGAGCGTCTTCAGCAGCAAGGCATAACGCAGCCGCAAAATTTGCAGGCGACGGTTCCCTCTCTGGTGGTTGGCAACAACGGCAATCCCTCACGTGAAGCGCAAAGCTTTACGATCCGAGGGCAGGGTGCGACCTTCCAGGCGTCGCCTGGCGTGGTTGTCTATCTGAACGAAGTGCCGCTGCCTGCGCCGATCTCAATTCCTCAACAAGGCGGTGCCGGTAATTTCGTAGATCTGGAGAATGTCCAGGTCCTGAACGGCCCGCAAGGAACCTTGTTCGGACGTAACACGACTGGCGGCGCAGTGCTGCTCGTTCCAAAAAAGCCGACGAACGACTTTGAAGGTTATGTTCAAGGCAAGTTCGGCAATTACGACAACAAGGAGCTTGAGGGCGCGATCAACGTTCCGATCGTGGACGACAAGGTCCTGCTGCGGGTTGCCGGAGCCTATCAGGATCGTGATGGCTACACGCGGGACGTGGTCTGGAACACCGATCGCGATAATTTGCACTGGTATTCGGGGCGCGTTGGGCTGACGCTGCGGCCGACCGAGACTTTTGAAAATTATACCATGGCCTATGGGGCGAATTCCCGGACCCATGGGACCGGTACGGTCAACACGCATCTCAACGTTGCGGGACTGGCGGCCACGAGTTTTGTCGGCCTTCCTTTCTGCGTTGAAGGACCGACAATCCCTGGCTTTAGCGCATCGTGCGACGTCTACAGGGCGGCTAGCGCGGAAGCAGATGCTCGTGGACCCAGACAAACAGCCCATGGCACCAATTCGTTTCAAAGGACGAAGACCTGGGGTGTTACCAATACTTCCACGCTCAATCTGAACGAAGAGCTGACGCTGCGCAACATCATCAGCTATCAACGCTTCAAGACGACATATAGCGTCGACAGTGACGGCACCATCTTCCAGTTCGATGATGGCGATCCAAGAAGCTATCCGGCTCCCGGCGTAGTCACTTTGCCCGGCGACGGCACCCCGGTCGTCTACGATAATGCTTCGCCGACACGCCTGCCGCGCGATGATATCAAGGTTTTCACCGAAGAATTGCAGCTTCAGGGCGATTTGTTCGACAAGCTGCTCACCTTTACCGCGGGCGCGTTCTACTATGATCAGCGTCCGGCCGGGACTCAGGGGGCGGGTGCAACCGGTTTCTGTCCAGCTTTGTTCACGGGCAACCCATTGGTTTGCGGCGTGTATGATATAAGATATGCGATCACCAATACGTCCAAAGCGCTATACGCGCAGTCGACGCTGGATTTGGGACTGGTTTCGCCTGCATTGCAGAACCTGAAGGTCACCGGCGGCATTCGGTACACTTGGGATAGGGTCAGCGGCTCGGCGGGTCTGTATCAGGTAATTGCTCCAGGAGCATTCTTCTGCTTCGCCGACAATACGATCGCACCAGACGCTGCCGGTTGCTCATTCGAGGCGAATCTGAAGACCAATGAGCCGACCTGGAATATTGGTGTAGATTACAGATTCTCGCCTGAGCTCCTCGTCTATGGCAAGATCAGCCGTGGCTATAAGGCCGGTGGCATAAATGCCAATGCGGTGTTTACGACCACCCGCACTTTCCCGCCGGAGTTCGTCACATCCTATGAAGCGGGCTTCAAGTCAGATGTGCGACTGGCGGGCATGCCGCTTCGGCTCAACGCTACCTATTATTATCTGACCTATAAGGGCATTCAGCGCGCGACCGGTGACTTCAATCCCGACACTGGAGCCGCTGGCGCAAGGGTTCTTTCCGCAGATGCGCGCATCCAGGGCATAGAGGCGGAAGCGTCGCTGCGGCCGATTGCCGGTGTCGAAATCGGCGGTACATTCAGCTATACAGATGCCAAATATAAGAAATATGAGTTCGCGCCGAGCAGCCCCACTCAGGACTGTACCGGCAATGTCATAAGTGCTCCGGCGACTGTAGATCTGACCTGCATCCCGTTCCAATATGTGTCGCCGTACATCTACAGCTTCCACGTGTCCGCAGAGCAGCCGCTTGGCAGCGATCTCGGCACACTTGCGATGTTCGTCAACTATTCACACACGTCGGCGCAGCATACGGCGGGGACCAGCCTTCCTGGGGATCAGCCGGGCGAGCGGCTTGAACCATTCGGAACGCTGAACCTGTCGCTCGATTGGCGGAATGTTGCAGGTAGCCGCGTGGACGTAGGCTTCTACGCCACCAACCTGACGAACAAGCTGTATCGCGTCAGCAACAGCAATACCTATAACAGCCAATTCTTTACGGCGACGTTATATGGCGAACCCAGAATGTACGGGGTGCGTCTGCGCTACTCATTCGGAAAATGACTTGAAGTTCCGAAGAGTTGAATATGCTTAAAAATGAAGAGCGATGATATGTCAGATGTGAATAAAGTAGTTCCTTTAGGCTTCACCAAGCTGATCGTGCAGGACCTTGACAAGGTTGCGGCTTTCTATGGCGCCGTATGCGGCCTGGTCGAGGAAGCGCAGGCCGATGCGGAGATCGCAGGGCGTCCCATTCGGGAACTGTACTTCAAGTCAAATCCGCCGGGCACGGGGAACTTCACGCTGACGAAATTTCTCGACGTAGAAAAATCGACCACAGAGTCGGTTATCCTGGGGTTCATCGCCGATGATATCCACCGGTTCGTGGAAAGTGCCGCCGCCGCAGGAGGTGTTGTGGTCGTGGCTGCTTATCCCCAGCCCGAACATGGCGTACATGTGGCCTTCGTCAAAGACGTCGAAGGCAATTTGATCGAGGTGGTCCAGCTCATGTGAGGCGCGTGCCCATCACGCGTGCAAATGTGAGCGATCATCTTGTGACGTCCAGCGCCTGAAGGCTTCTGGATCAGGGGAAAGGGGGAGGTACATGGTGCCTCCCCCCACTTTCATAATGGCGCTTGTCGATCGATGATCGGCGCCGCAGTTTCAAGTCAGCCGCGGAAGTTGCCGGAATAGGCAATCTCTTCGAGAGGCTTGCGGTTGCTGGGTTCTTCGCGCGCCTGCAACTTTTCCGGAAGAGACGCGGGGTCGCCCATGCGGCCAATCGCTACGGCGGCCTCTATCCGGAACCCGTCCGGAACGCCCAGCTCCGCCCTGGTTTTGTCCATATCGATCCCGACCATGCCATGGGCGTGATAGCCCATCAGGGTCGATTGCAGCGCGATGGCCGACCAGGCGGCGCCAGCGTCAAAACTGTGCGAATGGCTGGGCTTGTCCGGCGACCCCATCGTCGTTTCGCTCAGGATGAACAAAAGGACCGAGGCTTCCTTGGCCCAGATCGCGTTGAAGGGGATCAGCAAATCGAGGAAGCGCGCCCAATTGGCGGCATCGTCACGCGTCGCATAGAGAAAGCGCCAGGGCTGATAATTGAAGGAAGAGGGCGCCCAGCGTCCGGCATCCAATATGGTGCGCAGATCGTCAGCGGCCATGACGGAGCCATCAAAGGCGCGCGGCGACCAGCGATTTAGAAACAAAGGGTCGAGGGCCGTATCGGTTTCCCGGTTGAGCGTCATGTCGTTAAGGGTCCTTTGCAAACAAGATGGATTTTACACAGGCTTTCGCCGCAGATCACCAGAAATGCTTGACTAAAAGTTGTCGCATGTCAACGTCCTGATGGCGGCGACGATCGCAGGGCCGCGCTTCGGACCATTATGTTCTGCGGTTACTATTGATCATGGTTGCCCGAGGGTCTTCGGCGCGTGCAACCTTCGTAACTGGATAGCGGAAAGTTGGAGTGGGGAGCCCTTTGATAACCCATGTCGCGACCGGTGAATAACGCTATCGACTTTTCATAAGCTGAAAGGTCAGATGACATGCGAGCAGAACTTTTCATCAATTCAAATCAGCGCTACGGGGGAGTATGACTGATCTTAAGGTGAAAAAGGCCAAGCTTGTCGCTCCTCCTCGCCCGGGAGTATACTCCCGGGGTTCCGACACGGTCGATGCAATCCTGAAGGCCGCGTTGCACGTTCTCGTCGATGAGGGCGCATCGGCGTTCACCCTTCGCCGGATTGCTGCCGAATGTGGGATGAAGGTCGGAAATGTGAGCCGTCATTTCCCGCGTAAGGAAATGCTGGTTCAGGTGCTGCTGGACGAACTGCTGAGCCCGACCGTGGGGGAGGCGAGGGTCAGCCTCACCAATCAGGGATTACCCGCCGAAGAAGCGCTCGCGCTGGTCATCGGGGGCACCTTGGACGAAACGAAGACGAAGAAGATGACCCACCTGTTTACAGAATTGTGGGCGATGGCGAACCACAATCAGTTCGTCGCGGAACGGGTCGAGATGGTCAACCAGTATATGCACAATCTGATGGCTTCCTATGTCGCCGAACTCAACCCGGCGCTTTCCCCCGAGGAAGTCGACATCGTGACCCTGTTCATCAACACGTCGATCGAAGGGTCAACGATATTGGCGGGATATGGCAAGCCGTGGGAGGCCAAGATGCCGCAACTGAAGGCCTTTGCCGTGAAATCTCTGGTCAATCTTGCCAAGACCATCACTCCCGAGGAAGTGAGAGGGCTTCGCCCGGCTGCGTGACGGTAATTGGGGGCGGGAGCAGGAGCTCTTGGCCGCGGCCATACATCAGGCGATTAAAGCGGATGCAAGTCTGCCCACTCTGAGCAGGAGGCGGCGATAGCGCCGACGATAGCCGACAGCGCGAGCAATCCCGCGATCAGCCGTTCCTGCCAAGCGAAGCGGCGTGCTGTATATAGGCGTTGCCCATTCAGATACGCATTGCCTTGATCATCGAGGCCGATGAGTGCCAGGCCGTCCAGTGAGATGACGCGAAGGTTTTCCGGCCAGTGACGTGGCCGGATGTTGGTGCGCCAATGTCTCAGGTCCGCGTAGAAGTCAGCTTCTGATATTTCGTGAACAGGAAGAGCGGCTTGTCGCTTGATTGTGACGCCACTTTGGATGCTCCTCTCACGTCAGCTGGCGGATTGCGTCAGGCGCCCATCGACCCTTTGCTTCCACCGCGATCAGTCATCAAGCCCAATGCCTCCGCCAAACACCAGCGATCGGCCAGAGAAGGTGATGGCCAAGTTCATAGATGGCATAAATTTTCTAGATTGCCGAATGTTTGGATGCCCGACAAGGATTCGAACCTTGATTGACGGAGTCAGAGTCCGCTCTCTTACCATTAGAGGATCGGGCACCAAGGCGGGTGTAGCCCGCATCGGAAGCGCGCAAATAAGCTGGTTGGATCGGCTGGTCAAGGGGCTTGCGCCGGAAAATGCCGCATAGTCCGGTCAGGAAAAAGCCCGCCGGACTGCTGACGCGTCCGGCGGGCTCTTTCACCTTCCCTTGCGGGATCGATGGGCTTGGGAGCCGCTATCCAAGATAGGAAGCGGTTCCCGTGATTTCAAAGCGTCAGTCGAGATCCTGGGTGGTAAAATCCTCACCCTGGACCGCGCCGAGCGGATCGTCGCCAATGGCGGCTTCCGGACCCTGCGCCAGTTCTGCGGCATGCTCTTCAGCAGCCGTCTTGGGCGCGATCAGATCGACCTGGCTGGAAGCGCGCAGAGCGGCCCGCATCGCTGCGTCACGCGACGAGGCGGCAACGCGCATGCGGTTCATGCCCGCGCCAGTACCCGCCGGGATGAGGCGGCCGACGATGACGTTTTCCTTCAGACCAACCAACGTGTCCTTCTTGCCCTGAACCGCCGCTTCCGTGAGGACGCGGGTGGTTTCCTGGAAGGAGGCCGCCGAGATGAACGAACGCGTCTGGAGCGAGGCCTTGGTGATGCCGAGCAGCACCGGCTTGCCAGCGGCGGGCGCGAAGCCCGGCTGGAGCTTGGCGTTGATCTCGTCCATTTCCTCGCGGTCGATCTGCTCGCCAACCAGCAGAGTGGTGTCGCCGGACTCGATGATCTCGACCTTTTGCAGCATCTGACGAACGATCGTTTCGATGTGCTTGTCGTTGATCTTCACGCCCTGCAAGCGATAGACTTCCTGGATTTCCGCGACCAGATATTCGGCCAGCGGCTCGATGCCGAGAACTTCCAGAATGTCATGCGGATCGGGCGAACCGCCGATCAGGTTATCGCCGCGCTTCACGAAGTCGCCTTCCTGAACGTCGATCACCTTGCTCTTGGGGATCAGATATTCGACCGGCTCGCCGCCGTCCTCGGGATTGATGGCGATCTTGCGCTTCGCCTTGTAATCCTTGAGGAACTGCACGCGGCCCGACACCTTGGCAATGATCGCATTGTCCTTTGGCTTGCGGGCTTCGAACAGTTCGGCGACGCGCGGCAGACCGCCGGTGATGTCGCGGGTCTTCGCGGCTTCGCGAGAGACACGCGCCAGCACGTCACCGGCCTGCACCTGTGCACCATCATCGACCGAGAGGGTCGCACCCACCGCCAGCATGTAGCGAGCAGCTTCGCCCGACTGATCGTCGAGCAGGGTGAGGCGCGGGCGCAGATCTTCCTTGGTACGGGCGGAACCGCGATGTTCGATGACCACGCGCTGGGCGATGCCGGTCGCTTCGTCGGTCTGCTCGGTCAGCGTCTTGTTGTCGATCAGGTCGACATATTTCACGATGCCCGGCTTTTCCGTGATCACCGGCATGGTGAACGGATCCCACTCGGCGAAGCGCTCACCCTTCTTCACGGTGTCGCCATCCGCAAACAGGATGGTGGCGCCGTAAGGCAGGCGGTGCGTTTCGCGTTCGCGGCCTTCGGAGTCGATGATCGCGATCTCGCCATTGCGGGCGAGCGACAGGCGACGGCCATTCTTGTCGGTGATGGTCGGCATGTCGCGCAGCTCGATCGTGCCGTCCGACAGGGCTTCCAGGTTCGACGTTTCGTTGAAGTTCGCCGCGCCGCCGATGTGGAAAGTACGCATGGTGAGCTGCGTGCCCGGTTCACCGATGGACTGCGCCGCGATGACGCCGACCGCTTCGCCGATATTGACCGGCGTGCCACGGGCGAGGTCACGGCCGTAGCACTTGCCGCACACGCCCATCCGGCTTTCGCAGATCAGCGGGCTGCGGATCTTCACCGCCTGGGTGCCGATAGCCTCGATCTGCGCGATCATAGCTTCGTCGAGCAGGGTGCCGATCGGGATGACGATGCTGCCATCTTTGCTGTCGACGATGTCCTGCGCCGTGGTGCGGCCCAGGATACGCTCGCCCAGCGAGGCGATGACGGAACCGCCCTGAACGATGGCCTTCATCTCCAGCGCCTTTTCGGTGCCGCAATCTTCCTCGACGATGGTGCAGTCTTGGCTGACGTCAACCAGGCGGCGGGTCAGGTAACCCGAGTTCGCCGTCTTGAGCGCGGTGTCGGCCAGACCCTTACGAGCGCCGTGGGTGGAGTTGAAGTATTCAAGGACTGTCAGGCCTTCCTTGAAGTTCGAGATGATCGGCGTTTCGATGATCTCGCCCGAAGGCTTGGCCATCAGGCCGCGCATACCGGCAAGCTGCTTCATCTGGGCCTGCGAACCACGGGCACCGGAGTGCGCCATCATGTAGATCGAGTTGATCTGGGCCATGCGGCCGGTCTGCGGGTCCTTGGGCTGGGCCTTGATCTCGTCCATCATGGCGTTCGCCACCACGTCGCCGCAACGGCTCCAGGCGTCGATGACCTTGTTGTACTTTTCCTGCTGCGTGATCAGGCCGTCCTGATACTGCTGCTCATAGTCAGCCACCAGCGCCTTGGTTTCGGCGACGGTGCCTTCCTTCGAATCCGGGATCACCATGTCGTCCTTGCCGAACGAGATGCCCGCCTGGAACGCGTGGCGGAAGCCCAGCGCCATAATGGCGTCGGCGAACAGCACCGTGTCCTTCTGGCCGGTGTGGCGATAGACTTGGTCGATGACGTCGCCGATTTCCTTCTTGGTCAGCAGGCGGTTGACGACGTCGAAGGGCACCTTGTGGCTCTGCGGCAGGCATTCGCCCAGCAGCATGCGGCCTGGCGTGGTCTCGAAGCGCTTCATATACTGCTGACCGTTTTCGTCGGTCTGCGGCACGCGGCTGACGATCTTCGAATGCAGCGTCACCGCCTTGGCATAGAGGGCCTGATGGACCTCCTGCATGTCGGCCAGCAGCATACCTTCGCCCGGCTCACCTTCGCGCTCCATGGACAGGTAATAGATACCCAGCACCATGTCCTGCGACGGAACGATGATCGGCTTGCCGTTCGCGGGCGAGAGGATGTTGTTGGTCGACATCATCAGCACGCGGGCTTCCAGCTGGGCTTCCAGCGAAAGCGGCACGTGGACGGCCATCTGGTCACCGTCGAAGTCGGCGTTGAAAGCCGAGCAGACGAGCGGGTGCAGCTGGATCGCCTTGCCTTCGATCAGCACGGGTTCGAACGCCTGGATCCCCAGACGATGAAGTGTCGGTGCACGATTCAACATGACCGGGTGCTCGCGGATCACCTCGTCCAGGATGTCCCAGACTTCCTTGCGCTCCTTCTCGACCCACTTCTTGGCCTGCTTCAGGGTCATGGACAGACCCTTGGCGTCGAGGCGGGCGTAGATGAAGGGCTTGAACAGTTCGAGCGCCATCTTCTTGGGCAGGCCGCACTGGTGCAGCTTGAGTTCCGGGCCGGTCACGATGACCGAACGGCCCGAATAGTCGACGCGCTTGCCGAGCAGGTTCTGACGGAAGCGGCCCTGCTTGCCCTTGAGCATGTCGGACAGCGACTTGAGCGGACGCTTGTTCGCGCCGGTGATGACGCGGCCACGGCGGCCATTGTCGAACAAGGCGTCAACGGCTTCCTGCAGCATGCGCTTTTCGTTGCGGACGATGATGTCCGGCGCGCGCAGTTCCATGAGGCGCTTGAGGCGGTTGTTACGGTTGATGACGCGACGATAGAGGTCGTTCAGGTCCGAGGTCGCGAAACGACCGCCGTCCAGCGGCACCAGCGGGCGCAGTTCGGGCGGAATGACCGGCACGACGTCCAGGATCATCCATTCGGGGCGGTTGCCCGATTCCAGGAAGCTCTCAACCACCTTCAGGCGCTTGATGATCTTCTTGGGCTTCAGTTCCGATTTGGTGACGGCCAGCTCATCGAGCAGCGCCTGCTTCTCGCCCTCAAGGTCGAGGTCCATCAGCATCTGCTTGACCGCTTCCGCGCCGATGCCGGCGGAGAAGGCGTCCTCGCCATATTCGTCCTGCGCGTCGAGCAGTTCGTCTTCGTTCAGAAGCTGGAACTTTTCGAGCGGGGTCAGGCCAGGCTCGGTGACGATGTAACTTTCGAAGTACAGTACGCGCTCAAGCTGCTTGAGCTGCATATCGAGCAGCAGGCCGATGCGCGACGGCAACGACTTCAAGAACCAGATGTGCGCGACCGGGGCGGCCAGTTCGATATGGCCCATGCGCTCGCGGCGGACCTTCGACACCGTGACTTCGACACCGCACTTTTCGCAGACGATGCCCTTATATTTCATGCGCTTATACTTGCCGCACAAGCATTCATAGTCCTTGATCGGACCGAAGATGCGGGCGCAGAACAGGCCGTCACGCTCGGGCTTGAACGTGCGATAGTTGATGGTTTCCGGCTTCTTGATCTCGCCGAAGGACCAGGACCGGATGCGCTCGGGCGAGGCAAGGCCGATCTGGATCTGGTCGAAGGTTTCGGCCTTCTGGACCGGGTTCGCGAAGTTCGTCAGTTCGTTCATAATTCAAGTCCCTCTAGAGGGTAAATTGTTCGGGGCGAGGGCAGGGAGGGGCACTGTCTTGGGGAGACAGTGCCCGACGGTTCCCTTATTCCGCCGCCTGCGCGAAGCCGTCGCCGTCTTCCTCGATCTCGTCCATCGCGGCGAGTTCGACGTTGAGGCCCAGCGAGCGCATTTCCTTGACCAGCACGTTGAAGCTTTCGGGAATGCCGGCCTCGAAGGTGTCGTCGCCCTTGACGATCGCTTCGTAGACCTTGGTACGGCCGACCACGTCGTCCGACTTCACCGTCAGCATTTCCTGCAAGGTGTAGGCGGCACCATAGGCCTGAAGCGCCCACACCTCCATTTCACCGAAGCGCTGGCCACCGAACTGCGCCTTACCGCCCAGCGGCTGCTGGGTGACGAGGCTGTAGGGGCCGATGGAACGAGCGTGGATCTTGTCATCGACCAAGTGGTGCAGCTTCAGCATGTAAATGATGCCGACGGTCACCTTGCGGTCGAAGCGGTCACCCGTGCGGCCGTCGAACAGGTCCGACTGGCCTGAGCTGTGCAGGCCCGCCAGCTCCAGCATCGCCGACACGTCGGCTTCGCGGGCGCCGTCGAACACCGGGGTCGCCATCGGGATGCCGCGCTGCAAATGCTCGGCCAGGTCGATGATCTGCTCGGCGGTGCGACCTTCGATCTGATCGGCATATTGCGGGCCGTAGGATGCCAGCAGCCGTTCCTTGACCGCGTCGGGCATGGTGCCCGGCTGCGGGTTCGGATTGGCTTCACGCCATTCCTCCAGCGCGTGCTTGAGCTGCTGGCCGAGGCCACGGGCAGCCCAGCCCAGATGCGTTTCGAAGATCTGACCGACGTTCATGCGCGAAGGCACGCCCAGCGGGTTGAGCACGATATCGACGTGGGTGCCGTCTTCCAGGAACGGCATGTCTTCGATCGGCAGGATGCGCGAGATGACGCCCTTGTTACCGTGACGGCCAGCCATCTTGTCGCCCGGTTGCAGCTTGCGCTTCACCGCGACGAAGACCTTGACCATCTTCAGCACGCCCGGGGGCAGCTCGTCGCCGCGCTGGAGCTTGTCGACGCGATCCTCGAACTTCTCGACGATCAGCTTCACCGCTTCGTCATACTGCGCCTTGACGGCTTCGATGCCAGCCTGACGGGTATCGTCCGCGACGGCGAACTTCCACCATTCATGACGTTCGACTTCGCCCAGCAGGGCCTCGTCGATCTCCACGCCCTTCTTGATGCCCTTGGGAGCAGCCGCAGCGGTCTGGCCGAGCAGCATTTCCTGAAGGCGATTGAAGGTCGCGCGGTTGAGGATGGCGCGTTCGTCCTCGCGGTCCTTGGCGAGGCGGTCGATTTCCTCCCGCTCGATCGCCATGGCGCGTTCGTCCTTGTCGATGCCATGACGGTTGAAGACGCGGACTTCGACGACCGTCCCGGCGACGCCAGGCGGCAGACGCAGCGAGGTGTCGCGCACGTCGCTCGCCTTTTCACCGAAGATCGCGCGGAGCAGCTTTTCTTCCGGGGTCATCGGCGATTCACCCTTAGGGGTGATCTTGCCGACCAGAATGTCGCCCGGCTCCACTTCGGCGCCGATATAGACGATGCCCGCCTCGTCGAGGTTGCGCAGCGCTTCTTCACCGACGTTCGGAATGTCGCGGGTGATGTCTTCCGGACCCAGCTTCGTATCGCGGGCCATGACCTCGAACTCCTCGATATGGATCGAGGTGAAGACGTCATCCTTCACGATCCGCTCGGAGATCAGGATGGAGTCTTCGTAGTTGTAGCCGTTCCAGGGCATGAACGCGACCAGCGTGTTACGGCCCAGCGCCAGCTCGCCGAACTCGGTCGACGGGCCGTCGGCGATCACGTCGCCACCCTCGATCAGGTCGCCCACCTTCACCAGCGGACGCTGGTTGATGCAGGTGTCCTGGTTCGACCGCTGGAACTTCTGCAGCGTGTAGATGTCGACGCCCGACTGGCCGGGTTCGATATCGCCGGTGGCGCGGATAACGATACGGGTGGCGTCGACCTGATCGACGATGCCGGGACGCTTGGCGGCGATCGCCGCGCCGGAATCACGCGCAACCGTACCTTCCATGCCGGTGCCGACGAAGGGCGCTTCGGCATTGACCAGCGGCACGGCCTGACGCTGCATGTTCGATCCCATGAGCGCGCGGTTGGCGTCATCGTTCTCCAGGAACGGAATGAGCGAGGCCGCGACCGATACCAGCTGCTTGGGGCTGACGTCCATCAGGGTGATGTGGTCCTTGGGCGCCATCAGGAATTCGCCCGCCTCACGCGCCGAGATCAGGTCTTCGGCCAGCGTGCCGTCGTCGTTCAGCTCAGCGTTCGCCTGCGCGATCGTGTGCTTGGCCTCTTCCATCGCCGACAGATAGACGACCTCATTGGTCACCTTGCCATCGATCACCTTGCGGTAGGGCGTTTCGATGAAGCCGTACTTGTTGACGCGGCTGAAGGTGGCCAGCGAGTTGATAAGGCCGATGTTCGGGCCTTCCGGCGTTTCAATCGGGCAGATACGGCCATAGTGGGTCGGGTGAACGTCGCGGACTTCAAAGCCAGCGCGCTCGCGGGTCAGACCGCCCGGCCCAAGCGCCGACACGCGGCGCTTGTGGGTGACTTCCGACAGCGGGTTGGTCTGGTCCATGAACTGCGAGAGCTGCGAGGAGCCGAAGAATTCACGAACGGCAGCCACGGCGGGCTTCGCGTTGATAAGGTCGTTCGGCATGACCGTCGACACGTCGACCGACGACATGCGCTCCTTCACAGCACGCTCCATGCGGAGAAGCCCGACCCGATACTGGTTTTCCAGCAGCTCGCCCACCGAACGGACACGGCGGTTGCCGAGATTGTCGATGTCGTCGATCTCGCCCTTGCCGTCCTTCAGGTTCACCAGTTCCTTGACCACGGCGAGGATATCCTCGGTGCGGAGCGTGGTGACGGTGTCCTCGGCATCGAGGTCGAGACGCATGTTGAGCTTCACGCGGCCCACGGCCGAGAGGTCATAGCGCTCGGGATCGAAGAAGAGGCCGGCGAAGAGGGCTTCGGCGGTTTCCTTCGTCGGCGGTTCGCCGGGGCGCATGACGCGATAAATGTCGGACAGGGCCTGGTCGCGCTCTTCGGCCTTGTCAGCTTTCAGCGTGTTGCGAATCCAGGGGCCGGTGGTGACATGGTCGATGTCGAGCAGTTCGAGGCGGTCGATGCCCGCCTTGTCCAGCTTTTCGAGGTTTTCAGGGCTGACTTCGTCGCCCGCCTCGATGTAGATTTCGCCGGTCTTCTCGTTGATGAGGTCGTAGGCGCTGTAGCGGCCATAGACTTCCTCGGTCGGGATCAGCAGGGTCTCAAGACCATCTTTCTCCGCCTTGTTCGCGGCGCGAGGGCTGATCTTGTGGCCAGCGGCGAACACGACTTCGCCCGACTTGGCATCGACGATGTCGAAGGCCGGCTTCTGGCCGCGCCAGGCTTCGGCGAGATAGGGAATCTGCCAGCCGCCTTCGCCACGGACGAAAGTGACCTTGTTGTAGAAGAAGCCGAGCATGTCTTCGGCGGTCAGGCCGAGCGCATAGAGCAGTGCCGTCACCGGCAGCTTGCGCTTGCGGTCGATGCGGACGTTGACGATGTCCTTGGCGTCGAATTCGAAGTCGAGCCACGAACCACGATAGGGAATGACGCGCGCGGCGAAGAGATACTTACCCGACGAGTGGGTCTTGCCACGGTCATGGTCGAACAGAACGCCCGGCGAACGGTGCATCTGCGACACGATGACGCGCTCAGTGCCGTTGACGATGAAGGTGCCGTTGCCCGTCATGAGCGGCATGTCGCCCATGTAGACGTCCTGCTCCTTGATATCGAGCACGGAGCGGGTTTCGGTGTCCTGATCGACTTCGAACACGATCAGGCGAAGCGTGACGCGCATCGGCGCTGCATAGGTGATGCCGCGCTGACGGCATTCCTCGACGTCGTACTTCGGCTCTTCCAGCTCGTAATGGACGAAGTCCATTTCGGCGGTGCCAGCGAAGTCGCGGATCGGGAAGACCGAGCGCAGGGTCTTTTCCAGGCCCGAGACATAGCCGATCGACGGGTCCGAACGCAGGAACTGCTCATAGCTCTCCCGCTGGACTTCGATCAGGTTCGGCATCTGCACCACTTCGTGGATGTCGCCGAATACCTTTCTGATGCGCTTCTTCGCGCCGGTATTGCTGATCGTGGGGAGAGCTTTGGTCGCCATTGCGTTTCCTGCCTGTAATTCGTCGCATTTTTTCGCATCGCAGCGAAATTCAGCCTGACGAGACGGGTGAAAGGGCTGATTCGCCCTTCTGCCGCCACGCAAAAAAGTGCGGGCCGGGACTGTCCGATCCGCACTGTCAGCACCTTGTGACCCACCAAATGTCGCCCAATCCCGCCGGTTTCGCGCGCCATTCGAAACCGGTCCCCGGGCGATCCAGGGGACGGTTCATGCTTGCCGGAAGGCTTGCAGGAACCGGATTTTCAAAACGCCATATAGAGACCATGCCCGCCTTTGTGAAGGGCGGATTGTCTCAATAACGATCCTGATCCGATCGCTGCGGCGGATCAGAACAGTCGTGTCAGGCCGTAGAAGCCGGCGCCGATCAGAGCGGCGGCGGGCAGCGTCACCACCCAGGCGATTACGATGCTGGAGGCCACGTTCCACCGGACGGCCGACAGGCGGCGAGATGCGCCGACGCCGACGATCGCGCCGGTAATCGTGTGCGTGGTTGAAACAGGCACGCCTAGATGCGTCGCTAGGAATAGCGTCATTGCCCCGCCCGTCTCAGCGCAGAAGCCTTGAGCCGGAGTAAGGCGCGTAATCTTCGACCCCATCGTGTGGACGATCTTCCATCCGCCGAGCAGCGTGCCAAGGCCCATCGCCGCCTGACAGGAAATCACTACCCAGAAAGGAACGTGGAAACCGCCGGTCAACATGCCCTGCGAATATAGCAGAACCGCGATGATCCCCATCGTCTTCTGCGCATCATTGCCGCCATGGCCGAGCGAATAGAGGGACGCCGATACGAGCTGGAGCTTGCGGAAGACCCGATCCGCGCCTTGGGGCGTGAAGCGGCGGAATATCCAGCTGATGATCAGGACCAGCAGCAGCGCCAGGATGAGGCCGATCGCAGGGGAAAGGACGATAGCAGCACTGGTCTTGAACACGCCGCTCCATACCACCGCGCCTAGCCCGGCCTTGGCGGTTCCTGCGCCCAGCAGGCCACCGATCAGCGCATGGCTGCTGGAGGAGGGGATGCCCAGGCCCCATGTGATGAGGTTCCAGGCGATGGCGCCCATCAGCGCACCGAAGATAACCGGCGGGTCGATAATGCTGGCGTCAACGATGCCTTTGCCCACGGTTTCGGCGACATGCAGGCCGAAGAAGAGGAAGGCGATGAAGTTGAAGAAGGCGGCCCAGGCCACCGCATATTGCGGCTTCAACACGCGCGTCGATACGATCGTCGCGATCGAGTTGGCGGCATCGTGCAGGCCGTTCAGGAAGTCGAAGGCGAGCGCGATACCGATCAGGGCGACGAGCAGTGGAAAGGCGAGATGGGCTTCCATCAGATCAGGACTCGAATGGAGCTAAGGATCAGGCGTGGTCTATGACCAGGCCGGAGATTTCGTTTGCTACGTCCTCGAACCGGTCGGTCACCTTCTCCAGATGGGCGTAGATTTCGTTCCCGACGACGAAGTCCATGGGGTTACCTTGCCGTGCCTGATTATACAGTGCCTTGAGGCCCGCCTCATGCAAGATGTCGGCATGCCCCTCCAGCTTCACCAGCCGCTCGGTCAGCTCATGCAGCCGCACCGAGTTGAGGTTCAGCGAACGCAGCAGCGGCATGGCTTCGGCCGTGATGCGGGCGCACTCCACGATAAGAGCGCTCATATCCTGCATCTGGGGCGCGAATTCCTTGACCTCGAACAGCGCAATCGCCTTCGCGGTCTGGTTCATCTGGTCGATCGCGTCGTCCATCACGCCGATCAGGCCGGTGATGGCGCTGCGGTCGAAGGGCGTCACGAAAATGCGGCGCACATCCTGTAGCACTTCGCGAATGATGTCGTCCGCTTCATGCTCGCGCGCGGATATCTCCTCGATATGCGCGTCCATGTCCGGGCCGCCCTTCAGCAGCTTGGCGAGCGCATCGGCCCCGGCGACAAGCGTCACCGCATGATCCTCAAACTGTTCGAAGAAGCGCCCCTGCTTGGGCATCAGCGCGTGAAACCACCGCAGCATTCCAGTCCTTTCGGCTTGCCATTCCTTGACCCGCAGCAGCATTCGGATGAACCAGCCCGGATCGCGCGGCGGTTCGCGAAAGGCCGCGATGATCGTTTGAAGATCGGGTTCCTCGACCGCTTTCGCGGCCTCTGCGACCGGAAACCAGCGCAGTTCCCTCTGCCCCTGCTCGGGCCATTGCGACAACTGGCCGGTCACTGCAAGGGGGAAAACTTCAACCGTGGCTTCGCGTGTATCGCCCTTTCGGCGGCGCTTGTCATAGCGGTAGCGGCCCAAAGGAGCGGGGCAGGCGATGCCGTGAATGCCCGCTTCCTCATAGGCTTCGAGTTCGGCGGCGCGGTGGCCTGCCATGCCCTTGATGCGGTTGCCCTTGGGGATGACCCATCGGCGGGTTTCGCGCGAAGTGATGAGCAGAATGCGCATCGAGCCATCGGGGTCGGCGGCATAGGGAAGGGCGGCGATCTGGCGCATTACCAGCCCGCCCCCGCGACCTTAGCCATAAAATGCCCCTCATCCATATGCGCCTTGTAACCAAACCGTCACATTGCGCAATGAAC
Organism: Sphingobium sp. Cam5-1; assembly: GCF_015693305.1. Lineage (NCBI taxonomy): Bacteria > Pseudomonadati > Pseudomonadota > Alphaproteobacteria > Sphingomonadales > Sphingobiaceae > Sphingobium > Sphingobium sp. Cam5-1. The sequence goes on along the minus strand of NZ_CP065138.1, from coordinate 1,801,748 downwards.
TAGGTTGGTCAGATGGATAGTCGAGCCGTCAGGCGAATATCCCGTCCGGTCAGTGGCGCATAATCCTTGAGGAAGCTGGCATGTCGCCGCGCCTCGACATCGAATATATTGTTCGCCGACAGGCTGATGGTGGTCCGGTCATTGCCTTTGATCGGCTTGAAGGACAGCGATGCGTTGACGAGCGTAAAGCCGTCGGTGCGGGTTTCGGTCGATGCGATCCTGTCCTGCGCAAAGCTATGTTCGACCTCGCCACGGAAGCTCAGGCGGTCGCCCTGAAGTTCGATCCCTCCGAGCAAACGCAGCGGCGGGATGCGGGGCGCAGGGCCTGAGCCGGTGATGGTTGCGCGGACATAATCGGCGAGGCCATCCAGATTGACCTTGTATCCGCCGACTTCCCCCAGCTTTACCGATGCCTCTGCTTCAAAGCCGAGATAGCGCGCATTGGCCTGATTATATTGGAAGCAGGGGAAATCCAGCGGCTTTCCGCCATTCACCGCCATGCAGGCGCTGTCATCGACCAGCGCATCGTAAATGTAGCCGTTGAACCAATTGTGATAGGCCGATAGCGACATGGTGTAGCCGGGGCCTTCACCGCGCAGCGTGGCTTCAACGCCCCAGCTTTTTTCCAGGTCGAAGTTCGGATTGCCAAGCTCGAACGCTTGCGTTCCGGCGTGATTACCACGCGCGAATAGCTCTTCAGCCGAGGGCGCGCGTTCGGTTCGGGCGAGGTTCAAGCCGACGCGCCAGCCGGGACGTATTTCCTGGCTGGCGCCGATCGACCCGGAAAAGGCGTCGAAGCTGCGCTGATAGGCGGGATTGAACAAGGTCGCGTCCGCATCCGCCCCCACCTTATTATGCTCATAGCGGCCACCCAGTTCGATCCGGCTGCTGCCCAGGTCGAAGGATTGAAGGGTGAAGAAGCCGAGTTGCTCTGTCCGGTTGCGGGGCAGGAATTTCTCTTCACCCTCGACATGGAAATTGCGGGCGAAGAATTGGGCGCCGACAGCGCCATCCCATCCGCCGCGCTTGGCCTGCACCAGTTCCAGCCGCGATTCAATCGACTGGTTATAGAATGTGGTGCCGACGTCCCCGGACGGTTCGATCTCCTGATGCTGATAGTCGGCGAAGCCCGCGCGGAGGCGGATGGAATCCAGAAAGCCGCCGTTGACGGGCAGTTCGGCGCGCATGTCGGCGCGGTCCTGCTTCATGTGGAGGCGGACCTGTTCGGCCTCTGATCCCGGCTCGACCGAATAGCGGACGGGGACGCCGTAGAGATTGTCCGTGTGGGCGATCGAGAAGCCGAGGTTGCCGCCATCGGTCACCAGCGCCGCCCCGCCAGCCACTTCCCAAGTGCGGGCGGCGCTGTTGGGCAGCTTGCCTCGCAGATCGGCGATGGGCGTGATGGCGGGGTCTCCGCTTGCTGCGGCTTGGGCGCGCAGGGCTGGGGTCAGGATGTAGTTGCCGGTGTCGAGATCGCCGCTCTTCGAATAGCTGCCGTCGAAGTGGACGACGATCTTGTCCGTTACCGGCGCTTCGATTTCGGCTGAACCGCTGCGTTCGTTGGCGGCGCTGCCATAATTGGCGATGCCATCGATGTGGACGGGCTCGTCAGGCACGCGGCGGGGTATGCGGCTGTCGATTACATTGACCACCCCGCCGATCGCGGAGGAGCCGTAAAGAAGGGCGGCGGGGCCGCGCAGCACTTCGATCCGGTCAGCGGTCAGGGGATTGATCGCGACGGCGTGATCGACCGAGGTGTTGGATACGTCGAAGCTGCCTATGCCGTCGGTGAGGATGCGCACTCGTTCGCCCTGAAGGCCGCGAAGGATCGGACGGGAGGCGTTGGGGCCGAAAGAGGTGGCGGAAACGCCGGGTTGATGGGCGAGGGTTTCGCCGATGGTGGTCCGCAGGTCACGTGTCAGCTCGGCGCCGGAAAGGACAGAGGTGCCGGACAAGATGTCGCCCTGGCGGCGGGGGATGATGGCGGTGACGACGATGTTGGGCTGATCATCATGATAGGTGCCGGGTTGGATTGATGACGATTGAGCGAGGCTGGGAGAGGCGAGGCAGATTGCGGTGAGGGCGCAGCTGGCGCGGAGGAGCGGCAGGGGGGAATTCATGAAGGAAACCCTTAATTGAAACGGCTTGTGAGGCGCCTCTATCCTAAATGCTATAACGTATCAATGGGGTTGGGCTTATGTTTCGAGCGGATTATCGAGGAAGGGCCAAGATCCATAATGGACCCGGGATGACAGATCAGAGGAAGAGGAATTCCGCGAGCGCGCTCACTGGCGAGTCTGTGTCGGCGCGGGTGCGCAGGGCCTGTCTGACCTCGATGGAGGGGAGGGGGCGTTCCAGGGGCAGGCGGCGGATGCCGTTCATGCGGCCGAGGTCACGCGCGAGGGGGCCGAAGGCGGCGAAGCAGCCTGCGCCTTCGCGCAATATGGTCATGATATCGAACATATTGTCGGTTTCGAGCACCGGCGCGCCCATGATGATGCCTTCCCGGTCGAGCGCTTCATCGATGATGCGGCGCAGACCGTTATTCGGCTCCATCGCGAGCGTGGGACTGATCCGCAGATCGTCGGTCGTGACGATGTCGCGCCGGGTGAGGGGATGATCCGCCCCGGCGTAAAGGTTGATCTGTTCCGACCAGCCATAGCGGGAGGCGAAGCCCGGCTGTTCCCCCAATGCGTAGAAATAGGCGATATCGACGCGGCCCTGCTCCAGTGCCGCACGCGCTTCATCGGCGAGGTGGATGGAGAGGTCGAGCGTGATCGCGATATCCTCATTCGCGGCCTCGAACGCGGCGAGCGCTTCCTGGAAATGGCCGAAAACGGGCGCGGGGGCGGCAAGGGTGATCGCCTGCCGCGCTGGTGCGGGGGATGGCTCCGCAGGCGCGGCTTCAGGCGCGACGGGCGGAGGGGAAGCAGGGGCCGGTTCGTCCGGCGCCCAGCTGTCGGACTGATCCTGCGACAAGAGGGTCATCGCCTCGGCGGTCTTGCGCCCGGCGGCAGTCAGCCGTTGATGGTCAGGCGGACCTTCAAACAGATGATAGCCAAGACGCATTTCCAGAGAGGCGATTGCGCGGGCAATGTCTTCGACCGGGACGCCCAGATCGCGGGCGCAGCGCGACATGCTGCCCGCCGCCACCATCTGCGCAAAAATGTCGAGTTGACGCAGGGAAGGCGTGGCCATGCGGCGGTGATAGTGCAATTGGGACGCGGGGTTAAGCGCGATCTTTGGCGGTGGTCAGGCGATGTCAAACTGGGGGTGGTGCGAGGCCCATCGCCGTTTGGATGAAAATCCTCAATCGGCAAGATCATGCTTGGCATTCCGGCGAGAAGGGGGAATAGCGACGATATGCCCCGCCGCAAGGATATCTGGAGATGTGGATTGGTGACGGAGCCAATCGACATTGTCCTGTCTAAAGGCCGCATCGAGGGTCCTGTCACCTGGTTGGCGGAGGAACCCGACTTTCAATTTATCGCAGACCCCTTTGGATGGCGGGATGAAGCCGGTCATCTTCACGTGTTCGTGGAACATTATGACTATCGAACGCGCCATGGCACGATCGAAGCGAGGGTCTTCGACGACAAGATGCGACTGGTTTCGCGCCATCCCTGCCTGAAGGAGCCATGGCACCTTTCCTACCCGCAGATATTCAGCGCGGAGGGCGCGGTCTGGATGCTTCCGGAAGCGCACCGATCCGGGCGGTTGATCCTGTACCGGGACAAAGGCGGGCTGGCCGACTGGCGCGCGGAATGCGACATCGAACTCGACTGCGTGGCTGTCGACGCCAGCATTTTTCACGACGGTCAGCGTTGGTGGCTTTTCTATTCGCCCGCAACGAGCCGAGCGACGAAGCAGTCGCACCTGCATGTGGCCTGGGCGGACAGTCTATGTGGGCCCTGGACCCCCCATCCGGGCAATCCGGTTCGGATCGATCGCGCGTCGGCGCGTCCTGGCGGCACGCCTGTGATGATCGGAGGCAGGATCATGCTGCCCGTTCAGGATTGCACCACGACCTATGGTGGAGCCATCCGCCCCCTTTGGATCACCCGTTTGAACGAGAAAGAGTTTGAGGCGGAGGCAGGCGATGCGCTGGGTCTTCCGGGATCAGCGGGCGCGTATCAGGATGGCATGCACACGTTGAGCGCTTGTGGTGACATGACATTATTCGACGTCAAACGCGTCGATACTTCGTTGCGCGGCCTTGCCCTTGATCTGCGCCGGAAGCTTGGCGGATATGGTCGAGGATGAGGGCTCCCGTCGCCGCGAACTTTTCCCAAGAATAACGATCCAGCATGACGTTGCGCGCCCGCTCGCCCATCGCGCTGAGCTTCGCTGGGTCGCCGAGTGTGTCGCGCAAGGCGGCGGCCAGCGCGTCCGGTTTTGCTGGCGGCACGGTAAAGCCGGTCTGCCCCTGTTCGATTGACCAGGGCAATTCCCCTACCGCCGAAGCGATCACCGGCAGCCCGGCGGTCATCGCCTCATGCGCGGCGATGCAGAAACCTTCGGAACGGGACGGCTGAACATACAGATGAAGATGCGAGAGGAAGGTTTGCGGACTGGCTGTGTAGCCGGAAAAGGACAGGTTCGATATTCCGGCCTGTGCCGCAAGGCTTTCCAGCCTGTCCCGCTCCGCGCCATCGCCTACGATGGAAATTTCGAAGGGGCAGGGCGCCGAAAAACCTTCCGACTTCAGCTTGGCGAGGGCGGCAATCAGGACATCATAGCCCTTTACGGGATGGAGCCGCCCGAGGGAGCCGATGCGGAGCGTCTCGCCGGGGGACCATGCCGTTGCCGGGGGCAGGGCGGGATCGGCCGCGAAAATCGGCCAGCACATCAGGCGATTTTTGGGCACGTTCAGGCGCTCTGCGGTCAAGGCGGTGACGGATCGCGAATCGCCGATCCAAAGGAGCGCCCGGCTTTGCAGCCGCCGCATGAGCCGCCTGTTCCATGGCTTCAGGAAAGCGGCGTGCTGCCAGCTGATTACGGGCAGGCCGAGCATTGGTCCGAGCAGAAGGCCGAGGATCGTGGCGCGCGAAAGAGAGGTCCAGATGTGGGTCGCGCCCCAATCCTGCAATTGCCGCTTCAACCACAAGGCCGCGGCAAAATGGTCGCCCGTTCCGCCCTCTCTGATAAGCGGGTCGAGGCCCGCTTCGATCATCGCGGGCGCCCCCCGCCGGTCGCGCGGGGTGAGTGCAAACACCCGTACGGTGGCTCCCTGATCACGCAGGACGCGGGTGATGGCCGGAACCGGCCGAGAGGCGCCGCCGCCCTCGACCGAGTTGATCACATAGGCGATCCGCATCGCGCTCAATGCGCGAGGCTCCTGCGCCAGGTGAGGCCAGCGAGAAGACCGCTGGCCAACAATGCTTGCCCAAGGGCCTGAATACCCGCGCCCATCAGTCCCCATTGATGGAGTAACCAGGGAAGGACGGGCAGAAAAAGCAGTCCGGCAAAGAGATTGGCGCTCATGGAGAGCGCGGGATAGCCCATTGCGGAGAGGGCGGAACTGCATGGCGGGCCGACGATCGCTATGGCGCGCGCGGCGACGAGCACGATCATGACACTGCCCGCTGCGGCATAGGCGGGACCGGCGAGCAGTGTGATGATCGAGGTGGGGAACAGGGCCACGATGAACACGACCGGGGCCGCCGCCCCGAGAGCGATAAGGATTACGCGGGTGAGCGTCTTGCGGAGCGAATGGCCGCCTTCGCCAGCCGCTATCATCCTGGCGAGTTCGGCATAGGCCGTGTTGCCCAGGATTTGCGCGGGTTGCGCGATGATGACGGTTGCGCGTTGAGCGATTGCGAACAGGCCCGCCATGGCCGGACCAAGGACCCAGCCGATGATGAGGGGCGCGATCCGCCCGGTCAGTTCGTTCAGGGTGATGTCGGCATTGCTGGCGATCATGAACCGCCATATGCCGGGATTTTCCAGGCGAGCGTTCCCCGGTCCCGGTTGAAACAAGGCCGGTCCCATTCGTCGATAGGCCTGCCAGATACCCATCGCCCAAAGGACCGCGAATTCCGCCAGCGCGGCGATGAGCCATGCGGCGAGGAAACCTTTCAGGCCCCAGCCGAACAACAAGACGAGGCTGGCGCCCATCAGGCGAACCGCAGGCTGCACCAGATTGTGAAGCGCGAGCAGGTCAAATCGGTTGATCAGCTGGAGATAGCCCGCCGGGGCGGAGCGAACGGAGCCCAGCACGGCAAAGCTGTAGGGAATGGCAAAGGCGACGGTTTCTGGCGGCCAGCCCAGGCGCGGCCCGACAAAGGGTGCGAGCACCATCGCGGCAAGGATCGCGGCAACGCCGCCTATCAACTCTGTCGCCGTCCCGAAGCGCAGCAGTCGCGCCAGACGGGGCATTGCGCTTTCCTCGCCCGCTTCCGCGCCATAGCGGACGATGGCCTGCCAGGCTGGAAATTCTATGATGCCGCAGACCGCCGTGACATAGCCGTGGACCAGGACGAGCAGCCCATAGTCGCGCGGCCCCAGCGCGCGGGCCGCGATGATCAGGTAAACAAGGCTGATGATCCCGGCACCGGCCTTGCCGCCCAGGACCAGGCCCATGCCTTTGAAGATGCGTCTGACGGTTATCATTGGTTCCGGGTGCCGGGAAAATAGCGTGATCGCCACCCATTATCTCCATGGATGGTCAAAAGTCGCGTTCCCGCAATTTGGCCTGTACCAAGCCTCTGTTCGCGAAGCGGTTCGCCAGGAACCTGTAGAAAAACCACCCTTTCAGTTTCGCGGGGGTGAAACGGTAAACGGTTCGCTCCGCCCAGGTCCAGCCCACTGATTGTCGATCCGATCGTCGATCCGATGGGAAGCAATAATGATCCCGGCTGTACCGGATGACGCCCTGGTGTCGCATCCGTTCGTACAGTTCATGATCATATAGAAGATAAGGCCATCCGGCGCTCTCAAACCCGCCGACTGCCCGCAGCGGGTCCGTGCGATAGGCATGGGCATAGCCGCCCCAATGGCATTGGCTGCGAAAGAGGCGTGCTTTGCGCATGATCTTGTTGATACGCCGCGTGCCAGCGGGGCTGGATGCGGGGGCGTAAAGGTCTATCGCCATCACGCCGACTACCGGCGCGGCAGCGGAATGCGGCGCCTCTTCGAACAGGGTCAGGCAATTTTCGACATATTGGGGCGGGTAGATGGTGTCGGCGTCGCATGAAGCGACATAGGGCGTGGTCACGGCCCCAAGACCTAGTTGCAGCGTCGGCAATTGTCCCGGCACCGCGTTGTGCAGGAAGTGCGTTTCGAGGTCGGGATAGCGGGCCATGGTCGCTTGAGCGATTTCGCTGCTGCCATCGCTGGAACCGTTATCAACGAGGATGAGAGAGAAGTGCCGGTTTGTCTGCCGACCGAAAGAGTCGAGCGTTGCTGCCAGATAGTCACGCTCGTTATAATAGGGAATGATGACCGAAAGCTTGGCAGTCATGCGGTAAGAACTTTCGGCTGCAGGGTTTTGCCGGAAAGTGCTCCGGCCAGCGTCGCGATGACCTCTGCCGCGCGCTGCGACGATGGGCGGCCGTCGAGATCGAAGCTGTCCTTGAACATCTGCTCCTGAACCGCACGATATTGGCTGGTGTGCAACTGGTCCGCGCGGGATAGGGCATCATGCAGTTGGGATGGATGGGTGATGACCTCACCCGCTCGCCAATGCGCGAAATTGGGATCGCCCTCCCAATCGATGCCGTGGCTGTTCAGGAAGATGCAGGGCCGGGGGCGCAGCAGGAATTCATAGACCTGACTGCTGGCATCGCCCAGGTAAATGTCCGCCGCCATCGTATAGCTCATGTCGGTCGAGGCTTTGCTGCCCAGATCCACATGGATGTTGTCACCATGGAGATAGCGGTTCCCGATCGTCCCGGCCCGGTTCACGCTCAGCCGGTCGATTGTCACTACGAATGGCCGTTCAAAGAGCATGACGTGCGGGGCGAACAGGAGTTCGCGGTCGTCCCTCTCGCGAAAATAGTCGAGTATGTCCCGGCCATGCCGATACCAGGATGACAGATGCGGGGAGGGGTGGGGATTATAAAGGACCACCGGCCTGCCTCGGTTCAGCGGGTGGCTTGTACCCGGTTGAGGCACCATGTCGAATTTGGGATAACCCACGATGCTGATTCTGGCGGGATCGACTTGTGCCTCGCTTATCAGGCGGCGGCGAATTTTCTCGCCCGAGCAAAGAACATGGTCGAAACCGGCGCTGGCCTTGTCAAACCCGATGGCGCGGTCCCCGGCGCCATGTCGGGTGTGCACCATGAAAAGGTCTTTGAGCCCGTACCGCGATTTCAGCAGAAGGGATGTCTTTTCCGCCACGATCAGCATGTCGAGGCTGCGAAAAAAGGGGAGATTGTCGCGATAGACGAGGAGTTTGGAGGCGGGGACCAGGCGGCCGAACAGGCGGGACAGGCGCATGGAGCGCGGCGCCAGCTTCAATTCGACATGCTGGATGCGCGTGCCCAGCCATTCCCCGGCGATCCGCTGAACTTCCGCTGACAAACGGGGGTTGGTCGTGGCTACGATGATCTCGCCAGGGAAACCGCCTTTGGCCATCGCTATGGCGACAGGAAGGCTGTGGGCGATCTGGTGTATCTGATCGTGATTGAACAGGAAACCTATGCGCAAACCACTGCTCCCAAGCAGATGCGAGATAGCAGTTCCCTTATTGCCGATCCCGAGCGGCCTGCCTCGCATTTGAGCCCCCTTAGATGGTTTCTGCATGTTTACAAGATGCCATGGCCAGGTTCTGAAAGGAGCCGTCGAAGCATTGTCCTGGCAAGTCCGCAGTTGCTGGCCTAGTCTTGGGGTTTCGATCAAAAAGGCGCGAACAGATGGGGTTTTGAGCAGCCATGGCGGACATCATCAATTTGCGGCAGGCGCGTAAGGCCAGGGCGCGGAAGGATAAGGAGAAGGTGGCGGCTGCAAATCGGGCGAGGTTCGGCCAGACCAAGGCTGAGCGTGAGGTGCGGCGGATCGAGGACGCGCGGCAGGATCGGGTGTTGGACGGTAGCCGACGAGATAGTGACGTTGACCCGGTGGAATAGTGTTTGGGGCGGCAAGCAGTCTTTAAAGGCTTTTTAGCTCTAATGAGATGAATGGATGTTCATCTCTCGCGCTTCTGCAACAATTCGTCTCTTTGTAAAATCAACTCATCGTGAATCCGTGACCATGTCTGCGGTCAATTGAAAAGTTTGTTGGTTCAGCTTGAGCTATGAGAGGATATATTCAATCTGCTCGCCCGGCTGGTGCCGCGATTGCCGCTGTTCTGGCCCTTGGTTCAACCTGTTCTTTCGCGCAGGAAACTGTTCCTGATGCGGTCTCGCCGCCTGTTGTCGTGCCGCCGGCGGTTGTAGCCCCTGCCGCGTCGGCCCCGCAGCCGATGGTCCAACCGACCGCTTCGGTTGAGGAGCGGCTGGGTGCTGCGGTGGCTGCTTCGGAAGCCGAGACTGCGGCGAAACCTGCTGCTGGTCGGCCAAAGGCGCGGATGGCTTCCACGCCGGTTCGAACTGCACCGCGGGCGCAAGTTGAACGGTCTGCTGCTGCTCCGTCGGTTGAACGGGCGGAGGCACGGCCTATGGCGGCAGCGCCCGAGCGTGAGGCCGCCGTTGGTCCGGCGCCTGCGGTGAGCGAGGCTGCGCCCGCCACACCGCCTTCCGCTGAGGCGCGCGATCTGGGCGCTGCCGATACTGGCACAAAGGAATCGCTCCTGTGGGCCCTGGGCGGTGGCGTGTTGCTGCTCGCGGGGCTGGGCGGGGCTGCCGTCGTCCGTCGTCGTCGCAACATTGCGGAGGTTGACGAGGAGGAGGTCATTGCGGCCCCGGTCACTCCGCTGGTCGAAAAGCCTGTTGCGCAAGCTCCCACCTTTATGGAGCGGGAGCCGGTGGCTGAGCCTGCCGTTGCGCGTGCGCCCATTGCGGCCGGGGCTGCTTACGGCTCCAGTCTGGAGGCGATGGTCGCCGCCGCTCCGAGCGCGGAGAATCCTTTCCGCACGCATCGCAAGCGGCTGGCCCGGGCTCGGTTCCTGCTGGCGCAACAGGAGAGGGGCGAACGAGCATCCTTTACCGATGCGCCCGCCCATGTGCCGCCGCAGACGATCCATGCCGAACCGCAAATGCAGACCGTCTATCGGATGGGCGCGGATCGGAATCGCGGGATGACATTCAAGCCGCAAACGCGCTAAGTCATCGGACCATCAGCCAGACTGGGGCGGCATCGCAGGGTGCCGCCCCGTTTGCATGACCTGCGCACGTCGATTCGGTTGCACTTGGGGCCGACCCCTGATACCGGCGCGCCGGTAATTTCGCGCCAGCTTCAAGGAAGGTCGCTCCACCCATGTCCGATAAGATCAACCGCATTGTCCTGGCCTTTTCGGGAGGGCTCGACACCAGCGTGATCCTGAAATGGTTGCAGCAGACCTACAGTTGCGAGGTCGTGACCTTTACCGCCGATCTGGGGCAGGGCGAAGAGCTGGAGCCTGCGCGGCAGAAGGCCAAGCTCATGGGCGTCAAGGATGAGCATATCTTCATCGACGACCTGCGCGAAGAATTTGTGAAGGACTATGTCTTCCCGATGATGCGCGGCAACGCGATGTATGAGGGGCTGTATCTGCTGGGCACTTCGATCGCCCGCCCGCTGATCGCCAAGCGGCAGATCGAGATTGCGAAGATGGTTGGCGCGGACGCCGTCAGCCATGGCGCGACCGGCAAGGGCAATGATCAGGTGCGGTTCGAGCTGGGCTATTATGCGCTGTCGCCCGACATCAAGGTCATCGCGCCGTGGCGGGAATGGGATCTCGCCAGCCGCACCAAGCTGATCGAGTTCGCCGAGCAGCATCAGATTCCGATCCCCCGCGACAAGCGTGGCGAAAGCCCGTTTTCGACCGACGCGAACATGCTGCACACCTCGTCCGAGGGCAAGGTGCTGGAAGATCCGTGGGAAGAAGTGCCCGACTATGTCTATTCGCGCACGGTGAACCCGGAGGACGCGCCCGACGCGCCGGAATATATCACGGTCGATTTCGAGCGTGGCGACGGCGTGGCAATCAATGGCGTGGGCATGAGCCCGGCGACGCTGCTGGAAACGCTAAACGAATATGGCCGCAAGCATGGCGTCGGTCGGCTTGATCTGGTCGAGAACCGCTTCGTCGGCATGAAGTCGCGCGGCATGTATGAAACGCCGGGCGGCACCATCTATCACCTTGCCCATCGCGGTATCGAGCAGCTGACGCTGGATCGGGGCGCGGCGCATCTGAAAGATGAGCTGGCGCCCAAATATGCCGAGCTGATCTATAATGGCTTCTGGTTCTCGCCCGAGCGTGAGATGTTGCAGGCAGCGATCGATTATAGTCAGGAGAAGGTGACGGGGACCGTCCGGCTAAAGCTGTACAAGGGTGGCGTTCAGGTCGTTGGGCGGAAATCGCCTTATTCGCTCTACAGCGAAAAGGTTGTGACGTTCGAGGATGATGCGGGCGCCTATGACCAGCGGGATGCGGCGGGCTTTATCAAGCTCAACGCGCTTCGGTTGCGGCTGCTGGGTCGGCGGGACGGCTGATTATCTCGTCATCCCAGCGCAAGCTGGGATCTTGTGCGGCCTGGCGCCTTGCCTCCTGAGATCCCAGCTTGCGCTGGGATGACGGGTATGGGGATGAGGCTCGCCCCCGTTACATATTGCGACAATTTAGCCCGTGACATGACAAGTTTGCGGGACAAGTCTTCCTCATAAGGGGTTTCAGGAGCGGCGATGGCCGTTCGTTATCCCTTGGAAGGAAGAGATGAGATGATCCGCAAATTTTTGGGCACTGCTGCTGTCGGCGCGCTGTTCGTCGGTGGGCTGGCCGCTTCGCATCTGGCGCTTGCGCAGCCGGGCGATGCTGGTCCGGGCGGCCGACATGGCGGCATGATGGCGATGGCCGATGCGAACAAGGACGGCAAGATCAGCAAGGCTGAACTGACCGCAGCGCTTGATGCGCGGTTCGCGAAGATGGACGCCAATCACGACGGCAAGCTGACGAAGGAAGATCGGGAGATCAGCCGTCAGGCGCGGCTTGACCAGCGCTTTGCCGCGCTGGACACCGACCGCAACGGGCAGATCAGCAAGGCCGAGTTCGTCGCCGGACATCAGGGTCGCTGGGGTCGCGGGGATGGCGATCGCGAGGGGCGTGAGGGCCACCGCTTTGGTGGGCGCGGTCATCATGGCTTTGGCGGCGGCATGATGTTTCATGGGCGTGGCGGCCGAGGTGGCGAGGCGATGAAGGACGGCGTCCTCACCCGCGCCGAGTTCATGGCCCGGCCTATCGCGATGTTCGACAGGGCGGACAGCAACAAGGACGGCTTCGTCACGGCGGATGAAATGAAGGCCGCGCGTCAGGCGATGCGCGAAGCATGGCAGGCCCGTCGCGGTGCGGACGCTGCGCCGAACAACTGATCATAGGGGAAGGGTGGAGGCAGCGTCGTTCACCCTTCCAAGCTGCTGATAGTCGTGACAGATATTCCTCATGAGCGAAAAACCCCATCTGCTGCTCGTCGATGATGAGCGTTCGATCCGCGAGCCGTTGGCGCAATATTTGTCGCGCAACGGGTTCCGTGTGACCGCCGTCGAAAGCGCGGCGGAGGCGCGGGTGCGGCTCAATGCCAATGCGATCGATCTGGTGATTCTGGACATCATGATGCCGGGCGAGGATGGATTGTCGCTGTGCCGCCATATTCGCGAGACGAGCGAGATTCCGGTGATCCTGCTGACTGCCAAGTCGGAGGAAACGGACCGGATCGTCGGGCTGGAAATGGGGGCGGACGATTATGTGCTGAAGCCCTTTTCGCCGCGTGAGCTGGTGGCGCGGATCAAGGTGATCTTTCGCCGGGTGGCCACGGGTGGCCAGCGGGTGACAGCGCCGGATGGGGCGACCTATGCCTTTGCAGGTTGGCTGCTCAAGACGCAGGAGCGGGTGTTGGTGGATCAGGAGGGCGTGGCGCTGCCGCTGTCGACCGCCGAATATAATCTGATGATGGCCTTTGCGACGCGGCCCAATCAGGTGCTGAGCCGGGATCAGCTACTCGACATCACTCAGGGGCGCGAGGCCAATGCCTTTGACCGGGCGATCGACAATCAGATCAGTCGGCTCCGCAAGAAGATCGAGCCGGAGCCGAAAAGCCCGACGCTGATCAAGACGGTGTGGGGCGGCGGTTACACCCTGTCCGCCGATGTGAGGAAGCTGTGAGGCGCTTTCGCCTTTGGCCGCAGAGCCTGGTGGGGCAGATTATCGTCCTGGTGGCAATCGCGCTGTTCGTGGCGCAGGCGATCAATTTCGGGCTGCTGCTGCGGGAGCGCAATCGGTTGACGCTGACGGCGCAGACGGCGCCGGGGGTCTATCGCATCGTCGATGCGCTGGACAGCCGGGGTGAGCCGCCCGCGCGCAACCGGCCGCCACGGGCGCGCTTCTTCGATGCTGCGCCGACGTTGACGGGCGAGCGGCGGCCCGAGGTCGAGCGGCGTGCGCTGGCGATGTTTGCCGATGTGGGGCTGCCCATGCGATCGGTGCGCGTGGTGGAGGAGGATCAGCGTCCGCCCCTGCGCCGGATCGACAGCATCAGGATGCGCGCCATGGGTGACATGCGTGGCGCGGCGCGCGGCGGCCGGCTGACGATGGCGGCTGAATATGCACCGGGACAATGGGTCGTGACCCAGACGCGGGCGGGCAACCGGGCGCCGCGCTTTGGCGGCTGGCTCGTGTGGCAGACGCTGATCCTTTATGTGATCGTGCTGTTGCCCCTGCTGTGGGTCGGGCGACGGCTGGCGCGGCCTTTGGGGCAGTTGACGCGGTCGGCGCAGCAATTTGCGCGCACGGGATCAGCCGACGCGGTGGAGGAGCGCGGGCCGGGCGATGTGCGCGAGCTGACCACCGCGTTCAATGCGATGCGCGGCCGGATCTTTGCGATGTTGGATGAGAAGGACCGGATGCTCGGCGCGATCGGCCATGATTTGCGCACGCCGCTGGCGTCGCTGCGGGTGCGGGCGGAGTCGGTGGAGGATGAGGGCGAGCGGGCGCGCATGTCGCAAACGATCGACGAGATGAACCGGATGCTGGAGGATATCCTGTCGCTGGCGCGGGCCGGGCGGAGCACGGAGGCGGCGCAGAAGGTTGATCTTTCCGCGCTGGCTGATGCCGTCGTGGAGGATTTCATCGAGCTGGGATCGCCCGTTGAGATGGCGGATAGTGCGCGGGCGGTGGCTTCGGTGCGGCCGCAGCAGATCAGGCGGGCGCTGCGCAATTTGATCGAGAATGCGATCGTTTATGGCGAGCGGGCGCATGTGTCCGTGGTGCGCGAGGATGGCGCGATCCGGCTGGTCGTGGCGGATGATGGGCCGGGTATCGCTGAGGATCGGATGGAGGAGATGATGGAGCCGTTTACGCGGCTGGAGGGATCGCGGAACCGGGAGACTGGTGGGGCTGGGCTGGGGCTGGCGCTGGTGCGGGCGATCATGGCGGAGCATGGCGGCGCGCTGAGGCTGGCGAACCGGGTTGGCGGCGGGCTGGAGGCGAGTTTGGTGTTGCCGGTTTGAGGGGGGATGGTGGCAGATACGAATTTCCCTCCCGCAGGCAGGAGGGGCTAGGGGTGGGTGCGAGCGCAGCGAGCTTTCGGGCTAGCCGGTGAAGACGAAGCTCGGGCGTTGCGCTAGCCCACCCCCAACCCCTCCCGCCTGCGGGAGGGGAGCAAAGTCAATCAGTGCTTGCCCGGCTTGCTCGATGTGCCGGGGGCGGTTGGGTTGAGCAACTGGACCCCGCTAGGCAATCCGGTGCCGCCCATGTCGATCCTGGTCACCTCTTCGCGCGCTACCCGCGCCGGGTTGTCGCGTTCCTTGATGGCGGCCTTGGTTTCCTCGTCCTGCCCCTGATCATCGCCGTTGTCGCCGCCACGGGTCCAGCCGAGGATGATCGACATGCGGCGGTTGCGCGGGTCGTAGATATTGCCCTTGGCGAAGGGTTCGCGGTCGGCGACGCCTTCGATGCGGGCGAAGCGGTCGTTGCCGATGCCGCTCGCTGCCAGCGTCTTGCGCGTGGCTTCGGCGCGGGCCGACGATAGCATCCAGTTGTTCATGCTCTGGCCCGAGCTGTAGGGCAGGCCGTCGGTATGGCCGCGCACGATCAGCGGGTTGGGCATGCCGCGCACGACGCCCGCCACTTCGCTCACCAGCTCACGTGCTTGTGGGAGCAGGTTGTCCGTGCCCATGGCGAACATCGCGAAATTGGATTCGTCGATCAGGTCGATGCGCAGCCCCTCGCGCGTTTCGGTGAAGCGGACGTTGCGGCGCAGCTTGTCCATGCCCTTCTTGCGGGCCATGCGCGCTTCCAGTTCCTTCTTCACCGCTTCGAACTTGGCGCGGTCGGCGGCGCGGGTGGCCTTGCCGCCCTGATCCTTGGTGCCGGTCGCGTCGCGCGGGATGGTGATGGCGAGATTCCCTTGACCGCCGGTGGTCGGGTAATTTTCCTTGCTGACCATGGAGTCGCCGCCGAACAGGCCGCTTGACCCGGCCGAGGCCATCTTCAGTTCGACCAGCGTCGGCGTGAAATAGTCGGCGAGGCCCTTGCGCTGCTTTTCGGTGGTGGCGCCGAGCAGCCACATCAGCAGGAAGAAGGCCATCATCGCCGTCACGAAGTCGGCATAGGCAACCTTCCACGCGCCGCCATGATGGCCGCCATGGCCATCGACGATGATTTTCTTGACGATGATGGGCCGGGGTTCGGGCTCGTTCCCGCCGCGCTTCTTGTCCGCCATGGCTTATTTGCCCCGCATGCCGTCGAACACCTCGGCGAAGGCCGGCTGGTTGGCGTGGGTCAGGCTGGAGCGCGCCGCTTCGATGACCAGCGGCTGGGGATGGCCGTGCAGCGAGGCGATGATGATCTGCTTGACGACATGGTACATGGCGCCGTCCGCCTCAATCACCGCGCGGCAGCGATTGGCGAAGGGGCCGACCATGCCATAGGCGAGCAACACGCCAAGGAAGGTGCCGACGAGCGCCGAACCGATCATGCCGCCCAGGATGGCCGGGGGCTGGTCGATCGATCCCATGGTCTTCACGACGCCCAGAACCGCCGCGACGATGCCGAGCGCTGGCAGGGCGTCGGCCAGGCCCTGAAGATTGTCGGCGGGCTTCAGCGCTTCGTGATGATGGGTCTTGAGGGCATTATCCATGACCTCTTCGACCGCATGCGGATCGAGCGTGCCCGAGGACACGACGACGAGGCGCAGCGTGTCGCTCATCAGGTGGATCAGCGTCTTGTCAGCCATCAGGCGGGGATATTCGGAAAAGATCGTCGAGCTGGCCGGATCTTCGATATGCGGCTCCAGCGCCACGGGGCCTTCGACGCGCAGCGTCTTCATCAGGCGCGAGACGAGGAAGATGCAGTCGAGAAAATCCTGCTTCTTATATTTGGGGCCTTTGAAGACCTTGCCGAGGCCGCCGCCCAAAGCTTTCAGGTCAGCGCCCGAATTGCCGATGATCAGCGCGCCGACGGCGGCGCCGCCGATGATGAGCATTTCATGGGGCAGGGCGTGGAGAACGGGACCGATGTCGCCGCCCGTGAAGATGAAGCCGCCAAATACCATGGCGAGCAGCACGACCAGGCCAATGAGTGCGAACATGAGTACCCCTGAAAATTCTGCCCGCCGGGCTTTCACCCGACGACGCAAGATGCGCTTTCGTCAGATGGTTAACGCGCAATGGTTAGCGGGAGGTTTAGGACGAGAGGTTTTTTGCACCAAATCCGCCTCTTCTTCGTCATCCCAGCGGAAGCTGGGATCTCGGGCAGCGTGGTGCGCCCTCTCCTGAGATCCCAGCTTTCGCTGGGATGACGGAATGAGGGAGCGTCGCAGGCTGAACCTTAGCGAATCAGGTCGAACAGCGTCTGCTGGTTGATGCGTGCGAAGGCTGATTGCGCGGCTTCGAGCTGGAGCAGCTTGCTCTTCACCGAAGAGATGACTTCGGAAAGGTCGGTCGATTCCAGGCCCTGACGGCGTTCCTTGAGGTCCAGGTCAACGCTGGTCAGCCGGTTCTCGGTTGTATCCAGCCGGTCGCTGCGAACACCTTGCTTCGCCTGTTCGATGGTGATGTGGCCCTGCCCAGCCTTGATCGCGCCCAACGCCGATTGAAGGTCAGCGTCTGTGCCGCCCTGCAAGGCGGTGAGCGCCTGGCCTAATATGCCGTCCAGCGTCATGGGCGTTCCGCCGACGTCGATCCCTTCCGAAACCTCCTGCCGGGTGCCGACCACCGCCAGCTTCAATCCACGGCTAACCGGAACCAGCACGCTCTGCGTGTCGTCGAATACCGGCACGCCTTGATAGTCGGCCTGATTGAGCAGCGAACTGATCGCATCGCGGACACCTTTTACATCCTCGAAGATCGCGGCGCGCTGTGCATCGCTCAGTGATCCGTTGCGGGCAGAGGTGACCAGTTCCTGCGCGCTGATGAGCAGGGTGTTGATTTGGTCCAGATTGGATTCGGCGTTGGCCGCGCGACCCTGACCGTAGCTGACATTGGACTGCCAGGCCGATTGCTGCGCCTGCTCCTTGCCGATTTCCGACACCTGCACCCAAGCCAGGGAATTGTCCGATGGCTTGGTCAGTGTGATGCCGGTCGAAATGGCGGTCTGCCCTTCGATAATGCCTTGAGACAATGTCTGCTGACGACGGATTTCGGCGATCAGCGTCTTGTTGGTGATGCCTACCATGGGTCAGCCCTTTCAAATGATCTGCAGAATGGCGTCGACGGTTTCCTTCGCGATCTGAAGGATTTTCGCCGAGCCGGAATAGGCCTGCTGCAAACGGAGCAATTCGGCCGCTTCCATGTCGAGATCGACGCCGCTGACCGCTTCGCGCGCGGCGATCGCCTGGTCGCTGCGGCCCTGCGCGGTTGTCTGTTCGGCCTTGATGGACGCGAGCAGGTTCGCCTGCGTCGCGATGATCGATGTCCAGCCCTGTTCGACGCTGCCATTGCCACGCAGCACGGTCGACGCGTTCAGCAGATTGCCGTTCAGCGTACCGTCCGTGGACTTGGTCGCGAGCGCTGCCGGATCGGTGATAAGAGCCGTGACGCTAGCCGCCGTCGTCCCGGACAGGAGGGGCGCGCCCGCCGCATTGGCATCGGTGCGCCCCTGCGCGTGCCAATTGTTCACGTCCGTCACGAACTGCTGCGCCAGCGTGTCCAGGCTGTTGCGGCGCTGCGCCGTTGTGTCAGCCGAGGAAAAGAGGCCGCCAAGCGTCCCGTTGGACGGTGCAGTCAGCGCCGTGCCGCCAGCGGTGGCGAGCGCCAGCGTGCCATCGGCATTGACGGTCAGCGCCAGCGCGGTTGCATTGTCGCCCTGCACGATCGTTGTGCCATTATAGTTGATCGTAGCCACGTCATGCGCGCCGAAGCTGATGTCGACATTCAAATTGGCCGACAGCGTGTTCAGCGCCGCGTCGCGGCCATCCAGCAGTTGCGCATAGGCGGATGTGCCGGGCTGCGCGCGTAGCAGGCTGTTGTTGATGCCCGCCAGCTGGGACAGCGACCGGTTGATGGTTTCGACCGACGCGGTCGCTTCGGTGGCGATGCCGCTGGATACTTGCGACAGGTCGGCCGAGGTGCGCTGGAACGCTTCGGCAACACGGCTGATGCTGTCGAGCGTGGTGACGCGCAGCGACCGGTCGCTGGGGCTGGCGGCGAGCTTGTCGATATTCTGGTACATGCCCGTCATCAGCTTACCGATGCCGGTGTCGGTATCGTTGAGCGCGCCTTCCAGATCGGTCATCCAGCGCAGCCGGGCAGTGGAGCTGCTGAGCGCCATGCCGCTGTTACGCACGGCCGCGTCCAGATAGGGATCGGATGCGCGGTTGACGCCCTGCACCTCGGTCCCGCCGAAATTCGCGCGGGCGATATAGGTCGCCATCGTCGCCGTGGACGAACCGGATTCGACGGTGGTCAGCGAACGGCGCGAATAGCCTTCCGTGCTGGCGTTCGCGATATTTTCCGAAATCGCGGCCATCGCCTGGCGGTAGGCTTTCGTGCCTGAAGCGCCGATGATGAAGAGGTCGCTCATTCGCCCTTATCCGGTGTGACCGGAGCGGCGGGGGCTTTCGGCAGGCGACTTTCATATTGGCGCAGCAGCATCTCCGCGATGCCAAGTGCGCCCTTTTCCGCCATCGTGTCTGCGGTGCGCGCGTCGGACATGTCGCGAAACTGTTCGGTCGCGCTGGAATCGAAGATGCCTTCCCCGCCGCCAGACTGGCGCATGGTGCCGATCATCTGGCGCAGGAAGATCGCCTCGAACTGCTTGGCGGTCTTCTCCAGCTGCGCCTTTTCCGGCGATGCGCTGGGCTGAACCCCTGTGGAAATCGCGTTTATCTGCATCACAACACCACCAGTTCAGCCTTCATCGCGCCCGCCTGCTTCAAGGCTTCGAGGATCGCGACCATGTCTGCGGGAGAGGCGCCAATGGCATTCACCGCCTTCACTATATCGGCCAGCGATGCTCCACCTTTAAAATTAATCATTGGTTTCTTTTCCTGATCGATCGAAATCGAGCTGGAAGGCTCCATGGCGGTGCGCCCTTGGGAGAAGGGTGCGGGCTGGACGATGCGGGGGCTTTCGTTGACGCTGACGGTCAGTTTGCCGTGCGCGACGGCCGCCGGATGGATCCTGACCGCGCCGTTGATGACGACGGTGCCGGTGCGGGCGTTGACGATGACCTTGGCGGGCGCGTCGGCGGGCTTGATCTCGATATTTTCGATCATGCCCATCATCATGATGCGGTCGGTCGCGCCGGGGGCGGCGGTGATGTCCACCGATACCGCGTCGGTCGCGCGCGCGCGATGATCGCCAAAGGTCTGGTTGATGCCATCGGCCACGCGCAGGGCGGTGGTCAGGTCGGCTTCGGCGAGGTTGAAGGTGAGGGTGGGCGCCGTGTCGAAGCCGGTAGCTACCGCGCGCTCGACCGTCGCGCCACCGGGAATGCGGCCCGCGGAGGGAATGTTGACGGAGACCTGACTGCCGTCCGCGCCCGATACGCCGAGGCCGCCGACCGCGAGGTTGCCCTGCGACATGGCGTAGATTTCGTTATCCGCGCCGCGCAGGGGCGTCATGATCAGCGTGCCGCCGCGTAGCGACTTGGCCTTGCCGAGGGCCGAGACGGTGACGTCGAGGCGCTGACCGGGCTTGGCAAAGGCGGGGAGATCGGCGGTCACGAGAACCGCCGCTGCGTTCTTGAGCGAGGGATTGATCCCCTGCGGCAGCGTCAGGCCGAAGCGCGAGACCATGCCCTTTACGCCCTGCGTCGCATAGTCGAGGCTGTCGTCGCCCGTGCCTGCGAGGCCGACGACGATGCCGTAGCCGGTCAGCTGGTTGGGGCGCACGCCCTGGAAGGTGCCCAGGTCCTTGATCCGTTCGGCATGGGCGGGGGTGGTGAGGAGAGTGGCAGCGGCCAATGCCATGCCAAAAAGGTTACGCAGTCGTCCTCCAAATCCGTTCGCCCTGAGCCTGTCGAAGGGCCTTTCTTCTTTCTTTAAGAAAGTAAGGGGCTTCGACAAGCTCAGCCCGAACGGTGGTTTTATACCCGAGGGGGAGGAGATGCGGTCGAGGATGGTCATGGCTCTGCCGGTCTCCATCAGAAGGGGCTGATCATCGAGAAGAAGCGTTGCAGCCAGCCCTGGCGGCTGGCGCGGGCGATTTCGCCCTTGCCGGTGTAGATGATCTTGGCGTCGGCCACGCGGGTCGATGCGATGCGGTTGTCGGGCGTGATGTCGGCCTGACGGACGAGGCCGCTGATCTGGATGAACTCGTCGCCGCGGTTGAGCGTCAGCGCCTTTTCACCCTTCACCAGCATCGTGCCGTTGGGATAGACCGCCGCGATCGTCACGGTGATTTCGCCGTTGAGGGCGTTCGACTGCGTCGCGTTGCCCTTGCCGGTGAAGCCCTGATCGCCGCTGGCGGCAACGTCGCTGGGCGAGAACAGCTTCGAGAACAGGCCCGTGCTGGGTGGCGTCAGGCCGATGCTGCCGCTGCGGCTGGTGTCGGCCGAATTGGTCTTGGTCGCCTGCGTGCGTTCGACGAGGACGATGGTGATGATGTCGCCGACGCTCTGCGCCCGCGCGCCGCTGGTCAGCGGGGTGTAGCCCATCGATGCCTGGAAGATCGAACCGTTCGCCGGAGGGGCGGCAGGAGCGGCAACGATGGTGGGGGCAAAAAATTGCCGCTCGGCATCGCGCTTTTTGCCGGCCATTGCCGGGGTGGTGGCAAGGGCCACCGCTCCGAGGAAAATAAGAGCCGTTCGCGCTGAGCCTGTCGAAGCGTTCTTCTTCTTTTGAAGAGAAGGGAAGGGCTTCGACAGGCTCAGCCCGAACGGGTTATGGGGGGCGGGCATCATCCGGCTCACAGCTGCTGGTTCACATATTGCAGCATTTCGTCCGTCGCCTTGATCATCTTGCTGTTCACCTCATAGGCGCGCTGCGTTTCGATCATGTCGACCAGTTCCTCGACGACATTGACGTTCGAGGTTTCGAGATTGCCCGAGCGGATGACGCCGCGACCGTCCAGCCCTGCGACGCCGACCTGCGGCGTGCCGCTGGCTGCGCTTTCGGTCAGCAGATTGCCGCCGATCGGCTGGAGGCCTGCCGGGTTCATGAAGCTGGCGAGTTCGATCTGGCCGAGCTGGGTCGGTTCGGTCTGGCCCTGAAGCGTCGCGGTGACGGTGCCGTCATTGCCGATGGTGATGCCGGTCGCGCCCTGGGGCACGGTGATCTGCGGGATCAGGGGCAGGCCATCGCTGGTGACGATCGCGCCTTCCGCCGTGGTGCTGAAATTGCCCGCGCGCGTATAGGCGATGGAGCCGTCCGGGCGCTGGACCTGAAAGAAGCCGGAGCCTTCGATCGCCATGTCGAGCGCGTTGCCGGTCTGCTGCAACGTGCCCTGCGTGTTGATCTTGCTGGTGCCCTGCATCGCGACACCGGAGCCGAGGTTGAGGCCGGTGGCGAATTTGTTCTCGCTGTCCGAATTGGCGCCTGCGGCCACCATCTGCTGGTAGGCGAGGGTTTCAAAGTCGGCGCGGTCGCGCTTGAAGGCGGTCGTGTTGACGTTCGCCAGGTTGTTGGCGATCACGCGCATCTTCGTGTTCTGCGCGTCGAGGCCGGTGCGGGCGACATGAAGGGCTGCGTTGGTCATGGTCTAACTCCGTGATGCCGTCAGGCTTGCCCAATGGCTATGCTCAACGAAAAGCAAGGTTCGTGCCAAATTAACCATCAAGCCGCATGAGCGATGCGCCGCCGTCGTCCAGCTGCTTGGCGGTGTCGATCAGCTTCACCTGCGTTTCCCACGCCCGGCTGGCTTCGATCATGTCCACCAGCGCGGAGGTCGCGTTGACGTTCGACCCTTCGATCGATCCGCCAGTGACGGTCGCGAGCGGGTCGGTCGGTAGGACGCCGCCATTGGTTTCGCGGAACAATCCGTCGGTGCCCTTGGCGATGCTGGAGCCGACCGCGCGGACGAGCTTCAAGCCATCGACGCGTTGCGGGTTCGCCGGGTCGCCGCCTTGGGGCACGCCCCAGATGCCGCCGTCCTGCGAGATGGAGACGCTGTCCATCTGCGGCAGGGTGATCGGGCCGCCTTCGCCCAGGACAGGCAGGCCGTCGCCGGTGGTGAGGAGGCCGCTGTCGGAGACTTTGAGGTCGCCGCGGCGCGTATAGGCTTCGCTGCCGTCCGCGGCCTGAACGGCGAGCAGAGCATCGCCGTTCATGGCCACGTCCAGCGGATTGCCGGTTTCGACGACCGCGCCCTGCGCCATGTCGGACGCGATCACCTGTTCGGACGCTTGCGCCCGCGTTTCGAAACCATCGCCCTTGATCCAGCGCGTCTCTGCATTGGCGATCTCCGCCCGGAAGCCAACCGTGTTGACGTTCGCAAGATTGTTGGAAATCGCCGCTTGCCGCGCCATCGCGCCGCGCATTGCGGTGAGTGCCGTGTTGACGAGCCGGTCCATGGGTTTGTCCTGTTTCTAGCGGGCGTTAGCTTGGCTTAGGTGCGCATGTTCACGATGGTGGTCGAGAGCGTATTGGCTGCTTCGATCGCCTTCGAGTTCGCCTGGAAGTTGCGCTGGGCCGAGATCAGGGCGACCAGTTCTTCCGTGATGTCCACGTTGGCGCGTTCGAGGGCGCCCGAGCGGACCGAACCATAAAGGCCGCTGTTGCCGGTGCCAAAGCGCGGCTCGCCGCTGGCCGACGTCGAGGTCCAGTGCGCGTCGCCCATCTGGCGCAGGCCGTCCTGGCTGTTGAAGGCGGCCATGGCGGTGGTGCCGAGATAGACGGTCGTGCCATCGGCATAGACGCCGGTGATTGCGCCATCCTTGCCGACGCCCACGCTGTTCAGCTGATTGCCGGTGCCGCCAGCGGGCCAGTTGGTCGGCACCTGCAGGTCGGACAGGTCGGCCGAAGTCAGGGTGCCAGCGGCAAGACCGGCAGCGATCGCCGCGCTGGGCTGGCCGGTGGTGGGATCGACCGGGATGACCTGAACGCGGGCGCCGGTGGTGTCCACGACGAAGCGGTCTTCGGTCAGCGACAGCGCGCCGTTACGCGTGAAGCTGACCTGGCTGTCGCCGGTGCGCTTGACGGTGAAAAAACCTTCGCCGGTGATGGCGAGGTCGAGCGTCTTGTCCGTGCCCTCAATCGTCCCTTGCGTGAACTGCTGGGTGATGCCCTGCACGCGCGCACCCTGACCAGCGACCTGCGTGGTCGTCTGCATCGGCGCGGCGGCGAAGATGTCGCCGAACACGGCCTTGCTCTTTTTAAAGGCGGTGGAGTTCACGTTCGACACATTGTTGGCGATGGTGGCCAGATCGGTCTGTGCGGCCTTCAGGCCGGAAAGCGAGATGTAGAAGGACATGGCGTTACTCCTTGGGTGAAAAGGATTTGGGTGATGAGGTTAGGAGAGTGAAATGGCGTCCGATGGGCTGTAGCTGCCCAATGCTGTGATGAGTTTGGATGCGCTTCCGTCAGCGGGTGATTGGACGGCGGCGATGGTGGCCCAGCTGGCGACACGGGAAGGCGTTGCGCCGTTGACGCGAATCTTGAGTGCGTCGGTGGCGACCCTGTTTCCGGCTTCGTCCTTGCCGTCCCAGTAGAAGTTGACGTCGCCTGCGGATCGGTTGCCGAGGTCGATGGTCTTCAGGACATTGCCGTTGCCGTCCATCAGATCGACGGTCGCGCCGCTGGTGGCGTCCTTGAAGCTCACTTGGCCAGTATATTGGCCATAGGAGTCAGGCGCGACGATGTTGCTTTGGACCAGCATCGACTTGCCGATCCAGCTGGCGGCGTCGCCGAGGCGCGAACCCGTCAGCTGAGAGGCGAGGCCTTTCAGCGTCTGGTTCATTTCCGCGATGCCGCTGGAGTTGGTGATGGTCGCCATCTGGGCCACCATCTGCGCGTTATCCATCGGTGCGAAGGGGTCCTGCGTCTGCATCTGCGCGGTGAGCAGGCGCAGGAAATCCGCCTGGCCCATCTCCGCCTTGCCGGTGCCGACAGTCTTGTACGGATTATAGGCGGTAAGGCCCGCGCTGTCGGTGACGGTGTTGGTCGTGCTCATTTGCCGATCCTTATGGTTTCGAGCATCAGCGATTTGGCGGTGTTCAGCACCTGCACATTGTTCTGGTACATGCGGGCGGTCTCGATCATGTCGACCAGCTCCGCGCTGCTATCCACGGCCGCTTCCCACACATCGCCGTTCGCGTCGGCGAGCGGGTGATTGGGGTCGTGGCGCTTGGTCGGCTTGGCGTCGGTGGTGAGGACGTTGGCGACCTTCACCGTGGAAACGCCGGGCTTGTCGGTGACTGATTGGAACACAGGCTTGATGGCGCGATAGGCTTCCGCCTCGCTGCCGGTGACGTTGCCTGCATTCGCCATGTTGGAGGCGGTGGCGTTCAGGCGCACCAACTGCGCGCTCATGGCGCGGCCGGCGATGTCGAAGACGTTCATGGGACCAGAGCCGCTCATGCTCATTCTCCCTTCAGGGCGCGAGTGATGGTGTTGATGCGGCCCTCAAGGAAGGAGAGGGTCGTGCGATATTTGACGGCATTTTCGGCGAACAGCGTCTGTTCGGTGCTGAGTTCGACGGTGTTGCCGTCAAGGCTGGGTTGAAGCGGGACGCGATAGCCCATGCTGTCGTCCACGGCCTTGCTCACATCCGCGATGCCGCTGCCCTGCTGGCGCGTCGTCGCTTCCTTGAGCGCTGACTCGAAATCGATGTCCCGCGCCTTGTAACCGGGGGTCGAGGCGTTCGCGATGTTGGACGCGAGCAGGGACAGGCGTTGCGAGCGAAGCGCCAGCGCCTTTCCATGTATCCCGAACAGTCCGTCTTCCAGCGACATTTCCGTCTTTCCGTCTTTTTGCCCCGAGGGGCCTAAAAGTTGTGGGTCATTCGCCGTTCTGAAGCCTGAAGGCGTGAACCGCGGGTGATCCGAACGGGTATTCGCAAGAGCCGTGCCAATTTGCGTGGGTGACGCATCGGCAGGGACAAAAATGGCGGAAATCCTTGGGTTCGGATTGCGGTGGCGGCAGGGGCGGCAATATTTTGCCGGTCTCTGGCAAGGCTTTGCCGCAGGTGATCCGGGTGAATGGGGGATTGGTTGATGTTCGGGTTTTTGGCGCAGCTATTTGATCCCCTGACGCTGATCATCATGATCGCGGGCGTGGGCGCGGTGGCGCTTTTCCAAAATGGTGGTCCGGCGATCGGGCGGGGGTTCGTGGCTCTGGTGCCGCTGCTGCGCGCCGATCCGGACAAGGATCAGGCGACGGCGCGAGCGGCCTTGCTGAAGATCGATCAGGTTGCGCAGCTGCGCGGCCTTGCCTGCACCGATCGGGTGAAGACGGCCAATCCCTTCCTGGCTGAGGCAGCGCGCCGCCTCGCCAACAGCGAAAAGACCGAGCAGTTCGAGATTTGGGCGGCGCAGGCGCTGGCCGACCGGGCGCGCCGTCATGGCTGTGCGCGCAATGTCTGGCTGTCGATTGCCGATGCTGCGCCCGCATTGGGCATGGCGGGCACGATATTGGGCCTGATCGGCATGTTTGCGGCGATGGATGATCCGGCGGCGTTGGGGCCTTCCATGGCGCTGGCGCTACTGACGACGCTCTATGGCGTGGTGGTCGCCAACGTCATTGCTGCTCCCATAGCGAGCCGCCTCGCCGACCTGTCCGAACGCGAGTTGGCGTGGCAAAAGGAGGCGGTCACCCGCATGGTCGCTATCGCACGGCGGGAAAATGTGACGACGCTGCGGGCGTCCATCCGCGAGGTTGCGTGATGACCGCTGCTGCGTCGCAAGCCCGGCGCAATCGCTGGGCGGTGAGTTTCGCCGACCTGCTATTGCTGCTGCTCGGCTTCTTCATCTTGCTTCAGGCGAGCGGGCAGAAGCGCGACGCGATGCTGGCGCAGGTACGGCAGCAATTTGGTGGGCGGGCCGTGGCCAAGGATATGGAATTGCGCGCGGCGGAGCTGTTCCTGCCGGATGAGGCTTTGTTGTCCGATCGGGGCAGGGCGGCGGTTGCCAGGGTCGGGGCTGGTTTGCGGCGGGGAACAAGCAGGATCGACGTGAGCAGTATCGGCACCGATCCGGCGCGGCGGCGTTTCGATCCGTGGGATCTGGCTGCGGCACGACTGGGCGCGGTGGCGCGTGAGTTGAAGGCGCAGGGGCTGGCTGACGATCGGCTGCGCATTCGGGGCCTTGATCAGATGGATGGCGGCACCGGCAAGGGGCAGGTGATCCGCATCGGTGAAGCTGCCGGGCGGCGTTAACGACTTGTTAGCCATGTCGGATGCTTAATGCGTGGCATGAATCTGCCTGCATCCGGAGACCTTCTGTGAACAAGCTGCCCTTCATTGCCGTCATGGTGCTGGCCGCAGCGGCTGCTCAGCCTGCGCTGGCGCAGCAGAAATTCGAGAATCTCGATCGCCTGGACGGGCTGGTCGCGATGACCGTGGGCGCCAATATTGGCGAGCCGGGCGGGCCGATTGCGCCTGTCGATCGGCGGCTGCGGCTGGCGGCTTGTCCGGTGACGCCTAGCGTCGAAGGGCCGACTTTCGGCGCGGCGATCGTCAAGTGCGATTCCCTTGGCTGGCGCATACGCGTGCCGCTGAGTGGTGGTGCTGCTGCTGCTGGTGCTGTGGCGCCGGTCGCCCGTTATGGCGCGGTGGCCCGGCCTGCGCAGCGCGATATGGTTGTGAAGCGGGGCGACCCGGTCCAGCTGATCGCTGGCAATGCGAGTTTCAGCGTGTCGCGCGTGATGATCGCGGATGAAGATGGCGCCGTGGGCGACACCATCCGCGTGCGCGAGGACAAGAAAGCAGCGCCGGTTCTGGCGCAGGTCGTGGAAATGGGCACTGTGCGCATTCCGGGATTTAATGATTTTTGAACCCGGCCGTTATAGATAGGGCGGGACGAGTGAAGGATTGTAAGCCATGATCAAATCTGTCGGCCAGAATATGAGCGCCGCCATAGAGGCTTCCCGCCTGCGGGAAGGGGGCAAGACGCGGACCTTTTCAGACAAGGGATCGGTAAGCGTGTCGTCATTTTCAGCATCGGCCAGCCCGGCTGCGCGCATGGCTGCGGAAGGTGCGCCGGTCGATATGGACCGCGTCGCGGCGATCAAGGCGGCCATTGCGTCGGGCAACTATCCGGTCGATCCGGCTGCGATCGCCGACAGGATGCTCGCGCTCGACCTGCCGGTTAACGGGTAATCCTTCCCATGCCGCTCGGGCTTGCAGCGCTGGATGACCTCTTCTCCGCTTTTGAGGAGTTGCGCACGGCGCTTGATGGCACCGACGTGGCGGCGATCGATGCCGCCGCATCTCATGTGAGCAAGAGCGCTGCCGCAGTGCGCGCGATCGGCGCGTGGCGTGCGGATGACGCGATTCGTGAACGGGTGACGGCGCTGCTTCCCCTGATCGAAGCGGCGCGGGTGCGAATCAATGTGCTGACGGATCATGCGGGGCAGCGGCTGTCGTTGCTGGCGGCGCATGGGTCGACTCAGGCTCCGTTGGTTTACGGGCGGTAACCTGATTTCCGTTCGCCCTGAGCCTGTCGAAGGGCTCTACTTCTTGAAGAAGGAAAGGGCTTCGACAAGCTCAGCCCGAACGGTTGTACAGTTTTTGATATTGGAAATGAGGCGCCCCAGAGGCGCCTTTTTCTTTCATGCTGAACGCGGCATCAACATTTATGGAGCGCGCGTTAACCAAATC
The DNA here is from genome assembly GCF_015693305.1 of Sphingobium sp. Cam5-1. Classification (NCBI taxonomy): domain Bacteria; kingdom Pseudomonadati; phylum Pseudomonadota; class Alphaproteobacteria; order Sphingomonadales; family Sphingobiaceae; genus Sphingobium; species Sphingobium sp. Cam5-1. The sequence continues at coordinate 1,773,479 of NZ_CP065138.1, read as the reverse complement.
TTGGCATAAGGCTTGCTCTAATGCTCCCCGGTACCAACGGGGAATTTTCATTTGTCGGCTTTTGCAGACATAGCAGCGACAGGCGCATCGAGCGGCAACCGCGTGACGAACGCGATCGCTATGGCGAGCCGCAGGACGGGCGTGGACTTCGCCTATCTGCTTGGCCAGGCCAAGATCGAAAGCAGCCTCAATCCCACAGCGCGCGCGACCACGTCGTCCGCGACGGGCCTCTATCAATTCATCGACCAGAGCTGGCTTGCCGTCATCGACAAGCATGGCAGCGAATATGGGCTGGGCTGGGCCGCCGACATGATCAGCCGGGGGCAGAATGGCCGCTATTATGTCGCGAACCCGGAGATGCGCCAGCAGATACTGGACCTGCGCAATCATCCTGAAACCGCGTCCGTCATGGCCGCGCAGCATGCCGCCGACAACAAGGCCTATCTGGAACAGCGCCTTGGCCGCGAGGCTGAGCCGGTCGATCTCTACCTAGCCCATTTCCTGGGCGTCGGCGGGGCGAGCAAGTTCCTGTCCGTGCATGATCGTGCGCCTGACGCGACGGCGGCCTCCATGTTCCCGGCGGCTGCGCGGGCGAACCGCTCCATTTTCTACGATCGCTCCGGCAGTCCCCGTAGCTTCGCAGAAATCCGGGACCGGTTCGCGTCGAAGCTCCAGCGCGGTGTCGATTCGATCAACGCCGGACCCATCCAATATGCTGATGCTTCGCTGCCCGAAGGCGCGAAGACGGTGCAGCCCGCCGATTATGTGCGGATCGAAACCCAGCGCCTTGCGAACGCGGCGGACGTCTCTGTCCGGCCCGACCCGCAAACCGCGCGCCTCGCCTATCTCATGCTCGCCACCCTCGGAAGGTAACGGCCCGATATGACTCCCGCCCAAGTCAAAGCGAAGATCTGGATGAGCGCCGCCAAGGGGGCCGTGCTGCCCGTCGCGACGCTGATGGTCGTGCTGTTCATGATGGTGCCGGTGCCCGCGTTCATGCTGGACCTGGGTTTCATCACCAACATCATGATTTCGCTGGCGGTGCTGATGGTAGCGTTGAACGCCGCCAAGCCGCTCGATTTTTCGAGCTTTCCCACGGTGCTGCTGTTCGCGACTTTGTTGCGGCTGGCGCTGAACGTCGCATCGACCCGCGTGGTGCTGGTGTCGGGCCATGAAGGATCGGACGCGGCGGGGCATGTGATCGAGGCGTTCGGTCACTTCCTGATCGGCGGCGACTATGTCGTCGGCATCTTCGTCTTTGCGATCCTGATGATCATCAACTTGGTGGTCATCACCAAGGGTGCAGGCCGCGTGTCGGAAGTCAGCGCGCGCTTCACCTTGGACGCCTTGCCCGGCAAGCAGATGGCTATCGACGCAGACCTGAACGCTGGCCTGCTGACGCCTGAAGAAGCCAAGGTCCGCCGCCGCGAAGTCGCGACCGAAGCCGATTTCTACGGATCGATGGACGGTGCGTCCAAGTTCGTGAAGGGTGACGCGGTCGCGGGTATCCTGATCCTCGCCATCAACATCGTCGGCGGCATCATCCTGGGCGTCGTCAGCCACGGCCTCAGCATGGGTGAAGCTGCCCAGACCTATATCGTCCTCGCCATCGGCGACGCGCTGGTGGCGCAGGTTCCCGCGCTGCTGCTCTCCATCGCTGCCGCCGCCATCGTGACGCGCGTAGGCAGCGAGCAGGAGCTTTCGGACCAGATCACCGGCCAGTTCGGATCGAGCAAGGCCTGGGCGCCGGTCGCCGCGATCCTGACCTCCCTCGGCATCCTGCCGGGCATGCCGCACATGATCATCCTGCCTGCCGCAGCCGTTGCGGGCTATATCGCCTGGCACCTGCGCAAGAGCGCGAAGGCCAAGGCGGCCGAGCCTGCGCCTATGCCGGAGCCCGCCAACCCAGCGCTGATCGAATGGAATGACGTGTCGGACGGCGCGATCCTCGGTCTGGAGATCGGCTATGGCCTCATTTCTCTGGTCGACGAGCGCAAGGGCGCGCCGCTGATGGCCCGCATCACCGGCATTCGCCGCCAGCTTTCCAAGGAGTTGGGCTTCGTCGTGCCGATGGTGCGTGTGAAGGACAATCTGGCGCTGGAGCCCAATCAATATCGCATCACCATTGCTGGCGTCGTCGTTGGCGAGGACGAGATTTATCCCGACGATCTGCTGGCGCTCGACAGCGGCGCGCTGGAAGGTGTGGTGTCCGGCCGCGAGGCGAAAGACCCGACCTTCGGCCTCGACGCCGTGTGGATTTCGCCCGCCAAGCGCAGTGAAGCGGTTGTCGCGGGCTATACCGTGGTCGATCCGCCGACGGTCGTCGCCACGCACCTCAACCAGCTGATTGCCATGAACGCCAGCGAGATGTTCGGCCTGGACGAAGCGCGCAAGCTGCTCGACAACCTAAAGGACGCCGCGCCGCAACTGGTCGATGGCCTGACGCCCGGCACGCTAAGCCTGACGCAGATTTCGGCGCTGTGCCGCGCGCTCCTGTCAGAAGGGATCGCGCTCAAGGACTTCCGCCGCATCTGCGAAGCGATGGTCGATGCCGCTCGGCCCGACATGAGCCATGAGCAGTTGGTCGAGGCTGTCCGTCAGCGCATCGGCGCGCTCATTATTCAGGGTCTCGTGCCGGTGAAGATGCCGCTGCCGGTCATCACGCTGGACGGCGATCTGGAAGCGCTGCTCGCGCAGGCGATGCGGGTCGCAGGCGATGCCAAGCATCCGATCGAACCGGCGCTCGCCAACCGTATCATCGAAGCGGTGGTGCAGGCGGCGCGGCCCATCATGGGGCAGGCGCGTAATTTCGCCATTGTGACCTCGCCGGTGGCGCGCCGCGCGCTGGCCCGCCTGTTCAAGCCGCATCTACCCGAAACGCCAGTGCTGTCCTTCCTTGAGATTCCCGATGGCAAGGGTGTGGAAGTCGTCGCTGTCGTAGGTGGCGAACAGCGGCCCGCGCCCCGTCACGATCCGCTTCCCACTCGCGAACGCGTCGCCTGAGGATAACTGACCCATGTTCATGAAGAAGGTCATCGCCGGTTCCGACGTCAATACCTACGGCCGGTCGAACAACAGTCCCGAGCAGCTCGCCCGGCGCTATATGCCGCTGGTGCGCAAGATTGCGTGGCATGTGCATGGCCGCGTATCGAGCGCGGTGGAGGTTGAAGACCTGTTGCAGATCGGCATGGTTGCGCTGGTCGAGGCGGCCAACGGTTTTGAGGATCGCGGCCTGGGTTTCGCCTCCTATGCGCAGATGCGCGTGCGTGGGGCGATGATCGACCATCTGCGACGCGGCGCGACGATCGCCCGGTCGGCGATGGCGAACCGCAAGCAGCTGGCTGCGGTCCGCAACCGGCTGGAACAGCAATTGCGCCGCGCCCCGCTGGAAGCCGAGATGGCAGCGGCAATGGGCATGGAGGCCGCCGCCTATCGCGAGCTCGCCGATGGATGCGAGATGGTGCAACACACCAGCATGGATGAGGTCTATTCCGACCAGTCCATGTGGTTCGCCGATGTGGAAGACCGCGCCGACGATGTGATGGAGCGAGAGTCACTGAAAGCCGCGCTCGCCAATTGCATCGGCGAACTGCCGCAGCGTGAGGCGCTGGTGTTGCAGCTCTATTTTGTTGAGGAATTGAACCTGGAGGAAATCGGCCAGGCGCTGGATATTGGCGCGGCGCGGGTCTGCCAGATTAAGAAAGCTGCATTGGATAAGCTGCGCGAGAAATTACGCGAGTGGGACTGACATATGCGTCATCCCAGCGAAAGCTGAGATCTCGTGAGGCTATGTCGCTTGCTCTCGCCTGAGATGCCAGCGTTGGCTGACGCCGCCCTCCGGGTCGCTGGCATGACGATGTTTGCTAACGATCGTTCGCGACCGCCTGCTGAAGCGGAGCCGCCCCCCGGACCTGCTCGGGATAGTGCGGTGGACGATAGCTTTGTGCCCGCCACCATGGCTCTGCCACCTGGAACAGCCCGCTGCGTTCGGCCTTCTGCCCCAAATCCTTGCGCGCAGTGACAGCGGCAAGGACAGGTGCCAGCACCAGGCCCGCGACCACCGGCATGATCCACCCGACGGACGTACCGCCCCTGATCGCCAGCACGGTTAGCAAACCGCCCAGCATGATATGATATTTGAATAGCCAGATGGCGCTGGTGATCGACATGCCGTCGCGGTCGCGGATTTGGCCGCTCCAGCTGCTTTTCCGGCCCATCAATATGCCGAATAGGTTGATCGTCTGGGTCAACATGCTGACGGGCGCCATCAGGATCGAAAGCGCGATGTCGGCGATGACTCCCCGGCTCATGCGGGCTGCTCCGCCAAAGCCGATGCGGCGGGCGGGGTCGGCCATCGCCCACCCCATCGCCAGCAGCTTTGGACCGAACAGCAGCACCGCCGTCAGCGCCAGCAGGCCGCCCGATGGCAGGATCGCGCTCGGCGGCCAGACGCCAGCCAGTGCACCGCCCAGCACCACGAGCATCAGCGCGAGCCAGAGCGGCGACGTGCAATAGGCTGAAGCGCCGACCAGCAGCTGGAAGCGGCTGACCAGATGCAATCCCCTGATCCGGGGGATGAGCGGCACATGCTGGATATTGCCCTGGCACCAGCGTCGGTCGCGGGTCGCCAGGTCGGGCAGGGAAGGGGGAAATTCCTCGAAACTGTCATCGGCCATGACCATGTGCACGTCCCAGCCACGGCGGCGAAGCAGCGCGGCCTCGATCATGTCATGGCTCATGATATGGCCGCCAAATGGCGCGCGTCCGGGCAATTCGGGCAGGCCGCAGCTTTGTGCGAACGCCTTGGTCCGCAGGATCGCATTATGCCCCCAGAACATGCCTTCGGACCCTGCCCACCAGATCATGCCCGCAGCGGAAATGGGGCCGAACAGGCGGCTGGCGAACTGCTGCCAGCGCGCGAAGAAGGTCGTCGCGCCGACGACCGTCGGCACTGTCTGGATCAGGCCGACATGCGGGTGGCGTTCCATGTCCAGCGCTAGGCGCGCCATGGTCTGGCCGCTCATCACGCTGTCTGCGTCCAGCACGATCATATAGTCATAGCCGCCACCGAAACGCTGCACCCATTCGGCGATGTTGCCCGGCTTACGCCCGATGTTGAGCGCGCGTCGGCGATAATGGACGGGGCGCGAGAAGCCCTTGCGCATTTCCAGATAGGCCTGGCGCTCAATCTCGCCATTGGCGGGGTTGGAATCGCTCAGGATGAAGAATTCGAAGCGTTCATGGCCCATGACCTGCGCCAGCGAGCGTTCCATGAACGACAGGCGGCCCATGACGCCCAGGAAATCCTCATTACAGACGGGTAGAAGCACGGCGGTGCGGCCCCGGATCGGACTAGCGAACAGCGCGCGATGGGGTTGGGCGCTTGGGCCCTTGCCCAAGGTAAGGGTGAGGAAGCCGATCAGGCTGGTCGCAAAGCCGAAGGCGATCCACGCGAACAGCGGAATGAAGAGCGCGAGATAGACGCCTTCCCATAGCGAAATGCCGTCCAGACCAATCGACCGCCGCATCTCATGAGCCGCAATGGAGGCGGGGAGTAAAGCCAGCAGCACGACCAGCATGCGCCGCGCCCATTGGTCGATATTCAGCGGCCGATGGGGGAAGTCACGCGGATGTTCCCGGAAATCCTGTTCCGGCATGGCGAGGGGCATTTCGGCGGGCACATGCTCGAACCCGCGCGCAACGGCTTGCGCCGCTTCGCCGCTCGTCTGTCCGCCACTGATTGCCATCTTTGTGTTTCCGTTCTGTGATCGTAACGGACGCAACGCGCCCGGTCTTCGCCGGTTTCTTCAAGCGCCTAGCGGATAATGCACATATTCGCTGAGCGCGGTATTGCCGGAGCGAAGCTGAACCCGGATATCGGCCGCTTTGCCGCCATCCCGCCGCAGATCGAGGGCGACACGGAAGAGGCCGGGCTGATGCAGGACCGGATAGCCGCCCTTCCTGATCAATGCAGCGCCAGCCGCATCGACCCAGATGTCCGGCCGTGCATCTTGCGCAACGCCGGAAAAGTCGAGGATCAGGCGGTCCACGCCCGCTTCGTTCGCCTGTCCGGTCCAGATGTTGGCGAGCACCGCGCCGCTGTTCGCCGGTCCACCCGCGGACGACCAGTCCAGCCGGTAGCTGGCATCGATCCTGCCGCCCGCGCGCACCGCCGCCGCCGGGGTCCAATAAGCGCAGACATTATCGACATACTCGCTGGTGGTGGGAAATTCATAGAGCCGCACTTGCCCGGCACCCAATGGCTTGCGCGACGATGCCCAGAGCGAGGGGCGACGCTCGTAGAAAACGCCGTCATCCTGATAATGGTCGAAATTCCGGTCCCGCTGCATCAGGCCGAAGCCCTGCGGATTGCGTTCGGTGAAGGCGTCGACGCGCGGGGCGGACGGATTGATAAGCGGACGCGCATGGGTCGTGCCATCGGCGCTGCCGATCGCGAGCAGGTCGGAATCATGGATTTCCGGGCGCCAGTCGGTGCGCGACGCGCGGCTTGCCTGATCATACCAGAACATGCTGGTCATCGGCATCAGCCCAAGTTCGGCAATTGCGCGGCGGGGGAACAGGGCGGTGTCCACATCCTGCCGCACGCCCTGCGAGGTCAGCTCGCTTACGAAGCGATAGGCCCCGGTTATGGAGGCGCCGTCGAGCAGGGCATAGATGGTGATACTGCTGCGGCCGGTGCGCTCCAGCCAGAAATGGGTGAAGCGGGGGAATTCCTCCTTGCCCTGTATGCTGGTGTTGATGGCGATCGCACGGGCGGACAGGCCGAACTGCTTGGAGGCGCCGGGGGAGCGGAAATAGCTGGCCCCGAGGAAGGACAGCCAGTCGCCATTGCGAGCGGCATTCATGACGCGAAACCCGGCATAGCCTGCGTCCGGCCCCAGCTGTTGCACCGCATTGTCCGCGGGGGCGTCGAACATCGTCGGATCGTATCGCAGGGGCACGGCGCGGCCGTTTTCGACCAGCTCGATTTCCACTGGCTGTTCGGCCGAGGCGCTCAACGGGAAAAGCTGAACCCCCGTGTCGCCGGGCAAATTGCCCCAGATGGTCCGGTCTTCGCGGAAGCGCGCTTTGTAGAGGGCATCATAGTCGACCTTGCGTGCGCCGGGATGATGCGGCGTTTCCCGATAGGGCTGCCGCGCGAGCCTTTGGGCGCGAGCGATCACCATATTCCATGAAAAGCGCTCGCGCCCCTGCTGGGCCAGGGCCGATCCGGGCAGGAGAAGGGTGGCGCCTGAGGCGGCGATCATCGCGCGCCGGTCGATCTTCATCATGACCGTAATGATGGGCGCATGACCGCATATTGCAAGCCTGAGCGGACCAAAATGCGGTGAAGCCTCCGCCCGGGGGGACGGAGGCTTCGATATGCTGGCCGTTTGATCGAAGGTGGTTGCCCGGCGCGGTGGGGACTGTTGATGCGCCGGGTTCCCGTGACTGGCTGTCAGGTGACCAATACCCCGCCTGTCAGTTCAGCTATTCCAGATTACTGGATCAGCTTCAGGACGTTCTGCTGGCTCTGGTTCGCCTGAGCGAGCATCGCCGTCGAAGCCTGGTTCAGGATCTGCGCCTTGGCGAGGGCGGTCGTTTCGGCCGAGAAGTCGGCGTCTTCGATGCGGCTGCGGGCGTCAGAGAGATTGGTGATGTTGTTGGTCAGACCATTGACCGTCGATTCCAGCTGGTTCTGAGCAGCACCGAGCGAAGCGCGGGTCGTTGCGACATCCTTCAGCATGGTGTCGACGTCGGTCAGGGCGGTTGCCGCGCCGGTCGTCGTGCTGACGTCCGAAGAAGCAAGGTTGGTCAGTGCCGCGAAAGCGATGTTCACCACGTCGCCGGAATTGGCGCCAGCCTGAATGTTCACGTTGCCCGCTTTGGCAGTGTAGGTTGCGCCAGCCGCGCTGTTGAAGATGCGGACGCCGTTGAATTCGGTTGTGGCGAGGACGCTCGTGATCTGCGTCTTCAGCGCGGTCGCTTCAGCGTTCAGGTTGGTGCGATCGGTGGCCGAGTAGGTTTCCGACTTCGACTGGACGGCCAGTTCGCGGATGCGCTGCAGCATGTTGGCGACTTCGCCGAGCGCGCCTTCCGCCGTCTGGGCCAGCGAGATACCGTCATTGGCGTTGCGGATGCCCTGGGTCATGCCCTTGATCTGCGAGGTCATCTGCGAGCTGATCGCGAGGCCTGCTGCGTCGTCCTTGGCGCTGTTGATGCGCTTGCCGCTCGACAGACGCTCCATGGCGGTGCTCAGCGACTTGCCTGCGAGAGCCGAAGCGTTGGCGGCGCGCAGAGCAGAAGAGTTGGTTCCGATAACAGTCATGATATTCCCTTTCTATGTCCTATCAGGTCGCTGCCATCAGGATGCTTGCGGCCTCGAAAGGGGATAACGGCGGCGCGAAAAAAGCTTTTAGGGCTGAGCGCGATTTTTTCTTCTGAATCTTAAAAACCGAGGAAAAACGGAGGCTTGCCTGCGCATGTTTTTGAAGAGGGGGCCGCAGAAGAAGGCAAATGCGGAAGAAAATTGCCGCCGACCGGCAAGGTTATTGCCGCATTAACCAGATGATAACCATGCGAAGGGCATTTGTAAGGGCATCGAAGGGGGTTGGAACGTGCGGGGGCACAATCCGGCCAAAATGATTGGGGACTTTCATGGCATCGTTAGACGTCAGCCGAGGAGTCTGCGCCCTCGTTCCGGGCCTGCAGCACTGGCTGGAAAATGCCTTTTACATGGTACGCATTGTCGATGCGCAAAGCCCGCGTGAGCGTGATGATCGTCGCGTGCTGCTGGCGACCGAGATCGGCCATGCCACCCATCGCGACATCCTGATCAACATGATCGACGGCACGCCTTCGCTTGTGCCTGCCGCCAACGGCCTGCCCGCCCGCGTGGCATTCGGTCTTGAAGACATGGCCTTCGCCTTTGCCCTGATCGCTGAGCTGGCCCGTCCCGCGAGCGTCCCGGCAGTAGGTGACGCCGCCAGCACCCGCCTGATGACGCTGGCTGGCCGGGTTGCGCGCAGCGACGCCACCGTCCTGATCCAGGGCGACACCGGCACGGGTAAGGAAGGCATGGCCCGTTTCCTTCATGCGCAGTCGGGCCGCATTTCCCACGACTTTATCGCCGTCAACTGCGCCGCGCTTCCTGAAACCATGATGGAAGCGATGCTGTTCGGTCACAAGAAGGGCAGCTTCACTGGCGCGGCCAATGCTTCGGACGGCCTGTTCCTGGCGGCTGATGGCGGCACGCTTTTCCTCGACGAAATCGCCGAACTGCCGCTGCCGCTTCAGGCAAAGCTGCTGCGCGCTCTGCAGGAAGGCGAAATCCTGCCCGTCGGCGCGACCCATCCGGTGCCGGTCAATGTCCGCATCATCGCCGCCTGCAACCGTGACCTCGCCGCCGAAGTCGCTGCTGGCCGCTTCCGTGAAGATCTTTACTGGCGTCTCAACGTCATGCCGCTGGAACTGCGTCCGCTGGCCGAGCGTGCTGGCGACGTGACCGCGATCGCCGCCGCCATGCTGCTGCGTCATCAGGATTTCGTCTGGCCGACCGCCGCCGCGCTGGAAAAGCTGGCCGCCCATGTCTGGCCCGGCAATGCCCGTGAGCTGGGCAATGTGCTTCAGCGCGCCATCGTGCTGCGCGATGGCGAGCGGATCGACGCAGACGACCTGCACATCGCCAGCGCGCCCCAGCTGCGTGTCGTGGGCGCGCCTGCCCCGGTCGAGCCGGTTCGCCTGCGCGACGTCGCTCACCAGTCGAAACTGGAGGCAGTTCGCGCCGCGCTGCGTGAGACGGACGGCCACCGCGCCGCTGCCGCCGCCAAGCTTGGCATTTCAGAACGCACCCTGCGCTACCGGCTTGCCGAGATGCGCGAACTTGCAGCGGCTTGAGGGAGGTAAGGCATGACCAGCATTTCCCCGACTGACAGCGTGATGGCGATACGCAACGCCATCCTTCAGAAGAACGCCGCCCTGCGCGACGTTGCCCAGACCGGCACGGTCGGCGGCGGTGTGGGTGTTGGCGGGGCCGAGGGCACGAAGCCCGGCGGCTTCACCGAAGCGCTCAACTCCGCGCTCCAGCAGGTGAACGGCCTGCAGAGCCAGGCTGGGGAGGCGGCTTCCGCCTTCGAACGGGGCGAAACGACTGACATCGCCGCCGTCATGCTGGCCAAGCAGCAGGCTTCGGTCAGCTTCGAAGCGACCCTTCAGGTCCGCAACAAACTCCTGTCCGCTTATAAGGACATCATGAGCATGCCGGTATAATCCATGAGCGAGAACGCACTCACCCTCGATGGCGGCGCCGCCGCCCTCCCCGCCACCAGCTCCGCCGGTTTCGGCGGCGCGAAGGGCGCCGATGCACTCAAAGCGCGCTTCACGGGCTTCATCAAGCAGCCTGCGGTGGCGAAAAGCCTGCCGCTGCTTGGCCTGCTGGGCGTCGTCGCCACGGCTGGCGCGGCATGGCTTGCGCTGCGCGAACCGCCGCAGCGCGACCTGTTCCGCGGCCTGCCCGATGCCGACAAATCGGCGGTTGCGCAGGTGCTGGACCAGAACGGCCTCGCCTATGACTTCGACAAGTCGGGCGCAATGACCGTGGCCGAGGACGATTATTTCAAGGCGAAGATGATGCTCGCCGCGCAGGGGCTGCCAAAGAGCGCGCCCGACGGCAACAGCATGATCGACAGCCTGCCGATGGGGGCATCGCGCGCCGTCGAAGGCGAAAAGCTCCGTTCGGCCCGCGAAATGGACCTTGCCCGCACGATCGAGGCGATCGACAGCGTTGAGAGCGCCAAGGTTCACCTCGCCGTCGAGCCGCCCAGCGTCTTCCTGCGGGATCGTGCCAAGCCTTCGGCATCGATCATGCTCCGCCTTGCGTCGGGTCGCACGTTGACCGACGCGCAGGTAAGCGCGATCGTTCACCTCGTCGCGTCCTCGGTGCCGGAACTCAGCCCCGACCAGATTTCGCTGGTCGATCAGAATGGGCGCCTGCTCAGCAATAATGACGGCAACGCTGCCGATGATCGTCAGCTGGCCGTGCAGGGCAAGATCGAGGATCGCTACCGCCAATCGGTGATCGCGCTGCTGACCCCCATCCTGGGCGAAGGCAAATTCTCGACTGAGGTGCGCGCCGAACTCAATTTCGCCGAACGCCAGGCGACCCGCGAAAGCTTCCCGCAGGATGAGGCGCGCCTTCGCACAGAGCAGGGGACATGGGCATCCGATCCGCGCGGTCAGGGTGCTGGCGGCGAAGCAAGCGGTGTTCCGGGCGCGCTGAGCAATCAGGCGCCGGTCAACCCGACCGTCACGCAGACTAATCCCAACGGCCAGGCCGTCAGCCAGGGCACGCAGGCCAATCAGCCCGCCACCCCGGCGAGCGCGCCGATGAAGACCGAGGAAACCTTCAACCGCAGCTTTGAGCTGGGTCGTGAAGTGTCGGTCACCAAGGATGCCGTCGGCACCGTCAAGCGCCTGTCGGTCGCTGTCGCGCTCGACAATGGCGCGGATGGCAAGCCTCGTTCGGCGCAGGAAATCGCCGCTCTGGAAGCGCTGGTGAAGGGCGCGGTCGGTTTCGATCAGGCGCGTGGCGACGTGGTCGCCCTGTCCTCGCGCAGCTTCGTGAAGGCGGAGGAAGTCAAAACCCCCTGGTATGAGGCCGACTGGGTCTCGCCGCTGGTGCGCAACCTGTCCGCCCTCGCCGTCGCGCTGCTCGTCATCTTCGGCATCGGCCGCCCGCTGCTCAAGCGCCGCGCCGCCGCTCAGGAAGCCGCCGCTGCCAACATGGCTGCGCAGGGTCAGAAGATCGGCCGCGAAATCTCGACCGAGATTGGGCGGCAGGCCAGCGTGGCCCCTGCCGGAGGTCAGGCTGTCACGCTCGACATGATCTCCTCCACTTATGACTATGCGCAGCGCGCCGACCTCATCCGCAATTTCGTGAAGCAGGACCCGGATCGTGCCGCCCTCGTCGTCCGCGACCTCCTGAAAGAAGGGAAGAAGGACAATGGCTGAAGCCATGGAAGCCCCAAATGGTCTTGGTGCGATCAAAGGTAGCGCTGCCGCCGCCGTCCTCCTGATGCTGTTCGATGAGGATGAAGCCGCGCAGATCCTCTCGCGCCTGGAACCCGACGAAGTCCGCCAGCTTGGCTATGCGATGTACGATGTCGCCGATGTCGCGGTCGAGGAAGTCAATGAGGCGCTCGACCATTTCGTGACCAAGGCGAAGAAGCGCACCACCATCGGATATGGCGCGACCCGCCATATCCGCGGTGCGATGACCAAGGCGTTGGGCGAAGAACGCGCGGAAACCATCCTGGCGCGCATCACCCCGCCAACCCGCTCCACCCAGCTGGAAATGCTGAAGTGGATGGACGCCAAGGAAGTGGCTTCCCTGATCGAGGCGGAGCATCCGCAGATCATGGCGATCGTGCTCGCTCATCTGGAAGCGCCCGTCGCCGCCGATGTGCTGCAACTGCTTCCCGCCGAATATCAGGAAGAGATCGTCTATCGCATCGCCACGCTCGGCCCCGTGTCGAACGAGGCGCTTGACGACCTGGAGCAGCTTCTGCTGCGCGGTTCCACGTCCAAGAAGCAGGGTGCGGCATCGCAGCGCGGCGGCACGATCGAAGCGGCCGCGATCATGAACAATGTCCGCAAGGAAAATGAGCAGCGGATCATGAAGGCCGTCGCCAAGCGCGACAAGATGATCGCGCAGACGATCGAAGAAGAGATGTTCGTGTTCGATAACCTGATCGACATGGATGACAAGAATATGGGCACGCTGATGCGCACCATCGACAGCTCCGTGTTGGTCGTGGCGCTAAAGGGCGCGAACGAGATGCTGAAGGGCAAGATCTTCGGCGCCATGTCCGCCCGCGCGGCGCAGGCGATCGCCGACGAGATCGAGGAACGCGGCCCCATTCGCCTTGCAGAGGTGATGGAGGCGCAAAAGCTCATCATCGCCACCGCGCGCCGCATGGCTGACGCGGGAACCATCATGCTGGGTGGCAAGGGGAACGACTTTGTTTAAGGTCTGGGACGCCAGCAGCTGCCAGGATGCGTCCAGCATCCCCTTGGGCGGCATGGGACAGGTGAAGAGCGGCAGCTTCCGCAGCCTCTATTCCGACGCGGCTCCCGCGTCCGGCAGGGCGATGCACGATACCGTGCCCGCCATGACCGACGAAGACATTATCGAGCAGGCGCGGATGGAAGCCTTCACCCTCGGCTTCGATGAAGGATGTCGGGTCGTCGGCGACGCCGCAGCCGCCGATGCCGAAGCGCGCGCGCGCTTGGCGGAAGCGCTGGAAAATCTTTCCCCCGCGCCCAGCGGCATGCTGTCCACCATGTTGTCGGCCACGGTCGTCCGGCTGGTCGAACAGATCGTCGGCGAGGTCGAAATCGATTTGGAGCGGCTGGTGCAGCGCTGCGACGCTGTCGCCGCCTTTATCGAGGATAATGAGGACAAGAGCGCGCTGCACCTGCATCCCGACGATGTCGCCATGCTGGAAGGCGAGGCAATCGGCGTGAAGCTGGTCGGCGACCCTGCCATGCATCGTGGTTGCGTACGTCTCGAAACGGCTGACGGCTGGGTCGAGGATGGCCCGGACGTGCGCCTGTCGCGCCTGCGCGCGCTGATGGACGATATGGAAGGTCGTTCATGAAGGGGATTTGGGCATGATCAAGGCTTCGCTTGCCCAGGCCGAAAGCCTGTTCGACCATCTGCAAGTCCAGAACCGTGCACCCCGCCATGTGGGACGGCTGGTCAGCCACGACGCAGGCATGCTGGAGGTCACAGGCTTCCGCAAGCCGATCGGCGCGGGCGCGCGGGTGATCGCATCGGACGGCACAATCTGCCGCGCCGAAGTCATCGGCTTTCGTGGTGACAAGACGCTGCTCGTGCCGCTCGACAATGATGTGCCGCTGGAAAATGGCGCGCGCGTCGAACCGGACAGCCAGGCGAATATGGTGCAGGTGGGCGAGGGCCTGATCGGCCGCGTCATCGACGCCATGGGCCAGCCGCTCGACCGCAAGGGACCGATCATCGCGGGCGGCAGCTGGCCGCTCAACGGCGTGAAGGGCAACGTCCTCGACCGTGGCCGCGTCACCGAACCGTTCGACCTTGGCGTCCGTGCCGTCAACGCGCTGCTTACCGCCGGGCGCGGCCAGCGTATCGCCATCATCGCAGGGTCTGGGGTCGGCAAGTCGGTCCTGATGGGCCAGATGATCGCCGGAGCCGAAGCCGACATCGTCGTCGTGGGCCTGATCGGCGAACGTGGCCGCGAAGTCAGCGACTTCCTTGAAACCAAGCTCAAAAATTCGATGAATAAGTCGATCGTCGTCGCCGTGCCCGCCGACCATCCTCCGGTGCTGCGCCTGCGCGCCGCCGCCCGCGCCACCGCCATCGCCGAATATTTCCGCGCACGCGGCAAGAAGGTGCTGCTGCTAATCGACAGCCTCACCCGCTGCGCCCATGCCCAGCGCGAGATCGGCCTCGCTCTTGGTGAACCGCCCGCAATGAAGGGCTATCCGCCCTCCGCCCTTGCGCTGATTCCCCGTTTGGTGGAACGCGCTGGCGTCGATGCCCGCACCGGCGGTTCGATCACCGCGCTCTACACCGTTCTCGCCGATGGCGACGATACCGACGACCCAATCGTGGACGCTGCCCGCGCCATCGTTGACGGGCATTTCGTTCTGTCGCGCCATCTGTCGGAACAGGCGATCTTCCCGGCCATCGACATCGGCAAGTCGCTCTCGCGCGTCATGGCCGATGTGGTGCCGGACGAGCATCGCATGGCCGCCGCCGCCTACCGCCGCCTCTGGGCCGCTTATGAGGAAAATCGCGACCTCATCCTGATGGGTGCTTATCGTCCCGGCAATGACCCGGTGATCGACGAAGCCGTGCAGCGCCGACAGGAAATCCTCGACTTCATCCGGCAGGATCAGAAGAGCCGCATCGACCTCGACACCAGCGCTGGCGCGCTGATCGCTGAGTTTGGCGCGTGAAGGGTCCGCTCAAAACCCGCCAGCGCGTGCTGCGCGTCCGCCATGTGCAACATGCCATGGCTGTCGCTGAAACCGCCCGCGCCCGCGACGAAGCAGACGGCATCGAGCGTAACGCCGACAGGCTGCGGAAGGTGCGGAGCGATCTTTTTTCCAATCCCGGCATGGCAACTGGCGCGAATTTTGCAGCAATGCAGGAACTTGCTGGTCGGCTGGAGCAGGCTGGCCGTCAGCTGGATGGTGCGCTCTACGATGCGCGCCGCAAGGTTGAGGCGAAGGAAGGCCTTACCCTGGCGGCCAATCGGGATCGCGAAATCGCCGAAAAGCTCAAGGATCGCGCCCGCGCGGACCTGGAGGAATGGCGGGAAACCAAGCTGGCGGCGCTGCCGCGCTACCGCCGGATGCAGCGGACAGGAGATGTATGATATGAACATGCTTTCCAGCCTGAAGGCACTGCTTTTTTCCTCGGCCTCGCCGGGCGTCGCGGCGATTCAGCCAGCCGCACCGGGCGATACGGCGGACTTCGCCGCGCTGCTTAATGGCACCATGGTCGAAGAGCCTGGCGCTTCTCCGGCCCTGCCGCAGATTGACGCGCAGGATGCCGCCGTCGCCCTGCCAGAGATTCCCGGCGTTGAGGGGCAGGATGCTGCTGCAACCACCCCGATTCTTCCCATGAACATCGGTCAGCCAGAGGCCACGCCTGCGCATGGTCATGTGCCGCACGGGCTTGCCATAGCGGTTGCCGCTGGCAAGGATTTGCCGTCATCATTGCCGCCTGGCCGAGCGCTGGGTCTCATCAAGCAGGCTGCTGATGCGCCAATCGATGAGCAGGCACAGGTCGAGCCTGCCGGACTTCCCGTGAAGTCTGAGGCAGGTTTGCCGAACGAAGCGCCCATTCTGCCTGAAGCCGCATTGCCGGAACAAGCGAAACAAGCGGAACAACCGGAACAAGTGGTCGAACCCCTTCACTTGCCCAAGCCGCGCCCGGACATCCGTAAGGACGACGCAGCGCCGGAAGCGATCAGTCCGGTGGTAGAGGACGCTCCTCAGGTCCCCACAAAATCTTCCCGCAAGGAAAAGGCGAAGACTGAACTGCCGCAGCAGGATGCCGTGACTGTGGCGCCAGCGCCGCAACCCGTCGCGGTAGCTGCGGATGTTCCGCCGATCGCTTCCGTGCCGGTGGTCGCAGATCAGGCGTCGGCGGACAATCCGCAAGACACCGCCGCTACGTCAAACATGCCCGCGATGGCGGGGGCGACGCCACCGGCGCCGAAAGGCTCGCCGCTACCGCGCGAAGCTGGAGGGATCGTTCCTGACAAGCAGGCCGCGCGCCGTGAGGGCAAGATTCCGTCAGCGGTTCCCGAGGCACCCGTTGCAACTGCCGGAAACGAAAGCCCGGCGCCCGAACCTGCCGTGGCAGCAGCGCCAGTCCTGAACGGCAAGCCAATGAAGGCAGAAGCGATTGCCCTGCTGCAAATCGTGCGTGAACAGGTGGCCGCGCGCCAAACGGGCGCGTCGGTGCGGGTTGGTGAACAGGTCTCGGCCGCCGCTCATGCGAAAGCCGATGCATCGGCTCGTCCTGCCGACACAGCGTTCGATCCCTCCATCCTTCCACCGCCCTCTGACGTGGTTCCGACCGTTCCTGCCGCCTCTGCGCCGCAGGGCGCCGCGCCGTCCTTGGCAATCGCCTCGCCCTCGCCTGACCTGTCCGCCAGCCTTGGCGCTCAGGTCGTCGACATGGGCGTATCGGGCCAGTGGATCGACGGGCTGGCCCGCGATATCGCCGGGCTGTCCGCAAATGGCGCGCAGGGGCGTTTCCAGATCGATACGCACCATCTTGGCGCCGTGCAGGTGGACATTCGCCATGATACGGATGGCGCCGCTGTCAGCCTGACCGTTGCCAGCGAGGCGGCGGAAATGGCCTTGCGTCAGGATAGCGACCGGTTGAAGCTGGACGCAGGCCTCGCCGCCGTGCGTATCGCCGAGGTGAAGGTCGAACGTGCGCCCGCTGTCGCCGAAGCGCATCGCGCCGAGACGGCCAGTCAGTCCTCGTCGCAGCAGCAGCAGCAACAGTCGCAGCAGGGCTCTCAAACGTCCGCCTGGGCGCAGAATGGCGGCCAGAATATGGGCCAGCCCCAGGGTCATCAAAACCGCTGGCAGGGGCGCGAAAATAACGGCTTTGGCCCTAAAGGTTCCGGCGATCCTGCCGTTCTTAACCATGCAGACGCGCAGCCCGCCGCCCATGACAGGGCGCGCGCGCGGTACGCATAGGATTTAAGGACATTCGGGGGACCGGTAGATGAGCGACGAGGCGAAGGCGAAGAAGAAAAAGGGCGGGGGCATGAAGATGATCCTGCTGGCCGCCGCCGCGCTCGTTCTGGGTGGCGCGGGAACAGCTGGCGGGCTTTATGCCGCCGGTTTCTTCAGCGCCAAGGAAGAAGGCCCCAAGGAAGATCCCAACAAGCCGGTCCTCGTCCTGGCGGGCGAGAGCGCCGAGGAAGTGGCCAAGGCCCATGGCATGGGTGGTGAAGGCCATGGCGAAGGCGGCGAAGGCGGAGGTGGCGGCACGCATGCGCCCGCGCACAAGCCGGGCAAGGGCATCGACCTGCCCACGCCCGCCAATCCGGCCGCCTATCAGGCGACCTATTTCCAGTTGCAGGCGCCCTTTACCTCCAACATGTCGGACACCGACGCCTTCGCCCAGATTTCGGTCGCTGTATCGACCTATTACGACCTGCGCGTGATCGAGGCGATCAAGACCCACGAGATGGCGATTCGCAGCCAGGTTCTGATGATGCTCGCGCAGCAGCCCGAAACGATGCTGGCGACGCCCGAAGGCAAACGCCAGCTCCAGGGGCGCATAAAGGGCGTCATAAACGATATTTTGAAGCAAAAGACGGGCTATGGCGGCATAGATAACGTTTATTTTACAAATTTCGTGATCCAATAGCCTGAAAACATTGGATTTCATGTTAATTTTTCCGTCACTCCATGCGACAAAACGTCGCATGGAAAATTAACAGATTAATGAGCCAGAAACAGCGAGTTGGCGGCGGCCGTCGCATCGGAAATCCTGGTCACCCAAGTGACCAATTGGGACGGGAGGTGGACTGATGCGCCATATGCTACTCGTTCGCGCGCAAGCGGCGCCACTCAGCATCATACGATGCCGGACGAACGGAGGCCTCTCGCGCATCAGTTCGGCAAGATTAACCTCGCGGGAAATTTCCCCAGCAATCTTTTGAGGCCGTTCTTGAACCGGAAACTCTACTTCGACAGCAACATATTTTCGCGGATCGCTCGAAAGGGCGAACTAGAAGAAGTTTGCGATTGGATTCAGTCCAATGCTGCAGCAGTCATCTTTCCAGATGCCGCCATCGCTGAAATGGACCGTATACCGGACCTTCAAGTCCGGCGGGAGCGATACCTTTCAGTAGGTCGGATATGTACGTTTCTTGACGACTGGATCATCGAGCTAGTCGCCCAGGAATTCATCGGTGAAGTGCGCAGGTGCAGACCAGAATGGTTGACGCCGCTGGTTTCTACTTCTTCGCGCTTGGAAGGTGTGAAGGAGGGACGTCGAGTGGTCTTCGATGACCTGCGCCACGGCTCAACTGATGCGGTCGAGCAAAGAGCTCAGGTCGCCCAACGACATCACTGGCTCAAAGATGAGACGAAGGGCGTTCAAAAAAACTCTCAGAGAAAGGAGTTTGATGGGATCGTTTTCGACAAAGTAACCGGAAAGGAGGTGCGCCGTTGGCCCATAGACAATTTTGAGGATAAATGGCGTATCGATTTTATGATTACATGGTGGCAGTCCGTTGGTGAGCGCCTTGCCGGTGGATTAGACTTTCAGATATGCACAGACCATGTCATTGCTTCCGACGCTTTGCGATCGACTAAAGAGTTCGATATATTCTGCTTTTCAGAGGTAAAAGCGGAAAACGTCCCCTTAAATATATTGAGAGCTGCGATTTGGGAAGCTCAACTGGAACAGCGCATTAAAGCTAGTAATGCAGGCGACAACCTGCATGCCGTCCACCTTTTCAAGACTGATTTATTTTTTACGGCAGACAAGCCGTTTTATGATCTTTTGATTGATGCAAGAAATCTAGTATCGTTTCCTGCTAAAATCATATTTGTTGACCGCGATGAGGGTCGGACGGTTGACTACTTGCAGGCCGCGTGGACGAACGCCGCGTCATGATATCCAGGGTTCGATACAAGCGCAGCTCGCGGACGCGCTGTCTGTTGCCTCATGGATCTAACCTTCTCGTAATAAGGTGCGCGTCGTAGAAAATTAATCGGTAACCGTGGTCCCTTCAGCAGGCGGGCTGCGCCCGAGTTCCATGCGATAAAACAACGCTTTAAGAGCGATGTCGCATAATCTGAAAGGGTTAAGTGACTGTTTTTAAAGAATTCGATTTAACGTTTATTTTACCAATTTCGTTATTCAATAGGGGTGCCTGAAAGGTCGGGAAGTCCCCCGGTCCACTAGGGCAGGGGACTATCATGACCGACGTTCAGACCTACGCCCTTGGGCGCGGGGAATCGCAGACACCACAGCTGCTGTCCGGACTAGACCGGCTGGGCGAAAAGCTCGGCCGACGTTTGCGTGCCTTGATCGAGCCTATCTCCGGCGTGCGCCCGCACATCGCGATGCTCGACGCGCGGGTGCTCGATTTCGGCGAATGGTCGGCGGAAGTGCCCGCCTTTTCCAGCATCGGCGTCTATCGCATCACGCCGCTCAAAGGGCAGATGCTGCTGCGCATGGACGCGGCCATGATCTCGACCCTGGTAGATTGCTTCTATGGCGGCCCCGGCAATCGCCCGTTGCCCGCGCGCGGCGAGTTCACGCCGACCGAGGACCGCCTGATCAGCCGTATTTCCGAAGGCGTGATCGCACGTCTCGTCGAAAGCTGGGCCGATATCCTGCCGCTGGAAATTGGCCTCATCGTCCGTGAAGCGGGCATCGGCTTCGCGTCGGCCGCGCAGCCGGGCGAACAGATGGTGCTGCAACGCTTCATGCTCAGCATCGCGCGCGATCAGGAATGGCCGATCGACCTGCTGTTTCCGCTTTCGTCGCTGCGTGCGGTGGAGCCGCTTATGGGCGCCAAGGCCAAGGTCGATGAAGAACGCATCGATCCCGTGTGGCAGGCGCGCATCGCTAATCGCATGCGCGACATCCGCCTGCCTGCCCGAACCGTGCTGGCACGCCCCAACCTCTCCCTCGCCGACCTCATGCAGTTGAAGACCGGCGACATCATTCCAGTAAATATCAGCCGCAGCCTGCCGCTGATTGTGGGCGATCGTATCGTCGCTCACGGATCAATCGGCGAGCAGGACGGCCGCGCCGCATTCCAGATCGAAAAGATAGCACAGGGACCTGACCAATGAGTGACATGAGCGACGCGCCGCGGATTGACGGCTTTGCCGAAGAAGGGCTGAGCCGCATGGCGAACAACCGCCAGTTCCGGCTGCTGGCCGACATTCCCGTCCGCATGTCGGTGGAGGTCGGCTCCACTTCGCTGCGCCTGGCGGAGGTCATGGACTTGGCCGAAGGCAGCATCGTGGAACTGGACCGTCAGGCCGACGACCTGCTCGACATCATGGTCAACGGCGCCCTGATCGCGAAGGGCGAGGTCGTCACGGTGAATGGCCGCTACGGCATCCGCATCGTCGATATCGCCGCCGCCGAAAGCCGCCTTGCCGGGGTCGAACGGCGCGGCTGATCGCGATCAATGCCTTTTTCTCTTGCTGCGCGCCGATCTTTCTGATTCGGAAAGGCGATTAACCATGAAAGCGGATCGCGCCCCATGTTCTGGTACTTCGTCAAACTGCTGATCCTCCTGCCGCTGGTTGGCGGGATGGCCTTTGGCGCGCTGTGGCTGTGGCGCAAATATCAGCCCGGCATGATGGCGGGGCAGGACGGCCGGTCCCTGAAGATGCTGGAGGCGCTGCCGCTCGGCACCTTCGGCAAGCTCGCCGTCGTGGAGTTCGAGGGCAAGAAGATCCTGTTATCGGTCACACGCGGCCGGATCGAAAAGATCGCGGAAGGCGATCCCTATCGTGCGGGGCGCTGAGCTTCTCCCCTCCGTTCGCCCTGAGCCTGTCGAAGGGCATCCCTTCTCTTTAAGAAGTGAAGGGCTTCGACAAGCTCAGCCCGAACGGGTGTCAGGGCGTCTGGTGATCGCCCTTCTGGTCGCAGGGCTGCTGTCTTGGTTGTTCTTAACGACTCCCGCGCTGGCCCAAGCCGCCGCCCCCGCCGCTCCCGTCGATAATGGCGGCGCGCTGACCAAGGCGATGGGCGCGATTTCGGGCGACGGCCGTTCGCTGTCGCTATCGCTGCAAATCCTCGTCCTCATGAGCCTGCTGTCGGTTCTGCCGTCGCTCGTGCTCATGATGACCAGCTTCACCCGCATCATCATCGTTCTGTCGCTGCTGCGCCAGGCGCTCGGGCTGCAACAGACCCCGCCCAATCAGGTGCTGGTCGGCCTCTCGCTCTTCCTCTCGCTCTTCGTGATGCGCCCCGCGATCGACCAGATCAACGCGCAGGCCTTCGACCCCTATGGCAAAGGACAGATCAGCATCGAGGAAGCGGTCGGCCGCTCGGGCAAGGTGCTGCACGGCTTCATGACCAAGCAGACGCGCGAAACCGACCTCAAGCTGTTCGCTAATCTTGCCGAAGCGCCTACTTTCCGCTCGCCTGCGGACATTCCCTTCTCGATCCTGCTGCCTGCTTTCGTGACGTCGGAGCTTAAGACGGCATTTCAGATCGGCTTCATGATCTTCCTGCCGTTTCTCATCATCGACCTTGTCGTCGCCTCCACGCTGATGGCGCTCGGCATGATGATGTTGTCGCCGACGATCATCTCCATGCCGTTCAAGCTGCTGCTGTTCGTGCTGGTCGATGGGTGGGCGCTGACCATGGGGTCGCTGGCGGGATCGTTTGCGACGTGAGCAAGGCAATTTCCTCTCCACCGTTCGCCCTGAGCTTGTCGAAGGGCTTCTCTTCTTTTGAAGAAGGAAAGGGCTTCGACATTCGAACGAGGCGAGTGACTCGTTCGGACAGCCCGAACGGCTTCTTGGGACGGGGATAGAAGGTGGACAACGCCGACTTCTTCATGGGCCTCGCCCAACAGGCGCTCTGGATCACGGCGCTGGCCGCCGCGCCGATCCTGATCCCCGCGCTTATCGCAGGCGTCCTCATCGGCATGGTGCAGGCCGCGACCTCCATCAACGAACAGACGTTGAGCTTCATCCCCAAGATCATCGTCGTCGGCGCGATGCTGGTGCTGTTCGGTGGGTCGATCCTTGTCCTGATCGCCGATTTCACCCGCGAGATATTTGAACGCATCCCGGACCTGCTGCAATGATCGCACCGGGCTTCGCGAATGTGGAGACGCAGCTGTGGATCTGGCTGATCGCCATGATCCGTCCGGGCGCGGCCTTCATCGCGGCGCCCGTGTTTGGCGCGCCTTCCGTGCCGCTGCCGCTGCGCTTCATCCTGTCGCTTGCCCTTGGCATGGCCGCCCTCAACAGCGTCACCATCCAGCTGCCGCAGGACGGCGTGGCCAGTTTCGCAGGCGTCATGCTGGTCGCGGGCGAGGTGCTGGCGGGCCTCGCCATGGGGTTTGCGGTGCAGATCGGTTATGCCGCCGCCTTCGTCGCGGGGGAGACGATCGGCAACGCCATGGGCCTCAACTTCGCGGCCATGGTCGATCCTTCCTCGGGCCAGCATACGCAGGCGGTCGGCACATTCCTGTCCATCCTCGCCACCTTCCTGCTGCTCGGCATGGACGGCCACCTGATGCTCGCCAGCTTCGTGGTGCAAAGTTACAAGGCGCTGCCGCCGGGCGACGCAATGCTGAGCAATGATGCGGTCTGGCACCTCGTCCAGTTCGGCGGCTCCCTGCTCGGAGCGGGCGTGACCGTCGCGCTGCCGGTCGGCTTCGCGCTGATCCTCGTGCAGATCATCATGGGCATGCTCGCCCGCAGCGCGCCCTCGCTCAACCTGTTCGCCGTGGGCATGCCGGTCGCCGTCATGGCGGGCCTCATCCTGCTCGCTGTCGCCGCGCCCGTCATGGGCGAGGGGCTGACCGCCGCGCTCAAGGCTGGCCTCGATCAGGCCCAGTCGATCGCGGAGGGCCGCTGACATGGCGGGCGATAATGGCGGCGGCGAAAAGACCGAAAAGCCAACACAAAAGAAATTGCAGGATGCGGCCAAGAAGGGCGACATCCTCCAGTCCAAGGAACTCGCAACCGCGCTTGTCGTGATGGCGGGCATTGGCTGGATCGCGGTGACAGGGCCGTCCGTCGTCGAATCCCTGTCGCAGATGCTGATCGAGGCGCTGCGTTTCCGCCGAGAGGACATTACCGATTTTGCGCCTGCCGCGCGTGGCATGAGCCTGCTCACCGGCATCGCCCTGCCGGTCGGCGGCATATTGCTCGCGACGACGCTCGCCGCGATCGCCGGGCCAGCCATCCTCGGCTCGCTCGGCTTCCGCCCCGGCGCCTTCGCGCCCAAGGCGTCGAAGCTCAATCCGGCGGCGGGCCTCAAGCGTATGTTCGGCATGCAGGGCCTGATCGAACTGATGAAGTCGGTCGCCAAGGTCACGCTGCTCGGAGCGATCGGCGTCTGGCTAATCTGGGACCGGCTGACCGCCATCATCGGCCTCGGCTCGCAGGGCCTCGCGCCTGCCATGTCCGACCTCGGCAACATGTTCATCATGACCTGCCTCATCATGGCGGGCGGCCTGTTCCTGATCGCTGGCATCGATGTGCCCGCCCAGATCATGCAGCGGTCCAAGCGCCTCGGCATGAGCAAGCAGGACATCAAGGACGAGCATAAGGAAAGCGAAGGCTCGCCGGAGCTGAAGGGCCATATCCGCCGCCGCCAGTTCGAGGTGCTGAGCGGATCGACGCGCAAGGCCGTGGCCGAAGCCAGCGTCATCATCACCAACCCGACACACTTCGCCGTCGCCCTGCGCTACAAGCCGGGGCAGGACGCGGCGCCAGTCGTGGTCGCGAAGGGCTGCGACGCGATCGCCGCCGCCATTCGCGAGCTGGCCGACCAAAATGGTGTCACCGTCCTGCAATATCCCGACCTTGCCCGCGCCATCTACTTCACCTCACGCGCCGGGCAGATCGTCAATGAAGGCCTCTACATGGCGGTCGCGACCGTCCTTGCCTTCGTCTTCCGCGTGGAAAACCGGATGGCGAGCGAGATTGATCGGCCCTTCATCAGCGTGCCCGACGATCTGCGCTTCGATGCCGATGGCCAGAAGCTCTGAACAAAATTCTCAAGGTGAACTAAATCTTAGGTATTGCTGGCCGTAATATATTCATGGGGACGCATTAGGATGGTGCGTCATGAACGAGTATGTTTCACGGAGCGACTTAACGCAGGTTGATCGGGCATCATCCCGAACGCCTTCGGCCGTGCCCGCAGTCCAGCCCATTGCAGCCCAGCAAGGCGTCGATCCGCATGCGAGCAAGCCCCAGAGCGGCGACCCGCACTCCACTCTGTCCGAAAATGATCTCGCCAGCGCGGCGGAATATGCCAGGGTGCATGCCCGCGTGGCCGACATCCTGGCACAACTGCGATCGACCTCGGCCGGGCCCACGGTTGAAGGGGCTGAGGCCGAAATTCAATCGCTGCTGCCCACACCGATGATCCTGGTGCCGTTGCCGCCCGCGTCGAAGGAAGTGGTCGAAAGCGCCGTCACCTTGGGCAAACGCATTGCCGAGCAGGCAAGCTATGCCCATGCCGCGCAGGCGCATCTGCGCCGTGGCACGGTGGATCAGCTGCTTTCAATCGAGGGTTGAGGAAAGATCGCCGCGCGCGATCTTCCTGACCCCATGAAAATCATTCCTAAAGGTCTTCGTCCTAGAGCCGTTCTCATCCTCGAAAGGACGGACGATGACCTCGGTAAGCAGCAGCATTTCAACAGCGCTCGGCATTGGGTCCGGCATCGATACCGGAGCGCTGGTCACCAGCCTGGTGAGCGCCGCCCGCGACCCGAAGCAAAAGGTCATCACCGATCGCCAGACCACCAACAATGCACGGATTTCGGCGCTCGCATCGGCCTCCAGCTCGCTCGATACTTTTGCCAACGCGCTGAACAGCCTGCTCGCCGGAACGGGTTTCGCGGGTTCGCCCGCTTCCAATGATCCCAGCATCGCGGCCGTCAGCCTGCTGCCGGGCGGCGTGCCAAAGCTGCCAGCGCAGCTTCAGGTGCAGCAGCTTGCTTCTGCGCAGACGATTGCGTCGGCGCCCGATTCAGGCGCAACCGCCGCCACCGTGCTTGGCGCGGGCAGCTTCTCGCTGACAGTGGGCACGGGCGCCGCTGTCCCCATCACGCTGGGTGCGGGTGCGACCTATGCCGATCTTGCCGCCGCGATCAACGCAGCCGGGACAAGCGTCAGCGCCAGCGTCATCACCGACAATCAGGGCACGCGCCTGGTGATGAAGGGCGCGACGGGCGACGCGAACAGCTTTACCTTCACCAACACCTCTTCGCCTGCAAACGCGGCGCTCGACGCCTTCACATGGGATGGCGCGACCGGCGGGATGACGCGTCAGGTGCAGGCCAAGGATTCGATCATCTTTCTGGACGGCGTCGAGCAGCATTATAGCAGCAACACGATCGACACCGCCATCGCCAACCTGCGCATCGACCTGAACAAGGCCGCGCCGGGCACCAACGTCACGCTGGCGACGACCGAGCCGACCACGTCGATGCGCGACCTGATGGTCGAGTTCGTCGATGCCTATAATACGCTGATGAAGGCGTTGAACACCGCCACGGCGGCTGGGGGCGACTCGTCCAGCGCGGGCGCGTTGAACGGCGAGGCATCGATCCGCGACATGAAGCGGCAGCTGTCGCAGATGACGTCGGCCGTGCTGGCGCCCACGGGAACCTACACGACGCTGTCGTCCATCGGTGTCAGCACCAATCGCGACGGCACGCTGAAGCTGGACACTGCCATGCTCGACAAGGCGCTTCTCGCCGACCCCGCCGGGATCACCCAGATGCTGAACCCGGCGGTCAAGTCGGACACGAAGCCCGGCCTCGCTGGTCTGATGGACAGCGTGCGCGACAAGATCCAGCAGACGGACGGGCCGCTGGCCACGGCGAAGAGCAAATATGAAAAGCTGGGCGAGGCGCTGACCGCGCAGCTGGAAAAGCTGAACGACCAGATGACCGACTATCAGGCGCAGCTTTCGAAGGTTTATTCGGAAATGGACAAGCGTCTGGCGGCCTTCAAGGCGACGCAGAACTATCTGGAACAGCAGGTCGCCATGTGGACCAAGAGCGATAATTGATAACAGGGGTCAGGTAAGATGTTCTACTCTCAACAGGGCTATGCAGGCAATCGCGCGGCGCGCGGCTATGCGGCGGTGCATTCGGGCAGCCGGATCGAAGGCGCGACACCCCATGCGCTGGTCAAGGTGCTGTTCGACGAACTGCTGATCGCGCTGGAAGCCACCGCGCTCGCCGAACGCAACAACGATCGTCTCAAGGTTTCCGACAAGCAGGCGCGCGCCATGTCGATCCTCATCGCGCTCGAATCCAGTCTCGACTTCGACAAGGGCGGCGACATCGCCATGGGTCTCGCCCAAATCTACCGCGAAGCGCGCCGTCTGCTGCTGCTCAGCGCCAAGGAACGCTCGGCCGATCATGCAGAGCAGGCCCGCGACATCATCGCGGAAATCGCCGACGCCTGGAACCAGATCGGGTAAGGGCTGGCGCCTCCACAGCGCACTTGCACCACCCCGGCGGCGCTAGTATAGGCGACGCTCGCAAAGGGCGGCCCGGCGGGGGCCGCCTTTTTGCGTTTTGAGACTTTTTCATCAGCCCCAGCGAAGGGAGGGCCACCATGTCGATTACGCCGCTCATGCCCGTTTACCCCCGGTGCGATGTCCGCCCGGTCCGAGGCGAGGGCTGCTATCTGATCGGCGAGCGTGGCGAGCGTTATCTCGACTTCGCCAGCGGCATCGCGGTCAACCTGCTCGGCCATGGTCACCCGAGGCTGGTGAAGGCGATCGCGGATCAGGCCGCGACGCTGATGCACACGTCGAACCTCTACGGCATGCCGCTCGGCGAGAAATTCGCGCAGCGTCTGGTCGATTCGACTTTCGCCGACACGGTCTTCTTCACCAATTCGGGCGCTGAGGCGGTCGAATGCGCGATCAAGACCGCGCGCCGCTACCATTATGCCAATGGCGAGGCGCATCGCCACAACATCATCAGCTTCGACAACGCCTTCCACGGTCGGACGCTGGGGACCATTTCGGCCACCAGCCAGCCCAAGATGCGCGACGGCTTCGAACCGCTTCTGCCCGGCTTCACCGTCGTGCCGTTCAACGATCTGGAAGCTGCCGCCGCTGCCGTCGATGAGAACACGGCCGGTTTCCTCGTCGAAACCGTGCAGGGCGAAGGCGGCGTGACGCCCGCGACCCAAGAGTTCCTCGCCGGCCTGCGCAAGCTGTGCGACGAAAAGGGCATGCTGCTGATCCTGGACGAGGTGCAGTGCGGCTATGCCCGCACCGGCACCTTCTTCGCCCATGAGCAATATGGCGTGAACCCCGACATCATGGCCGTCGCCAAGGGCATCGGCGCGGGCTTCCCGCTCGGCGCCTGCCTCGCGACGGAGGAAGCGGCCAAGGGCATGGTGTTCGGCACCCATGGCTCCACCTATGGCGGCAACCCGCTCGCCATGGCGGTCGGCCTGACTGTCCTGGACGAAGTGCTGGGCGAAGGCTTCCTCGATCATGTGAACAGCATTGGTGCGCGCCTGCGTTCGGCGTTGGAGCAGCTTATCCCCAACCACGACATGTTCGAGGATGTGCGCGGCCTTGGCCTGATGCTCGGCGTCAAACTCAAGGACAGCAGCGACGCGCGCGAGTTCGTGGCTCATCTGCGCGACAATCATGGGTTGCTGGTGGTGTCGGCGGGGCAGAATGTCGTCCGCATCCTGCCGCCGCTCATCATTGACGAGAAGCATGTCGCCGAATGCATCGAAAAGCTGTCCGCTGGTGCCCGCAGCTTCGCGGAGGCTTCAGCGGCATAGTACCAACTTCCGTTCGCCCTGAGCTTGTCGAAGGGCATTCCTTCTTCTGAAGAAAGAAGAGGGCTTCGACAGGCTCAGCCCGAACGGGTTGAAGGGTTTGATCATGACCAGACATTTCCTGAATCTATCCGACGCTGGCGCCGACGCGCTCGCCGCTATGCTTTCCGACGCCATCGACCGGAAAACCGCCCGCAAGGCCCTGCCAAAGGGCCAGGCCGACGCCGACGCGCCGCTCGCTGGCCATACGCTGGCGATGATCTTCGAAAAGAACAGCACCCGCACCCGCGTCAGCTTCGACATGGCGATCCGCCAGCTTGGCGGCACCTCGCTGATCCTCGATGGCGCGACCAGCCAGCTTGGCCGGGGCGAAACCGTGGCGGACACGGCCCGCGTGCTCAGCCGCATGTGCGACATGATCATGATCCGCACCGACGATCATGCAAAGATCGAGGAAATGGCCCGCTATGCCACCGTCCCGGTCATCAACGGCCTCACCGACCTGTCGCACCCCTGCCAGATCACGGCGGACCTGCTGACGCTGGTCGAACATGGCGTCGCCTTGCCCGGCAGCCAGTGGGCATGGCTGGGCGATGGCAATAATGTCCTCCACTCGATCATCGAAGCGGCGGGCCTTTTCAAATTCGACCTGCGCATCGCCGTACCCGAAGGCTATGAGCCCGATCACGCCTTCATCAAGGAAGCGCAGGCTCTGGGCGCGGGCATCACGCTCACGCGCGATCCCGTCGAAGCGGTGGCAGGTGCCGACGCCGTCGTCACCGACACCTGGATTTCCATGGGTCAGGCGCATGCGGACGAAAAGCTCAAAGCCATGATGCCCTATCAGGTCACGCAAGAGCTGATGGCAAAGGCAAAGCCCAGCGCGAAATTCCTGCACTGCCTGCCCGCCCATCGCGGCGAAGAGGTCGTGCCAGAGGTCATCGACGGCCCACAATCGCTGATCTGGGATGAGGCGGAAAACCGCATTCATGCGCAAAAGTCCGTGCTGCTATGGGCGGCGGGCCGCCTTGGTTGAGTTTGCCGGACATATTCCTATCTAGCAGCGAACCGGCCGGGCGATAACGCCCGGCCGCCGCTATATTCCCGCCCTGCACCGGGACTAACGGAGCTTGTCTTGAACGCATCCGATATCGATCAGGCCCTGGGCTTCACCATTCCGTCGCGTCATGCGCGCGGGCGCATCCTTCGCCTTGGGCCGGTGCTGGATCAGGTGCTTGCCGCCCATGCCTATCCCCCGCCAGTCGAAAGGCTGCTCGCCTCCGCGCTGGTCCTCGCGGCGCTGCTCGGTTCGACGCTCAAGGATGCGGGCGGACAGCTGACGCTTCAGGCGCATAACGAACATGGCGTCGTCAGCCTGCTCGTCGCCGATTACAAGGGCGGCGAAGTGCGCGGTTACGCCAAGTTCGATGCCGATCGGCTGGCGGAGCTGGGGCCTGATCCGACGCTGTTCGGCCTGTTCGGCAAAGGCTTTCTCGCCATCACCTTCGACCAGGCGGTGACTGGTGAGCGCTATCAGGGCATCGTCCCGCTCGACGGCGATTCGCTCGCGCAGGCGGCCGAACATTATTTCTTCCAGTCCGAACAAATCCCCAGTGTCGTCCAGATCGCTGTCCGCCACGAAGCGGGGCAGGGCTGCTTCGCCGCAGGCATGCTGCTCCAGCATCTGCCCGAAGGTGAAGTGGGCCGCGAACGGCTCCACACGCGGCATGATCATCCCGAATGGGAACATGTTCAGGCACTGGCCGTCACGCTCAGTGATGATGAACTTACCGACGAAGCGCTGCCGCTGACCGATATCGTCTGGCGCCTGTTCCATGAGGAAGAGGTGGTGCGCGTCACCGATCCGGTCGCCCTGACCAAGGGTTGCCGCTGCGATCTGGCCCATATCCGCAGCGTGATCGGCCGGTTCCCTGCCGAAGAACGTGCCCAAATGGCTGATGAACAGGGGGTCATTGGGGTGGATTGCGCCTTTTGTTCGCGTTTGTTTCCAGTTTCGCTGGACAGTTTCGCGCAAGGCTGACACGAATTTATTGCGACTTCGGAGCAGGTTGGGGCGTTAGCGGGGGCTGGCGCTATCAACCCGCCGGATTTGGGTGCATGAAAGGCGGTGCCGCCATGCACGCGGCGAGCCGCTCCGGAGTTCGGGATGAAATACGGGGGCTATCGAATGACGTCAGGTCTGCATGCCTTGAGCGCGGCCATCGCGATGCTGATCGCTGCATCGCCGGTCGGGTCGCAGGCGCTTTCCGAACCGCCGCTCAGGGGGCTGGAACCGGGCGAATGGGAATTGCGCGAACGGCCGGAGGAAGGCGGGAAGGGCGATATACGCCGTATCTGCCTTACCGATATTCGCCAATTGATCCAGCTTCGTCATGCTCGCAGCAGCTGCAAAAGGCTGACGATCGACGAAAGCGCCAAACGGCTGACGGTCAGCTACGATTGCGCTGGGGCAGGGGGCGGGCGCACCGACCTGCGCATCGAAACGTCCCGGCTGGTGCAGATCCACGCTCAGGGGATTGCGGGCGGCGCGCCCTTCTCCTTCAGCATGGAAGGACGGCGCATCGGCGCCTGCCATTGACCGCACCCGCTTGCGCCAGCGCGCCGGTGGCGGTAGCGGAGCGCCCATGACTGCCAATGATGGGAAAATCGCTGTCGTCCTGCTGTCGGGCGGGTTGGATTCGATGGTCGTGGGCGGCCTCGCGCGCGAGGCGGGCTATGAACTGGTGGCGCTGACGATTGATTATAATCAGCGGCATCGCGTCGAATTGAACGCGGCTGCGCGCATCGCCGCTGTTCTTGGGGTCCGGCGGCATATCGTCCTTCCGCTCGATCTCACTGCCTTTGGCGGCTCGGCGCTGACGGCGGACATCGCAGTGCCGAAGGACGGGGTGGGACCGGGCATTCCCAACACCTACGTGCCCGCCCGCAACACCATCTTCCTGTCGCTGACGCTTGGCCTTGCCGAAGTGTCGGGCGCGAACGACATCTTCATCGGCGTCAACGCGCTTGATTATTCCGGCTATCCCGACTGCCGTCCCGAGTTCATCGACGCCTTTC
Organism: Sphingobium sp. Cam5-1; assembly: GCF_015693305.1. Lineage (NCBI taxonomy): Bacteria > Pseudomonadati > Pseudomonadota > Alphaproteobacteria > Sphingomonadales > Sphingobiaceae > Sphingobium > Sphingobium sp. Cam5-1. The sequence continues at coordinate 1,742,330 of NZ_CP065138.1, read as the reverse complement.
AGAACATGGCGGCGCTGGCAACCAAGGCGGGTGTGGAGGGGCATCCCGTCCGGATCAACGCCCCGCTCCAGCATATGAGCAAGGCCGACATTGCGCGCGAGGCGAACCGGCTGGGGATGGATGCCGGGATGAGCTGGTCCTGCTACGATCCCGCGCCGGGCGACCAGCATTGCGGGCTTTGCGACAGCTGCCGCCTTCGCTCCAGGGGTTTTGAGGAAGCGGGCCTGCCCGATCCCACCCGCTATGCCGCCAGGCCGTAGGGAGTGGTGGGATGAGCTATGCCGTCAAGGAAATGTTCCTGACGCTTCAGGGCGAAGGCGTCCATAGCGGCCGCCGCGCCGTCTTCATGCGCTTTGCCGGGTGCAACCTCTGGACCGGCCGCGAGGAGGACCGGCGTAAGGCCGTGTGCCAGTTTTGCGACACCGATTTTGTCGGCACCGACGGTGACGGCGGCGGCAAATTCGCCGATGCACAGGCGCTCGCCGACGCGGCGCTCGCCTTCTGGGGGGGCGGTGAAGAGGGCCGCTACATTGTGATGACGGGCGGGGAGCCCATGTTGCAGGTCGATGATGCCCTGATCGATGCGCTTCACGCGCATGGCTTCACCATCGCCATTGAAAGCAACGGCACGATCGCGGCGCATCCCGGCATTGATTGGGTCTGCATCAGTCCCAAGGCAGGCAGCGACGTCGTGCAACGCAGCGGCAATGAACTGAAGCTGGTCTGGCCGCAGCCGGGTAAAGGGCACAGCATCGCCGATGTGGAGGCGATGGAAGGCTGGGCTTTCGACAACCTGTTGATTCAGCCACTCGACAGCGCGGAGGCCGCGGCGAACATGCAGGCGGCGATCGATCTTGTCATGGCGCGGCCGAAATGGCGGTTAAGTCTTCAGTCGCATAAATATCTGGGGCTTAGGTAAGGTCAGGATTTTAATCATACTGCCCTCTCCTCCGTTCGCCCTGAGCTTGTCGAAGGGCTCTACTTCTTAAAAAAAGAGAAGGGCTTCGACAGGCTCAGCCCGAACGGGTTAAAGTGCAATGCTCACTAGATAGAACAAAAGAGCGGAGGCCCTACGGCCCCGCTCATCCCACCTACTTAGCCGCCACCTTCTGCTCATAAGCCACCTGGCATTCCGGCCGCAGCTTGTCCTTCTTCCAGCATTTCTTATCGAACGAGGGCAGGGTCAGCGCATAGCTCCGGCCCGGATCGCCGTAAAATTGCTCACCCGCCAGCACCAGCGACTTCTTGATCGATCCAAGACCCGTGCGCGCCACCTCATGCAGCGACCCGCGATTGGCGAAGATCGCCTGCCGCCCGACCTGACCCGCCGCCTGGCAGAAGCCGCGCTGCGCCTGGACGGTCGAATAGCCCGAATAGATGCGCGTGCCATATTTGTCGGACGCGGCCTGACCCGGCTTGCCCTTGCCAACGGTGCGCTGGAAATAGCCGAGCAGGGCTGACTGGGCGGCATCCAGTTCCGCGTCATGGTGCGCGATCATCGCATTATAATTGCTGATCGACAGCAGCGTCGGTTCGAACTGGCACTGAAGCGCCGCGACGTTGAGCGCGGCGCGCAGGTTCCACACCAGGCCCGCGCGAATTTCTTCCGCCGTGGCGCCGGGCAGGCCGAGCGCGGTCGCCGCGTCCGCGTCCGTCAGCGGCGGGCTGGAAAAGTCGGGCGGCGACCAGAAAAACTGGGCGGCGGCCGGTTGAGCCAACAGCGGCGCGGCGGCAATCATCAACCCGGCACAGATCCGGCGCAGCGTGGAACAGGATGTCATGACTTCCCCTTTTAGAATGGCGGCCTTTGTGAACGACGATCGGGCAGGGCTTCTCTTATATATGCCTCGCGTCCGGCGCCTGTATTGCGCCTGAACGTCTTGCTCCGTCTATTGATCCGACAGCACCTCCGCCTCGCCCTGCGTCGCATTGGCTGCGGCAGGTTCCGGCTGAGGCGCGGCAGCGGCGCTGTTATTCCCTCCGGCAGAGGGCAGGGCGGCCGACGGCGCTTCGCTCTGCACGCCGTCCAGGTCCGTCATGGCGTCGGTAGTCGTGCCATCGACGACCTCCAGATCCTTCATCTGGACCGTGTTGCTCCCCTTGTCGTCCTTGCCGCACGCTGCCAGCGCGGTGCAGCCGGTCAGCAGCAAGGCGGTAAAGATCATCCTCGCTTTGCAGCGCATCCGGGTCTCCCAAACATGTGATGCCCGGCGGCCCCCACCCGGCGAAGGCGCAGACCCTAGCCGTCCGATCCGCATTGCTCAACCCCCGCGCCACAGCGCCGCAACCGGCCCAGAAAGGCAGGGAAATGCGCCTTCAAAGCCGCATCCAGATCGGCCATCGAGGCATATTTGCCCAGCGCCGCGATGCTGGTGACGGGATATTCGGCAAGCCCGCACGGCACGATGCCGCCAAAATGGGACAGGTCGGGGTCCACATTGATCGAAAAGCCATGCAGCGTCACCCACCGCCGCACCCGGATGCCCAGCGCGCCGATCTTCGCCTCGCGCCCGTTGAGGTCATCGGTCCAGATACCGATCCGCCCCTCCGCCCGTCGTGCGGCAATGCCAAGGTCGCCCAGCGCATCGATCATCCATCCTTCCAGATGATGGACGAAGTTGCGCACATCCTTGCCCCGTTCCCGCAAATCGATGTTGAGATAGCCGATCCGCTGCCCCGGCCCATGATAGGTATAGCGCCCACCGCGCCCCGCATCATGCACCGGAAAGCGCGGATCGATCAGCTCTGCCGGATCGGCGCTCGTTCCCGCCGTATAAAGCGGCGGATGTTCGAGCAGCCACACCCGCTCGCCCGCCTCCCCCTCAAAGATCGCCGCCGCCCGCGCCTCCATGTCGGCGAGCGCTTCCGGGTAATCGACCGGCGCCGAATCGACCCGCCATTCGATCTGGTCGGCCACCGCAGGCGAAGGGGAAGAGGATGACATGGCACTTCCTTGACTTGGGCGAGGGGAGCGATCAAGTCTCCTCCCCGATTTTAAGTACGGGAAAAGGCGAAGATATGGCGGCGATGTCGATCGGCAAGGCATGGGAAGAAGCGGTCGCCTTCGTCGCGCGCGAACGCAGCCTGCTGTTCCCTGTCGCCCTGCTCTTCGTCGCGCTGCCCGGCCTCATCCTTCAGGAGATGACGCCGCCCGAACTCGCCGCCTGGACGATGGAAAAGGGCGCCATGCCCGACATCCCGCCCAGTTTCATCCTGTCCACGCTGATCGGCGTCATCATCATCTGGTTCGGATCGCTCGCCCTGTTCGCGCTGGCGTTAAGGCCCGGCATCAGCGTCGGCGAAGCATTGCGGCTCAGCCTCTCCCGCCTGCCCGTGCTGCTCGGCACGGCGCTTGTCGTGATCGGCGTGCTGCTTGGCATAGCCATCGTCGGCATGATCATCGTCGTCGCCTTCTCCATGGTGGCAAAGCCGGTTGCCGCAGCCCTTGCCGCGTTGCTCGTGACCGCTGGCGGCGCCGTCATGCTCTTCGCCAGCGTGCGCCTCCTGCTGCTCAACCCGGTAGTGATCGACGGCCATGAAGGCGTGATGGCCTCGCTTCGGCACAGCTGGGCGCTGACGCGCGGCCATTTCTGGCGGCTGCTCGGCTTCATCCTGGTGCTGACGCTGCTCTCGGCCATCGTGGGGTCGGCCGCGCAAGTCATCTTCGGCCTGTTCGGCCGCCTGATCGCCGGAGCGGAAGGCGCACGGCTCGTCGGCGGTGTCGCAGCTGCCGTCGTCTCGACCGTGGTGCAGGTCTATATGCTCGTCATGCTCGCCCGGCTTTATCGTCAGGCGGAGGCGGGCTGACCCAGCATCGGCACATGCGGCGCCGCATCGGCGCTCAATAAACCGGCCAGCCGAGGATCAGCGAAAATCTCGACCTCCCGCTTATAGGGCGCAAATCCCGCCCGCTGATAAAAGCCGAGCGCGCGCGGACTATCCAGCGTGCAGCTATGCACCCAGAAACGGTGCACTTCCTTGCGCCATGCTAGCGACTTGGCCTGCGCCATCAGCCATCCGCCAAATCCCTTGCCGGTCAGCTCAGGGATAAGGCCAAGGAAGCTCAGTTCGCAGTCCGGCAGAGCCCGGAAATCCAGCTCCAGCAATCCCACTTCCACGCCGCGCGGATCGGTGATCGCAAAAATCTGCACCGCCGGATCATGGATGATCGCGGTCAATTCCGCATCACTCATGACCAGGCGAGAGAACCAGAGCCACGGCTCCCCCACCCGCCGGAACAGCGAGCGATAGACTTCGGGCGCTGGCGCCTTCCACGGCACCAGCCGCAACGGAGCAGGCGGAATCGGCGCAGGCCGGGGACGCTCCACCATCTCCAGATAGGTCACGATCGTCGCAATCTGATCATTGGCGACCGGCGTCAGCGGCATGGGTTCAGCTCCAGCTCGCCATCGGCGGCAGGCTCATCAAAATCGCATCGACATTGCCCCCGGTCTTCAGCCCGAACAGCGTGCCCCGGTCATGCACCAGGTTGAATTCCGCATAGCGGCCACGCCATTCCAGCATTGTCCGATATTCTTCCTCGCTCCAGCTTTCGCCCATTCGCCGCCGCACGATCGGGGGAAAGGCTTTCAGGAACGCCTCGCCCACCGACCGGGTAAAGGCGAAATTCGCTTCAAATCCGGCATAATCCCCGCACTCCAGATGGTCGTAGAAGATGCCGCCAACGCCCCGATGCACGCCGCGATGAGGAATGAAGAAATACTCGTCAGCCCACGCCTTGAAGCGGGGATAATAGTCCGCATCATGCGCGTCACACGCCGCCTTGAACTCGCCATGAAAGCTCGCCGTGTCCTCGTCCCGGGGCAGGGGAGGGTTAAGGTCCGCGCCACCGCCAAACCAGCTTTTGGACGTGATCAGATAGCGCGTGTTCATATGCACGGCGGGCACATGCGGATTGGCCATATGCGCGACCAGGCTGATCCCCGTCGCGAAAAAGGCCGGGTTCTCTCCCGCGCCATGGATGGTCTTGGCAAAATCCGGCGCGAACTCGCCCGAGACGGTCGATACATTGACCCCGACCTTCTCGAATATCTTGCCCTTCATGACCCCGCGCACACCGCCGCCGCCGTCGCCCGGCGTCAATCCCGGCGCTTCGCGGTCCCACGGCGTATAGACAAAGGAGGCATCGCTGCCCGCCTCGCGCTCGATCGCCTCGAATTCCGCGCAGATGCGGTCGCGCAGCGATTCGAACCAGTTGCGGGCAGCCTGCTGTTGGGGATTGAGGACCAAGGTCATTGGGAAATCTCGATCATGTTGGGAATTGTCCAGTCTGGCGAAGGGCTTCGGCAACCGCGATGCCCGTGGAAACGGCAATGTTCAAGGACCGGAAGCCCGCAGCCATGGGGATTCGGACGCGCAGGTCGGCCATGTCCCGCACCGCGTCGGGCACGCCCGCACCTTCCGATCCCATCAACAGCACGTCATTTCCGTCAAAACGCACCTCCGGCAGGGGTTGCGATGCATGGCTGCTCATCAGCACCAAACGACGGCCCTCCGCACGCCGGACCTGGTCAAACGCCTCGAAATTGGCGTGGCGAGTCACCTCCGCCGCCGCGCCATAATCCATCGCGGCGCGTTTCAACTTGGCGTCGGAAAAGGCGAATCCCATCGGCATGATGATGTCCACGGGCACGGAAAAACAGGCGGCCAGCCGCAATATGGCGCCGACATTTCCCGCGATCTCGGGTTGGTAAAGAGCAATACGCATGGCCCGCGCATAAAGCAGCAGGGCAAATTGTCATAGCCATCGCCAGTTTGCTGTTGGCAAAGAAGCCACAGTGGGTCTATCAGGCCCCCGAACCACGCCAGGGGGAAAGGCGAGGCCCATATTCCGTGGGCGGCGCTACTCTCTCGATAATCAGGGCCGGAAACGGCAATGTGGCGGGTAACAGGGACGTCTTTGCAAGGGTTGAGGTGCATGGCGAGCGTTGAACATACGGACAGCCAAGGTCTATCCGGCGAAGGTGGAGTGCGTCGTCGCGACTTCATCAATATCGCCGCAGTAAGCTTCGCGGGGGTCGGGGCTGTCGCCGTCGTCATTCCGCTCGTGGATCAGATGAACCCCAGCGCGGACGTGCTGGCGCTGGCATCGACGGAGGTTGATATCTCGTCGATCCAGCCGGGTCAGGCGATCAAGACGACCTTCCGCTCGCAGCCGCTTTTCGTGCGTCATCTGACGGACAAGGAAATCGCCGAAGCCGACAAGGTTGACGTGTCCTCCTTGCGCGATCCGCAGACGCTGGAAGAGCGCACCGTTGCTGGCAAGAAGCAGTGGCTGATCACCATGGGCGTCTGCACTCATCTGGGCTGCGTGCCGCTGGGTGCCGGTGAAGGCGAGAATCGCGGTGAATTTGGCGGCTATTTCTGCCCCTGCCACGGTTCGTCCTACGACACGGCGGCCCGCATCCGTAAAGGCCCCGCGCCCAAGAACCTGGAAGTGCCGAAGTTCAGCTTCACTTCCGACACCGCCATTCTCGTAGGCTGAGGTAAGAAACCATGAGCTTTCCCTGGGCTGAGCATTATACTCCCAAGCATCCCGCGATGCAGTGGATCGACGAGAAGCTGCCGCTTCCGCGCCTCGTCTACAACGCGATTGGCGCCGGTTATCCGGTCCCACGCAACCTCAATTATTTCTGGAACTTCGGTGTTCTCGCTGGCCTCGCGCTGGTGATTCAGATCGTCACCGGCGTGATCATGGCCATGCATTATGGCGCCAACACGCTGGTCGCGTTCGGCACCGTTGAACAGACGATGCGTGACGTGAACGCGGGCTGGCTGATGCGCTATGCGCATGCCAACGGCGCCAGCTTCTTCTTCATCGTCGTCTATCTCCACATCTTCCGCGGCCTTTTCTACGGCTCCTACAAGGCGCCGCGCGAAATGGTCTGGCTGCTCGGCATCGTCATCTTCCTCCTGATGATGGCGACCGCGTTCATGGGCTATGTGCTTCCCTGGGGGCAGATGTCCTATTGGGGTGCGAAGGTGATCACCGGCCTGTTCGGCGCGATCCCGGTCGTTGGTGAGCCGATCCAGACCTGGCTGCTCGGCGGCTTTGCTCCTGGCAATGCTTCGCTCAACCGCTTCTTCTCGCTGCACTTCCTGCTGCCCTTCGTGATCGCTGCGGTCATCATCCTGCACATCTGGGCGCTGCACATTCCGGGTTCGTCGAACCCGACCGGCGTGGAAGTGAAGGGTCCGCAGGACACCGTTCCGTTCCATCCCTATTATACGGCGAAGGACGGTTTCGGGGCGGGCGTGTTCTTGATCCTCTTCGCGATCCTGTTGTTCTTCGCGCCGAACTATCTCGGCCATCCGGACAACTATATCGAAGCGAACCCGCTTTCGACGCCTGCGCATATCGTTCCTGAATGGTATTTCTGGCCCTTCTACGCGATCCTGCGCGCCTTCACCGTGGACTTCTTCTTTGTCCCCGCGAAGCTGCTGGGCGTGCTGGCGATGTTCAGCTCGATCCTGATGCTCTTCTTCCTGCCCTGGCTGGATACCTCGCCGGTGCGTTCGGGCAATTATCGTCCGACCTTCAAGAAGTTCTTCTGGATCCTGATCGTTGACGTGCTGATCCTGGGCTATTGCGGCGGCGCGCCTGCTGCCGAACCCTATGTGATGATCTCCCAGATTGCGGGCGCTTATTATTTCGCCCACTTCCTGATCATCCTCCCGCTGATCTCGCGCTTTGAACGGCCGCTGCCGCTGCCGGGCTCGATCACCGAATCCGTGCTCAACCGCTATAACATCAAGGGCGAACAGGATGCGCTTCCCGGAATGGGTGCGGATCCGCAGCCGTCGAACGCCGGCTAATAGGGGACAAGATCAACATGGTTCGCATCGGCGCATTTCTCGTCGGCCTCTTCTTTGCTGGCTGGCTGCTGATCTCCTTCCTGGTGGGCGCGGTGGCCTATGTCTCCGAACCGCCCGCCGCGACGGTGGAGCATGAATTCCACAAGCATCCCAAGGAAGTGGACTTCTCCTTTAACGGCCCCTTCGGCAAGTTCGATCAGCCCCAGCTGCAGCGCGGCTTCCAGGTGTTCAAGGAAGTCTGCTCGGCCTGCCACAGCCTGAAGTTCGTCGCTTTCCGCGACCTCAAGGGCATTGGCTACAATGAGGCGGAGATCAAGGCGATCGCCAAGCAGTGGGCGATCAAGACGCCTGACGTTGATCCCAAGACGGGTGAGATGTCGACGCGTGCTCCGGTCCCGGCGGATTACTTCCCCAAGCCCTTCGCCAACAATGTTGCGGCGATGGCGGCGAACAACAATGCGATCCCGCCGGATCTGTCGCTCATGACGAAGGCGCGCCATGATGGGTCGGCCTATGTCTACTCGCTGCTGACTGGCTTCCAGAGCCAGCCTGCTGAGCTACTGAAGCACTTCCCGGATGCCAAGACGCCGCAGGGGCTGCACTACAACCCCTATTTCGCCAACCTGAACCTGGCCATGGCTCCCCCGCTGACGGCTGACGGTCAGGTGACCTATGGCGACGGCACCAAGGCAACGGTTGACCAGATGGCGAAGGACGTGGCCGCGTTCCTGACCTGGACCGCCGAACCCAAGCTTGAGAACCGCCGCCGCGCGGGTCTGGCGACCATCGTGTTCCTGCTGATCGCAACGGCGCTGGCCTATATGTCCTACCAGAATATCTGGGCCGACAAGAAAAAGGCCGCCTGACCGCCTTTCGGCCAAGGGAATGAATAGGGAAGGGGCGCGGCGTCATGATGACACCGCGCCCCTTTTTCATTGGGAGTTTACATGGATCTAGATGAACTCGCCGCGCTGGTCCGGACCATCCCCGACTTTCCAAAGCCCGGCATCCTGTTCCGCGACATCACGACGCTGCTCGCCGATGCGGATGGCTTCTCGGGGCTCGTCAGCGGGCTTGCCGCGATCGCCCGGCCGCTCGACGCTGACATCGTCGTTGGCATTGAGGCGCGCGGCTTCGTGCTTGGATCGGCACTCGCTCATGCGCTTGGTCTCGGCTTCGTTCCGATCCGCAAATCGGGCAAGCTACCCGGCAAGACCGTCGGCATCGATTATGTGTTGGAATATGGCACCGACCGCCTCGAATTGCATGAAGGACAGATAGGGCAGGGCGCCCGCGTCCTGCTGGTCGATGACCTCATTGCCACCGGCGGGACCGCTCTCGCCGCCGCCCAGCTCCTCCGCGAACAAGGCGCCACTTTGCTCCTGGCCCTCTTCGCCATCGACTTGCCCGACCTCGGCGGCCGCTCCGCCCTCGAAGCCGACGGCATCGCCACCGCCGCCCTCCTCAAATTCCCCGGCAATTAACGGTTTCCTTCATGAATTTCCCCCGCCAACCAAATTGCGAACTAATCGCCGGAAAGCGCATCCTCTTCCTAATGGCGATCGAGGATGAATACGGCCCGCATCTCCGTTCCCGCTTCACGCCACTAATGACAGGCGTTGGCCCCATCGAAGCCGCGATCACAACCAGCCTGGCGCTTCAGCAACTTCACCAACATGATGCTCTGCCTGACCTTGTTGTGTCACTGGGCTCAGCTGGCTCCCGCGCCTGTCAGCTGGGGGAGGTCTATCAGGTCGCAAGCGTGTCCTGGCGTGACATGGACGCCTCCCGCCTCGGTTTCGCAAAGGGGGTGACTCCGTTCATAGATCACCCCGTCGATCTACCGCTGCACGCCCCTCTCGACATTCCCGCGGCGCGACTTTCAACCGGTGCAAACATCATAGGCGGCGAGGAATATGCACTTATAGACGCCGATATGGTCGATATGGAAACCTTCGCCATCACCCGAGCCTGCCAGCGCTTCACCGTCCCCCTGATGGGCCTGCGCGGCATATCCGACGGCCCAGGAGAACTGAACGATATGCTCGGTTGGACACAACTCCTCGCATTGCTTGACGAGCGGCTAGCGGTAGCAGTTGATTTACTAGCCGACACGTTGAACCAGGTGAGCAGCTAATTTCGCAAAAAGATAGCAGAGACATGCAAAACCCATCAGTCGTTCGCTGAATCGAATGTCAGTGTTGCGCGTGCCCGACCGAACTTGCGACCCCTGCGATGTCAAGGCGATGGCAGGTGCCAAATTTTTCCATATAAATCAAGGGTATAAGCTGATTTCGTGGCGGTTCTGCCCCAAATTTGCCCAGTTCGGCTGTAAGATCAAATCGTCCCAAACCGTCACCTTCATTTGCCACAATTTTGGGTTCGTCAAGAGTGTATGGGATTTTGGCGCTTTCATCACCGGCATTTGGTACCTGTATTCCCCGATGCCGGATCTTTTGTAAGCCTTCATTGATTCTTGTGGGATCGGCTTGCTGAAGAAATCTATGCTCCTCTTTCGAGCAGCGAACGGGCGCGGCCCACACGACGCGGAGCGCCGCTGTCTGCTAGGCATGCCGTGCAATTCGTTTCGTCCTGACGCTTCGCTGGACCGGTCGCCAAGTCGCTTTAAGTATTGACGAAGGCGCCGCAAAACTGGCAGTGCGCTTCCTCCTGACGGGCGGGTATAGCTCAATGGTAGAGCACTAGCCTTCCAAGCTTGTGATGCGGGTTCGATCCCCGCTACCCGCTCCAGTCAGAAACCCTTGGAAATTCGACGTTTTTTCTCCATCGCTTTTAGCATGGAGCATCTGACCTCGCGGTATCGTCGCAGTAAGCGCCGGGGCGAGGGCCTCGATCTCGTCGATAATCTCCTGTGTGGTGCGGAGCGCGAGGCCTAAAATGGCCGGATCCGGGCTGGTGTAAATGTCGCTGATCGCGAACGGGACATGGCCCAGCATGTTTCCCTGCCGCCGGTTCGCCTCTCCGATGCGGCGGCGGACCAGTGCGGGACATCAACCAGAAAATGAGTTTCGGGCCAGCCTGACGATCGCCCGGCAAGTCCGATCCCCGCTCTCCTCTTGTCCCAGGTCCGGCGGATGGTGGTGGCCACAATCCAGTGGTCGTCGGCTACGGCCACTGTCCGGGCGCGGACAGAGGTTGAACATCGCGGCCAATGTGGGAATGTCCGCACGGTAGGGGATCGGGTCACCTCAATCTGCTGACGCGCCTTGAACTGTGCCTTCTGCCCTGGATTGTGTTGATGGCGGCGGCTAGCTGCAGGACGCGGGATAGCGATCGTTCGCGCAGGACCAAGTCTTTCGGGCTGATAACCGGCCTCTGTATGGCCCATTTGCGGAAATGATCCACCCAATGACAGCGCACGCCAAATCGGGATCAGTTTTTGCCACATAGTCAATGACATACGCCAGACGATGCCGCGCGGCCTCCTGACCCGCCTTACCTTCCATCAGGATCACATTAGGGCGTAAACTCATAAGCGCGCTTGAGGTTTGTCGCTCGGCATGATTCAGGCTCCCGATCTTGGGAGATGTTGGATGGCGCGACGGCGGTATGAGCTGACGGACAGAGAGTGGCTGATTATCGAGCCATTGTTGCCGAACAAGCCGCGTGGCGTGCCGCGCGTCGATGATCGCCGGGTGTTGAATGGCATTCTCTGGCGTTTCCGATCGGGCGCTCCGTGGGCAGAGATCCCGGAGCGCTATGGACCATCGACGACCTGTTACAACCGGTTCGTCCGCTGGCGAAAGGCTGGGTGTGGGATCGGCTGCTGGCGGCGGTTTCCGCAGGCTACAATGGCGAACTGGTGATGATTGATTCCACCTGCATGCGCGTCCACCAACACGGTGCGACGGGTAAAAAGGGGGAGCCGGAGATCATGGCATGGGACGTTCCAGGGGAGGCTTTACGACCAAGCTCCACGCTCTTGTCGACGCTGATGGACGTCCTATCGGCCTGAGACTGACCGGAGGGCAGGTTCACGATGCCTGTAAAGCCGAAGCATTGATCGAGAGCATTCCTGAAGGCGCCACCCTTCTGGGCGACAGGGCTATGATAGCACCGCCATCCGCGAAGCTGCGGCCGCCAGGAACATCTGGGCCAACATCCCCAACCGTTCCAACCGAACACAGCGCTTCGGATTTTCGTCCTGGCTCCACCGCCAGCGCAATCTCGTCGAACGTTTCTTCAACAGGATCAAGCAGTTCCGGGGCATCGCCACCCGATACGACAAGAACGCTGCCAACTATCTCGCCGCCATCAAGCTTATCTGCGCGCGCCTGTGGTGCAACGCGTGATGGGTCATCGCGTAATTGCGGCTGCTTCCCTCGGGCCTCGGTTGAGGCGCACACTTCTGGTCGTCGAATCCTGAAGGAAGGAAGCAGCCATGAAGCATTATGCCGGATTGGACCTGTCGATGGAAACCACGCAGGTCTGCATTGTCGACGAAAACGGTCGCAAGCTCGTGTCGGAGAAGGAGGAGAGCTCTCCAGAAGCGATCGCCACGCTGCTGGAGCGGTATGGCCCGATCGAACGCGCGGTGATCGAGACTGGCCGCATGTCGCCGGCGATCTGCCTTGGCCTTCGCGATCTAGGCGTCCCGGTGGTGTGCATTGATGCCCGGCAGGCGCACCAGAGCCTGAAGGCGATGAAAGCGAACAAGACCGATCCCCACGACGCCGCCGGGCTCGCGCAACTGGCGCGGACGGGGTTCTACAAGGAAGTGCACGTCAAATCCCCGACAGCCCATGGCGTGCGCAGCGTGATTACCGCGCGTGGTCACCTGGTCGAGGCACGCGTCCGGCTCGACAACATGATCCGCGGTCTTTGCGCCACGTTCGGCTATCGCCCAGGTGCAGGGCAAGGAAAGGCATTCCTTGAAAGGATCATGCAGGCGGCACACATCCCGGGCCTAGGCGATGCCATCACGTCCTTGCTGTCCGTACGAGCCGAGCTGGTCGAGCAGATCAAGGAAATGGATCGCCGCCTGCGCATCATCGCCAGCCAATCGCAGGCCTGCGAAATCCTCCTGACCATCCCGGGCGTCGGCGTGCAGACATCGGCCGCCTTCGCCGCCGCGGTGGATGAGGCGGGCCGCTTCCGACAATCACGCAATGCTGGCGCCTACTTCGGCCTAGTGCCCAGACGCCATCAATCGGGCGAACTCGACTGGACGGGCCGGATCACCAAGCAAGGTGACGGGACCGTGCGCAAGTTGCTGTATGAAGCTGCCAACTCGATCCTCACCCGAAGCCGGGAGACCTTTGCCCTGAAGACATGGGCCATGAAGATCGCCAGGCGTCGTGGCCTGAAGAAGGCCCGTGTCGCGCTCGCCCGCCGCCTCGCAGTGATCATGCACGCCATGCTGCGCGACGGCACTTTGTTCCAAGCATGAGATAGAGTAGAACCTGTTTGCCAGCGGTGAAGCGTCAAGGCTGATCCGAGGGCGGTGTCCCAAGAGGGAACGCAGGGACGAGCGATCTGCGAAGGTGGTCAGATGGGCCGAAGAGCCCGCATCGAGTCAATGCAACGTTCGCCTCTGTGAGACCCGATACAGCACGACCAAGCTCCGGCTCGGCCAGTGCGGACAGATCCATGAAACCCTCAAGGGATCACACCGCCCCGCTCTGCAATTACAGATCTGCGCCCTAGTCCCCGATTGCGTCGATCACACCGGGGAAGGGTGGTCCGGGGGCGATGTCAAGGCGGCGCGTCGTTGGAATTTCTTCCCAGAAAATCAACGGAATAAAGGAATTTCTCGGAGTGTCTGCTCAGAATTTGCCCAAGTCGGTCATCGGAACGGTTCCTTTGGCGAAGGGTTGCATTGAGGAGGTGTCGGGTCAAGCTGTTCCTCATCGCAGTCAAATGAGATCAATGATTGGAGTTGATGGAGCCGAGCGCGGATACGCCATCCTCCGATCTGCAATGACCGCTAAATCTGTTGGTTAGGCGAAAGATTCTCGCATGAGTTCGCACCCAATCTCCCTTGCGGACGCATCTATTTTTTGCAACAGCACCATCGCGGTTGATTCAGGGAAGTATAATGAGAATTTGTATCGTTGGCGCAGGCTTTTCGGGAGCCACAATAGCACGCTATTTGGCCGAAAATGGTATCGCCAGCCTTGTCATCGACGAGCGAAATCACTTGGCCGGCAACTGCCATACCGAGCGTGACCCCGAAACGGGTGTTATGGTCCACAAATATGGCCCACATATCTTCCACACCGGGATCGAGCGCGTGTGGGAATTCATCAACCGCCACGGTGTGATGATGCCCTACGTCAACCGCGTAAAGGCGAACGTTGCAAACAAGGTCTATTCGCTGCCGGTCAATCTGCACACGATCAACCAGTTCTTCGGCAAGGCGTTATCGCCGAAAGAAGCGCGCGCCTTTGTGGAGTCCAAGGCACGCATGGACATTGTAGATCCGCAGACCTTCGAAGATCAGGCTCTGCGCTTCGTAGGCAACGACCTCTACGAAGCGTTCTTCAAGGGCTATACCCGCAAACAGTGGGGCTGCGAGCCAAGCGAGTTGCCCGCCTCGATCCTCAAGCGCCTCCCGCTGCGCTTCAACTACGACGACAACTATTTCAATCACCCCTACCAGGGCATGCCGCGCGATGGCTATACCGCGATCATCGCCGACATCCTCAACCATCCGGGAATCGACGTGCGCCTTGGCGTACGCCACGAGGATCTGGCCGAGGACTTCGCGCACACATTCTATTCCGGCCCGCTCGATCGCTACTTCAACTATGATCTGGGCCGCCTCGGCTACCGCACGCTGGATTTCGTACCGGAGCGCGCCGAGGGCGACTATCAGGGCGCTGCGGTTATCAACTACCCGGACGAGAGCGTCCCCTTCACCCGCATTTCCGAGCATAAGCATTTCGCGCCTTGGGAAGCCGCGAGCTTCGAAAAGACCATCGTGTTCCGTGAATACAGCCGCCTTTGCGGCCCGGACGACATCCCCTATTACCCGATCCGCATGGTCGCTGAGACAAAGTTGCTGGAACAATATGAAGCGCGGGCTGCGCAGGAACCGAATATAACATTTATTGGCCGATTGGGCACTTATCAATATCTCGATATGGATGTGACGATCGATCAGGCGATGGATGTGGCTGAAGCGTGGCTAGCCAAGGCCAAGGTCGCCAGCTTGTGATCTCTGATCGTTCTGGATCTGAGGCTATCACAGTAACGAATATGACATCACATGACTCGCGTTTGGACATTCTGAAACAGATAGGGCGGAGAATATGGGCCGCTCCGGGGGGCGTGGCAGTGCTGCCAGCAGGTCTTCTGCTGGCGGCGTATGCCACAGGTCTTTTCCAGTCCGAGATCGCACGCGCCCAGGACGAGCCCATTGTACGGCGCGAAGGTACGCTGACATATACGACGATACAGAATAATGGAGGAAAGAAGCAGGTTGGCGGGAATTACGCCGCGCTTCAGTTTTCCAATGATGCCAGTTCCGCCTTTTACGGCTGCTACAAAAATCGCAAGGCTGACAAGCGATCTGGCGGCGCCACCGTTCTTGCCGGCGACGACCTGTGCGAAGTTCAGGCGAACGGCTGGGATGGCGCCACCTATAATACCAGCGGAACGTTGAATTTTGCCGTCGATGGGCCTGTGGGCCGAAATGCGGTGCCGACAAATTTCGCAGTCTGGCTGGGAACCGCCAAGGACTCCGGGATCTCGCGAAATCAACTCGGCTTCCTGATCGATCAGCATTCCAACGCCTATTTTCGCAACGGCAATGTCGGCATCGGTTCGATCTTTGGTTACAATCCGCCCGCAACCTATGATGAAAAGCGCGCTCCGCCATTTCCCCTGACGATTGCGACCCAGAAACCAAGTGCCGCATTGGCTGCCTTTCAGGCAGGGCAATCCACCGGCGGCGCCCAAATCAATACTGAAAACGGCTATTCCGCGTCACACCCGATTTATGGTTTCTGGGGCGATCCAACAACCGGCCTTGGCCATTCGGCCGCCGGCACCGTCAACATCATTGCTGCCGAACGCGAAGTTGCTCGTTTCGATGCCAAGGGGACTATGCAAATAGCCGGCACAGCCGAGAGCGAAGCGGTGCGGCTGCGCCCGATCCGTTATGCGTCTTTACCTGCCTGCGATGCCGCCAATGCCGGGACTGTTGCCTATGTCGCTGACATTCTCAAACCCGTTACTGCCTGGCGCCAACGGATCAACGCCGGTGGTGGAAAATATTCGGCGTTCATTGCCTGTGATGGTGAGGGCTGGCATGCATTTTAGCTGAAACATCGCTGATATAGGCCCCTGACATCGTCATGATTGTCACTAGGGAAGCTCACAGGGGCTACAGCTTTCGCTATTTGAATTTTTCGACACGCACGGCAGAGCAAAACAAGGAAGTCGAAGGTATTCCATGAACGTTTCGATGGATGTAGTTGTAACAACGCATAATGATGCAGAGTTTTTGCGGGAAGCTTTGCTATCCATAATATATGGATCAAAAGGAACCAACCTTGTCCAGAGCATAGTAGTTGTAGATGATGCCTCTCGCTCATCCGAAGCAGAAATGGCCGATAGAATCGTTGATGAAATACGCCTGATTCACAGCGATATTATACTTATCCGGAACAGTGGAAATTGTGGCCTTTCTCATTCGCGCAACCGCGGTCTGCGCTTCTGTTCCGCAGAATATGTTACTTTCCTGGACGCCGATGACCTGAAGCCCGCTGGATGGGGCGCCATGGTGAAGGATATCCTTGAAGCTGAAAAGCCAGATTATCTTTTCACCGCTTCGGCATTAATCGATGATCAGCAGAATTTTTTGCCCTTTTATGACGAGGACAGATTTTCGCGCCTGTTCAAAGGGAAATCCATTCAAGCATTCGGATCCAATACACGATTTATTCCGCTTATTCTGGAGCCGCAGATCGGAAACAAATATTTCAAGCTTGAGTTTATTAACAAATACCTATTCCCTATTGGACGAAAGTTCGAAGATCTCTATCTCATTGCGAGAATGACTCTCGATCTCGACAATGTCTTGGGTGCAAATGTTATAACGCATCTTTATAATGTGACTGAACGGTCCAGCCGCGTCACTATGATGCCAAAGCTCAAAGGGGATATTATCGGCAATCTTGCAGGTCTGTCCGCGATTTACGCACATCATTTCGATTCCAAGGCAGACAAGCTACGGCTCGAACGCAATCAGGCAGGGAGCTTGAGCGCCAAGAATCTGGATCGCCAGTTGCGTGTACTCGATCTTGAACGTCAGCTAGCTTTCGCAGCGCTGAAATGCGCATTTGCCCGCATGCTCGATTGGTCGATCAACACGATCGGGATCAGCGACGTGGAAGCTTTTGCTGATCGCGCGGCCCGTGTCTTGCAGAGCATGCCGACGAATCCCTCGGTTGCCAAATTGCTGGGCGATGTCGGTGATCCCACCACGTTCAAATGGTATGACGACCTAGTAAACATTCTGATCAATGGTGACCGTGGCTACCTCGGCCAAGTCTACGCATAAAGGTGCGGCAATGAGCTCCAATATCAATAAATTGACACGAAAATTGAGCAGAAACCTGCGCAGCCTTGGCGTAACCGATGCAAAAAAATATACAGATGATGGCGAAATATGGCCTCGTTTTAACACACTTGCCGAGGCTATGAGCGGCTGCAAGGATGGAACGCGGGCGATCGAATATTATAAGACGCTGGCCGTCGGCAATGAGGTCATCCGCCCGATTGTTTCCGATAGCATCGAGCGTTTTCTTTCGGTTTATCGACCGACGATCCTGCTTCCAATTGCGCAGGATGGCGTCATCGTCGATATCGGCGCAGGCTGCGGCCTGTTTGCTGTCTTTGCCGCGCTTCTCCATCCGGACAAGCAGGTCTGGGCGTTTGAAGCAGATTCCCAGCTTTGCGATATTGCGCGCGAAGCTGTCGCCAATCTGGCCATCAAGAACATCGAATTGGTGAATAAGGCCGTCGTACCGCAGGATTGGCCAACAACCCAGAACCAGATCAATGTGTTCGAAGATGGCGTCTTCCGGTCACTGCGCACCAAGGGCAAGCAGGAGGTCGCGCTACTCAGCGTCAATGATCTCCCCTTTGGCACCACCACCCCAATCGCGCTGCTCAAGCTGGTTGCCCCAGGCATGTTCCTGCAACTGGCCTCGGAACTGGTGGAGCACAGCCAGACGCTGTTGGGTGAAGTCTGGAAGGCTGACTACGGCGCCAAAGATCATGCCATGATTTCCGCACTTCTCGACACGGTGCCGTCAGGATGCGTTCGGGACGCCGAAAGCGGACTGCTCTACAAGACCCATGCGTCTAGGCGGACCACCCGCACAAAAGCGTCATGGTCTCCGGCCATTTTCCCGGCAAAGGCGGAACCGCTGAATACGGTGATCATTCCCGTATATAATATTGGAGACCTGGTTGAACCATGCGTTGAGTCCATCATCAAATCGATCGATCGGCCAACTGAAATTCTGGTGATCAACGATGGCAGCGCCCAGGCCGAAACGCTGCAGTCGCTGGCGAAAGTCGCCAAGATGGCTCATACCAAGGTGATCGACAAACCCAATGGCGGTTGCGCTTCCGCACGCAATCTGGGCTTGCAGATTGCTCAGGGTAAATATGTCACCTTGATCGACGGCGACGATTTTGTCGAAGAATGTTTCCTGCCGCTGCTTAATGAAGCAATTTATGTCGGAGCCAGCAATATAGCTGAGATCGGATTTGCAGATTATAGCAGTATAACAGGGGAAGTATCCGACAATATCGAGCCCTATACGGACCGAGCTCTCAGAAGTGGGATGATCGGTTACGAAAGCAACATGTGGAACATTTTGCGGCGCCAGCCTGCAATATGGCGTCGCCTGTATCGCACAGAATGGTTGCGTCAGAATGGCCTGAATTTTCCTGAGCGCATTAAAGCTTATGACGATATGGAGTTTCAGTTCATCTCCCTTTATCTAAATGGGGGTGTTTCATACGCCAATGCGCGGGGTTATTATTATCGCAAGGATCGTCCGGGCCAAGATGTCAAAGCATCGGATACACGCCATTTCGGTACGTTCCAGATGCTTGTTACGATGGAAAATTTTCTGCGTAACCGACGGGCACCGCGCGACCATTTCGTGCTGTTCGACCTGTTCACCCTTGATTGTTTGAGCTGGTCCTATTCATTGATCCACCCTCAACTCCGCACGCCTTTCCTTGAAGCATCGCGGGTTTTCATGATGGGCGGCAAGAGCTTCGATCGCGCTGCCAATGTTCATTGGGAGATCAGTCAGCGTATCAATTCGCCTGATAGCGACTTTGCGCGCGATTTTTGCGCCGAAATGCCGGATCACAATGCTCTCGAACGATTCCATAGCAGCGCCCCTGCCTATATGGATCATATCTATGACTATCATTTCCCTCTGGAGGTCAGCAGCTAATCATGATGCTGACGGATCCGGGCCTTGAAACGTTACAATGCCGCGCGAATTGACGTCGGGTTGGATGAGTGAAACCGTCGAATTCTATGAAATAGAAGGGGCGCATTATATGATTCTCAGTGAGTTTGGAATTGGCCACCATTATTGGCACGAGGAGAGGCGGACAGCTATTTGTGTGCCACCAAAATGTGGTTGCTCGGCAATAAAATATGCGCTGCTGATGGCCAGCAATCCACATCTGGGTTCGCTGTTCGCGCAAGATATGTCGCGCGTTCACAACTATTCCCATTTGGTTATGGCAAAAACACCCTCGCAGATTTCGAGATCATCGCGACGTGTTTTTGTCACGCGAGATCCTATTGATCGGGTAATTAGTGCATTTGTATCTAAATTTATTATGGCTCCTGAAAATATAGTTATAAAGAATATTTGTGATATTTCGGAAGTTCCATCCGATCTCATGACATTCCGTACCTATGTTGAAACAATATCTAATATGCCGGACTCTTATCTTGATCCTCATTTTAGATCACAGGAAAGCTTTCTCGCTCTTCCTCCGGAGGAGTACGAATTTTTATCTTTGGATTTCGGCGATAAAAAAAAATATTCGGAATTTTTGGAAGGTATATATTCCGGATCAAGTGAGGAATATCTAAAATTAAATGAAAAGCATGAAGATGTTCGGGCTGGCCTATCAGCTAACTATGATTTTTTGGCTGTTCTCGGACAATTTTCAGATTTTCCAGTGAAAAAGATTCGATATTTGCGTGAAAATGGAAGCAATATACGGAAATCTTTTTTCATGTTTGATGGACTCTCGGACATAATCCGCAAAAGGTTCGATTTTGATTTTGAATTGAATGAAAAAATTTGAACCTGATTTTGCTGCCTTTTATGTAATGTATAACCTTCGTTATTTCGCGATACAGGAAGTCATGCACGGAACTGCCTTTGTCTGATCAGAATTTCGTACAATCAATATACCTGAGAGAACCGTGCGACAAGCTGGTTATGAAGATGTATGGAAATGCCCATGTTCTTGAACAAGCACTGATCTGTTCTGCAGGTAGTAAAATAAAGATTGATGGGTTATTTGGTCGTTTCTTTGCAAGCCATTGGTTCAATGAAACAAATATAGACAGGGTATTCTTTTGTTTCCGATTTCGCGGTGATATAGCTATCAGCATAATCGCTCAGGACATGGTTACGGGGCGCGAATGGATCGTTACGCAATATGCTTGCCAAGCTGATGATGAACGTGAAATCGCTTTGCCGATCGACCTTCAAGAATGCGCCCAAGCCTCGCTCTACGCGCAATTCTCCTGCAATCTTCCTTCTTCCGTCCACGATCCGCGCTGGACGAGCGATGCCCCTCCTTTGCGCTCTTGCTCACTGGCGTTGGTGGCAATTGTATCGGAGGCGCCCGAAGGTGTCTTGCACCCGGTTGAAGCTCTGGCGCGCCGTATTGCCGCAGCAGATCGCTCCGCTGTAATTGACATTCATATCATTGACCTGACGGTCGATCAGTCCTGCGCCGAAGCTGTAGCGCAAATTTCGTCGATCTGTGATTTGCCTCCTATCCGCGTGGATCCTTTTGCTCCAGGGCAGGGAGTATTGCAGCGAGCATTGGCTGTAGTGGCTTGCGGGCGCGCGACACATATTCTGATCTTATCGGGCGAAGCATCTATCGAACCGTCCTTTTTCGATCGTGTTCGGTACATATTATGCCATGCCAGAGAAGATATCAGGCTGAGCGCCACCTACCTCGATCGTCATTCGCTCCGAATTCCTGTCATGGTCGGTCCCGGATTTGCGAGAAGCCCGATCGATGCGAACGCTTGCCAACGGCCGGATTCTGATGGTTGGGGCGCCATCGCGCTTCCCCGCGAGGATATTTGTAGACATGGCCTTCCATTTCCGCTTCACGACGATGCACGCGAATATCGCCAGCGTTTGATGGACGGCGGCAGGAAGATGCTGGTTTGGCCCGATGTGGCTGTTTCAGGGCGACCGCGGTTACAGACCAGCCCGCCTTGGGCAGCATTTTATGAGGCTCGCGATGCCCTGTTCCTTCGCGTCTGGCAGAGGCGGAGCAGAACGGCAACCGCTCTTGAACTCAGCGGCAAGCTGCTGACACATCTCATTCATTATGATTATTTGCGCGCAAATCTTATGCTGAAGGGCATGGCCGCCTATCGCGCCGGCGCCCCGGCTCTACTGGCCTGGAGCGGCAAGGATCATGCTGAACTGGTTGCAGGTGCGGCACCCCGTTACAGGTGTGAAGGACAGCGCTTTCCACCATTACGCACCCGTCGTCTTTCTCCTCGCGCGTCTGGGAGATGCGCCTGGAAAATGATCAGGGCGTTAATGTCAGACCTTTTCCTACCAGGCCTCAAGCCGCTGATCCGACGTGGTTTTGTGCGAGCAGAAAATTTGACACCTTATTTCGAGCCGCGGCCAAAACTGATACTCATTCGCCATGCCGCAACCCGACGCCTAGAAGAACGGCAGTATGATTGGAAACGGTGCTGGTCTCTGGTGGCAGGTTTTGTTTGCCTGATGGTGAGGCTGGCCCTGCGCCGACGCACGGAATTTCATCTGAACTCCATGGCGTCGTTTGATTTCTGGAACGTTCATTCTGACGCCCAGCGGCAACCCAACCCTTGACTGACATGAAAAAATGACCTGGAATCGGCTCCAAAGCCTGGCTCTGCCAGATCGCACGAGGGATATATCCGCAGCCCTCTACGTCCGATCCGATCTCGGCAACCTGGTGATAGACGATCATGGCGCTGTCATCCTTCATGACGGCCAATCGGTCCGCACGGACACTTTCTTCAATGGCCTGTCTGTCGAGAAGTGGAAAGCCCATTGCCCGGTCCAGCGATTGGCGTTGTGTCTCAGAGGAGAAGGGCAACTCATCGTCCGCTTCGGGCTGCGCCGGACCGGCATGGATCGACAATGGATATATGAACGTCCGACCGATCTGAACGACGGCGAAACCGTTATCATCGACCTATCCTTTTGGCCCGACCTGCACGCCGGCTTGCTTTATTTCAGCCTGGAAGGAAAAGGCGGCCAAGCCAGTATTTATGACTGTTGGTATGCCACCAGCGATCCACCATTGCGTCCCGTTCGCATCGGCATGGTTATCACCCATTACAATCGGCCGACACATGTCCTTCCCGCCGCGCAGCGCATTGCTCAGGAATTGCTGACTGATCCTGCTTATCAGGACCAGGCAGCGCTCATAATTGTCGATAATTCGCGCAATCTCGATCCATCCGACATTCCCCAAGCGATGGTGATCCCCAACCGAAACCTCGGGGGTTCAGGCGGCTTCATGCGTGGCCTCCTCTATCTCAAAGACACCGGCAGATTCACACATGCCCTGTTCATGGATGATGACGCGGCTTGCGAGATTGAGTCCATCCGGCGCAGCATAGCGGTTTTCACCTACGCCATCACACCCCGCCTTGCCATTGCGGGCGCACTACTGAGCGCGGCCGATCCCCATCGCTTGATCGAGAAGGGAGGCAGTTTTGAAACATATTGCCACGCCCATCATACTGGGCTCGATATGCGGATTGTCGACGATTTGTTGAGCGCAGAACAAGAATCGGAGGTCGCCAATTATGGCGCATGGTGGTTTTTTGGCTTTGCGATCCATGATGTGGAACATTTCGCATTCCCCTTCTTTCTACGGGGAGACGACGTCCAGTTTTCGCTTGGCAACCGCTTCAATATACTGACTATGAACGGTATTGCATGTTGGGGTGATGACTTTGGTATAAAAGATACGCCATTCTATAATTATTTTGATAACAAGCATCACCTTATACATGCACTGTTAGGTGCCAGCGATGCAAAGTCAGCCTCTCGCGTCGCGCAAGGATTCTTCGGCGGTAAACTAAAATCCTATTGCTATGCAGCTGCCGCAGCTGTCTCACTTGCCGTCGAACATGTTTCAAAAGGGCCGCAGATCTGGGCTGATAATCCGGATATGGAGGATATTCGAAACGAATTGGCCGAATTATCTTCAAAGCAGAAAATGGCGCCGATATCTCCGGCACCCACATATTGCCTTCCAGTGCACCGCAAGTTGGGAGGCATGGGTCGAGCGCTTCGCTCGATCTCTCGCAACGGATTACGTTTGCCGCGCTGGTTGCTGCGCAACAAACCCGTTGCGCAGAGGGTGACGGCCATGGCCAATAACGCAGCGATCTTCGGCTATCGGCGCGTCTTATATTTCGACGATATGACCGGCATGGGGTTCATAGCGGAACATGATGCCCGCAAGGCGAAACGGGAGCGGGCCTTGTTCAAGCAGCGTCTGCGGCATTTTGAAGATCATTTCGATTCGCTGCGCGTCGCTTATGTGGAGGCCTTGCCCCATCTGACATCCCAAGCTTTTTGGGAAAGCGCGTTCAATGAAGGAAAGCATCCGTCAGCCATTCAGCCGGGCAAATGACCGTTCATGATACTCTATGCCCTGATCTATATCAGAAAAAGAGCGCAACATACCGTTTTCTACGACATAGACGGCATTACAGTTTTCGCGAATGAAATGCATTTCATGAGTGATGATGACCATCGCCTTATCACGACGTTTGTTCAGCAATTCATTACGACTCTTTTCCTGGAACCGCTGATCGCCGACGGCAATCACCTCGTCGATAATCAGGCAATCGAAATCAATTGCCATCGATATAGCAAAGGCGAGGCGCGCGCGCATGCCAGCGGAATAGCTTTTGACAGGCTCGAAAAGGTAATGGCTAAGTTCGGAAAATTCTTGAACATAGGACAGCAACTGACGATGATCTTCGCCATATATGCGGCAAATGAACTTGAGATTGTCGTATCCTGTGAGGCTTGACTGAAAACCGCCAACAAAGCCGAGCGGCCACGATACACTCATCGAGCGCTTGACCGTACCTCTGGTCGGCTGCTCTGCGCCGCTAACTATTCGAACAAGAGTCGATTTACCAGCGCCATTTGGCCCCAAAACGCCGATTTTCATGCCCGGTTCAATTTTCATCGACACGTTGTCGAGCACCCGATGTGGACCTCGGCGAGTATGATAGACTTTCGTGATGTTGTGGAGGGCTATCATTCCGGTGTGATCGATCGACTCATTTTGCGAATCTGCAACAGTCCCATTAATGTCAATATCGCGTTGAACCAGACCGTGTAGGATACATCATAATGCGCTTGAAATTTGGATCCGAAAAAGCCCTCACGAACGATTTCTAGACCATTGACGGTGGGTAGCAAGAGGGCAAGCGATTGTGCGCTTGTAGGTAGGACATCGACTTGGAATGCAGCTCCAGACAGGGGCACCAGCAGATATTGAGCGGGATGCCAAAGTTTTTCGATAAACTCCAGGTCTTCCGATAGTGCGCCAATGAACATTGCTAGTCCGACGCCGAACCAAGCTAGCAGTATCCAACCAAATATCACTTCCGCAACATTTTCTGGCCAGGTTATGCTGCCAGAAAAAAATGCAAAGATGAAACATAGGGCAATAAAAGCTGTCGTGGCACCGACGATCTCTAGAATGAGGCGCGAGAAATATATATCAATCGGCTTGATGTTCCGATGATACATTAGTGAGAGGTTTGGTAGCATTGAGCCAATGCAGCGAAATGTCATATTACGCCAAAGCAGGATACTTGAATAGCCTGTGATGGCAAAAGCAACGATCGGTAGGTTAGAGCCATGCACAGCCTTGAGGGCAGTCCAGATCGCCGCAACCCCCGCAGTGAATAGCATCGGTTCCACGAACAGCCACAGAAAGCCAATATTGTGCCGACCATAACGAGTCAGCACCTCGCGCATAAGCAAGGCGTAAAGCACCCGCCCCTGAACACGCATGGAGCTGGTCAGAACGCTCACTCCATATGATCCTTGAAACTGGCTAGCAGCATCGACAATATACCCCAGATTATGAGGCCCATCGCCAAGGTTGAAAAGATTCCGCGCAGTCGATGAGGTAGTGCGGCATCATCAGGCAAACTGGGCTGAACGATACGTTCGACATATGCCTGTTTACGTAAGGTATCGAGCCTCGCTTCTTCAAGCGCGGTCAGCGTCGCCGCCAATTGTTTCTGAGCAAACTGATCATCGAACAAGCGGCGCTGATATTCCGCTGCTGCATTGGACAGGGATTTTTTCCCGCCGGCCGCCCGCTGCATTTCTTCCGCAATCGCATTTTCGAGACCGTCTACACGCCCCTCGAGCGGAGCGATTTCTGAACTTGCCGGTGCGAGCGCTCGCAATTGTTGTAATTGAATGCGTGAGGCAATCAACTCGTCCTGTAGCTTGGAAACCATTTGGATCTGGCTAACCGCCTGCTTTTCGGGATCCACGACGCCCGCTCTGTCACGATATTCGGCCAGAGCGCTTGCTGCCTGCCTTGCCTCGGAGCGCGAGCGATCAACTTCCTTTTGCGCAACATCGAGTAGATCATTCCGCGCTCGCCCGTTCAGCCTGTTCACCAAGCCTTCAGCTTGCTCCAGAAGTTTCTCATTAAAACGGCGTGCATCCTGAGGATCGAATGCCTTGACGCTCAGCCTGCTGATTGACGTAGAACTTTCATACTGTATTTCGACTTTCTTATTGAAATACTCATACAAAGATTCAAACGAATTATCCCATCCAAACGGGTTAAACCGATTGAATAGAGATATATTCGAATCCCCATAAGAACGCGCAACATTGCTGTTGCGATTAAGATCGCGCAGAGCATCTCGTGATAAAAGATAATCATTGGCCGCATGAATTTCGTCGCCACTTGAAAACCCTGAATTCTTCAGTAACGTACCAAATGGATTGGTTTCAGGCTTACTTGGGCTGCGTACGATGAATCGTGACTCCGACACATAGATGTCGTTTGCAAATATACCAAAGTAAAATATGGAAACTAAAAATGGCACAGTTACACACAAGTGAAACAATCGACCCATGCCAATAGCATTTTTCAGAACTGACTTGAATTTGCCTTGCATGTAACCGTCTTTTCATGTTCAAGAATTAATTTACTTATATAAAGTATTTATCTTATATTGCAAGTAATTCCAAAAGCTGTGAAATTCTCCCAATATATCTGGCAGAATAGCGGGGAAACATCAGAGCCCAGCAGCTTGAATCGTCACAATCGGATATATTGCTGCCCCGATGATGTTAACGAATTTCTGGACATCGCTAATCGGTGCATTGGTGACGTATACCATGTCGTGATTTTGCATCATAAACCGCTGCGCAGCAAAAAATGATACCGGATCGCGCAAATTGATCCGATAAATTACTGGTATCTTCCCATCAGGGTTGACCGGAATATTATGCCCAGCATCGCCCAGAGCCGCAGGATCTTCCAAGCGAAATATAAAGACACCACGCGGATTGGCACGATCATCACGCAATCCGCCCATGCGTCCAAGCGCCTGGGCCAACGTGATGCCCCGCGCCTCGAATTCGATTTCGTCGTTTCGTCCTGTTGCGCCAAGAACCGTAAAGCTGGCAGACTTGTAGGAAATGGTCACGACATCGCTTGGACGAAGATATATATTCTGGTCAGGCTGTGCTATCAGATCATTCAGGGCCATGGTCGCGTGACGTGAGCCGCGCGTCAATTCAAGACTGACCTTGTCAACAGGTTGCTTGCTTCCTCCGGCTGCTGCCAGCGCGTCCAGCAGGCGTTCCCCCTTAAAGGTCAACGGCATCCGAGTGGTGGCCGCCACTTCGCCAACGATCGTTACCGCTGAGGCGGCGTCTTTGGAAATATTAACCACAACCTGTGGATCGTGCGCCTTGCCACGAAGACGAGAGACGATCTGAGCAGCGACTTCCCTTGGGGAGCGCCCTATCACATTAATGCGCCCGGCAAAGGGAACATCCACCTGCCCCGCGTCGTCAACCATTAGTTCTGGAAAGCTGGTACCGCGCTGACCATTGCCTATCTGCATGGTGTTGCCGGTTAGTTGAGGCGAACCGAACAAAAGCGCCGGAGGTGCTTCAAACAGGGTGATCTGCAAATTATCGCCGGACCCAATCAATGCGCCGTAGGGCTGACCCAGGCCAAATTTTTCGGCAAATCCGGCGGCCTTATAGGCTTCGCTCACCTGACGCGCGATGCCATCCGTCACTTCGATCAACAAAGCGCTCTGACCCGCATCTGTAGTGCGTTTGATCTGGCCCAGCGAAGGACCGTCACGGCTGACAAAAGAAGAATTAGCGCAGCCCGACAACAGTCCCATGACAAGAATCATGGCCATTTTGCTGGACCGCGCAACGCTCAAAGATCGCCTAGTGCGTCTTTCTCTAATCGCTGTGGTTATCAATGCGATCGAACTCCAATGGCGTAGCCCGAGCGCCTTAGCTCAGCCCCCTAGGCAACACAAGCTTGGCCTCCCCTCTGTAATCTGGTGTTGGTTTGGGGACCGCCAGAAGCAAGTTGGGAAAGCTGCGCACCAGAGTGCAGCGCTTGTGATAAAGAACTTTCGGCGAAGGCCTCGCCTTGATGAGCCTGGCAGCAAGGGGAGGGCGAATATAGATTTGCTGATCCAGTTCACCACCAATGCCGGAATAGGTTTCAACGGGGGATGAAAGTCAGCTAAGGGGCCGATGACCATGACAACAGCAGGTAATGAGTTGGCCGACAATCTTTGTCTTATGCGCTGTCTGATGTCTCCGGACCTCGCTCAACCCTCCCTGCTAAAGGGATGGAGCGCTGAGGAGGGCGCATTATATTGTGGCGAAGGCGCCCAGCGCCTGGGCGGCTTGTTCGACGCCTTTTTCGAGAGCTACTGGCGAGAGTTTTCCTCTTTGCGCCAGGTGGAATGGCGTGGCACGCTATATGGGGCTGCCCGTGTTACCCTCTTGCGGCGCGATGCGGAGAGCCGCGACGAACAAGTCTTGGCCCAATGGTGCGGACATGGTGGCGACGAAGGGGCACTTGTTGTCCTGTCAGTTCCCTTGGCCGAAGCTGGCGAAAGTAGCCTGCAAATCGAAATCGACGACGCTCGGGGTGCAACTTTGAGGGCCATGGGTTGGTGTGCGCCGGTTCCACCGCCGCGTCAGGTCCGACTTGGATTGGTGATAACGACCTATGAGCGAGAAGCTTTTCTTCGAGAAAATCTGAAGAAATTGGCCGGTCAACTCTCCGATCATGAACTATTGATCGTCAATCATGGCGCTCCGGGTCTAGGCGAACGTTTGTCGGACGCCGCGCCTTCTCACATGCCGGTACGCTTCATTGATCAGGAAAATCGCGGGGGCGCCGGCGGATTTACGCGCGGAATGTTGGAGCATTATTGCGCCGAACGGGCCAGCCACATAATATTGATGGATGACGATATCGATCTACCAACAGATATCGTGCCGCGCATGGCGGCGATACTGGCTTGGAGCGACAAACCATTCTGCGTGGGCGGCGCCATGTTTGACTATCACGCCCGCTCCCATCTTTTTTCAGCTGGCGATTATTTGCAGCCAGGCGGTTTTGGCATCCATCATGTCGCGCCCAAAGGGGGCTGCGATGTCGCCGACGCGACCGGCGTCGATTTCCTCGCCCGCATCCACAAACCGGATTTCAATGGCTGGTGGTGCTTTGCACTCCCCCTGGAGGCTCTCGACATTGTTGGCTTGCCCATGCCGTGTTTCATTCGTGGCGATGATGTCGAATATGGCTATCGCCTGAAACGAGCAGGCCTGCCGACAGTGGGTTGGCCAGGAATAGCGGTATGGCACCTGCCCTTTGCTGCGAAATCGGCAGCATGGCACATGTTCTATGATCGCAGGAACAGCTTGTTCGCCAACGCCATTCACCGTCGCGTGGGGCGATCCGCAGCAATTCGCAAACTGCTAGCCGGCTTCTATCATCATCTGCTACGTTATGATTATGATCGCGTGCGGGCAATGACGCTTGGCATTTGTGCGTTCAACGCCGGTCCTGCGGCCATGGCGGCTTGGACCTATCGCGAGCATAATGCTCTGCTGGCCGATACGCGTCGTCATGGCGACGCCGCGCTCGCTTCGATAGGAACTGTGCATTCGATGGCCGAGCCGAGGCGTCTACATGGGTTGCGTCGATCCCTGACGATGAAAGGGCGCCTGCTTGCCGATCTGCTTTTGCCTCGGCGAAAGACGGCGGCGCTGAGCCTTCCGCCTGATACAGTCTGGCGGCCTGATTATGTCAGCCGTCCTTCCTTTGTCGTGGAACATGACAAAGACGGCAACATACGTGGCGCTTTTCGATACGATCGGTGGGCTACTTGGCGGGCGCTGTGGCTATGCGCATGCGCGCTGACGGGAATGATGCGATATTTTGCCCAGCCCGTTCCTCTGGCGCATGTCCCGAAATTACGTTGATTGTGGAAGGGTCCATGTCGTTTGCCTGAAGCAAATGATCGCGATATTTGAGATGATCAAGCGAGCCGAAGGAGGAAAAACTCCCTCGTGATTCAGCATCACAGAGGTTGGTATAAATCGCAGAACCATCATTGCATAGGGTCATGAGATATGATCTAGGCAACCCCTTCTGAGTTCTGAAGGGGCGTGATGAAACCGAATCCGATCCGCAAAGCCGTCTTCCCCGTGGCGGGTCTCGGCACACGCTTCTTGCCTGCGACCAAGTCGGTGCCCAAGGAGCTGCTGCCGGTCGTTGACCGCCCGCTCATCCAATATGCGGTGGACGAGGCGCGGGAAGCTGGCATCGAACAGATGATCTTCGTCACTGGCCGCGGCAAAGGGGCGATCGAGGACTATTTCGACATGGCTTATGAGACCGAAGCCACACAGCGGGAGCGGGGCAAGGACCTGTCCGCGCTGGACGGCACCCGTCTGGCGCCGGGCAATGCCGTGTTCCTGCGCCAGCAGGAGCCGCTGGGCCTGGGCCATGCGATCTGGTGCGCGCGCGATATTGTCGGCGACGAGCCCTTTGCCATCCTGCTGCCCGACGAGTTCATGAAGGGCAAGCCGGGACGCGGCTGCCTAAAGCAGATGGTCGAAGCCTATGACAAGGTTAGCGGCAATCTGGTCTGCGCGCTCGAAGTGCCGATGGCGGAGACGCCAAGCTATGGCGTGATCGATCCGGGGTCGCGCGACGGTGCGCTGACCGAGGTCAAGGGGCTGGTGGAAAAGCCGACTCCGGGCACTGCGCCCTCCAACCTGATCCTGCCGGGCCGCTATATCTTGCAGCCCGAGGTCATGAAGATACTGGAAACGCAGGAAAAGGGTGCGGGCGGCGAGATCCAGCTGACCGACGCCATGGCGTCACTGATCGGCAAGCAGCCTTTCCACGGCGTGACCTTCGATGGCCGCCGCTTCGACTGCGGCTCCAAGGCGGGCTATATCGAGGCCAATCTGGTGCTGGCACTGGAGCGCGAGGACTTGAGCGAACAGGTCCGCCGCTTCGCTCTGGCCGAACTGGGCTTCAGCGAGGTCGCGGCTACAGCTTGATAATTGAACTGCTATCGTTAGGTGGGGTGGATGAATTAGTTAACGTTGTGGAGGCGCATGCAGGTGGAATCGATCATCACCGACTCGCCGTTGAAGCCGACGGAATCCGTCAGTCCTAGCTTATCAATCGACCCTCGCATGTGATCGGAGCTCACGCTTGGCGTAGCGCTGGGCCATCCTAAGCGACTTCCAGCCACCCATATGCATGATGGTGATGAGATCGATGCCGGTCATCACACAGTGCGACGCCCAATGATGGAGCCAGTCATAGATAGTGAAGTCGTCGATCCCGGTCCGCTTGCAGGCCATCTTGTGCTGGTTCTTGAGGGGATTGCCGCCTGGCATCGGTGTAAGCCGGGTGTCCTGGCCGTCAGGCGCATGGTCGGTAAGGTAGGTCGTAAGGTAGGTCCGCCGGAATTGCCCCCATGCCTGCTTGGGTTCCTGTAGCGACAGCTCGCCGATCCGTTCATTGAGCTTGCCGATCCGCAATATGTCGGGCAGGGCGGTCGAAGGCGTCGGCGATAATTCCCTGCGCGACCAAACATCAGCTGATGCCGCAGCTTGGTCTCATATTCGGCCATCAGGTGTGACGCAGCATCCGCGTCACTCGTTCTTGAACTGAACTCTTTGACGTCGATGCGCTTATCGCCGAGCGTGACTGAGCTTTGGATATAGTAAATGCCGTTCTTCCCACGGTGGCGAAGGGAGAGTATGTGATCTTTTCCAATAACATCTGATATTGTCGCTCCGTCGCACGCACCTTGCCGCTCGC
This sequence comes from Sphingobium sp. Cam5-1, assembly GCF_015693305.1. NCBI lineage: Bacteria > Pseudomonadati > Pseudomonadota > Alphaproteobacteria > Sphingomonadales > Sphingobiaceae > Sphingobium > Sphingobium sp. Cam5-1. The sequence goes on along the minus strand of NZ_CP065138.1, from coordinate 1,710,815 downwards.
GCGGACGTAGGGAACGCCATGTTTCGCGAAGGTACGTCGCATCCATTTGGCGGGATCGGCACTGGTCAAGTTGAGCCGTGTCAGTATGTCGCGCGGGGTGAGGAGGGACTCGCCGGAAGCGGTAGTGGATGCGCGAGGCGACGATCTGCCTCCGTCGGAAGCGGAGATGGTGGCGCCGTGAGGTTCAGGGGATGCCATCGGCATCACGCCAGTGTGTTGCGCCTCATGAGGGGCTGCCGCATCGGGCGGGCGGACGGCCGCCTTCGCAGGTTCTTTTATCGACACGACGAAGCAAACCATTTAGCTGTAGCGGGCGGTGCAACTCGGCCACGGTAAATGCCACGGCTGCGTGCAGCTCCAGCGACGGGTTTCGGAACGCGAAACCATTTATTGAACTGCGGAAGAACGCCCACCGGAACTAGCGTCATGGTGCTGTCTCAAGGTCGCTAGACTGGACCAGCTGATAGTATCGGGAACGGTTGAGACCAGTGATGCGCACCGTAGTTGCCACGCGAGCCGTGAGCGGTTGTAAGGCCTTTGCTGCCTGAGGATCCATCATATGCGCCCCCGCCGCGCCGCCGCGCCGCCGCGCCGCCTCGCGTGTCCGAACGAAGTTGCGATCACTTTCGAGGAAAGCCGCCAGCATCGCCGGGATCAGCTCGACGACGGGTTCTTCCGTGCCATAGGCCTGGGTATAAAGGGCAGCATATTCCCGCAGGGCATTCTGCAGGTCGGGCGTGATGGTGATCGCGAGCTTTACCGGCGTCCGATCGGGTAGCTTGCCAAGCTTCAGATCCGCCATGTCTATCCTCCGTTATTGCTACGCCAGGGCGCAAGAATGAGATCGCGCGTGACCAGAACCCGGACCGGCGCGCCCGGCCGGACCATGATGGTCGGCTGGATATCGAGATTGCGCTGCGTGATCTGGTCTCCGGCGCGAGCGGTGTTCGACTGGGCGGATTCCCGGATCGCCTGCACGAGGTCGCTCTCGCCCGCGATCGACAGTTCCGAGCCGACACCGAGCATGGTAGCCACGCCCACGCCCTTGAGCAGCGTCCAGGTGTGGAAATCGACCTTGTCGGCCAGCCCGGCGTAACCTGATGTGTCGGTTGCTGGCATATTGTCGAGCCTGAGCGAACTGCCATCAGGCAGGATAAGCCTTTGCCAGATTACCAGAGCCCGCCGCTGCCCGAACGCGACCACGCTATCATATTTGCCGATGAGGCGGGCGCCCTGCGGTATGAGCAGGATGTCGCCTGTCACTGTATCGAAGACGTTTTGCGTCACCTGTGCGGTGACCATTCCCGGCAGGTCGGAATTGAGACCGGTGATGAGGCTTGCCGCGATCACGCTGCCTGCAAGCAGACTGTTGGGTGATATCGGCGCCACCAGCCCTCTGGAATTGAGGTCACCGTCCGTATCCCGCGTCGAAGCGAATTGCTCCTTGCGGGTGCCAACGGCAGTTGGATTGGCGGTTGGGGCACCGGACATGGCTACGGTTGCGTCGGACGAGGCTGGCGTCGCGGCACTGCGGCCGGTCGTGGTCTGCGCCATGAGACCGGACTCCCGCGCCGCCTTGATGTCGGCGAACCGCTGTTGTCGTGCCGCCGCCGCTGTATCGACCTGTGCGGGTCCGACAGCCGCTTCGGTCCGTTCCTGGGCACGCAGGATCGGACGCCCCAGGTCGCCGGGCAGGGCCGGGCCGAGCTTCGGCGCATCTCCGTAACTGCTTGGGAGGCCCGAAAGCGCATCCGAAGCTGGCTTTGCCATCGGCTGTGACAGTTCGCTTTCCTGCACGACATGCCGGAGCACCTGCGGTTTCAATGCCATCCAGGCGATACCCACGAGGCTGGCCGACCCAACGGCGGCTATGCCGATGATTACGCCGCGTCGGAAGCGGATGGCCCGCGCGGGGCGGGAGCGAATGCTCAATGTCTCTGGATCGACCTTCGGCATGGGAGCGGGCTGGTCGGCGATGGCGGGCTCGGTCATGTGCCCCTCCGCCTGGTCGTGGGTGCGACGCGGTCGATGCGAACCACCTGCTGTTTCTTCAGCCCGAGCCGCAGTTCGGCCGCGTCGAATATCCGGTCTATGACATAGAAGCGGTCGCGCAGCCGGTAGTTTACCAGTTCGGCCTTGCCATCTGCCCCGAGGATGAAGAGCGGCGGTGCCTCGCCAACGCCAAGCGACGCCGGAAACTCCACATAGGTTTTCGATCCGTCGTCGAACGCCCGCAATGGTCGCCATGTCGGCTTGTCGCCGCTGATCGCATAGTTGAAATGCAACTGTTCGATCGCGAGGCCGGTCGCGACCGGTGCTGCAGCCTGCACCGCTTCGGCCTTGCGCTTGAGGGCCAGCAGTTCGTCCTGCGGATAGGTCCAGCGCATTGCCGACAGTGCGGTGCCGGCGGTGCTGACCAGCCGGACATGATAGGCACGGCGATCAGTGGTGATGACGAGGTTGGTCAACAGGCCGGCCGAGAAAGGCTTCACCAGCACATGCGTCTGCTTACCCTCGCCCGAGCCGCTTGTGGTATCGCCGATCACCCATCGGGCCGTATCGCCACTCGCAACGGCCACCAGGGTTTCCCCGGGCTGGAGCACAATGTCGGTGACCAGCCCCGGCGCGGCAAGACCCATGAAGATCGTGCCCTCGCCATAGGGGTAGACCTGTGCCCCGCTTACGAAGCCGGCCGCAGACGGTGCGACCGTGGCGCTTTTCGTGGCGGACTGCACAGTCTTGAGCGACGGATGCGAGGATTGGCCGTGCGCGATTGCAGGGCACGCCAGACCCAGGCCGGCAATTGCCGGCAACATAGCCAGTTTCATGGATTGGTCTCCTGGAGGTTGGACGGTTGCACACCGAGACTGGGATCGGACGGCGCACTGACGGTTGGCGCTGGGGCGGAATGCGTAGCGGCCGCTGACGTGGGTACTGCGTCCAGTTCGCGGCTCCAGTCGATGGCATCGACATAGATGCCGAGCGGGTTCTTGCGGAGCACATCGGCCGAGGCGGGTGGACGGGTGACCGTGGTGAGGATCGCGGTCCAGCGACTGGTCCCCGCCTCGGACCCGCGCTCGAAGGCTGTCTCGGTCCACTTGACCTGGAACGACTTGTCAGATGCGCGCACCACGCTGGTAACCTGCACCGACACGGTTCGCTCGCCGACATGGGCGAAGGGCGATGCCGAGTGCGCATATTGCCCAAGGAACTGCGCTCCGCGTCTGGTCGCGAAGTCATAGGCCTCGAGCCAGTCCCGGCGCATCAGCACCGGGTCGAGCGACACCGAGCGGACGTTGGTGATGAAGTGCGAGAGATGCCAGGCGACCTGCGGGTCGGTCGGCCGGTATTCGACATCGGCAGCCTGCACCGCACGCGCCTCGCCGAGCCGGTCGACCTCGACGACATAGGGCGTGATCCGGCTTTGCAGCGACTGCCAGGCGAGACCCGCCGAGGTGCCGGCGGTCAGGAACAGGCATCCGAAGGCCATCAGCCGCCAGTTGCGTGCCTGCACCCTTGCCGAGCCGATCCGCTCGTCCCAGAGCTGGCCCGCGCGCTGATAGGGCGTCTCGGGTGGCGGCGTCCGTCCATAACGCTGCATGCTTCGTTTGAAGAACATGGTTCAGTCGTTCCTTTCCTTGATGTCGGGCGTGGCGGACGCACCGCCGCGGTCGCCCTGGCTGATGGCATGGACCGCAAGCTGCCGTTGATGGCGGCTGGTCTGCTCGGCCCGCATCGCGCGCGCCCAGGCGGGTGCGCCGCTGGTCTCCCCGCCGCCGGGCTTCGGCGACGGAGAGTTCTGGTTGAGCGCATCCCATGCGGCTTGCCGCCCGCCAGCAACGGCCTCGCTGAGGCCGAGCGCGCTGCTGGCTCGTGACCGGGCGGCATGGTCGGCGGCGCGCGCCACGCCCGCAAGACCGGCGCCCGTCGAAGGACTGGCGGCGGTTTCGCGGCCGAGCTGGTAGGCAGTCGATGCGGCCGAGCCCATCGCCGTGCCCGAGCGTATGGCACCGAGCGCGGCTCCACCGATGGCACGGGCGCTACCGGCGGCTGCGCCGCCGGCAAGCATGGTCATGCCGGCTGCGCCGATCGTCGTGCCGAGGGCCGCGCCGGCGCCGAGCTGCGGCGCCCCCGATACCAGCCCGGAGGCGATCGCTGGCCCGAAGATGCCGAGGCCGAAGAGGGACAGGCTCGCGAGCACGAGGCTCATGGCCTGGCCGATGTCGGGCTCCTGGCCCTGGAGCGCGTTGGTCAGCTCGGTGAAGAAGTTGGAGCCGATGCCGACGATGACGGCCAGCACCATCACCTTTATGCCGGAGCTGACCACATTTCCCAGCACGCGCTCGGCAAGGAAGCTCGTCCGGTTCCACAGCGCGAAGGGCACGAGGATGAAGCCTGCCAGGCTGGTCAGCTTGAACTCGAGGATGCAGACGAACATCTGCACCGCGAGGATGAAGAAGGCGACGATCACGAGCCCCCAGGCGAACAGCAGCACCATGATGGTCAGGAAATTGTCGAAGAAGGTGGTGAACCCGACCATCTCGCTGGCCTGTTCGAGCAGCGGCCACGCCGCCGAGAAGCCGGTCCCGGCAAGGCGCCCGGGCTTCAGAAGGTCATCAGCCGACAGCGTCCCGCCGCCTGCCGTCAGGCCGGCCTGTGCGAACGAGCGGAAGATGATGTCGACCAGCGTCGAGAAGCTGTTCAGGATGAAGGCGAACGCGCCGACATAAAGGATTTTCCTGAGGAACCGGCCAATGACATTGTCCTCGCCGCCCATCGCCCAGAACAGGCCGGCAAGCGTGATGTCGATGCCGATCAGCGTCGCGGTCAGGAAGCCGACATCCGGTCCCAGCAGCCCGAAGCCGCTGTCGATGTAGCTGATGAACGCGGCCAGGAAGCGGTCGATGACATTGAGGTCGTTCAAGGGGCACGTCCTGCTGGAGTGAAGGGATGTCGCGGGGCATGGCGGGGAGCGGGCCACGCCCCGCGACGGCGATCGACGGCATGAGAGGGGGCACCGCCGACCGCTGGCCGGACCGGCTTTCGAGCCGAAGGGGGCTATTGCGGCGTGTAGGCCGATCCGGAGCCGAGGAACTTGCGTGTAGCCGCGCGGGCTTCCGCGGCCTGCGTGGCACGCCGCGCCTGCTCGATCGCTTCGCTGCGGAATTGCGCCGCCATCATGTGCTGGATTTGGAACTGCTGTTTGGCGGTCAAGGCGAGAAGCTGGTTCGTCGCTTGCTGGGCTGCAAGCGAGCCCTCAGCGCCCTGGCTGCGTGCCACGATCGCGGCGAGCGTTTGCGAGTCGGACTGGATGTTCTCGACCACATGAGCCTGCACCGTCATCGTCTGGCGGAACGCGCCCATGCTGGCATCGAGGCGTGCCCGGGCATCGCGCACGCGGGTGTCGCTGCGCAGTGCGGAGGAGAAATCCTGTGGGAACAGAGACTGGAACTTGTCGTCCAGCTGGTCGATCCGGAAGTCGATCGCCTGCGCGCGGCCCATCAGCCGGTCGATCTCGGCGAGCTTTTGGCGGAGGGCATCAAGCTGGGGAAAGTCGATGCGGCCCAAGTTCTTGCCCATGTTGACCAGCATCTGCGCCTCGTTTTGGAGTTGCTGGATCTGCTGATTGACCTGTTGGAGCGTGCGCGCGGCGGTCAGGATGTTCTGCGCATAGTTGCTCGGATCGAAGACGATGATGGCCTGGGCGGGCGTTGCTGGCATCATGACGCACATGGCGAGGGAACCGCCGGCGCCCAGGCCAAGAACGGCTGCGATCACATGCTTTCGGGTGAGGACGGGCATCAGATTTCTCCTTGCTGGGGCGTTTGAGCGGGAAAGTCGGCGGCGAGATCGGCCGCCCAGTCGAGGCCGGCGTCACGCAGGAAGGTTTCGGCGAAGCGACTGCGACCATGTTGGGCAAGCAGCGCGTCGATCCGGGCCTGCGCTGCCGGGTCGGAGGAGCCGCAGAGCGCCAGCGCGACAGGGCCGAGGCCAAGTTCGAACAGACGGTTGCCGCGCGCGGACTGGAGGTAATAGTGGCGCTTGGGTGTGGCCCTTGCGATCAGCTCGATCTGGCGGTCATTGAGGCCGAAGCGCGTGTAGATGTCATGGCCCTGCGGTTCGATCGCGCGGTCGTTGGGCAGCAGGATGCGCTGCGGGCAACTCTCGATGATGGCGGGTGCGATTGCGGCCCCGGCGATGTCGGCAAGGCTCTGCGTCGCAAACAACACCGCGACGTTTTTCTTGCGCAGCACCTTCAGCCACTCGCGAATGCGCGCCGCAAACAGCGGATGGTCGAGGAAGATCCATGCTTCGTCCAGGATCAGCAGCGTCGGCCGGCCGTCGAATCGTTCTTCCAGCCGGTGGAAGAGATAGGTCAGCACCGGTGCGACCGCCCCGGACTGGCCCATCAGCGCCTCGGTCTCGAAACATTGGACATCGGCTTGGCCAAGCTGCTGCTGCGCCGCATCGAGCAGCCGACCATGCGGCCCTTCCAGCGTATAGGGCTGGAGCGCTATGCGCAGGGCGTTCGACTGGAGCAGAAGGGCCAGGCCCGTCATCGTCCGCTCCTCGCGCGGTGCCGAGGCGAGGCTGCCCAGCGCAGTCCAGATCGCGTCCTTCACCTCTGGGGTGACCGGCACATTTTCATGCGCCAGTAGCGACGCGATCCATTCCGCCGCCCAGCCCCGCTCTCCAGCGTTGTCGATACCGGCGAGCGGCTGGAAAGCGAGTGTCTCGCCGTCCGCCTCCGCCGACCCGAGCGCATGGTGTGCGCCGCCCATCGCCAGCACTGCGGCCCGCGCGCTATTGCCCTTGTCGAAGATATAGACCTGGGATTGGGGATAGCGGCGGAACTGGAGCGCGATCAGGCTCAGCAGCACCGACTTGCCAGCGCCGGTCGGTCCCACCACCATCATGTGGCCGACATCGCCGACATGGGTGGAGAGCCGGAACGGGGTCGAGCCTGCGGTCTTGGCGACCAGCAGCGGCGGGCCGTCGAGATGGACGTTGCGCACCGGCCCGGCCCATACCGACGACAAGGGCATCAGGTGCGCGAGATTGAGCGTATGGACCAGCGGCTGCCGGACATTGGCGTAGACATGACCCGGCAGCGACGACAGCCAGGCCTCGACCGCATTCACGCCCTCGCGCTTGGCTGTGAAGCCGAGCCCATTGATGATCCGTTCGACCGCGCGGACCTTCTCCTCGACCGCCGCCCTGCTTCTGTCGGTGACCGTGATTGTCGTGGTGAGGTAGCCGAAGGCGACATGATCGCCGCCGAGCGCCTGGAGGGCCTGGTCGGCATCCACCACCTTGTTGTCGGCGTCGCTGTCGAGCAGTTGGGCGGGGCTGTTGTAGAGCACCTCGCGCAGCAGGGCGGTGACCGACTTGCGCTTGTTGAACCATTGGCGGCGCAGCGACGTGAGCGTCTTGGTCGCCAGTGTCTTGTCCAGCGCGATGAAGCGCGTCACCCAGCGATAGTCGAAGTCCTGGTGGTTGAGGGCATCAAGGATGCCTGGACGGCTGAGGCTCGGAAAACCGAGAATGGTGAGCGTGCGGACATGGAGGTCACCCAGCTGAGGCTCCAGCCCACCAACCAGCGGCGTGTCGGCCAGGATGCCGTCGAGATACATCGGCGTCTCGGGAACGGCGACGGGATGAGGGCGATCCGAGATCGTGCCGTGGAGAAAGGTCAGCGCCTCGCCATCGTCCAGAGGATGGACATCCGCCATGAAGCCAGAGAGCAGGTCGAGGACGCGGTCAGTTTCAGCGATGAAGCTTTCCAGCGTGCCACGCCAGTCACGTTCACCGTTCCCGTCGGGTCGTTCGATCAGCGAGCGCCCGGCACGATCGGTCGCGTCGGCGGGTGGCAGCCAGATCAGGATCAGGTGATAGCGGCTCTCGAAATGCGTCCCTTCTGCTTCGAATGCCGCCTGCCGCTCGCGATCGACCACCCAACTCGCCGCATCGGGAAAGTCACTGTCGGGGTAGGCCTGCGCTTCCCGCCGCTCGGCGTCGAAGAACAGTGCCCAGCCACTGCCGAACCGCTTGAGGACATTGTTCGCCCGGGCACAGGCGCCGACCAGTTCGGCCTCGGTCGCGGATTCCAGATCGGGACCGCGGAAGGCCAGTACACGGCAAAAGCTGCCGTCCTTGTTGAGGACAATACCCGGCGCAACCAGCGCCGCCCAAGGAAGATGGTCGGCCAGCCGTCCTGCGGTCGGTCGATATTCACGCAGATTCAGCATGCGAAATATCCCTTCTGGCGAATGTGGCGGAGGAGGACGGGCGCGAAATCGGGATCACGGCGGGCGGCCATCACGGCGACGCTGTGCCCGACCGCCCAGAGCAGAAGCCCGGCCAGCCATTGCTGGAGGCCGAGGCCGACCGCTGCCGCCAGCGTCCCGTTGACGATCGCCAGCCCGCGTGGCGCCCCGCCAAGGAGCAGCGGTGAGCCCAGCGAGCCGTGGATCGGCACCTCGAAGCCTTCGATATGCTGGCCGCTTGCCATCACGAGATCAGCGCCCCGCCGCCGAAGCTGAAGAAGGAGAGGAAGAAGGACGAGGCCGCGAACGCGATCGACAGGCCGAACACGATCTGGATCAGGCGACGGAACCCGCCGGCGGTCTCGCCGAATGCGAGGGTGAGGCCGGTGACGATGATGATGATCACCGCGACGATCTTGGCGACCGGCCCCTGCACCGATTCCAGCACCTGCTGGAGGGGTTCCTCCCAGGGCATCCCTGAGCCTGCCGCCTGGACCTGTGTGGTGACTGCGAGCGCGAGCAGGCAAACAGCGCTGGAGAGGAACGGGCGGTGAAACGAGTGACGGGAGGGTTGGATGGGAGGCATGAGTCAGGTCTCCTTGCGGCTGGGGGTTTGAAGATCGGCGAGGGCGTAGGCGCCGGTTTCGGGCACGAGACCGGTGACGCGGGCGATGGTCGACACGCGGCGCGTTGTGCCACGGCCGGAGATGAACACGATGATGTCGATGGCCTCGGCGATGAGCTGGCGTGGCACGGTGACCACCGCCTCCTGGCAAAGCTGCTCGATGCGATAGAGGGCGGCGGGCGCGCTGTTGGCGTGGACGGTCGCGATGCCGCCAGGATGGCCGGTGTTCCAGGCCTTTAGCATGTCGAGCGCCTCGGGGCCGCGGACCTCGCCCACGACGATGCGATCAGGGCGAAGGCGCATCGTCGAGCGCACCAGTTCGGTCATCGAGACATGCGGCGGCCGCGTGCGCAGGGCGACCGTGTCGGGCAGCGGACATTGCAGCTCGCGCGTATCCTCGATCAGGATGACACGGGCGTCGATCCAGGCCATTTCGGCGAGCAGCGCATTGGCGAGCGTGGTCTTGCCCGAACTGGTGCCGCCCGCGACCAGGATGTTGTAGCGCTGGGAGACTGCGGCGCGCAGCATGTCGGCCTGCCCCTTGGACATCAGCCCATCGGCGACATAGTCGTCAAGTGTGTGCAGCCTTGTGGCCGGTTTTCGGATCGAAAAGCAGGGCGCCTGGCTGACCGGCGGCAGCACGCCTTCGAACCGCTCGCCGGCGCGTCCCTCGACATGCGGCGGCAACTCAGCCGAGATGATCGGATGCTGGGCATCGACCTCGGCGCGGGCATGGCTTGCCACCAGCCGGATGATCCGCTCGACCTGTTCGGGTTCGATGCGGACCTCGGTATCGACACGGCCTTCGCCGAGCCGGTCGAGCCGCAGGGCGCCGTCGGGATTGACCATGATCTCAATGACCAGCGGGTCGCGCATGGCCGCAGCGATGTCCATGCCCAGTGCCGTGATCAGCATTCGGCGGCGACGTTCGGCGGAAAGCTGGGCGGTCATTCGCCGTGATCCGACGTCGCGGCGAGCGTGCGCCGCCCGGTCGAGACCTGGCGGCCGACCTGCGTGACGAAGGCTTCGAACCGCTTGGCGCCGAGCGCGCGGCCGGCCTGATCGTTCTCCGCGAGCGGAGTCTGGATCGCGAGCTCGAAGCGGATAAACAGCGCCAGCGTCTCGAGGATCACGAAGGTGTCGCGGTCGACGCGCCCGATCGCCTGGGTCAGCCGGTCGAGCCGGATCGCGAAGCGGTCTTCCAGTTCCGACGCGCCGCGGCGGTTGAGCCACGCGGTGACCGCGTCGACAAGGATCGCCGATTTGCTGGCGCCGGGCTTGGCGGCGAGCTCTTCAAGTCGATCGGAGAGCGGCTTGGGCAGGAAAAGCTGGTGGCGTATTCTGTTGCTGGCCTTTTCCATGGGTCAGAACCCCAGCTGCAGGTCGTCGGGTCGGCCGGAGGCTGCATCAAGGCCGTAGACCGTGCGCGCCGTGCCGAGCGCCTGGACCCTGTCCATCGCGCGGCGTTCGGCAGCCTGGTCGCCGTCGTCCTCGCCAAGGCCAAGCGGGTCGGCGATCTCCGGTTCGACCATGACGACCGGCTCGATTTCATGCGCTGGATGCCGGGCCTGTTCGAGGCCGCCAGCGTCGGCGCCTTCGTCGCCATCGGGGCCGCCGGCGAGGCGCATATCGGCACCGCGAACCTGTCCAGCCCAGTCATCGGGACGCGCAGCCGGAAGGTCGCGATAGCCTGCGGGGGCTAGCGTCGGGGCGGGCAGGACGCGCGCGGTATAGCGACGGTCCTCATAGTAGCGCAGCTTCTTCGCGCGGATCGGCGGTTGCCCCGAGAGCAGCACCAGCTCGTCGGTCGGCGCGAGTTGCATCACCTCGCCCGGAGTCAGCAGTGCCCGCGCGGTCTCCTGCCGGCTGACCATGACATGCGCCAGCCAGGGCGCGAGGCGGTGCCCGGCATAATTGCGCATGGCGCGCTGCTCTGTCGCCGTGCCGAGCGCATCCGAAATTCGCTTGGCGGTGCGTTCGTCATTGGTCGCGAAGGCAATGCGGACATGGCAATTGTCGAGGATGGCATTGTGCTCGCCATAGGCCTTCTCGATCTGGTTGAGGCTCTGCGCGATGAGGAAGGCGCGCACGCCATAGCCAGCGAGGAAGGCGAGGCTCGTCTCGAAGAAGTCCAGCCGCCCCAGCGCCGGGAATTCGTCGAGCATCATCAGGAGGCGATGCCGCCCCTTTGCAGCCTCGCCGTCCTTGCCTGTGCCGTGCAGTTCCTCGGTCAGGCGGCGGCCGATCTGGTTGAGGATCAGGCGGACCAGCGGTTTCGTGCGGCTGATGTCGGAGGGCGGCACGACGAGGTAGAGCGAGACCGGATGGGCCGCCTCGACGAGATCGGCGATCCGCCAGTCGGAGGCTGAGGTGACAGCTGCAACCGTCGGATCGCGATAGAGGCCGAGAAACGACATGGCGGTCGACAGCACGCCCGAGCGCTCATTCTCGCTCTTGTTCAAAAGCTCCCGCGCAGCCGAGGCGACGACCGGATGGACTTGCGGCGCGTCCTGCGTGCCGAGATGGTTGGTCGCCATCATCCGGCGCAGCGTTGCGGCGAACGGGCGCTGGGGGTCGGAGAGGAAGGTTGCGACCCGGGCGAGGGTCTTCTCTTCCTCAGCGTAGAGAACGTGGAGGATCGCGCCGACCAGCAGCGAATGGGAGGTCTTCTCCCAGTGGTTGCGGCGCTCGAGCGCGCCTTCGGGATCGACGAGGATGTCGGCGATGTTCTGGACGTCGCGGACTTCATTTGTGCCACGGCGCACCTCGAGCAGCGGATTGTAGCGGGCCGAGCGCGCGTCGGTGGGGTTGAAAAGGAGACAGTGCGAGAAGCGCGAGCGCCAGCCGGCGGTCAGCTGCCAGTTCTCGCCCTTGATGTCGTGGACGACAGTCGAGCCGGTCCAGGACAGCAGAGTTGGCACGACGAGGCCCACGCCCTTGCCGGAACGGGTCGGCGCGAACGCCATGACATGCTCGGGGCCGTCGTGGCGCAGGTCATCGCCGCCGATGCGGCCGAGCGCGACACCTTGGCTGTCGAGCAGCTTGGCATCCTTGATGTCCTTGTGCGTGGCCCAGCGCGCAGAGCCATAGGTCGTGAGATTGTTCGACTGCCGCGCACGCCACAGGGAGCCGAAGATGGCCGCGCCGCAGCCTATGAAACCGCCGGTTGCAGCGATGGCGCCCGCTTCGTCGAAGATGATTGGGGCATAGGCGTCGAACGAGAACCACCACGGGAAGATCGACCAAGGATGGTAGACCGGCACGCCGAACAGGACGAACCACGGCCCCCCGAGTTGGGGTTGATAGGCGAGGCTGGCCGCCGCCCATTGCGTTGCCGTCCAGATGCTCGCGACAATGATTGCCAGCACGACGAATATCTGTCCGATGAGCAGCTTGGTCGGGGTCATTTGAGCCTCCTGCGCGTGACGAGTTCGTCCGCAAGTTGAGCTCAATTTGTCAGGATGGCAGGCCGCGCATCAGTCACCTGCTGGTGACGCCAGGTGCATCCATGGGGCCATGCGAGCAGGACAGGGGTTCGATATGTGCGCTTGTTCGCCCGCGGGCAGCCAGGGTCAGTCTTGCCCATGATTCGATAAATGCCGGCATCGCCGATTGAACCGGGCCGCCGCTGCATCGCGAGGTTGATCCGAGCGGGTCGGTGGCGAATGCCATCATCGTCGCCAAGACAGGAACTGCCGATCCGGTCGAGCGCGAAACCTCGCCCATTCGCCGAGCCGGCAAGCGGCTCCGGATTGTACGGGGAGATTCTTCATTCGATCGGCAATGCAGGGAACGCCGATCGACCTAAATTGCCGACCGGGCTGGCGAAAGCGCCCGTGAGGATGTTTCCTGCGACGTGGAACGCTTCGCCTAGGGGCGAATTTCCCAGGACAATGCCGCCCGGGCCTCCGCCATCGCAGCGTCGAGCGTGGCCCTGTCCGGGGCGCTTGCGCTCAGGACGCCCAGATAGTCCTTGTTTGAATGGGTTATGGCCACCCGCTCGCCGGGTCTGCGCAGTGAACGATATTCGACGCGAAGGCCGCCATGTGTTCGCAGAAACGCCTCCGGCGCGGAGACGATCTCGCCCGCCTCGTCGGCCGGAAAATAGCGGATCGCGGCTACCCTGGCGGCAAGTGAGCACTGGCCGAGCGGTTCGCCGAGATGAAGACGAAGAATCTTTTCGAACAGCGCCATGTCCAGCGTGTGCTCGAGCATGAACTCCATATGGTCGCCGACCGTCCGGTAGTTGATCTCGACGATGCGCGGCCCCTTTGGCGTCATGACGAATTCGGTATGGCAGGAGCCGAAGCCGACACCGACCGCCTGTATTTGACCGAGTACCGCATCCTTCTGTTCAGCGGTCAGCCAGCTGCCCCAGCGTCCCTCTATCTCCACGAAATCGGGGGGCGGGCTGAGCGCCACGTGGAAACCGCCTAGGACGGCGATGTCCTTCCCGTCGCCCAGCGTTTCCAGGGTGTAGAGTTCGCCGGCCATATAGTCCTCTATCAGCACGGCCCGACCGGGATCGGCCCGCCAGACCTGTCGGCAATGCGCGACCAGCGCAGCCTTCTCTTCGCAAAAGCGGACTAGTTGACTGCCCACCCCCTCGCGGGGCTTTGCCACGCAAGGGAAAGGCACGCCGCATAGCGCGGCCAGACCGTCTTCATCAGTCACAACGGCGTGCCACAAGGTATCGATGCCCAGATCGCGCAGATGACAGCGCATCGCCGCCTTGTTCTTGGCCCGATAGGTGGTTTTCCAATCTTTGCCGGGCAGGCCGAAATAGTCAGCGGCGAGCGCGGCGCTGGTTTGCAGATGGTCGCTGTTCGAGAAGATGGCCGCAGGCCGCTCAGTACAGCGGCTGATCTCGTTGATGACCGCCACGGGGTTGAAAACGTCGCATTCGACGATCTTGTCGGGGTAGGCGGGCCGATCCGCAGCCGCGAAGTGGCGGTGATGCGCTTCGGCCTGATCGGTAAGCAGGGTTACCTCTAGGCCGAGGCGTCGCGCTGCCGGAAGAAAACCCTCGTTGACGGCGTCCGTCGGCACATGGGCGAGCAGGATGAGTGTCGGCATCGGGCAAGACCTTTCAAATTCCTGTTTTCATAGCTGCTGCTGCCCCATGAGCAGAGAAAGCTGAATGAGCGAACCGCATAATAACTGCAATTGACTCTCAATAGCGAATCATTTTATGTCATTGAAGCGGCTTGGGAAATTGATTGGGCCTGAATAGCGAGTAGCGGCGATGTCGCCGCGCCATCCGGATTGGGAAGGAGCTACAATGCAATCTTCAGCGGAACTGTCCGTCGGCAACACGCCGCTTATTGCCCTGGATCGCATGTTTCCGCCGGATATGGTTCCGGTATTCGCCAAGCTGGAAATGCTCAATGTCGGCGGCAGCGTGAAGGACCGCACCGCACATTACATGGTGTCCCAGGCGCTCGCCGCAGGCCGGATCACGCCGGAAAGCCACCTCGTCGAAAGTTCTTCCGGCAACCTCGCCATAGCATTGGCCATGATAGCCAAGCGCGAGGGCATTCCCTTCACGGCGGTCGTCGATCCCAATCTCGCCCCTGCCAACCGCTGCCTCATCGAGGCGTTCGGCGGGCACATCGACCTCGTGACGGAGAAGGATGAGGCAGGCGGCTATCTCCATACCCGCGTTCGCCGGGTCGATGAACTGGTCCGTACCATCCCGGGCGCGGTCTGGCTAAACCAATATGCCAATCCCGACAATTGGCGCGCCCATTATATCGGGATCGGCGAGGAGATCGTCCGTGAGATGCCGGTCGAGCCCACGCATGTGGTCGCGGCAGTCTCGACCTGCGGGACATTGATGGGTCTGGCGCGCCGCCTGCGCGAGCGTTGGCCGAACATCGAGGTCGTGGCGGTCGATCTGGAAGGGTCCGTCATCTTTGGCGGGACAGGCGGCAACAGGCAGATCCCGGGAATCGGCGCCAGCCGCGTGCCGGAGCAACTCGCCCTGCCCGAGGTGGATGCCGTGATCTATGCGACGGACTGGGAGTCAACGCTGGCCTGCCGCCGTCTCGCCGAGAGCCAGGGCATATTGGCCGGCGGCTCGTCGGGTACGGTCATGGCGGCGATTGCCAAGCTGATCCCGAACCTTCGCAAGGGATCATGCATCGTCACCCTGCTGCCCGATCGCGGCGAACGCTATCTCGACACGGTCTATGATCCTGACTGGCCAGCGCAGGAACGCCGCCTGACCAGGCCTTTCGCGGCATCCTTCCGCCGCTTGGGCGAACGGCCCGCGCAGGCGTCCCAACCTCGGCGCCCCAGCGCGGCGGCGTCTTCATGGATGCCGGAGGCTCATATCTTGTCGGCCAATACTTTGTCGGAGGGAGCGGCGCGATGAACACGGCTACTCTGCGATACCTGTCCCGCTCGGACGTCGCTGCGCTCGGCGGGGACCATTCGGCCCTCTATATGAGTGCGATCGAGGCGGCCTTCCGCAGCCATGCCGTCGGCGATTTCGTACAACCGCTAAAACCCTATCTGCGCAGTCCCCGTACCCAGCATATTGCGGATCGGATCATCGCCATGCCGGCCTGGATCGGAGGCGAGCAACCCGTTGCGGGGCTCAAATGGATCGGCTCCAAGCACGACAACCCGGCCAAGAGGGGGAGGGAGCGGGCGAGCGCCGTTATCGTGCTGAACGATCCCGAGACCAACTATCCCATCGCGATCATGGAAGGTGGACTTCTGAGCGCGATGCGGACCGCCGCCGTCACCGGCGTCGCCACGCGGCATCTGGCGCGGAAAGGCTTTGATGAAGCAGCCATTATCGGCTGCGGACCGATCGCCGAGCGGCAGGCCCAGATGCTGCTCGAGCAATTCGCGGACGTGAAAGCGCTGCGGCTGTTCGATTTGCGCGAAGATACGGCGAACGCGCTTGCCGCCCGGCTGCGGCGGCGCTTCGGCGACCTAGTCGTTACCGTCACGACTAGCGCCGAAGCTGCGGTTCGCGATTGTGCGGTCGTGATCACCTGCACCGTCACTGACAGGCCCTATCTCGCCTTCGACTGGCTCAGCAGGGGTAGTTTCCTGGCCAACGTTTCGATCATGGACGTGGAACGCGACGTGTTCCTTAAGGTCGACAAGGTTGTTGTCGACGACTGGGACCAGTCGAACCGGGAGAAGAAGATCATCAACCTGCTTGTCGAAGCGGGTGAGTTCTCACGCGAGCGACTGCATGCGGAGCTTGGCCAGATTATCGTCGGGTCCAGGCCCGGTCGCGAGACGGATGACGAGATTATCCTGCTCAATCCGATGGGGATGGCGATCGACGACATCGCCTGCGCGCAAGCTATCCTCCGCCGGGCCGAGGACAGGAATATCGGCACGCTCCTGCCTCTCTTCTAGGCGGATATCTCGTTGCTGGCACTTCCAGCACCTGCCGCCACGTCCCTTTTTAACGCCATCGAAAGACGCGTCTGATGACGACAGCCCTGCCCGTGCCGCGAACAACTGAAGATGCCGTCGCCATCCGCGCCGGTATCGCCGTGGAGCGCCTGCTCAACACATGGCTGCGGGAGCGCATGGCTGGCTGCATGCCGATCAAGGGGGAAACCTGCATATTGGAGGTGGGCGCGCACAGGGTGCGCGCCTCGTGCGTGCGCTCATCGCCGGGAGGTTTCCATCGCTGGCGGACGCCTGTGCTGATCGAAGGGGATGATGGGTCCGTAAAGGATACGGGTGACCCAGTTCTGGTGGCCGGCCTGATGGCGGACGCGCTCTTGCAGGAAAATGGCTTTATCTCGTCGGCCATCAAGGACCGTCTCATTAAAGCTGTCGAGGGCGCGGAGCAGCACGCGTTGGCCTGTGCAGCGCGTTCAGCAGAAGCTTCCCCCATAGGGTTGGAACAAAGCCTCTGGCATGGGCATCCCTTTCACCCCTTTGCCAAGAGCATAGACGGCTTTTCGGCGGACGATATCGAACGCTTTGCGCCGGAGCGCGCCAATGGCTTCCAGTTGCGATGGATCATCGCGGAGCCCGGCGTTGGCGCCGCCCTGTGGCGCGACAGGCAGGCCCAGGACCGCGTAAGTTCCATCCTCGCCGATCTTTCCGGCCTGCCGGAAAAGGCGATCGGCGGGCGGCTTCTGATCCCAAGCCATCCCTGGCAGGCCGCTCGCCTCGAAAATGACCCATCATTCGCCGATCTTGTTGCGCAAGGACGAGCGATCCTCACCCTGCCTACCGGTGCGACGATGCAGCCGACGTCATCGGTTCGAACCGTTTTCGCACCAAGCGCGAATATCTTCCTCAAGCTTCCGATCGCCGCACGGATCACCAATTTCGCGCGCACCAACCCGCTCGACCAGATCGGCCGGAGCATGGCCGCGGGACGGGCGCTGGCAGCGATCTCAGCAGAGGTTGCCGCCTGCGGCCTCGACATGCTCGACGAGCCCGGCGCCATCTGGGTCGATCGCCCGGGCCTCGAAGCAATCACGGGCGTCGTCCTTCGCGATGCGCCTGCGCGAGAAGCATTCGTCCTGGCAGGTCTGCTCGAGCCGTCGCCGCATGATGGCCGTCCGATGCTGGCGGCCATGGGTTGCATCCTTTCCGGTCTCGCCGAGGCGCAAGCCTGGCTACGCGCTTACGTCCAGACGGCCATCCTCCCGCCGCTCCGGCTGTTCGCCCGAACCGGCGTCAGCCTGGAGGCGCACAGCCAGAACAGCCTTCTGGCATTGGACCGGGGAAATCCGGCCCGTCTGATCGTTCGCGACCTCGAAGGGGTGAGCATCGACCGTGAGCGCTTCGAAAGTATCGCGCCCAAGCCCAGCCTTCACCTCGACCTCGATCCGTCCGTGTTCTTCCCGGCCGAGGAAGCACGCCATCGCCTGGTCTATTATCTGGTCAGCAATCAGTTGAACCATGTGGTCGCGACAATCGCGCGCCTGGCCGATATGTCGGAAACCGGCCTTTGGCGCGCCGTTATCGAGATATTGTCCACCACTGCCGAGGACGCGGAGACGGCTGGCCTCGTCACATGGCTTCTCGCTGCGAAAACCCTTCCTGCGAAAGCGAACTTCACAAGTTGCTTCGCAGGGCGCGGTGAGCGTCCGGACTATGTGGCCATCGCCAATCCTCTGCGGCTTGCCGTGCAGGAAAAGATCGCGGGACAGCAACCGACGGCGCTATTGTCATGACGTTGCTGAGGCCGACTATGACGCAGATCGCCGCTGTCGTGGACAGCGAACGACCGGTCTGCGCCTTCCTGCACGATCTCGATGCGCTGCGTCGCCACGTGCTGCGTATCGTGGGATCGCTGCCGGCCGAAGCGGAGCTCTTCTACGCCATCAAGGCCAACAACGATCCCCGGATATTGCGGATGCTTGCGCCGCATGTCGCTGGGTTCGAGGTCGCCTCCTCGGGCGAAATCCTGAGGGTACGTGAGGCGACCGGTCCCGATGTCCGGATCATCATGGGCGGGCCCGCGCGCACGAACGACGATATCGAACTGATCCTGGCGCAGGGGGTGGAGCGGCTTCACGTCGAGAGCCTGCACATGTTGCGTCTCGCGAACGCCGTGGCGGCGCAGGCAGGCACGGTACTGCCCATATTGCTGCGCGTGAATCTTGCCGGCCCAGTGCCGGGAGCTACCCTCACCATGGGAGGAGCGGCGACACAATTTGGCATAGCGCAATCCGACATCCCCGACGCGCTGAGGCTCATGAAGAACTGCCGCGCACTTCGGTTCGAGGGCTTCCATTTCCATACCGTGTCGAACAATCGGGATGCTGCCGGACATGCTGCGCTTTGCGCGATGGAACTCGATCTTGCCCGGTCCTGGGCAACCGAGCATGGGCTGGACTTGGCGGTAGTCAATCTCGGCGGTGGCTGGGGCGTCGACTATGACGATCCGGACTGGCGGTTCGACGTTGAAGGCTTCACCCGCGCGCTCGCGCCGCATGCGGCCGGTGATCTGAACCTGCAGTTCGAATGCGGCCGGATTCTCACCGCCTATCATGCCGTCTATGTCTGCGAGATTCTCGACATCAAAGCTGTCCATGGACGTGCCTTCGCCCTGCTGCGAGGTGGCACCCATCATTTCCGGCTGCCGAGTTCCTGGGCGCACAACCATCCTTTCGTGATCCTGCCCCGCGACGCCTGGCCTCATCCCTGGCCCAGGCCCGAATGCACCGACAGCAATCTGACGCTCGCCGGCGAGCTATGCACCCCCAAGGATGTGCTGGCCCGCGATGTGCCTGTCGCGCGGGCGCGGGTCGGCGATCTCGTCTGCTTCCTCATGGCGGGTGCTTATGGCTGGGATATCTCCCATCATGACTTCCTGTGCCACGCCCATCCCGAGAGCATCTATGTTGACGAGGCGGTGGCATGAGCGCGGCAATCCGCTCATCTTTTCAAGTAGCTGGGAGACGCGGGACACGCCACCGGTTCGCCGCCGCCCTTGACTTCGATCGCAATGCTGCCCTAACAGTCATTCATGCGAACGATTCGCATTATCATATATTTGGGGGCACTATATGCTTGCGATTACTTCCAGCGCCGCTCGGGCGCGCGGCGCCATCTCGACACTGGCCTTGATGGGGGCGATGGTGTCGTCACCGGCCTTTGGCGCGGAGCGCGCGGATGATGAAGCTGCGGCGGCCGGTTCGGCACGCGACGATATCGTGGTAACGGCCACGAACCCGGAATATCGCACCCCCGACACCACCGCGCTCAAGATCGACGCGCCGCTGCGCGACATCCCCCAGACGATCGACGTCATCCCAAGTCAGGTGATGCGCGACCAGCGCGCCTTGTCGCTGCAGGACGCGGTCAAGAACGTGGCCGGCATCGGCATGGCGACCGGAGACGGCCAGCGGGACCAATTCGTGATCCGCGGCAATATCGCCTATGGCGATCTCTTCATCGACGGCGTGCGCGATGATGCCCTCTATTTCCGAGACCTGTCGAACATAGAGCGGATCGAAATCCTGAAAGGCCCGGCATCCGTCCTCTACGGACGTGGTTCCTCCGGCGGTCTCATCAACCGCGTTTCCAGGAAACCGGGCACGGAAGGTGGTGAGATCGTTCTGAGCTATGGAAGCTGGGACGACAAGCGCGGCGAGATCGACCTTGGCCATGTCTTTACCGGCAATGACTTAGCAGTGCGACTGACCGGTGCGATCGAACGGTCCGACAGCTATCGTGATCAGGGGTTCCTGAAGCGCGAAGCCATCTCGCCGTCCATATTGTTCGCGCCGAGCGACCGCACGCGGATCCTCCTCCAGGCTGATTATCTGCGCGACCGCCGTCTGACCGATAACGGGATTCCGGCCTTTCAGGGGCGCCCGGTCGATGTGCCGGCATCGACCTATTATGGTGCCGCCAACGGCAGGGACGTGGACTTCAGCCAGTCGGAAGTGTGGTCCACGACGGCGACCCTGGACCATGAGTTCAGCGATCGGCTCAAGCTGCACAACGCCTTCCGCTATTATGACTATACGCTCGATCGGCAGAACACGATCCCGAACACCGTCAACGAAGCTGCCCGGACGGTGACTCTCAATCGCCAGAGCACCGATCGCGCCGAGCATGGCTGGTCCAACCAGTTCGAACTGTCCGGCACATTCTCCACCGGAGCGCTGGAGCACAGGCTGCTGATGGGTTTCGAGGCAGGCCGGCAGTCGAAATATGAGCTGCGGATCGACCGCGCCAATATCGCCACGGTCGATCTGTTCGACCCGGTGCTTCCGGTTCTGCCATTGGAAGTCGCCGGCAATCCGGGCACACACCGGACGGGCGTCTACAAGACCCTTGGCTTCTATGCCCAGGACATGATCTCTCTGGGTGAGCATTGGAAGGCGCTGGCTGGCCTGCGTTATGACCGCTTCCGGCAGGAGGTCCACCAGCGGATAGCCGGACAGCCCGATCTCGGGCGAACCGATACGTTCTGGAGTCCCCGCATCGGCCTGGTCTGGCAGCCCACCCCGGCCCAGTCCTACTACGTCTCCTGGAACAAGTCCTACCAGCCTTCTGGCGAGACATTCGCGCTCTCGACGAGCAGCGCGGACATCGCGCCGGAAAAGACGATCAACCGCGAAATCGGGGCCAAGTTCGAATTCTTCGACGGCAAGCTGTCAGCGACGATTTCGGCCTTCAACCTCAAGCGGTCAGACATCAAGGCGACCGATCCTGTCCTG
This sequence comes from Sphingobium sp. Cam5-1, assembly GCF_015693305.1. Lineage (NCBI taxonomy): Bacteria > Pseudomonadati > Pseudomonadota > Alphaproteobacteria > Sphingomonadales > Sphingobiaceae > Sphingobium > Sphingobium sp. Cam5-1. The sequence goes on along the minus strand of NZ_CP065138.1, from coordinate 1,689,753 downwards.
CTCAAGGTCGTACCCGTGGGCGTGCAGCAAACGCGGGGAATCGAACTCTCGGCGCAGCTGGAATTGTCCGAAGGGTGGCAGGCCATCGCAAGCTATGCCTATCTCGATGCGCGCATCACCAAGTCACCGGCGCTGGATGGCGGCGTGCCTATCCAGGGCAACCGGCCGACGCTGACGCCCGTAAACAGTGCGAGCCTTTGGCTGATGCGCAGCTTCGGGGATCGCTTCGGCCTTGGCGGCGGCCTCAATTATGTGGGCGACCGCCAGGCGAACCTCGCGAACAGCGTGGTCCTGCCGGAATATGTCACCGCCGATGCGATGGCATGGGCGCGCCTGGGCAAGCTCAAAGCACAGCTCAACATCCGCAACATCTTCGACCGCGATTATATCGTGTCGGGCCACGGCACGGTTGGAAACCTCAACATGCCGGGCGCGCCGCGCTCGGCGATGCTCACGCTGCGATACGCGATCGACTAGCCCGCCGTCCGGCCACGCCCTCAGGAGAAAAGCCATGAACATCGCCACCGCTGTCAAACCCGCGCCATCGGTTCGGGATCACGGCCGCTATATCCTGAGGCGCGTGGCCGATTGCTTCGTGCGCGAAAATTACCGGGAGATCGCGCTCGGCAAGATCGTTGCTGCCAAGAACGCGCCCTTTGACAGGCTGATCGCGCAGACCGAGCATTACCTCGCCCATGAGGTTCCCGATGGCGGCACGCTCTTCCTGCCCGTCGAGCCCGACGGGTTCATGCAGGCATGGCGCGTCGGCGCCCCGCCTTTCGTTCATGTCGCCCGCCAGGGCGCGCGTCTTATCGACAGCATTACCGAGTTTCTCGAAATCATGAAGGCGGGGCTGGAGTGGGAGGACAGCGCGAACATCTCCGCCTTCCTCACAGAATGCCAGGCCGCGATCGAGCAGGGCGCGATCTGCGACGCGGTGCGGCATAGAGTCTCGCCTGCCGCGCAACGCTTGGCGAGCCATCCCGAATGGCATAGGGCTATGCTGGCCAACGACCGGCTCGCGTCCTTCCTCGATCATCCTTTCTATCCCACGGCGCGGGCGAAGCACGGCTTTGCCGCCAATGACCTCATCGCCTACGGCCCGGAATATCAGCAGGCATTTCGCCTTGCCTGGCTCGCTCTTCCCAAGGACGGCTTGTCGGTACAGGGCGAGCTTCCCAAGCAATGGCCGTCCTTCGCTGATGTGGGGCTCGACCCAGCGCACGAACAAACACACGCGCTCATGCCCGTTCATCCGTTCATGCGTGGCGAGAGAATGGATCGGATCCTGGCCGGGGCGGGACTGAGTGATTGCGCGTATATGGCGCCCAAGGACTATCTTGAGGTCGTGCCTACGCTCTCGGTGCGGGCTTTGGCCATCGTCGAGGAACCCGGCCTTCATATCAAGCTCCCGCTCGCTATCAGCACGCTCGGCCGCCTCAATCTGCGCGCGATCAAGTCCGGCACGATCAATGACGGCCATGTCGTCCATTCCCTGCTGGAGGCGATACGCGCCAAGGACGCAATGCTTCAGACGAAGCTGCTCCTGACAGACGAAAGCGGCGGAGCCCATCATGGCGGGGAGCGGTTCCTCGCCTATATCATCCGCCGCTATCCTGAAGGGCTTGATGCCTGCGAGCCGGTGCCGGTCGCAGCGCTGATGGCGCCGATGCCCGATGGTCGTCCCTATGCGCTGCATCTCACCGATCGCTATTATGAGGGGGACGTCGAGCGGTTCCTGGGCGAGTTTTGCGATCTCCTCCTGGGCGTCCATCTTCGCTTGGCGGCGCGCTATGGCATTGAACTGGAGGCCAATCAGCAGAACTCCGTCCTGCTCGTCGATCCGCGCGGCGCGGGCCTGCGCCTGCTGCTGAAGGACAATGATTCGCCGCGGATCGACGCGTCAGCCCTGCTTGCGGCTTTTCCCGGAGCGGATGCCTGGACCGGCAGGATGCAGGACGCGCGCATAACCCAGACAGATGCGGCCGCCGCCGCGCAGATGCTGATCACTATCACGATCCAGCTCAACCTGGGCGCGGTGATCGAGGGACTGGGCCGGCATCTGGGCCGGCCTGGCGCGTACAGAAGACTGCTGCGTACCGTTATCGAGCGGCAACTCGACTTGCTGGAGCGCGAGGGCATTGCTGCCGGGCCGCTTCGTTCTGCATTGCTGGAAGCGAGCCAGTTCCCGATCAAATATCTTTTGCGCGCTGCAACGCTGGAGTCGCGCAAGGGAACCGGCGCAGCCGACGTCAACAAGGCCTATGGGCATAGCGCGCCCAATTTTCTCCTTTCGGAGAGCGGAAAATGAGCCCAGGCCGCATCAAGGCCACCGTTCTCGCCTGTCATTTCGCGGGGGCGTTCGGCCCGATGGGCTTGCCGCCCTTTCTGGGTCTCATCCTGGCCGGAATCGCACCCGGCGCAAGTGAGCGCCTCATTGGCTGGCTCTACATCGTCCCAACTGCATGCCTTGCCATCTCCGCGCCTCTATGGGGCCGCCTGGCCGACCGGTGGGGCCGAAAGCCGCTACTCCTGCGCGCGCAGATCGGCTTGGCCATCAGTTTTGTCGTTGCCGGTCTCGCCGGATCGCTGCCGCTGTTCGTCATCGCACTTTGCCTCCAGGGTCTCCTTGGCGGCACGTTCTCGGCCAGCAACGCCTATCTTTCGGAAGCCCTGCCGCGCGAGCAACTGTCGCAGGCGCTGAACCTTACCCAGGCCAGCGCGCGTCTCGCGCTCATCCTGGCTCCCGCGGCAGTGGGTTTCCTGATCGACCGGCATATCGCTCCGCAGAATGTCTATCTCATCGTGGCGTTGCTGCCGCTGATCGCCGTCCTTATGCTGTTGCCTCTTCCCGCAAGGGGCGATGCCGGAACCCCTGCGATCGCAGACAACGGGGCGCGGGAGATGCCTCGCCGACAACTGCTGTCGCGCGGTGCGATCATGGCCGGGCAGACCGGCTTCACGCTCGCCATGGTCTCCACCTTTCCGTTCCTCGTGCCCTACAGCACGAAGACATTCGGCGTCGGCGCGGGCACGGCTGGATGGCTCTTCGGCCTGCCCCACATCGTCTACCTCTTCGCCTGCCTTCCGCTTGGACGACATTTGCGCGACCGCGATCCCGCTCCCTGGTTCGCCGCCGGATGCCTGATCGTGGGCGGCATGCTCGCGGTGCAGGCGTTCACCTCCTCGCTGCCGGTCTTTGCGATAGCTCGGCTCCTGCTCGGGGTGGGCATGACGCTCGGCTATGTCGGCCTCAATGCGCTGATAGCCCACACGATCGAGGACGCGAGCGCCGGCCGGACATTCGGCTGGTTCGATAGCGGCGCCAAGCTTGCAACGATAGTCGCCAGCGTGAGCGGAGGCATGATCGCGGCCACAGCCGGGGTAGGCCCGCTGTTCTTCGCCGCAGCGCTATGCGGGGTGCTGACCGCTGCCATGGTCATGCTGCTGCGCGGCACGGAGGCGTTCACCCGCTCCGCCGCTCTCAAATGAAGGCCGTCTCCATCCGAAAGACGCGCCGCACCTGACAAGGAGACAATCATGCTGATGTCCGAACCCCTCACGCCCGCTCGCGGTCACCAGGGTGACAGCCGACGCCCGATCAAGCTCAATCTCTATCGCGACTATGAGGTCGAGGCGGTGGCGCAAGCCATGGCTGGCAGTCCTGTCCTCCAAATGGGCATTCGGCTCGATTGCCTCATGGTCTCCGATTCCTATCTGATGACGCATCTCGGGCGTGACAGCACCCGGCTGGCGAGGGGCGAACAGGCGCTGTTCCTCGAAGTCATGGCGGGCCTGGTCAGGGAAGTCTCCCACCGGGCAAGGCAACTCTTTCCCTCTGAAGCTCCCTACATCGTTGGCGATATGCCGGATGGGTCGGTCACGAATGGCGATATCGCCCTGCGCAGCGCCGACAGGATGCGAAGGGCGGGTGCCGATGTCGTTAAGCTGGAGGTTCATTCGGAGGCCGTCCTTGCTGTCATCGAGCGGCTGGCCCGGGAAGGTTTCCGGGTCATGGCCCATCTGGGTTATACGCCGCAGGGCGGCGGTGGTGGTCGGGTCGGTGGATCACTCGATGGCGCGCGCGCGCTCTTCGCTTCGGCGCGGCAGGTCCGAGACGCGGGCGCTGAAAGCCTGGTGCTGGAGAAGCTGGACGAATTCGTGCACCGCGCCCTCGTCGATCGGCCGGAAGCCTTGCCGAGCTATGCGATCTTTAGCGGGAAGTCGGAAACCGGGGGGCAGTCACTCAATATCTGGGACTCTGTTTTTAAGCCCGGCTTTCGCGCGCGCTATTTCCCCCCTACGGCGCAGGAAACCGTCGATGCGTTTCCCATGGCCTATTCGGTCGAGGCAATTGCAGCGCATATCGGGACATTGCTCGGCCTGACGGCTGCAGGCGAATTCCCGCTATCCCCGCCTACCTTGCTCTCCATCGAGGACGTGGTCGCGCTCGCTTCTTGTGATCCTTGGGCGGCATGAACGAAACCAACTGGTCGCGGCGACTGATCGCGAGTGCGATGATCATTTGACCTATCAGCAGTTTCACCGGAGTCACGCTACCCGGCCAAGCCAGCATCGATGAAGCAGGGCATTAGGATGAAGACCCGTTGATGCCGACTCGTGCCTTTCTGGTGCAACCGGGAACAGCGGTAGGTGGTCCCTCTTGATTTTCGCCCTGCGCTCGGGCGTTCGCAGCGAGCGGGCTATCCCCTTTCAGTCGCTAACGCGTCTATCCGGGCAGCGGACGACAGCTGTCTTCCAAGACGGAGGTTCCAAAGTCGTCAGCTGACAGATGGCCGTCACGCATGGCTGCCGCGACGAGCTGCGCCCTGCGCTTTACGCCATAGCGGAGCCGCGCCGCTTCAATATATTCCCGGATGGTTTGGGGGCTGAGGCCGAGCTCGCAAGCAATAGCCCGGTCGGTCATTCCCCGTGCCAGCAGCCGGATACAGTCGAGCTGCCGCGGACTAAGCGTCACGACCTCGGCCTGGGACGGTTCGCTCCTTGCCAGCCGGTGAGCCTGAGCAAAGACGATGCCGCCCATCAGCCTGGCGGCCAATATGGCAAAGGGCTTGGGGACGGTACAATCGCGCATGGCCAGGGAGAACATCGCGCTCGGCAGGCCGGGCACGCGGAAGGGCAGGGTGATGCCCTTGGCGAGCCCATGTCCGGATGCGAGCGACAAGGTTTCGCGCTGGTGATCGGAAAGAGCCATGAACTGACCGATCGCCGTCCAATTGATACCATCGACGGATCGTGCGGCTGCCGCGTGAGCTGGATCGTCGAGATGCCGCTTCTCCTGGAAAATCCTGCTTATCCATCTCTCAGGGTAGGTCGTGAGGAAGATCGGGGCGTGGCCGGCCATGGCAGGCTGCGGCCGGAAAAGGGTGAAGCAGCTAAAGCCGAGCGAGCGCGCCAACGGCTCGGTGAGCGCTCCTAGCCGTTCGAGGGAAGAAGCGTTCAGCGCTTTTCGTTCAAACTCGACCAATGTCTCGAACATGAGCCTCTCCGGCAGGATCTACGTTGCAGCAGCGGCTTTGTCGCCTCGACAGCCAGTAGTAACCGCGAACGCCAAAGGAGTAACCCCCACAGATGTGGGGATTTAATCATCATCCCACATCGTCTATCTGATTCGATGTGGAGAGATCATTGCAGAATGCTCATCTGCCGATCGTCCTCAAGGCATCATAGAAAGACTTTAATCCATTGGATTCTGCGCACGCAAGTGCCGCAGCTGCATCTCCTATGATGTCGATGACCGACAAGTTTCTCCACTTCACTTCATCAAGAGGAGACGCATATGAGTGACATCGCGAATATCATCGACGAGACGCTTCCCGATGAGACCGGCAGGCGCATGGGTGAACTTCTCTTGGCGATCGGCGAATCCAGCTATGACAAGCTGACCAATGCTCTTGTGGAAAAATTCGGCCTGGACTTGGATGAAGTGGATCATCATCCCCTCAACATCAAGGCGATCATCAAGGGCAGGAAGATAACGTTTGCCAAGTCGGTCTCCTGGCCGTCGCGCACTTTCATGCTGCTGCATAGCCTTGGACATTATTATTTCATATGCGAGGCCAAGCGCAAGAATATCGAGCGATACGCCTATATATACGATCTCCGGGGCGTTCAGGCGGCGCTGCATTATTATGAGCATGAGGGCAGCGGCAACGGCCTTGATGCGCCACCCGAGATGACTGACGAGAAGCGGAAGGACCGGGTCTCTTTCGAAGTTGGCGCCAATAATTTCGCCGTCGAGATGCTGCGTTCGCTCGGCCTCTCCGCCTATGTCCCGATCATCCGGACCTATGAAGCGGGCGACATCCACTACATCGTTGATGTGTCGCGCTATGGCAAACAGGCGATCACCAGCAGCGACATAAACTATCTCCAGAAATATGTATTCGCCGGGCACAGCGTCGATCCGGCCGACGCCTATGACGATGGCGTCTTCGACGCATCACTGTTCGATGTCGATGCCATCGACTGGACATTTCTCGAAGACATCAAGCTCGAGATCCACTTCTTCTAATCCTTGCCTAATGGAGGTGTTTCCATGTTCCAGAGCCTCGCTGCTCCTGCCCTTGTGCGACCGACCGCGGAGGAGGCGGAAAACGCCGTCCGAACCTTGCTGCGATGGGCGGGTGACGATCCTGGCCGCGAAGGCCTTTCCGGTACGCCGGAACGGGTCGTCCGGTCCTACCGGGAATTTTTCGCAGGCTATGCCATGGAGCCGGTCGATGTGCTCAGCCGCACCTTCGAGGAAGTGGAAGGCTATGACGATGTCGTCGCGCTTCGTGACGTGCGCTTCGAAAGCCATTGCGAGCATCACATGGTGCCGATCATCGGGTCGGTCCACATCGCCTATCTCCCGGCCAAGCGGGTCGTCGGCATCTCCAAGCTCGCCCGCGTCGTGGAGGGCTATGCCAAGCGCTTCACCATCCAGGAGAAGATGACCGCGCAGATCGCCAATGCCATCGACCAGACATTGCGGCCCCGCGGCGTCGCCGTCATCGTCGAGGCAAGCCATCAATGCATGACCACCCGTGGCGTCCACAAGGCTGGCGTCGCGATGGTCACCAGCAGGATGACGGGCGTCTTCCGGGATGATTTCCGCGCGCGGATGGAATTGTTCGCTCTCCTCGGCTTGCCTGCCGTGCCCTGACTCGGGGCCATGTCTCTTTTGCATCTCAAGGAGTTGCTTCAGCCCAGATGTCGCGGATAGATGTCGCCTCGATGACCGGACATCGTCTTGCGGCGCTTTGGCTTTGCCTGTTCGTGATCGGATCAGCGGAGGTGGTCGCTGGTCCGATCATGCAGGTTATGGGCGATGCTTTTGGCGTTCCGGCCAGCGCAGTCGCCTATCTGCCCGCAGCCTATGGCTTCGCCTATGCTGTCATCGCATCGATCGCCGGCCCAATCTCCGACCGCTGGGGGCGCAAATGGCCCCTCATGACCAGCCTGTCGGCTTTTTCGCTATTGTGCGGCGTGCTGCCGAGTTCAGGCAGCCTCGCGACCGCCATCGCGTTGTCTGCAGCATTGGGCATGATGGCGGCGATCATCCAGCCGGTAAGCCTCTCGCTCGTCAGTGACGTCACGGCTCCCGCCGACATGGCCCGGCGCATCGGCCAGGTCTTCATAGGTCTAATGACGGCCTTCATCGTGACCCCGGCGGTGTCGGGTCTGGTCGCTGCGCGATTTGGCTGGCAGGCCAGCTACTATCTCCTGGCTTTAATCGCCGCCATTGCCGCCCTCCTCGTTGCACGGCTGTTTCCCGCCGATCGGGCGAGGTCGCGCGCGCATGTGCCGCTGCTCGCGATGCTTCGCGGAGCCCTTCGGCTCGACGAGATCAAGGTCCGGCTCGCCGCCAGCTATCTCTGGCTCGGATGGATGGCGGGGATCGGCGCGGTGGCGGCGGAAATCGCGCGGCGCAAGCTGGAAACTGGCCCTGCAGAAGCCGGGGCCGTTGCGGCCTTCTGGGGCGCGCTCATCATGGCGGGCAATCTGAGCGGGCATCGGATAGAGAAGCGTCTGGCGGGAGGAGCCTTGCCGATCATGGCCGGCATGGCGGCGATCGGCGTTCTCGCCCTCATGCTTCCTGTCACCTCCGCTATTGTCCTGGCGGGAGCCGGCGCAGCCTGGGCATTTGGCTATGGTTGCGCGGGACCGCTTCATCACGCCCGGCTCAGCAACCTTTCGGAGGAATATCGCGGGACCGTCAATTCCTATCACGCCAGCCTCCTCAACCTCGGGATTTTCTCCGTGTCGAGCCTTTACGCACTGACGCTTGGGGCGCTTTCCCTCAACATCTTCATCGCGGCCGTGGCCGCCATGGGTTCAGCCGGCGCCTTCCTCCTCATCATGGCCGCCCGGCCTCTTGGCCTCGGCAAGGCGCGGTCTGCGCAAAGCTGAACCTGTAGCGGCATGCTCTTGCAAGGCTTGCTCTCCAGCAACCGAGATGCTTGATTGACAAGGCGAATTTCCATGGGCGCCGCAGGTGACCCGCGCAGAACAGGTGCAGCTTACCGGAACCGGCGTCGGCGGTTCGTGCGGCGTCACCCAGGAGAAGGCCGCTGAGACGACGAGGGGGTGGGTCGGCGCGTTCGCCGGTGAATATCGACGATGCGAGCCCCGTGGGTCTTGCGGCGGCCGTGTCTGTCGCGGACTGCGTGCTGCGTTGCCTTGCCAGGGCTGCCTCGCGCGCGGAGCTCGCCAATGTCATGGAAGCGATCACCCGCGAGCTCGGTTTTCGTCACTATGCACTGGTCCATCATGATGATCTGCGCGGCGATCCTCCAGGACGGGTCAAACTCCTCAACTATCCCGCGGCCGCCATGGAACGGATCATCGGCCAGGGGCAGTGGCGGAGTGATCCGGTCATGCGCGGCTGCGTTTTCGCACGACGCGCATTTTGCTGGGATGAATTGCCCGGCATCATCATGATGGACCGGCGCGATCAGGAATGCTTCGCGGTGGGTCGGCGGCTTGGGCTGAAGCAGGGCATCACCATTCCCTATTTTGCCCTCGGCGAGCCGGTCGGCTCCTGTACCTTTGCGGGCGGTGGGTCACGCACATCGGTCCGCCGCTGCCTTGGCGTCGCCCAGATGGTCGGCGTCTTCGCCTTCCAGGCGGCCAAGCGAGTGAGCGGGTTGCCCGAACCGATCGCCGCGCCGCGTCCGCGCCTTCATCCCCGTCCAAGGGACTGCATCGCGCTTGCCGGGCGGGGCATGTCCAACAAGCAGATCGCCCGGGAGCTGAAGATCACGCCGCGCACGGTCGATGGTTATCTGACAGACGCTCGCCGCCTGTTCAACGTGCATGACCGGACGGAACTGGTCGTCAGCGCCATTCTCGCAGGAGAAGTCGGCCTTCATGAATTGAAGCCACGTCAACCCGAGTAATTACCCGGTCTGTTGGGACTCTCTTCCCCCTGCTTCCTTTGGATGCGTCAGTCACGATCCGGGGATGCCCTCATGCTCCATATAATCGACAATCATCTGGCAGCCGGTTGCCAGCCGCTCCTCAACTCCATGTTCGCCGACCGCAAGCGGCTCTTCATCGATCTCTTCGGCTGGGACGTGCCCGTGGTCGAGGGGCGATATGAACTGGACCAGTTCGACACCCAAGGCGCAGTCTACATCATCCTGACCGAGGACGGGGAGCATGCCGCGTCCCTCCGGCTATTGCCCACGAACCGCCCGCACATGATGGGAACGATTTTCCAGCATCTTTGCCCAGCCGGCGTTCCCGCCGGCGACGGGATCTGGGAGAGCACGCGCCTCTGCCTGCCGCAGCGCCATGGGGCCGAGCGGCGGCGGATCTTACGCAACCAGCTGATCTCCGCCATGGTGGACTTTGGCCTGGAGCGGGGGATCGAGCGCTATACCGGCGTCATCCCCGACGCATTCCGAAAGGAAGTTCTCTCCATGGGCTGGCGAGCAGAACCGCTGGGTCCTGCCGTGCCGATGCCAGGCGGGCCAGCCGGCGCCTTCATGGTCCACATTGATGAAGACACGCCGCTGCGCCTCGCATGGACCGGCACCTACGTTCCCCAAAAGCCAGAGGTGACGGCATGAGCGCGCTTGTCGATCACAAGGCTGCGACGCTCCGCCGCGATGGGTGGTGTGTCATTCGCCATGCGCTCGATGCCTCCGGGCTGAACGCTCTGCAGGCCGACCTCGAACCCGTCTTTGCCGCTACGCCGCTTTGCCAAGGCCCATTTTATGGCGAGCGGACCCGGCGCTTTGGCGGCCTGCTCGCGCGATCACCACTGGCCGAGCGCCTGGTCATGCATCCGCTGGTCCTCGATGTAGTGAGCAAGATGCTGCTCCCCTGGTGCGAGCGGTTCAACCTCAACCTCACCCAGGCGATCGAAATCCATCCCGGCGCCCTGCCGCAACTGCCGCACCGCGACCAGGACATGTGGCAGGGCCCCAAGGGCTCGGTCGAATATCTCGTCAACGTGATGTGGCCGTTGACACCTTTCAAACAGGAAAATGGCGGAACGCGCCTTTGGACCGGCAGCCATCTCCATCAGGACGCCGCCCTGCTGCCCGAAGAGGAGGCGGTCGTGCCATTCGTCGAACCCGGCGACGCGCTGCTGTTCCTGGGGTCAACGCTTCACGGCGGCGGCGGAAACGAGACCGCCGCGCCCCGGCGCGGCATCATCATGAGCTACTGCCTGGGTTGGCTCAAGCCCTTCGAGCTCCAATGGCTCGTCTATCCGCCCGGAATCGCGAAGCATTTCTCGCCCGAGCTCGCCGCTCTCGTGGGTTACGCGCAGCATCGCCCGAACCTCGGCAATGTCGAGGGACAGTGCCCCTCAATCCTTTTGCGGGGCGATATTCCCGATCATATCCCGGCCATCGACGCGCTGCGGCCTGACCAGGAGGGGGCGGTGGCCGTCTTCCTTCGCGGGCAAATGGGCGAGATGGGGTGACATGATCGCCGCATCGCCCATCGATCCCGATGCGCAGGATGCCGTAAGGCGGCTCGGTCGCTCGGCGCTGGCCTGGGAAGTGCTTCGCCGCGACCCGGCCTATCGCGCGGCTTACAGCGCCCTGTTGTTGAAGCGGGAAGGGCCGATGGCGGCCGCTCCGGCTTTCACTGCGCGTTGGGGGTTGCACTTTCCCTGAGGATCCGGCGTGCTCCTGCGCCCATGTCCTGCCGGTCTGGACGGCGGGCGTCGATCCGCGCGTCATTACGGTGGAGCTGCTGCCTGATTGCGACGGTTCAAGTCGGTGGCGGCTCGACCTTCGACGTCATGGTGTCCGTGTCATCAGCGGTATGGTGGGCCATCACATTCGCATAGACAAAGCCGGCCACGTCATCCGCCTGGACGTGGTTAGTGATATGCTCGCCGGCCGTTCCATGGCTCTGCGGGTGGTGCTGGATGTCGGGCCGAACCTGCCGTTGCAGACTGAAGCTGCCCATGCGCTGCACCGTCTCATGTCAGGGGCGCTGCGGCCGAATATCTTTCATGAGCGGCGGGCAGGCGCTTTGCTCGGGCTGTGGAGCGTTGACGCCCGCCGGGCTGGCGCGAGCTTGCGCGACATAGCTGATCTCCTCCTGGGTCCAGGGGATTGGCCGGGCGATGGTGAATACCGCAAGTCGCGGGCTCGGCGGCTATTGGCGGCGGGCGAGGCGATGATCAGGGGCGGGCCAAGCGCGATATTGAGGTGAGGGCCTATCTTATCGGGCGATTAGAATGCTCGGGTCCACATTTAGTGCGTCCGCCAGTTTTCCCAAGATCGTGACGCTGGCGGACACCCGCGCTCGTTCGATGGCCCCGACATAGCGAGCGCTGATCCCGGTAAGCCCGGCAACGTCCTCCTGCGTCAAGCCGCGCTCGTAGCGCAGCCGACGAAGATTGATCGCCAGGGCCTCCTTCAAATCCATCTGACAGCGATCAATCAGCAGGAACGAAGGTTCTAGGAACGATCGTTCCGATTCGTTATGATCGATCAGTCGATGAAGATGAAAATCCTAGGGCGAGCAGCATGATAGCGATGGTCGCAAGAACGGCCCCGGTCGGAAACAATGTCGTCGAATATGATCAGCAGCACCTGGCGCTCTATGCCGCCATCCTTGATGCTGATGCCGCGGGGCTGGACTGGAGGGACGCCGCTCCGCGCCTGATGGGCATCGACGTCATGGACGCTGGCGCGCGGGCATGTTGGGCATCGCATCTGGAGCGAGCGCGCTGGATCGTCGGCGATGGATTAGGAAATGCTATCCTGGCGTTCGGACAGCAAGAATAGCCAGCAGGATCGGCGCCTCGCGCTGAAGCGCGACCGCGCTCTACGTCTCCCTGCGCTCGCCGCCGAGCCCCTTCGGGTCTCAGCCTGACGGTGACGATCGCTGGCGTGTTTGCGGGCGCCGCGCTCCTGCGCGGCGGCGCTGTTTCTGCCTCTCCCGTATCGGCGGGTGCGGGCAGCGCTCCCGGCTAGGCCCGTCGCGCCCGGGGGCAACCCCGGCGCTGCGCTTGGGGTGCTCCACTCCCGTTCCGCCCTGAAGGTGCCCCCGGCCGCTGGAGCCGGGCCTCTTGGTCGCTCATGCCGCCCACCCCCGCCTTTGCGGGGAGGCCTTGTGTCTTTTTAGGGTGGCGCAGGAGACAGAGCATGCGTGAACCCCGGAGCCGTCGTGCACTTCGGAAGGGTGCTTGCGAAGATCGTAAGGAGGAAAGCCGGACGAGCCTCTACGACGAGGTGACAGCCCGGATCATCACCGAATTGGAGGCCGGGCGTTTGCCGTGGGTCCAGCCTTGGGGCGAGCATGGTGGAGCGGGTCCCGGCCTGCCGCGCAATGCGCTCACCGGCCGCAGCTATTCCGGCGTAAATGTGCTCCTTCTTTGGGGCGAGGTCATCGAACATGGCTGGCCTTCGCAATCGTGGCTCACCTTTCGGCAGGCGCTGGAGGCGGGCGGCAGTGTGAGAAAGGGCGAGCGCGGCGTGACCGTCGTTTATGCCGACCGCTTTACGCCGGAAGAGGAGAGGGAGAGGGCGTCTCGAGAGGGCGGCGATCCCAAGGCCGTACCGTTCCTCAAGCGTTTCACGGTCTTCAATGCCGCGCAGTGCGAGGGTTTGCGGTCAGGGCTTGCCGGTGATCCGGACCCCCTGCCCAAACGCGAGATCGTGCCCGTGGCCGAGGAGGTGATTTCCGCCTCAGGCGTCGAGTTTCGCGTCGGTGGCAGCGAGGCATTCTATGCGCCCGCGCAGGATTTCGTGGCTGTGCCGCCGCAGCCAGCCTTCTTCGATCAAGTCAACTATTACCGGACCTGCCTTCATGAACTGACCCATGCGACCGGCCACGACAAGCGGCTGGGCCGCAATCTCCTCAACGCTTTCGGCAGCAAGGACTATGCCCGCGAGGAACTGGTCGCCGAGATGGGATCGGCCTTCCTCTGCGCGGCGCTCGGCATAGCGCCTACGGTCCGCCATGCCGATTATATCGGCGCGTGGCTGGAGGTGCTGCGTGACGACAGCCACGCGATCTTTCGCGCGGCCAGCGCGGCCAGCAAGGCGGCGGACTGGTTGCTCGCCCGTCACCGTGAGGCGCAGGTCGCGCGTGAAGAGGGGAGGGTGGCGGCATGAAGCTCCTCACTCCCGAACTGCGCTTTGCGCTCCGCGCCAACGACATCGCCCGCCGCGCTCATGAAGCAAAGGGTGAGGGCTTCGACCCGCCGCCCGTCATCAAGCTCTTCAATCCGCTTGGAGCCGCGACATGGCTCGCGACCGAACTGGCGGAGGATGGCGATGCTCTGTTCGGGCTGGCCGATCTTGGCTTCGGCTGTCCCGAACTCGGCTATTTCAGCCTGGCCGAAATCGCCGCTGTCCGGCTTCCCTACGGCCTCTCCATCGAGCGCGATCTGGGCTTCGAGAGCAATTTGCCGCTCTCCCTCTGGGCGGAACAGGCCCGCCGCGCTGGTTCCATCCTCTGGGCCGAAACCCTGATCCGCCGCGCCGCCCGGCCGGGCGCGCTCCCTAATTCTCCCTTGCCCGATCCGGACAAGGGATGACGTGAAGGCGGCACGTCACGCCGCCACCCCAGTGAAAACCGGCCCCCCGACGCCGCGAAGTGTGAGGGGCCGGCACTCCAAAGGAGCAACGCCATGACACTCGTTTTTATCGATCAAGACAAGCTCTGTGTGAGCAAGATGAACATGCGCTTTGGACGGAAGGCTCCCGATGTTAGCGACATCCTGCCGACCGTACGCAAGCGCGGGGTCATCCAGACGCTCCTCGTCCGGCCCAATGGCGCCGAGGGCCATTTCGAGATTGTAGCGGGCGCGCGGCGCTTTCATGCCGCCCGCATCGTGGCGGAGGAAACGGGCGAGGCGGAGCCGTTGCCCTGCCGCATCCTCTCTGAAACCGACGATGCTGCCGCGATCGAGGCGTCCATGATCGAAAATCTTGCCCGGCTTGACGCGGACGAGGTGACGCAATGGGAAACCTTCACCCGGCTGGTGAAGGAGGGGCGCGAACTGGATGACATCGCCGCGACCTTCGGCCTGCCAGACCTCACCATCCGCCGCGTCCTCGCGCTCGGCAATCTCCTGCCCCGCATTCGCGGGCTCTACCGCGCCGAGCAGATCGACCGCACGACCGTCCGCCACCTGACCCTTGCGAGCAAAAGCCAGCAAAAGGCGTGGCTCGCGCTTCATGATGATCCTGACAGCTATGTTCCCACAGGGCACCAGTTGAAGGCGTGGCTGTTTGGCGGCCAGTCCATTCCGGCGCGCTTCGCGCTGTTCAGTCTCGACGATTACAAGGGTGCGACCGTTGCCGACCTGTTCGGCGACGACCGCTATTTCGCCGATGCAGACGTTTTTTGGGCCGCGCAGAATGAAGCTATCGAAACCCGCCGTGCCTGCTATCTGGAGCAGGGCTGGAGCGATGTCATCGTCGTTCCTCCATCAGAGCACTTTCAAAGTTGGGAATATGAGAAGGCGGCCAAGAGGAAGGGTGGTCGCGTTTATGCCGATATCCGCGCGAGCGGCGAGGTCGTTTTCCACGAAGGATATGTAACGCGAAAGGAAGCCCGCAAGGCCGAGCGCGGCGAGGTGGCGGACACAGCCAAGCCGCAGCGTCCTGAGCTTACCTCGACCTTGCAGACCTATGTCGATCTGCACCGCCACGCCGCCGTCCGCGCCGCCATGCTGGGTCATCCCGGCATCGCGTTCCGGCTCATGGCGGCCCATGCCATCACCGGATCGCCGCTCTGGACCGTGCGGCCGGAGCCACAGACGGCCCGCAATGATGGTGTGCGCGAAAGCGTTGAGACATCGCACGGCGAGACGGTCTTTGACGAACGTCGCCGCGCCGTTCTCGCCCTGCTGGACTTCTCTTCCGAGGAGCCCACGGTCACCGGCGGCAATGGCGATGAACATGGTCTTGTGGCCCTGTTTTTCCGCCTGCTGGAGCTTCCCGATCCGGCGATCATGGAGGTGGTCGCGGTCGTCATGGGCGAAACGCTTTCCGCTGGCAGCGCCGCCGTCGAGGCGGCGGGCACCGAGATCGGCATCGACATGGCCGACTGGTGGCAGGCCGATGAGGCTTTGTTCGGCCTGATCCGCGACCGCGAACTGCTAGGCCGGATGGTTGCGGAAGTGGCGGGCGAAACGGTCGCGACCGCCAACGCCGGAGAAAAGTCCCAGACGCTGAAGCGGATCATGTCCGATCATCTGAACGGCGCTGAGGGGCGGACGAAAGCAGAGCGCTGGGTCCCTCGCTGGATGCGGTTCCCGCCGAGCGCCTACACCCAGCGGGGCGGCGTCGGCACGGTCATGGCTCATGCCAGGATGGTTGCAACGCGCGCCCCCGCCACCGGACCAGAACCCGAAGAAGAGGTCGCGCCGCTTGCGCAGGCCGCGTGAACAGAGAGCGGGCGGGATTTATCCCGCCCGCGCTTGCGGCGAAAAAATCGGCCGCGCGCCTCCGCCGTCCCGGCGTCGGCGCGCGGTGTTTCCAAATGACAAGAGGAAGGCCGCCAGCGCACTATTCCAGGGCGCGGCGGGTTCGTCGATACCGGCCTCCTCGAAGCGGGAGCAGACAAACGGGCGCCAACGCCGAAGGTTTGCATGGCGTGCTCTGCCGGGACAAAAAGGCGTTGCCGGATTCGCGGACGCAGGCCGGATGACGCCGCCGATATCGTGCTGGAAGTTCCATCACATACGCCCCTCGGCGACGGGAGGAGCGACGGAGATGCCCAACCTCATGACGCTCTGCCAGAGCTGCCATGCTGGGCTCGATCCACATTTTGACCGCAGCTCGTTCGACTATGTGAACCCGTTCGACGCGGCGAAGCTGTTGCCGTGTTTCGAAGATGGCGTAGCCAACTACCGGCGCGTGACCGCATAGCAGACCGTGGCGCAGGGCATCCCCTGAAGGCCTGCGCAGCAGCGCCCGGCGGCCTCTCTTCATGGCAGGTCTGGCGCCTGCACGACTTGTCCGCGCAACGGCTTCGCCGACTTTCTTCCCCGCCCTGCGGGCTTCCTCGCGGACCAAGAAACCCGGCTCTGGCCGTCCTTCGCTGGCGCTGCGGCCTACGGTGCACGGCGTCGTACGCGCGCCTGATCGACTGCCATCGAGGCCGCACGGGGCGGCATTCGAGCAAGCACAAGGAGATTTTCCATGGCGCAGATCGGCAGCTTCACCCGCAACGAGGACGGCGTCTACACCGGCGAAATCCGCACCCTTACCCTTCGCGTCAAAGCCACGATCCGGCCCGTTGATCGCGAGCATGACAAGGCTCCAGACCACCGCGTCAGCGCTGGGGCCGTCGAGTTTGGCGCTGGCTGGACCAAGGCTGCGCGCGAGACTGGGGCGGAATATCTGAGCCTCAAGCTCGACGATCCATCCTTCCCCGCGCCCATCTATGCGACGCTCACCCAAGGGGACGACGGCGAGCACAAGCTTATCTGGTCCCGCTGATCCAGGCGCCCCGCGCCGATCGGCGCGGGGTTGCCGTCCAAGGGTGTCGAATTCAAGGCGATGGTTTTCGACACTGATGCTGCGGTGTCTTGGCCGCCATCCTCAGTGCAGCGATCGCGCTGTTGCGGTTCGCAGCCACAGGATACCGTTCCATGGAAACCGATGACGATATTGCCCGTGCCAATCGCGCCAAACGCGGCTCGCCTTTCCTCAATACCGATCAGGCAGCCGCTTACTTGAAGCTTTCGAGCCGGCTCCTCAAACGCCTGCGCCGCGACGGAAAAGGCCCGGTCTTCCGCCGCCACAGCCGCTTCGTCCAATATCATATCGACGACCTCGATACATGGTCCGCCGAGCATTCCGGCCGGGAGATCGGCGCGTGACGCGGGCACGCAAGGTGGGTGGGGATGCGCCACTCCTGGCCTGGGGTGATGAACTTCGCGCAAAGAAATTGCATCGCAAAAGGCGCGTTCGCCGCTTCGCACTTGGCGGCGCGGGTTCCGCGCTGCTTCTCGTTTCCGCCGCCTTTCCGCCTGCGCCGCGGCTTGTCTGGAACGCGAGCGCCAGCGCGCCCAGGGGCCTCTATATCGTCTCACCCGCAGCGCTGCCCGGCGTCGGCGACATGGTGATCGCGCGGGTGCCTTGGCGCTATCGCCAACTTGCCGCCGAGCGCCGCTATCTGCCCTTGAATGTGCCGCTGGTGAAGCGCGTTGCGGCCAGTGCTGGCGATGAGGTTTGCGCCTGGGGCATGGTAATCCTCGTCAACGGTCGCCGGATCGCCGATCGGCAACGCACCGACCTTCGGGGGCGATCCATGCCGCTCTGGGAGGGATGCATGCGTCTTCGAGGACGCCAGTTGTTCCTCCTCATGAACAATCGCCGCTCCTTCGACGGCCGCTATTTCGGATCGACCGAGGGTGAGGACGTCATGGGGAAGGCAGAGCTGCTGTGGCGGCGCTGAGGCTCGCCTGCGTCACGCTGATGCTCGCCATGGCCGTTCCATCGGCAGCACAGCCGACGGTCCGCTGGCGAAACCTAATCTATGAGGCATCGGACCGGTGCGGCGTGCCGGTCGCCTGGATCGAGCGCGTGATGCGCGCGGAAAGCAATGGCGACACGATGCTCGGCGGAGGGCCCATTCGCAGCCGTGCCGGTGCGATGGGGCTCATGCAATTGATGCCCGGCACGTGGGATGAGATGCGCCGAAGCCTCGGTCTGGGTAGTGATCCCGATGACCCCGCCGACAACATCATGGCAGGCAGCTGCTACCTCAGGCAGATGTATGATCGCTTCGGTTACCCCGGTCTGTTTGCAGCCTATAATGCCGGTCCGGCCCGCTATGCCGCGCATCTTGCAACCGGTCGGAAGCTGCCGGGCGAAACCATCGCCTATCTTGGCAAGGTGACGGGCTCGGCCTTGAGCGCGCCAGTTTCGCCATCAAACCCTGCGCGCGAGGGGCTGTTCGCGATCCAGCGCCAGGTCTCCGTGACCACGCGGGACGTGACCGCTGAGCCATTACAATCATCGCTCTTCGTGGTGCGCAATCATGTCCCCTGAGGCGCCGTTCCACATCACCGAAAGGGGGGAGGCTCGTCTCGATAGACCCAGCATGACGGGTGGCGGAGCGGCCATCAAGGCCCGCGGGTGCCCCCCAATTTGCTGCGCAAATCGGTTCCCCCCACGTCCGCTTCGCGGCGCCGCCCTGCGCGCAGCGGCCCTGACAGCCGCTCCGCCACCCATCTCCATGACGCCGTTCTCGATGGTGAGAACGCGAAGCGAATGGAGATCATCATGGACATGGTTCAGAGCATCGGAACGGCGTCGGATCACATCATGGCAGCACTGGTCGCCGGACTGGAAATCGAATTTGACCGCAGTGCCGGTAAGGCTTTGGCGGAGAGATTTCTTGAGGCAGAGGAGAGCGATTTCCTGTGGGACGCGAGGGCCGGGGAACGCTGGCTGGGTGCCTATGAAGGGTTTGGATCGGATGACGAAGAGCTCGACAGGATCGCGATCTGGGGCAGGCTCGATGGCTGCTGGTTCATGGCAATCATGCTGGTTGATGGCGAGGGGATGCCGCAGGGAACAATCGCGCATCGGGTCTGTGGTAGCCGAAAATCTGCGCAACATGCCATGGCCGAAGCGCGCTGAGGATGCCGCGATCGGCGGGGAGAGGCAGCGTCGGTCTGGCACTGCCCTTTCCCTTTTGCTGGGGCGAAGTGGTGAGGGAAAGGGGGAGAAGGGGAAACAAGATAAAGGCAGTGTCTCGCGACACTCCGTAAGTGATTGTCTGCACATCCTTTTTCCGCGAGACAGGCGAGCGTCGGCACGAGACATGTTGCTCAGGAATGGCGGAAATCCGCCATTGCCTGCCCGAAATCGCGAGATCGGAGGGCGTCCGGATGTCTGACGATGATCTCACGCCAAAGCTCGGTAATACGCGCGGCAATGATGGCAAGCGGACGCTCAAATATGGCGGGCGGATCCTGGCTGCGACACGGCTCGCCGGCAAGAAGACGGGCATAAAGTCGCGGCGCTTCGATGGCAGCCGCATCGGGCGCGGCGCGAGCATGGGGCGGCTCCTTTCCAGTCGCGACAGGCTAGGTGGCTATCGCGGTCGCCGCGCGATGGTGAAGGCAAGCTTGATACGGCTGCAGGGCAAGGCCGGCCAAGCCGCTCGCGCGCACATGCGCTACATTCAGCGCGACGGGGTCACGCGCGAGGGCCTGCCGGGCGAACTCTACGGCCCGGAAACCGACCGCGCCGACGGCGATGATTTCCTGAAGCGGACCGCCGGCGACCGACACCAGTTTCGCTTCATCGTGTCGGCCGAGGACGGTGCCGAATATCCGGACCTCAAGCCCTATGTCCGTCGCCTCATGACGCAGGTCGAGCAGGACCTCGGCACCAGGCTCGAGTGGGTCGCTGTCGACCACTTCAACACCGAACGCCCGCACACCCATATCGTGTTGCGCGGCGTGGATGACCGGGGCGACAATCTGATCATCGCGCGGGAGTATATTTCTCATGGCCTACGCGAGCGCGCGTGCGAGCTGGTCACGCTCGACCTTGGGCCGCGCACCGATCGGGAGATCGAGGACCGCCTCCGCCACGATGTGGATCAGGAACGGCTGACCGCGATCGACCGGCGTCTGCTCCGGCGGATGGACGCCGATCGCTCGGTGGCGGCGACCGACAACGACCCCCTCCAGCAATCGGTGGCGGCGGGGCGCCTGCGTAAGCTCAAGGCGATGGACCTCGCAGAGGACATGGGTGACGGGCACTATCGGCTCGCGGAAGGGCTGGAGGACACGCTCCGCCGCATGGGTGAGCGTGGCGACATCATCCGACTCATGCAACGCGAACTGACCGCGCGTCGGCTCGACCGCGCTGGGGTCGAGCAGGTGGTCGCCACCGATCTGCGCGAGCCGATCGTCGGGCGGTTGATCAGCCGGGGCTTTTCCGACGAGCATCGCGACCGCCATTACATGATGGTCGATGGCATCGATGGGCGGGTCCACTATATCGATATAGGACGCGCGGACGCGACCCCTTTGGTGCCTGAGGGCGCGACGGTGCGGATCGAGCCGACGAAGGCCGAGTCGAGGACCGCTGACCGAACTGTCGATGCGGTTGCTCGCGCCAATGGCGGACGCTATTCGGTCGATTTGCATCTGCGGCATGATCCCCATGCCAGCGAAGCTTTCGCCACAAGCCATGTCCGGCGCTTGGAGGCAATGCGCCGCACGGGTGCCGGACCGGAGCGTCAGCAGGATGGAAGCTGGACCATCCCAAGCGATCATTTGGCGCGGGCGGAAGGCTTCGCGCAACGACAACAACGCGACCGCCCTGTGGCGCTCGCGATCCTGTCTCCGCAGCCAGTCGGCGATCTGGTGGGAGTCGAAGCGGCTACTTGGCTCGATCGGGAGCTGGCATCTGGCGCATCCGTTGCGGTGCGCAACGCCGGGTTCGGACGCGAGGTGCGGGACGCATTGGCAACCCGGCGGCAGTGGCTTGTCGAGCAGCAATTAGCCGATGGCGACGGGCACGCTTTCCGGTTGCGGAGAGGGGCTTTGGAAAGCCTTCGTTTGCGCGAGTTGGAGAGCGTCGGCGAGCGGCTTGGCCGGGAGCTGGGAAGGGCGTTCGAGCCGGCCAGGAATGGCGAGCGCGTCGAGGGCGTCATTGCGCGGCGCTTGGACCTGGAAAGCGGCGCTCATGCACTGGTCGAGCGCTCGCGCGATTTCACGCTCGTGCCTTGGCGCGATGTGTTCGACCGCAATATAGGCAAGGATGCGGTCGGGATATTGCGCGCGGACGGGACTGAGTGGCGGTTAGGGCGCGGGCGAAGTGGGCCGACAATCTCCTGACATCTGAGAAGGCGTGCTACGGCTTCCGACAAACCGCTCTGATGCTGCGTGTTGGCCCGCCTTTTTCCCATATTTTTCACATTTGGGGAAAGCGAGCTTTTTTAGCGTGCGATCATAAAGTAACGCAGAGCAATGGGCGACCAAGAAATCATTGAAAAGCATTTATATGCCAAGCGGAGATTGGCGGTAATGCCGGGGCATTTGGCAGGTCACGCTTCTAAAATAAAGGAAAAGAATTTCTCTTTGGAAGGACGGCTGCCCTCTGCGGTTATCCTTTTGACAGTAGCGGTGGTCACCCGTGCAGCATGCATCGCTGATCCCGCGGTCCATATGGACGAAGAATTCTATCTGCTCGTAGCCGATCGCATGTGGCACGGGGTTCTCCCCTATGTCGATATTTGGGATCGTAAGCCTATCGGACTGTTTCTGGTTTACGCATTGCTGCGCCCGTTTAGCCCTAACGGGGTGGTCGCTTATCAACTTGGGGCCTTGATGAGCGCTTTTCTGACGGCACTAATCGTCAGGCGGATTTGTCTGCATTTCTGCAAGAATGTCTGCGCAACCTTGAGCGGTGTCCTGTATTTGCTCTTTATGCCTTTGCTGGGAGGGGTGGGCGGCCAGGCACCGGTTTTTTATAATCTTCTGATGGGGTGCGCCGCATTACTCGTTCTGCGAGTTCAAGATTCTTCCTGCGGCGGGCAGCCGCGCATTAGCTCTTATATGGCGATGGCGCTTTGCGGCGTTGCCTTGCAGATCAAATATACTGTTGTCTTCGAAGGAGTAACTTTTGGGTTATGGCTTTTGTGGAGAGAATGGCGTGAAAGTGCTTCAGCTGCTGCTGTGATCCGACATGGGTTTCTCCTAATTTGTATCGCGGTAGGGCCCACGGTGGCCGTTGGCCTTTTCTATGCATCAATCGGCTATTTTCCCCAATTTTTTGATGCAAACTTCCGCTCGATCACCAGGGTAGTATTGCCTGAAGGTGCTCTGAGACTACAATTTCTGGCCGGTACTATATATTCGATCCTGCCCTTGCTGATTATGGGCTTGATCGCCGCAGTACCGCTTGTTCATCGACCGTTCCACAATAGAAACCTCTTTCTCGTATCTTGGACGATAGCTGCGGTCATCGGATTTTTTGCAGTCGGCAACAATTATCCGCATTATGCACTGCCCGCCCTGATGCCGTTGAGTGTCTTAAGCGGGACTCTATTCAAGCGAGGAGGTGCGGCTGTCGGTTTGGTGGCGGGCGGCGTGTGGTACATAGTCCTGTTCGGACTTGTAATTTGGGGCGCAACGGTTGAACGTCGGCACCGTGTAGACACGATGGTCGCTGCCCTGCGCCCCTACGCCGCACACGGATGCATCTATGTAAACGACGGCCCTACCGTTCTCTACCTGCTCACGTCTTCATGTCTGCCGACCCCATATATCTTCCCTGAGCATCTGAACAATGCTGGCGAAAATGCCGCCGTTGATGCACCTTTGCAGATGAGAAAGCTGCTGCAGACACTTCCTGCAGCTATTCTGCTCGCGGATAGGGAATTGGATCATCCCCGCAATCTGATCACTGCTGGCATGGTCGAGCAAACCATCAGAAGACATTATCACAAGGTCGCTCGCGTGCCGGACGTGTTTTCGGGTAGGCAGCAAATCATATATGCCAGGAACGATCTTAAATGAGCAGCCGAACGCAGATTTGCCTTTTGCTGCTCTTGGCTTTTTTCGTTCGTGTTGCGGCACTCCTGCCCTTTTCAATGCATCATCCGGATGAGATATTTCAGTATCTAGAACAGTCACACCGGCTCGTATTCGGGTATGGCACAGTGCCTTGGGAATACCGATATGGGATGCGAAGCTGGCTGGTTCCGTTACTCGCCTCGCCGCTGGTGGCACTTGGTCATTTCGTGGCTCCATCGACGATCTTGTACGCGAAGTTACCCGCGCTTCTTCCCATAGCATCAGGCCTGTCGATCACATGGTCGGCTTGGACTTTCGGCCGGCGCATGGGCCCGCTTCAAGGGCTGGTCGCCGGATTTGTAGCCGCGACTTGGTTTGAGCAGATATTCTTCTCGGTCCATCTGTTGACTGAGGTACTGGCGACCGGGTGCATTTTGCCGGCCGCCGTTCTTCTGACAGGAAAGGACGTGTCGCATCGGCAATGGCTGTTGGCTGGATTTCTTCTCGGATTAGCGTTCATATTGCGCTTCCAATATGCACCGGCGATCGCACTTTTGCTTCTTTTAAGCAGCGGCGCCCACATCCGACGCTGCTGGATACATATTGTTGCCGGTGGCCTGGTTGCAATGATCCTCTCAACGGGGGTGGATTTGACGATGGGCCAGGTACCCTTCAGTTGGATCATAGAGAACGTTCAGCAGAATCTACTTTTGAACCGTTCGGCCAATTATGGCGTCGACCCCCCAACAGCTTTTTTCAGTATGATCTGGCAATATTGGGGATGGACCGCAGCGCCCATATTCTTGTTTCTGCTTCCTGTCATTGAGAAAAACAGGGTGATCTTTTATACCGCTCTCATCAATATTTTGATTCACATGGCTATAGGGCACAAGGAATACCGCTTCATATTTTTGAGCGTTACCATCCTTGTCATTCTAGCTGCTATGGGTACCGCGGAGCTGGCTGCCCGATACGCGACCAATCGAAAATTCGTTAAGCTCGCGCTTCTTCTTCTTTGGTTTGGTAGTTCAATCAGCTTGGGTTTGGCCGAACCGATGATATCGCGTTGGACGGCCTTCGGATCGGGCATGGAACTTGCCAGGAAATATGGCACGTCCTCCGGGAGTTGTGGGATCGCACTGCATCGAATCACATTTTGGCAGACTGGCGGATACAGTTATCTCCATCGCGATATTCCTACTTATCTTACCGGCTGGAGTGATGATGATCGAATGAGTCTGCGCGATTTCAGAAATGCAGCGCGCGGGTTCAACGCGGTTATTGCTCCTCAAGGCGCGATACCGGATGGATACGGTTTTCGTCGATTGGAATGCGCTCCCCCAGAAGCAGGATGGAGTCCGGAAGATGGTCATCTTTGCCTGTACGTTCGACCGGGCGGGTGCGAGCCGCACGCAGCCGAGCATTGGGCCGTTCAGAATGTTCTCCTGAGACATGATCAATGATTTCGCGATCTTTGCTTTTCCTTTCATTAACCGGTACGGTATATTGGTGATGCAGCGACCTCCGGGGGGATTTCATGCAGCACGCTCTACAACGGCCCGACATTAGCACTGTCTTGCGTCCGCTAGAGTTGTGCGTCGTTGTGCCGGTGCTTAATGAACGCCCGAATATTACCGAACTGATCGACCGTGTAGCCAATGCCTTAGTTGAAATCGAATGGGAGATCATGTTTGTCGATGACGGCTCTCGTGACGGTACCCCGGAACTTGTTAGTCAACTAGCCGCCACAGATCGGCGCATTCGCCTCATCCGACGGTTCAACCGACGCGGACTTTCGTCCGCTGTGATTGAAGGGATGATGGCATCTACAGCTCCGGTTGTCGCCGTGATTGATGGCGATCTGCAACATGACGAGATGCTGTTGCCAAAACTCTATCGAGCCATCGCAGAGGACCGCAAGGAGGTGGCCGTAGGAACCCGCTACTCGAGTGAGGGCTCGATCGGTAAATGGGATCAAAGGCGCGCGCGGATCAGCGCATTCGCGACAAGGCTCGCTGAAGTGATTGCACGAACGCCGCTCAGTGATCCGATGAGCGGTTTCTTTGCTGTCAGACGCGACACGTTGACGGAATTGGCGCCCCGTTTGTCCGGGATCGGCTATAAAATCTTGCTTGACATTATGGCATCGGCATCACGACCGCTAGACGTTGCAGAGTTTCCGTACACCTTTCGCACCCGTCAGCATGGCGAAAGTAAACTGGACAGTACAGTTGTTCTGCAATATCTGGAGATGCTTGTAGAGAAAAAAATCGGCCATCTGGTGCCCATCAAGTTCCTCAAGTTCAGTTGCGTAGGTGCCATTGGTTTGGGCATCCACATGGTGGTATTGTTCACTTTATTATCGCGATTTTCTTTCGGTACCGCCCAAACAGTAGCAGTACTGTCTGCTATGACATTTAACTTCCTATTGAACAACAGCTTTACTTATCGCGATCAGAGGCTGGCGGGACTACGAATGCTGACGGGCCTCCTCAGTTTCTATGCGATTTGCGGTCTGGGGGCGATCGCCAACGTCGGGGTGGGCAAAATTCTATTTGGATCGCATTATGACTGGTGGTTGGCGGGATTGGCCGGAGCAGTGGTGGGATCAGTATGGAACTATGTGATGGGCAGCCTGTTCACCTGGCGTAAGTCAAGTTGAGGCTCCATCATCGGGGGAATTCCGCTTGATCTGCCGCCTGTTCCTTCTTTAGCCGTATCTGTACATCGTATGTACCTTTTCATCGGTCTATTGCTAGCCGATATTGCGCCAGAACTCTGACCGGTTCAGGTAAATGCTTTCTTTTCGTAGACAGTGACGATCGCCCGCCCATCCCACACATAGCACAGGTGCCGCTCTTGGCGGCAGTTGGCGAGCAGGCGAGGGCGGAAAACCGCTACGCACTCGCCGCCATCGTGGCGCACGCTTTGGTAGGCGATCCCGTTTGAACCTTGGCTGCGCAGTTCCATCGCAAGAGCCTGGCTGGCGGCATAGCTGTCCGTAGCATAGAGAGCGGCATGCTCTTCACGTAGATTACGGATGTCGTGCAGCAGCGCATCTAAATCGGCCGCATACACGCGCATGTCGAGTTCCTGCGCAGGTTCCGAAGTGTATGCCATGAACCGCGCGCGGTGATGGCTGGTTTCCGCAACCGCTGTCTCGATCTCCCTGGCGGCATAGAACGAGCCGAAGCTGCCATCGGAAAACCGGCTTCCATCTGGATTGAGATGGGTGAAGGCGGCCATGATCGCGGAGGCGCCCGGGCCCGAGACACGATCCTCCGGCGGTACTAGCGTAAGGTCCCCCACCTCGTCCCGCAGCCGATCATTAGTCAGCGCTTCAATCGCGTACACCGCCTCAAGATCGGCTGGATCGGTTACGTCCTCGAACAGCGATATCGGGGGAAAGCGGCTTGCGACGATCCGGTAGCACGGCTGCCAGCGCACCAGCGCCGTAGAAATGACCTTCATCAGCCGCGCTGAGCGTCGATATATTGGCGCACCACATAGAGATCTGCGACATTGCCCGAGGTCATCCGTTCGATCGCGGAACGCCCAGCAAACAAGGGAGCTTCATTGGGCTTGCGGACCCATGCGTCAGCGGTGCGGGGCAGAAGTATCTGCAGGCCCTTGTAGATACCCAAAACGTAGGAAATTCGCTCCAGCGCATCCTTGGGAATCGCTGCAACCGCCCCACGCTTCCAGGTCTGAAAAGTGGAGCGGTTATCGAGCCCGAGAAGTTTCATCTGCTCAGCTTCCTTGAGGCCCCACGCCTCCGCAATGCGGAAGAATGTGCGCAATGCCGGACCTGTGAGATCCTTGCGGCTATGGGCTGTGGCTTGGGTGCCGACGTGGACTGTTGTCGCCATTAGCCAATCTCCTTCTTGCTGCTTATGTATAATATCTGTACATAATATCAAGATTGACCGATTTCTATTCTGCCGCCTAGCAAGGGCGAAGGTGAAGGCATGAACCTCTTCATCGTAGGGGGCGAGAGCTAACGGCAATCCGCGAAGCGGTCCCCAGATGAGATTTCGTTACTGAAGGCTGCCCAGCGCCAACTCGCGATGACGAAGGAATTGCAGAGGGCCTGCCGTTGGTTAAAGTGATAGGAAAGAGCGATCGTCATGAGGAAAATGATCGGCTGGGACGCAAGTGTCGACCAGCAATCATAGCGTCTGTAAATCGTGAACTGAGCGGGAGCCTCATCGCACACCGATCTCGATCGCTGTTGGAACCTACCGGGTGTGCTGGCGGAACCAGTCAGCCATTTCTTCTTCTGACAGTTCGCCACCCGCGAGTGCGACGAAGGCCACCACAAATTCGGCATCCGTGGCGGTCAGCTGGCTTCCATTGAGCATGAGAAATGTTTCGCTCACCACTGCTGCGGTCCTTTTGTTGCCGTCGACAAAAGGATGGTTCCGCGCGATGCCGAAGGCATAGGCAGCAGCTAAATCTGCGGCATCGGGTTGGCCGTATCCCGCGAGATTCATAGAACGGGCCAAGGCACTATCAAGTAGCCCCTCGTTCCGTATGCCGCCGTCCCCGCCATGTTCGGCCACCTGCTCGGCATGAGCGGCGATGGCGACTGCAGAAGTAACCCATATCCAACCCTGCATTGGTTATTTGGCAAGCTCACGGAGCGCGCGCTTGCGCCGAAGCATTACCTCGCGCGCCGTCGCCATCTGGGCTTCAAAATCGGAAGCAGCCGCACTTAATTCTATGCCTCGGGGCGTGGTAACCACTGAAAGGGTTTCACCCACCTGGACATTGAGGTGCGCCAAAAGATCGCGAGGTAGTATGACGCCCGCGCTATTACCAATCTTTGTGATCTTGAGAGCGCTGTTCATACGGCGGTTATAACTTATCCGCACCTAGGCGGCAAGGGCAGAATTGCTCCTACTTCAACCATCCCGGCGGATCGCGTGAGCGTTGATCGCCCCCTGGGCCGAGGCGATCGTGATGCTCGTAATTGTTGAGATCCTCGAAGCGCTTGAAGCGAGATAATCCTTTCGCGGGCGGCGCTATATGTCCAATGTCACCGTGGTCGAAGCCTGCGATGAGCTTGCGGCCCTGCCAGCCGATATCCTGACGACGAGATTGGAGGGCTTCATCGAAGCCGGCTGCTTCACCGGACGTTACGAGGGGCCGGCGCGCGGCGCGATGGAGCAAAGCTTCGAGCAGAACCTTGCGCGGATATTCGCCCGCGCCGAGACGCCGCGCCTATCGGGCGTCCAGATGAAGGCGCCGATGCACCTCGCACCCGATGGCGCTCTCCTCCCGGCCGTTGACCTACCGTTCACTCATATTTTGAAGCCTGCCGGAACCGCGGGCTTCGAGATGCTGCCGATATCGAATGGCTCTGTCTGGAACTGGGGCGCGCCGCCGGCTTTGCGACGCCCAATATCGTGCTCACTCCGATGCCGGACGGCATGTCGCCCGCGCTCATTGTCGAGCGTTTCGACATTCGACACGGCGCGGACGATCAGCGCCGGCTCGCGCTGGAGGATTTCTGCTCGGTCCTCGATCTTCCGGCATCGGCGAAATATCAGGGCATCATTGAGCGCATAGCACGCGGGCTGCGGCCGCTCTCGACGGATCCCGCTGCCGACCTCGACACTCTGTTTCGTCGCGCGATGTTCGCTTGGCTGATCGCTGACGGCGATATGCACCGCAAGAATCTCGCGCTTCTCAAGATCGCCGCACCGGATGCGAAGCCTTCACGTCGGTTCGCTTTGCGCCGCTTTATGATGCGGTTACGACGCGAGTCTTTCCCGGACTTGGCGGCGACCGGATGGCGCTCAAGCTCAACGGCAAGGATGATCGACTGGCACGCCGAGACTTCATGGCGCTCGCGCGCACCATTGGCTTGCCTCAGGGCGATGCCGATAGGGCCATTTTCGAACTGATCCACCGTCTTGCAAGCGCGGTCGAAATCGTCAGGCTTCCGGGCTTCGCGACGGACCCCGAGGCTGCTGCTACTGCGCAAGGCCAAGTGTTGGCGCTCGTCGGCGAGCGCTGCGCTATGCTCGTGAGCGATGCCCAATAGATCGGGCTTGCCCGGTGGGCATGGGCATCGTGGATGCGAGTTAACCGTGGAAGAGAAGCGAGGGAGGGCCCCGACCGTTAGATCGATAGTCGCCTCTTTCATAAATCATAAATCACGCATATCATGATTTATAGAAAGGCGTTTCATCGATCATGCTTTGGAACTGGCAACTCTCTGACTGGACCCAATTCGGCTTCGACGAGGCCCTCTTGCGCGATCGGGAGGCGCGGTTTCTCAAGGGCGCCGGTGTCATCGTCGGATCGATGCATCATCTCGATGGGGAGGCGCGTCAAGGGATCGTGATCGAGCTGATCTCGCAGGAAATGGTCGATAGCTCGGCCATTGAGGGTGAGATTCTGGATCGTTACAGCGTCCAGTCCTCCATTGCCCGCCAACTTGGCTTTGCGGCCGACAAGCGTCGTTCCAATCCAGCTGAGGCCGGTGCGGCCGAGTTGATGGCTGACCTCTACAGGCGCTATGCCGAGCCGTTGACCGATCGGCTCCTGTTCGACTGGCATAAGATGCTGATGAATGGGAGGCACGATCTGGCAGCCATCGGCACATATCGGACCCATGCCAATCCCATGCAGATCGTGTTCGGCGCGCTGCATGCGCCCCGCGTTCATTTCGAGGCGCCGCCGTCAGGCCGGGTGGCAGAAGAGATGGAGCGGTTCATCACTTGGTTCAACGATAGCGCGCCGCAGGCCAACTTGCCCGTGCCTGCGATCACGCG
Organism: Sphingobium sp. Cam5-1; assembly: GCF_015693305.1. Classification (NCBI taxonomy): domain Bacteria; kingdom Pseudomonadati; phylum Pseudomonadota; class Alphaproteobacteria; order Sphingomonadales; family Sphingobiaceae; genus Sphingobium; species Sphingobium sp. Cam5-1. The sequence continues at coordinate 1,659,990 of NZ_CP065138.1, read as the reverse complement.
GGCGGCGATAGCCCATCTCTGGTTCGAGACCGTCCACCCTTTCGAGGATGGCAATGGCCGCCTGGGTCGCGCCATAGCGGAAAAGGCGTTGGCGCAAAGTCTGGAGGCGCCGACGCTCACCGCCTTGGCGACCACCATCAACCGCCACAAGAAGGCCTATTATTCGCAGCTGCATCAGGCTAGCCGGACCAACCAGATTGATGCCTGGATGGGCTGGTTTGCCGACATCGTGCTGGAGGCGCAGGGGCGTACCATTGAGAGCATTCGGTTCTTGATCGAAAAGACCCGCCTGCTTGACCGTCTGCGTGACAGGATCAATGCACGGCAGGAAAAGGTGTTGATCCGCATGATGGCGGAAGGACCGGACGGCTTCGTCGGAGGCCTGAGCGCCCACAATTATCGTACGATCACCGATGCCGCCTCGGCGACCGCAACCCGTGATCTAGCGGAACTTGTCGAACTTGGCGCGCTGGATCGGGTCGGCGAGCGGCGCTACGCGCGCTATCATCTGACGATCGCCAGCAAAAAAGGGCGGTGACGGCGCGGACGGGTACGTCCAATTCAGTGGGCCGAGTGGCGCATCTGTTTCACTTGGTGCGATAATGGCCCGGACAATGTTGAAATCGTGGACTACCATTGAAAGGAGAACGCTCATGACCATGCTGCAAGTGCCGGTCCATCCCGGCGAAATCCTGAAGCATGAATTTTTGGAGGAAATGGGTATTAGCGCGGGGAAGCTGGCAAAGCATATCCATGTACCCCGCACGCGGATCGAGCGCCTATGTGCGGAGGAGACTTCCGTCACCACTGATACCGCTATGCGGCTGGCGCGGGCGCTGGGCACGACCGCTGAGTTCTGGCTAAACCTTCAGGCGCATTATGACCTACTGGTGACGGACGCAGCGGACATAAAGGAAATAGATCCGCTGCTTGCAGCCTGACCCTCTGTCATGCCATCCCGAGCGGCCATTCTTCTCCAAGTGGAGCAAAAAAGTGGAGCCGGTTCCCGCCGCCGATTCCACCTTTTGGCCCGCTCCCTTCAGCTCAATTTGTTGATGGACTCGCGCATGTGATCCACGCTGACGCTGGAATAGCGCTGGACCATCCGCAGTGACTTCCAGCCGCCCATGTTCATGATGGTGATGAGATCGATGCCCGCCATGACGCAGTGAGACGCCCAGTGATGGCGCCAGTCATGAACGGTGAAATCCTCGATCCCCGCGCGCTTGCAGGCCGTCGCATGCTGGTTCTTGATCGGATTGCCGCCGGGGATCTTCGACTTGCGCGTGTCCGAATATGGTTTGCCAAACCGGTTGAGAAAGACGTGGCCCTTTGTCGGCCGTCCTCGTTTTTCCCAGATCGGCCGAAGCACATCGAACAGGCGAGGATGCATCGGCACCGACTTGATGACTGCGTTCTTGCTGTGATTGAGCCGGATCGATCTTTCCTTCATGTCGATCCCGTCGACGCCCCACTGTATCTGCAAGGCTGTCTGGATCCGCGGACCCTGGAACGCCAGCATGATGATAATCGGCTGGATGTGAGGTGAATAGGCTGCGATCAGCCGATCGCGGTCTTCCTTGCTAAGGAAGCGCACCCGCTCATTGTTGAACGGGATTGCCTTGATCCGCAGCGGCGGAAGATCGTGCAGATCGTAATGGACATTGATCGCTGCCTGAAACACCGACCGATAACGATCCTGACCACCCGGGTCATGGCCGGTCAGGTAAGCGCGGCGAAAATGCTCCCATGCCTGTTTGGGTTCGCGCAGGCTGAAGTCGCCGATGATGCCATTCAGTTTGCCGATGCGCAGGATGTCGGACGCGCAAGGAGGCTTGGCCTTTGACAGATAGCTATCGAATGCGTCGGCGATGGTTCCTTGAGCGACGAGCGCAGCGGGACCGAACATGAGCTGGTGACGCAGCTTCGTTTCATGCTCCGCCATCAGATGGGCCGCCGCATCGCGATCGGTTGTCCTCAGGCTGAACTCTTGGACCTCGATATGCTTGTCCCCAAGCGAGACCGAACCTCGAATATAGTAGATGCCTTTCTTCCCACGGGTACGGATTGAAAGCATGTGATCTTTTCCAGTCGGATGTGATGTCGCGCCTCCGCCGCGCGGATTTACCCGCATTCCTGAAGGCGAGACACGCCATGTTTCGTGAAGATGTGGCACATTCCGGTGCACGCACGGCGTCGGCCATGCTGGCCTAAGAAAGAGTGCCACGAGACTTCGAAGGCTTGTGTGTGTTGGGGGATCGCGGGCTCTATGGAGCTCGAAGGCAGCGTGTCTTCTTTTGCCTGCAGGTGAGATTGCCTGCTTTGTGGTGACGCAGCACCGTTTCGCTGGCGTAATATGCGCCCGATGCGCAACCGTAGAAACGACCCGTCCGTCGGTCGATGATGAGGCATCATGCGGCTCTGCGCGACCGCGTCTGCGAGGCGCGAACGAATCGGGATTTCGCGGGGTTCGCCCGGCATTTCCATGCCCAGAATTTGCCCAAACAGGGTGCAATTTGCCCAAAATTTGCCCAGAAAAGTCGTGGGCACGGCAGGACTGAACGCCGTCTTCGGGCAAACAAAAACCCCGCCAAACCGTTGATTTGACGGGGTTTTCGATGGTGGGCGTGGCAAGGATTGAACTTGCGACCCCTGCGATGTCAACACAGTGCTCTACCACTGAGCTACACGCCCACGGGAGTTGCGCCAATAGCGGGGGGTGGTGGGGTGTGCAAGCGCGAAATTCGCTTAAAAGCTAATTCTCTGGACAGAGGGTGTGCAGCCCATATTGTGCGGGGAAAACAGGGGGCGCCGTCGGCATGAAGGACATCCACAACGCAGCGGGAGGAGCAGCCGCGCCGCTGCCCTTTTACCGCCAGCTTTACGTGCAGGTGCTCGCCGCCATCGCGATCGGGGTACTGATCGGCCATTTCTTCCCGCAAACGGGCGTTGCGCTCCAGCCGCTTGGCGACGCCTTCATCAAGCTGGTGAAGATGATCATCGCGCCGGTCATCTTCCTCACCATCGTGACCGGCATCGCGGGCATGAAGGAATTGGGCGCGATCGGGCGGGTGGCGGCGAAGGCATTCGCTTACTTTCTCACCTTTTCCACCCTTGCGCTGATCGTCGGGCTGATCGTCGCCAATGTCGTGCATCCGGGCGCGGGGCTGAACGTCGATCCGGCGACACTCGACGCGGGCAAGGTCGCGGAATATCAGCAGCAGGCGCATGACCGGTCGCTCATCGGCTTCCTCATGGACATCATCCCCGCCACGTTGATCTCGGCCGTCGCGGATGGTCACAACATCCTTCAGGTGCTGTTCGTGGCCATATTGTTCGGCATCGCCCTGACCCTGATCGGTGACAAGGCGGATCCGCTCATGCAGATACTGGAATCGGCCAGCCACGCCATTTTCAAGCTGGTGTCGATCCTGATGAAGGCGGCCCCTATAGGCGCGCTTGGCGCCATGGCCTTCACCATCGGCAAATATGGCGTGGGCGCACTGGCGAACCTCGCGGAGTTGGTCGCGACCTTCTACCTCACATCCTTGTTGTTCGTGCTGGTCGTGCTGGGCCTTGTCGCCAAGCTGATCGGCTTCAATATCCTGCACCTCATCCGCTATCTGAAGGCGGAACTGCTGCTCGTCCTCGGCACATCTTCATCGGAAGCCGCGCTGCCCAGCCTGATTGAGAAAATGGAAAGGGCAGGGTGCCGCAAGTCAGTCGTCGGGCTGGTGGTGCCGACGGGGTACAGCTTCAACCTCGACGGCACCAACATCTACATGACGCTGGCGGCGCTGTTCATAGCGCAAGCGACCAACGTCCATTTGAGCATCGGGGACCAAATCCTGCTGCTGCTGGTCGCTATGTTGTCCAGTAAGGGCGCGGCGGGCGTTACGGGCGCAGGTTTCATCACGCTCGCCGCCACGCTCTCGATCGTCCCGTCCGTGCCGGTCGCGGGCATGACCCTGATCCTCGGCGTCGATCGGTTCATGAGCGAATGCCGCAGCCTCACCAACTTCATCGGCAATGCGGTCGCGACGGTGGTCGTGTCGGCGTGGGAGAAGGGCCTCGACCGCGAGCGTTTCGCGGCTGCCATGGCAGGCAAGCCACTGCCGCCGACCCCCGACATGGAAGAAGTCGTCCCGGGCTAAGCGGCTTTCAGTTCAGCTCGCTCATGCTGGTGCTGCCGAAAAGCCGGTCGATCTCCATCACCAGGTCGCGCAGGTGGAACGGCTTGGACAGCACCTTGGCCTGCGGCACAGCTTTTCCCGCCTTCAGCGTCACGGCCGCAAAGCCGGTGATGAACATGATCCGCATGTCCGGCGCGACCGTGGCCGCATGCTGGGCCAGCTCAATCCCGTCCATCTCGGGCATGACGATGTCGGTCAGCAACAGGTCGAAATGATCGTCGTCGATATGCGGCACGGCCTGCGCGCCGGTGGCGACCGCCACCACCTCATATCCCGACCGCTCCAGCGCGCGGGCGAGATAGACGCGCATGCTGTCATCATCCTCGGCCAGCAAAATACGAACCATCGCTTGGATCAATCTCGTCTCTGGCCGGTGTCGGCCGATCTCGTGCGGCACCCCTCGCGGGTGGCGCTGTATGCCATTATATGCGACAACCGGCATATATATCCAGCCGGGTAACCATTTTTGCCGCGCCCTGTGGAAGGAGATGATTTGAGCTATCCCGCACCGTGCGCCCCGGCCCAATCCACAGCCTCTCATGATCTTTACGGACCCGACCGCCCGATCGCTCCGGTGGTTATTTCGGTGCCCCATGCCGGGCGCGAATATTCCCCCGCTCTGCTGGGCAGCGCCAGAGTCGCGCCGGACATATTGCGACGGCTGGAGGATCGCTGGGTGGACCTGCTCGCCCATCCGTTGATTGAGCGAGGCTATCATGTGCTTGTCGCGCGCGCGCCCCGCGCGATGATCGACCTCAATCGCCATGAACGGGAAATCGATCCCGCGATGGTGACGGGCCTGCCCCGCGATGTCCCCCTTCAGAGCAGCGCCAAGCTGCGCGGTGGCCTTGGCCTTCTACCCCGCCGCCTGCCGGGCGCCTATGAACTGTGGCAGCGGCCCATCGGGTGGGACGAGGTCCGTCGCCGGATCGACACGATCCATCGGCCCTACCATGATGCATTGACGCGCATGCTGCGTGCGGCGCGCGAAATCCATGGCCACGCCGTACTGATCGATCTCCATTCAATGCCGCCGCTCCCCGCTGCTGCTGCCGGACAGCCTGCGCCCAGCGTGGTGCTGGGGGATCGCTTTGGCCGGGGTGCGTCGGCGCGGCTCATGACGCTGGCGGCCGATGTACTGGAGGGCCATGGGCTGACGGTGGCGCAGAATCATCCCTATGCGGGCGACCATATGATCGAACGCCATGGGCATCCGGCCCATGACTTCTATGCCATGCAGGTGGAGGTTGACCGCAGCCTTTATCTCGATGCCGCCTTGGACAACCCCGGTCCCGGCCTGCCAAGGGTTCAGACAGCCATCAGATCCTTGATCGACGCGCTGGCCAGCGAAGCGCCGCGCGCGGCCTATCCGCTCGCCGCTGAATAGCCACATATGCAAAAGGCCAGGGCGCTACCTGCGCCCCGGCCTTTGCCTTGCTTGCATCTCTATGCGCGCATCATTCCAGATGCTGATCAGGCAGCGCGTGCGTCGGCCTTGAACCCCAAAGGGCGTAGAAGAGGATGTAGAGTTCGCAGACGGCCGTCAGCAGGAAGCTGTTTTGCAGGCCATAATTGTCGGCCAGCCATCCCTGCACCACTACCAGCGATCCGCCAGCGATCGCCATGATCAACAGGCCCGAACCTTCCTCGGTCAGCGGCCCCAGGCCGCGGATGCCCAGGGTAAAGATGGTCGGGAACATGATCGAATGGCCCAGGCCCACCAGGATCAGCGACCACATGGCGACCGGCCCGTGGGTGAAAACCGTAACCAGCATCACGATGAAGGCACCCGTCGCGAAGAAGGCCAGCACCTTGCCCGCGTCCACCTTTTGCATGATCGCCGATCCGACGAAGCGGCCGACCATCATGCCGCCCCACAGGAAGCTCAGGTAACGGCCTGCCTGCTCATGCGTGAGGTTGGCGATATCGGGCTGGCTGACGAAGTTCACGAACAGGTTGGCGACGCCAATTTCCGCGATCAGGTAGATGAAGATGGCGGGGATGCCGAAGACAAGGTTGCGGTGCGCCCAGAGCGAATGCTTCTTGCGTTCTTCCTTGGCCAGCCGGGTCGCCGACGATCCCATGGCGGGCAGGGGAAAGCGGGCGATCACGATCGCGAGGACCAGCAGGACCATGGCGACCAGAGCGTAGGGCAGGATCACCGATTGGGCATCCGCCAGCCGTTCCGCCGGGGTCAGAACGATGTCGGCGCTCGATGTGCCGCCCTTGGAACGTCCCAGGATCAGATAGGCGCCGAACAGCGGAGCCAGCATCGTGCCCGCCGAATTCATCGCCTGCACCAGATTGAGGCGCGAAGAGGCCGTCTCGGGCTTACCGACGACGGCCACATAGGGATTGGCCGCGACCTGCAACAGGGTGATGCCGCTCGCGATGATGAACAGCATGGCCAGTGTGACGCCATAGGATGGCAGGCTGGCCGCCAACATCATGCCCAATGATCCCGCCGCCATGATCAGCAGCCCGATGACCAGCGATTTCTGGTAGCCTACGCGTTCGATGAGCTTGGCCGACGGGATCGATGCCACGAAATAGGCGATAAACCAGACGGACTCGATCAATGTTGTCTGGGTGTAGTTCAGTTCGAACACGCTGCGCAGGTGCGGCAGCAACGTGTTGTTGATGACGGTGATGAAGCCCCACATAAAGAACAGGCTCGCCAGCAGCGTGAGGGCAGGCCCGTATCGGGCGGTGGGGTGGTCGCCCGCCGTCAGAGTGGCTGATGATGATGGAAGTGCAGGCATTCATCTTCTCCAACAGGCGCCAACAGGCTTGTGCTGCTTCAATTTGTCCGAGTATATAGCTGCCCGTCGGGCGTCAATATACCCCGGCGATAGGGGGATCCTATGCACAGGGGCTGGATCAGCCATGCTTTTCGAACATCGTCGTCCTATTATTTTGCATGTCTGATGGCAAGCACGTCAGCGTGGGCGGGTGAAGCCAGCCGCGCTCCCGCAGGACAGCTTCCAGACGGCACGGCGGTCGAAGCGATCACGCTCTCTAACGACCACGGCGTTTCGGCCCGCATTCTTACCTATGGCGCGACTTTGCAATCGCTGACGGGGCCGGATCGGGACGGGAAGCAGGCCGATATACTGCTCGGTTATGATGATCTGGCGGGCTATCTGGCTCGGCCCGATTATTTTGGCGTGACCGTTGGCCGCTATGCCAACCGCATCGGGCAGGGTCGCTTCACTCTGGATGGTCAGACCTACCAGTTGCCCCTCAATGACAAGGGCAATACGCTGCATGGCGGCGGCAAGGGGTTCGACAAGCAGGTATGGAAGGTCGTGTCGGTTCGCCGCGAACCACGGCCCGAAGTCGTCCTCTCCTACAGCAGCCCGGATGGGGAGGCGGGCTATCCCGGCCAGCTTGACACGCGCATCAGCTACGCACTGGACGAAAGCGGCGGCCTGACCATCAGTTTCGAGGCGAAGACGAGCAAGCCCACGATCGTCAACCTCACCAACCATGCCATATTCAATCTGGCGGGCGAGGGCGCACCGGGCGGTGCCCTTGGTCATTTGCTGACGATACCGGCCAAAGCCTACACGCCCGTCGATGCGGGCCTCATTCCCACTGGCGAGATCAGGCCGGTCGCGGGAACGCCGTTCGACTTCCGCGTCCCTCGCCGCGCGGACGATGCCGTGCGCGATGGTAGGGATCAGCAAATCAGATTCGGACGCGGCTATGATCATAATTGGGTGCTGGACAAGGGGCAGACGGCGACGCCGGAACTGGCTGCGCGTCTTGAGGACCCCGGCTCAGGGCGCGTGCTTGAAGTGCTGAGCACGGAACCTGGCCTTCAATTCTATTCCGGCAATTTTCTCGACGGGACATTCCTTGGTAAAAATGGTCATCTCTACCGCATGGGCGACGGCTTCGCGCTTGAGCCGCAGAATTTCCCCGATGCGCCCAATCATCCGAACTTCCCTTCGGCCCGCGTCGATCCCGGCAAACCCTATCGCCACGTCATGATCTATCGCCTCTCGGTAAAGCGCTGACCCATGGCGCAATGGCAACTCATCAAACGCGACATGCGCGACATGCTGGGCGAGGGCACTCTCTGGTCCGCGCGCGACAATGCCGTCTATTGGACCGACATCATCGCCCCCGCGCTCAACCGCCTGTCACTGACCGATGGCCGCATCGACCGCTGGGCCATGCCGGAGCCGATCGGCTGGGTCGCCGAGCGGCAGGGGCGCGGCTTCATCGCCGGATTGCAGAGCGGTTTCGTGCGGCTCTCCCTCGATCCGCTAACGATCGAACCGTTCGGTGATCCCGAACAGCATCTCCCCGGCAACCGCATGAATGATGGCAAGGCGGATGCGCAAGGGCGCATCTGGTGTGGCACGATGGATATGGAGCAGGAAGCGGACAGCGGCGCCTTTTACCGGCTTGATCCGGACGGCCGCTGGACTCAGATGGACAGCGGTTATCGCGTGCCCAACGGTCCTGCCTTTTCGCCCTGCGGCAACTGGCTTTATCACACCGACAGCGCGCGCCGCATCGTCTACCGCTTTGCCCGTACCGAAGGCGGCGGCCTTTCCGCGCGGGAAGTCTTCATCCAGTTCGGCGACGCGGACGGCTATCCCGACGGCATGACGGTGGATGCGGACGGCCATCTCTGGATCGCGCATTGGGGCGGCAGCCGCATCAGCCGCTTCACGCCGGATGGCAAGCTCGACCGTGCCATCGCCTTGCCCGCGCAGCAGGTGACGAACATCTGTTTTGCAGGCCCCGCGCTCGATCGCATGTTCGTGACTTCGGCGGCCGTTGGATTGCCGGACAGCGACTATGACGGCGGCCTGTTTGAGGTCGATGCGGGCGTGAAGGGCATGCCGACGCCGCTCTACGCAGGCTAGGCGGCGGGCGGGGCGGAGCTTTCCCGCCGCACCAGCTCGAAATCGAACTGCGGCGCCTTGGCGGGCCGGTTGATCAGCGCGTCGATCACGGCCGCCCCCATCTGCGCCAGCGGTTGCCGCACGGTCGTGAGCGGCGGCCAGGCCGTCGCGCTGGCGGGCGTATCGTCGAACCCGACCACCGAAAGATCGTCCGGCACCCTCAAGCCCCGCTGCCGCGCCAGTTGCAGAACGCCCAGCGCCATGTCGTCGTTGGTCGCAAAGATCGCAGTCGGCGGCTCTGCCAGCCCCAACAGCATCTCGCCCGCAGCGATCCCCGACGGATAATCAAACCCGCCCTCGACGAACAATTCAGGCTCCTCGGCCAGCCCCGCTGCCGCCAGCCCCTCACGGAACCCGTCCACGCGATGCGTCGCCGCCTCATGCGCGGGCGGGGGCGTGATGACGCCGATCCGGCGATGGCCGAGGGCAAGCAGATGATCGGCCACCATCCGTCCCGCAGCCCATTCCGGTGTCACGATATTCAGGCTCTGTCCGCCATTCGGCCCCGCAATCCGCGCGCAGGGCAATTTCTTGCCAGCAAGCCATTCCAGCACGGCGGGGTCGTCGGACAGGGGAGGCGCCAGGAATACGCCATCGGGGCGTAGCGCCGCCGCCAGCCCCTCCAATATGTCGAACCGCTCTTCACCCGCCAGCGGGATCAGCTCGACCACCAGATGGTATCCCAATTCCCGGCACCGATTGACGGCACCCGCCTGAATGCCGCTGATGTAGCTTGCCACCGGATTATTGTAGAGGAAGGCGATCATGAACGATCGTCCGCCAGCCAGCCTCCGCGCGGACTGGTTCGGGCGATAGTCCAGCTCTGCTATCGCCGCGGTCACCCGGTCCCGCAGTTCCTCGCTGACATTGGGCGCCTTGTTGACCACGCGCGAGACCGTCTTGATCGAAACGCGCGCCAGTGCCGCCACGTCATTGATGCTGGCCATGAAACTCCCGGCGAATTGCGCCCAATCCTGTGTGACAGCCCCATTGCATCTTTCCGGCCTTGGCACGGAAAGGCCGCCCGGCACAAGGCTGAGGCGCACGGAGCCCGGGATCGCGCCGGATTTTCGGCTTCCAAAGCAAAAAGGGACTTGATCGATCAAGCCAAATGTCTAAAGAAAGACAGCGTTGTCATTCCCTGAATGGCGATGAGGTCATCCCGGACGGCTACGGGCTAACTGCACGAGCACGCGGCTGTCCGGGATGCGCTTTCCCGTCATCATCGAAAAGCTCGGCGGGCATCTGGCGCGGGCGATCCATGTCCGCCATGCCGCCTCCCGGCCATTTTGCTGAACGATGCGAATCGCTCGTTCTGCCTCGGCGTGATCATAGCCGATTGCCCGCTTCGCCGCCCTGACCTTCATCAACCCCGTTTATGCAACCAGGGTTAAGAGCTTTTCACCATCTTGCGGCAATTCGGGCGGTTGGCGGTTCAAAAACAAAGCGTTATGCTGGGGCGTCCCAATTTTTCGAAAGCTGCTTTGTTGGACATGGTGCTGCCCGCTCAAGACGCTCCTCACCGATGGACGCCATTGTTCGCGGCAGCAGAGCGTCTGGCGAACGCCCGTTCGCTGGAGGATGTGGTGGAAGTCGTGCGGACGGCGGCGCGTGTCATCGCAGGGGCGCAGGGCATCACGGTCGTGCTGGCGGAAGGCGATGACTGCATCTACGTCGCCGAAGATGCCGTCGAACCCCTGTGGAAGGGGCAAAGGTTCCCGCGTTCAGCCTGTGTTTCCGGCTGGGTAATGGCGCATGGGGAGGCAGCGGTCATCCCCGATATTTTCGCCGACGCGCGCGTTCCCCATCAACTATATGCGGACACCTTCGTTCGCAGCATGGTGATGACGCCGGTCGAAACCGGATCGCAGCCGATGGCGATCGGCGCTTATTGGTCGCGCGCAAATGCGCCGGACGATTTTTCGGTCGATTTGCTCGGCCAGCTTGCCCGGCTTGTCGGGGCGGCCGTGCGCAACGTGTCGTTGCAGACCTCGTTCGAGATCATCAATCGCATAGGCGCCGCTGTCGCCGCCGAGTCAAATCTGGACATAGTCGTTCAGACGATCACCGACGCCGCCGTGGAACTGACCGGCGCTGAATTCGGCGCCTTTTTCTATAATCTGATCGGCCAGCAGGGTGAGAGCTACATGCTCTACAGCCTTTCGGGCGTTCCGAGGGAAGCCTTTGCCGACTTTCCCATGCCGCGCAACACGGCCGTTTTCGCGCCCACTTTCCTGGGCGAGGGCATCGTCCGATCCGATGACATCCGGCAGGACGCCCGTTACGGCCACAATGCCCCGCACAAGGGCATGCCGCCCGGCCACTTGCCCGTCACCAGCTATCTCGCGGTGCCGGTCATCTCGCAAAGCGGCGAAGTGCAGGGCGGCCTCTTCTTCGGTCATCATCTGCCCGGCCGCTTCACCGCCGAACATGAAAAGATCATGACCGGGGTTGCCGGGCACGCGTCGATCGCCATCGATAATGCCCGCCTCCACCACAAGGCGCAGCGGGAAATCGCGGCGCGAACGGTGGCGGAAGGGGAATTGCGCCAGCTGAACGCCACGCTGGAACAGCGGATCGAGCAGCGTACCGAGCAGATCCGCGCTGCCTTCAGCGAACTGGAACAAAGCGAACGGCGCTTCGGCCTGCTGGTTCAGGGCGTGACCGATTACGCCATGTGCATGCTGGACGCGAACGGCACGATCACCAACTGGAATGCCGGGGCGGAACGGATCAAGGGCTATACGGCCCATGAAATCGTCGGGCGTCACTTCTCCTGCTTCTACACTGATCCGGACCAGCAAGCGGGCATGCCTGCCCACACCCTTCAGGTCGCGGCCAGCGCCGGACGGTTTGAGGCTGAAGGCTGGCGAGTGCGCAAGGATGGGTCCGAATTCTGGGCCAGTATCATCGTCGACGCCATTCATGACGATCAGGGCCGTCTGATCGGATTTGCAAAGGTGACGCGCGACCTCACCGAAAAACGGGCGGTCGAGGAACAGCTGCGTCAGGCGCAGAAAATGGAGGCGGTGGGGCAACTCACCGGCGGCATCGCGCACGACTTCAACAACCTGCTGACCGTCATCAACGGCAATATCGAACTCGCGCAGCGCAATCTGGAAACGGGATCGGACCCGGCCAAGATCAGCCGTGCGATCGCCAATGCGCGGCAGGGGGCGGAGCGTGCGGCGTCGCTCACCCAGCGGCTGCTCGCCTTTTCCCGGCGGCAACCCTTGTCGCCCAAGCCGCTGTATCTGGACCGGGTGGTGGACGGGCTTTCTGATCTGCTGAAGCGTGCCCTTGGCGAGCTTATCGAGCTGAAAACGGTGAGCGGGCCGCATCTATGGCTGGTAGAGGCTGATCCCAACCAGATCGAAAGTACGCTGCTAAACCTCGCGGTCAATGCCCGCGATGCCATGGCGGACGGTGGAACGCTGACGATCGAAACCGGCAACGCGCATCTGGACAGCGGCTATACCGCCGCTTGTGGTGACGTGACGCCGGGCAATTATGTGATGATCGCGGTCAGCGACACCGGCACCGGCATGGCGCCCCCTGTTCTGACGCGCATCTTCGAACCCTTTTTTACCACAAAGGAAATCGGCCGGGGTACGGGGCTCGGCCTCAGTCAGGTCTACGGCTTCGTCAAGCAATCGGGCGGCCATGTCGAAGTGCTGTCGAAACAGGGGCAGGGGACCACCGTCAAAATCTACCTGCCGCGCTTTATCGGAGAGGCGGATGAGGCGCGGGAGGAAAAGGCCGCCGCGCACGACCTGTCAGCCAATGGCGAAACCATATTGGTGGTGGAAGATGACGACGGCGTGCGCGCCTATTCCGTCGAGACTTTGCGCGAACTTGGCTACCGGGCTCTGGAGGCAGCCGACGGCAACGCTGCACTGCGCCTGATCGAAGCGGAGGATCAGCCGATCGACCTGCTTTTCACCGATGTGGTCATGCCGGGAATGTCCGGCAAGGAGTTAAGCGAAAAGGCCCGCGCATTAAGGCCTGATCTCAAAATCCTCTATACCAGCGGCTACACCCGCGACGGCTTCCTACGCGACGGAAAGCTGGACCCGGGTATCTCCCTGCTCGCAAAACCCTTCACACTACAGGAACTGGCAAGCCGCCTACGCGACCTGATCGATCAAAGCTGATCGGGAGCCAAAAAGCTCCCGGTTGCCCTACAACCTCCGTTCGCCCTGAGCCTGTCGAAGGGCTCTACTTCTTATAAGAATGGTCATGCTTGGCCCGGCATGTGGGGAGCAGGATTCAGGGGATCAGCATTTTATTGGCGCAGAAGCGCAGAGGGGCTGCGGGTTGGGCGGTGCCGCGCGTTGAAAAGCGAGCGGGATCGGGGTTTGCCGCCGACGGGAGGCGCGTGGGTCGAAAAGTCTCGAATTCCTCTGCGATCTCTGCGCCTCTGCGCGAACAAAGATGGTTGCTCTCGCCATGCGGCGGCGCTCAATGCTCTAAGAACCCGCCCCCGGCCCGGAAAGCGCAACATCCATATCCGCCAGCGCCAGCCGCAACAGCTCCGCCATCGCAGATCGCGCCCCGTCCGCATCCCGCGAGGCAATCGCATCGAACACCGCACGATGATCCGCGAAAGGATCGCGCGGCGGCGACTTCTTCCGCTGCTTGAATGTCGTGGTCCAACTGACCGCCGCGCCCACCGAACTTGCCAGCGCAGCCAGAGCGTCATTTTGTGTCGCGGCAAGGATAGCGTGGTGAAAACGCTGGTCGGCCGCACGTCCCTCTTCGGACGAAAGGCCATGATCGCGCATGCTCATCAACGCCTGCTCCATCGCCGAAAGCTGTTCATCGGTGCGCCGCCGCGCCGCCAGCTCCGCCGCTGCCGGTTCGATTACGCCGCGCAGTTCAAACAGATCGCGGACAAAGGCCGGGTCGGCTTCTCCCGCGAACATCCAGGCCAGCATTTCCGGGTCCAGCACATTCCAGCGGCTGCGCGGCAGGACGCGCGTGCCCGCCTTGGGTCGGCTTTCCAGCATGCCCTTGGCCACCAGAATGCGCACCGCTTCCCGATAGGCGGTGCGGGATACGCCCAGTCGTTCGGCGGCCTCGATCTCGCCTTCGAAAATATCGCCGGGCTTGTGGACTCCCGCGACGATGGCGGTGCCCAGCTGCCGGGCGATGGCCTGATGGATGCGAAGCCCGCCTTCCTCATGTCCGAACTTGCGTTCGGCTGGACGCTGGTCTTCGCTCCCCAATGCCTTGCTCCTTTGGTCTAATCGTCGAACGCCGCCGTAGGGCAATGCTTGCCGCAAAGGAAGGCGTCAGCCACCAGTCGCAGCGGGCTGGTATCCGCATTGATCGCGCCTTGCCCCACCAGCTCGACGAACAGCCGGTACATATCGGGATACTCATGGTCGGGTGCCTGCACCATGACGTCCCCGTTCAGCGTCAGGCGGTTTCCGCCCTCTGACAGGATCAGCGCGCCATCGTCTGTCTCGACCGCGATGTCCCATGTCTGCGGGCCGGTCTGCCGCCAGTCGAACGCTGCATTGATCGGCGCGCCTGACGCGCTCGCCATCTTCAGGGCGGCGGCGATGGGGGCGTCCTTATTGGATGGAACTTCCAGGCTGGCGGACAGCATCGTCACCGGCTCCGGCATGATTTCGGTCAGGATCGACAGCGCATTGATGCCGGGGTCGAACACGCCAAAGCCGCCCGCTTCCCAAATCCACGGCTGGCCCGGATGCCAGTGCCGCACATCTTCGCGCCATTCGATCGAAACACGCGTGACCTTGCGCACGGCGAGCCATGCCTTTGCCTGCCCCACGGCGCCGGCATGGCGACTGTGCCAACTCGCATAGAGCGTCACGCCCTGCGCCTTCGCCAGAGCGATCAGCGCCTCGACCTCCGTCACCGTCGCGCCGGGGGGCTTTTCCAGAAACACATGCTTGCCCGCCAATATGGCCTTGCGCGCGGCCTCGTACCGCACCTGCGGCGGCTGGCACAGGATCACCGCATTCATGTCCGGCTCTCCCGCCAGCATCGCGTCGAGCGTAGGGTAATTGTTCACCCCGTCCGCCCGCGCGTTGCGGCTGGCGACCGCCACCAGATCGATGCCGCTTGTCTGTTCGATAGCGGGCAGATGCTGATCGCGGGCGATCTTGCCCAAGCCAACCAGTCCCGCCTTGATGATCCCGCTCATGGCGTCTCCTTAGCTCTTAATGATTGTCGCGCGGCAGGCCTTGAGTCTGCGCAATCCGCTGGAATTTCTCCGCACCCTCCAGGATCGCGCCCTTGTCCAGCTGCCCCACCAGCGCCCGCTGGATTTCCTGCCACGGCGTCTGCGAAGCGGGATAGGCATAACCCCCCTCTGCCCGCAGCGCCGCGCGCCGCGCCTCCAGCTCCTCGTCGGGAATAAGCACATTCACCTTCCGCGCCTCCAAATCCATCCGCACCCGGTCCCCGGTCTTCAGCAGCGCCAGCCCGCCCATCGCCGCAGCCTCCGGCGACGCGTTGAGGATCGAAGGGCTTCCCGAAGTCCCCGACTGTCGCCCATCGCCGATGCAGGGCAGGGCGGACACGCCTTCGGTGATGAGGTAAGCAGGCGGCCGCATGTTCACGACCTCCGCCGCGCCCGGATAGCCGATCGGCCCCGCGCCGCGCATGAACATCAACGTGTCTGGCGTGATGCCCACCGCCGGATCATCGATGCGCGCATGATAATCCTCCGGCCCGTCGAATACGACTGCTGGCCCCTCAAAGGCGTTGGGATCGGCAGGGTTGGACAAATAGCGCTGGCGAAATTCCTCACTGATGACGCTCGTCTTCATGATCGCCGCGTCGAACAGATTGCCCGATAGCACCAGAAACCCCGCCTCCTCCTTCAAAGGCTGCGCAAAGGGCCGGATGACATTCTCATCCTCGATCGCCACCCCTCGGCAATTCTCCCCCATCGTCCGCCCGTTGACAGTCATCGCGCCCTCGCGGATCAGGCCCTGCGCGATCAGCTGCCCCACCACCGCAGGCACGCCACCCGCGCGATAATAATCCTCGCCCAGATATTCGCCCGCAGGTTGCAGGTTCACCAGCAGCGGCACGCTATGCCCCACCGTCTCCCAATCCTTCAGCGGAAGTTCAACACCGACATGCCGCGCAATCGCCGCCAGATGGATCGGCGCATTGGTCGATCCCCCGATCGCCGAATTGACCACGATCGCGTTATGAAAGGCATCCAGCGTCAATATGTCGGACGGCTTCAAATCCTCCGCCACCATCTCCACGATCCGCTTGCCGGTACGCCACGCCGCTTCCTGCCGATCGCGATAGGGCGCGGGGATCGCCGCCGTTCCCGGCAACATCATCCCCAGCGCTTCGGCCAGCGAGTTCATCGTGGTCGCCGTGCCCATCGTGTTGCAATAGCCGGTCGAGGGCGCCGACGACGCCACCAGCTTGATGAAGCCCTCATCATCGATCTTACCCGCCGCCAGCAGCTGCCGCGCATGCCAGACGATCGTGCCCGACCCCGTCCGCTGCCCCTTGTACCAGCCGTTCAGCATCGGCCCGACAGAAAGCGCGATCGCAGGAATATTCACCGTCGCCGCCGCCATCAACAGCGCAGGCGTCGTCTTGTCGCACCCCGTCGTCAGAACCACGCCATCAATCGGATAGCCGTACAGCGCTTCGACCAGCCCCAGATAGGCAAGGTTGCGGTCCAGCCCCGCCGTCGGCCGTTTGCCCGTCTCCTGGATTGGATGCACCGGAAATTCCAGCGCGATCCCGCCCATCTCGCGAATGCCCTCGCGGATGCGCTCGGCCAGCACCAGATGATGGCGGTTGCAGGGCGACAGGTCGCTCCCCGTCTGCGCGATGCCGATGATCGGCTTGCCGCTGCGCAACTCTTCCAGGCTCAGGCCGAAATTCAGGTAACGCTCCACATAGAGCGCCGTCATGTCGATATTGTCGGGATTGTCGAACCAGGCGCGGCTGCGCAATTTCCGGTCGGGCTGAGACGAAGCGGCCATGAGGGTTCCTGAAAGACATGAGGTGCGCGACGCATTGACGCTATCGGCCGTTGCATATACTCATACAAATAAGCAGACAAGAACGGAAATGACGTGCGCATGAGCAGCTACGACGTCGTCGGCGACTGGGGCACCAGCCGCCTGCGCCTCTTCCGCATGGAGCAGGGGCAAGTCACCGCGCGCCGCGAAGGTCCCGGCATTGCCGAAGCGGGCGCGAACGCCGCGCAAGCCTTTGCCCAAACCATCGCGCCCTGGCTGGAAGACGGCACGCCCGGCAGTATCCGCCTGTGCGGCATGGCGGGCGCACGCGACGGCTGGGTGGAGGCGCCCTATGCCGACTGCCCCGCCACCGCGCAGCAATGGCGCACTGTTGCCGTCCGCTTCGAATGGCAAGGCACGCCCGTCACGATCCTCGCGGGCCTGGCCTGCACCGACAAGGACGGCATACCCGACGTCATGCGCGGCGAAGAAACGCAAATCTTCGGCGCGATGCATCGGAATCCTGACCTTGCGGAGGGCCGCCACCTCATCGTCCTGCCCGGCACCCACAATAAATGGTCGCTGGTGGAGGATGGCCGCATCGTCAGCTTCCGCACCGTGCCCACTGGCGAACTCTTCGCCCTGCTGCGCGATCACTCCACCCTCGGCCCCAAAGCCGCCCCCACCCAAGCCGCCGAAGAGGCGAAAGGTTTCGCCGAAGGTCTCGACGCGGCAGGGCAGGGCCGCCTCCTCACCAACCTCTTCGCCGCCCGCGCCAAGCGCCTGCGCGACGGACGTTCCCCGGATTGGACCGCTGGCTATCTCTCCGGCCTTCTCATCAGCTGCGAAATAACCGAAGTGCGCGCCATGCTCGGCGAAGTAGGCGGCATCACCCTCATCGGCGACCAGCGCCTTTGCGCCCGCTATGCAGAGGCGCTGGAGGCGCAGCGCCTCGCTTCCCGATCCTTAAGCGGCGACGATTGCGTCCTCGCTGGCCTCACCCTTCCGGAGAATGCCGCATGACCCTCGATTCCCTTCTTGCCGCCGGAGCACCCCCCATCGCCGCTATCCTCCGTGGCCTTCGCCCCGAAGAGGCGGTGGAGATCGGCGCGGCCCTGATCGACGCGGGCATCCGCATCATCGAAGTACCGCTGAACTCGCCCGAACCCTTCGAAAGCATCACCGCGCTCCAACAGGCGTTCGGCGCGACCGCGCTGATCGGCGGCGGCACCGTGCTGACGGTCGAGGCGGTGGACGACCTCCGCCGCACCGGCGGACGCATCATGGTGACGCCCAACACCGATCCAACCGTCATCGCCCGTGGCGCGCAATATGGCTTCGACATGCTGCCCGGCTTCATGACCCCCAGCGAAGGCTTCGCCGCCGTCCGCGCTGGCGCCCGCCGCCTGAAACTGTTCCCGGCCGCCAGCCTCGGCCCCGCCTATATAAAGGCCATCAAGGAAGTGCTGCCGCGCCAAGTCGGCCTCTGGGCAGTGGGCGGCACTGGCGCCGACACGATCGGCCAATGGCTCGGCGCAGGTTGCGAAGGCATCGGCGTCGGCGGCGCCCTATACCGCCCCGGCGACAATGCCTCGACGGTAGCGGAGCGCGCGAGGGCGTTGGTCGCGGCATGGCAAGCGCTGGGCTAACGTGCGCCACCCCTCCCACCACCGTTCGCCCTGAGCTTGTCGAAGGGCTCTACTTTCTTCATTTTAAAAAAAGTGGGCTTCGACAAGCTCAGCCCGAACGGGTTTAGGATGTAAAATTCTCCGTTCAATTGCGTCCAGCCCAGCTGAGCAAAGTCGAAGCCCATCCCCAATCCACTACCCCACCCGCTGCTCTTCCCGCCGGTCCAACACCTCACGCACCTTCCCCGCCAATTCCGCGTAAGTGAAAGGCTTGGTCAGCAACTCCACCCCCGGGTCCAGCCGCCCATGGTGGAAAATAGCATTGCGTGCATATCCGGTCGCGAACAGTATCTTAAGCTCCGGCCGCCTCGCCGCCGCTTCCCGCGCAACGTCCGCGCCTGTCATCCCACCGGGCAGCACCACATCTGTAAATAGCAGATCGACCGGCACCGGGGCCTGCTCCAACGCATCCAGCGCCGCCGCGCCGTTGCTGGCTTCGATCACCCGGTAGCCTAGCTCGTTCAGCACCTCGACAGCATAGGCGCGGACTTTATCGTCATCCTCGCACACCAGAACCGTCTCATCGCCCCCGCTCACGACCGGGCGCGGCGCCTCCTCCAACTGATCATTGGCTGGAACAAGGCCATGGAAACGGGGGAGGTAAATCTTGACGCTCGTCCCTTCGCCGACCTCCGAATAAACCCGGATATGGCCGCCGGATTGCTTGATGAAACCATAGACCATGGACAGCCCAAGCCCGGTGCCCCGGCCCACCTCCTTGGTGGTGAAGAACGGCTCGATCGCATGGCTCAATGTCTCCGCATCCATGCCCTGTCCCGTATCCGACAGGCTGATCAGCACATATTGGCCGGGCTGCACATCCTCTTCCTGCGCTGCGTAACGGTCATCGATATGTGTATTGGCGACCTCGATGGTCAGCTTGCCGCCCTCGGGCATCGCATCGCGCGCATTGACCGCCAGGTTCAACAGCGCATTTTCCATCTGATTAAGATCGACTTCGATCGGCCAGGCCCGTGCAGCCTGAATCGTCTCAACCTCAATCCGCTCGCCCAATGTGCGGATCAGCAACTCCGACATGCGGCTCACCAGCCGATTGGGGTCCACGCGCTCGGGCGCCAAAGGCTGGCGGCGGGAAAAGGCGAGCAACCGCTGCGTCAGCATCGCCGCACGTTCCGCGCCCGCCATCGCATTATCCGCCGCGCGCCGCATCCGCTCATTATCTTTGAGGCCGCGCTGGAGCAGTTCAAGATTGCCCGTCACGACCTGTAGCAGATTGTTGAAGTCATGGGCCACGCCGCCGGTCAACTGGCCCAGCGTCTCCATCTTCTGCGCCTGCCGCAACGCAGCCTCCGCCTCGGCCAGCGCGCGGGCATGGGCGCGCTGTTCGGTGACATCGCGCGCCACGCAATAAATCAGCCCATTGTCGGGCACCGCCGTCCAGCTGAAGTTACGATAATCGCCGTCCTTTGTTCGGAACCTGTTTTCAAAGCGTCGCGTGGGAATGCCTTGCTGGAGCATATCAACCTCGTTCCGGACGTGCGCGACATCATCGGGATGCTCCATCCACTCCGACGTGCGGCCGATCAGTTCCTCCTGGCTCCATCCCAATATGTCCGTCCATGCAGGGCTGGCCGACAGCCACACGCCGTCCATGTCGGCGATCAGAAAAGGGTCGCGGGCCAGCGTCCATAATCGGTTGCGATCCGCCAGCATCTCTCGCTCGGTTCGGACGCGCTGCGTTGTCTCACTGACGATGCACAGCGCCCCGCCGATCGACCCGTCCGCTTCGAACACGGGGGAATAGCTGATGTCGAAATAGACTTCCTCGCCCCGGCCGCCGTCCCGCTCGATGTAAAAGGGGCGGTCCTTGGCATGCACCGTCTCACCCTTTTCCAGTACCGACAGCAGCAGAGGCTCCAGATCGTCCCATAGTTCGGCCCAATTCTCCCGCGCCGGACGGCCCAGTGCCCCCGGATGCTTGTCGCCAATCGTCGGCGCATAGGCTTCATTATAGAGCGCGCAGAGTTGCGGCCCCCAAAACAGCACGATCTCCGCCTTGGAAGACAGCATCAGCCGTACGGTTGAAATCAGCGCAGGCGACCATTGGCCGACAGGCCCCAGAGGGGACCCGTCGCCGATGCGCGCCGTCAGACCCCCGATCGGACCTTGTGCAGCGATCATTCCGGCAATGTCGGTCGCCGGGGCGCTCATCGATTATCCTCTGTTAAGAAGTGCATAGACGGGATACGCCTGTCCGTTGATTTGTATCCGCTCGTTACGGATCGTTGCGACCTTTTGTCCTATGGGCGCCCTCTTGCAACAATCCGGGCATCGGCGCATGGATCGGCGCCATGACTGAACTTGCCCTTCGCCCGGCCATGGATGTTTCCCGTCCCGTCGCGATCGCCCGCTGGCTACTCACGGTGGCAGCGCTCGTTTTCTGCATGGTGGTGGTGGGCGGCATTACCCGGCTTACCGAATCGGGCCTGTCGATAACGCAGTGGAAACCGATCACCGGCGCCATTCCGCCGCTGACCCATGATCAGTGGATGGACGCGTTCCGCCTCTATCAGCAGATCCCCGAATATCAGCAATTGCGGCAGGGCATGACCCTGTCCGATTTCCAATTCATCTTCTTCTGGGAATGGGTGCACCGGCTGCTTGGACGATTGATAGGCCTGGCTTTTGCCCTGCCGCTCCTGTGGTTCGCCTTTCGCCGCACTATCCCGTACGGCTATGGCTGGCGTCTCGTCGCTTTGCTGGCGCTCGGCGGACTTCAGGGTGCGATTGGTTGGTGGATGGTGACTTCTGGCCTCTCCGTGCGCACCGACGTCAGCCATTACCGGCTTGCGGTTCATCTGCTGACCGCGCTCTTCATCATGGGTGGCCTCATCTGGACCGCGCTTGATCTGTTTGGCCTCGCGCGGAACCCTGCCGCCCGTCCGGCCGCGCTCAGGCCCTTTGCGCTGGTCGCCCTGCTGGTGCTGCTGGTCCAGCTGATGTTCGGCGCTTTCACCGCCGGGCTCGACGCCGGTTATGTCTCGAACACATGGCCGCTCATGAACGACCATCTCGTGCCTGAGGGGATTTCGTGGCTGGGATCGCTTTGGGCGACCTTGTCCAGCGACCCTTATCTCGTCCATTTCATCCATCGCTGGTGGGCATGGGTTGCCGCCGCGATGTTGATCCTGCTTGCGCGTAGGGCAAAGCGGGCGGGACGGCGCGGTCCCTCGATCGCCATCAATGCCGCCGTCGGCACGCAGATCGCGCTGGGCATCGCCACCGTCGTCAGTGGCATCGCCTTGCCACTAGCGGTGCTGCATCAGGCGGTCGGCGCCCTCGTTGTCGCTTCCGCCGCCTGGGGCGCGCATGCGGTCGGGTCGCGTCGGGCGTGAGCGGCGTCGCGCTCGTCTACACGCTCTTCGGCTCGGCGGAGGCCGCCGACCGCGTCGCGCGCCAGCTTATCGGGGAAGGGCTGGCCGCCTGCGCCAACATGCTCGGGGCTGCGACGTCGCTCTATGAATGGAACGGCGTGCTGGAAAGCGCGGCGGAGTTTCCGGTGTTGTTCAAGACCACGCTCTCACGCCGCGACGCGCTGATGGCGCGCATCGCGGAACTTCACGACTATGAAGTGCCCGCGATCCTCGCATTGCCGGTGGAAAGCGCGAACTTAAGCTATGCAAAATGGGTCGCTGAACAGATCGCAAAATGACGGGTATTATTTTACCCGTCAGGAAACCCGCCGAATCTCTTGACTTCTCGAACCTCGCCGGTCATTAGCGCCCATCTTTGATCGCCCTCAAAACGCGTTCAATTCACTATTTCATTCTGGAGATTGGCACCATGAAGGCGCTGATGAAGACCACAAAGCCGGCAACCCCGGCAACGGTCGAAAAGAAGTGGATCCTGATCGACGCGGAAGGTCTCGTCGTCGGCCGCCTCGCCTCGACCGTCGCGAACATCCTTCGCGGCAAGCACAAGACCAGCTTCACGCCCCACGTCGATTGCGGTGACAATGTCATCATCATCAACGCTGGCAAGGTGAAGTTCACCGGCCGCAAGCTGACCGACAAGGTCTACTACAAGCACACCGGCTATGCTGGTGGCATCAAGGAAACCACGCCTGCCAAGATCCTGGAAGGCCGTTTCCCCGAGCGCGTCCTGGAAAAGGCTGTTGAGCGCATGATCCCCCGTGGTCCGCTCGGCCGTCAGCAGATGCGGAACCTGCGCATCTTCGCCGGTGCTGAACATCCGCACGAAGCGCAGAACCCCGAAGTGCTCGATTTCGCATCGCGCAACCGCAAGAACAAGGTGGGTGCATAATGTCCGATAACCGCCAGTCCCTGTCCGACCTCGCGTCGCTGACCGCCAACGCTCCCGCGCCCGCCGCTGGTGAGGCCGTCGCTGCCGACGCGCCGATCGCTCCTGTTCAGCCCTCGGCTCCGCTGCGCGCCCAGGAAATCGACAGCCTCGGCCGCGCTTATGCGACCGGCCGCCGTAAGGATGCCGTCGCCCGCGTCTGGGTGAAGCCCGGCACCGGCAAGATCACGGTCAACGGCCGCGATCAGGAAGTATATTTCGCTCGCCCGACCCTGCGTCTGGTGATCAACCAGCCCTTCGGCATCACTGAGCGCGAAGGCCAGTATGACGTGATTGCCACCGTCAAGGGCGGCGGTCTCTCGGGCCAGGCTGGTGCGGTCAAGCACGGCATTGCCCAGGCTCTGTCGAAGTATGAACCGGCGCTTCGTAGCGCGGTCAAGGCCGAAGGCTTCCTGACCCGCGACAGCCGTACCGTCGAGCGTAAGAAGTACGGTCGCGCCAAGGCTCGCCGCAGCTTCCAGTTCTCGAAGCGCTAAGCGTCAGCTACCAATATTTTGGAAGGGGCCGGTTTTCCGGCCCCTTTTTTTTCTGCAACCGTTGCGCAATCGTACCGGCGGCAACTTTCGGTCACTCCAGGTTGTTGACCCATCGTAGCTTTCGACAGGAGGACGTTATGGGTGAAATGACTGACAAGGTTAAAGCGGCAGGCAATAAGATTGCCGGAGCGGCCAAGGAGGCCGTGGGCCGAAACCAGAACGATGCAGATCTGATTGCAGAAGGAAAGGCGCAGAAGGCTAAGGGCACTGCTCAGGACGTCAAAGGATCCGTTAAGGGAGCGTTGGGGGACAAGATCTGAGCCAACCCAACCCGATATAATTTAAGAGAGGCCTCGCCAACTGGTGGGGCCTTTCGCTTATCGGTTAGTCCTTAAGTCCGCTTGTTGAGGCATGTTCTTCCGTTTTGCTCAGATAGGCCCGCACATCTCGCCGCAACTCTCCCGCGCAGAGATAAAGCGCAATAACGTTGGGAATCGCCATCAGGAAGAAGCTGCTATCGACGATGTCCACAACCCGGCCTAGGTCGATCGCGGCCGCAGGGGGCAGCGCGACGATATAGAGGATCTTGTAGCTCCACTGCGCCTTTGGCCCATGACCGAACAGATATCCCCAAGCCTGAAGGCCGTAAAAGCCCCACGCGACAAGCGTGGAATAGGCGAACAGCACAACGACGATCGCTAGCAGCCATGGAAACCACGGTGATACCTGCGAGAAGGCGGCGGACGTGATGGCGATGCCTTCCAGTCCTGATGTCCAAGTGCCCGCGACCACCAGCGCCAGACCACCCACCGAACAGACGATCATTGTGCCGAGCAGCGGTTCGAGCAGGGCCACCAGGCCTTCGGAAACCGGATGGCGCACTCGTGCCAGGCTGTGCGCCATGACCGCGGAGCCTACACCGGCCTCGCTCGCAAAGACCGCTCGCCTCATTCCCGAGACAAAGGCCCCGACGGCGCCTCCCATGGCCGCGCTGCCATTCCAGGCGCCGTGCCATATCTGGGCCAATGCGCCGGGTATCGCTGGCGCATGGATGATGAGAACGGCAGCGACACCAATGAGATAGACGGCCACCTTGAGTGGGGTGAGCCGTTTCGCGACCTCGCCAAGCCATGCCGCGCCGCCCAGTGTCACCAACGCCACGGCGGCGGCCAGAAGCACGCCATAGGCCCAGCCGTTAGAGAGACCGGTCACGACCTTCACCTGCGCGAAGCTCTGATTAACCTGCACCATCGGGATCGCGCCAAATAGGGCGAAGAAGGCGTAAAGGCCGCCAAGCGTAAGTCCCAGACGGGGCCAGCCTCGGGCCGCACCTATGGCTTTGAGCACATACATGGGGCCACCATGCACATGGCCGCGCTGATCAAATGTCCGGTATTTGAGGCCGAGCGTCACTTCGGCCATCTTCACGGTCATTGCGAACCAGCCGATCACGAACATCCACAAGATCGCTCCCGGCCCGCCCATGGTCAACGCAACCGCGACCCCGGCGATGTTGCCAAGGCCGATCGTTCCGGCGAGCGCTGTGGTCAAAGCGCCCCACTGACTGACGTCGCCCTTGGCCTCGCCCGCGCTTGGCTGGGTCCGCAATATCCGTAGTGCCCGTCCCACGGCGCGGACATTGGGAAAGCCTAGCCAGATGGTGAAAAACAACATCGGGATCGCAAGATAGAGGACGATCAGTTCGATCCGGGCACCCATGACGGGCACCTTGAAGAAGACCGCACTTGAAAGCGCGTCCACCGCTGCATTGAAACCGTCCATCTGCTATGGGATGACTGCTGGCCAGTGGAAAGTCGAACAAAGATTGCTATGGACGACGGCAACTTAGGTCGCGTTGCAGGACAGAATCATGAGCAGGCGTTATTTCGGCACCGACGGGATCAGGGGCCGTACGAACCAATGGCCGATGACCGCAGAACTCGCGATGAAGGTCGGCATGGCCGCCGGAAAGCATTTTCAGCGGGGGAGCCATAGGCATCGGGTTGTGATCGGCAAGGACACGCGCCTGTCCGGCTACATGGTCGAAAACGCGCTGGTCGCGGGCTTCACTGCGGTGGGGATGGACGTTGTTCAGTTCGGACCGATTCCAACGCCTGCCGTGGCGCTGCTTGCTCATTCCATGCGGGCAGATTTGGGCGTCATGATTTCGGCCAGTCACAATCCCTATGCCGACAACGGGATCAAGCTGTTCGGACCCGATGGTTACAAGCTTTCCGACGAAGACGAGCTGAAGATTGAAGCGATGCTGGAGCAGGATATTCCGCTTGCAGCATCATCGGAAATCGGACGTGCGCGCCGGGTCGAGGATGCTCGGGGCCGCTACATCCATGCGGTCAAATCCAGCTTTCCCGCCGACCTTCGCCTCGACGGGCTGAAGATCGTCGTCGATTGCGCGAACGGCGCCGCTTATCAGGTCGCGCCCTCGGCTCTTTGGGAATTGGGCGCTGAGGTGATCGCGATTGGCGTGACGCCAAATGGCATCAATATCAACGATGGTTGCGGATCTACTTCTCCGCTTCTGTGCCAGGAAACAGTCGTGTCGTCCGGTGCGGATATTGGGATCGCTCTTGACGGCGATGCCGACCGGCTGATCGTCGTGGATGAGAAGGGCCAGATAGTTGATGGCGATCAGATCATGGCGCTGATCGCCAGCAATTTCGCCCGCGATGGATTGCTGCGGGGGGGCGGACTGGTTGCGACGGTTATGTCCAACCTCGGCTTGGAGCGCTTTTTGGCTACGCAGGGCATCAATCTCGAGCGCACAAAGGTTGGTGACCGCTATGTGCTGGAGCGGATGCGTGAGGGTGGCTTCAATGTCGGCGGTGAACAGTCGGGTCACATGATCCTGTCCGACTATGCGACGACCGGCGATGGGACCGTGGCGGCGCTTCAGGTGCTTGCTGCGCTTGTCCGCGCGCGCAAGCCCGCCAGCGAAGTGCTGCATCAGTTCGATCCCGTGCCGCAACTGCTCAAGAACGTCCGTTTTTCCGGTGGCAGGCCGCTGGAGCATGAGGAGGTTAAGCGGGTGATTGCGCAGGCGCAAAGTGAACTCAATGGCTGCGGCCGATTGGTAATTCGTCCGTCCGGCACGGAGCCTGTAATCCGTGTCATGGCCGAGGGCGATCGGGAAGATCAGGTGAAGGATGTCGTCGAGCGAATCTGTGACGCAGTGGCGCGGGTGGCAGCCTGATGCTCGACATGCGTCCTGATTGCGAGCGCTGCGGCGTGGATCTGCCAGCTGCGGAGCCGGGAGCGTTCATCTGCTCATTCGAATGCACCTTTTGCGCTGCCTGTGCCGAGGCGCTTGATGATCGTTGCCCTAATTGCGGCGGGGAACTCATGGACCGGCCGACGCGCACGGGCGAAGCGCTCGCGCGCCATCCCGCCTCTACCGAGCGTCACTACAAGGCATGAAACCCGCGCGCATTTTGATCATCGCCGGGTCGGACAGTGGCGGGGGGGCTGGCGTGCAGGCGGACATCCGTACAGTTACGCTGCTGGGCGGGCACGCGATGACGGCGATCACGGCGATCACTGCTCAGAATACGCTGGGGGTGCAGGGCGTGCATGCGGTGCCCACCGATATGGTGTTGCGGCAGATGGACAGCGTCATCAGCGATATCGGCGTGGATGCGGTGAAGATCGGGATGATCGGTTCGGCTGAAACTGCGCAGGCCGTTGCTGATCGACTGGCCGAATTGGTCGATGTTCCGATCATATTCGATCCGGTGATGGTCGCTACCAGTGGATCGGTGCTGGCGGATGAGGCGACGATTGCGGCGTTTGAGCGGCTGATGGCGCTGGCGACTTTGGTGACGCCGAATATTCCGGAGCTGGAGGCGCTGGGGGGCGAGGAGATTGCGATCCGTTTCGGTACGCATGTGCTGGCGAAGGGTGGGCATGGCGAGGGGGCAATGCTGACCGATCGGCTGATTGGACCGCAAGGGTTGGTGAAGTCATGGAGCAATGCGCGAATTGAAACGATTCATACGCATGGGACCGGGTGTACCTTGGCCAGTGCTATTGCTGCTCGGTTGGGGCAGGGCTCTAATCTGATAGAAGCTATTGAATTTGCTCGTAAATATGTCCGGGAAGCGTTGATGTTGGCGCCGGGGCTGGGGCAGGGTCATGGGCCTATGGGGGCGCCGTTGGGGTTTCACCAGCATGCCTGATTTTGCGCATGAGCGGTTGCATCATCCGGGCCTGGTCGCGGGCGTGGACGAAGCGGGCAGGGGGCCGCTTGCGGGGCCGGTGGTGGCCGCTGCCGTCATCCTGCGCCAGGAGGATTGCCCGGATGGCCTTAACGACAGCAAGCAGCTGACCGCCGCGCGGCGCGCTGTGCTGGAGGTCGAGATCAAGGCGCGGGCGTTGTGCTGGGGGATTGGGGTCGCGTCGGTCGAGGAGATTGACGAGATCAACATCCTGTGGGCGACGATGTTGGCGATGACGCGGGCGGTGGAGGCGCTGGCGCATGATTGTGCGCATGTGCTGGTGGACGGCAATCGTTGCCCGAAATGGCGGTGGGCATCAACGGCCGTGGTGGAGGGCGACGCCAAATGCCTGTCGATCGCCGCTGCGTCGATATTGGCCAAGGAAGCGCGCGACCGCATGATGGTGGAGGCGGCCGTGGTGCACCCCCATTATGGCTGGGAAAGCAATAAGGGCTATGGCAGCCCGATGCATCTGGCGGCGTTGCGGGAACATGGTCCGACGCCGCTGCACCGCCGCAGCTTTGCCCCGGTGGCTCAGTTGGTGCTGTTGTAGGACTTCGGCCGAATGGCCGCCGGATAGGCCGACTTTGGCCATTCGAGGGTAAACCCGGCGGCGGCTGGTTTCTGCCGTGACAAGATCAATCCTTGGGAGCGGGCTTTCGGGCTTGACCCGGGGTCTCGCTGCCTCGGCAGTATCGGATAAGAAGCGGGACCCCGGAGCAAGTCCGGGTGACGATCACTCAAACTGATCATGCTCTAACCTGTGCCACCGGGGGATTAAGAAACGCGAGTGGGAGGCCGCTTGTTGGCTGGCGTTTCCGTGCATTATGACTAAGAAAGACTTAATGCGCGTGATGCCGTTCCTGCTGGCGCTGGTCGCCCTAGCTTCTCTTTCGCCGATGCGTGAAGCTGCTGCTGAGGCCGCGATTCCCGATGGTGAGGTGGTGCGGCCGGGCGGCTATCGTTGGTTGGAGGAAGGGCCGTTCGATGGGCCGGTTTACCTGATCATCAGCCTTCAGCGGCAGATGATGCATGTCTATAGCGGCGACCGGCTGGTGGGCGTGGCGAGCGTATCGACGGGCACGGCGGGGCATCGGACGCCGACCGGCGAGTTTACGATCCTGCAAAAGCGGGAATGGCATCGCTCGAACCTCTACAGCAATGCGCCCATGCCGTTCATGCAAAGGCTGACATGGGATGGGGTGGCGCTGCATGCGGGGCATAACCCGGGCTATCCGGCGAGCCATGGCTGCATAAGGCTGCCTACCGCCTTTGCCCGGACATTGTTTGGGATGACGCAGCTTGGGACGCTGGTTCGGGTGAATGCGGATGAGTTGGGGCCTGCGTTGATGCTGGACCGGCTGGTGCTGGATGATCCGGGGACGGCGGTGGTGACTTTCACGCCCGGTGCCAGGCCGCCGGTGGTGGAGCAGGCGAAGGTTGAATTGGCGGCCAGGGATGTACCGGTGCTGGCGATTGATCCGAGTGTGTTTCGGCCAAGGTTGCGGCGGTGGTAGGTTGGTGTGGTGGTTACGGGACGGCTTCGCGCTGATAGCAGCCCATTGCAGCTTTCCGGGTTGATTGCTGAAGAGAAGGAAGGGGCTTCGACAAGCTCAGCCCGAACGGGGGTGGGTTGTTGGCCCGAGGCTCAGGGCGACCGGGTTAAGAGTGCTTGCGATCCTTAGAGGCTGATCTTTTTACACGGAAGCATCGCATTAAGGCTGATTTTCCGTCACCCCGGGCTTGACCCGGGGTCCCGCTGCATCGGCAGGGTCAAGAAGCGGGACCCCTCTGAGTTCACAAACGAAGTGCAACACCTCAGACAGGTGTTGCCATGTCGAACTACCGCCAGTTATCGATCGAGGAGCGATGTTCGATTGCCCGGCTTCGCGAAGCCGGGCAATCGATCCGGCAAATCGCTGCAACTCTGGATCGCCAGCCGTCGACCGTCGCGCGCGAGTTGAAGCGCAATGCCGGTGCGAAGGTCGGCTATCAGCCAGCCTACGCGCAAGCCCAAGCAGAGGCGCGACGCTGGGCCGGCACCAGGCTCGAGCGCGAGGATGCCTTGCGCGAGGCCATACTCGACCGCCTCGCACAGGGGTGGTCGCCCGAGCAGGTTGCCGGACGCCTTACCCTTGAGGCTGGGCGCAAGATCATCAGCCACGAGACGATCTATCGCTTCGTCTATGCGCAGCTCAAACGCACCAACGACCGGCGCTGGCGCTTTTACCTGCCCCGCGCCAAGTACAAGCGCGGCTGGCGCACCAAGGGCGGATGGCCGCGCTATGCCGACCGTCCTTCGATTCACGGCCGCCACCAAAGCATCGCAACCCGCGAGCAGGCAGGCCACTGGGAAGCCGACGCCATGCTCTTCTCAACTGCTGGTCAGGCTGTCCTCGTCGCTCACGAAAGGCACTCGCGGCTCACCTTCGCCGTCCCGCAAGGCAGTCTGAAGGCCGATCCCGTCGCAGCCGCCCTCGTCCGGATGCTCGCACCCATGCCCGCAGAACTGCGAAAATCGATCACCTTCGACAATGGCACAGAGTTCAATCGCCATCAGCACATCGCCAGCCAACTCGGCCTCGACGCCTACTTCTGCGATCCTCGCGCACCATGGCAGAAAGGCGGCGTCGAAAACGCCATCGGCCGCCTCCGCCGCAACCTCCCCCGCAAAACCAATCTCGCAGCCTTGCCCCACACAGCCATCGACGCCATCATCGCAAACTACAACAACACACCCCGAAAATGCCTCGGCTTCAAAACTCCAGCCGAAACCTTCATCCCGTTGCACTTCCAATGTGAATCCACACCCGGATCAAGTCCGGGGTGACATCACTCAAACATGATCATGCTTCAGACCGCACTAAGTCCTGCGTCGGCTAGGCCGCGCCATAGGTGCAGGGCTTGCACGCTTTCCTTCACATCATGGACGCGGACCATCTGCGCGCCGGATTGCGCGGCGCGGAAGGCGAGGGCGATGGAGCCGCCGAGGCGGTCGGGGCGGGGGCTTCGTTGGAGAGGGCGCCGATCAATCGCTTGCGGCTTCCGGCGAAGAGCAGGGGTACGCCGAGGCCCTGAAAGGTGGCGAGGCCGTTGACCAGCGCGAGATTGTCGGCGAGCGATTTGCCGAAGCCGAGGCCCGGATCGATCATGATCCGGTCGCGAGCGATGCCTGCCGCCACGCAGGCTTCGATGCGGGATTCGAGCATGTCGAACACGTCGGCGACGACATCGCCATAGCCGCCGGGATTGTCGTGCGGGTCATCGCCGGATGATGGTGCATGCATCAGGATGACGGGGCAGGTAGCGCGCGCGGCGACCTCCATCGCGCGGGGATCGTGGGCGAGGGCGCTGACGTCGTTGATGACCTTTGCGCCTGCTGCGAGAGCCGCTTCCATTACCGCCGCCTTGCGGGTGTCGATGGACACCGGGACGCCTGCGGCGGCCAGCTTTTCGATGACGGGGACGACGCGGGCGATTTCGTCGCCTTCCCAGACCTTGGGCGCTTTGGGGCGCGTGGATTCTCCACCTATGTCAATGAGGGCGGCGCCTGCGGCCGCCATGGCAAAGCCTGCGTCGGCTGCGGCTTGCGGGTCGTCCATATGCTTGCCGCCATCGGAGAAGCTGTCGGGCGTGACGTTGAGGATCGCCATGACTTGCGGCGCGTCGAAGCGGATGGTGCGGTCACCTAGGGCGAGTGGCTGCCGTTGGGCGGAGATGTTTGTGGCGAGGCGTTGTGCTCGTTCGGCGAGCGCGTCGGGGAGGGTGGCGATGGTTTGCGCGAACTGGGCGACCGGGATGGTGGTCCGGGTCAGGCGTTGGGAGCCTTGGAGGGCGGTTAGCTCATAGGCCTGGAACCAGAGGAGGCCGTTGGCCATGCGTGCGGCGGACCCATCGGGCAGGCCGATGGGGGAGGGGACGAACCATGTGGGCTTTAGGTAAAGCCGGGCGTCCTGGGGGAGAGTGGAAAGGGTCATATTTTCCCGGTCATTCTGAACCTGTCGAAGGGTCTTTTCTATTAAAGAAAGGAAAGGGCTTCGACAGGCTCAGCCCGAACGGAGATTAATTTGAATTTTGAGGTCTGATTATCTCATGGCTCGTTTGCCAGCAGGTACGTCTGGCGCAGCGTGTCGATGGGCTTGAGGGCGCCGTCGACTTCATGGTGCCAGAAGGTCCAGCCATTGCAGCTGGGCGCATTTTGCAGGGTTGCGCCCATTTTGTGGATCGAACCCGTGTCTGTGCCGACGCTGAGCGAGCCGTCCGCGCGCACGGTGGCCTGCCAGCGGCGCTTGGCGTCGGTCAGGATAGCGCCGGGCTGAAGGTAGCCGGTTTCGACCAGCGTGCCGAAGGCGACCTTGGGCTGGCTCTTGGCGCTTTGCATGATGGTGAGGGCGGATTCGTCCAGCGGCAGGGCGGCTTCGATGCGCTCCATCGCGACTTCGATATAGCTGTCTTCGCGTTCGATGCCGATCCATTTGCGGCCGAGACGCTTGGCGACCGCGCCGGTGGTGCCGGTGCCGAAGAAGGGATCGAGCACGACGTCGCCGGGCTTGGTGCAGGCCAGAAGCACGCGATAGAGCAGGGCTTCGGGCTTTTGCGTCGGGTGCGCCTTTGTCCCGTTGCGCTTCAGCCGTTCTTGCCCGCCGCAGATTGGCAGCACCCAGTCGGAGCGCATTTGCAGCTCGTCATTGAGTGTCTTCATCGCCTTGTAGTTGAACGTATATTTGGCGTCCTCACCCTGGCTGGCCCAGATCAGCGTTTCATGCGCGTTGGTGAAGCGGGTGCCCTTGAAATTGGGCATGGGGTTGGACTTGCGCCAGATGATGTCGTTGAGAATCCAGAAGCCTTCGTCCTGAAGGGCGGTGCCGACGCGGAAGATGTTGTGGTAGCTGCCGATGACCCAGATACTGCCATTGGGCTTCAGGATACGGCGGGCCTGCGCCAGCCATGCCTTGGTAAAGCGGTCATAGCTGCTGAGCGTGTCGAATTTATCCCAGTCATTGTCGACGGCATCCACCCGGCCGCCTTCGGGACGGAACAGGTCGCCGCCTAGCTGAAGATTATAGGGCGGATCAGCGAAGATCATGTCGATGCAAGCGTCGGGCAGCTTTGCCATTTCGACGATGCAGTCGCCGCGCAGCAGGCAGTTTGCCGGGACGTTGACCGCCTCTTTTTCAATCGGCGCAACCGCCCTTTTACGCCGCGGTGCGACGCGTTCCATGACACCCATTATGTGACCCCCATATGTTTCGAGGACCAGCGTTGAGTCGTCGAGAGTCCGGCGTCAAGATCAACGGCTTAGCCGTAGAGCCTCAGACAAAAGTTAACAGCGTGAGAACGAAGGAGGTAGACACGACATGTTGAGTCCGGATTTAACCAAGGGACTCAATATCAGGTGGTGTGACTCAAAAGACTCAGCTGCTGGACCCCGCCAACTTTTTTTGGTTAACGTCGCTTCGACCCCTCAAAAACGGTCTTCGCTTGATCTATTCATAATCATTTGGTTATGACTTCGCAATGAACGATACACTTTCAGGCGGCGACCGCTCGGCGGCATGTGATGAACTTTTCAAGGCGCTTTCTGACGGGACGCGGCGGGCTCTGCTGGAATATCTGGTGAAGGAGGGGGAGCAGAGCGTCCATGCTCTGACGGCCGTATCTGAGGTGTCGCAACCGATGGTGTCGCGGCATCTGGGGAAGCTGAGGCGTGCGCGTCTGGTGACGGCTCGCCGGGCGGGGCGCGAGACCTATTATGCGGCGCGGGTGAAGGGCCTGGCTCCGGTCGTGCAATGGATGGCGATTTACGGGGCGCTGTGGTCGCAACGCTTTACCGCTTTGGAAGAATTGAGCGAGCCTGCCTGACGGGGCTGCGCGCCATAATTCCCCTTGCATTGCTGGCCTAAATGGTGATCGAAGGCGGTGTCCATGTGGCGGGATGGACCGCTCCGATGGGGTGCGGCATGGTGACGGGAAAAGAGACGTGGAGAAGATTGCAGGCCGCCTTGGCAGAATAGAGGGGCGCGCACGCTTTGTCAGAGAGTCGCCCGATGTCAGGCGTCAGGCGCTGATCGAAGCGACGGCGCAGTGTCTTGCGGAGAAGGGCGTAGCCGCGACTTCCGTCCGGGCCATCTGCGCGCGGGCGGGCGTGTCGGCAGGGTTGCTGACGCATTATTTCGATGGTGTCGATGCCCTGATCCTCGCCACCTACCGCGATGTTGGCAAGAAGGTGGCGGCGGCGCTGGAACAGGCCGTGGCAGAGGCGGGGCCAGATCCGCTTGACCGGCTGTGGGCTTATATAAGGGCGAATTTGCAGCCGCCGGTGCTGGATCCCAATTTGCTGGCGACGTGGATTTCCTTTTGGAGCCTGGTGAAGACCAGTCCCGAGATCGCCGCGACGCATGCGGAAACCTATGGCGGATCGCGCGAGCGGTTGGAGGTGTTGCTGCGCGAGGCGGCGCCGCAGATACCGCGTCCGGCTGCGCGGATCGCGGCTATCGGGTTGACCGCCATGCTGGATGGGCTGTGGCTGGAGCTTTGTCTGGATTCCTCGACTTTCACTATCGATGAGGCGCTGGAGATGGCCAGGGAAGCCATGACTTATGTCATCCAGAAGCCAAGGGACGAGACCGTCGATCAATGATGTGGCTGGTGATCGCTTTTCTCAATAACAGGTGTGAATAAAAGCAATTTCCCCTTGGGTAGCGACCTCCCTACATAGGCCGGGCAACAGCAACCCTAAGAAGGAACTGGAAAGCCCATGGCTCTCATCAACACCAGCATCAAGCCGTTCAAAGCCACCGCGTTCAAGGAAGGCAAGTTTGTCGACGTCACTGACGCGGACGTGAAGGGCAAGTGGGCGATTTTCTTCTTCTACCCCGCTGACTTCACTTTCGTGTGTCCGACCGAGCTGGAAGACCTGGCCGGCATCTACCCGACGCTGCAGTCGCTGAACGTCGAAGTCTATTCGGTTTCGACCGACACGCATTTCAGCCACAAGGCATGGCACGACACATCTCCGGCGATCAGCAAGATCAACTATTATATGCTGGGCGATCAGTCGGGCCAGATCACCAACAATTTCGACGTGATGCGTCCGGGCGTGGGTCTTGCTGACCGCGCGACCTTCCTGGTAGATCCCGAAGGCGTGATCCAGTTCATGGAAATCACTTCGGAAGGCGTCGGCCGCAACGCGACCGAACTGCTCCGCAAGGTCAAGGCTGCGCAATATGTCGCCGCTCACCCCGGTGAAGTGTGCCCGGCTAAGTGGGAAGAGGGTGAAGAAACCCTGGCCCCGTCGCTTGACCTCGTCGGCAAGATCTAAGCAAAACCTGACCTTTCGCCGGGCCGGGTCGAGCAACTCCCCGGCCCGGCGGGGGTTTCACCTGACAATTTGACCGCTGACATGCCGGGCCTTCGGGTCGTATCGTCCGGCAAGCGGACCCGCGTGCCCACGGGCGGCGCGCCAATTCAATGGAGCTACGAAGATGTTGGACGCAAATCTGAAGGGTCAACTGAAGACCTATATGGCGAACATCACGCAGCCGATCGAGCTGGTGGCGTCGCTGGATGAAGGCGCGAAGTCGCGCGAGCTGGAAGGCTTGCTGAACGAGATTGCCGAGCTGTCGGACAAGGTGACGGTCACGTCCGGCAATGACAAGCGCAAGCCCAGCTTCATGATCCGGCGGGCGGGGACCGATATCGGCGTGACCTTTGCGGGCATTCCGATGGGGCACGAGTTCACCTCGCTGGTGCTGGCGCTGTTGCAGGTGGGCGGGCATCCGTCCAAGGCGGCGCAGGAGTTGATCGAGCAGATCAAGGAGCTGGACGGCGATTTCAGTTTCGAAACCTACTTCTCGTTGTCGTGCCAGAACTGCCCCGACGTGGTGCAGGCGCTGAACCTGATGAGCGTGCTCAATCCCCGGATCCGCCACGTCGCCATCGACGGCGCGCTGTTCAAGGAAGAGGTGGATGCGCGTCAGGTGATGGCGGTGCCGACCGTGTTCCTGAATGGCGAGCCTTTCGCTTCGGGCCGGATGGAGCTGGAGCAGATCGTCGCGAAGATCGACAGCGGCGCGGCGGATCGGGCGGCAGAGAGGATCAAGGCGCAGGAGCCTTTCGAGGTGCTGGTGGTCGGCGGCGGTCCCGCTGGTGCGGCGGCGGCGATCTATGCGGCACGCAAGGGGATCCGCACGGGTGTCGCGGCGGAACGCTTTGGCGGGCAGGTGCTCGACACGATGGCGATCGAGAATTTCATCTCGGTAAGCCACACGGAGGGACCGAAGCTCGCCGCGCAGCTGGAAGCCCATGTGAAGGATTATGATGTCGAGATCATGAACCTGCAAAAGGCGGCCAAGTTGATCCCGGCCAAGAGCGAGGGCGGCTATCATGAGGTCGTGCTGGAAAATGGCGCGTCGCTGAAGGGGCGCACCGTCATCCTGTCGACCGGCGCCCGCTGGCGGCAGATGGGCGTGCCGGGCGAAGAGGAATATCGCAACAAGGGCGTGGCCTATTGCCCCCATTGCGATGGTCCCTTGTTCAAAGGCAAGCGCGTGGCAGTGATCGGCGGCGGCAACAGCGGCGTCGAAGCGGCCATCGATCTTGCCGGCATCGTTGCCCATGTGACGCTGATCGAGTTCGACAGCCAGCTGCGCGCCGATGCAGTGTTGCAGCGCAAGCTCGCCAGCCTGCCCAATGTGCGGATCATCACTTCGGCGCTTACCACCAAGGTGGACGGCGATGGAGCCAAGGTTACGGGCCTCTCTTACAAGGACCGCAACAGTGGCGAGGAGCATGATGTCGAGTTGGAGGGTATTTTCGTGCAGATCGGGCTGGTCCCGAACACGGAATGGCTGAAGGACGCGATCGCATTGTCGCCGCGCGGAGAGATCGAGATTGACGCCAGGGGCGAAACGAGTCAGCCCGGGATATTCGCTGCGGGTGACTGCACGACCGTGCCCTACAAGCAGATCGTGATCGCCATGGGCGCGGGATCGACAGCGGCGCTTTCCGCATTCGACTACCTGATCCGCCTGCCCGCTTCGGAAGAGGCGGCGCAAGCAGCCTGACGAGACAGCCCCGAGCGGGGGGCTGGGAAGCGGTCGCCCCCAGGCCCGGTGGCGGCCGCTTCTTAGTGTGTTGGGTTGAGGTGGCCGTACCTCTTGATTGAATGCCTCACCCCGTTCGGGCTGTCCGAACGAGTCACTTGCCTCATTCGGATGTCGAAGCCCTCTTTCTTGACAAAGGAAGTAAAGCCGTTGGCGTCGCCGACCTTCGGCTCGACAGGCTCAGGGCGAACGGTGTTCCTTAGAGGTGGTGTCGATTTACACCTCGATGCTTGGAATGAGGCTAGCCAGCGTGGCGCGCCGTCAGCAGATAGTTGATCGCCTTGTTCGACGAAAGCGTGAAGCCTTTGCGCGGGTCGAAGGAGAGGCCGGTTACATCGGTCACCTCCAGTCCGGCCTTGACCAGCATCTCGGTCAGTTCATCGGGCGTCAGGAACTTGTCCCAGTCGTGCGTTCCCTTTGGAATGCCGCCGATACCTTCGCCGATGCTGATCATGGCGAGGCGTGAAAGGGGCGTGCGGTTTGGCGTGGACATGATGAGCAGGCCGTTGGGACTGAGCTTGCCCGCCAGCGCACGGACGAAGGCGGCGGGGTCGGTGACATGCTCCACGACCTCCATGGAGGTGACGAGATCGAAGCTTCCGGCGTTGAGCTGTTCGACCGGCGTCGCTCGATAGTCGATCAGGAGACCCTGACCGTCCGCATGGGCGCGGGCGATGGCGATATTTTCTTCCGCCGCGTCGAGCGCGGTGACGGCAGCGCCCAACCGCGCCAGAGGTTCGGACAGCAGGCCCGCGCCGCATCCGACATCCAGCGCAGATTTGCCTTCAAGCGGGTGGAAGCTGCTTTCCTCGCCAAGCCAGTGCCGGTCGATCGCGCTACGAATATAGCGCAGCCTTACCGGATTGAGCTTGTGCAGCATTGCGCTGCTGCCCTTGGGATCCCACCAGTCGGCTGCCATCGCGCCGAAGTGGGCGGCTTCGCGGGGATCGATCGTGCTTGTCGCTGAATTGGCCATGCGCCCTGACTATCAAGCTGCGCGCCGACGCGCCACGGGCATTTAAAGCATCATGCTTTAAACCAGCACCGCCTCCTGCTTCCGTTCGCCGTGAGCCTGTCGAAGCCTGTCCTGAGCGCTGTAAGCAGGTAGTTGAAGGGGACTCTGTTTCTTTTCATGAAAAAGAGGGCTTCGACAAGCTCAGCCCGAACAGGGTAGCGTGATTCAGATAGAGGTATGAAGCTCTAAGTCTTGCGGGGCGGCGATATGCATGAGCGACGGCACCATGGTGTTCCGCCGGGCCGATGGCTTGCTTGCCATATCCGCCGCTGCTGCTATAGCGGCGCCGTTTTTCCCCGGAGGGGGAGGGACGCTTTCCAGATCAGCAGACAGGTTTGACAGGCAAATGGCGCGCATCGTGATGAAATTCGGCGGCACCTCCATGGCGGGGATGGAGCGAATTCGCAACGTGGCCGCGCGCGTGAAACATGTCGTCGAACAAGGCCATGAAGTCGCCGTCGTCGTGTCGGCCATGGCGGGGGAGACCGACCGGCTGGTGGGCTTCTGCAAGGAAGCATCCGCGCTTTACGACCCGGCCGAATATGACGTCGTGGTCGCGAGCGGCGAACAGGTTACGAGCGGTCTGCTGGCGATGACTTTGAAGGCCATGGGTGTGGACGCGCGCAGCTGGCTCGGCTGGCAGCTTCCCATTCGCACCAATGAAGCCCATGCCAAGGCGCGCATTGGTGAGATCGACACGATCGACCTGCTTTCGTCCATGCGCGGCGGCACCGTGGCGGTCATCCCCGGTTTTCAGGGCATGATGGAGGATGGCCGCATCTCGACTTTGGGTCGCGGCGGGTCGGATACGTCTGCTGTGGCCGTGGCGGCGGCGCTGAAGGCCGATCGTTGCGACATCTATACCGACGTGGACGGCGTCTACACCACCGACCCCCGCATCGTGGCGCGGGCGCGCAAGCTGGACCTCGTCACCTATGAGGAAATGCTGGAACTGGCCTCGGTCGGCGCCAAGGTGCTCCAGACCCGTTCGGTCGGCCTCGCCATGAAGGAAGGCGTGGTCGTGCAGGTGCTTTCCTCCTTCGATGATCCCACCCAGACCGACCTCCCCGGTACGCTGATCGTCAGCGAAGAGGAACTGGAAGCCAAGCTCAAGGAAGACAAGATGGAACGTCAGCTCATCACCGGCATCGCCCATGACAAGAATGAGGCGAAGATCACCCTGACCCGCGTGCCGGATCGTCCGGGCGCCGTGGCGCACATCTTCGGCCCGCTGGCCGATGCGGCGATCAACGTCGACATGATCATCCAGAATGTCGGCCGCGATAAGGGTGAGACGGACGTGACTTTCACTGTGCCGGGCGCAGACCTTGCCCGGGCGCTGGACGTGTTGGAGAGCCAGAAGGAAGAGATCGGCTTCAATCGCGTGATCCCCGATACGAAGGTCGCGAAGATCAGCGTCGTGGGCGTCGGCATGAAGAGCCATGCGGGTGTTGCTTCGACCATGTTCAAGTCGCTTGCGGAGCGTGGGATCAATATCCTCGCCATCTCGACCAGCGAGATCAAGGTTTCGGTGCTGATCGACGAGGATGAGACGGAACTGGCGGTGCGTGTGTTGCACACGGCTTACGGGCTGGACGCGCCGGTCGCTTGACAAAAGCTATTCCCCTCCCGCAAGCGGGAGGGGTTGAACAGAGTCACGTGACTCTGTTCAAGGGTGGGGGCGAGCGTTAGCGAGCTTCTGCTCTGTCGGGATCGCTCGGAGCGGGCGCTGACGCGCCTGCCCACCCCAACCCCTCCCGCCTGCGGGAGGGGCTATTTGATTCAAAGGCTCTGCATATGACCAACGCCAAACTCACTTCCCTGATGGCTCGCGGCACCGAATTTCTTGGGTCTCAGGTCGCGATCATGTGTGGGGCGATGAGTTGGGTGTCGGAGCGGAATTTGGTGGCGGCCATCTCCAATGCAGGCGGGTTCGGCGTGATTGCCTGTGGTGCGATGACGCCTGAATTGCTGGACAAGGAAATCGCGGCGACGAAGGCGCTGACGTCCAAGCCCTTTGGCGTGAACCTGATCACCATGCATCCGCAGCTGTTCGACCTGATCGAAGTGTGCGCTCGTCATGAAGTTGGCCATGTGGTGCTGGCAGGTGGCCTGCCGCCCAAGGGCAGCATCGAGGCGATCAAGGCGAAGGGCGCCAAGCTCATCTGCTTCGCCCCGGCGCTCAGCCTGGCGAAGAAGCTGGTGCGTTCGGGCGTGGACGCGCTGGTGGTCGAGGGCATGGAGGCGGGCGGTCATATCGGCCCGGTGGCGACCAGCGTGCTGGCGCAGGAAATCCTGCCCGAAATGGCTTCGCAGGTGCCGGTGTTCGTTGCGGGCGGCATCGGGCGCGGCGAGGCGATCGCCGCCTATCTGGAAATGGGTGCGGCGGGCGTGCAGCTGGGCACCCGTTTTGCTTGCGCTGTCGAGAGCATCGCGCATCCGAATTTCAAAAAGTCCTTCTTCCGCGCGTCCGCTCGCGACGCGATCGCGAGTGTGCAGATCGACCCGCGCCTGCCCGTCATCCCCGTGCGTGCGCTCAAGAACAATGGCACGGAAGCATTCACCGCCAAGCAGCGTGAAGTCGCCAACCTGCTCGACAGTGGCTCTGTGGACATGGGCGAGGCGCAGTTGCAGATCGAACATTATTGGGCAGGTGCGCTGCGCCGTGCGGTGATCGATGGTGATGTCGAGGGCGGGTCGCTGATGGCGGGACAGTCGGTCGGCATGGTCACCAAAGAAGAGCCGGTCGCGGAGATCATCGCGCAATTGATGGCCGAAGCAGCGGTTGCGCTGGAGCGGCGTAGCGCCTGAGGCTCGTCCGGTCCCGATATCGGGACGAGCCGAATCTCTTGAGGGATGAAGTGATCCGGGCGGTCATCGCCAGGAACGCGCGGCTTTGCCATGAGTTTTTGCGCAGACAGTTCATCATAAGGGATATCGGGTTGCCGTTGCGTGCTGCTTCATGTCGCGTCTGGACAATCGCTTCCGTAGCCACCTTGGCGCTGGTTGCAGGCTGTTCGACTCCCAAGGCGCCGCCGACGCCTCCGCCGCCGGTCGTTCGGACGATCAAGCCATTGCCGCCGATGGGGGCCGTGGCGGATATGAGCATTCCCGAGGTTGATCCGCAGGGCAAATATCTGACGCCCAATCGTGGGGTGACGGCTAATACGGCGCTATGGCATGTCCGGATGGCTTTGAATGTCGCTGCTTTGTCCTG
Source organism: Sphingobium sp. Cam5-1 (assembly GCF_015693305.1). NCBI lineage: Bacteria > Pseudomonadati > Pseudomonadota > Alphaproteobacteria > Sphingomonadales > Sphingobiaceae > Sphingobium > Sphingobium sp. Cam5-1. The sequence continues at coordinate 1,618,829 of NZ_CP065138.1, read as the reverse complement.
CCATGGCGTGAACGAACCGGCGCGGGTGCAATATAATCAGATATTGCGGGTGCATAAGGACGTTCTTCGGGAAGCCAATGCCGCAGTCGATCGCAACTATACGGCCGCTTATGGGAGCGGGGGCCTTCAGTCGCGCGAGTTGCTGAATACGGTCGTCTATAATTTCTTCTCGCTGCCGCCGGTTCAGCCGACCTTCTGCAAGGCCGCGATCGAGGTCGGGGCGAAGGTGCTTGCGATGCCGTCGAGCCAGCTGCTGGGCTATGCTCCGGAGGCATTGACCGCGCTTGAGCAGCCGTTCCAGGAATTTTACGAGGCTTATGCCGACTATCTGCGGCGGCTGGCGGAATGGCAGTCGCGCTTTGGGGGAACGGTGACGGTGATTGTATCGCCAACGCCTTTGCCGCCGCCGCCCAAGCCGCCTGCGGAAATCGGGGCGGGCTTTGTGCCGCCGCCTGCGCTGCCAAGGTTGCGTGAGGAAAGCGGGCAGGCGCTGGTGCCGGGCGCAACGTCTGCGCCGCGTGTGGTTGTGCCGACTTTCCCGATTACTCGCTAAGTCGGCGGGTAGGTCGCGGGGGCCTTGGCGGGCAGGGGGAACAGGCGCACGAAGCGTTCCGCTAGTGCCTGCTCGCCTTCGACTTGCAGCGCGTCGGCGACGTCTTTGAAGCTAACTCCGCCATAGACGACGGCAGCCAAGGCGTTCTGGTCACCGCTGAGGACGACGTCTGCACCCTCGACCGGGCCGCGATCGATGGTGAAGTCGCCGTCCTTTAGCAGAGCGCGAAATTCTTCCTCGCCGAAGCGGAAGCCGATCACGGCGTCCAGATCGCCAATGCGGCTGCGGTCGATCATCGTGCGCATGGATAGGACGACCGAGACGTTGCTCATCGGCTGGCCGGGCTGCATCGTGGGTGAACGGCAGGCCCAGCGGCCGAGGACCTGGAATAGGATTTCCGACTCGCGGCCCCATTGCGTCAGTTCGTAAATCTGGCTGGCGGCGGGTGGGGGCAGGCGGCGGCGGATGACGACGCTGGCGGCTTCCAGCTCCTCCAGTCGCTGGGTCAGCACGTTGGCGCTGATTCCGGGCAGGCTGGCGCGCAGATCGGTGAAGCGCTTTGGCCCCAGCATCAATTCCCGCATGATGGGCATGGCCCAGCGGTCGCCGATAAGGTCCAGAGCATGGGCGACTGCACAGCCATCCTGATAGGCGCGCTTTTTCAATTGCGAGTCCTTAGTTATTTTTTCTAACTTATATGTTGCATAAGATAATCTATGGGTCCACAAAGTTCAAGGCGGTGAGTCGAGGGCGATAGCTCCTTGCCGCGATGTTCAAGGAGATGCGTGATGCCCGATGCCCCCGCGCCCAAGATGATTTTCGTCAACCTGCCGGTGAAGGACTTGTCCGCTTCCATCGCCTTTTACGAGGCGGTTGGCGCTGTGCGGAACAATGACTTTGCCGATGACAGCGCGCAGATGGTCAGTTTTTCCGACACGATCCACGTCATGCTGCTGACGCATGAACGCTTTTCCAGCTTCACGGCGCGCCGCATTCCCAATGCGCATGATACGGCGCAGGTGCTGCTCGCGCTCAGCGAGGAAAGCCGGGCGGCGGTTGATGCGACGATGGGCAGGGCGCTGGCGGCGGGTGGAACGGAACCCAATCCGTTGCAGGATCATGGTTTCATGTACGGCCGCGATTTCGCCGATCTGGATGGTCATATCTGGGAACTCGCGTGGATGGACATGGAGGCGGCTTTGGCTGGCAAGCAGCCGGTAACGGCCGCCTGACTTCGTCCTGACAGATATAAGGAGAGCGATGATGAGCTATATCGACGGTTTCGTGGTTCCCGTGCCCAAGGGCAACAAGGAGCGCTATCAGGAACTTGCGGCCCGCGCGGCGCCGATCTTCCTGGAGCATGGCGCGCTGCGCATGGTGGAATGCTGGGGCAATGATGTGCCTGTGGGGAAGGTCAATGACTTCCGCACGTCCGTGATCGCCGAAGAGGGCGAGGATGTCGTCTTTTCCTGGATCGAATGGCCTGACAAGGCGACGCGGGATGCAGGGCAGGAGAAGGTGATGAACGATCCCCGCATGCAGGAAGATGGGGAACCGCCCTTTTCCGGCGCGCGGATGATCTATGGCGGGTTCGACGTGATGCTCGACCAAAAGGCCTGAAATTTTCTTTTAGAGGAGACGGATGATGACCGATCTCACCGGCAAATTCTTCTGGTATGAACTGATGACCAGCGATCCCGACGCGGCGATCGCCTTCTACGGCGACGTGGTAGGCTGGACGGCGCAGCCCTTTGGGGGCGAGCGGACGGACGATCCCTATAATGTCGTGTCCGGCAGCGCGGGTCCTGTGGGTGGTATCATGCGCATTCCGGCGCAGGCAAAGGATTGCGGCATGTCGCCCTGGTGGGGCGGCTATATCGGATCGGCCGATGTCGATGCGGATGCCGGGCGGTTGAGCGGCGCGGGGGCAAGCGTGAAGCGGCCGCCGGAAGATATTCCCGGCGTCGGCCGCTTTGCCGTGATGAGCGATCCGGGCGGGGCGATCTTCATGCTGCTCAAGGGTTCCAGCCCCGATGGCATGGACGCCGCGCCGCCGATGGCGAACGGCCATGTCGGCTGGCACGAGCTTTACAGCGGCAATTTCGACGCGGACCTGGCTTTTTACACGTCCCAGTTCGGCTGGGGGAAGGGCGAGGCGATGGATATGGGGCCGATGGGAAGCTATCAGCTTTTCTCCATGTCCGGCGCCACCGAGTTCAACGCGATGGAGGGCGGCATGATGCGCAAGCCCGAGCAAATGCCGGTGCCGCAATGGCTGTTCTACTTCGTGGTGCCCGACATCGATGTGGGCGTGGAGAAGGTGAAGGCGGGCGGCGGCACTGTGCTCAATGGTCCTGCCGAAGTGCCGGGCGGCGCGTGGATCATCCAGGCTACCGACCCGCAAGGCGCGATGTTCGCGCTGGTCGGCATGCGCACCGGCGCAGCGTAAGGAGAGGAACGATGTCAAAGATTTCACCCTGTCTGTGGTTCAACGGACAGGCAGAGGAAGCTGCGCGCTTCTACGTTTCCGTCTTTGGCGGCTCGGTGGATTCGATCAGCCGCTATCCGCATGATGTTCCTGGCCCTGCTCCTTTTAAGGAAGGCGATGTGCTGCTGGTGGAGTTCACCTTGTTCGAGCAAAGCTATCAGGGCCTAAACGGCGGGCCGAAATTTCCGTTTACCGAAGCGGTGTCCTTGTCGGTGTCCTGCGAGGATCAGGCGGAACTGGACCGCTATTTCGACGCGCTGACGGCGGATGGCGGCTCGCCCGGTCCCTGTGGTTGGGTGAAGGACAAATATGGCCTTTCCTGGCAGCTGGTGCCCGAAGAAGTGATGGAAATGCACCGGAAGGGCGGTCCCGGCATTCAGCCGATGATGGCGGTGATGATGACCATGCAGAAGCTGGACCTTGCCCGGATGAAGGCGGCTTATGAGGGAGCTACGGTATGAGCGGCGCGCAACATGAGCTGTCGGTCAGCTGTCACATCGCCGCCCCCCGCGAGATCGTGTGGAAGGTGTGGACGGACCTGAAGGACCAATGGTTTTGCCCCAAGCCGTGGCGGGCTGAAGTGATCGAGGAAGATTTGCGCGCCGGTGGGCGGAGCGCCGTGCGGATGTTCGGCCCCGATGGCGAGGATACCGGGCCGATGGAGGGCATCTTCCTTGAGGTCGTGCCAGGCGAGCGGGTTGTGTCGACCGATGCTTATGCTTCCGGCTGGATACCGCAGGAGCCGTTTCTCACGTCGATCTGGAGCTTTGTCGCAGAGGGTGAGGGGACGCGGTTTACCGCTACGGCGCGTCACTGGAGCGAGGAAGCGCTGAAGCGGCATGAGGAAATGGGGTTTCATCCGGGATGGGATCAGATGGCGCAGCAGTTCAAGGAATTGTGTGAGACTTCGGCGGCGACGGCTTGATGGGGTAATTCCTTCCTATCGGGAGTGGGAGGTGGCAGCGCATAGTGCAGACGGAGGGATGTGGGCTGATGTTGCGCATTTTCCCCTCCACCGCCTTTGGCGGTCCCCCTTCCCATCTGGCGATGGGGAGGATTTTGGGAGAAGGCGTTCGTCTTTTGAAGATTTGATGGGGTTCTCTCCAGATTAACCCTGACTTCCTCTTGGAAAGGGGGGCTGCGATCTGTTAGCGCTTGATCATGCCCACGACGCCCGCCGCAGCCGCCCGCCACATCCTCACCAGTTTGCAGGAGGTGATGGCTGCGCGAACGAGCGCGCAGGCGAAGCTGAACAAGGTCGTGGACATTATCGGCCAGGCGCTGTCGAGCGAGGTTTGCTCCATCTATCTGGTGCGCGAGGGGCTGCTGGAACTGTTCGCGACGCGCGGTTTGAAGCAGGAGGCCGTCCACGTCACCCGCATGGCGATGGGCGAGGGGCTTGTCGGCCTGATCGCCACCAATGTCGAGACGTTGAACCTGGACGAGGCCGCGGCGCATCCCGACTATAGCTATCGGCCGGAAACGGGCGAAGAATTGTTCCACAGCTTTGCAGGCGTGCCGATTGTACGGCGCGAGCGCGCGATCGGCGTCTTGTGCGTGCAGCATGTGGAACCGCGCCGTTATGAAGAAGTTGAGATTGAGGCGCTTCAGACCGTGGCCATGGTGTTGTCAGAACTGATCGCCAATGCCGAACTGGCCGATGACGGCCCGGCGGATTCGCGGGTGCAGGACACGGGCACGATCATGTTGCAGGGTTTGCAGCTGGTCATGGGGATGGCGCGTGGCCACGCGGTGTTCCACCAGCCGCGCGTCCATGTCGAACATACGGTCGCGGAGGATACCGAAGCGGAGCGCCAGCGCGTCATTTCCGCCTTCACCAAGATGCGCGAGCAGATCGACCGCATGACGGGCGCGGTCGAGTTCGGGATGGAGGGTGAGCATCAGGAGGTGCTCGAAACCTACAAGATGTTCGCTTATGATGAAGGCTGGATACGGCGCATCAATGAGGCGATCGACAGTGGCCTGACCGCCGAGGCGGCGATCGAGCGCGTGCAGCAGCGCACCCGCATGCGCATGCGGCAGATCGATGACGCTCTGTTGCAGGATCGCATGCACGATCTGGAGGACATGGCCAATCGCCTGTTGCGGATCGTGTCGGGGCAGCTGGGGACGGCCGCGACCATGGGCCTGAGGCAGGACGCCATCCTGATCGCGCGCAATCTGGGTCCTGCGGAGCTGCTGGAATATGACCGGCGGCGGTTGAAGGGCGTGATCCTGGAAGAAGGATCGCTGACCGCGCATGTCACCATCGTCGCGCGCGCCATGGGCGTGCCGGTGCTGGGGCGAGTCCGCGAAATCCGGCACAAGGTGAATGAGGGTGACCTCATCCTGATGGACGTCGTGTCGAACAACCTGTTGATCCGCCCGACGGTGGACATGGATGAGGCGTTCGAGAACAAGCTGCATGTCACGCAGAAGCGCCGGGCGGAGTTCGCCGCGATGCGCGACCTGCCGTCGGTGACGGCGGACGGGCAGCGTATCGAGTTGATGGTGAATGCCGGCCTGCGTGAGGATGCGCAGGCGCTGGACCTGGTCGGCGCGGATGGCATCGGGCTGTTCCGCACCGAGTTTCAGTTCCTCGTGTCCGCCACTTTGCCGCAGCGGGAAAAGCAGCAGCGGCTTTACAAGGATGTGCTGGACGCGGCGGGCGACCGGCCGGTTATCTTCCGCACCGTCGATATCGGGGGTGACAAGGCGCTGCCCTATATGCAGCGCGACGAAGATGAAGAGCTGGAGGACAATCCGGCGATGGGCTGGCGCGCGCTGCGGCTGGCGCTGGACCGCGATGGGTTGATGAAGGCGCAGGCGCGGGCCCTGTTGGAAGCGTCGGCGGGCAAGGTGCTCAACATCATGTTCCCGATGGTGTCGGAACCGTGGGAATATGAGAAGGCGCGTGCTCTGGTCGAGCATCAGCGTGAATGGTTGCTGTCCCAGCGCAAGAAGGTGCCGACGGCGGTCCGCTATGGCGCGATGCTGGAGGTGCCTGCGCTGGCGGAGGTGCTGGACCTGCTGTTGCCCAAGCTCGATTTCCTGTCGATCGGCACCAATGATTTGACGCAATTTCTCTTCGCGGCCGACCGGGCGCATCCCAAGCTGGCGGAGCGTTATGACTGGCTGAGCATCGCCATCTTGCGCTTCCTTAGCCGGGTGGTGCGGACTTGCGAGGAATATCAGGTGCCGGTTGGCGTCTGCGGGGAAATGGGCGGGCGGACGCTGGAAGCGATGGCGCTGGTTGGCCTGGGCGTTCGGCGCCTGTCGATTACGCCCGCGTCGGTTGGCCCGGTCAAGGCCATGATCCGGGCTATCGATGCCACCGAATTGCAGGCGTTGATGCGCAAGCTGCTGGACGACGGGGTTGTGGATATTCGTGGAGCGCTGACGCAATGGGCGGATGAGCGGGGCATCGAACTGAATTGAACCGGAAAATGGGTCAGGCACGACCCCGGCGGCGTTGACAATCCCTGTGCCGGAATGAGACAAGACCGGCTTATACGATTGCGGAGCAGCATGGCAGAACAACCCGAAGTGGAAAGCGGAGCTACGGTGCCGGACGTGCAATTGGGCACTCCGGGCGCAAAGCTGCGAGAGGCGCGTGAGGCGCATGGCCTGTCCATCCAGGACGTGGCGACGCGCACGCGCATCGCGCAGCGCCAGTTGGAAGCGATAGAGCGGGACGACTATTCCGCGCTGCCGGGAATTCCCTATGCGGTCGGCTTTGCCCGCGCGTACGCCCGCGCGGTCGACCTGGACGAGGTGGCCATCGCCGCCGATGTGCGCCATGCCGTCCATAATTCCGAACTGGGCGCCAATCGCTACGAAGCGTTCGAACCGGCTGATCCGGCCCGCGTGCCGTCGCGCGTGCTTGCCTGGACGGCTGCGGCTATCGTGATTGTGCTGGTGGCTGGCTTCACCATCTGGCGTACGCAGATGCTGACCCCGCCGACGGGGCAGGAGATCGCCGCCGAACAGGCCAAGCCCGCCGTTGCCGCGAAACCGGCGCCGGGCGCGCGTCCCGCCGCACCGGTGGTGCAGACGGTTGTGTTCACCGCCAATGACGATGTGTGGCTGCGCATTTATGACGAGGCTGGCGACCGGCTGAAAGATGGCCTCATGAAGAAGGGTGAGAGCTTCACCCTGCCTGCCACTGCCCGCAACCCCATGATCCTGACCGGGCGTCCGCAGGCGTTGACGGTTACGGTAGGCGGCAAGCCTGTTGCACCGCTTGGCGCACCCGATCGCACGATTTCCGATGTGCCCGTTTCGGCGGCGGCGTTGCTGGCGCGGGCTGCTCCGGCGCCTGCCGGTCTGGCCGCGTCGCCTGCCCCTGCGGTTGCGCCCCCGGCTGCCCCCTCGGCTACGCAAACGCCTGCCGCGCGGCCCGTGACCGGGACCGTGGCGCCCGCCATCCCTGCGGAGTCCGCACCAGCGGCCCCACCCACGGCGGATTAACGCGTCTCCAATCCCTGTTTGAGCCGCACGTCCTGCTTTACGGCTGCGAATATGGCCTTATGGTTAAGAGCGGGGAGCGCGGCCTTTGCGGGCCGTATCGTCGGTGAATTTAAGTTTTAGTCGGGGATCATCATGCGTTACGCCTTGTTTGCGACAACCGCCCTGCTGCTGGGGGCGCCCGCTATGGTTGCGCTGGCGCCAGGGACGGCCGCCCAGAATGTGGCGCTGGATGTGCGCGTCGATCGGCTGGAAAAGGAAATGCGCGCGGTACAGCGCAAGGTCTTTCCCGCAGGCGCTCCGTTGCAGGCGGAGATTAATCGCCCGGTGACGCCCACAGTTCCGCCCGGGACGCCATCATCATCGCCTGTCGCCGATCTGACGGCGCGCGTGGGTGCACTGGAATCGCAGCTTGCCTCGATGACCGGGCAGGTTGAGGAAAACAGTTTCAAGATCCGTCAGCTGGAAGAGGCGTTCAACAAATATAAGGCTGAGGCGCAGAGCCGTGCCGAAGTGGTGGCTCCGCCGCCCGTGCGGCCCGTGGTTCCCACAGATAATGCAGCTCCGGCAACGCCGAAGTCGGGCACCAATGGTGGCGCGACCGAAGCGCGTAAAGCCGCCGTGGCAGCGATCGAGCGGCCATCGACGGGTGATGCGGCGGCCGACGCCTACAGCTATGGCTTTCGCCTATGGGACGCCAAATTCTATCCTGAGGCGCAGGCGCAACTGAAAGCGACGGTGGATAAATATAGCACAGCTTCAATTGCAAGCCGTGCTTCGAACCTGCTGGGCCGTGCCTATCTGGATGATGGCAAACCTGCACTGGCGTCGGTGACTTTTTACGACAATTATCAAAAACGCCCCAAGGGGGATCGCGCCGCCGACAGCCTGGCCTATCTGGGTGAGGCGCTGATCCAGCTCAAGAAGCCCGCCGACGCGTGTAAGGTCTATGCGGAGTTGGAACAGGTCTATGGTGCCACCATGTCGGCCAGCCAGCGCGGAATGATGGACAAGGGCCGCGCCAAGGCGAAGTGCAGCTAAGGCACTCGCATGGCCGCGCCGCATTCGGCTCAGCCCGATCTGGAAGCGCTGCTGACGCGGTCGGTTGGTGCGCTGGTGGGGGACGATGCCTCGCTGCGTTTTGGCGTGGCGGTGTCGGGCGGTCCCGACAGCATGGCGTTGCTTGCGTTGGCTGCGCATGCCTTCGCGGGCAGGGTGGAAGCGGCCACCGTCGATCATGAACTGAGGGCAGAGTCTGCGGAAGAGGCCGCAATGGTGGGGCAGTGGTGCCGCAGTAGCGGAGTTCCGCATGCCGTTCTGCATCCGCCCAAGCCTCTCACCGGCAATGTCCAGCAATGGGCGAGGACCCAACGCTATGCGGCGCTGGAACAATGGAGGGCCGATCGCGGGATCGATTGGATCTTCACCGCGCATCATGCCGATGATCAGCTGGAAACCGTGCTGATGCGGCTTAACCGGGGTGCCGGGGTCAATGGCCTGGCCGGAATCCGCGCGCGGCAAGGGCGTATATTGCGACCCGTGCTTGGCGTGCGACGTGCGCAACTGTTCGACTATGCGCGTGAGCGCGGACTTCCTTTCGTCAACGACCCTTCCAATGTCGATCCGCGATTTGATCGGGCGGTGATTCGACGGCATCTGAAGGAAGCCGAATGGCTCGACCCGCAAAATGCCGTCCGCAGTGCGGCGGCGCTGGCGGAGTGCGAGGAAGCGCTGGACTGGGTGGTCGACGATATCGCGGCGGCGCATGTTTGCAGGGAAGGGGAGGCGTGGCTGCTGACCCGCACGGATCTGCCCCGTGAGTTGTTGCGGCGCCTGTTGCTGCGCATCATCGCCGAGGCCGAACCCGGCGCGGAACCGCGAGGCGACACGCTCGACCGGGCCATTGCGGTGGCAATGCGGGGCGGGCAGGCGAGCCTAGGCAGATTACTGCTGAAAGGGGGCGCCGCCTGGAAAATCAGCGTGGCGCCGCCGCGACGCTAAGTCAGAATCGATCTTGGGCGCGAAGGGCCGCCGATGACCGCGATGATGAGTCTTGTCCGAAACGATCTCCGGCGTTGAATCGATCGTTACGGAAAGGTTCCACCGATTAACGCGCCGACGCCTCGCTCCGTCGAATTGTTGCAGCGCAATGACCTTTCCTTAATAGCCTGCTGGCGTATTGGGGTCGGCACTCAGGCAGGAAAGTCATTTATGTTCGAATTTGCGGCGTTGACCTATGGCGTGTTGGCCAGCGTAATCCTTTCGGCAGCGCAACGTAACCGGAAGTTGGCTCGTCCGCATCCGCCGTTGCTGCTGTATGTCGGATATCTGCTGTGCGGCGTGTCGGCGGGCCTGGCGATGATCCTGGCCTATATCGCCCTGTCGCAGTTCGTGGGCGGATAACGTCAGCAGACCGTTGCACCCAACTTGCGATTTTGCCGGAGCATCCTATCTTGCCCGGTGAAAGAGAGTGATGATGAACGACGAGAAGGACCCGCAGGGTAACCCCTGGATCAAAAGCGCGATGATTTGGGCGGGGGTGATTGTCGCTCTGCTGCTATTCGTCTCGATGTTCGACAGCCGTTCCGCTTCGCAGGCGGGGAGCGGACTTGCCTATTCGGAATTCCGTTCGAAGGTTCAGGAGGGGCAGGTCAAGGACGTCGCGATCGCGACCGACAAGATCACCGGCACACTGACCAGCGGGCAGCGGTTCAACACCGTTCCTGTGAATGATCCGGGGCTGACCGGGCTGCTTGACGATTATAATGTCAAATATTCCGGACAGACTGAGGAGCAGCCGAGCTTCTGGCAGATCATGCTGTATCAGTCGCTGCCGTTCCTGCTGATCCTGGGCATCGCCTTCTTTGTGCTGCGGCAGATGCAAAAGGGCGGCGGCGCTGGTGGCGCAATGGGCTTTGGCAAGTCCAAGGCGAAGCTGCTGACCGAAAAGCATGGCAAGGTCACCTTTGATGACGTTGCGGGCATCGATGAAGCGCGCGAGGAATTGCAGGAAATCGTCGAGTTTCTGAAGGACCCGACCAAGTTTGCGCGGCTGGGCGGCAAGATTCCCAAGGGTGCGCTGCTGGTCGGTTCGCCAGGTACGGGCAAGACGCTGCTGGCGCGCGCGATTGCGGGTGAGGCGGGGGTTCCCTTCTTTACCATTTCGGGTTCTGACTTCGTTGAAATGTTCGTCGGCGTCGGTGCGAGCCGTGTCCGCGACATGTTCGAGCAGGCGAAGAAGAATGCGCCGTGCATCGTATTCATCGACGAAATCGACGCGGTCGGCCGCCATCGCGGCGCGGGCCTTGGCAACGGCAATGACGAGCGCGAGCAGACGCTCAACCAGCTTCTGGTCGAGATGGACGGTTTCGAGGCGAATGAGGGCATCATCATCGTCGCGGCGACCAACCGCCCCGACGTGCTGGACCCTGCGCTGCTGCGTCCGGGCCGTTTCGACCGTCAGGTCGTGGTGCCGCGTCCCGACATTGAGGGCCGCGAGAAGATTTTGGCCGTGCACATGAAGAAGGTGCCGCTGGCGCCCGACGTCAATCCGCGTACCATTGCGCGCGGTACGCCGGGCTTTTCCGGTGCTGACCTTGCGAACCTTGTCAACGAAGCGGCGCTGATGGCTGCTCGTCGGGGCAAGCGTCTGGTCGCGATGGACGAGTTCGAGGCGGCTAAGGACAAGGTCATGATGGGCAGCGAACGCCGCTCCATGGTCATGACCGAGGACGAGAAGAAAATGACCGCCTATCATGAGGCGGGCCATGCCATCGTCGCGGTCCATGAACCGGCGTCCGACCCGATCCACAAGGCGACGATCATCCCGCGCGGTCGTGCGCTGGGCATGGTGATGCGCCTGCCGGAACGGGACAGCTACAGCTATCATCGTGACAAGATGCACGCGAACATGGCCGTAGCCATGGGTGGCCGCGTCGCCGAGGAGATCATCTTCGGTTATGACAAGGTGTCTTCGGGTGCATCGGGTGACATTCAATATGCCACCAAGCTGGCGCGCGACATGGTCACTCAGTGGGGCATGTCCGACAAGCTCGGCCCGCTGCAATATGAAGAGCAGCAGGGCGAAACTTTCCTCGGTTATTCGCAGAGCCAGCGCGTCCATATGTCGGACGAGACGGCGAAGCTGATCGACAAGGAAATTCGTGGACTGGTGGAGCAGGGCTATACCCGCGCGCAGGAAGTGCTGAAGGGTCATGAGGACCAGCTGCATCTGCTCGCCAACGCGATGCTGGAATATGAGACGCTGTCCGGGGAGGAGATCAAGACGCTGCTCGACAAGGGTGAGATCACCCGCGACGACGGCACCACGATCAAGCCATCGGTCGTGCCTGCGGCGGGTTCGTCGATCCCCAAGACGCGTAAGCGCAAGGGGCCGTTTGGCGATCCATCGCCTGCGGGTATCTGATCTGCGGCATACGGTTTGAAGGGGGCGCTGCCGTTGGGCGGCGCCCTTTTTATTTGCGGCTATCTCATCGTGGTGAGATAGGGATTGTCATGGCAAAAGCTGACCGATTGGAACGCCTCGACACCCGCCGTTTGGAACTGGAGGCGGAATATACCGAGAAGCTCATCGACGCATTGCTCGTGACTGCTTCGGGGAAATGGGGCCTGTTCGGGCATAAGGAGGACCGGGTAAGCCGCGCCGCGATCGCTCCGGTCATCGAACAGTTGGCGGAAATCGGGGAAGCCATCGACAAGGCGCGGGAGCAACTGCTGATGCCGCCGTTTGAACTGCAACAGGAGTTTCTTGCGTCGCGCGGGCCAGTCAGTTCGCAAGCGGTTGGGGAGCCGAAGCAGGCGCAGGCATGGTTGGATCGGCTTGTGGGTGCCGCCGCTAAATCCTGAAAAGCGCCCGTCCTCCTGTGCCGTGAGGCGCCCAGCAACAAAATGCGCCTAAGGTCTGGCCGTTTCGCTGGTTAATGGTTACATGGGCCGCCACGAATCCCCAGCGATCCCCCGCCAGGTCGCGCAAATAGAAAGTGGCTTTCACATGGACATCCGCCTCGGCCTCACTTTTGACGACGTGCTGTTGCAGCCCGGCGAGTCCGATGTGCTGCCCAGCCAGGCGGACACCAGCACTTATGTGACCAAGCAGATCAAGCTGAACATTCCGGTCCTGTCCTCTGCGATGGACACTGTGACGGAAGCGGACATGGCGATCGTGATGGCGCAACTGGGCGGTATCGGCGTCCTGCACCGCAATTTGTCGATCGAGGAGCAGGCGGATGCGGTGCGGGCGGTCAAGCGCTTTGAGAGTGGCATGGTTGTGAACCCCATCACCATTACGCCGCGCGCGACCCTGGCAGACGCGCAGATGTTGATGGAGCGGCACCGGATCAGCGGTATTCCGGTGGTCGAAGACAGCGGGAAGCTGGTCGGCATTCTCACCCATCGCGACGTACGTTTTGCCGAGAACCCGACGCAGCCGGTCAGCGAACTCATGACCAAGGATAATCTTGCCACGGTCAAGGCGGGCGTGGGCCAGGATGAAGCGCAGCGTCTGCTGCATCAGCGGCGGATCGAGAAATTGCTGGTGGTCGATGATGACTATCATTGCGTTGGCCTCATCACCGTAAAGGACATCGAGAAGGCGGTTACCTATCCGCAGGCGACCAAGGACGGTTCGGGCCGCCTGCGTGTGGCGGCGGCGACGACGGTGGGCGACAAGGGGCTGGAGCGCAGCGAGGCGCTGATCGACGCTGAATGCGACCTGATCGTTATCGATACCGCGCACGGCCACAGCAGGCAGGTCGCGGTTGCTGTCGAGGCGGTGAAGCGTCTGTCCAACCATGTTCAGGTCGTGGCGGGCAATGTCGCAACCGCCGAGGCGACCAAGGCTTTGATCGACGCCGGGGCGGATTGCGTGAAGGTCGGGATCGGGCCTGGCTCCATCTGCACCACGCGCGTGGTGGCGGGCGTGGGCGTGCCGCAGCTGACCGCCGTCATGGATTCGGCCAATGAAGCGGCAAAGCAGGGCGTTCCGGTGATCGCTGACGGCGGGCTTCGTACCTCGGGCGATGTGGCGAAGGCGCTGGCGGCGGGCGCGGGTTGCGTCATGGTCGGATCGCTGCTGGCGGGCACGGCCGAAGCGCCGGGCGAAACCTTCCTCTATCAGGGCCGCGCCTATAAGAGCTATCGTGGCATGGGCAGCGTCGGAGCGATGGCGCGTGGATCGGCCGACCGTTATTTCCAGGCGGATATCAAGGACCAGATGAAGCTGGTGCCCGAAGGGATTGAAGGACAGGTGCCGTTCAAGGGGCCTGCGAAGGACGTCATCCATCAGCTGGTCGGCGGCGTGAAGGCGGCGATGGGCTATACCGGCAGCCGCACGATCAAGGACCTTCAGGAGCGCGCCCGCTTCGTCCAGATCACCAATGCGGGCCTGTCCGAAAGCCATGTCCATGACGTGACCATCACGCGGGAAGCGCCCAACTATCCCACCCGCTGAGAGTAGGAAGGGGTGACCCCCTCCGCGCGTGTTCAGGCCGCGATCGAGCTGCTCGACGCCATCATAGCTTCGGCGCGCGATGGTGGACCGGCTGCTGATACGTTGATCGCACGTTATTTCAAGGAACGGCGCTATGCCGGTTCCCGCGACCGGCGGGCGGTGCGCGATCATGTCTATGATGCGGTGCGCCGGGCTGCGGAACGGCCGGACAATGGCCGCGCGGCGATGATCGGAGTGGCGCGGGAGCGGCCGGATATCGCGGACCTGTTCGACGGATCGCTGCATGGGCCTGCGCCTATCCTCGCCGAGGAGGTGGGGGCGATAGCCGGGGGGGTGCCCGCTTGGCTCAAGCCGTTGTTTGCAGCGCCGGTCGAGCAGGAGGAATTGCTAGGCCGGGCGCCCGTGGATTTGCGGGTGAACCGGTTGAAAGCGACGGTGGAGAAGGTCGCGCCGCTCTTTCCCGAAGCGGTGCCTATCGACGGCTTGCCTGACGCGCTGCGCCTGCCGGAGGGTTGGCCGGTTGAGCAGAGCGATGCGTGGAAGCAGGGGCTGGTAGAGGTGCAGGATGCGGGCAGCCAGCTCATTTCCGCGGCGTGCGGCGCTGCGTCCGGCATGACTGTCATCGACCTTTGCGCGGGAGCGGGCGGCAAGACGCTGGCGCTCGCGGCGGCGATGGCCGGACAAGGGACGCTAATCGCGGCGGACACGATCCGCTCGCGCCTCTCGCGCCTCGACCCGCGGGCCGAGCGGGCGGGGGCGACCTTCATTCAGACATTGCTGCTGGATCAGGGGCATGAGACGCGCGGGCTGGAGAGCCTACAGGGGCAGGCGGACGTCGTACTTGTCGATGCGCCCTGCTCCGGAACCGGGACTTGGCGGCGCAATCCCGAGGCTCGCTGGCGCCTGACGCCCGCGCGGCTGGAACGGTTGGTGCGCGAGCAGGCGCGCATATTGGACTTCGCGGCGCCGCTGGTGGCGCCCGGTGGGGCGCTTGTTTACGCGACCTGTGCCCTGACCGATCAGGAAGGGGCGGGGCAGGCGCAGGCGTTTCTCGATCGCCACGCGGGATGGATGGCTGAAGCGATCCCGATCATGGCCGGGCGAGTGCATGGGCATGGCCGATTGCTGACGCCGGGCCATGACGCGACGGACGGTTTCTATTTCGCTCGGCTGCGGCGCGGTGCATGAAAGAGGCGATGGACAAGCCCCGGCAAAATGACGACACTCGGGCAGAATCAATGCCTGAAACATGGCTGGAGTTGTGCATGCGTTTTACCCCTGCTTCGATCGCCCTTGCCGTCCTTCTTACCACCGTGTCGAGCGCCGGTCTGACGCAGCGGCCGGATGCCCAGATTTCGCCTTTGTCGATCGAATGGCAGCAGGCGGGCGTCACTGCGCGCCGGGCGGGAAATTTCAGTGCGGCGAACGATGCGCTGGAAACGGCGCTGGCGGTCGATCCGCGCAATCGCTCGGCCTATATTGAGCTCGCTGAAGTAGCCCGTGCTCAGGGCCTTCAGGGCAAGGCCATCCGCCTCTATCGTGAGGCGCTGCTGCTCGACCCGAACGATGTGCATGCACTGGTGGGGCAGGGCGAGGCGATGGTCGAGAAGGGCGCGATCGCCAAGGCAAAGGAAAATCTCGCCCAGGCGCAGAGCGCGTGCAAGTCTGACTGCGCGGCTGTCGGTAAGCTCGCCGCCGCGATCCAGAAGGGGCCGCCTGCGACGGTGTTGAGTGCGAAGGATGCTGTTGTGGTGCCGAAGGCGGTGGAGACGGAGACGCCTTGAGACTTCTTGAAGGGGTCACCTAAGACATTCCCTCCCGTCTGCGGTAAGCGGCCAGTTGCGGTTACACATACTATCTGAGAATAGGGGTCGATGTGGGAGGATGAACTCTATTGGGGTCTCTCCAATCCCGGACCCGACATGTTGCACGTTTGGCTTGAGCCTTGGGCCGAGGAAATAGCCGTCCCTGCTCGATCGGCTGTAATACTTAAGTCTTCTGCTGGATCTGACGATCGGACAATAGGCGAGTTTGAATGGACCTCTGATTGTTTGGTCGTTTGGGCAAATGTGCGGACGCTCGAGGCCTTTATAGACGGTGTTCGTCAGGAAACATGTTCGGCAACAATTGCTGTCCCTGACGAATTGACCAAAGGAATGCTCAACATTCTCTTCGCCGAACAGCCTATCGCACGCCTCGGCGGTGCGCGTGCCGATACGATAGAACGAACATCATGGTGGATACGGCTCCGGCTCCTTTTAGGCCTCTAACGACCATTTGCGAACAGATTGGGGCGTCGTATGATCGGATCGCTAAAACTCAACGATGTAGTGTGAGATGAGGGATGCTTGATTCACCCCGTGCCGGGATCAGCAAAGTCCCCGCTGCGACCCTAATTTTTTGGGTCATCAAGGTGTTCGCCACAACCCTTGGCGAAACGGGTGGAGATGCGGTCAGCATGAGTTGGCTCGGCGAAACGACGCCGAACGCGGGCGGCGGCGGCGTGAATGGCTATCTTGTCGGCACCGCCATTTTCGGCCTTCTACTTGTAGCGCTGGTGTCGCTGCAAATTAGGGCTCGGCGTTTCAACCCTTGGCTCTATTGGACTACAATTATTGCCTCAACCACCGCAGGGACTACGCTTGCCGACTATGTGACACGTTCCATGGGGCTCGGATATCCGGGTGGATCACTTCTTCTGTTTTCGTTAGTGATTGCGTCGCTGTTCAGTTGGCATCGCACCTTGGGGTCAGTGGACGTCAATTGCGTTGGAACGGCCAGGGCCGAAACTTTCTATTGGATCACCATCACTGTTTCACAGACCCTGGGAACTGCGCTCGGCGACTGGGTTGCTGACGGCTCTCTTGGGTATAGCGGCGCGGCGATGATCTTCGGTGGGCTGCTCATTTTCGTTGCCGCTCTATATGTCTGGACTTCGGTTTCGCGCGTGCTTCTCTTTTGGGCGGCATTCATCTTAACTCGTCCCTTAGGCGCGACTGTGGGCGACTTTTTGGACAAACCTATCGCAAAGGGTGGTCTGGAGTTCAGCCGTCCTTTGGCTACCGCAGCCATAGCAGCCGCCATCCTTTTGCTCATTTTAGTGTTTCCGCAACGTGCCGGGGGACGTGCCCGCAACGTCCGCTGACCACCCACAGCAGACCTTAGGGCTTTCGCCCTCCCATCACCCGGGCCACTTCGACAAACTCCTCGACGCTCACCGTTTCGGCCCGCCTCTGGGCATCTATGCCGACTTGCTCCAGCGCCTCCAACGCTCCCGGTAGACCTTTGAGGCTTTGGCGTAGCATCTTGCGGCGTTGGCCGAAGGCGGCGGCGGTGAGGCGTTCTAGATGTTTTAGTTGCACGCCATCAGGTGCCGGTTTGGGCGTGATGTGCACCACGGCGGACATGACTTTGGGCGGCGGGGTGAAGGCGCTGCGGTGCACTTTCATGGCGATGCGGGCGTCGCTGCGCCATTGGGACAGGACGGCGAGGCGGCCATAATGGTCGCCACCGGGCTTCGCGACGATGCGTTCGGCGACTTCCATCTGGAACATGAGCGTCAGGGAGGACCACCAGGGCAGCGGGTTCCATTCCACAGACAGCCAGCCGATCAGCAGGGCGGTGCCGACATTATAAGGCAGGTTGGCTATGATGTGGGTATGTTCGCCAGCTTCGGCGTGCGCGTCCACCTGCATGGCGTCGCCGGATATGACGCGCAACTGGCCGGGGAAGGCGTCTGACAATTCAGCAAGGGCGGGCAGGCAGCGGCGATCCCGCTCGACAGCGACCAGCCGCGCTCCGGCTCGCAGGATCGCGCGAGTCAGGCCGCCGGGGCCGGGTCCAACCTCAAACGCGGGCTGATCCTTCAGTGATCCGGGGATGGCGGCAATGCGATCGAGCAACTGTTCATCGAGCAGGAAGTTCTGGCCGAGCGCCTTGCTCGCTTGCAGGCCGTGCGCAGCGATGACTTCACGCAATGGCGGCAGGACCGGCCGCGTATCAGCCCCCATGGCTTAACCGCGATCGCGCGGATTCCGCCGCCATCTTGAGCGCGGCCATCATCGCGCCGGGGTTTGCGCTGTCCGTTCCGGCAATGCCGAAGGCAGTGCCATGGTCCGGTGAGGTGCGCACGATCGGCAGGCCGAGGGTGATGTTGACGCCCTCATCGAAATGCAGCGTCTTGAGGGGGATCAGTGCCTGGTCATGATACATGCACAGCACCGCGTCGTAGGTTTCGCGGGCGCGGGCGTGGAACAGGCCATCGGCGGAGAGGGGGCCGACAATGTCCATGCCTTCCGCCCGTAGCGATTCGATCGCGGGGCTGATGATGTCGATTTCTTCCCGGCCCAGCGCGCCGCCCTCACCCGCATGAGGGTTGAGTCCGGCGACGACGATGCGCGGGCGGGGGATGCCGAAATTGCGCTGCAATCCCTTGACCGTGGTCATGGCGCGGGCGCGGATCAGGTCGATGGTCAGGGCCGAGGCGACCTCCGCCAGCGGGATATGGATGGTGATGGGCACGACCTTCAATGAAGGACCGGCCAGCATCATCACCGCATTGTGGGGGGCTACGCCGCAACGTTCGGCGATGAACTCGGTCTGGCCGGGATGGGTGAAGCCGACGCCGTAAAGCTGTTCCTTGCCGACAGGGGCGGTGACGATCCCGGCGGCCGATTCGGTGCGGGCGAGGCCGACCGCCACTTCCAGTGCCTGAAACGCAGTGCGCGCACCGTCGATGCTGGGGGAGCCCGGTACGATGTCACCGGCGTCGGCAACCTGGAGGCAGGGAAGCGCGGTGTCGAACAGCGCCGCTGCCTCTTGCGGTGTGGCTATTGGGGCGACAGGGCCGGACCAGACCCGGCGTAACGATGCAGCATCACCCACGGCGAAAAAGGTGGGCAATCCGCGTGCTTCGCGCATCACCCAGCTTTTCGCTACGATTTCCGGCCCGATCCCCGCCGGGTCGCCCAGCGGGACGGCAAAAGGTGCCAGCTCCGGTCGAGCCGAGGCTGGATCAATTATAGTCGATGATGGCATCGCGGCGAAGGTCACGCAGATAGATGCGGGCGCGCTTGTTGACCCGTTCTTCCTCCAGCTGAGCCATGATCTGTTCGGGGTTCGGCGCGGCGGCGTTGTTGGCTTCATCGCGGCCGCAAACGACGAGAACGCGCACGCCGTCATTGACCGAGCCAAAGGGAGGCGTCGCTTCACCAACCTGCAGGCCCAGCAGGATTTCCTGCAGCTGCGGCGGCAGGTCGCGCACCTTCACATTGTCATTGTCCACGACATCGGCGCCGATCTTGCCACCCAGTTCATTCGCCTGGCCGCATCCCTTGATCGTCTTGATCTGCGCGGCGAAGCTGGCTGCCTTGGCACTCGCCTGCTCCTTGGTCGTGCCGGGCGGGAAGCTGATCGACAATTGCTTGAGGCTGAGCAGAGAGTCGCGCGGGTCAGCGGTCAGCACCTTGCGCTTGTCCATGACATAGATGACGGAGATGCCGCCCGGAACGGGGATGGGACCAGCGAGCTGCCCAACCTGCATCTCATTGGCGGCCTTGGCCAGTTCATCGGGCAACTGCGCCGGGCGAACCCAGCCGAGGTCGCCGCCGACCGCAGCCGTTGATGCTTCGGAAAACTGTCGGGCGTAAGCAGCGAAGCTGCCGCCCTGCTTGATCTGTTCGATGATGTTGCGGGCATTCGAGACGATCTGCGCCTCATTTTCGGGCGTTGCCGACAGGTAGATCTCACCAATGCGATATTCGTCGCTACCCTTGGCCGCGTTCATACGATCGACGACCGACTTCACTTCATCGGCGGAGACGTTGACGAAGGGCTGGATGTTGCGGCGGAGCAGGCGGCTCCACGCCAGTTCGCCTTCGATCTGGCGCTTGATGCTCGCGGGCGCGCTGCCCTGAGCGCGCAGATATTGGTCGAACTGGGCGGGCGACTGTTTGAAGTTCGCCGCGACACGTTCATAGCTCTGGTCGATTTCCGACTTGTCGATCTTGATGTCGTGGGCGGCGGCTTCCTGAATCTGAAGCGTCTCGTCGATGAGGTTGCGCAGCACCTGCACGCGCAGCCGCTCCCGTTCCTCTGGCGACACCTTGCCGCCATTCGCGGCGAGGATGAGCGCCAGGCGCTGATCCACGTCGGTGCCGGTGATGATGCGGCCGTTGACGATGGCCGTAGCCTTGCGGACATTGGGATCGCTTTTGCCAAAGACGGTCACGTCCTTGGGCAGGTTCAACTGCTGCGCGGCGACCCCTTCATCGTCATTGACGGTCTGGGCCGCGACAGGGCTGCCGATCGATCCCAGCAGGATAGAGGACAGGAGCAAGGCGCGCGCGCTGGTCCGAAGCGATTGTCCAAGGCGGGAAGGCGGGGAAACGACAGGCTGCATCGTCGACAAAACTCTCCATTACGGTCCAGCGCGTGATGCGCCGGTCCGCCTTAACCGGTCCTGAGCGGCCAGAACCGGTCCTGAACGGGAAGGCTGATCCTTATATGCCGATATTCCGAAAAGCCAGCCGTAGTTGGAAGCTATTGCCCTTTCGCGCGTCACCGGCGGCCAGATAATCGCGACGCCACGTCAGGCCCAGCGTCAGACAGTCATCCTGATAGGCGATGCCGAGCCGGTGACGGACGGGTTCGTAGCCATCGGAGACGCTGAGCGGATCTTCTTTCCTGTCGGTCAGATCGACGACGGTGGACCCGAAAACGGACCAGAAGCGGGCGAACTGCACACGGCCGCCGAAACGTAGTTCCTCGCGGTCCTGCAAATCCTCAAGCCCCGTCGCGGCGTTCCGGTTTAACCGGAGATAGCCGACCATGGCATAGGTTTTGCGGCTGCCGATCGTCGCGTCGATTTCGTTACGGCGTACGTCCAGCCCGTCCTTGTCCAGGCGGAAACGGTGGATGAGGCTGACAAAATCCCGGAAACGGACGGTCGTGCGGCCGACGATGTCGGACATGCGATCGGAAAGGCCGGTGCCGTCGGGCAGGATGCTTTCGCGACTGTTAAGGCGGTAGCTCTGGCCGACCACGCTTTCCAGCGAAAAGCCGGGCAGGGAGAGGCTATATTCCAGACCGTAGGTGATGCGGGTCGAATCTTCGAACCGGTCATAGCCTGCGAAGCGATTGAGCGCGAAGAGGTTGCTGTCCTCCAGATCGATGGCGCGCGCGTCTTCATTGGGGACGGAAAGATTTGCCAGCTTGGGTGCGGCAACGATCTGTACGCGGGGCGCGATCCTCTGCACGCCGCCGAAGGCCTCACCCATGAAGGGCCAGCGGACGTCGATCGCGGCCGCGGCGATGCCGCGCGCCTGCCAGCCGGGATCGCCGGCATAACGGGCGATGTTGTTCTGTAGATTGTCACTGCTGTGATAGACGTCGCCGCGCAGATAGGTGGTGAAATTCACCTCCTGCCCCATGCCCGTCAGCTTGCGCAGGTTCCATTCAAAGGCTGCGAAGGCGCGCTGCGTATCCTGGCCGTGGGTGCGGGTGATCGCGAGGCTGTTCGCCTGAAACTGTATCCGGCCACCGAGTAGCGGGTCGATCATGCGCAGGCGATAGTCGATCACGGGCAGCGCGATCGGCGTTTGCCCCTGCGGATCGCCAAGGCGCAGCGTCTGTACGGCCCAGCCAGCGATGGAGAAATAGCTGTTCTCGCCGATGCGCTGAGCGCCCAGGGTCGAACGCAGCCGATCGTCGCGGCTGATGTCATAGCGACGCAGGAAGGTGCGGTCGCTCGCTACGCGAAGCGATCCGTTGACGCTCCATTCCGGCGTCAGTTGCATGGCGCCGCTGGCATCGACATAGCCGCGGAAGCCCTTTTCCGATCCCGCTGGGCCGGTGGAGCTGGGCAGGGAACTGCTGGCACCGATGCGCCGTGCATTGGTCACATATCCGGTGATCTGATAAGCGCCACGGTCCCAGCGATGGCGGAAATTCGCCTCCAGCATCGGCAGCGTCTTGGAATAGACATGCGGCGTGATCGTCAGATCGCGGTTTGGCGCCAGCTTGATGTAATAGGGCAGGGCGACTTCGACGCCGTTATTCCGGTCGTAGCGCAGGTTTGGCACAAGCAGCCCGGTGCCGCCCGTGTCACCGACCGGGTGCGAAAAGCCGGGCAGCGGAATGAGCGGCAGGCCGAATATTTCCACGCTGGCATTGCGGTAGCGCACGCGAGCGGCGACGGGGTCGTAGACGACCTTTACCGCCTTGATCTGCCAAGTGGGTTCCTTGGGGCAGCCGTCGCTGTCCACTACGCTGCAGCCGGTATAAGCGGCCTTGTGCAACGTATAGACGCCGTTCACCCGAACGCCCTGCACCGCCGCCAATCGGCCGCCCGACTGAAGCACCAGCAGCATGTTTTCGACCGTGCCGTCCTTCAGCGTGTCGGTTATCTGGAAGCGGTCGCCATAAGCGATATTGCCTTCAGGATCGGTTGCCGAGACATTGCCGCGCGCTTCCACCTGACCGGTCGTCCGGTTCCACACCACCTTGTCCGCGCGCAGCCGGTTGCCTTGCCTGAGCAGCTGGACGTTGCCGGTGGCCGTAACGATTTCCGTATTATTGTCATATTCCAGGGCGTCCGCCGCAAAACCGATTTCTTCATCGGTCGCGGGTACAGGCGCGTCCGGCGCGCTGACGGGCACCTGCGGCGATTGCAGCTCCTGCGCGAAGGCATGCGGCATCTCGCCCATGCAGGCGAGCGCCGCGCTTGCGGCCAGCATATGTTTCAGACGCGAAGAACGGGAAAAATTCTGCAAGGGGATCGTGCCTCTTCAGGGGCGCTTCGTTGCCCGCCTATCGCATTGCTTTGCGCGCGCCGCAATCGTTCGTCACGCTTCTTTTGCCGGAAATCGGTCGAACGGCTTTGCCAGATGGGGCAAGCGACATTATCTGGCATGGAGCGTTGCTAGCGCCACATGATCAGAAAAGCAGAAGAAGGACCCTTGATGGAAATCGCATTCACCCCGGTGCGTCCAGACGCCGACACGCTGGCTTTTGCCGTTCCCAAGGGCGGTTTCGATGCCTTGCCGATCGCGGCGGCGCCTACTCTGGCGGCAGGAGCAGCGGCGGCGCGCTTCACGGGTGAGGCGGGGGCAAGCTTTGAAAGCTTTGCCGAAGAGGGTGGCAAGGTGCTGCGCATCGTTCTCGTCGGGACCGGCAGCGGAACCGAGGCGGATTATGAACGGGCGGGCGCGGCGCTGACCGCCCGCCTGCTAACGAGCGGGGCGAGCCATGCCGCCGTGGAGTTTTTCGGCGGCGCGGCTGGCGATAAGGCGGCCCATTTTGCCTTTGGGGCATCCCTGCGCGCCTGGCGGATCGATACCTATCGCACCCGGCAGCCGGAAAAGACAAAGCCGACATTGGTGAAGCTGTCGGTCGTGGCGAATGATGCGGACACGCACTGGCAGCGGCTGTCGGCGGTGGCCGATGGCGTCACCTTTACGCGTGAGCTGGTCTCTGAACCCGCAAACATCCTGTATCCCGAAAGCTTCGTCGAACGCTGCCGTCATCTGGAGCAGCTGGGCGTCAAGGTCACCGTCCTCGACAAGGCGGCGATGGCGGACCTTGGCATGGGCGCGTTGCTTGGCGTGGCGCAGGGGTCGGTACGCGAACCCCGTTTGCTCGCGATGGAGTGGGATGGCACGGGCGGCGCGGGCGACAAGCCCATCGTCTTTGTCGGCAAGGGCGTGACCTTTGATACCGGCGGTATTTCGTTGAAGCCCGGCGCAGGCATGGAAGACATGAAATGGGACATGGGCGGCGCAGGCGCGGTCGCGGGCGCGATGAAGGCGCTCGCGGGGCGCAAGGCGAAGGCACGAGTCATCGGCATCTGCGGCCTTGTGGAAAACATGCCCGACGGCAACGCGCAGCGTCCCGGCGACATCGTGACGTCGATGTCGGGCCAGACGATCGAGGTCATCAACACCGATGCCGAAGGGCGCCTGGTGCTGTGCGACGTCATTACCTGGGCGCAGAAAACCTATTCTCCCGAGGTTGTCATTGATCTTGCCACCCTGACCGGAGCGATGATCGTGGCGTTGGGCGATCAATATGCAGGGCTGTTCGCCAATGACGATGGGCTTGCCGAGGACTTGCTCGCTGCTGGCAAGGCGGCGGGGGACCAGCTTTGGCGCTTTCCGCTGGGCGACGCCTATAACAAGCTGATCGACAGCCCGATCGCGGACATGAAGAATATGGGCGCGCGCTATGCCGGATCGATCACCGCCGCGCAGTTTATCAAGCGATTCGTCGATGATGGGGTCAAATGGGCACATCTCGACATTGCGGGTATGGTCTGGGCGGACAAGCCCGGCGCGACCTGGGACAAGGGCGCGACCGGCTATGGCGTGCGCCTGATCGATCGTCTGGTGGCGGACAAGTTCGAGCGCTGATGCAGGTCGATTTCTACCAGCTTAACCGTGATCCTGTGGACCGGGTGTTGCCCGCCATTGCGGCGCGCATACTCGGCCTGGGCGAACGGTTGCTGGTGGTGGCGCAGGACGAGGCACAGCTGGAACGCATTTCGGCCGGGCTGTGGAACGGGTCGCCGGAAAGTTTCCTTGCCCACGGTCGGGTGGGGGAGGGCAGCGAGGCGATGCAGCCGGTACTTCTGGCGCAGGATTGCAGTCCTGCGAACGGCGCCCGGCATATCGCGATTGCCGATGGTATCTGGCGTGAAGAAGCGCTCGATTTCGAGCGGGCTTTCTACTTTTTCGATACGCTGACCGTTGATGGCGCGCGCGAAAGTTGGCGTGCCCTGTCAAAGCGGGAGGGGGTTACGCCCCGCTTCTGGCGGCAGGAGCAGGGGAAATGGGTGCAGGGTCCGTGAGAGCGAGGGCCTGTCAACGCCCCCTTGCGGTGCGAAGCGGCGCGGTCTAAAGGGCGCGCCAATTCCAACAATCCGGAGCTTTTGAGCCTTATGGCCGTGACCCGCACCTTTTCGATCATCAAGCCTGACGCCACGCGCCGCAACCTGACCGGCGCCGTGACCAAGAAGCTGGAAGAAGCAGGCCTGCGCGTCGTCGCGTCCAAGCGCATCCGCATGAGCCGCGAACAGGCCGAAGGCTTCTATGCCGTTCACAAGGAACGCCCTTTCTTCGCTGATCTGGTGGCCTTCATGATTTCCGGCCCGGTCGTCGTCCAGGTTCTGGAAGGCGAAGATGCCGTGAAGCGCAACCGCGACATCATGGGCGCCACCAACCCGGCCAACGCCGAGGAAGGCACCATCCGCAGGGATTATGCCGAGTCGATCGAAGCCAACTCGGTCCATGGTTCGGACAGCGAAGAAAATGCCGCGATCGAGATCGCCTATTTCTTCAAGCCCGAAGAAATCGTCGGTTGATCTAATCGATCAGGATGAAAGAGGGGTCGGGGACGCAAGTCCGCCGGCCCTTTTTTGTTAGCAGTCCCTTGCGGCCTGGAGATTTTCGCCCTCTCCCCTTCAGGGGGCGGCCAGAGGCACGTGACTCTGGCCGAGGTGCGGAGCGAAGGCGGGGGAGGGGGACATGCCGATCTTCGGTTGCTCCCCTCTCCCCTGAAGGAGAGAGGGAGATTTTAGCGAAATGCGTTTCGCCTCCGCCAATCAGCGCTCACAACCTCAATTCGAAACGGGCGGTGCTTCGAATCGATCGATCACCCATTCCTCAGCCTGCGCGCCGCCGATCCATTCCTGCATCCAGGGATGATTGACGACCGCCTGCATATAGGCTTCGGCAAAACGTGCGACGGGCAGCTGATAGGTTATGAAGCGCGTCACGACCGGGGCGAACATCACGTCCACCGCGCCAAATTCGCCGAACAGGAAATCGCCCACGCCGCCATAACGAGCCCGGGCCTGTGCCCAGAGCTGCATGATGCGGGCGATGTCCTGCGCGACTGCCTCGGAGGGCGGCACGGCGTCGTAGATCTGGCGGATGTTCATGCTGTGCTCGCGGCGCAGCGCCGCGAAGCTGGAATGCATCTCCGCCGCCATTGACCGGGCCATCGCCCGCGCCGCCGTGTCGGTGGGCCAGAATTTGTCGCCGCCAGCCTTTTCGTTCAGATATTCGATGATTGCCAGACTGTCCCAGACAACGGTGTCGTCGCCGTCCCACAATATGGGCACCTTGCCCGACGAAGGGGCGAATTCGTCGCCTTCGCGCCGTCTTTCCCAGGCTTCATCATAAAGCGGGACCACGACTTCCTCGAACGGCAACCCGCTGAGCTTGCAGGCGAGCCAGCCCCGCAGAGACCAGCTGGAATATGCCTTGTTGCCTATGAATAGCTTCATCATCGCCCTTCTTTAGACGGGCGAAGGAAGGGGTGTCGAGAGCAACCGGCCGGCGCATTCGAGTCACTTTCTATATTATTTTGGTAGAAAATCCTTGGTGCGGGGCTTGGCGGCATCATGGGCGTCGTCGTATGGCGCAGCGGCGAACTGAATGCGGAAGTGGGGGGATTATGGACTGGCTGCATGGAATAGCGGGCCTGTTCGTCGGAATCATGGTCGGAATGACGGGCGTTGGCGGCGGGTCGCTGATGGCGCCAATCCTCATCCTGCTGTTTGGCGTAGCACCGGCGACGGCGGTCGGCACCGACCTCTGGTTCGCGGCCATAACCAAGTCAGTGGGCGGTGCGATCCATCACCGTCACGGCGGGCCAGATGGCGGCCCGGACTATCAGGTGGTGAAGCGCCTGTGCCTGGGGAGCCTTCCCGCCGCGCTGATCACGCTGTTGATCCTTTCCCAGACGCATATGCAGCAGATCAAGAGCGGCATCGTCACGAGCGCGCTGGGTGGCGTCCTGATCATGACGGCGGTTGCAACCCTGTTACGCGGGCGATTCCACCGTTGGGCCTTGGCTCGCCGCGTTGGCACCGCCGATCGCTTTACGCGTTGGCAGCCTCCGCTGACGGTTGCCGCCGGTGCGCTGCTGGGGGGGATGGTAACACTGACCTCCGTGGGTGCGGGGGCGATCGGCGCGACCTTGCTCCTTGCGCTCTATCCCCTCCGCATGCGGCTGCAACGGTTGGTGGCTACGGATATTGTCCATGCCGTGCCGCTTACCCTGATCGCCGGGCTCGGCCATCTGTGGATCGGCAATGTGAACGGCATACTGCTCGCCAACCTGCTGATCGGGTCGATCCCGGGCATCATTATCGGATCGCTGCTGGCGACGCGCGCATCAGACCGCGTGCTTCAGCCGTTGCTGGCGATCATCCTGGTTCTGGTGGGCTGGCGCCTTATCGCAGGATGAGGCAGTTTTGGAGGCCCGAGCCGGAATCGAACCGGCGTGCAAGGATTTGCAGTCCTCTGCGTAACCACTCCGCCATCGGGCCTCGGCGTGGGTGGCCGCAAATGTGCGGCTTTTGATGCAAAGTCAAGCGCGGCCATGTTCGCTGATCCCAAGATTATCGCTCACGGGCGTGGAAAGCCGCTTGGCGTTGCTTGTTGCGTGATCTAGAGGTCCCGATAATGTCAGCGCTGTATTGCCATGCCAATACAGTTATGCCAATCGAGGTAGTATCGTGACCGAGCAGAATTTTTCATCGATGCGGGCCGCCATGGTCGAAAGCCAGCTTCGCACCAGCGATGTCGATGACCCACGGGTGATCGCGGTGATGGCGCGCGTACCACGGGAAGATTTCGTGCCTGCTGAACGGCGCGCCATGGCCTATGTCGATCGTTCGATTCCGCTTTCCTCCGGCCGCGCG
This sequence comes from Sphingobium sp. Cam5-1, assembly GCF_015693305.1. Taxonomy (NCBI): domain Bacteria; kingdom Pseudomonadati; phylum Pseudomonadota; class Alphaproteobacteria; order Sphingomonadales; family Sphingobiaceae; genus Sphingobium; species Sphingobium sp. Cam5-1. The sequence goes on along the minus strand of NZ_CP065138.1, from coordinate 1,591,147 downwards.
CTCAATCCGCCGCTGGCCACCGGACGACTGCTCAAGGAAGCGCAGGTCGAGGAGGGCGATCGCGTTCTGCTCATCGGCGCGGCCACGGGGTATAGCGCGGCACTTCTTGCCGCTCTTGGCGCCCAGGTGACAGCGGTCGAGACTGAGGATGGTCCGCAATTGTCGGGCAATGGCGCCACGGTCGTACGCGGCCCGTTACAGGCGGGAGCGCCCGAGGGTGCGCCCTACGACGTCCTCTTCATTGATGGCGCAGTGCAGGAAGTGCCCGCGACGCTTGTCGGGCAGCTTGCCGATGGCGCGCGCGTGGTGACGGGTCTTGTCGAGCGCGGCGTTACACGCCTTTGCAGTGGGCGGGTGGTTTCCGGCATTCTGGGTCTTGTCAGCCTGACCGATCTTGAGATGGTCGTCCTGCCCGGTTTTGCTGCGCCGGAGCGTTTCGTCTTTTAACCGGCTGGGGGAGTCATGACGGCAAAGCAGGTGTTTTTTCGGCACTCGGCCGCCACGGCTCTGCTGCTCCTCAACGCTGGGATCGCGCAGGCCGAAACCCTGCAAGGCGCGCTGGCAAAGGCTTACCGTTCCAACCCCACGCTCACCGGCACCCGGGCGCAGCAACGGGCGACGGATGAGAATGTGCCGATCCGCAAGGCGGATGGACGACCCAATATCGGTACCACCACCGAATATCAGGAGTTGCTGGTAAAGCCCGCGCGGTCCTTCCTCGCGCCTGATCGCTCGCTCGTCGGCACCGCTACGGTGAATGTTCCTATTTATCAAGGCGGGGCCGTGCGTAACGGGGTGAAGGCGGCCCAGGTGCGCGTGCAGGCGGGTCAGGCCAATCTGCGCGGGACCGAAGCATCAATCTTCTCACAGGTTGTCGCCGCCTATATGGACGTGATCCGCGACAGCGCGGTCGTGTCGCTCAATCTGGCGAATGTCAGCGCGCTGGGCGTCAATTTGCAGGCAACGAACGACCGATTCGAAGTGGGCGACCTGACGCGTACAGACGTCGCCCAGTCCGAATCGCGGCTCGCGCTGGCCCGATCCAACCTTCAGACGGCGCAGGCGAACTTGATAACCAGCCGCGAAAATTACATCGCCCTGGTTGGCGCCGCGCCCGATGACTTGCAGCCGCCGCCGCCGCTCCCCGGCCTTCCTGCTACACCGGAAACGGCGGTGCAGGTGGCGCTTACCGACAATCCTGATCTCGTCGCCGCGAAAAAAGCGCGTGAAGCTGCTCGCTATGACGTGCGGGTGGCAAAGGCGGGCGTTCTGCCAACGCTGTCCGGTTTCGCGCAGGGCAGCTATACCCATTATCTGGGATCACTCGATGACCCGACCAATCCGTCGCAGCTGAACAAGCAGGTGGTCGCGGGAGCGACGTTGCGCCTTCCGCTTTATCAGGGCGGCCGACCCGGCGCGCAGGTGCGCCAGAACCAGGCGCTCGAATCGCGGGCGATGGAGCAGGAGATTGAGGTTGAGCGGGGCGTCATCGCTCAAACGCGGTCAGCCTATGCGAGCTGGCAGGCATCGCTGCAAAGCATCGAATCCAACCAGAAGGCGGTGGAGGCGGCCAATTTGTCGCTCGAAGGCGTGCGCGCGGAAAATTCTGTCGGCAGCCGCACCATCCTGGACATATTGAATGCGGAACAGGAAGCGCTGAACGCCAAGGTGCAATTGGTGTCGGCCCGGCGCAATGCCTATGTCGCGGGCTTCAGCCTGCTGGCCGCGATGGGGCATGCGGAAGCGGACGACCTCAGCCTGGAAACAGGCACGCTCTATGATCCCATGGTTAATTATGATCGGGTCAAGGGCAAGTGGTTCGATTGGGATTTCGGTCCCGCGCCCAAGCCGGAAGCGACCAGAACCGTTGACACGCCTGCACAAAATGCCAATGTGCCTGCTGGTTTGGCGCAACAACCTTAAGGTTAACAGGGGTTATTCATGGGCGACATGAGCAAGGAACCCTCGATGGAGGACATTCTTTCGTCCATCAAGCGCATCATTGCCGAGGAAGGCGAGGAGGCTGCGCAGGCGGTGTCGCGCCGTGGCAAAGCCGATGCTGGACCCAAGCAGGCTGCCGAACCCGCCGAACCTGCGGTCGAGGAAGTGCTGGAACTGACAGACGAGGTTGGAGTGGAGGAGCTGATGCCTGCCCACAAGACTGGCCGTGCAACGCAGGTCGAAGCGCCGGTTGAGGAAAGCTCAATCCTCTCGGTGGAAAGCGAAGTGGCCGCGCGACATTCGCTTTCGGCGCTGTCCTCCATGCTGGTAACGCCCAAGGACGGCGAGGATAACACGCTGGACGGTCTGGTGCGGTCCATGTTGAAGCCGATGCTGAAGGAATGGCTGGATGCCCGCCTTCCCGCGCTGGTGGAAGACATGGTGGCAAAGGAAATTGCCCGCATCACTGGCCGCTGATCGGGCGGGTCTCCGCGTTCCGACTTATGGCGCATTGGCTCGGTTGACCCCTGCAAGGCGGTAAAAGCGCTGGAATGGTCAGGGAAGGGGCTTTAAGGCGCCTTTCCATGACCGAACTGCCCAAGACCTTCGACCCCGCCGAAATCGAATCCCGCTGGTACGCCCATTGGGAAGAAAAGGGCTTGTTCCGCCCGGAACGCCCCGACGCCGAACCCTTCACCATCGTCAATCCGCCGCCGAATGTGACCGGCAGCCTGCATATCGGCCATGCGCTTGATAACACGTTGCAGGACATCGTCATCCGCTACGAACGACTACGCGGCAAGGACGCGCTGTGGGTCGTGGGCACCGACCATGCGGGCATCGCGACGCAGATGGTGGTCGAGCGGCAGATGGAGGCGCGGCAGGACAAGCGCACCAACTATACGCGCGAGCAGTTCATCGAAAAGGTTTGGGAATGGAAGGCCGAAAGCGGCGGCGCGATTACGCGCCAGTTGCGGCGGCTTGGTTGCTCGATGGACTGGGCCAATGAACGCTTCACCATGGATGAGGGCTTTTCGAAGGCTGTCATCAAGGTGTTCGTGGAGTTGCACAAGCGGGGTCTGCTCTATCGCGACAAGCGGCTGGTGAACTGGGACCCGCGCTTCCGCTCGGCGATTTCGGACCTTGAGGTCGAGACGCAGGAAGTGAAGGGCGGCTTCTGGCATTTCCGCTATCCGCTGGCGGATGGCGTGAAGCTGGCCAATGGCGCGGATCATATCGTCGTCGCGACCACGCGGCCCGAAACGATGCTGGCCGATATGGCGGTGGCGGTGCATCCTGACGATCCACGCTATAAGGATGTCATCGGCAAGGATATCCTCCAGCCGATCACCGGGCGGCGGTTCAAGATCGTTGGCGATGATTATGCCGATCCCGAATTGGGGTCGGGCGCGGTCAAGATCACGCCGGGTCACGACTTCAACGACTTTGAGGTGGGCAAGCGGGCCGGCTTCCGCGCGGCCGAGATGCTCAACATGTTCGATGCCGATGCCAATGTGGTGCAGACGGCGGACGGGCTGATCCCGGAGCGTTTTCTGGGGCTGCACCGCTTCCGCCGCGATGGCATTGATGGCGCGCGCGAGTTGGTCGTCGCCGAGATGAAGGCGCTGGGTATGCTGGTGCCGCATGTCACGAAGACCAAGGAGGGCGAGGAGGTCGAAGCCGATTTCGAGCCCCGCACCATCCAGACGCCTTTTGGCGATCGTTCGGGCGTGGTGATCGAACCCTGGCTGACCGACCAATGGTATGTCGATGCCGGGAAGCTGGCGGTCGCGCCGATGCAGGCCGTGCGTGACGGGCGGATCGAGATCGTGCCCAAGACTTGGGAAAAGACCTTCTTCAACTGGATGGAGAATATCCAGCCCTGGTGCGTCTCGCGTCAGCTTTGGTGGGGGCATCGTATTCCGGCTTGGTTTGGCCCAGCAAAGACAACTTCGGGTCAGATTGTTTATGGCCATATCGGCCATACGGGCGCAGAACCCAATCGCTTGGAACATACTTTTGTTGCGCAAGATGAAGACGAAGTTCGGCGGCAGGCTGTCGACTATTATCGCATCGAGGGGCTAACGCCTGAACATGTTCAAATCGTAGACTCATTTGAGGATCAGCGGCGACTTCGAGAAGCCTTCCGCGAGAATGATCTAGGACCTGTGCCGATACTGGTGCGCGAATCTGATGTGCTCGACACATGGTTTTCCTCGGCGCTGTGGCCTTTCGGCACGCTGGGCTGGCCGGAGCAGAGCGAGACGCTCTCCCGCCACTATCCTAATGATCTGCTGATTTCCGGCTTCGACATCCTGTTCTTTTGGGATGCGCGCATGGCGATGCAGGGGATGGAGTTCATGGGCGATGTGCCGTGGCGCAAGCTCTACCTCCACGGGTTGGTACGTGCGGCCGACGGGCAGAAAATGTCCAAGTCCAAGGGCAATGTCGTCGATCCGCTGGGCCTGATCGACAAGTTCGGCGCGGACGCGCTGCGTTTCTTCATGTCTGCCATGGAAAGTCAGGGCCGCGACGTGAAGATGGATGAGAAGCGGGTCGAGGGCTATCGCAACTTCGCGACCAAGCTTTGGAATGCGGCGCGCTTCCTGCAATCCAACGGCGTCACCGCATCGACCAGCCATGAGGCGCCTGCCGCCGCTGCGCCGGTCAACCGCTGGATCATTGCCGAGACAGTGGCGACCGTGCAGGCGATCGATACGGCCATGGCCGAGCTGCGCTTCGATGCGGCGGCGAACGCCATCTATCATTTCGTCTGGGACCAGTTTTGCGACTGGTATATCGAACTCACCAAGGGTTCGATGGACGATGAGACGAAGGCTGTCGCGGGCTGGGCGTTCGACCAGATCCTCGTCATGCTCCACCCCTTCATGCCCTTCATCACCGAAGAGCTGTGGAACTTGACCGGCACGCGTGAGACGGAATTGATCGTCGCCCGATGGCCACAGGCGCTCTATGCCGTCGATAGCGAGGCGCAGGCAGAGATTGACTGGCTGATCCGCTTGATCAGCGCGATGCGCACGGCGCGGACGGAACTGAACGTGCCGCCGGGCGCCAAGCTGAAGGTCGTGGTCAGCGAAGCATCGGAAGAAACCCGGCGCCGAATCGATCGGCAGGGCGCGGCCCTGGCGCGCTTGGGACGGGTGGAGAGCCTGTCCTTTGGCGATAGCGTAGCTGGTGGCGCGGCGCAGATCGTTGTCGATGAGGCGACCTTCATCCTCCCCTTGGAGGGCGTGATCGACATCGCGGCGGAAAAGGCAAGGCTGGCAAAGGCGCTAGCTGGTGCGGAAAAGGAACGGGCTTCGCTTTCCGGGCGTCTTTCCAATCCGAGTTTCGTGGAAAAGGCCAAGCCCGAGGCGGTGGCCAAGGCGCGTGAAGATCATGCCGAGAAAACCGCGGAGGCGGAAAGGTTGGCGGCAGCGCTGGATCGTCTGGCCTGATCGGTTAATGATGAAGCGCTTAGGGGAGGGCAAGAATGGCGGCAGGGAAGCGTGAAACAAGGGACCTGGTAAACGGGCCTATCGCGTCGTCCTTGCTGGTCTTTGCCGTGCCCACGCTGGCGTCCAACGTGCTTCAGTCGTTGAATGGATCGATCAACGCGATATGGGTCGGCCGCTTTTTGGGGGCGCAGGCTCTTGCCGCCACGGCCAACGCGAACATCACCATGTTCCTGATGTTTTCCATCGTGTTCGGATTTGGCATGGCATCGACCGTGGTGATTGCCCAGGCGGCGGGACGGGGCGATATGGATGCCGCCCGCCGGTCCTTCGGGTCAGCGACAGGCTTTTGCACCATATTGGGCACCGTTGTCGCTGCGGCAGGATGGGCTGCATCGCCCGCAATGTTGCACCTTCTGGGAACGCCTGCCGAAGCATTTGACATGGCGCTGATCTATCTGCGCGTGATTTTCATTGCGATGCCCGCAACGTTGATCAGCGTCATGATGATGATGGGATTGCGGGGAGCAGGGGACGCGCGCACTCCGTTGATTTTCATGTTCGTCAGCGTCGGGATCGATCTGGTGCTGAACCCGGTATTCATCCTTGGGCTGGGGCCGATTCCGGCGATGGGCATCGGCGGATCAGCGGCGGCCACGGCGGCGGCCGGCATCGCCAGCCTGCTCGGCCTGATCTTCTACGTCTACGCCAAGGACTTGCCGCTGCGTTTGCGGAGGAAGGAGCTGCGCTACCTGATCCCCGCTCCCAATCAACTGCGTATCCTGCTGGGAAAAGGGTTGCCGATGGGCCTTCAGATGATCGTCATGTCGGCGGTTGGCCTGATGATCATCGGTCTGGTTAACCGCGAAGGGCTGATCGTGACGGCGGCTTATGGCGCGGCGCAGCAGATCTGGACCTATTTGCAGATGCCTGCGATGGCCATGGGCGCGGCGGTCAGCGCCATGGCGGCGCAAAATATCGGTGCGGGCCGGTGGGACCGGATTGGCCGGATTACTGCCTATGGGTTGGGCTATCTGCTGCTCATTTCGGGCGCGATGATCGGCGTGATCTTGTTGTTTCACGCGCCGCTGCTCTCGCTCTTCCTTGGCGACAACAGGGCCGCGATCGATGCCGCCTGGAAAATGCAGTTGCTTGCGACGTGGAGCTATATGCTGTTCGGGGCAACGATGATCCTGTTCGGGGTGATGCGGGCGAATGGCGTCGTGGTCAGGCCGCTTTTGATCCTGACCGTTACGTTGTTCGGCGTTCGCCTCGCCTTTTATCACTTCAGCTATCCGTATCTGGGTGCCAATGCTTTGTGGCTGAGTTTCCCTGTGAGTTCGGGATCGGCCCTTCTGATTGCGGGTCTGGCCTATCTGCAGGGCGGCTGGCGCAAGGCGACGCTGCTCGTCCCCGTGCATGAGGAAGAGTGCCGGGAAAGCATCAGCGCGGAGAGCGAACCCGCAGGCCGGTTCGCGCCTGCGGGCTGACGGTTATCGTCCCTGGCTGCGCCAGCGGGTGATGGTGCGGTCGAGAATGTCCGCCTCTCCGCCGAACTGACGCCAAAGGTCCGTGAAGCTCGGATCGCCCGACGCGGGCCGCCGGTGCTCCTCCAGATTGTCCAGCGCGACGCGGATGGGCACCGCGACACCTTCACCGCAAATGATAGCTTCGCGATTGCGAAGCGCCGGAATGGAGTCGAGGAAACCGCGCGCGCCTTCGGGCATGGCGGCCTTCACGAATGCCTGGTCGCGATCATTGTTGAGGCGCATGGAAATGATGGTGCCGCATTGCGACAGCACGCCTTCGGCAAGGTCTGACGGCCGCTGCGTGATGAGGCCGAGCGATACTCCATATTTGCGGCCTTCCTTGGCGATGCGCTCCAGGATGCGGCGGACGGCCTGGCCGGTGCCGATGGTCGTGCTGGGAATATAGCGGTGCGCCTCTTCACAGACGAGCAGGATCGGGCGCTGAGCCTCGTCCCGCGCCCAGATGGCATAGTCGAACACCAGGCGGGACAGCACCGATACCACCACTGAGGTGATGTCCGACGGCATGGCCGACACGTCGATGATCGAAATTGGCTTTCCGCCCGATGGCAGGCGGAAGATCTTTGCCAGAAATTCCTGCATCGTGTCCGCGACGAGCATGCCTGAGAACATGAAGCTGTAACGCGGGTCCGCCTTGATCTCATCGATCTTGGTCTTGAGCCGCATATAGGGGAGGGCGCCCGTGCCCTTGTCGAGTTTCCCCATCTCATTTTGCAGGATGTTGGTGAGATCCGATAGCAGGTAGGGGATCGGCGAATCGACGGTCAGCCTGCCGATGCTTTCCGCCAGCCGGTTCTTCTGCCGTGCGGCGAGCAGGCATTTCGCCAGAATGTCGCAATCGACCGTGCGATCTGAGCCATCGGAGGTGACGAATACCTCGCAATGCTCTTCGAAATTCATCAGCCAATAGGGCAGCGCGAGGTTGCCTACGTCGAAGACCGCGCCATTCTGGGCAAAGGCGGCACCATATTCGCCATGCGGATCGACCATCACGATATGGCCTTCGGGCGACAGGTCGCAAATGCGGTGAAGAATGAGAGCGGCGCTGGTCGATTTGCCCGTACCGGTCGAACCCAGCAGGGCGAAATGTTTGCCCAGCATCGAATCGACATAGAGCGCGGCGCGTGTGTCTGTCGTGGGGTAGACCGTGCCGATCTGGACATGGGGCCGGTCATCGGCGGCGTAGATTTGCTGCATGTCGGCGCTGGATACGGGGAAAATTTCCGTGCCCGGTGCAGGATAGCGGGTGACGCCGCGACGGAAGTGATGAATGCTGCCGGTAAGTGGTTCTTCGTCGCCTTCGCCCAGAAAATCTACGTCAGCGATGATTAAGCCGCTGTCCTGCCGATCCATCATCATGGAGCGGACGCTGGCGATGAGCCATGCACTGCCTACACGCATTTTTACCTGGCTGCCCACTTGCCCCGCCATGGCCGTGCAGGGGTCGCTATCGTGAGCCAGCGTCGCGATGGAGGCTGCGTCGATCAGCACCTTGGAACTGGAACCGGCTATCTGAAAAACCGCGCCCATAGCGTTGGCTGCGGCAGGCTTCGTTTGGCCGTGCGTGAATTCGGCAGCTCCCGGCATGTGGCTCATACACCCCCCTTAAATCTGATTTCCGGCGCGCGCTGCCGGAATTCGGCCTGCCTGTGTAGCCGTACATAGGTAAAGAAATGGCTTATCGCCGACGTTTTGCGCCTGCGATCGCGCGACCCTGTTAACCCGCTATCGCCACATCCCGCCGCGTGTTCGAGCGTCTACTCTGGCGCGAATCGTTCGCCATGCGTATCGGCCGCTGACTGCCGTAAGATCAGGATATGCATTTGACCCAGTTGATGACGGCCGATGCGGCGCGCCGATCCGATGCGATTTCTATAGCTCGGGTGATCTGCATATTGGGTGTGGTCTATGTGCACGCCTGGACCGGGTTGAACGGTCATGACCTGGAAATCGCGCGCGGCACACCGCAGGAAAATCTGCGCTGGCTGCTCATGGAAATATTCGGGCGCAGCGCAGTGCCTCTGCTGGGCGTCATTTCGGGGTGGCTGGTGGCGGGATCGTCCCGCGCACAGAACTGGTTCCGTCATGTGCTGCAAAAGGCGCAGACGATCCTGTTGCCGATGATCCTGTGGAATGGGCTTGGCATCCTGCTGGTATCCGGCGCGGCCTGGTCGCTGGGATTGTCGGCGCCCGTGCCGGTCTCGTTTGACTGGTTGTTTCAGGAACTGTTCGTCGTCAGCCGGAACCCGGACATCAACGTACAGATGCCGTTCCTGCGCGACTTGTTCCTGTGCATGGTCGTTGCTCCGCTACTGCTTCGCCTGCCCAACCGCGCGCTGATTGGCATTGCCGCTGTCGCAGCGGTCGCGCAACTTGCGGGTTGGGGGCCGCCGGTGCTGATGCGCCCGGCGATCCTGTTCTTCTTTGTCGTGGGCATGATGGCCCGGCGAACCGGGCTGGCTGAGCGGGTTGCCGCACTGGGTTGGGCCGCAGCGGCCATGCCTTTCCTGCTGCTGATGGCCGTGCAGCTTCATTTTTCCCTGCAAGCGGCGCAGGGATCGGCCATAGGGGTCGGCCTGCTTGACCTTGCAGTGCGTATCGCGGCGGCCACCTGCTTCTGGCGGCTGTCCTGGGGGCTGGCGGGAAGCCCCGTGCGGGGCATGCTGTTGAGGATCGAACCTTTCGCCTTTCTGCTATTCTGTTCGCATCTGATCCTGATCTGGCTGGGCGGGCCTTTGCTGGGCGTGTTGTTCGGGAAGCTCGGTTCGCCTTTCTATCCTGCTTATCTGCTGATTCAGCCGTTGCTGGTCCTGATCGCGGTCCTGCTGCTGGGATCGCTTCTTAGCCGTGCTTGGCCGGGACTGGCCAAGGTGCTGAGTGGCGGGCGGTTGCAGGGAGCTTCGGCGCTCAGCTAATCGCCTTGGCTGCGGCCATGGCGATTTCCAGGCTGCGCTTGCGGGCACTGAAATCATGGATTTGCCCGCCGATGATCAATTCATCGACGCCGGTTCGTTCGATGAAAGCGGCAAGATCCTCCTCGACCTTATCCTGTGTACCGATCGACGTGGCACTCAGGACGTCCGAAAGCATCGCCTGCGCGCCGGGCGGCAGGCTTTCGAAATAGCCGGGAATGGGTGGCTGCAACTTGCCCGGCTGCCCCGTGCGCAGACGAACGAAGGCCTGTTGCATGGAGGTGGCGAGCAGTCTCGCTTCTTCCATGCTGTCGGCCGCAAATATATTATAGCCTGCCATCACATAGGGGCGATCAAGCTGGGCCGATGGTTTGAAGTCGCGACGGTACACCGCAATCGCGTCCTCCAGCGCGCCAGGGGCGAAATGCGAAGCGAAGGCGTAGGGCAGGCCCAACGCGGCGGCGAGTTGAGCGCCGTAGAGGCTGGACCCGAGGATCCAGAGCGGGACATCTTCACCCGCACCGGGCGTCGCCTGAAAGCCGAGCCTTGTGTCACCTGCAAAATAGGCTTGCAGTTCCAGCACGTCGCGCGGGAACTCATCAGGCCCGCCTGAAAGCGTACGGCGCATGGCCTGAGCCACTCGCTGGTCCGATCCAGGCGCGCGGCCAAGCCCAAGGTCTACTCGTCCGGGGAAAAGTGCTGCGAGCGTACCGAACTGTTCGGCTATCAGCAGAGGGGCATGATTGGGGAGCATGATGCCGCCGGACCCTATGCGAATGGTTGATGTCGCATGTCCGATATGCGCCAGCACTACCGAAGTTGCGGCCGATGCGATGCCCGGCATGCCGTGATGTTCGGCAACCCAATAGCGATGGAAGCCGAGTTGTTCGGCATGAACGGCGAAGGCGGCGGCGTTGACGAGGGCCTCGCTTACGTTGCTTCCTTCGATGACAGGGACAAGGTCCAGAACGGAAAAACGGATCATCGCCCGGATATGGGGCGATGATCCGTTTTATTTCAATACCTAGATATCGTCTTAGATCAGCCTACGCGTCCGAACCCCTGCGACGGTGGTTCGGATCGGCGGCCGAATGTGGCGGGGCGACGCGCGACCAACGGGTTGGAGTCGCGATCGAGGAGGGACATTGTTTCGGTAAAGCAGGGGCGCAAGCTGACGACAACCTCGATCAATTCGTCAGGACCCTCGCGTGTTTCGACGCAGCGGCGTGCGACCATCTCGATCCGTTCGGCCATGCTGCTCAAGCGATGGGCGCCAAATTGAGCCGATTCGCCCTTCAATGTGTGAGCGGGCGTCACAAGCGCGATGGCGTCGCGTTCGCGGATCGCCTGCTCGATCGCGCTTATGGCCTTGTCGCCATCCTCGCGAAAATAGCTCAGAATCCGGAGAAATGCGCTGCCCAGTTCCGACCGGGACTTTGCCAGATCGGCCTGATTGACCAGTTCTGCCTGTTGATACGACACCCTGTCACACTCCCTGTTTCGTCTTCAGCATAGAAGCCGTGCGTAAACAGCAGGTTAAGCGGAGGGGGCGGAACAAGGTTGGCGTCAGGATTTGCGCGATAATTCAAAGCGATCGCCAGCAGCGACGGAGAAATTCCAGCCATGCTGCCGGGTAAGCGCCTCCAGTTCGCGGGCGGCGTTGGGGTCGTCCGCTTCGACCGTTACCGCGTCGGCCGACCTCATCGCCCGAGCAGCGCGCAGGGCGGGCCAGGGGCATTTCATTCCCCTGGCATTCACATAGGTGGTATCATTTGCTGGCATAGGGATTGCGCGCGCTGCGTAACGTAAGGCGCACGGGCACGGCGCCGAAGCCCAGTTCCTTGCGGATGCCATTGACGAGATAGCGCCGGTAGCTTTCCGGCAGTTCATCCAATCGCGTGCCGAACAGCACGAAGGTAGGCGGACGCGTCTTGTTCTGCGTGATGTAGCGCAGCTTGATCCGCTTGCCGCCGGGGGCGGGGGGCGGGTTGGCCTCCAGCGCGCGTTCGAACCAGCGGTTGAGGATGCCTGTCGAGACACGCTGCGACCAGGCGGTGCGCGTTTCGAAGGCGACGCGGATGAGGTCGTCCAGGCCCTTTCCGGTCGCACCGGAGACGGTCATGATGGGAACGCCGCGTATCTGCGCGAGGCCGTCGGAAAGCGCCTGCTTGATGCCCTGATAGAGGGCCGAGCCATTTTCCACCGTGTCCCATTTGTTGAGCGCGACGACGAGGGCGCGGCCTTCCTCCAACACCTTATCGGCGATGCGAAGGTCCTGCGCCTCAAGGCCGCGCGTGGAATCGAGCAGAAGCACGACGACTTCGGCGAAGTTCACAGCGTTCAGGCCGTCCGAAACGGCGAGCTTTTCCAGCTTGTCCTGCACCTTCGCGCGCTTGCGCATGCCAGCGGTGTCGATCAGGCGGACGGGGCGGGGTTCAGCCTCCTCATTGCGGGGGTCTGTCCACGTCCAGTCCACCGCGATACTGTCGCGGGTGATGCCCGCTTCGGGGCCGGTGAGCAGACGGTTTTCGCCGAGCAGCCGGTTGATGAGCGTCGATTTGCCCGCATTGGGACGGCCCACAATGGCCAGCTTGAGCGGCGCGGCCTCCAGATCCGCTTCGCTCGGTTCGGCTTCCTCTTCTTCCTCATCCTCCCGGTCGATATAGGGGAGGAGCGCCTGGAACAGGTCGGCAAGTCCCTGACCATGTTCGGCGGAAAAGGGGATGGGGTCGCCCAGGCCCAGGCTGAATGCCTCCATCACGCCGTCGTCACCGGCCTTGCCCTCGGCCTTGTTGGCCATCAGCACGACGGGCGCGTCGCCTTCGCGCAGCCAGCGGGCGATTTCCTCGTCCAACGGGGTGATGCCAGCGCGCGCATCGACGACGAACAGGGCGACATCGGCATTTTCGACCGCGGCCTGCGTCTGCATGCGCATCCGGCCGGGCAGGGTCTGGGGATCTTCATCCTCATAACCAGCCGTGTCGATGATGGTGAAATCGACGCCCAGCAGGTTCGCTTGACCTTCCCGTCGATCGCGCGTGACGCCGGGCTGGTCGTCGACCAGCGCCAGCTTCTTGCCGACGAGCCGGTTGAAAAGGGTGGACTTGCCCACATTGGGCCGCCCTACAATGGCAACTGTGGGCAGCATGATAGCCCGTTTCCTTTAAAACACTGGTGCTCCTGCAACGGCAGGAGCCCAGTCCAGGACGTGGAACTGGGCTCCGGCCTTTGCAGGAGCACGATTATCTAACATTATCGTGGGCGTTAACGAAGCGCCGTCAGCTTGCCATCGTCAGCAAGGATATAGAGCATATTGTTGGCGACAACTGGCGACAGCGACATGGACCTGTCCATATCAACTGCCGATTGAACCGCGCCCGTTGCCGGATCGACATAGTTTAGGTCGCCATGGGTGGATACCAGGATCAGGCGACCGCCTGCCAGAACGGGACCCGTCCAACGGATGGCGTTCGCCTTTTTCTTTTCCTTTTCCCAGCGGCGAAGCTGGCTGATCCAGCGAATCTTGCCGGTCGCGCGCGCGACGCAGAGCAGTTTCGCATCGCTGGTCACGACGAATACCCATTCGCCCGCGACCCACGGTGTCGAGATGCCCGCGATATTGATTTCCCACAGGCGCTGGCCGCTCACCAGTTCATAGGAGGCCATGCGGCCACCCTGACCAATGGCGAAGACGCGGCCCCGATCGATCACCGGATTGGCGTCGATGTCGGTGAGGGAAGCGACGGCCGTCGAGATGCTGGTGCGCGAAAGGGCGTCGCCCCAGAGCGTGCGGCCATTTTCATAACGGTAGGCGGTGAGTTCGCCCGAGCTATAGCCCGCGATCACCGTGCCCTGCGCAGCGGCGGGGGCGGCGACGCCGAACACGCCTGTCACCTGCAACGTGCCGCTGTCGGTCCATTGGACTTCGCCATCGGTCTGGTTCAGCGCGAAAATCTGGTTGTCCTGCCCCATGACATAGACATGGCCGTTGGCAAGCGTCGGTGCGCCACGCAGCGGGCCGCCGGGGCGCTTTTTCCACAGGATGGAGCCGTTTGCGGCGCTGAGCGCGGCGACGTCGCCCACGCCGGTGCTCGCATAGACCTTGTCGTCGACGATGCTGACGCCGCCGCCGAACAAGGCGCGGCCGCTGCCTTCGGCGGGCAGTGCGGTCTGCCAGAGCTTCGCGCCGGTCGCGGCATCGAAGGCGATGACATGAGCGCCCGCGTCGATGACGTAGAGCTTGCCGTTGGCGATCACGGGCGAGGAGGCGAGGCGCGCGCGAGGCGTGCTGCCCTCGATCGAGCTGGTCCAGGCCGTGGCGGGCGAGGTGCTCAGCGCAAGATTGCCCATCGCCTTGGCAGGGCTGCCGCCGGGCTGTGACCACTGGTCGTTGGCATAGGCTTCGGGAAGGGACACGGGCACATCGGCAAGGGTCGGATCGACCTCCACGCCTTGCTCGTTGGTCAGGATGGATACGCGGTTGCCTACCACGGGGGTCTTGGGTCCACCCTTCTTGCCCCCGATAATGCCGCAGCCCGCCAGTAGCGCGACCATCGCGGCGACGGTCAGGACCCGGCGCGTGCCCGCAAATTTCGTCATGCTGTGCATCCCCATGCGCTTATCTTCATCCCTGTCCCGGTACGGTCGGCGTTTCGACTGCATCTATGCCCAATAAGCCCGCCATCTGTCGCGCGCGTGAACGGATCGATTGAGGCACGGTGGCATCCTTTGCCATCGCTGCGAACAGCGGGCCAGCAAGATCGGGCTTGCGCATCTTCATATAGGATATGGCGACCAGTTCGCCCGCGCTGCCGAACCATGGCGCGCCTTCGACGGCGAGGGGCTTGAGACGATCGACCACCTGTTGCGGCTGAAGCGTCTCGAACTCCAGCGTGGTCTGGCGGATCAGGGCGAGGTCGCGATAGGGCTGATCAAGCGAGCTGTCCGCTGCCATAGCCTTGTAAGCGGCGATCGCGGCCTTGTTGTCGCCCTTGCGAGCGGCGACGCCAGCCTTCACGAGCAGGGCTGACGCGCGGAAGCCGGGCTGGCTGGCGTCGGTCAGCATGTCGAGTTGCTTGGCATCGGGCGTCCCGCCGCCCGCAGCGGCCGAGATGACCTTGTCCATTTCCTCGGACACGGCTTGCGATTGAGTGGTGCTATAATGCTGCCAATAAAGCCATGCCGCAAAGGCAATGAGGCCGATGACCACGGCCGCGACGATCCAGCGGCCAAAGCGCTGCCAGAAGGTCAGCAATTGGTCCTGACGCACGGCCTCATCGACCTCGCGCATGAATGCTTCGCTATTTTGCGGCGTCAGGGCCACGTGGGTCTCCAGATATGCGTCAGAAAAAGCTCGTGGAAGGCGCGATCAATAGCGGCGGCGGCGCTTAGCGCAAATCACTTTTTGGGGCGATAGACCTGATCTGCGGTGGGAAAGCTGCGATTGCGCACTTCTGCGGCATAGCGTTCGGCCGCATTGCTGATGGTTTCCGCGATGTTTTCGTATCGTTTCACGAAGCGCGGCACACGTTCGAACATGCCCAGCATGTCCTCGGCCACCAGCACCTGGCCGTCGCAATGGGCCGACGCGCCGATGCCGATGACGGGGATGTCGAGGCTGTCGGTGATGGCGACGGCGAGGTCCTCCATGACGCCTTCCAGGACCACGGCAAAGGCTCCGGCCTGCGCGACGGCGCGGGCGTCGTCCATGATCTTGGCATGTTCTTCCTGGCTCTTGCCGCGAGCGCCATAGCCGCCGAGCGCGTTGACGGCCTGCGGTGTGAGGCCGACATGGGCCATGACGGGGATGCCGCGCTGGGTGAGGAACGCGATGGTTTCCGCCATGGCTTGACCGCCTTCCAGCTTGACGGCGGCGCAGCCGGTTTCGGCCATGACGCGGCTGGCGCTGGCGAAGGCATGGGCGGGAGAGGCTTCGTAGCTGCCGAAGGGCATGTCGACGAGGACGAGGCTGTGATAGCTGCCCCGAACCACGGCGGCGCCATGGGCGACCATCATGTCGAGCGTGACGGCGAGTGTTGAAGGCAGGCCGTAGATGACCTGGCCGAGCGAATCGCCGACCAGCAGCATGTCGCAATGGGGATCGAGCAACTGTGCCTGCCGGGCGGTATAGGCGGTCAGCATCACCAGCGGCTCGTCCGTTTTCCCTTCGGCCTTGCGGCGCTGGATGGCGGGGACGGTGAGGCGCTTCATCGGCGCCGGGGTGGGATTGGCGCGACTGGTGGAGGTGTCGAGCGTGAAGGTGGTGGACATGGGATCGCTCTACTCCAGCGGGGCCGGGGGCGCAAATCGGGGGGCGGTCCGGTTTTGCCGGAGTGGAATTAAAGAAGGAAATAGCGAAATAAACGCGTTTCGGGAGCGGCCGGGCTGGGCCGCTCCCGAGGGGTGCCCATCGTTACGATATCAGAACGATAATTTGATCGTTCCGCCCCAGGTCCGCGGATCACCAACCTGACCTGCGATCAGGCCGGTGTTGCCGGGTGCGACCTGAAGATTTTCGATATAGTTGACGTCGAAGGCGTTGCGGACCCAGCCGAAGACGTCGAACCCTTCGCCACGGAAGCCAGCGCGGAAGTTGGTGAGGGCGTAGCCCTTCACCTCGGTATAACGTGAGGGCGAGGCGTTGGAGTTCCAGTGCGAGCGGTAATTGCCGTCCACGCCCAGATAGACCTGACCTTCCTTCGCCAGCAGCGTCACCGGAATGTTATATTCTGCGCCGTAGGAGAAGGCCCATTTCGACACGCCGGGCAGGTCCTGACCGGAGATGTCGCACTGGCGAGGGCTGGCGGCGCCCGGAACGCCCGGTTGTGAGTAGTCAGGTGTCGCATTGGCGGGCTGCGACGGCCCGCCAGACAGTTCGGGCGGGCAGGGTGCGTTGGTGAATTTCTTATATTTGGCGTCGGTATAAGCTGCGTTGGCGTATGCTGTGAAGCGGTCACTGGCGACCACCTTGAAGTCCGCCTCGATACCCTGCGACCGGACCTTTTCCGCATTGGCGAGATAGCCGCGCACGGTGCCGAACTGGCCGCCGTTCACGGTCGCCTGGAAATCCTTGATGGTGGTGCGGAAGGCCGAGATGTTGAAGGTCGCGCGGCGATCCCACAATTGGGTCTTCAGACCGACTTCGAAATGGTGGACGGATTCAGGCTTCACCGTCGCCGCGTCATAATTGACCGTATTGTCGATGTTGAGCGGCAAGCCGTTCTGGTTGATGCCCAGCGTCTTGAAGCTCTTGGCATAGGTCGCATAGGCAAGGACGTCCCGCGCGACCTTGTAGTTGACGTTGAAGTCGTAGGTGAAGTTCCACGCGCTGTCCGACGGGGCACTCACCTGCGGCTGATAGACGCCGCATTGCTGCGAGGTGCCCGCAATCGTGCCGGGCGCTGGTGGCGTGGTGCAGCTGATCGCCTGGCCCTGCGCGTTCGTCACGACACGCTGGTAGAAGCCTGACTTCTTGTCGTAGTTGAGACGAAGGCCGGGTTGGAGCGTGAGGGCGTCGGTGACTTTCCAGCTGAGCTGACCGAACAGTGCGGCGCTTTCGCTCTTGAGCCACTGGGTGTTGCTGGCGGTGAGGCCGTTAAGGACGGTGGGATCGTTCGCTAACGCGCCGGTCAGGCTCCACTTGGCGGCTGCTGCCCCCTGCTGTTCGGTGCCCTGCGTGTCGATCCGCTGTTTGAAGCCGAAGAGGCCGACGACGAAGTCGATCTTCTGGCTTTCGTAATTATAGCGGAATTCCTGGCTATACTGGTTCTGTTGCGAGGGGTTTTGCGATTTGGACACGATCGGCAGGCCGGTGAAGTCACGGTCATTTTCCGGCTTCCAGTCCCAGAAGCGCCAGGCGGTGACCGAGGTCAGCGTGCCGGGGCCGACATCCCACTTCACCCGCGCCGAAACGCCGCCGATCTTGTTGCCAGCATTGAGGTTGCTGTCGAGGTCGGACAGGCGGTCATAAGGATTGCGGCTGGGCACGACATAGCCCTGCGCTGCGGCGAGCGCGTCATATTGGCGGTTCAGCGGGCGCTGCGTGCGGCCGACGCGGACGAAGGTGGTGCCGCAGCATTCCGGGTCTTGCTTGCTATAGTCGCCCGACAGGGTGATGCTGAAATCCTCATTGGGTTTGAACAGCAGCTGTCCGCGAAGGCCCAGATTGTCCTGTTCGTTGATCCAGCGCTGCGACGTGACGTTGTAGAGCGTACCCCGGCGGCTGGTCGCGGCGACCGCGAGGCGGGCGGCAATCGTGTCGGACAGCGGGCCGGAAATAGCGGCCTTTGCCTGCCGGTAATTGAGGTTGCCGACGCTGAGTTCCGCGCGGCCTTCGAAATCGAAGGTCGGCTGGTTGGTGGTGATGTTGATCGCGCCCGCCGTCGTGTTCTTGCCGTAGAGCGTACCCTGCGGGCCGCGCAGCACTTCGACCTGGTTCACATCGAGGAAGTCGAACGTCGCGGCCGCGACGCGGCTATTATAGACGTCATCGACATAGATGCCGACGCCCTGCTCGAACCCGTCGCTGGTGAGGCCAAACGGTACGCCCAGACCACGGATGTTGACCGAGGTGTTGCGAGGATTGGTGGTGTAGACCTGCAATGTCGGGGCCAGCTGCTGAAGCTTCACGACGTTGAAGTTGCCGGTCGCTTCGATGCTGTCGCCGCGAATGACGGAGATCGCCAGCGGCACTTCCTGCGCCGTTTCAGCGCGGCGGCGGGCGGTGACGATGATCACGTCGCCGCGAGGATTGGCGGCCTGCTCGGCCGCGTCGGCGGCTGGCGCAGACGCTTCTTCGGCATGAACGCTGGACGCAAAGATGGATGCGCTCGCCACACCGGCGAGCAACAGAGAACGCGCAATCATAAAATTCCCCTTCCGGAGGTCCGGTGAATGTTGATCGCGGCGTTTCCGGTTGGCCGGTCAACACCGATGGTCTGGGAATGGTACTGGACAGTTGGCGGCCCACCCCCTGCCGCCTATCAATAACCGCCTGTCCGGCGGCTTGGTTTTGCAACCCTTAAAGGCCCCCGCCGCTTTCAGGCGGTGAGACGAGTCTTTTCCGTCACGTCGATCTGGACGACGCGGGCATCATGCACGGTCAATGTGATCGACCCGAAACGCAGTGCTTCAAGAGCGCCGCGAACCTTTTCGATGCTGACGGAAATGTCCGCCCGCTGGCCATCTGCGCGGCCGTTGCGGGCAAGTTCTGTTGGTCGGCTATCACTCATAAGCACCTCAGGGCCGCTTTTATCTCAACTAATTCAATAGACAAAAAAGCAAATATATAGGGCGCCCAAGTTTGCCTTGTCGCGCCCCTTTGGAATTCAGCCGATCAAACGCATCGCCGCCAGTTTGCGGTCATGTTGATGATGGGCCAAGGGAATGGCTGGCCGCATCTGCCGCATGAGCGAAGCCTGTTCATGTGCATTGTCGACCAGCCGTTCCAGCAGAGATTGGCCGAAATTCCATGTGCCAAGATTGGCTTCAGCATTGATATGTCCGCTAAAGCCCGCATCGACAAAGCTGCTGCCCCAGTTTTTGGCGATACTGTGGGCGCGTTCGAAGAAGATATAAGGGTCGTTGCGGCTGGCTACGACGATTGACGGGAAGGGTAGCTGTGCTCGCGGCGTCGGCCCAAAGCCGCCGATAGTCTCGGGCGTTTCCATCCGGTCGCAATCAGGCGGCGCGACCAGCAATGCGCCCGTCACCGGCCAGCCATAAGCCTGGCTCTGCAACGCGCCCCACCAGGCAACGGCCAGGCAGCCAAGGCTGTGCGCGGCCAGGATGATCGGTCCTTCAACTTCGCGGATCGCCGCATCAAGGCGAGTAACCCATGCATTGCGGTTGGGGCTGGCCCAACTGCCCAGATCGACACGCTCGCAATCGCCGCGCATGCCCTCCCAAAGGGTTTGCCAATGATCAGGGCCGCTATTGTTGAGACCCGGTATGGTCAGCACGACAGGATTGCGCGCGTCGCCCAGATGTCCGAATCGGTCCATCGTCTGATCCTCGTCCAATTGCACGGCGGATGTATATTCTATTCTTTAAGTAGACAATGCTTCAGCGACCAAATGTGTCCAAATTTGGGCGACTGGATTCATCTGGGGTTCAGCATTGGAAGCATGCTGTCACCAAGGATATATAAGGCCGTAATAGGAGTAGACGTTGCGGCCATAGGCCTCGTCATATTCCGGCCGCATGTCGGCGAGATGACGGGGGGCGCTGTCCAGCATCTCCTTGCTCAGATCGACGATATAGCCGCCCTTGTCGGTGTCATAGCTCAGCATCGACCATGGGATGGGGTAATGATCATGGCCGATGCCGAGAAATCCGCCAAAGGATAGGACGGCGTAGCGGACCTGGCCGCTGCGCTTTTCCACCATGAAGTTTGAGATATGGCCCAACCGTTCGCCTTCGCGGTTGTAGACGGCGGTTCCTTCGATCCGGTCGGATGCGATCAGGTCGCCGGGATTTTCCACTGCCGGGTCAGTCATTGTCACCCTCCTGAACAGGAATCAGGCTATGATGATGAAACCGAGCAGGGTCAGCGGGGTTCCCACTCTTCACGCAGGAGGATGACATGAAGATCAATCGCAGTGGTTCGGCGGTATGGAGCGGCGGCCTGAAAGAGGGCAAGGGCGCGATCTCCACGCAAAGTGGCGCTTTGGACGCGCATCCTTATGGCTATGCCATGCGGTTCGAAGGGGTGCCGGGGTCCAATCCGGAAGAATTGATCGCCGCCGCCCATGCGTCCTGCTTCACCATGGCGCTATCTCTCATTTTGGGGGAGGCCGGGCTGACGGCGGAGAAGATGGAGACGAACGCGGTCGTGACGCTGGAGCAGCAAGAGGGCGGCTTTGCGATAACGGCGAGCAAGCTGACGCTGAAGGCGACCATTCCGGGCGCCGATGACGCCAAATTCCAGGAATTGGCCGCCAAGGCCAAGGAAAATTGCCCTGTGTCGAAGCTGCTGAATGCGCAGATCAGCCTGGACGCGGAATTGCTAGGCTGAAGCGAAACGGCGGGTGCGGACATGCTCCCGCCACGCAATGTAGAGGCCGCTGGCGATGATGAGCGCTGCGCCTACCCAAGTGGTGTGCATCGGCCATTCGCCCCAGATCAACAGGCCCAGCAGTGTGGACCAGATGATGGTGCTGTAGTCCATCGGCAGCACCACGGATACGGGCGCGCGCTTCAGTGCTCCGGTCATGCAGAGTTGCGCGATGCCCCCGGTGAGGCCCACGCCCACGAGCATCAGCCAGGTCATGCCGTCATGCGCTTGCCCCACAAACAGCATGAGGATGCCCAGTGGTGGCACGGCAAGAGCGGTGAACCAGAAGACGGTGACTCCCGCCTTTTCCGTGCGACCAAGGTCGCGCAGCAAGAGGCTGATGCAGGCGGTCATGATAGCGGCCGATAGCGCGACGGCGAGGCCAAGCGGGGGAAAGTGCGCCCCATCCGGGCGGACCATTACGATGATACCCATAAAGCCGAGCAGGATGGCCGCCCAGCGGTGTGGCCCCGTCGCTTCGCGCAGCAGCAGAGCGGACAGCAGGGTGGCGAAGATCGGCATGGTAAAGCCGATCGCGGTGGCTTCGGTCAGTGGCAGCAGGATGTAGGAGCCGAAGTTGAGAACCATGCCGACGAGGCCCAGCACCGTCCGGCTGACATGTGCGCCGAGCCTGTTTGTACGAACCGAGGGGAGGCCATCGGTCATTGCAACCCAGGTGACGATAAGGGGAAGGGCAAGGGCCTGACGATAAAAGATCAGCTCCACCAGGCTGACGCCACGTGTGCCGACGACCTTGCCGAGTGCGAACATGACCGCCATGAACATCATCGCGAGCAGGCGCAGGCCGATACCCATCAAAGGATGTTCGTCACGCACCGGGGGCGGGGGAGGAACCTCCTCCGGCGGACTAAGGGGGGCAGGGGGTTGCACGCGGTTTGCTTTAACCGGCGGACAGGATGACGCAACCACCCCGGCGATAATTATCGACTCGTCTTTCGAAAATGTAGCGGCGGTAGGTCCGCTGCTATCCTGTCGGCAAGATCAGAGACAGGCTTCCAGGAAAGGCTGGTCGAAACCGAACTGGCGTGCCTTGTCGAGCGTGTAGGGGCGCAGGCCCATGGAGCGGTATTCGCCGACGATCTTGCCGCTGTCATCTTCGTCATGATATTCGAACTTGAACAGTTCCTGTGTGACGATGACGTCGCCTTCCATGCCGATGACTTCGGTGATGTTGGTGACGCGGCGCGAACCATCGCGCAGGCGCTTTACCTGGACGATCAGGTCGACGGAGTCGGCGATCTGCTTAGAGATAGCCTCCTTTGGAATCTTGATGTCGCCCATCAGGATCATGTTTTCCATACGGCCCAGGCACTCACGCGGCGAGTTGCTGTGGAGCGTACACATGGAGCCGTCATGGCCCGTGTTCATCGCAGCGAGGAGGTCGAAGCACTCTGCGCCACGAATTTCGCCCAGGATGATGCGGTCGGGGCGCATACGCAAGGCGTTCTTGACGAGGTCGCCGATGGTGATCGCGCCTTGCCCTTCCAGGTTCGGCGGGCGAGTTTCGAGGGGGAGCCAGTGCGGCTGTTGCAGGCGAAGTTCGGCGGCGTCCTCGATGGTAAGGACGCGCTCGCCGGGGTCGATCATCTTCGACAGGGCGTTGAGCATCGTGGTCTTGCCCGAGCCGGTGCCGCCCGAAATCACGATGTTCATCCGCGATGCGCCAGCGATCTTGAGCGCGGTGGCCATCTTCGGGCTCATCGCACCCCATTGGGCGAGCATGTCGATGGTGATCGGCTTGGCGGAAAACTTACGGATCGAGATGGCGGTGCCCCGCAGCGAGAGCGGCGGCACGATGACGTTGACGCGGCTGCCGTCGGGCAGGCGGGCGTCGGCCAGCGGCGTGGTCTGGTCCACGCGTCGGCCGACCTTGTTCACGATGCGCTGGGCGATCTGGAACAGATGCTCTTCATCGCGGAACTTGATGGGGGCGATCTGGAGCTTGCCCTTCTTTTCGATATAGGTTTGTTCCGGGCCGTTGACCATGATGTCGCTGACGTCCGGGTCGGCCAGCAATTCCTCTAGCGGGCCGAGGCCGAGCAGCTCGTCGACCAGCACCTTTTCCAGCGCGAACTGTTCGCGGCGGTTGAGGGTGAGCTTGAGCTCCGCCAGCACCTCCATGATGATCGGGCGGAATTCCTCGGCCAACTCATCCTTGCTAAGCGTCGCTGCGGCTTCCGGGTCGACGCGTTCGAGCAGGCGGGGGAGGACCTGTTCCTTGATCTTGTGGACGGAGGCTTCGAAGCCTTGAGGCCCGGTGTCGGCGACATGTTCGGCGTTGGCGCGATCGGACAGGCGCTGCAAGGCATCGGCGTTGCGCTGCATCTGGCTGGTGGGCGCGGACAGCGGATCGACCGGGGTGTCGCTGGCGGGCAGGGGAGCCATGTCGAGCGGGGGGAACTGGTCGCCGCCTCGTGCTTCGTCACGCGGGGCGCCGCCTTGCATTGGCCGAGCTACGCCGAAACCCGGCTTGATACCGGCAGGTCCATTTTTCCGTCCAAACGCGCTCATAATTCTCCGCCGCGATATTCCGTAGGATTCGCCTGCTGGAACAGGCTGATCCGAATTGGCTGCAATGGTGAATAGGGCGGAAACTTTGACAAATGGCTAATGGCGCTGAGCAGGGTGGCCCGGTGACCGGCAGGGGCGGGCCTGGCTTCCCGATATGAAAAAGGCCGCGCTCCTGTCTGGAGGCGGCCTTTTTCAATCCATCATCGGGGTCAGCTTGGGCTTGTTAGTCCGCATGCTCCGCGAGGACGGTCAGGCCCTTTTCATTGACTTCAGCGAAGCCGCCCTGAACGGGGATGATTTCGGGCGCGGCGCCCGCGCTGGCGAAAATCTGGATCGCGCCGTCGCGGACTGTGGACATGAAGGGCGCGTGGCCTTCCAGCACGCCGAAGTCGCCATCGGTGCCGGGGACGACGACCTGATAGACCTCTTCCGAGCGGACGAGCTTTTCGGGGGTCACGAGTTCGAAATGCAGTGCCATTCTAATTCCTTACTCCCTCTCTCCTTCAGGGGAGAGGGCGGGGGAGAGGGGAAGGCACAGGAAGGTCGCCTTCAACGGTCCCCTCTCCCGCCTTCGCTTCGCTCGGCACCCTCTCCCCTGAAGGGGAGAGGGAATATTGTTTACGCCGCTTCCGCAGCCAGCTTCTTCGCCTTTTCGATGGCTTCGTCGATGCCGCCGACCATGTAGAAGGCGTTTTCGGGCAGGTGGTCATATTCGCCTTCGACCACGGCCTTGAACGACTTCACCGTGTCTTCGATCTGGACGAACTTGCCCGAGATGCCGGTGAAGACTTCGGCGACGTGGAAGGGCTGCGACAGGAACTTCTGGATCTTGCGGGCGCGGGCGACGGTGAGCTTATCTTCTTCAGACAGCTCGTCCATGCCTAGGATCGCGATGATGTCCTGAAGCGACTTATACTTTTGCAGGATCGACTGAACCGCGCGAGCCGTGTCGTAATGTTCCTGGCCCACGGTGCGGGGTTCCAGAACGCGGCTGGTCGAGTCCAGCGGATCGACCGCCGGATAGATGCCGAGTTCCGAAATGGCGCGGTTGAGAACGGTCGTGGCGTCCAAGTGGGCGAAGGAGGTTGCAGGCGCCGGGTCGGTCAAGTCGTCCGCGGGGACGTACACGGCCTGCACCGAGGTGATCGAACCCTTGTTGGTCGAGGTGATGCGCTCCTGCAGCGCGCCCATGTCGGTCGACAGGGTCGGCTGGTAACCCACGGCCGAAGGAATACGGCCGAGCAGAGCGGACACTTCCGCGCCTGCCTGGGTGAAGCGGAAGATGTTGTCGACGAAGAACAGCACGTCCTGGCCTTCCTGATCGCGGAAATATTCCGCGATGGTCAGGCCCGACAGAGCGACGCGCGCGCGAGCGCCTGGGGGCTCGTTCATCTGGCCGTAAACCAGAGCCACCTTCGAACCTTCGCTGATCGCGTTGCCGTCGGCGTCCTTGGCGATAACGCCCGCATCGAGGAACTCGTGATAAAGATCGTTGCCCTCGCGGGTGCGTTCACCGACGCCCGCGAACACGGAGGTGCCGCCATGGCCCTTCGCGATGTTGTTGATCAGTTCCTGAATGAGCACGGTCTTGCCGACGCCCGCGCCGCCGAACAGGCCGATCTTGCCGCCCTTCGCATAAGGAGCGAGGAGATCGATGACCTTGATGCCGGTGACCAGGATCGACGCGTCGGTCGACTGATCAACGAACTCCGGCGCCTTGGCATGGATCGGGGCGGTGACGGTGGTGGCGACCGGGCCACGCTCGTCGATCGGCTCACCAACGACGTTCAGGATGCGGCCGAGCGTGGCCGGGCCGACGGGAACGCTGATCTGCGCGCCGGTGTCGGTGACTTCCTGGCCACGGGTCAGGCCGTCGGTCGAGTCCATCGCGATGGTGCGGACGGTGTTTTCACCCAGATGCTGGGCGACTTCCAGAACGAGGCGGTTGCCGTTGTTGCTGGTTTCCAGAGCCGAGAGAATTGCGGGGAGCGCATCGGGGAAGGTCACGTCGACGACAGCGCCGATGACCTGCGAAATGCGGCCTACATTGTTGGTGGTTGCCATGACTGCTTCCTTGCGTGCGTGATCTTAAAGGGCTTCTGCGCCCGAGATGATTTCGACCAGTTCGGTGGTGATCGCGGCCTGGCGGCTACGGTTATACTGAATGGTCAGCTTGTTGATGAGGTCGCCTGCGTTGCGGGTCGCATTGTCCATGGCGGTCATCGAAGCGCCCTGTTCGGACGCGTTGTTTTCCAGCAGCGCCTTGAACAGCTGCACAGTGACGTTGCGCGGCAGCAGGTCGTCCAGGATCGCTTCTTCGCTCGGTTCATATTCCACGGTCGCAGGGATCGCGTTGCGATCCGCATCGGCGGAAATCTTGACCGGGATGATCTGCTGCTCAGTGGGGATCTGCGCAAGCGCCGACTTGAAACGCGAATAGAAGAGGTGCGCGACGTCGAACTTGCCGTTCAGATACATGTCGGTCAATTCGTGCGCGATCGCCGACGCCTGGTCGAAGCCGGGTTCCTTTGCACCCGTCGTATCGAACTGGGCGACGATCATGCCGGGGAAGGTGCGGTTAATGACCGGACGCCCCTTGCGACCGATCAGGTAGAAACGCACGGTCTTGCCCTGCTTGATCAGCTCTTCCGCCTTCGCACGGGCAGCCTTGACGATGTTCGCGTTGAACGCGCCGGCAAGACCACGGTCGGAGTTGGCGACGACCAGCAGGTGAACGTCATCCTTGCCGGTGCCGGCGAGCAGCGGCGAAGCGCCTTCGCCCGAACCACCCGCGATCTTTGACGCGAGGCTGGCGACGACGGCTTCCAGACGGCTGGAATAGGGACGCGCGGCTTCGGCGGCAGCCTGCGCCTTGCGCAGCTTAGCCGCGGCGACCATCTGCTTCGCCTTGGTGATCTTCTGGGTCGATTTCACTGACCCGATGCGGATCTTCAGTTCCTTGAGGCTGGCCATATACCGTCTCGTTTAATCCTGTTCCGTCATGCCAGGACAAGCTGGCATCTCAGGCCGTCAGGTCGGACCTATCCGGCCTGAGACCCCAGCTTTCGCTGGGGTGACGGCTAAATATTAGGCGAAGGTCTTGCCGAAGCTGTCGAGCGCGGCCTTCAGCTTGGCCTTGGGCTCGTCGCCCAGGTCCTTGCTGTCGCGGATCGCGGCGAGGACGTCGGCATGGTCGTGACGCAGATAGGCGAGCATCAGCTCTTCATAACGCGTCACGTCCTTGACGGGCACGCTGTCGAGATAGCCGTTGGTGCCAGCGAAGATCGAAGCGGTCTGCTCTTCGAAGGGCAGGGGCGAGAACTGGGCCTGCTTCAGCAGCTCGGTCAGGCGCGCGCCACGGTTCAGCAGCTTCTGGGTCGAAGCGTCGAGGTCCGAACCGAACTGGGCGAAGGCCGCCATTTCGCGATACTGGGCCAGTTCCAGCTTGATCGAACCCGAAACCTTCTTCATCGCCTTGGTCTGCGCGGCGGAGCCGACGCGCGACACCGACAGGCCCACGTTAATGGCCGGACGGATGCCCTGGTAGAAGAGGTTGGTTTCAAGGAAGATCTGGCCGTCGGTGATCGAGATCACGTTGGTGGGGATGTAGGCCGACACGTCGCCCGCCTGCGTTTCGATGATCGGCAGCGCGGTCAGCGAGCCTGCGCCATTGGCGTCGTTCATCTTGGCCGCACGCTCCAGCAGGCGGCTGTGGAGATAGAAAACGTCGCCCGGATAGGCTTCGCGGCCCGGAGGACGACGCAGCAGCAGCGACATCTGACGATAGGCGACGGCCTGCTTGGAAAGGTCGTCATAGACGATCACGGCGTGCATGCCGTTGTCGCGGAAGAATTCGCCCATGGTGACGCCGGTGTAGGGCGCCAGATACTGGAGCGGAGCGGGCTCCGAAGCGGTCGCGGCGACGACGATCGAATATTCCATCGCGCCATTTTCTTCGAGCTGCTTGACGATCTGCGCGACGGTCGAGCGCTTCTGGCCGACGGCGACGTAGATGCAGTAGAGCTTCTTCGACTCATCGTCGCCCGCGTTGATGCCCTTCTGGTTGATGAAGGTATCGATGGCGACGGCGGTCTTGCCGGTCTGGCGGTCGCCGATGATCAGTTCGCGCTGGCCACGGCCGACGGGGACGAGGGCGTCGATTGCCTTGAGGCCGGTCTGCACGGGTTCGTGCACCGACTTGCGGGGGATGATGCCCGGCGCCTTCACTTCAACGCGCTTGCGCTCGGTGTACTGGATCGGACCCTTGCCATCGATCGGGTTGCCGAGGCCATCGACCACGCGGCCGAGCAGGCCCTTGCCGACGGGCACGTCGACGATGGTGCCGGTGCGCTTGACGGTGTCGCCTTCCTTGATCTCGGCGTCCGAGCCGAAGATCACGACGCCGACATTGTCGGCTTCGAGGTTGAGCGCCATGCCCTGCACGCCATTGGCGAATTCGACCATTTCGCCCGCCTGGACGTTGTCGAGGCCATGGACGCGGGCGATGCCGTCACCCACGGTCAGCACGGAACCGACTTCGCTCACCTGCGCTTCGGTGCCGAAATTGGCGATCTGGTCCTTGATGACCTTCGAAATTTCTGCGGCGTTGATATCCATGTTCAGCCTTTCATCGCCTGGGCGAGACTATTCAAACGGGTGCGGATGGAGGAATCGATCATCTGGCTGCCGATCTTTACGACCAGCCCGCCGAGGATCGCGGGATCGACCTTGGCTTCGAGCGCGACCTCGCGGCCGACGCGGGCGCGGAGGTTCTGCGCTAGCGCGGTGATCTGGTTCGAATCGAGCGGATGCGCGCTGGTCACTTCCGCGCGGACTTCGCCCTTGTGATTCGACAGCAGCGTTTCATAGGCGCGGATGACCGCGGGCAGCTGCGACAAGCGGCGGTTGGCCGCCAGAACGCCTAGGAACTTGGTCGTCAGCGCGTCGATGCCGATGGATGCTGCGACCGCTGCGATCGTCTTTCCAGACGCGTCGCGGCTCAGCACGGGATTGTTGATGAGGCTCTTGAAATCAGCCGATTCGGCGATCGCCTTCTTGATCGCACCAAGGCTGTTCGCCACGGTGTCGAGGGCGTTGCCGTCGCGGGCCAGATCGAACAGCGCAAGCGCGTAGCGTCCGCTGAGGCTAGCCTGAATGCCGCCGGTAGTCTCCACGCGCTTACCGTCCTCCATTGAGTTCACTGGCACTTGATTTGCCGGTCATGCAAAAAGAGGGGCGCGGTCTTATCCGTCCCGATCCCCTGTCGCCCGGCCGGTTAGCAGCGGCTTTATGACTATGCAAGTCATGGAACGCGATTCCGTCACAAGGATGGAACGGAGATGATTAGACGGCGCTTTCCGCCGCGCGATTTTGATCAGTTTGCGGGGTCGGGGGGAGCGAGGCGGCCCTTGCGGCAATGATAGACCAGGCGTTCGTTGGGCTGCGCGGGCAGCAGGGAGGCAAGATCGCTTCGCAGGGCGGCGATCCGGGCGAGCAGATCGGGTTCGGTCCCGCACGCCTTGATCGGGCCGTCCTTCAGCAAGGCGCGAGCCTTGTCCATCGCGTCGCCATCCGGCAGCCAACGCTGGACGCGCAAGGTGCCGGTTGCCGGGTCGAAGCGGCTGACGGTGATGAAGTTGCCCGAATCCGGGACGGCGGCGCGTTCCCATTCATTGCCGACGCTGACATATTGGCTGTTGCCGTTCGCGCAGCCTGTGCCGGTCCAGTTGAAGGGAATGTCGTTGGCCTCCGACACGGTGAGGCGGCTGCGGTTCATATCGACCGCGCAGACATTGTCGCCTTCCCACGCATAGGCATGGTTGCCCGCCACCCTGCCGTCGTCGGGCAGTTTCACGCGCTCATCCACGCTGGAGAAGCTCGGCCGCAGCAGAAACAGCGCGACCGCGCCCAGCAGCAAGAGGCCGCCGCCCGCGAGCGACCATGTCGCGCGGCGTTCGCGGCCCTGGCTGTAGAAGAGGCCGCCCGCGCCGAACCCAAGCACCGCCAGCGCCAGAAGCACGGCGGCGCCCGCCATCGCATTTTCGCGGCCAGAGATGACTTCGCGTTCCGCCGCGTCGCGCGCCTTGCCCAGCGCGGCTTCGCGCGCGTCGGCCCGGGCGCGTTCCGACTGTTCGCTTTGCTGCGCCGCGCGCTGGGTGAGCGCGGCGTCTGCGGCGTCGGCTTCGGCCATGGAGCGGCAGGGAACGACGGTGCGCAGAGAGGAAACGCCTGCCTGCCGGAGGAAAGACGCGACTTCGCGCCAGGAGACGGCGAAACCGAACTCGGCGTCATTCCCGTCCGAGATGGACCCGAAGCTGTTGACGCCCAGCACCCGGCCGCAATCATCGACGAGCGGGCCGCCACTGTTCCCGGCGGCGAGGGGGGCGGTGTGGAGGATGGTGTCGAAGCTGTGGCTTGACCGGCCCGACGACACGTTGCCGCTGGTCTTTACCGTGCCGAGTGGCTCCACCATTTCCTTGAGGCCAAGGCCCTGCGCCCGATCGACCGTGCCGGGATAGCCGATCGCGGTCACATGCTGTCCATCGCTGACGGCACCGGCATAGAAGGTGCTGACGGGCAGGTGGCCTTCCTCAAGCTGAATGAGCGCGAGGTCGTTGCCGGGGGAGTAGGCGATGACGCGGCCGCCGTAGCTTTTGCGGCCTTCCGAAGGAACGACGCCGATGACGAGGTTCTTTTCCTCGCGGGTCAGTTCGACGACATGGGCATTGGTCAGCACCTTATCCGGCGCGACGGCAAAGCCGCTGCCATGGCCGACGAAATAGGCCTCACTGCCATCGGTCGCGACGATAGCGATGCGGACGACCCCGCGCGCGGCGGCGGCGATGTCCTGCTGTTCGGCGCGCGCCGTCGCGGGCAGGGCGAGCGCGAGCAACAGGCAGAGGCGGCGGAAGAATTCGACCATGATGCGGCGCATTCATATGGTAAAGTCTGGCTGAGGCAATCGGGAAATGCTTTGAGCGCAAGAGGCGGGAAGGCTGGCCCGATCGCGCCTGTTATCCCATATGCATGAACCAGATGACCGAAGTTTCCGCCTCGACGCCGCTGCCGATGGATGACGATGCCTGCTGGAACGCGTTCCTGCGGCGCGATCGGGACGTGGATGGGCAGTTTGTGGGCGCGGTGCTGACGACCGGCATATACTGCAAGCCGAGCTGCGCGGCGCGGCATCCCCGGCGAGAAAATATGATCTTCTTGCCTGATCCGGAGGCTGCACGGGCGGCGGGTTTTCGCGCTTGTCTTCGTTGTCGGCCGGATGAGGTCGGGCGGGATCGGTTGGCGGTTGAGGCGGCCAAGGCTTTCATTGCGGGGTGCGAGGCTGTGCCCTCGCTGGAGGAGGTCGCCGCCCATGCGGGCTATGCGCCGCATCATTTCCATCGGCTGTTCAAGCGGGATACGGGCCTGACGCCTGCTGCTTATGCGCGGTCGCTGCGGGCTGAACGGCTGAAGGTGGCTTTGGAGGGAGGAGGGAGCGTGACCAGCGCGATCTATGACGCGGGCTATAATGCGCCGAGCCGGGCCTATGTCGATGCGGATCGGCATTTGGGCATGACGCCGAGTGCGTGGAAGGATGGCGGGCGCGGGGTCACAATCCGATTTGTGGTGGTGGGGAGCAGCCTTGGGCCGGTGCTGGTCGCGGCGACCGATCGGGGATTGAGCCGGATCAGCTTTGAGGAGGATGAGGGCGATCTGCGGCGGCGCTTTCCGAAGGCGGAAATCGTGCCGGGAGATGCGGCGCTGGACGCGCTGGCGGCGCAGGTGGTGCGGCTGATCGAGGATCCGTCTGAGCCTTTGGATTTGCCGATGGATGTGAATGGCACGGCTTTCCAGCAGGCGGTCTGGGCGGCGTTGAGGGCGATTCCGGCGGGAGAGACACGGAGCTATGGCGAGATCGCGGCGGCGATCGGGAGGCCGGGGGCGGTGCGGGCTGCGGGGACGGCTTGTGGAGATAACGGGTTGGCTGTGGTTATCCCCTGCCATCGGGTGCTGCGGAGTGATGGTAGCCTTGGTGGCTATGCTTATGGGCTGGAGCGGAAAAAGGCTTTGTTGGAGCGGGAGCGTGGGGCAGGGTGAAGGCGTGAAGATCGCCCCTCCCGCGAGCGTTTCAAACGAGGCGGGTGACTCGTTTGAAGGGCCGGGGAACTCGCAACATTGGCGGTGTTCTTCAACGGCGACCCTTGAAGCTCGCTTTGCTCGCGCCCACCCCTAACCCCTCCCGCAGGCGGGAGGGGAATAGTCCATTTTAGCGCACGCACCCTCACATGAAGCTGTAAGGATCCACATCCACCGCGACCCGCGTCCCTGATTTCCAGGTGAGATTATCCAGCCATTCGCGGATTGCCGCCTGCACGTCGATCTGGCGGCTGGCGTGGATCAGCAGGCGGTGGCGGTGGCGGCCGCGTAGTACGGAGAGGGGCGCGGGCGCGGGGCCGTAGACGCGCATGCCGTCGATCAGGGGGGCTGATTTGCCGATCAGGCGGGCGACCTGGGCGGCTTCGTCGGAATCTTCGCTGGAGATGATGATCGCGGCGAAGCGGCCGAAGGGCGGGGCGTTGGCGCGGCGGCGGTTTTCGGTTTCGACTTCGTAGAAGCGTTCCGAATCGCCTGCGATGAGGGCTTTGATGACTTCGGCTTCTGGCATGCGGGTCTGGATGAAGACGCGGCCGGGCTTCTGTCCACGGCCCGCCCGGCCCGCTACCTGGACGATCTGCTGGAAGGTGCGTTCGGACGCGCGCAAGTCGCCGCCTTCAAGGCCAAGGTCCGCGTCGATCACGCCGACCAGCGTCAGATTGGGGAAGTGATATCCCTTCGTCACCAGCTGCGTGCCGATGATGATGTCGACCGCGCCCGCTTCGACCGACTTTACGAACTCGGCGGCCTTGGCGGGGGACCAGAGCGTGTCGGAGGTGACGATGGCGGTGCGTGCCTGCGGCCAGAGCGCTTTCACTTCATCGGCGATTCGCTCGACGCCGGGGCCGCAGGCGACGAGGCTGTCCTCCTCCTTGCACTCCGGACAGAAGCGGGGCGACGGAATGACGTGGCCGCAATGATGGCAGGCGAGGCGCTTAGTCAGCCGATGTTCGACCATCCAGGCGGTGCAGTTAGGGCATTGGAAGCGATAGCCGCAATGGCGGCAGAGCGTCAGCGGCGCATAGCCCCGACGGTTGAGGAAGAGCAGGCTCTGTTCGCCCTTCTCCATCACCTCGTCGATAGCCTTGATGAGGGGCGGCGCGATCCAGCGCCCGCGTTCTGGCGGGTCGGTGAGAAGATTGATACCCTCTATGCCAGGCATTTCCGCGCCGCCGAACCGGGCGGGCAGTTTGATTTCGCGATAGCGGCCAAGCTCTACCTGATGCCGGGTTTCGATGGCTGGGGTGGCCGACGCGAGGATGACCGGAAATTTTTCCATGAGGCCGCGCATCACGGCCACGTCGCGGGCGTGATAGTGGACGCCGTCTTCCTGCTTGAAGCTCGCCTCATGCGCTTCATCGACGACGATGAGGCCGAGATTGGGGTAGGGCAGGAAGAGGGCGGATCGGGCGCCGACGACGACCGCTGCTTCGCCCGAAGCGATCGCGCGCCAGGCGCGACGGCGTTCGGATTGGCGCAGGCCGCTGTGCCAGCTGATCGGGACAGTGCCGAAGCGCTTCTCGAAGCGTTCGAGGAAGGGTTCGGTGAGCGCGATTTCGGGCAGGAGGACCAGCACCTGCCGTCCTTCACGGATGGCCGCGGCGATGGCTTCGAAATAGACTTCCGTCTTGCCGGAGCCAGTGACGCCGTCGAGCAGGAAGGGCGCGAAGTCGCGCTGGCGCACCGCGTCCACGAATTCGGTCGCGGCGTTGGCCTGGCCATCGGACAGCTGCGGCGGTGCATGATCGGGGTCGGGGCAGGGGAAGGGCGTGTCGATGCTGACTTCCACCGGTTCGAACGCGCCTGCCTTTACGAGACCTCGGATGACCGCGTCGCTGACCCCGCCGATCAGGGCCAGTTCGCGGATCAGTCCCTGGCGTTCGCCGATGCGCTCCATCGCCTGCGTGCGTTGGTCGGTCATGCGGTCTGGCAGGGCGCCAGTGCGCTTGTATTCGATGACGGTGCGCGCGCCTTCCAGCGCCGACATGGACGCCAGCGTCATGCGCAGCACCGACGCAACGGGGGCGAGATAATAGTCCGCCGTCCATTCGATGAGGCGGCGGAGGGTTTCGGGGATCGGCGGCGCGTCCACCGGTCCGACAATGTTGCGCAGGCGGTTGTCGCCGACGCTTTCGACATCGGGGAAGCTATCCTCTTCCCATACCACGCCGACAAGCTGCCGGGGGCCGAGGGGGACGACAATGATGCTGCCGGGCGTCACTTGCATGCCGTGCGGCACGCGATAGTCGAGCGGCCCAAGGGCAGCGTTCAGCAGGATGACACGGGCGCGCGAACTCATCTGCCCCTCCCTATCGGCTGAGAGGCAAGAGGCAAGGCGGCGCGTTCAGATTTTCCAGTTGAGCGTCAACCAGGGGACATGGAGGACGGCGTCGGGCCGGTCGTCCCGGAAGCTCTGCTGGCGCATGTATAGTGCCTGGACGTCGATCGACTTGCTGAGCGCGTAGCGTAGGCCAGCTTGCTGACGCATGACGGCAAGGCCGGTCTTATCGCTCGGCTTGGCGCGGTTCAGGTGGAAGAAAAGCTCGCCTGCTGCGACTAGCGTCCAACGCTTGGCCGTGTCGATGGGGACGGACGCTTGCATGCGCTGCCGTAGCCGCCAGCTTGCCTCGTCCGCCGTGTCGAAGAAGCGCTGCTCCAGCCGGGTGCGGCTTTGCCAGATGCCGTGGGTGAGGGTCAACTGCTGGAAGGTGCGCAGCTCCTGCTCCGGGGCAGAGTGGAAGAAGGCGAAGCCGCCGCCTATCTGGACGCCATCCGCCACCGCATGGTCGAGCATGATGCGGGCGAGTTGCTGTTCGCCACCCGATTGATCGCGGCGGAAGCGGTGGCCGATGTCAATCACAACGATGTCGCTGGGGGTAGCTTTCATTGTGGCGGATGCGCCGAGCCATAGCTGCCGTTCCTCTTCGGCAGCCCGCGCGGCGGGACTGATGCCCAGGAACAGCAGGGCAAGGGCTGCCCGGCACTGGCGGCTGGCGGGGAAGGCGGGCATGGGGACGGTCCTTTGAGAAGGTGGGCCGTCATAATGTTACCGCGCTGTTTCCGTAAAGCCTGTCGCTGGCAATAATGGCTAAAGCCGGGATCAGCCGCTAAAGGGGAGCCGATTCGCACATCCCGCCCCGGAGCAGACCCATGAAGTTCTTCGTCGATACCGCTGACACCAACGAAATCCGTGACCTTGCCGCCACCGGTCTGCTGGACGGCGTGACCACTAACCCGTCGCTGATCCACAAATCGGGCCGCAAGTTCATGGAAGTGGTCGAGGAAATCTGCGGCATCGTTGATGGCCCCGTTTCCGCCGAAGTCGTCGCTCTCGACCATGAGACGATGATGAAGGAAGCCGCCGTGTTGCGGAAGATCGCGGACAATGTCTGCATCAAGGTGCCGCTGACCATCGATGGCCTCAAGACCTGCAAAGCGCTGACCAGCGAAGGCACGATGGTCAATGTGACGCTCTGCTTCTCGGCCAATCAGGCGCTGCTGGCGGCGAAGGCGGGCGCGACCTTCATTTCGCCCTTCGTTGGGCGGCATGATGATAATGGCTTCGATGGCATGAAGCTGATCGAAGATATCCGTCTGATCTACGATAATTATGCGTTCGACACGGAAATCCTGGTGGCGAGCGTGCGGCATCCGATCCATGTGCTGGAAAGCGCGAAGATCGGCGCGGACGTGATGACCGCGCCGCCTTCGGTCATCAAGGCGCTGTTCAACCATGTGCTGACCGACAAGGGTATCGCCGGATTCCTGGCGGATTGGGAAAAGACCGGGCAGTCGGTTCTTTAAGGTTCACAACATCTCCCACCGTTCGCCCTGAGCCTGTCGAAGGGCTTTCCTTTTCTTAAAAAATGCGAAGGAAAGGGCTTCGACAAGCTCAGCCCGAACGGAGGGGGCGTGCTTTCTCCGCTTGGTTCGCAACCTCTCGGCTCTCGCATCATTCTCTCCTATAAAGGAGAGGTGCGATGTTCGTCGCGGTCTATTGGTGGCGGGTGCATCCGGGAAAGGAAGATCAGTTCCGGGCGGCGTGGCGGCGCGGGACTGACCTGATCCGCGAAAAATATGGCAGTTTCGGTTCGCGGCTTCACCGGGATGCCGATGGGCGCTTTGTCGGCTATGCGGAGTGGCCGGACGAGGAGACGTGGCGCGCGGCTTTCGACCAGAAGATGGTCTATGATGAGCCGCAAACCCGGGCCGCCTTTGTCGATGCGATCGCTGAAGTGCCCGCAGATGCCGATCCGATCTTCACCATGACGGTGACCGACGACCTGCTGGTGCGGGCGCGGCCGCAAGACAGTCCGCTCGATGGCGAATAGGAACGGCCTCGACTTTGGTTGGGGTTTCCTGGCCGCCGCGATCCTGATTGCCGGGTTGCTAATGCTGTTGTTCGGCTGGCGTCTGTAAGGGAAGATGGCGACCCCGACAGGATTCGAACCTGTGACCATTCGCTTAGAAGGCGAATGCTCTATCCAGCTGAGCTACGGGGCCGCATCCGCGCTTCGATAGCGGGGCTTGTGCCCGCGCGCAATCATGCCTGCCATTGCATTTGCTTGGGTAGCCGATATGCAAGGGCGCATGACCGATTTGGGGGTTCAGAAAATCGATGCGCAGGCGCTTTCGGGGCGGCCGATGCGCTATTTCGATTTCTTCATCGCGGCGTTCGTCGCCATATTGCTGCTGTCGAACCTGATCGGGGCGGCGAAGCTGTCGACGGTTGGTGGCTTCACATTCGGCGCTGGCATCCTTTTCTTTCCGCTTGGCTATGTGCTGGGGGACGTGCTGACCGAGGTTTATGGCTACGCCCGCGCCCGCCGATGCGTTTGGGCGGGCTTTGGCGCGATGCTGTTCATGGCGCTGATGAGCTGGGTGGTGGTGAAGCTGCCTCCGGCGGAGGGTTGGCCGGACCAGAAGGCCTATGAGGCGGTGTTCGGCAATACGTGGCGCATCGTCTTTGCTTCGCTAGCTGCGTTCTGGGCGGGGGAACTCGCCAACAGCTTCGTGCTGGCCAAGATGAAGCTGCTGACGCAGGGCAAGCATCTGTGGATGCGGACGATCGGGTCGACGATCGTGGGGCAGGGAGTGGATAGCCTACTCTTCTATCCGCTGGCCTTTGTGGGCGTGTGGAGCAACGCGCAGGTGCTGACGGTGATGGTCACCAACTGGATGTTGAAGGTGACGTGGGAGGCGGTGCTGACGCCCTTGACCTATCTGGTGGTGAACAGCCTGAAGCGCGCGGAGGGGCTGGACGTCTATGATGAGGGGACGGACTTTACGCCGTTTCGGACGCGGATCTAGCGGCACTTTTCCTCATACTTTCCAAGAAAAGTAGAGGGCTTCGACAAGCTCAGCCCGAACGGATGGAGGGGTAATGTGCCTTCACGAAATAGAGGCCATCGGGTGGCGCGTTGAGGCCGAGCGCGGCGCGGTCCTTCGCGTCTCGGGCGGCGCGCATGTCGGCTATCGACCAACGACCCATGCCGACCAACGCCAGGCAACCGACCATCGAGCGCACCTGATGGTGGAGGAAGGAACGCGCCTCGGCATGGATGGCGATGCGGTCGCCTTCGCGTTCGACATCGAGGCGGTCGAGGGATTTTAGCGGGCTTTCCGCCTGGCAATGGGCCGATCGGAAGGTGGTGAAGTCGTGGCGGCCGACGAGTAGTTGGGCGGCTTCCTGCATGGCGTCGGTGTCGAGCGGCTGGATGACGCGCCAGATCAGACCGCTTTCGAAGGTGAGCGGCGCGCGGCGGTTGGCGATGCGGTAAACATAAGCGCGGCCGATGCAGGAGAAGCGGGCGTGCCAGTCATCGGCTACGGTTTCGCAGGCGAGGATGGCGACGGGGTTGGGACGCAGGCGCGCGTTCATCGCTTCCATCAGGCGGAAGGGCGCGATCGGCTTTTCGATGTCTGTATGGGCGCGCATGGCGAGGCCATGGACCCCGGCGTCGGTTCGGCCCGCTGCGTGGATTACGGCGCGCTCGCCGGTGACGGCGTGGATGGCGTCTTCCAGCGCTTGCTGGACGCTGGGGCCGTGCGCCTGCCGTTGCCAGCCCATGAACGGGCGGCCGTCAAATTCTACGGTGAAGGCGAAGCGGGTCATTGGAGGGCGCGCGAGATCCGGCTCAGCATAAGCGTCATCCCAGCGAAAGCCGGGATCCCGGGAGACGGTGTGCGACATGGCCTGAGATCCCAGCTTTCGCTGGGATGACGGCGTGGGGATGAAGTGGTGCTAGGCATCGGCTCGCGACCCTGCGGGCATGTCGTAGCCGCGGAGCAGTTCGCCCGGAGACATCGCGCCCTTGCCTGCGCGCTGAATCAGGGTGGGGCGGATCGCGCCGTGGCCGCAGCCGATGAGCAGGCTGTTGTCGAGCAACTCGCCCGGCGGACCTTCATGCTCCTCGACATGGGCGGCGAGGATGCGGAAGCGTTCTCCGCGATATTCCAGGAATGCGCCGGGGAAGGGGTTGAAGGCGCGTATTTGCCGTTCGACCTGATGCGCGTCGCGGGTGAAGTCGATGCGGGCCTCGCTCTTGTCGATCTTGGCGGCGTAGGTGACGCCGTCTTCCGGTTGCGGAACGGGCGGGTGTGCGGGGAGGTCGTCCAGCACCTCCACCATCAATTCCGCGCCCGCTTGCGCCAATTCGGTGGTGAGCGCGCCCGCCGTCTTGTCCTCGATCGGGGTCACATGTTTCGCACGCATCGGGCCGGTGTCGAGGCCCGCTTCCATGTTCATGATCGTGACGCCGGTCACATTATCGCCCGAGAGGATGGCGCGTTGGATCGGCGCTGCACCGCGCCAGCGGGGAAGCAGGGAGGCGTGGATGTTGAGGCAGCCGGAACGGGGGGCGTCCAGCACAGCGCGCGGCAGGATCAGTCCATAGGCGGCCACCACCGCGACATCGGCATTGAGAGCGGCAAAGGCGGATTGCACCTCCGCGTCCTTGAGTGAAATCGGCGTGCGAATCTCTATGCCCATCTGTTCGGCCTGAGCCTGAACGGGGGAGGGGCGTAGCGCCTTGCCCCGACCGGCGGGGCGTGGCGGCTGGCTGTAAACCGCCACGATTTCGTGCCCGGCCTTGGCCAGCGCCACGAGGGCGGGGACGGCGAAATCCGGGGTTCCCATATAGATGATGCGCATAGTCGCCTCTCAACTCTTTTGACCCCGGACTTGCAAGCCCCTATCTCGGTTCCATGGCTTCTCCCGAGATCGATGCGCTGACGCAGGCGCTGTCCCGTCTGCCGGGCCTTGGCCCGCGTTCGGCGCGGCGTGCTGTGTTGCACCTGCTGAAGAAGCGGGAAAGCGCGCTGGAACCGCTGCTGCGTGCGCTTGATGCGGTGAACGACCGGCTGGTTACGTGCGGTTTATGCGGGAATGTCGATACGGTCGATCCGTGTGGCATTTGTGCCGACCCGCGCCGCGACGCTCGCGCGCTGTGCGTGGTGGAGGATGTGGCCGATTTGTGGGCGCTCGACAAATCGCGGCTTTTTCCGGGGCGTTTTCATGTGCTGGGTGGGCGATTGTCGGCGTTGGAAGGGGTAAGGCCGGAAGACCTTTCCATCGATGCGCTGGTGACGCGAGTCGAAGCGGGCGGCATTGATGAAGTGGTGCTGGCGATGAATGCGACGCTGGAGGGGCAGACCACCGCGCATTATCTGGCAGAACGGCTGGAGCGCTTTCCCGTTCGGCTGACCCAGTTGGCCCATGGTGTGCCCGTGGGCGGTGAACTCGATTATCTGGATGAGGGCACGTTGGCGCAGGCTTTGCGGGCGCGGCGGCCCGTTGGGTGAATTTGGCGGTCGCTTGAAAAAGCCCGTCATTGCGGCTATTTTAACCACATGGCCATTCTTCCAATCCTTGAGGCGCCTGACCCGCGCCTGCGTACCATTTCGTCTCCGGTGGAGGCGATCGATGACGATCTGCAACGCCTGATCGATGATATGTTCGAGACCATGTACGACGCTCCGGGCATAGGCCTTGCGGCGATCCAGGTGGGCGTGCCGAAGCGCGTGCTGGTGATGGATTTGCAGGAGCCCGAATCGGATGAAGAGGGTGCGCCTGCGGTGAAAAAGCCGATGGTGTTCATCAATCCCGAGATTTTGGAGGGTTCGGCGGACCTGTCAGTCTATAATGAGGGCTGCCTGTCGGTGCCGGACCAATATGCCGAGGTGGAGCGGCCCGCGACGATCCGGGCAAGCTGGATGGATCGCGAAGGGCGTATTCATGAGGAGCAGCTTGAGGGCCTTCTGGCCACCTGCTTGCAGCACGAGATGGATCATTTGCAGGGCGTGCTGTTCATCGATCATCTGTCGCGGTTGAAGCGGGACATGTTGATGAAGAAGCTGACGAAGGCGCGCAAGGCGGCCTGATCTGATCGTTGGCGGACGCGAGACGCTCCCCCGAAAGACGGGAGCGGTTCTTTCGACCCGGTCCCTATCCTGCATCAAATTTGCTGCGGCATTGATGGAACGGCCCGTCTGGATGAGCCGTTGCTGCCCTGACCTCACAAATCAGGAGCGAGACTGATGTCGATCCACAAGATGATTGGGCTTCATCCCGATGTCGCCGACAATCTGAACGAGCAGCTGGCGGCGGCCGCGCGCCATGCCATGTTTTGCAGCCTCATGTGCACATCCTGCGCCGACGCTTGCACCGCAGAGGAGATGGACATGCGCCAGTGCATCCGCACCTGCCTCGACTGCGCAGATGTGTGCGATGCCACCGCGAAGTTGGCGACCCGACGCACCGGCCAGAACATCGATGTTCTGCGCCTCATGCTGGAAAGCTGCGCCAGCGTTTGCGACGCCTGCGCCGAAGAATGCGAACGGCACGAGCATGAGCATTGTAAGCTGTGCGCGGAGATGTGCCGTGAGTGCGCACGGGATTGCAGGACGGCGGTGCCGACGGTCCAGTGAGCCGTTGCCGGAGATAGCCTTTACCCTACGCCATCCGTATCCAGCGCATAGCCCGCAGATCGGACCGTGCGGATGATGTCGCGATATTGACTGTCGGCATTGATCGCCTTGCGCAGGCGGCGGATATGGACATCGACAGTGCGCAGCTCGATGTCGCTGTCCTGGCCCCAGACGCTGTCGAGCAGCCGTTCGCGCGAGAAGACCCAGCCGGGATGCTCCAGGAAATGCTTGAGCAGGCGAAACTCGGTGGGGCCGAGCGGTATCACCTGACCGCCGCGTCGGACCTTGTGACCGACCGTGTCCATCTCCACGTCCGCGAAGGTCAGCGTCTCGCCAGCCAGCGCGGGACGGACGCGGCGGAGGACTGCGCCGACGCGCGCGACCAGTTCGCGAGGAGAAAAGGGCTTGGTGACATAGTCGTCCGCGCCGGTTTCCAGCCCGCGGACCCGGTCTTCCTCCTCTCCGCGCGCGGTGAGCATGATGATCGGCACATTGGCCGTGCCATTCATCCGGCGCAGACGGCGGCAGACTTCGATGCCGGACAGGCTTTCCACCATCCAGTCGAGCAGGACGATGTCGGGCACATTTTCCTGCGCCAGCAACAAGGCTTCCTCGCCATCGACAGTGTGTGCGACGTCGAAATCCTCGCGCTTGAAATGCCAGATCAGAAGTTCTGCGAGGGCCGCGTCATCTTCAACCAGAAGCATCTTGGCTCTCGCCATATTCAGTCCTCCAGGGGCTGGGTGCCGCCGCGTTCGCGTTCGGGGGCCATTTGGCCGGTGGCGGCGTAATAGACCATCTCCGCGACGTTCGTGGCGTGGTCGCCGATCCGCTCGATATTCTTCGCGATGAAGAGCAGATGCGCGCACTCGCTGATGGTCTTGGGATTTTCGACCATGTAGGTAACGAGGCTGCGGAAAACACTGTTGTAGAAATCGTCCACCACTGTGTCGCGCTCGATCACGGCTGTGGCGAGATCGGCGTCGCGGGCGGCAAAGGCGTTTAGCGCGTCATGCACCATTTCGGCCGCAACCTGACCCATCGAAGGCAGTAGCGACACCGGCTCCAGCGTGCGCTGGTTGGCGGCGATCAGCGGTACGCGCTTGGCGATATTCTTGGCATAGTCGCCGATGCGCTCCACCACACCGACGATCTTTAGTGCGGCGATGACGTCGCGCAGGTCGTTGGCCATAGGCGCGCGCAGGGCGATGACCTGGATCACCAGCTTCTCTACCTCCGCCTCGATGGCGTCGATGCGCTTGTCGTCGGCGACCACCTGCGCGGCGAGCGTCTTGTCCTGCCGCTGGAGGGCAACCATCGCATTCTCGATGGCGGCTTCGGCACGACCGCCCATTTCGGCGATGAGGCCGCGCAGCTTGTCAATTTCTTCGTCGAACGCCTTGATCGTATGTTCTGCCATTATCTCTCTCCCCGGATCAGCCGTAGCGGCCGGTGATGTAATCCTTGGTCCGCTCCTGGCGAGGATTGGTGAAGATGTCCGAGGTCACGCCATATTCGACCAGTTCGCCCAGATGGAAGAAGGCCGTGCGCTGTGACACGCGGGCGGCCTGCTGCATATTGTGCGTCACGATCACGATCGCGTAACGACCGCGCAGTTCGTGGATCAGCTCCTCGATCTTTGCGGTGGCGATGGGGTCGAGAGCCGAGCAGGGCTCGTCCATCAGGATGACTTCGGGCTCGACCGCGATGGCGCGGCCGATGCAGAGGCGCTGCTGCTGGCCGCCCGAAAGCGCGGTGCCGCTGTCGTGCAGGCGGTCCTTCACCTCTTCCCATAGACCGGCGCGGCGCAGCGACTTTTCGACGATGACGTCGAGGTCCGCTTTGGCATGGGCCAGGCCGTGGATGCGGGGGCCGTAGGCGATATTTTCGTAGATCGACTTGGGGAAGGGATTGGGTTTCTGGAAGACCATGCCGACCCGGGCGCGCAGCTGCACGACGTCCATCGACGGGGCATAGATGTCCTCGCCGTCCAGCGTGATCGTGCCTTCGACGCGTGCGCTGGCGACCGTGTCGTTCATGCGGTTCAGCGTCCGCAGGAAGGTCGACTTGCCGCAGCCCGACGGGCCGATGAAGGCCGTGACATTGTCCATGTCGACGTCGATGGAGACGCCTTTGATCGCCTGCTTTTCGCCGTAGAAGACCTTCACGTCGCGCGCGGTCATCTTGGTTTGGGTGGCGGGCACCAGTGTTTGCGGTTCGTGCATCATTGTTACCACCGTTTTTCGAACTTGTTGCGCAGGTAGATGGCGAGGCCGTTCATCGCGAGCAGGAAGACCAGTAGGACGATGATGGCAGCGGAGGTCTTTTCAACGAAACCCTTGGAGACTTCGTCGGACCAGAGGAAGATTTGCACCGGGAGAACCGTTGCAGGGTCGGTGACCCCTCCCGGCGGCGTGGCGATGAAGGCGCGCATGCCGATCATCAGCAGTGGCGCGGTTTCGCCGAGCGCGCGGGCCATGCCGATGATCGTGCCGGTGAGGATGCCGGGCAGGGCGAGCGGCAGGACGTGGTGGAACACGACTTGGACCGGGCTGGCGCCGATGCCTAG
The DNA here is from genome assembly GCF_015693305.1 of Sphingobium sp. Cam5-1. Taxonomy (NCBI): domain Bacteria; kingdom Pseudomonadati; phylum Pseudomonadota; class Alphaproteobacteria; order Sphingomonadales; family Sphingobiaceae; genus Sphingobium; species Sphingobium sp. Cam5-1. The sequence continues at coordinate 1,548,059 of NZ_CP065138.1, read as the reverse complement.
CGCGGCGTCACGGATGCTGGGCGGCACCGACTTGATGGCGTTACGGCCGGCGATGACGATGACCGGCATGGTCATCAGCGCCAGCGTCATGCCGCCGACCAGTGCGGCGGAGCGGGGCAGATGCAGGAAATTCAGGAAGATCGACAGGCCGAGCAGGCCGAAGATGATCGAAGGAACCGCGGCGAGATTGTTGATCGACACTTCGATAATGTCGGTCAGCCAGTTCTTGCGCGCATATTCTTCCAGATAGACGGCAGTCGCGACGCCGATCGGGAAGCTCAGCACCAGCGTCACCAGCATCGTCAGCAGCGATCCCTTGAACGCGCCCCAGATGCCGACCTGTGTCGGGTCGGTGCCATCGCTGGCAGACAGGAAGCTTATATTGAAGCCGGTCGTGAGCAGGCCCGCCTTGTTCAGGCGCTCCACCGCTGCTTCGGCCTCGGGCGAGCCCTCGCTCTTTGCCGCCAGATCGATGGTGGTTGATGCGGGGAGTTTGATGGTCTCAGTGCGGCTCAGGATGCCGGGATCGGCCTTGATAGCGTCACGCAGAACGACCCAGGCCGTGGGCGACACCCATTCCTCGGCATCCGCGCCCAGCGCTTTTTTCACGACGTCGCCCGTCACCATCGGAAGGTTCGCGTTGGCGAGCGACTGATCAGTAATTGCGTTGGGATCGAGCAGCAGCGGCGACGCGGGGAAGTCGATTTTCACCGCTATTTCCGTCCGCGTGAAACCGCGCAGGCCGTTGCCCAGCATGTTGAAGAGCAGGAAAGCGAGAAAGGCGGCCGACAGTGCCACGGCGAGAAGCCCAGCCGCCTTGAAGCGGCGTTCGGAGGCATAGCGGCGGGCGATCCGCTTGCGCATCGCGTCCGACTTCCAGTCGGTGGGAAGGCGTTCGGGTGCCATTATTCGTAAGCCTCGCGATATTTCTTCACGACCCGCAGGGCCACGATGTTGAGCAGCAGCGTCACCACGAAGAGGACGAGGCCGAGGGCAAAGGCCGCCAGCGTCTTTGCGCTGTCGAATTCCTGGTCGCCGGTCAGCAGTTGGACGATCTGCGTCGTCACGGTCGTGACGCTGGCGAAGGGGTTCAGGGTGAGGTTTGCCGCCAGACCGGCTGCCATCACCACGATCATCGTCTCGCCGATCGCGCGGCTGACAGCCAGCAGCACGCCGCCGACAACGCCGGGGAGGGCGGCGGGGATCAGCACGCGGCGGATCGTTTCGCTGGTGGTTGCGCCCATGGCTAGGCTGCCGTCGCGCATGGATTGGGGGACTGCGGCGACGCTGTCGTCGGCCATGGAGGATACGAAGGGTATGATCATCACGCCCATGACGAGCCCAGCGGCCAGAGCGCTTTCCGAGGACGCGCCGTGGATACCGATCGCAACGGCGAAGTCGCGCAATGCAGGGGCCACTGTCAACGCGGCGAAATAGCCGTAGACGACGGTGGGCACACCCGCGAGCACCTCAAGGATGGGCTTCATCCACTTGCGCACGGTGGGGCTGGCATATTGGGTCAGATAAATGGCACTCATCAGGCCGAGCGGGATGGCGACGATCATCGCGATGATCGCGCCGATGAAGATCGTGCCCCAGAATAGCGGGACAGCGCCGAAGGCATCGTCATTGCCGTATCCCAGCGCCGCCGATTGCGGGCTCCATTTGGTGCCGAAGAGAAAATCGAACGGGTTCACCATCGAGAAGAAGCGCAGGCTCTGCCACAGCAGCGACACGACGATGCCCAATGTGGTGACGATCGCCAGGAGCGATGCCACAAGCAACACCGCCATCACCAGCCGTTCGACCCGCGTGCGCGCCCGGAAATCAGGCCGCACGCGAGTGAAGGCATAGGCGCCCCCGGCAAAGGCCAGCACCAGTGCGAGCGCTGCGCCCGCGATGCCATATTTGCCGATGGCGTCCTTATAGGGTTGGACAAGGCCCTGCGAGAGCGGGTTGAACGCTCCTGCCTGCGATCCAGCAGCGATCGCCCGCGCTTCGCCTAATATGGCCGAGCGCGAGAAATCATCTGCTGGCAGGCTCTGCGCGGCCGGGCTGCTCAACACTTGCTGAGTGACCAGCCCGGGGGCGACGTTCGCCCAGACGGCGAGAAAGATCGCTGCCGGGATGAGCGTCCAGAGCGCGACATACCAGCCGTGATAGCCAGGAAGGCTATGCACGGCGTCGCGGCGGCCCGAAGCGCGCGCGGCGGTTTGCAGCCGCAACGCGCGCGTCCGGGCACTGACCCAAGCGATGGCGCCCAGGCCCGCCAGCAGCAGGAAGATTGCAGGACCTGTCATATTTTCCGCTTACTTGAGCTGCGAACCGTCGAGAACAGCCAGCGACTTGATCGTCTCGGCACTCGCCTTGCGCACGTCTTCCGGTGCGGCAACCATGCCCCGCTTTGTCAGCGCGCCATCGGGTGCCCAGTTGGCGGCGAAGGTGTTGAGATAGGCCTGAAGACCCGGGATCGCGGTCATGTGCGCTTTCTTCACATAGATGAAGAGGGGGCGAGCGCCCGGATATTTGCCGGTCGACACCGTTTCATAGGTCGCTTCGACGCCGTTGATCGACACGTCCTTCAGCTTGTCCTTGTTCTCTTCAAGATAGCTGAAGCCGAACACGCCGAGAGCATTGGGGTTCGCGGCGAGCTTTTGAACGATCAGATTGTCGTTTTCGCCCGAATCTACATATTTGCCGTCTTCGCGGATGCGGGTGCAGGTTGCCTTGAACTCGTCCTCGCTCTTTTCCTTGAGCGTCTTCATGGCCGGATCGGTTTCGCAGCCTTTGGTCAGGATCAGTTCGGCGAGCGAATCGCGGGTGCCGCTGGTCGACGGCGGGCCGAAGACGCTGATCGCGGTTGCGGGCAGGCTCGGGTCAACGTCCTTCCAGGTTTCCGCCTTGTTCGGACCCTTGCCATAAGGGTTAGCCGCGAGCGCTTCATAGACGATCTTGGGCGTCAGCTTGAAACCCGGGCCGTCCTTTGACTCGGCGAATGCGAGGCCATCGACGCCCACCTGGATTTCCATGATGTCCTTGACGCCATTCTTCTGGCAGTCCTCGAACTCGGCCTTCTTCATGCGGCGCGAGGCGTTGGCGATGTCGGGATGCTGTGCGCCGACGCCCGCGCAGAACAGCTTCATGCCGCCGCCGGTGCCGGTCGATTCGATGATCGGCGACTTCATGCCGGGATTGCCCTGGACGAACATTTCGGCGACCGCCGTCGCGAAGGGATAAACGGTCGAAGAACCGACCGCGCGAATCTGGTCACGCGTCCCACCGGCGCTGCCGCCCGATTGGTCGCCGCAACCGGCAAGAGTAAGAGCGGCCGCTGCCGTAGCGGCCATCAGAGCGAAATGCTTCACGGATAGTCTCCTTTATCAAAGGCCGCGATTCGCAATCGCCGCCCCCCTTGGCGCGCAGTAGCCGCGGTAGGTCGCGCCTTTGTGACAGTCCAATTGCACTTTTATGACATTCCAGCCGGAAGCTCAAAAGATGAGCAGAATTTAATCAATGTTTGGACATTAAGAGCCTCTCTTCAGCGGGCATCGGCGGCAGCAGAACCGTGATCGTGGTCCCTTTTCCCGGCGCGCTGGCAATGTCGAGCCGACCACGGTGCCGCTCCACAATATGCTTCACGATGGCGAGGCCAAGGCCGGTGCCGCCCACAGCCCGACTGCGCCCGGAATCGACGCGATAGAAGCGTTCGGTCAGGCGGGGCAGATGATCCGGGCCGATGCCTTCGCCTTCGTCGGCGACGGTGAGGCGGGTCATCCCGCCGGGGCCTTCCGTCAGGCTCACGCGGATCGGTGTTCCAGCCTTTCCATATTTCACCGAGTTGCCGATCAGATTGTGAAGCAGCTGTGACAATTGCGGCCTGTCTCCCGCGACTTCCGGCAGGCCAGGCGTGACGTCCAATTCCACTTCCCGGCCCCGGTCGCCGTGGCTCGTCCGGAAAACGCCCACCACCTCGGCGGCCAGGGAGCCAAGATCGACGGGGCCGTCAGGGACGCGGTATTTTTCCGCCTCGATACGGGAAAGGGAAATGAGATCGTCGATCAGCCGCTGCATCCGGCGCGCCTCACCGTCCATGATCTTGAGGAAGCGTTGCCGCGTATCATTGTCGCGGCCCAGGTCCGGATCACCCAGCGTTTCGATGAAGCCCAAAATCCCCGCAAGCGGCGTGCGAAGCTCGTGACTGGCGTTGGCCACGAAATCGACGCGCATCTTTTCGGCGGCATAGGCGCCGCTATGGTCGGCAAGGTGCACCAGCCGACGCACTGCGCCATCATCGCCGACCGGTGCAATGCGCATCTGCCAGCGTTGATCGCGTGTGCCGAGGCCCACCAGTTCCAGCATCACCGCCTCACTCATCGGCGCAAGGCTGGCGAGCCGTTCTGCGGCGGCGGGATGGCGGATGGCGATGCGGGCATCTTCTCCCTCGATATGCGCGCCGAGCAAGCGTTGCGCCGCCCGGTTGGCCCGGATGATCCGTCCGCGCTCGATCAGCATCAGGGGGTCTGCAATCGCTTCCATCATGTCCGCAAAATCGGGATGTTCGACTATGTCGGTGACGGCTTCGATCGAGGCAGGCTCGGCAGGGCGGGGCGGCGGCGCCTGCCCGGCGATGATCAGGACGGCGATTCCCGCGAGCATAGGAAGGGCGATCGCCCACAGCGCCGCGCCCATCAGCAAAGAGGCTCCCGTTGCCAGAAACAGCATGGCGAGCGACGCCGTGATCTGGGAAATGTTCAGTCGATTCATGGTTACCGTGCTGGATTATTGGCTGCTTTGCTGCAATGGCTGGCGCAATAGCGTGGATTCTTTACGCTTTGGCAAGCGCGATAGCGGATCATGACGGTATGAAAGATCAATCGCCCGAACAGCATGCTCCTGATTTCGTGCCTTCAGAGGTGACGGAGCGGGACGTAGACTCTATCGCGCCTTCGCGTCGCCAACTGCTGATGGGTGGCGCGGTGGCAGCGTCTGCGATTGTGTCCATCCGGCCCGCCTTGGCCAATACCGCCGCATCCGTGCTGAACTGCGCCATTCCGGTGCCCGATCAGGCGCGTGCGGGAAAATATATCGCACCCAATGGCCAGCTGGTACCGGCAGGGACGGCGGGCGCCGTGCCTGCGCAAGGGCGCAGCTATAGCGGTGAGCAGGTCCGGCAGGCCCTGCGTGGCGGCAGGTTGCCTGGCACAAGCTATGAGCAGAATCAGGCGTATCTGAACTATATCCGGCGCCTTCAGTCCGGAACCAGCGGCTTCACCTGCTACGCATCATTGCAAATGCCGCGTTAGGCACCTGCTTACTCCTGTGCGCTACAGCTAAGCGCCGCCAGTGAGTTTGAGAGCAGTTTGTGACCGCAGAACGCCTTTATCGTAGAGACAAGGACGCAGTCACGTGCGTGTTGGAGGACATCATCGTCCTCTACCATCGCGCGTCTGGGCAGACGCATATGATGGTCAGCCCTGCTCCAGAGATATTGGAGGCGCTGGATGACGAAGCTGACGCCTCGGCGGTGCAATTGCATGCGCGGCTGGAACGCCATTATGACCTGGGTGAGCGGACGCAGGCGATTGCGGAAATCGAGACGCATCTGGAAGGGCTGACGGCGCTGGGTCTGGTGCGCTGTTCATGAGGCACCAGCTTTCCTTGTCCATCGGCCCCGCGTCATTTCGGATCGGTTCAGCATGGCGGGAGCCGATCGACCTGCTGGCGCAGTTGTACGACGGCTATCCTCAGCCAAGGGAGGATGTGGCCGACTTCACCGTGCGGCTGGAACCGACGAGCATGGTCCGGCGATGGGTCAGGCCGTCAATCTTCATCACAGGCGACCATGGATTGGCCGACGCGGCGCCGATGAGTTTGACGCATGGGCTGTTGGCGGCGGAAATGGGCATGAACCTGCAAATGGCGCTGGGTTGGCGACGGCATCTGCTGCTCCATGCGTCGAGCGTGGAGAAGGATGGTCGCGCCCTTGTGATGACCGGGGAGTCCGGGTCGGGCAAGTCGACGCTCGCGGCACAGCTTGGCGAACGTGGCTGGCGGCTCATGGGTGATGAATTTGCTCTGCTGGATTTGGCTACCGGCGAATTACTGCCTTTCCCTCGGCTCGTTTCGCTCAAGAACGGCGCCATCGATGTGATCACGGGGGAGGTTTCGGCCGAGCGGATGGGGCCGCTAATGGCGGGCACGGCGAAGGGGGACATTCGACACCTCATGCCTCGTCCCGATGCGGTCGCTCGGATGAGGGAGGGGGCGAAGCCCGCCCTGCTGCTTTTCCCGCGCTTCGGACATGCCACCGACGTTCGCCCGGTGGGGCAGGGCGAGGTTTTCATGCGCCTGACACAGGCGTCCACCAACTATGTCGCATTGGGAGAGGCGGGGTTCGGTGCACTGACCCGGTTCGTTCAACATGTACCCGCGCGGGCGATCGACTTTCCCTCAGGCGAAGAGGCCATCGCGATGGTCGAGCGGTTGTGGGAAGAACTCGCATGAGCGCCGCGCTTTTGGTCAGGTCGCTCCGCGATCCGGCGTCGGTCGGGCGTCTGGACGGTGCCGGGTGGAATGCGTTGATCGCAGCGGCTCGGGCTGAGCGACTGATCGGAACGCTGGCCATGGTCATCGATGAGGATTTGGTGCCTGGGAGGGTGCGGCCGATTCTGGCGGATGCCCGGCTGGATGCGGAGCGGGAAGCCCGGCAGGCTTTATGGGAAGCCGATCGGGCGGCCGAAGCGCTGGGGGAGCCGGTGCTGCTGCTGAAGGGGACTGCCTATGCGGCCGCCCGCCTGAGGGCAGGCGCGGGGCGGTTTATCGGCGATCTCGACATCATGGTTCCGCGCGGGTGTTTGAAGAAGGTTGAGGAACGGCTGATCACCGCGGGGTGGGAGTGGGTCAAGGAAGACGCCTATGACGACGCCTATTACCGGCAATGGATGCATGAACTGCCGCCGATGATCCATCGCGATCGGGACAGGATGATCGATGTGCATCATACGATCCTGCCGCTGACCGCGCGGCCGAGGCCTAACGCAGAGGCGATGCTGGCGGATGCGGTGCCGGTGACTGATCGGTTATCGGTCTTGTCGCCGGAGGATATGATCTGCCATTCCGCCGCGCACTTGTTTGCGGATGGCGATCTGGCGGGTGGTTTGCGCAACCTTTGGGATATTCACTGCCTGTGCCGCGAATTTGGGGAGGGTCAGCAGGATTTTGATCTTAGCTTGCTTGAAAGGGCGGCGGAGCATCAATTATATGCGGTGGTGTTGCGCGCGCTTAGGCTGGCGCACTTGCTGTTTGGCACCCCTGTCAGGCCCCTTCGCTCGCCCATTACAGTGGACTATCGCCCGAGCTGGAGCGACCGCCTTTTCATTGCTCGCCTGTTGGCTAGGGATGCTTGGGGGCGTGAAAGGCGCAAGCTGCTGCGCTTTGCATTTTACGTTCGGTCGCATTGGCTGCGCATGCCCCCTATGATGCTGGTCCGGCATTTGCTGACGAAGTGGCGCAAAGGGCACCGGCCCGCCTAGCGCCTGGCCGTGACATGCAGATCGGGAACAATGTTCTGAAGATCGCCGAGTAAGGGGAAGGGCGTCGGCTTTCCAGAAGGTTCGGTAGAGGGAGAAATCGCCATCCCCATCCACATCACGTCATGCCACTGCCCGAATTTGAAGCCGACTTCCCTGTAGACGCCCACCTCTTTCATGCCCAACGCCGTGTGAATGGCCACGCTGGCGCTGTTCGGAAGGGTGATGCCCGCGAAGAGGCTGTGATAGCCCTGATGCCGCAATATCTGGATCAATATGTCGTAGAGAAGCCTCCCGATCCCGCGACGATGATGATCAGCCGCCAGATAGACGGAGATATTCGCCGACCAATCATAAGCCGCCCGGCCGCTATGGGGTCCGGCATAGGCATATCCCACTATCCGACCATCCACCTCGGCGATCAGCCATGGGTAATATTTTAAGCAATCAGCCATCCGAAAGCTGAATTCCTCAGCGTCCGGAGGCACGCTTTCGAACGAAATTACGGTGTTCAGAACATAAGGGGCGTAGATCGCCGCGAGGTGAGGCGCATCGTCGTCAACAGCCGTTCTTATGATTGCCTTCATGCCATGAATCCTGTTGGGACAGGGGAAACAGAGGGATTGCTGCGGCTCATCGCTTCAATATGTTCAACGCGAGTACCGTCATGGCCTCGCTTGCGGTGGCGATGACCTTGTCGGCCTCCGGCGCCCAGAATGGGCTGTGAAGGGAGGGGAGGGTGAGCTGGCCAGCGGCGGCTTTTGCCATTTGATCGGCGGAAACTCCTCCGACCCAGAAGATGAAGCTTTTGATGTTTTTGTCAGCCCGGTAATAGCGGCCGAAATCCTCGCCACCCATAGATGGCTTCGTTTCGATGACGCGTCCTTCGGGGAAATGCGCTTTGAGCAGTCCGGCCATTTCGTTGGCGAAGGCGGGCGGATTGTAGGCGGCGGGCGTGAATTCATCCTTTACCGAGACAATCGGCATCCGATCGTCGGGAATGCCCGCCGCGATTGCCTCGCCGCGCGCGATGCGTTCGATGCTGTGGATCAGCCGTTCGCGGGTCTCGTCAGAATAGCTGCGGACGGTGAGAAGCAGCTTTGCCTCGTCAGGGATGATATTATGCTTCGCGCCGCCGATGAAGCTGCCGACCGTGACGACTGCGGGGTCCAGTGGGTCCTGTTCACGGCTGATGAGCGTCTGAAGAGCTCCGACGATGCGGGCGCCCAGCACTATGGGGTCTTTTGTCGTTTGAGGATAGGCGCCATGACCGCCAGTGCCTCGAACGACTATGTCCACGCTGTCTACATTGGCGAGCGCATAGCCGGGGGTATAACCGATCGTGCCCGCTGGCAGATTGGCGGCGTCATGGAAGGCGATGGCATGCGTGGGATGGGGGAAGCGCGTGTAGAGCCCATCGTCCAGCATCATGCGCGCACCGCGACCGACTTCCTCGGCTGGCTGGAGGATCATGACCAGCGTACCGCGCCAGCTTTCCTTCCTCGATGACAGGAGTTGTGCTGTTTCGATGAAGGCGGTCATGTGCGTGTCGTGGCCGCAGGCGTGCATGACGCCCGTTTCAATGCCTTCAGCCGTCTTGGTGCGAACTTTGGAGGCGAAGGGGAGGCCGGTCTGTTCCGTGACCGGCAGGCCATCCATGTCCGCGCGGATGAGGAGAACCGGTCCCTCGCCATTTTTCATGACCGCGACGACGCCGGTGCCGCCCACCTTTTCGGTCACGTCGAACTTCATCGCCTTGAGACGGCGGGCGAGCTTTGCGGCGGTCGCCGTTTCCTGCTCCGACAGTTCGGGATGGGCATGGAGATCACGGTAAAGTGTCATGAGGTCGCTCATGTCTCTATCGATCTGGGCGGCTATCCCTTGTGGAACTGGGGGTGCAGGAGCAGGGGCGGCACCGGTCTGTGCCGTCGCGGCAGACGAAAGAGTGGCGGCGGCCATGATGAGCTTGAACGCGTGACGCATCGGCTATTCTCCCTGTTGGACGGGAGCATAGGAAGATTTGGCGGCGCAAGGAAAGTGGCAGATGTGAAAAGGCGCCCGTCCATTGAAGGACGAGCGCCTGTCATGGTCTGTCGCGACGGGATCAGAAGTGGAAGATCACACCCGCGGTCGGACGGAAGCTGTCGAAATCATAGGTTTCGGTCTGGAAGCGGAGGCGAATGCCGCTGTTGCCGGTGATGCCGCCAAGGCCGATGTCCTTCGGACCGACTTCGACGCCGACGCCGTACATCCAGTCCTTGCGGTTCGGCCAGCCCTGCTTGCCGTTGACCCACTGGTAACCGGCTGATGCGAAGATCATGCCGCTTTCACCAGCACGCGCGCCGAAGCGGCCCTTCACGCCATATTCCCAGTCGATGTCAGCCCAGCCCTTGGTGGCGTTGCCTTCAACGCCCACGAAGACGGGGCCGAGGGGAACGTTGACACCGGCGACGCCGCTAACGATCGCGCCGCTCATGATGGTTTCACCGGGAACGCTGCCGAACTCCGAACGGCGATCGAAGCTGTGCCAGCCGCCAAGTATGCCGACATAGGGTTCAACGCCGAATGCTTCAGTGCCGTCAGGTGCGGTTTCTTCCTGCGCATGGGCGAGCGAAGGCAGCGCCGCGAGCATCGCGGCTGCGAAAAGATACTTCTTCATATTTGGCTACTCCCTTGAGCCTTGTTCATCAGATGTGTGGGAGTAACGGGAGCAGCCGCCTATGGTTTCTCCACGAAAAACAATTGGTTCAACGGCGTGGTAAAATTGCAACGGCTCTTATTGGGCAGTCCAGCCGCCGTCGATACTCATATTGGCGCCCGTGATATTGGCCGCCGCATCACTGCACAGGAAGAGCGCCATGGCGGCAACCTGATCCACGGTCACGAATTGCTTGGTTGGCTGTCCAGCGAGCAGCACATCATTCATCACCTGCTCGCGCGTCATGTTACGCGCCTTCATCGTGTCGGGGATCTGGTTCTCGACCAGCGGCGTCCAGACATAACCCGGTGAGATGCAGTTGGCGGTGATGCCAAATGTGGCGAGTTCGAGGCCCAGCGTCTTTGTGAACCCGGCAAGTCCGTGCTTGGCCGTCACATAAGCGCTCTTGAAGGGAGACGCCGTCAGGGAATGAGCGCTGGCCGTCTGGATGATGCGCCCCCACTTTTTCGACTTCATATAGGGAATGGCGAGGCGGGACGTGTGGAAGGCGCTGGTCAGATTCAGCGCGATGATGAGGTCCCATTTGTCGACCGGAAAATCCTCGACCGCGGCGACATGCTGCATGCCCGCATTGTTGATGAGGATATCGACGCCGCCGAAGGTGCTGGCCGCTTCCTGCATCATCGCCTCGATCTCGGCGGCTTTGGTCAGGTCGTGCCCGCTGTAGAGCGCCTTGGCGCCGCTCGCCTGCTCCAGCGCCTGCCGTTCCTGCTCGATCGCAGCGCTGTCGCCGAAGCCGTTGATGATGATGTTCGCGCCCTCGGCCGCGAGGGTCTTCGCATAGGCAAGGCCGATGCCGGAGGTGGAGCCCGTGATCAGCGCTGTCTTTCCGGCGAGGGACCTGGTCATGCGTTTTTCTCCTTGAGAGTATCGGGGGCCTGGAGGTCGAAGGTGGCGCTTTTGCCGTTCGTGATGTTGCGGGCGATCAGGTCGCCCTTGTGCATCACTTCTTCGACGGCGTCGCGGCCCTGGCTCCAATGATCCAGCATGGTGGAACGGGAAAATTCAAAGTCGCGGGCGCCACTTTCCCAGGCGCGACTGCGGTAGATGAGGTGGACGATGTTGACCGAGCCACGGTCGAGATATTCGCGCAGGCGCAGGGCGTCGGCATCGTCCTTGAGGTCAGGCGGCAGTTTGTCGAGCAGCGCCTTGATCGCCTTATGCTCGCGGCGCAGGCGTAGATATTGATCAGTGACCTGACGCGTCCGGCTGGAATATTGAATGTCCTTGGCGCGGGAATAAACGTCCGTCATCTGGCGCGGCATCGGACCTTCGGCGGGGAAAAGATCGACCTGAAAGACGAGCATGTCGTCATTTTGATGTTCCAGCACGTGCGCCAGGGGCGTGTTGGAAACGAGACCGCCGTCCCAATAATGCCGCCCATCTATTTCCACCGGGGGCAGGCCGGGGGGAAGCGCACCCGAAGCCATGATATGGCGCGCGTCGATGCGGGTCCGCCCGTCGGGGCCTCGCGTGTCCCAATAAGCGAAGTTGCCGCTTTCTACATCCACCGCTCCGACCGAGAGGCGGACAGGGCCGTCGTTCAGAAGGTCCCAATCCACACAGGCGTCGAGCGTTTCCTTGAGGGGCGCGCTGTCATAGAAGCTGATTGCCCCCGGCGTGCCTTCGGGCATCATCACGGAAGGCCAGAGGCGAGGGCGGAACATGCCGGGCACGCCGAAGGTGGCAACGGCTCCCGCCGCCATCAAATGCGCCGCTTCACGAATATGATCGATTTCGGGCAGGACGATATTGGGAAGGCCGCCGGAAACCGTCAGCCAGAATTTCTTCATCCTGCTGATGCGGCGGTGCGGCGGATTGCCCGCTATGATCGCGGCATTGACAGCGCCGATCGAAATGCCCGCGACCCAGCTGACGTCGATGCCAAGTTCATCAAGACGCTGATAAACCCCAGCCTGGAAAGACCCAAGGGCGCCACCACCCTGAAGCAGCAGCGCAACATCGTGGGGCAAGGGGAGCGGTGTGCTCGCCCGGCGCGGAATGGAAGGATCGATATCGGCCATGTCGCAGTGCAATATAACGACTGGCGCGCGGGTGCCAACTTAATGTGCTGCAACAATCCGATAAGCTGAAAGCAACCAACTCCATATCGCAGCCGTTCCAACCTTCACGCTGATCGGATAGGCATGGGATGAAAGAGAGGGCGTCATGCGGCTGGACGACGAACGGGAAAGCTCCAATTTCGAGGTGCAAAGCGGCCGTGGCGGCTTTGGTGGCGGGCTGGGCGGTGGCCTTGGCATGCTGTTGCCATTTATCGGCAGCCGTTTTGGTTGCGGCGGGATTGTCGTCGCGCTCATCATCCTGATGGTGATGGGGGTTAATCCGCTGAGCTTGGTTGGTGGCGGGGGCGGCGTGCAGCAGGATGTGTCCGTCAGTCGTGATCCGCAGAAATTGTCGGAAATTCAGCATTGGTCGTTGAAGGTGCTGGGATCGACGGAGAAAGTATGGGGCCAGATTTTCCAGCAATCGGGGCAGCAATATCAGCCGACAGTCCTGTCTTTTTACTCGCAGGCTGGCGCGTCGGGCTGCGGCGCCGCGCAAAGTGCGATGGGTCCATTCTACTGCCCCAATGACAAGAAGGTGTATCTGGATACCGATTTTTTCAATGAACTACGCCAGCGCTTTGGCGCGCCGGGTGACTTTGCCCAGGCCTATGTGATCGCCCATGAGGTCGGGCATCATGTGCAGGATCTGGAAGGCACTTTGGGACAGGTGCAACAGCGTCAGCGCAGTGTGGGCGAAGAGCAAGGCAATGCCCTGCAAGTGCGCGTCGAGTTGCAGGCGGATTGCTATGCAGGCGTGTGGGCGAAACGCACGGGCCTGATGGAAGCGGGCGATCTGGAAGAAGGCATGACCGCCGCGCAATCCATTGGCGATGATACATTACAAAAGGCGGCGGGACGGCGTCCTGTGCCGGAAAGCTTCACCCATGGATCAAGCGAGCAGCGGATGACCTGGCTGCGCAAGGGGCTGGACAGCGGTGACCCGGCGCAATGCGATACTTTTGCCGGGGCGGGGCGCTGAAAAGCGCTCTAAACTGTCAGAAGGGGCGGGCTTCCGAACTTGTTGCGGTATCGCTGCTTCCGGCTTCGCTCGCGCCGGGCGGCGGTTCGCCGGGAAGGCCGTTGCCGGGCGTGAGGAAGGGCTTGCCCGCTTCCGGCATGGGCTGGCCAAAGGATACGGCAGGAGGGGCCTGCTCGACCGGCATTGGCGCTACGAAGGATTGTTGGCTGGGCAATGGCTGTTCAACCGGAGGCTGCGGAACCATGGGTTGAACCACGGGAGCTGAGGGCGTCGCCGAAGGGTGCGGCGTGATGCCCTGAACCAACATAACGATTATTGGGGCGCTGACCAACGTGATGGCGGCGAAAGCCTTGTAGAGCATGCAGGCACATCCTGAACCAAAGACGCGCTGTTTCTAGTGGCTTTCGGTAAATAAAATCCTGCGCAGCCGGTTTAATGACGGTCCAGTTTTTTCAGCAGGTCCATCATATCCGATGGCAAGCTATCGCGCTTGGCGCGGAAGGTAGCCTGCAATGCGTTGCCGATGCCTTCATAGGGCTGAGGAACGCCAACCGTCAGGAATTTGCGATCAGTGGTCTTCCGCCCGTTGCCAGATCGGCTCACCGATTTACGCTGCATTTCCATGTTTCTACAACGGGCGGCAACGGGAAAAGTTTCTGGCATTCATTTGAGGCTCGGGCGATAGCGGCGGTATGACAGAAGAGACTGCGGTGGTGGACTGGACGGCGGCAATGGCGCGGATGCGTGGGCATTCGCCTTTCCTCGCCAGACAGATGGACAGGTTTCCCGAAGTGGTGGACCTGCTGGCGGTCGGAGATGTTGAGGCTGCGCTCAAGGCCGCACGCGACGTGTCGGGAGCGGAAGAGGAGATCGCCAGATCGCTGCGGCGGCGGAAGGGCGCATTGTCGCTGGTCACGGCGGCGGCGGATCTGTCGGGCGCCTGGGACTTGGATCGGGTGACGCGTACCTTGTCGGATTTTGCTGACCAGGCTTTGGAAGAAGCGCTGCACGCCACCTTTGCCGAGCGGTATCCGGGTGCGGAGCCGAAGGGGTTTGTCGTGTTGGCATTGGGCAAGCATGGCAGCCGTGAGCTGAATTATTCGTCCGATATCGACCCCATCCTTCTCTATGACCCGGCGATCCTGCCGCATGGGGAGAGGGAAGACCCGGCTGATGCGGCAGTGCGGATCGGCAGGCGGGTGAGCGAGCTTTTGAATGCGCGGGACGGCGATGGCTACGTCTTTCGCGTCGATTTACGGCTGCGTCCCTCTCCCGAAGCGACGCCCATTGCGCTGCCGGTCGAGGCGGCGATCGGCTATTATGAATCGACGGCGATGGGGTGGGAGCAGGCCGCTTTCGTCCGCGCGCGACCGGCGGCAGGCGACCTTGGCCTGGGCGATTATTTCATGCAGCAGATCCGCCCTTTCGTCTGGCGGCGGAGCCTGGATTTCGGTGCGATCGACGCGATCACCGACATATCGCGACGAATCCGCGACCATTATGCGCAGGGTCAGGCTTTCGGGCCGGGTTATGATCTGAAACGGGGACGTGGCGGCATTCGGGAAGTCGAATTTTTCGCGCAGACCCATCAATTGATCCATGGTGGGCGGGACCCGGCGCTAAGATCGGGCAATACGCGCGAGGCGCTTCGAGCGCTGGCGGCGGCAGGGGTCTTCGATCCGGAAGTGTCGCGCAAGCTGGACGAAGCCTATGTGCTGTTCCGCACGATCGAGCATCGATTGCAGATGGTCGAGGACCGGCAAACGCATGAGCTGCCCAAGACCATCGAAGCGATGGACAATGTCGCGCGTCTGCATGGCCTGAACAACGGAGCGGAACTGATCGAGCTGCTGCGCCCGAAGGTGGAATGGGTGGGAGCCAATTACGATCAGCTGACACCTGCTGAAAAATCAGAGTCGCTGTCGCATGACGAGGACCGGCTGGCGGCGCAGCTGGCGGAAATGGGCTTTGTTGATCCGCAGGCTCCGGTTGCGCGGATCGCTCGCTGGCGCACGGGCAGCATCAGGGCGTTGCGCAGCACGGCTTCGCGGGAAGCGCTGGAAGATTTACTGCCGGGATTGATGCGCACGTTGGCGGCCGCCCCCGATCCGGTGCGGGCGCTGAATCGCCTTGATGACCTGATCGGCAGGTTGCCGAGCGCCATCAACTTCTTCAAGCTGCTTGCCGCGCGGCCGGGGCTTGCAGAGCTGATGGCGGAGTTGCTCAGTCATGCGCCGACGCTGGCGGATGCGCTGGGACGACGGGCTGAGCTGCTCGATGGGCTGATCGATACGTCCGCTTTTGATCCGCCGCCTGCCGTGGAGCAACTGGCCGCTCAGTTCGCGCAGTTGGAAGCGGGGGAGGATTATCAGGCGCTGCTTGATCGGGTGCGGCAGCGGGTTAACGACCGGCGCTTTGCCCTGGGTGCGCAGATTATTCGCGGTGGCGATCCGCTGGAAGCAGGTCGTGGCTATTCGCGGGTGGCGGAGGCCGCGATCGAGGCGTTGGCGAGTGCGACCGTCCGGGAATTTGAGGCGGTGCATGGGCGGGTGCAGGGTGGCGAGATGCTTATCCTTGCGCTTGGCCGATTGGGTGGCGGCGTTTTGACGCATGCTTCGGATCTGGATCTGGTTTTTCTTTTTTCCGGCGATTTCATGAAGGAATCCGATGGAAGAAAGCCGTTGGGGGCGACGCAGTATTTCAACCGGCTGGGGCAACGCATAACCAATGCGTTATCAGTGCAGACGGCGGCGGGGCCGCTGTATGAGGTGGATACGCGGTTGCGGCCGTCGGGCGCGCAGGGGTTGCTGGCGGTCAGTCTGGACAGCTTCGCCAAATATCAGCGCGAGGAAGCGTGGACCTGGGAACATCTGGCGCTGACGCGCGCGCGGCCGGTTTTCGGGTCGGACAGCGGCCGGGCTGCGTTGAGCGCGATATTGGCCGACACTTTGGAACGGCCGCGCGATTTCCCGGAGTTGGCGCGTCAGGCGGTGAAGATGCGCCGGGATATCGCCGCGCACAAACCGCCTGCCAGCGAGTTGGACGTCAAGCTGGTGCCGGGGGGGTTGGTCGATCTGGAGTTCCTGATCCATGTGTCGCAGTTCAAGCATAATATGGCGTTCAGTCCCGACTTGCGCGCGGCTTTGGATGAGCTGGTCGAGGCGGGTCATCTTCCAGCAGACCTGATCGATGCGCATGACCTGATCACGCGTTTCCTGATCGTGTCGCGGCTGGTTTCGCCCAAATCGACCGAGCCGCCGGAGGCCACCCGGCCAGTCGTTGCGCGGGCGTGCGGTGTGGAAAGCTGGGACGCGCTGCTTGAAAGCTATGCGCAGGCCCGGCAAAGGGTGAGCGATGCCTGGGCAGCGCTGTCCGCGCCCTATTCGGAGGAAGAAGATGCTGGAAGCCGGTGATGCCCTGCCGAGCGTGACGTTGAAGGACGCCGATGGCGCCGACTTCACATTAGATCGGTTCAAGGGGAAGCCGGTCGTCGTCTATTTCTACCCCAAGGCCGATACGCCCGGCTGCACCAATGAGGCCAAGGACTTTACCGAGCTGGCGGGTGACTATGCGGCATTGGGCGTGCCCGTGGTCGGCATTTCCAAGGACAAGCCCGCCAAGCTCAAGAAATTCGCGGACAAATACGGCCTGAACGTGACGCTCGCATCCGACGAGCCGGGCGAGGCGTGCGAGGCGTTCGGCACTTGGGTCGAAAAGTCGCTCTATGGCCGGAAATATATGGGGATTGAGCGGGCGACCTTCCTTGCGGATGGGACGGGCAAGATTGTGCGCGTCTGGCCCAAGGTGAAGGTGAAGGGCCATGCCGCCGAAGTGCTGGAGGCCGTGAAGGCGCTTTGAATTTGCCGGTCGAAATTGAGAGCGTGGGACGGGCCTGCGCTCATGTGCTGGTGACGTCGGAGCCACGGGACAAGCTGATGGCGGCGCGCGCGGTCGCCCGTGCCTGGAGGCGGGGCCGGTTGGCGCATCGGTTCGATGCCGCGATGCCGGACACGCCCGCCCGGCCTGATGCCCCCGCCCTGCTACCCGCCAATCAGATGCCCAAGCGCGGCAAGATCGGTTCCGACCGGTCGCGGATCGCTATGTTGCATGCCCTGGCGCATATCGAGTTTGTCGCGATCGACCTGGCATTCGACCTGATTGGCCGGTTCGGGAGCGAGTTTCCGCAAGCCTTCGTCGATGACTGGATGCAGGTGGGCGCGGAAGAGGCGATGCATTTCGCGCTGCTGGACCGGCGTCTGCGGCAGATGGGAAGTTTCTACGGCCAACTGCCTGCCCATGACGGCCTGTGGCAGGCCGCTACCGAAACCGCAGGGGATGCCATGGCGCGGCTCGCCATCGTTCCGATGGTGCTGGAAGCGCGCGCGCTGGACATCACGCCCGCCACGATCACGCGTTTCGAAGGCGTGGGGGACGAGCCATCCGCACGCATGCTGCGCCGCATTATGGCGGATGAGATTCGTCATGTGGCGGCCGGGACAAGCTGGTTCGGTCATGCGGCGAACCGAGAGGGGCTGACCCCCGCAAATCATTACCAAATCCTTGTAAAACGCCATTTTCGCGGGTCGTTGAAGCCGCCGTTCAACGACTCGGCGCGTCGACAAGCCGGTTTAACGCTGGATTTTTACGGCGCGCTTGCACAATGAAGCGGGAAATGTCCTTTTGATGACGCGGGTGGCGATCTAGGTCGCATTTGGTCAACACGGGGAGCGCCGAGAGGCTCAAAAAGCCTCCGGAGGATAAGTCGGGGTCGGCATGTTGTTTCTTCGTTCGAATAAAGCGCGTAGCGCGCGATGGTTCCTGTCTGCGTGTAAATCCATTGGAGCTATGGGCGTAGTGAGCGCATTGTGCGCCGCAATGCCTGCACAGGCCAAGGCTGTCGCGGATGACCCCTATGGCGATGCTTCGGAAATCAATAGCAGCGCGCTTGGCCCGGCAGATGTGGGCTTTTCCAATCTTTTCTCCAGCCTTCAGCGGCTGGACGGCGGCGTAAAGGCAGCCAGCAACAATATCCCGACCGGGCGGCCCGTCGAAAAACTGTCGCTGACGTCCAACTTTGGCGTTCGTTCCGACCCGTTCAACGGCGGCGCGCGGATGCACAAGGGTATCGATATTCCCGGCCCCGTCGGCACCCCGGTCTACGCCACCGCAGACGGCATTGTGAGCCGCGCCGGTTGGGCGAGCGGCTATGGCAATCTAGTGCAGATTTCCCATGGCGGCGGTCTTGAGACCCGTTACGGTCATATGTCGAAGCTGATCGCGGCCCCCAACAGCTATGTGCATCGTGGCCAGTTGATCGGCCTGATGGGATCGACCGGGCGTTCGACCGGCAGCCATCTGCATTATGAAGTCCGCGTGGACGGCCAGGCGATCAACCCGATGCCGTTCGTCGTCGGTCCCGATGTTCTCGTAGCGATGAACACGAAACCGCCCATTGCCATGGGTGGCCCGACGAAAGCGCAGGAGCATGACGCGGAATAATCCGCGCTACGCCGCTTATCCTTTGCAAAGGCTCGGCTCCGATGGGTTGCCGGGCCTTTTGCGTGATCTTATCTAGGCGCTATGGCTGATATCGACCTGACCCCTTCCGCCGCTGCCCGCGTGGCTGCGATTGCCGCCAAGCAGGGCAAGCCCGCGATCCTGCGGCTGGCCGTCGAGGGTGGCGGATGTTCGGGCTTTCAATATCGTTTTGGGCTTGCCGATGCGGTGGAGGCGGAGGATGTGGCGGTCGAACGGGACGGCGTGACGCTGGTCGTCGATGATGTGAGCCTGGATCTGGTGCGGGGCGCGGCGGTGGACTTTGTGTCCGACCTTGGCGGATCGGCGTTCAAGGTGACGAACCCCAATGCTACTGCTGGCTGCGGTTGTGGGTCGAGCTTTTCGATTTAAGCACGGCCTGTGCTTTTGTTCGCCTTTGACGCTTTTACCCGTTCGGGCTGAGCTTGTCGAAGCCCGCTTCTTCCTGAAGAGAAATAGAGTCCTTCGACAGGCTCAGGGCGAACGGTGCTGAAGAATTGCACCACCAAGCGCTATCACCGGCTGTCTGTCCCTTGTCTAAGGGGGACTATTCTCTTTAGGGATGCGCGGGAGGAGAAAAGCCCCATGCGCATCGCGACCTTCAACATCAACGGCATCAAGGCGCGATTGCCGCGCTTGCTGGAATGGCTGAACGAGACGCAGCCCGATGTCGCCTGCCTTCAGGAAATCAAGACTTCGGATGAGACATTCCCGCTGAAGGACATTGAGGATGTCGGCTATGGAGCGATCTGGCACGGGCAGAAGGGCTTTAACGGCGTTGCCATCCTGGCGCGCGGCGAGACGCCGGTAGAGGTGCGCCGGGGGTTGGAAGGCGAGCCCGAGGACGAACATAGCCGCTATATCGAAGCCGATGTGAAGGGCGTCCGGGTCGCCAGCATCTACTTGCCCAATGGCAATCCGCAGCCGGGGCCGAAATTCGATTACAAACTGCGCTGGATGAAGCGGCTGCGCGACCGGGCGGCGGAGATTTGGGCGGAGGAAGTGCCTGCCATTCTTGCTGGCGATTATAATGTCATCCCGCGCGACCGGGACGTTTATTCGGTCAAGGCCATGGCGGACGACGCGCTGATGCAGCCGGAAAGCCGGGCCGCTTACCGCCGCCTGCTGGGCGACGGGTGGACCGACGCGCTTGCGAGCCGACACCCGGCGGGTGGGGTGTGGACTTATTGGGACTATCAGATGAACGCCTGGCCGCGCGATGCCGGTTTCCGGATCGACCATCTGCTGCTGAGCCCGGCGGCGGCCGATCGCCTGATCGACGCGCAGGTAGACAAGGATTTTCGCGGGCGCGAGAAGGCGAGCGACCATGCGCCGACATGGGTTGAGCTGAGCGCGTAATCAGGCGCGGGCGGCTTGCGCCACGCGGATGCCGGGACGGGCGGATGGGTCGGCCAGCTCATGTGCCTGCCATCCGGCCGCGTCCCGGCTATATTCGACATGGTGGCCGCGCTGAAAGCTGGCGCCGTCCCAGACGATGACTTGCAACTCGATCCGGTCGTTGCGGTGGACGTGGAGCCAGTTGAAGCTTTGCGGTTCGGCGTTGCGAAGGCGGGTCGATGTCGCTGTTCCCGCTTGAATCACTAGCGCGCCGCCTGCGTCGGCGACCATCTTCTGCGCGGCTTCGGCATAGGTGCGGTGGAAATGACCCGCGAGGGCGATGTGGATTCCGGCTGCGGCTGCGGCTTCGACCGCGTCATCATGGCGGCCGACGGCTTCGCTGAGTTCGCCGCCCTTGCCAATCGGCATGGCGAAAAGGGGGTGGTGGGTGACGAGAATGCGCGTCTTTTCCGGCGCGACCGGGGCGAAGCGCTCTTCGATCATCTTCATCTGGTCATGGTTGATGCGTCCGTCCTTGATCGTTAGCGAACGGGCGGTGTTGATGCCGAGGATCGCGACATTTTCATCCTCATACCAGGGGCAAAGCTCATTGCTGATATAGCGTTTGTAGCGATCCAAGGGGGCGGCGAAACGGCGGACCACGTCATAAAGCGGCACGTCATGATTGCCCGGAATGACGAGCAGGCGCATGCCCGCCCCGCGTAGCCGATTGAGCCAGGCGGAAGCGGCGCGGAATTGATCGACGCGGGCGCGCTGCGTGAAATCGCCGCTGATGATGACGAGGTCGGGCTGGCTACGTTCGAGCCAGGCTTCGGTGGCGGATACTATTTTGGGATCGTTGGCGCCGAAATGGATGTCGGACAGGTGAGCGATGCGAGCCATGGCTTTCCAACGACTGTTCATGCGGATTTGTTGCGGCGAGGAGCCGATGGGGCTCTGGCGAGTTGTTGGGGCATGGAAACGAACTCCCTGCCGCGTGATGCGGCGCTGATCGTCAATGTCCACAGCCGGAAGGGAGAGGCGCTTTTCCAACAGGCGCGGGAGAAGCTGGAGGCGGCGGGGGTGCGCTTGATTGCGGCCCATGCGGTGCGCGATCCGGAACGATTGCAGGAGACGGTGCGAGAGGCGGTGGGCAGCGGGGCGCCGATGGTCATCGTTGGTGGCGGCGATGGATCTTTATCCGGGACAGTGGATGAGCTGGTGGGGAAGGATTGCGTCTTTGGCGTGCTGCCGCTTGGCACGGCCAACAGCTTTGCGAGGACGCTTGGCATACCGCTGGATCTGGAAGGGGCCGTGCAGGTGATCGCGCAGGGCAGACGGCGACGCATTGACCTCGGAATGATCGACCACGATTATTTCGTCAACGCGGCCTCGCTGGGGTTGTCGCCGATGATCGGGAAGACGGTGCCGCACAAGCTGAAGCGCTATCTGGGGCGGGTCGGCTATCTGCTCTGGGCGGTGAAATGTTCGGTCGGGTTCCGGGCGTTCCGCTTGACGATCGATGACGGTCAGGCCGAGCGGCGCATGTGGTCGACCGAGGTGCGGATATTGAACGGACCCTATCATGGGGGGGTCGAACTGTCCGATCGCGCTGACGTCGATAGCGGCGAGATCGTGGTTCAGGCGGTGGTGGGGCGTAGCCATGCTCGGCTGGCGTGGGACTGGTATGCCAAATTCTTCAAGCTGCGTGACAGGGATGCGCAGACGGAGGAGTTTCGGGGCCAGTCTTTCCGGATTGAGACGCAGCCTCGGCAGCGCATCTCCGTTGATGGCGAGGTGGTCGCGAAGACGCCCGCGACGGTGAAGGTGGCCGCGGGCGCTATCGACGTGGCGGTGCCGCGCTAGGCTTTCAGGCGAGGGTCTTTTCGTAGATCTGGTAGATTTTGTTCACCTTGCTATCGATGGCGTCGGCGATGGCGTTCATGCCCTGATTGTCGTCGAGCACCCAGCCGATCTCACCCCGCGTCGCGCCATAGCGACTGATCGCGTTGCGGCGGATATATTCGATCATCATGAAGGCGAGCTGGCTGGCGAGGCGGGACGATTGCAGCCGCTGGACCACGCCCATCAGCGGCACGCGCATGGTGCGGACTTGCGGCTTGCGTAGCCACCAGAGAAGCTTTGCCCAGCCGAAGGGGAGCAGCGAGCCGTTCAAGGGCGCGGTCGCTTCGTTGAGGTCGGGCAGGGTCATCATGAAGGCGACTGGCTCGCCATCCAGCTCGGCGATCATGATCAGGTCTTCGAACACGATGGGCTTCAGTTTCTTGCCGGTGTGGGCGACTTCGGCGTCGGTGATCGGGACGAAGCCCCAATTCCTGCCCCAGGCGTCGTTGAGGATGCCGAGCAGGATGGCCGCCTCCGCATCGAATTTCGACTTGTCGACCTGGCGGATGCGGATGCGGTCGCTCTTTTCGCCGGACGAGACGATCCGCTGGATGAGGGGTGGGAAGGGGTTGGTGATGTCGAGCTCATATGTTTTGAGCTGCTTGACGGGCTGATAGCCCGCGCCCTCGATCATCGCCTGATAGGCGGGGCTGTTGTGGCCCATCATCACCGTGGGCGGATGATCGTGGCCTTCGATCAGCAGGCCGGGTTCTTCCCAGATGGAGAGGGAAATGGGGCCTAGCACGCGGGTCAAGCCCTTTGTGCGGAGCCAGCTTTCTGCCGCTTCGATCAGCGCCTTGCCAGTTTCGGCGTCCTCCGCTTCGAAAAAGCCGAAATTGCCGGTGCCCGGACCCATGCCCTGTTCAATCGGCTGGGCGAGTGCAAGATGATCGATATGGGCGGAGATGCGGCCGACAACCTGGCCATCGCGACGGGCCAGGAAATATTGCGCCTCGGCATGGCCGAAAAACGGGTTCTTGCTGGACTCTATGACCCCGTAGACTTCGCTCTTGAGCGGCGGCACCCAGTTGGGGTCGTTGGCGTACAGGCGCCATGGCAAGTCCACGAACGCCTTGCGATCGGCCTTGGAAGTGACGGGGGTTATTACCAGATTCGAGTGAGCCACGGCAGAGCTTTCGCTAAAGGACCGGAGCAGTTCGGCGCTTGTTACGGGATTGTCAATCCGGTGTGCGCCTGATGACATAGCAAGGCGATACTGTCATGCCGCTGCCACGATTTCAGCGCATTTACCATTTAGGAGCGCCTGCATGACTGTGCATGATCCCATCATAGCGGGCGCGGCCGTCAAGCGCGCCTCGATCCCGGATGACGCCGCGATGCTGCGCGCCGCAGCGGAACTGTCGCGCGAATTTGCGGTGGCCAACCCGAGGATTTACTGGCCGGACCTGCTGGCGTCGGCGCTGATCGGCTATGCGGCGCTTGCCGGGGCGATTCTGGCCGACAATGTGGCGTTGGCCCTGTTGTGCGGACTGGTGGCGATGCTGGCGCTTTATCGGGCGGCGAGTTTCATCCATGAGCTGACGCATATCCGCAGGGACGCGCTTCCCGGTTTCCGGCTGGGCTGGAACCTGCTGGTAGGTATTCCGCTGCTGATCCCGTCCTTCATGTATGAGGATGTGCATACGCAGCATCATGCGCGCACCCGCTATGGGACGGCGAACGATCCGGAATATCTGCCGCTGGCGTTGATGAAGCCGTGGTCGCTGCCTTTGTTCATCCTGATCGCGTCGTTGGCGCCAGTGGGCCTGATCCTGCGCTATGGCGTGTTGGCGCCGATCAGCATCTTCGTGCCCCCGTTGCGGCGCAAGGTCGTTGCGGAGTTTTCGGCGCTGTCGATCAACCCCGCCTATCGCCGTCGCGCGCCGGAAGGGGAGTTTCGCCGCCGCTGGCTGTGGCAGGAGGCGGGCGCTTCGCTGTTCGCACTCGCCCTGATCGGCAGCGTGTTTGCCTTCGGATGGAAGCCTTTGCTCGTCTATATGGCCGTGCATTCGGGCATGACCGTCATCAACCAGTTGCGCACGCTGGTCGCGCACCTTTGGGAGAATGAGGGCGATGCGATGACGGTGACGGCGCAATATCTGGATTCGGTGAATGTGCCGCCGCCTTCACCGCTGGCCGCAATCTGGGCGCCGGTGGGCCTGCGCTATCATGCGCTGCACCACCTGTTGCCGAGCGTGCCTTATCATGCGCTGGGCAAGGCGCATGCGCGGTTGATCGCGGCCTTGGGCGAGGATTCGCCTTATCATCGCGGCAATTATGCGGGCATGTGGCCGCTGGTGGGGAAGATTGCGCGGAGTACGATGGTTCGGCGCTGAATTTTTTGGTTCACGCTGAGGCGCTGAGGCGCGGAGGAGTTGCGCTTCGCCGGAGGTTTCCAATTTTCACGACACGTCGGTGAAGCGGGGCGGTCGTCGGTCAGGAATCGCTCTGCGGCTCCGCGTCTTCGCGTGAATATTTTTCGCGCAGAGGCGCAGAGGTCGCAGAGAAGAATTGGAATATAGCCTTCGGCTGCTTCTTTAGTGCTGGCGTGTCCGTACCGAAAATTCTCTGCGACCTCTGCGCGAAACCAATAGCTATTCTTCTGTCCTGAACAGCACGGTCTCGCCTACGAGCAGGAACAGGAAGAAGGGCGCCCATGCCGCGAGGATGGGCGGGTAAGCGCCGAGATTGCCCATGGCGAGCGAGAAATTATCCGCGACGAAATAGGCGAAGCCAAGGGCCATCCCCATCACTGCGCGCACGAACAACTGGCCCGAGCGAGCAAGGCCGAAGGCGGCGACGGACCCCAGGATCGGCATCAGCAGGGCCGAAAGCGGACCGGACAGCTTGTGCCACAGGCTGCCTTCCAGTTCGGCGGTCGGACGTCCGGCATCGCGCAGATCACCAATGGCTGCGCGCAGTTCCGAGAAAGTCAAAGCGTCAGGATCGACCTTTGCCAAGGTAAACTGGTCGGGCCGGATCGCATGGCCAAAGCGGACGGAGCCAACCTGCCGTTCCGTGCCGCGCGCCACGTCGAACTGGCGGGCATCCTCCAGAAGCCAGCTCTTGCTCGCCACGTCATAATGGCCGCGAGGAGCCTGGACGATGGTCGTCAGGCTGTTGTTCACGCGGTTGAAAATTTCGACCTTGCGCAGCTGCACATTATTGCCCCGACCCGCGACGATCGCGGCGGTGACGAGGTTGTTGCCGTCACGGACCCAAGGGTTTGACTTTACGCCGCTGTCGGTGGGAATGGGGCCGTAATCGACCGCCTGCCAAGCGCTGAGCGAAGCGGTTGCGCGGGCTACCACGCGTTCGTTGAAAGCATAGCTGATGATGGCGACGCCGAGTGCGGAGGCGATCAGCGGCGCCAATATCTGGTGCGCGGACAGGCCCGCCGCCTTCATCGACACGATCTCGCTATTCTGGTTCATGCCCGCAAGCATGATGAGCGTGCCCAGAAGAACCGAGAAGGGCAGAAAGCGAGCGATGATCTGCGGTATGCGAAGGCCGACATAATGCCACAGCTGCGCGTCGCCGTTACCGGCATAGGCCAGGATATCGCCTGATTCGCCCAGCAGGTCGAGCGTTTGCAGCACGACGACCAGCAGCGCCAGCACGGCGAAGGTCCGCGTCAGGAACAGGCGCGCCATGTACCAGCTGATCTGGGGCGAGGGGAAGAAGTCGAACTGCATGGGTCAGGCTGCTCCCTGCGCGGTGGCCACCCGCTTTCGCCCGAAGCGAAGCAGTTTCGCGATCTGCTTGCCGAGCTTTGCAAAGGCATATTCGAGGGCACCGATCGGCTGGCCGCCGGGCCGGTGCGCAACGACATGATACATCCACAGGATCAGTCCGGCAGTCAGCAGGAATGGCGTCCAGAGCGCTATGATCGGATCAACCTTCCCCAATGCGCCGACGCCTTGGCCATATTCGTTGATCTTGTGATAGGTCACGATGAAGACGATCGAGAGGAAGACGCCCAGCGCCGACGTCGATCGCTTGGGCGGGATCGCGAAGGCAAGCGCGGCGAGCGGCAGCAGCATCATCATCGCCACCTCCACCAAGCGGAAATGGAAGTTGGAGCGGATTTCGTAGCGCAGCTTTTCGGGCGTTGCTGGATCATTACCCATGACGGCGAGTTCGGGAATGGTCTTTTCCCGGTCCACGCTGCGGCCACGGAAACGCTCTATCTGCGGCAGGTCGATCGGCAGGTCGTGGCTGGAGAAGGAAAGGATGCGCGGCGACTTATATTTGGGCGCGTCGTTGACCAGCACCCCATCGCGCAAACGGAAGATGATCGTGTCGGGATCGTCGGTCGCAAGGAAGCTGCCCTGCGCGGCGGTGACGGCGACGGTCTGGCCATCCTTTCCAATGGCGCGCACGAAGATGCCCTGAAGGTTGCGGCCTTCATCCAGGCTGCGTTCGATGCGCAGGGTCATGCGCTTGCCGAGGCTGGTGAACTCGCCCACCTTGATCGACGCGCCAAGCGCGCCCGAGCGTAGCTCGAAGCGCAGCGCTTCATAGGCATGCCGGGAGAGTGGCTGAACGAAGCCGACGATACCGAAATTGAGGAGCGCGAGCGCGATCGCGTACATATAGGGGACACGCAGCAGGCGGCCGTAGGACAGGCCGACGCCGCGCATGACGTCCAGTTCCGACGACAGGGCCAGTTTTCGGAACGCCAGCAATATGCCGAGCATCAGGCCGATCGGGATGCCAAGTGACAGATATTCCGGCATCATGTTGGCGAGCATGCGCCACACGACGCTGACGGGGCCGCCCTCCGCCGCGACGAAGTCGAACAGGCTGAGCATCTTGTCGAGCACCAGCAGCATCGCGGAAATGACCAGCGTGCCGAGCATCGGCAGCGCAATCAGACGGGCGAGATATCGGTCGGTGGCGGTCAGCATTCTCTATGTGGTCGTCCCATCACCATGATTTGGCCGCAAACCCCGCCCATAGCAGAGTCACGGAAATGAAGTTCGCGGGGGCGAACAGGGGCTCGCCGTCCGGTTTCATCGGGCGGCTATAGCTTCACGGAGTTGGATGGTCATGTTCAAAGTTGCGATGGGCCTTTTGTCGGCTGGGGCGGTGTTTGCCTCTATTCCGGCCTTGGCTCACGGGCAGGAAATCGGGAACGAGCTGGATCGTTGTGGTCCGTCCGCGAAGGGTCCGGCGCTGCTGATCGACGTTCGGGGTTTTGCCGCCGCGACGGGCAAGGTCCGCGTGCAATCCTATCCCGCGACCAAAAGTGCCTGGCTGGCGAAGGGCGCGTGGTTGAATCGGATCGACACGGCGGTTCGTCCCGGCAGCGACGGGATGCGATTCTGCATGCCGGTGCCCGAACCGGGCAGATATGCGATTGCAGTCCGGCACGACCGGGACGGTAATGGCAAGACGAGCATTTCGCGCGATGGCGGTGGTTTTTCCAACAATCCGTCGATCAGCATCTTTAACCTGGGCAAGCCGTCGGTCGAAAAGGCCGCGGTGAAGGTGGGTCCGGGTGTGACGCGGATCACCATTAAACTTCAATATATGTGAGTTCTGATGGTCCGGGTCGCGCTTCTGTCCAATCCCAAGTCGACGGGCAACCGGCAGACGCTTCCGCGCGTGCGCAGTTACTGCGCCAGCAATCCCGACATCTTCCATTATGAGGTGGAGCATGTCGATCAGATCGGCCGCGCGTTGCAGACCATCGCGCGCGTCGATCCGGTGGTCATCGTCATCAATGGTGGCGACGGGACGGTGCAGGCGGCGCTGACGGAACTGTATCAGGGCGAGCATTTCAAGGGCCGCGTGCCGCCGATCGCGGTGCTGCCCAATGGCAAGACCAATTTGATCGCGCTCGACCTTGGCATTCATGGCGATCCGATCAAGGCGCTGGAGCGCATCGTCCAGATCGCCAAGGCGGGCGTGGACGATCATGTCGTGGCGCGTGAGCTGATCGCCCTGTCCGACGGCGGGGCGGAATCGCGGCCGGTGCTGGGCATGTTCCTGGGCGGCGCGGGGCTTGCCGATTACATGCTTTACTGCCGTAACCAGATTTATCCGCTTGGCCTGTCCAATGGGCTTAGCCACTTCCTGACGGTGATAGCGGTGCTGCTGTCGCTGGTCTTCGGGATTCGCGCGCGGTTCCTGCCGCAATCCAGCCATCCCGTGCGCATCTCGCTGATCCGGGAAGGGCAGCTGGCGGGGCGCTTTGCCGTGCTGATCGTCACGACACTCGACCGGCTGCTGCTGGGCGTGCAGGCGGGGGACAGCCGTCGCGGGAACATGAAGCTGATGGCGGTGGACCAGAGCCTGGCCGCGCTTTTGCGGCTGGCCTGGGCGAGCATCACCCGGCGGGTCGGCAAGTCACAGGTGCAGGGCGTGCATCTGGAACAGGGCGATATCATCCGGATCGAGGGCGACCGTAGCAGCGTGATCCTGGATGGTGAGCTGTTCGAGGCTTCGGAAGGCAAGCCGATTGTGCTGCGATCGACGGAGCCGGTGCCTTTCCTGCGGTTGGCTGCTTGAGGGACAAGATCCTGGGGTTGGCTGGGTGTTAGATCCTTGTCCCCCGTTCGCCCTGAGCTTGTCGAAGGGCTTCACTTCTCTTCAAGGAAGTAGAGGGCTTCGACAGGCTCAGCCCGAACGGAATTGAGGGGCCTAAAAGAGGTTGGCGAGAGGTTATCCCTTCCGCTTGAGCGCTTCTGCCAGCGACACGGTCGCGCTGCCTCGCCGGGCTGGCTTGGCCTGGCTGGGGTCTGGTTTCCAGCCGCTTAGATACAGGATTACCATTTCTTCGGCAGTGCGGCCGTCGGGATCGGCGGCGGCGGCGAAATGCTGGCTTGCTTCGATCAGGGCGTCGCGGCGTAGCGCTGGTGGATGGGACGCCAGAACATTGCCCGCGCCCATGCCGCGCAGGTCATGCATCAAACGCAATATGTCGCCATAGCGCACGGTCAGCGTCTCGCTGTCCGCCACTGGCATGGCAAAGCCCGCGCGGCTCAGCAGGTCGCCCGCCGCGCGCACATCGACTTGCGGATGGATATGCTGGGCGGGACGGTCGCCTTCCCCGGCCATCAGTGCCGCGCGCAGGCGGGGCAGGGTCCCCGCGCCGGTGAAGGCCGCGAGCAGCAGGCCATCGGGCCGCAGAATGCGCCGCATGAGGATGAGCGCGCCGGGCAGGTCGTTCACGCTGTCCAGTGTGCCGCACGCGATGATGAGGTCGAAACTGTCGTCGGCGAAGGGGAGTGCATCCTCTTCCGCCTGCACGCCGCCTTGCGCGCTCGCGGCTGCGAAGCCGGGGTCGGTGCATATTACCGTCTTCCCCATCGCCTCGAGCGCGGCGCGGGCGCTGCCGTCCGGGCAGCCGATGACGAGAACTTCCGGCAAGTCCCGCTGCACATCGGCGAGGCGGTCGAGCAGTTCGTCCAGCATCGCGCGGTATAGAAAGTCGTGATCGGCAAAGCGCGGCATCATCCGGTCCCGCCGCCTGGCGCGCAATGTGCGGTTGAAGATGTCGGGCTGGGTCATGGCGGGCCTTGTGCATCGGTGCCGGAGCGGGAACAAGGGCGATCATGCATCTCGCCTCACTTCTCAAGGGCGCTGTTCGCCCGGCGCTCGACTATGCGCTGCCGCCGCGTTGTCCCGGATGTGGCGTCATCGTTGATGCCGACGATGCCTTTTGCCTCACATGCTGGAGCGGGATGCGCTTTCTGGGCGAGCCTTGCTGCGCGCGGTGCGGCGTGCCGTTCGAACATGATCGCGGCGGGGACGCGGCATGCGGTGCCTGCCTTGCCGAGCCGCCGCCATTCGACAGCGCGCGGGCGGTGCTGGCCTATGGCGATGTCGCGCGGACGGTGGCGTTGCGGCTGAAATATGGGCGGCGTATCGGCTTGGCGCGGCTGATCGCGCGGCATATGGCGCGGCGCTTGCCTGCGTTTGATGCGCCGCCGTTGATCGTGCCGGTGCCTTTGCATCGCTGGCGGCTGTGGTGGCGTGGGTTCAATCAGGCGGCGCTGATCGCGGATCATCTTGGTAGAGCTTCGGGGCTGGCCGTGGACAAGCATGCGCTGCTCCGAGTGCGTGCGACGCAGCCGCTGCGGAGCATGCATGCGCGGCAGCGGACCAAGGCTGTCGCGGGCGCCTTTGGTTTGGCGAAAGATCATGGCGTCAAAGGCAGGGCGGTGCTGCTGATCGACGATGTCCATACCAGCGGTGCGACTGCGGCGGCCTGCGCGCGGGTGCTGAAACGCGGCGGGGCGTCCAGCGTTCATCTGTTGTGCTGGGCGCGGGCTTTGCCGGAAGGCGCGGAAGGCACTGATTGACAAAGGCCCGTTCAGCCACAATTTCAGCGCGCAAGGAGTATCGAATGGCGAAGGTCGAAATCTACACGAAGGCATGGTGCGGATATTGCGCGCGGGCAAAGGCGCTGCTGGAGGGAAAAGGCGTGGCCTTTGACGAATATGACATCACCATGGGCGGGCCGAAGCGCAGTGAGATGCTGGATCGCGCCAATGGCGGGACCACGGTGCCGCAGATATTTATCGACGGCAGGCATATTGGCGGCAGCGACGACATGGCGGCGCTGGATCGTCAGGGCAAGCTGAACCCGTTGCTAGGGCTGTAAGCGCCATGCGGGCCGCGATCTTCCAGATGACGAGCGGGATCGACCCCACCGCGAACGCGGCCGCCATCGTCGAGATGGCGAGACGCGCGGCCGAACAGGGCGCGGATATGCTGCTCACCCCGGAAATGGCGGGTTATCTGGATCGGAACCGGGCGCGGGCTGCGGATACCCTGCGCAGCGAGGCGGACGATCCGGTGCTGGATGCGGTTCGCGAAGCGGCGGCTCGGCATGGCCTGTGGGTGCATCTTGGTTCTTTGCCGCTCAAGGAAGAAGGTGGCGATGGCCGTTGGGTCAACCGCAGCTTCATGATCGATGACAAGGGCGGCATTCGGGCGCGCTACGACAAAATCCATCTGTTCGATGTCGATCTCGCGACCGGGGAAAGCTGGCGGGAATCGTCGGTATATCGGCCTGGAGAAGAGGTGGTGGCGGTCGATACGCCCTGGGCAAGGATCGGATTGTCGGTGTGTTACGACATGCGCTTTCCCGACCTTTATCGCGCTCTTACCAATGCGGGCGCCACGATGTTGCTGATGCCTGCCGCCTTTACTGTGCCTACCGGGCAGGCGCACTGGCATGTCCTGCTGCGCGCCCGTGCGATCGAAGCTGGGTGCTTCGTGGTAGCGGCTGCGCAGACCGGCCGCCATGCGGATGGGCGGGAAACCTATGGCCATAGTCTGGTGATCGATCCATGGGGCGAGGCTTTGCTCGACATGGGAGACGAGCCGGGACTAGCCCTTGCCGAGATTGACCTGTCGCGCGTAGAGGAGGTGCGCGGGCGTGTGCCAGCGATTGCCAACCGGCGTAACCTTCCAGCGGACGTGACCATTTCGTGATTGTTTTCGACCTCAAATGCGGCGCCCACGGCCATGTGTTCGAAGCCTGGTTCGGATCGAGCGCGGACTATGAGGATCAATTGGCGCGCGGTCTGCTGGCCTGCCCCATGTGCGGCGACGCGGAGGTGTCGAAGGCGTTGATGGCGCCCGCTGTCGCCGCCAAAGGGAACAGCCGCAGGGCGGAAGCGCCGGCTGCCACCTCGACCGCGCCAGTGGCCATGGCAGGCGACGAAGTTCGAATGCATGAAATGATGCAGGCGCTGGCGCAGGCCCAGTCAAAGGTTCTGGAAGATTCGACCTGGGTCGGCAGGGGTTTTGCCGAACATGCCCGCGCCATGCATTATGGTGAGAAGGAACGGGCCAGCATCCACGGCGAAGTGGCGCCTGATGAAGCCCGCGCCCTGATATCGGAAGGCGTGGAGGTTGCTCCGTTGCTGTTTCCGGTCGTGCCGCCCGAAGCGAAGAATTGACCGCGCCTGCGACGCAGCATAGAGCCGTCACCGGGCACCCGTAGCTCAGCAGGATAGAGCATCAGATTCCTAATCTGAGGGCCATGGGTTCGAATCCCGTCGGGTGCACCACCTTTTGTTTGCGCGATGTCGCCCACCAACCCATCGCGCGGGTTCGAATTTGCTCCGCTCAGCTGCATCACCTTTTTCAAGGCCTTGGGTCACACGTAGCAGCCAGGCAAAAGCCTCAAGCGATCGTCACCACCCGCGCCGAGCCTGTCCGGTCGAGCGGCTTTACCACGACCTTGTCACCCATCCGGTCAAAGGCGATGTCGATCGATGCTTTGCCAATGCGCAGGCCATAAAGTCGTAGTTCGTCCAGGAATCGCGGCAGGGCTGGTTCGCGCAGGGAGATTTCAGGGCCTGCCACATCGAAGCCGATCCCAAGACTTGACTGGATTAGTGACAAAGGAGCGGCGGCTGACCATGCCTGCGGACTGCAGGCGACGGGATAGAAGGTCGGCCCTTGCGCACGTCGGCGGGGAAATCCGCAAAAGAGTTCCGGTAGGCGCATGAGATCCACATAGGTGGCGGCCGCGAAGAGCCCTTCGAATATCTGCGCTGCTTCACGCTTGTAGCCGTAGCGGGAGAAGCCCGCTGCGATGAGGGCATTGTCATGCGGCCAGATTGAGCCGTTATGATAGCTCATCGGATTGTAGCGCGCTTCCGTCGATGCGATGGTGCGAATGCCCCATCCGGAAAAGGAAGCTGGCGCCATCAGCGTGCGCACTACCGATTCCACGCGCTCTTCCCGCGCGAGGCCGGTAAACAGCACATGCCCGGCATTGGAGGAGCGAACGCGGCAAGGCTTTTTTTCTCCATCCAGCGCCAGCACATAGGTGCCAAGTTGCGGGTCAAAGAAGGCCGCATCGAAATGGTCGCGCAAATGGTCGGCGCGTAATCCGTAATCCGCCCCGCGCTGAGCATCGCCGATCGCCCTGTGGATGGCTTCGGCGGCTCTCCAGGCGCCGTAGACATAGGCCTGAACCTCCGCCAGCGCGATGGGACCGCGCGCGATGGAACCATCTTCGTGAAAGATGGAGTCATGGCTGTCCTTCCAGCCCTGATTGGTCAGGCCCTGATCGGTGAGCCGCCCATATTCCACGAAGCCGTCCCCATCACGGTCGCCATGCTGATCAATCCATTCGAGGGCTGCATCCAGATGGGGCAGCAGGCTGGTGATGAAGGCCTGGTCGCCTGTTCTTTCCAGATAGGCCCCAGCCAGCATGATGAACAGCGGCGTTGAATCGATGCTGCCATAGTAATGGCGGAACGGCACTTCGCCCAATTCCGCCATTTCGCCATGGCGGACTTCGTGCAGGATCTTCCCCGGCTCTGCGTCGGCTGCCGGGTCGAACGCGGTAGCCTGATGCTTCGCCAGATAGCCGAGCACACCGCGACTGAGCGCTGGATCATACCAAAGCGTTTCCAGCGCGGTGATGATGGCGTCGCGGCCGAACACGGTGCTGAACCAGGGAATGCCCGCATAGGGATAGGGACCAAATTCAGTGTCCGTGGACAACATGGTGATATCGGCCACGGACCTGCGCGTAACCTCATCGAACAGAGCATTTGATGAACGGACGGTCGCGCCGCGTGCCCTTGCCTGTTTCAGCGACTTCATGGATTCGCGAAGGGCCTTGAGGAACTGGCGGGAGGAGGGTTCCTGCGTCAATTCCACCCGCTCGCATGCAATGCGCATGTACAAGGTGCGCCGTTCGCCGGGCGGAACCATGACCTCGAACATGGCATGGCTTTCGGTGAGTTCTTGAGGCGCCGGATCAAAACAGAGGTGGGTTTCGCGCGTCTTGGCGTCGCGGCCTTCATAGACGAGGAGAACGTCGGCGCTTCCCACGACAGGGGGCTTCATCACCCCCTTGCGCAAGCGCGTCATGCCGCGAATTTCGAACAGATCGGCAAAATCGGCAGCGAAGCTCATCTCCACCTTCACCGTTCGGGCTTCGGTATCGAAATTGCGGATCGTGATCCGTTCGTGGACGGCGGAGTCCCACAGGAACCTTGTGCGGCGCAGGTGGATAAGGTCATGTTCCACCGCAACCCTGCCATCGCCGCCCGAAAAATCGGGATTTGTGAGGTCGCAGGTCAGCATGGCGTTGTCGTCACGAAGCGCGGAACTCAGCAATATGGGCCGGAGTTCATTGATCGTCATATAGAGGTGCGACAGGTGCCGGGTGTCGCGGTGGTAAAGCCCTTCGGGACTCCCCGGTCCGGCAATCGCATCGCCGCTATGGTCGAAGACCGCGAAGCTGTCCCCATGCTTCAACGTTCGCGGACGTCGTTCGTGGAGCGAAGCAGTGGCCGGGATGAAGAACTGGGTCTGCTGCTGGGACAGGGACTTTGCCGGTTCCGTGGCAAAGGCTTCTGGCTGCAACTGGCTCGCCGTCATGCAATTCTCCTTATCCGACGACCTGAAGGTGAAGCTCTGCTTCATCGCCGCGCTCGCGACGAAGCCGTGCGGCATCGGTGCGCGCGCCGGGCAGGCCGTGATAAAGCGAGACATAGTCGGCCGCCATCCGGTCTGCCGTGAAACGTGCGTCAAAGGCGGCGCGTACCCCGCGACGGTCGAGTTCGCCCAGCCGGGAAACGGCTTCGACGGCCTGATCCTCCGTATCGACTATGAAGCCCGACACGCCATGGTCGATAATTTCGGGGACCGATCCGCAGCGGAAGGCGATAACGGGCGTGGCGCATGCCATTGCCTCGATCATCACCAGGCCAAATGGTTCCGGCCAGTCGATCGGGAACAGAAGGGCACTGGCACCGCCGAGAAAGTCGGCCTTCTGCGCTTCGTTGATTTCTCCGACGAAATGAATGTTGGGATGAAGGTTTATGAGCGGCGCGATCTCCGCCTCCCAATATGCTTTATCCACATTGTCGATCTTGGCGGCGATCTTGAGCGGCTTTCCGGAACGGGCGGCTATGCGGATGGCGCGGTCGGGCCGCTTTTCCGGTGATATCCGTCCAAGGAAGGCGAGATAGCCGTCATCGCTATCGATTTTCGGCGGCAGCAGGTCGGCGGGAAGGCCGTGATAGACGGTGCCCGCCCAGTTCACGGGCGGCATAGGCAGCCGTTGGTGGTCGGAAATGGAAACCAGGCTGTGATCAGGGAAGGTTTGATAGAAAGGGCGCAGGTCCGGCAGGTCCAGACGGCCGTGCAACGTCGTGACGCATCGGCCGACAATGTCCTGCACCAGCGGCATGTGAACAAGGTCGATATGGAAATGCAGGGCATCGAACTCATCGGCGCGCTGGCGCACCGCTTCCAGCAGCATCATGTGGTAGGGAATGGCGTCGCGAACATGGGGATTGAGGCGAAGCGCCATGTCGGTGACGGGCACCAGTTCCGCGCGCGTGACGGAATCGCCGCTGGCGAACAATGTCACGTCATGCCCTTGGTCGACCAACGCTTCGGTGAGGTAAGAAACGATGCGCTCGGTCCCGCCGTACAGCTTTGGCGGCACGCTTTCGGCCAAGGGAGCGATTTGAGCGATTTTCATTCAGCAATCCTCATCATTGGCCGACGGGGCGCCGGGGTCGTTGACGAGGGTTAAAAGCCTGAGCGCCGGACGGGTTGCATGCGCTGTTCAAAGCATGAAGGATTTTGGCGCGTAAAAATGCCTTGCCGCGCCGAAGCGTTTCCGCGCGCCCAGCAACAATTTGTCACATTCGGAAAATTTCGGAGACATTTGCCCCGCCTATGCCTTGGAAAGCACTTCCTGCGCCAAGGGGTTTCTTCGCATGCTTTCCATTTTCGCTTCCGCTGCCGTCATGGCCGTCGTCGCTCCGGTCCACAGTGCGGACGTCAATCATGCGTCCACAGCCTATCGTGCGAGCTACGAAACGGTGTCGACGGTTCATGTCCGGCAGGTCGAACCGCGTTTCGCCAATCGTCCGGCTACGCCCGTTTGTCGCTGGCAGGCCGAACTGGGCGTGAACCGGTCGGTGACGGCAGAGGGCAATGCGATTGCCGCAATGGGGAAGGCCATCCATCGCTTCGCCCCGCTATCGGGTAGCTATGCCGGGAACTGTGCAAACGCGCGCGGACAGATTGACGCGGAAATCGGGCGCTACGCACAGGCCCGCGCTGGCGAGGCGCTGGCGGCGGCGCAAGGTGACAGCGCGGTTATCCAGGGTGAGCTCGATGGCCTTCGCAGCCTGTCAGTGAAGGGCGGATGAGTTCACCACTAATCCTGATTGCCGAGGAAAAGCCCGAACAGCGCCAGCAGGTGCGCGAATATCTGGAGCAGAGCGGCTTTCGCGCGCTGCCCGCGGCGTCGGCATCCGACATCTGGAACGCGATCAAGACCGCGCCTGTGGGCGTGCTGGTGCTGGATGCGGCGCTGCGCGGTCCCGATGGCATGGACCTGTGCCGTGACGTGCGGGAACGGAGCGACGTGCCGATCATCCTGGTCGGTGCTGGCGGCAGCGAGGTCGACCGGGTGGTGGGGTTGGAACTGGGCGCCGACGATTATATGTCCAAGCCTTATTCGACCCGTGAACTGGCGGCGCGGCTACGCGCGGTACTGCGCCGCAGCAAAAAGGAGCGGCTGATCGGCCTGCGCGCCAGCACGCTGGCCCGGTTCGACGGGTGGCAGGTCGATTTCGCACGGCGTGAAGTGAAGGACGAGGGCGACCAGCCGATCGACCTTACCGCCGCCGAATTCGCACTGCTCCAGGTCATGCTGGAAAATCCGCAGACGGTCATTCCGCGCGCCAGGCTCATGGAATTGGCCGGGGTTCGCGACGCGCCATCATCCGATCGCAGCATTGACGTGCTGGTTAGCCGGGTCCGGCGGAAGCTGAGCGTTGGTGGCAGAGCCGCGCCGATCGTCACCGTTCGGGGGGCGGGATATATGCTGAGCGCTGCTGTCGAGAGGCAGTGACGACAGAAAATCCAATCAGACACATTATTTAACAAAGCCGCTGCGACGCAGCAAAGGCACGTACCTATCCTTCAAATAGCGCCGATCCGCCCCCTGATCGGCAACCAAAAAGAAGGATAGAAGCCATGAACGAGCTTATCGGTCGCGTCTTCAGTTTCGAAAGCAAGGTCTTTCCGGACAAGAGCACGCTTTACAACCAGCTTGCGAATCACGGGCAGAGCCCCAAGGCGCTGATGATTTCCTGCGCGGATTCCCGCATCGTGCCGGAACATATCATGCAGGCTGATCCAGGCGATCTGTTCGTATGCCGCAACGCGGGCAACATCGTGCCCCCGCATGCCAGCCAGCTGGGCGGCGTCACCGCGACGGTGGAATATGCCGTCATGGTTCTGGGCGTGCGCGACATCATTGTGTGCGGGCACAGCGATTGCGGCGCGATGAAGGCGCTGGCAACGGATGCCGACCTGACGTCGATGCCCAATGTTGCCGCATGGCTGCGTCACTCGCATGCCGCGCAGAAGGTGTGCCGTGAAAATTACCCGTCCGACCTGAGCGACGCGGAAAAGCTGCGCAACATGGCGCTGGAAAATGTCGTGGTGCAGTTGAACCACCTGCGCACCCATCCGTCGGTGGCGGCGGGCGTGGCGCGTGGGGAAATCGCGCTCCACGGCTGGTATGTCGATATTCATGCGGGGCAGGTTCTGGGACTCGATGGGGAAACCGGTCGGTTCGTGCCCATGCGCGAAGGCGATCCGCTTCCTGTCGCACAGGCGCAGGCGCGGCGCCTTGCTGGTGAAACCAGCATCGCCATGGCTGCGGAGTAAGCCTCATGCTGAAGGCTCTTTCCGGCGGCACATTCAGCCGCGACTTCACCGCTTCCATCGTCGTGTTTCTGGTCGCGATGCCCCTCTGCATGGGCATCGCGGTCGCGTCCGGCGTGCCGCCGGAGAAGGGGCTGATCACAGGTATCATCGGCGGCATCGTCGTCGGCCTGCTGGCCGGTTCTCCCTTGCAGGTCAGCGGCCCGGCGGCGGGCCTTGCCGTCATCGTCTTTGAAATCGTGCGCGAGCAGGGCCTGTCCGCATTGGGACCGATCCTGATCCTTGCCGGTGCGATCCAGGTCATTGCCGGATTGATGAGGGTCGGGGGCTGGTTTCGCGCCATTTCGCCCGCCGTCGTTCACGGCATGCTCGCGGGCATCGGCGTGCTGATCGTCGTAGGTCAGTTCCACGTCCTGTTCGACGACAAGCCGCTTTCCAGCGGGCTTGCGAATCTGGTCGCGATGCCGGGCCAGCTTTTCGGGTTGAGCAATCAGGACGCAGCGACCGCCTTTGCCGTGGGTCTTGTCACCATCGGCGGCATGCTGGGTTGGGAAAAGATCCGTCCCGCGTCGATGAAGCTGCTGCCGGGTGCCCTTGTCGGCGTGGTTCTGGCCACGCTGGTGGCATTTCTATTCAGCCTGCCGGTGGCGCGCGTCGTAGTGCCGGAATCGATCGTCGCAGCGGTGACATTGCCGGGCGAGAGTATGTTGCAGCAGCTCATGAACCCGACGATCATCACCACGGCGATCGCGATCGCCTTCATTGCCAGCGCTGAAACATTGCTGTCGGCCGCTGCGGTGGACCGGATGCATGATGGCGTACGAACCAACTATAATCGCGAATTGAGTGCGCAGGGCGTAGGCAATCTGCTGTGCGGCGTTGCGGGCGCACTGCCGATGACCGGCGTTATCGTCCGCAGTTCCGCCAACGTCCAGGCGGGCGCCAAGACCCGCATGTCCGCTGTCCTGCACGGCATCTGGATACTCGGCTTCGTCGCGCTGCTGCCCTGGTTGCTGCGTGAGATTCCGATGGCGGCGCTGGCAGGCATCCTTGTCGTGACCGGCGTTCGATTGGTCAGCCTGGACCATGTGAAGCACCTGCTTCACCGTTATGGCCCGCTGCCCGCCGTGGTGTGGGCGGTTACGCTGATCATGGTGGTCACGACGGACCTGCTAACGGGCGTGCTGGTGGGTATTGGCCTGTCGCTCCTTGAACTTCTGCCCCATGCGCGCCGTCTGCGCCTGGGCCTGGACGAAGACCAGCGGGATGACGCGCATGAATTGACACTGCATGGCACAGCCACATTCCTGACGCTGCCCAAATTGTCGGCAAAGCTGGAGTCGGTTCCCGCCGAACGTCCAGTCATCCTGAACGTCGAGCGGCTGCTCCATATCGACCATACCTGCGCCGAGATGGTGCGGGAATGGATGGATCGCCGCCGTGGCACCGGAGCCAGCGTCGAACTGGCGGGCGCAACCGGACGCCTGCGTAACCTCGCCGCCTGAACCTCACCCCCATCAGGCGTCGTTAGCCGCCGCACCACTTCCAGAGTGCGGCG
This sequence comes from Sphingobium sp. Cam5-1, assembly GCF_015693305.1. Classification (NCBI taxonomy): domain Bacteria; kingdom Pseudomonadati; phylum Pseudomonadota; class Alphaproteobacteria; order Sphingomonadales; family Sphingobiaceae; genus Sphingobium; species Sphingobium sp. Cam5-1. The sequence continues at coordinate 1,508,746 of NZ_CP065138.1, read as the reverse complement.
GCTTTTTCATGTTCGGATGCGATTAGGAAATCAAATAGACATATTTGGAACGCCATCAGCAAATAACCGTGCCTTTGATGGCACGGCCTGAATGTCACCTTCGCACTTGCGGTAAAAGTCCATTCCCCTTCATCCGCGCGCGCCTTAGCCTGCTGTCAATCCGCCGGGATCCGGGGCATTCAGACCTTTGGGCCAGAGCGGACGCAGGATGGAACATTCTTACCGAAAAAGGGGAATGTTCATGAAAATCGCTAAATTGCAGATGGCCAAGTTGCAGATGACATGTGCGGCTCTTGCCCTGTTGTCGAGCGCTCCGGCCTTCGCTCAGGAAGAAGCCGAAGGTCCTGTCACCGTTTCGGGCAGCGTCGCGCTGGTTTCCGACTATCGTTTCCGTGGCGTGTCGCAGAGCGACAAGGGCATGGCCATTCAGGGCGGCATCACTGCCACTCACGAAAGCGGCGCCTATGTCGGCACCTGGGCTTCGAACCTTTCCGGATGGGGTCAGTTCGGCGGCGCCAACATGGAACTGGACCTGTTCGCAGGCTACGCCATCCCGCTGGGCGGCGCGACGCTGGACGTCGGCCTGACCTGGTACATGTACCCGTCGGGCGCGGACAAGACCGACTTCGCTGAGCCTTATGTGAAGCTTTCGAGCCAGCTTGGCCCGGTCAAGGGTCTGCTCGGCGTCGCCTACGCGCCCAAGCAGCAGGCGCTGGGCAACTGGTACAGCACCGCTGCCAGCAACGCGACCGGCATCCCTGATAATCCGGGCGACAAGGAAGACAATCTGTACATCTGGGGTGACGTGAGCGGCGCAGTGCCGGGCACGCCGGTTACGCTGAAGGCGCATCTGGGCTATTCGGACGGCAACCCCGGCCTTGGCCCCAACGGCACCTCGATCGCGCCCACGGGCAAGTATCTCGACTGGCTGGTCGGCGCGGACGTCGCGATCCCCGGCACGCCGCTGACGCTGGGCGTCGCCTATGTCGATACCGACATCAAACGTTCGGAAGAAAATTACATCCGCCCGAACTTCATGGTTCAGGACGGTGACAATTTCGGCAAGTCGATCGCTCGCAGCCAGGTGGTCTTCTCGGTTTCGGCCGCGTTCTGATGGAAATCATGCCGGGCCTTTCACGAGGCCCGGCATGGCATTCTTGCTCGTCATGGGAGCGAAATTGTCTCTGTCATGACAAATTGTTGCTGGACCTGTTGCCAAGGGTTTCTGCGGTAACGTCCGGTTGACCCTGTCGGTGGTCGCCCCTACTTCAGGCGCTATGAGCCGTTTTAGTTGCGCAACATTTCCGGCATGACCGCCCCCACGATCATACTTGTCGAGGACGATCCGCCGCTGCGCACGCTGACCGCGCGCGCTCTTCAGGAACATGGCTATCAGGTGCGGCCTGCCTCTTCGGGGCCTGAGATGTGGGTCGCCTTCGACGCCGGGCCGGTCGATCTGGTCGTGTTGGACGTCATGCTACCGGGCACCAACGGCATAGACTTGTGCCGCCAGATCCGCCGCAAGAGCGACGTGCCGATCATCTTCATCAGCGCGAAGGGCAGCGAGACGGATCGGATCGTGGGCCTGGAGCTGGGCGCGGACGATTATCTGCCCAAGCCGTTTGGCACACGCGAACTGATCGCGCGGATACGGGCTATTCTGCGCCGCGTGGGCGTGGAGCGGGGGCCTGACGAACATCGCGAGAATGAGGCGCGGTTCGACGGCTGGGTGGTCAACTTCCCGCGCCGGGAACTGCGTTCGCCCACTGGCGCGATCGTGGACCTGACGGGGGCGGAGTTCGACCTGCTCGGTTCTTTCCTCAGCCATCCGCAGCGGGTCATTGCGCGGGAGCGGCTGATCGAATTGTCGCGCACGCGCATGGGTGACAGCTCCGACCGCAGCATCGATGTGCTCGTCAGCCGGTTGCGGCGCAAGCTGTCGACGCAAGGCGCGGCGGCGCCGATCACAACGGTGCGCGGCGTGGGTTACATGTTTAACGCGGAAGTCAGCCGGGCTTGAGCTTGCATATGAGCCGGTCGCTGGGTCTGGTCGGACGGTTGCTGGCGATACTGCTGCTGGCGCTCACGCTGGAATTTGCGGTCGGCACGCTGATCTACGAGCGGGCGGGCCATCTTTCCTTACAGGATGACGAGGCGCGGCGGCTGGCCGAGCATCTGGTGATCGCGCGCAAGCTGGTGACGGAGCAGCCGCCGAACGACCGGCATGCGATGGCGATCCAGCTTACCACCGATCGCTATGACATTCACTGGACGCCCGCATCCCCACCGCCGCCGACGTTGGCGCCGGAATTGCAGCGGATGCGGCGCCAGATCATCGCCTGGGAACCAAGCCTGGAACAGTCGAGACTGTGGCTGCGGCTCGCATCGCCCGGGGGGCGGGTGTCGCAGATCAATGGCGGCTTGCAGTTGCCTGATCGCAGCTGGCTCTATTTCGGCATGCGCCATAGTGGGGGGCAGTGGACCTTTACCATCGGACGGATGGGGTTGGCGCTTATCCCGCTGGTGGCGTTGATGTTGGCCGGCGGCATGCTGATCCGGCGGACGCTGGCGCCGCTCAAGGACCTGACCAGGGCGACCGAGCATATTGGCCTCAGCGACGAGGTCGTCGTCGCGGAAAGCGGGACCAGCGATGTGCGGGACCTGATCCGCGCGTTCAATGCGATGCAGACGCGAATCCACCGCCTGATCACTGAGCGTACTGAAACATTGGCTGCGGTTGGACATGATCTGCGTACGCCTCTGGCGCGCTTGCAGCTTCGGCTGGAGGGAATACGCGATGCGGAAGCGCGCGATGCGATGGCCGGTGACCTTGAGGAAATGGGTGCGATGATCGACTCGCTGCTCGCCTTCCTTGGCGGGGAGAAGACTGGTGAGCCGCCTGTGCGGGCGGACGTGGCTGTTACGGCGGCGACGGTGGTCGATAGCTTTCAGGATCAGGGCGCCGAAGTCAGCTATGAGGGGCCGGATCATCTGGAAATGGATGTGCGGCCGCTTCTGCTGCGCCGGGCGGTCATCAATCTGGTCGAGAATGCGCTTCATTATGGCCAGCGCGCCTATGTCAGCGTCGAGCGCCGCGACGGCGATGTGGTGATCCGGGTGGAGGATGATGGTCCGGGCATCCCCGAGGACAAGCTGGAGGAGGTGTTGAAGCCCTTTGCCAGACTGGATGAGGCGCGCAGGCGCAATACGCGGGGTTTGGGTCTGGGCCTCGCGATCGTGGCGAAGGCGGTCGAACAAGAAGGCGGGAGCCTGGTTCTGAAAAACCGGCCCGAAGGCGGGCTGAGCGTGGAAATCCGCCTGCATCTGGCGGCGTGAGCCCGATCCGTTGAAACGGGCTGACGCTTCCGGTTAAAAAGAAGCATTGTGGGGACAAGCAAAACTCGTTTACCGGATCGACTGGTGGCGGTCTATGCCAGCGTCCGTTGAACAAGAGGCGCACATGACCGCAGACGGCGAAAGCGAAGATCAGCTTCTGGAAGGCTATTGGGACCTGGATCGGCTGGTGAGCGATCTTGGGAAGGTTCGCACGGGCTGGCGCGCGGCGCAGCAGCATCATGCCGAATATGGCGCGGAGGGTTTCCCGTCACGGGCCAATCTTGCCAAGATCATGACGTCGCTATGTGGCGCGCTTTTTCCGTTGCGCCTTGGCCCGAGCTTCATTCGCGTTCATAATGAAGACGCCTTTGTCGCGCAGACATTGCAGACGGCGCTCAGCCGACTCTACGGCCAAATCCGCCTTGAGCTTCTCTACATCATGCATGGCAGGCCGCCTGCCGACATTGATGGTGAAGCCGCCCGGATTATCGGCAATTTCGCCCAAAGCCTGCCGGGCTTGCGGGAGTTGCTCGATTCCGATGTGGAAGCAGCGTTCCTGGGCGATCCCGCCGCGCGCAGCGTCGATGAGGTGCTTATCTGCTATCCATCGATGCTGGCGATCATCCATCATCGGCTTGCCCATCGGCTCTATGATCTGGGCGCGCCGCTGGTTGCCCGCATCATCTCCGAGATTGCCCATTCGCGCACGGGTATCGACATTCATCCGGGGGCGGTCATCGGGCGCAGTTTCTTCGTCGATCATGGCACGGGTGTTGTCATCGGCGAGACGGCCATAGTGGGTGACAGGGTGCGGCTGTATCAGGGCGTGACGCTGGGCGCGCGCAGCTTTCCTGCCGATGAGAGGGGCGCCTTGGCCAAGGCGATCCCCCGGCACCCGATCATCGAGGATGATGTGGTGATTTACGCGGGCGCCACCATTTTGGGCCGCATCATCATCGGCAGCCGGTCAGTGATCGGCGGCAATGTCTGGCTGACCGACAGTGTACCGGCGAACAGCAATGTGCGTCAGGCGAAGGCGCAATATGAGGTGACCAGCCGGGTCGAAGTGTCCGCGCCGCACCGCGTTCACTCCCTGATGGATGCGGAACGGGACGGATTCGCGGAGAATATCTAACCTCAGTTTGCCGCGCAGCTGTCGGGCGCGCCCGCGAGCAGGTCGAGGCACCTGCCGTCTATCTCATCATGGGGCACGGGCAGATGGATGAGGGCGGCCAGCGTCGGCATGATGTCCACCGTTTCGACACCGAGCGGCTGTTCGAAATGCCGTATGCCCTTGCGCCAGAAGAGGATCGGGACGCGACGGCCTGTATCCCACGGTGAACCATGGGTAGCCACAATGCCATGTGAAGGATCAGCGATAGGCGTCACGCGTGGTTTCAGCAGCAGGACTAGGTCGCCCGAGCGTTCGGGATCGAAGCTGGCGCGGACTAACTGAAGCAGGCTCCAACTTTCCGGCGGACCTGAAGGAGACGGCGCGGCGGCGATCTGCGCCTTGGTAAAGACGGTTTCCACCTGTGGGTGGGCGCGTAACAGGGCGAGTGTGGTGGCTTCCACCTTGGCCCGCTGGGGGCGGGTAAGATTGCGGTCGAAATAAAGGTCGCCTGACGGGCCGTCGCCTTGGATCAGCCCCTTGCCACCTATGCCGGTGCGGGCGGCCACGGCTTTTGAAAGCGCGCTGGGCATGAGCGCCGGATCGACGCGCTGTTCCATCGGCATCGCATTTTGTTGATGGCGCTCCGGCAGATCGTGGCCGCCATGATCTGCGGTGAGCATCACGACATAATCGATGCCCTGCTTGTCGAGCCGGTCGAAGAAGGCGCCGAGTTCGCGATCCAGCCGATCGATCTGAATGCAGCTTTCGGTGCCTTCTGTTCCATCGGCGTGGCCGATAACGTCGGTCGCCGAAAGGCCGATGGAAATGAGGTCGGTTTGAGCCTGTTTGCCAAGGTCCATGCTTTCGATGGCGGCAGCAGCGAACGCCAGGGTCATGGCATCCTGCTCAGGCGACGCACGGAATGCGCCGAATTGACCGGGGGGCCTTGCGAAGTGGCCGGTGCCGACAACCCGCGAGCCAGCACTTACGGGAAAATCCTTTGCGGTGCATTGCGGGGGCAGGTCAAAACCGGGATTGGGCTGGGCGAGCCGTTGTGCGAAAACCTCGTTCACCCGTGCGACCAGCGGGGGCGTCGGCGTGCCGGGATAGCTGACATAGCCCTTTGGGCTGAGCCACCAGACTTGATCCGTCTTTGCGCCGCCCATCATGATGGCCGCGCGATCCTTTCCGGCGATGGCGACATTGCGAACGGCGGGATTGATTGCCTTCATGCGTTCGCCGAGTGTGGGCACGCGCAGATGGACATGGGAGGGGACATATTTGGAACTGCTGCTATTCGGCTGTTTCTCATCCTCTGCACAGTAGATCGTCTTATCGGGCCGGGCAGCGTTCTGGTCGATCCAGCTATTGGCGATGATACCGGTGCGTGACGGGCGGCTGCCGGTCAGGATGGTGCTGTGGCCGGGGCAGGTTTCGGTTGCGGCGTGGCTTTGATATCCGCGCGGGAACACGGCGCCTTCGCTGAGGCGCTTGAGGCCGCCGCTATAATAGGGGCGATATTCGCTGAACAGATCGGCCGAAAATTGATCGACCGAGATGGCAACGATCAGCCGTGGCGGGGCATCAGGGGCAGCGGTAGTGGCTGCGGGCTGGGCCAGCGCGGGCAGGGGCACCAGCAACAGCAGGGTATGAAGCGTCTTTCTGAACATCTTTTCCGATCCCTTCTGTGCCTTGACGGCGCAACCCTGCCGACCTAGCCCGCTGTGATCCACGCGAACAGAGGCCCGATGCGGATTTTCCATGTCCTCCTGATGACGCTGGCGCTGTTTATCGCGCCTGTTGCCAGCGCCCAGGGCGCATTCGGATCGGGTGCGCCGCATATCGCCGCGCAGTTGGTCGCCGAAAGCGACGCGCCTGCTCCGGGCCGGACCAGCAGCATCGCCTTCGCGATGACGCCAGAGGCTGGCTGGCATGGCTATTGGCAGAATCCGGGTGATGCGGGGCTGGGCATGACCGTGAAATGGGTACTGCCCAAGGGCGTGAGCATTGGGGCTTTGCGCTATCCGGTGCCCGAGACGTTGCTCATCTCTGGCCTGATGAACCATGTTTATGAGGGGCCTTACGCGATCCTCGCGCCTGTGAATATTGCGCCTGAGGTGGCGAAGGGCACGCGTCTGCCGATCCGTGGGAAAGCGGAATGGCTTGCCTGCACGGACAAGATTTGCGTGCCTGAGAGCGCTGATATCGCGCTCGACCTGGTCGCGGGCGACGGCGCGGTGGCGCCCGCGATGCAGGCCCGGTTCGATGGTTGGCGGGCGCATCTGCCCCGGCCGCTCGGGAGTGAGGCGCGTTACGCCCTTGCCGATGGCAAGCTGCGGATGTCGATCCCTTTTCCGGGGGAAGCTGCGGCGTCTGACGTGCATCTTTTTCCGCTGGATGAGGGCGTCGTTCGCTATGCCGCGCCTCAGTCGGTCCATCGTCAGGGGGACCGGCTGCTGATCGAAACCGAGGCCGGGCAGGGGTTCAAGGGAGATGCGGTGCAGGCGGTGCTGCGCACCGGGGATCATGTTGGCTTTCTGGTGAAGGCTCGCCCGGGCGTGGTTGCGGGGGTAAATTCAGACCTGCTGCGCACGGCGTTGATCGCGCTTGGCGGGGCGATATTGGGCGGGTTGTTGCTCAACATCATGCCGTGCGTGTTTCCGATCCTGGGGCTGAAGGCGCTCAAGCTGGCGCGCGCTGGGGGTGATGAGGCAACGGTGCGGCGGGAGTCGCTTGCCTATGGCGCGGGCGTGATCCTCACCTGTCTGGCGCTGGGCGGGCTGTTGCTGGCGATCCGGGCAGCGGGCGTGGCCGTGGGCTGGGCGTTTCAGTTGCAGGACCCGCACGTCATCTTGCTGCTGCTGCTGCTGGTGACGGCGGTCGCCTTCAACCTTGCGGGCTTGTTTGAACTGAGCGCCTTTGGTGGTGGGGAGAAGCTTGCGGGGAAGGGGGGCGTTGCGGGATCATTCTGGACCGGCGCTTTGGTTGCTTTCGTAGCCACGCCTTGCACCGGGCCGTTCATGGGGGTGGCGATGGGGGCGGCGCTGGTACTGCCGGTTGCGGCTGCGCTCGCGGTTTTTGCGGGGCTGGGCCTGGGTCTTGCGCTGCCTTTCCTGTTGCTCGCCTATATACCGGCGCTTCGGGAGCGTTTGCCACGGCCGGGGGCGTGGATGGAGACTTTCCAGCGAATATTGTCGATCCCGATGTTCCTGACGGCGCTAGGGCTGGGCTGGCTGCTCGGGCAGCAGCGCGGCGTGCCGGGGATGACGATTGGTCTGGGTGCGGCGTTACTGCTGGCGCTGCTGCTGTGGTGGCTGGGGGAGCGTCAGCATCGTGGCAAGCGGGGCGGGCTGATCGTCATGCTGAGTGCTGCGCTGCTGCTCGGCGCCGGGATGGTGATGCTGCCTGCGCGTATGGCTGGTGCTGCGCAGGTTCAGGATGGAGTTGTGGCCTTTGACGAGGGGCGGCTTGCCGGGCTGCGTGCCGCCGGAAAGCCGGTATTCCTTTATTTCACCGCCGACTGGTGCCTGACCTGCAAGGCCAATGAGGCTGCGGCGATCGACCGGGCCGAAACGCAAGAGGCCTTTGCCAAGGCTGGCGTGACGGTGATGGTCGGTGACTGGACGAGTGCGGACCCGGCGATCACACGCTTTCTCGAAGCGCAGGGGCGATCGGGCGTGCCGCTCTACCTGTGGTATGCTCCGGGGAAGTCCGCCGAGGTGCTGCCGCAGTTGCTGACGGTGTCCACGCTGACGGCGCTGGTGCGCTGATGGCGAAGCTGCGCGCGGATCAGTTGCTCGTCGATCGCGGTTTGGCCGAGAGCAGGGCGCGCGCGCAGGCGCTCATCCTCGCGGGCCTTGTCTTCCTGGGCGACAGGAAGATCGAGAAGGCGGGTCAGCAGGTTACGGAGGATGCCGCGCTGGAGGTGAAGGGCCGCGATCATCCCTGGGTGTCGCGTGGCGGCATAAAGCTGGCCCACGGCATTGATCATTTCGCGCTGGATGTGACTGGCATGGTCGCGATCGACGTTGGAAGCTCGACCGGCGGATTTACCGATGTGCTGCTGACCAACGGCGCGGCGCGGGTTTATGCGGTGGACAGCGGGACGAACCAGCTTGCCTGGAAGCTGCGATCCGACCCGCGCGTGGTCGTGCACGAGCAAACAAGCGCGCGCATATTGACCGCCGAACATGTGCCGGAGCCGGTCGATATCATCGTGTGCGACGCGAGCTTCATATCGCTGGCGAAGGTGCTGGACCGGCCGCTAAGCTTTGCCCGGCCGGGCGCGCATCTCATCGCCCTTATCAAGCCGCAGTTCGAGGCTGGTCGGGAAGAGGTCGGAAAGGGCGGCGTCGTGCGCGATCCCGCCATTCATGCTCGCGTCTGCGAGGAAGTCAGTCAGTGGCTGACGGCGAAGGGATGGACGCTGCTGGGCGTGACGCCAAGCCCCATCACCGGCCCCCAGGGGAATGTCGAGTTTCTGATCGGCGCGCGGCTGGAGGGCAAGGCGCGGCTTGCTCATAGTCCGACAGGCGTTTGATTTTGTGACAGATGCCGGTCTTCAGCCTCTATTCGCGGTTGCGGGATGAAGTGTTTCACCGCAAACCGTTCACTGGCGGCTTGACAAGGCCCGGAAGGATTCGCCCGAAACCGCCGAGTGAGGATTAGTGGAGCTGCGCCGACGATGAATGAAATCGCGTCCCCCGGTCAGTTGCGTTTGGCCTATTTGCGCTGGGCGCTGGTCACCGTTCCGGCGATCCTGTTCTTGGGCTTCCTGTCGGGCAAGCTGGCCAATAGCGGCTATGGCAACCGCTGGTTCGACGCGCTGGTGAAGCCGGACTTCATGCCGCCCGGCTGGGCTTTTGGCGTTGCGTGGACGATCCTTTACATCCTGATGGGTCTTGCTCTTGCCATCGTCATTCATGCGCGGGGCGCGCGGGGCAGGGGGGTGGCCATCATCCTGTTCCTGATCCAGCTGGCGCTCAACCTGGTCTGGTCGCCGCTTTTCTTCCGGGCGCATCAGGTCGATAATGCGCTTGCGCTGATCATCGTCCTTTTCGTCGCCGTGGCTGTGACGGCATGGCTGTTCTGGCGCATCAGGCGGGTCGCTGGACTGCTGCTGCTGCCTTATCTGGCATGGCTGGGCTTTGCATCGGCGCTGAATTATGAGATCGGGCGCCTTAACCCGGATGCTGAGACCCTTGTCGCGCCCGCGCTCAAGACCCAGATATGACATCATCGTGGCGCACATTCGCGCCAGCAAACTAGGACATTCAGACCATGCAGAGCGAAAACCGCTTTTTCGACGATCTTGCCAAGCTGGTGAACGGCGCTGCGGGAACAGTCGCTGGCATGAGCCGGGAGTTTGAAACCAACGCCCGGGAAAAGGCCAAGCAGTGGATCGGCGGCATGGATTTCGTCAGCCGCGACGAATTCGATGCCCTGAAGGCGCTGGCGGCGGCGGCCCGTGAAGAAGTCGAATTGCTCAAGGCCCGGATCGACGCGCTGGAAGGCCGGTCGGGTGAGCCGGTGACAAAGACTGTCCGCTCGCCAAAGTCCAAGGCAGACGACGCGGAATAAGCAGCCTTTGCCGCCTGTCCGTTGGTTTTCTGCAACGATCGGCTATTTTGATGCGTTTCCCTCAGTCGGTGGTTTCCTTGCCGCCGGGAAATGCTCTATGGCCAGCCAATGATGGACAGCGACGAATTTGAAAATGGTGGCCAGGAGGCCGCGCCGATCGATATGCTGGCCGCCTATTTCGAAGCGAATGGGTGGAGTTTCGATCAGGTCGGCGAGGATGAGATCGTCGCCAGCACGCAGGGTAGCTGGGCGCAATATGAGCTGCGCGGCATCTGGCGCGACGAAGATCAGGTGCTGCAACTGCTCGCCTTGCCCGACATTCGCGTGACGGAAGAGAAACGGGCAACGATTTACGAAACGCTGGGCCTGATTAACGAGCAGCTTTGGCTCGGCCATTTCGAGCTTTGGTCTTCCAGTGGCATCGTGTTGTTCCGGCACGGCGCTTTGCTGGGCGCGGGAGGTGTGTTGACGCTGGATCAGGCGCAGATACTGGTCGAAACCGCGATCGACGAATGCGAGCGCTTCTACCCGGTGTTCCAGTTCGTCCTATGGGGCGGCAAGAGCCCCACGGAAGCCATTTCCGCCAGCCTGATCGAGACGCGCGGCGAAGCCTGAGGATTGTTCATGACACAAGCTTGGCCCGCGCACCTGTTCATGGTCGGCTGCGGCAATATGGCTGGGCAAATGCTCGCCCGATGGTTGGCATGCGGTCTTGATCCGGCGAGCGTCACCGTGTTGCGCCCGAGCGGCCGTGCCGTCGTGGACGGGGTGCGGGTGGTGACAGACTATCCGGCATCGCTGCCCGCGAACGCGACGGTGCTGTTGGGCATGAAGCCCTATCAGCTTGACGATGTAGCAGCGTCGCTTGCGCCACTTTGCGTGGCTGATACGCGCATCGTCTCGATATTGGCCGGGACGCCGGTTGTGGACCTGCGACAGCGTTTACCGCTGGTCCAGGACATAATCCGGGCGATGCCTAACCTGCCTGTCGCCTTGGGGCTGGGCGTCACCGGACTGTACGCCGACGACAAGGTGTCCCACTCAGCCCGCAGCGAAGTGGGCGCGCTCATTACGCCATTAGGTACGGCCGAGTGGATCGACGACGAAGGCCAGTTCAACGCGCTGACCGCCCTGTCGGGCTGTGGACCCGCTTTTTTGTTCCGCTTCATCGATGCGTTCGCGCGTGCCGGGGAGACGATCGGACTTTCGGCCGATCAGGCCGCGCGGATGGCGCTTGCTACTGTCCAGGGGTCCGCCAGTCTCGCCGCGCAGGCAAATGAAAGTCCGGCGATATTGGCCGACCGCGTGGCTAGCCCCGGCGGGATGACGCGCGAAGGGTTGAACGTCCTCGACGCGGACGACCGGCTGCTGAAGCTCCTTACCGACACCTTGGTTGCCGCCCGCGACCGTGGCGAGGAAATCGCCCGCGCGCGCTGATCGGCGGTTCCGATCCGATGGCGGCGCGTTTAGACTGAATATACGTGCCTAAGTTGGGAGTTTGCCATGCTGGCTGTGAATATGCCGATCCTGGTTCTCACCACGGGCGGGACGATCGACAAAATCTATTTCGATGCCTTGTCGGATTATAAGGTCGGCGAAAGCGTCGTCGCGAAACTGTTGCAAATAGGCGGGGTGAAGCGCCCCTTTCGCATAGAAGAGGTGACGCGCAAGGATAGTCTGGAGCTGGACGACACCGACCGGGCGCTGATCCGCGAGCGGGTTCTCTCAGCGGCGGAAAGCCATATTGTCATCACCCATGGCACGGATACCATGACGGACACGGCCAAGGCGCTTGAGGATGTAACGGGCAAGACGATCGTCCTGGTCGGCGCTCTAGCCCCGGCGCGCTTCGGCGAGAGCGACGCCAGCTTCAACCTCGGCATGGCATTCGCGACGGCCCAGATTGCCGATCCTGGTATCTACATCAGCATGAGCGGATCGGTGTTTCGGGCGGATCAGGTCGTCAAGGATCGCGCGAAAGGCGCGTTCGTTCCGCGATAGGCGTCGGCATCCGCATCGCTTTGCGATGTCTTCTGCCAGTCCGGTGTTGGTTCCGTGGTTCGAGCAGCGGCGGCAGAGCCTTTGGTTTTTAACGCGGAGGATTGCTGCGGACGCTTGCCGCATCAGGCGTGACTGGCGCTGTAATGAAGCCGTTGTTTTGCCTTTATATTTAACATCATCTCCGCGTGAATATCATTCGCGCAGAGCCCGCAGAGCCCGCAGAGCCCGCAGAGCCCGCAGAGCCCGCAAAGGCTCAGAGCGCGCGCGGGAATGCACATTTTCTCTGCGCCTTCTGCGGCCTCTGCGCGAGAAATAGACGTCGTCGCGCCGACTGAGGGTGATGCAGGAACCGCCTCCGCCATTGCGCATTATTCGTGCGGGTGGCGTAACGGTGAGGAGGACATTCATGGCCGATTATCAGGAGCGTCCAGCGACAACGACTACGATAGTTGAACGGCGCGGCGGTGGCGGCACGGCAATAGCGGTGCTGCTGCTGGTAGTGGTGGTGGCGATTGCCGCCTTTTTCCTGATTAGCAGCCAGACGCGCAAGGACAGCGCGGTCGAGAGCGCTGCCACGCAGGTCGGCCAAGCCGCGAGCGATGTGGGAAGTGCCGCCAAGGATGCAGCCGACAGCGCGAAGGGTGAATAAGCAGGAACGGCTTTCGCAAAAGCCGTCGCCCGGACGTGACAGGCATAAAAAAGGGCGCTCCCGATCGGAGCGCCCTTTCTAAATCCATTCACCTGCCGTTGTCGGCTCGGTTGAATTCAGATCAGCCTTCCACCTTGGCATATTTCGGTGCGGCTTCATTCAGAATGCGCAGGATTTTCTTGAGAGCGCTGGGCTCATCCGTTTCTTCCATTGCGGCGAGTTCGCGAGCGAGACGGCTGGACGCGGCTTCGAAAATCTGCCGTTCGGAATAGCTCTGCTCAGGCTGATCGTCGGCGCGGAACAGGTCGCGGGTCACTTCTGCGATCGACACCAGGTCGCCCGAATTGATCTTCGCTTCATATTCCTGCGCGCGGCGCGACCACATGGTGCGCTTGACCTTCGGCTTGCCCTTCAGCGTTTCGATGGCCTCTTCCAGGGTTTTGTTCGACGACAGCTTGCGCATGCCGACGCCTTCGGCCTTGTTGGTCGGGACGCGGAGCGTCATGCGCTCCTTTTCGAACCGGAGCACGTAAAGCTCCAATTCCATGCCCGCGATCTGCTCCTTTTGCAGCTCGACCACCCGGCCAACACCGTGCTTGGGGTAAACAACATAATCACCAACGTCAAAGGACAGCGCCTTGGCAGCCATTTGAAACCTTTCTAATTCTACCGGAGACGGATATCGCCGCGTCACAGATGCGCAGAGTAGCACAAGCCGAGGATTAAACGGCGCCACCGTCAGGACATGAGCAAATACTCCAGGACGGAATGCGACCGTTTCCGCCTCTTGACCCTTATTTAGCAGATTCGTAACAAAATTGCCACCCCCAGACGCAAAATCCGGGAGTGAGCCTCATGCCGAAACGCTAGGGGTAGTTCGTCAGAGACGATCTGGCATCAATATGATGATTGGAAACGATGGACCTTCAGCGTCTGGACACGCCGTCCCGCTCGCCGAAGCGTCCGATCAGCTGCCAGAGCCGGGCTCGGGCGAGAAGAACTTCTCCAGCTTGTTCTCGACGCCCTTCATTTCATCAGCGTCGGCAGGGGCGTCGCCCTTAACGGTGATGTTGGGCCATTCAGCCGAGAATTTGGTGTTGAGTTCCAGCCACTTTTCCAAACCATTTTCCGTATCGGGCAGAATGGCTTCGGCAGGGCATTCAGGTTCGCACACGCCGCAATCGATGCATTCGTTGGGATTGATGACCAGCATGTTCTCGCCCTCGTAGAAACAATCGACGGGGCAGACCTCGACGCAATCCATATATTTGCAGCGGATGCAGTTGTCGGTCACGACATAGGTCATGGATCAGCACTCTATAGGGGTTCGACAGCGGCGGCCCTGCTATGCCCGGCGCGCGCGAAGGTCAATGAGGATATTTTTGTCTCCCTAATCGCCCAGCTTCAGTTCCTCATAACAGGTCTGAGCTTCTGGCGCCGGTCCCCTGCGTCCCGGAAGCTCCACGACACGGACCACGCGCACCCCGCTGGGGTGGGGAAATGTGATGAGATCGCCCGCGCGCACGGGCGAATGGGCGCGCTCGATGCGGCGGCCATTCAGGCGGATATGACCCTCTTCGGCCAATTTCTGCGCCACCGACCGGCTTTTGGCTAGCCGGGCGAACCACAGGAATTTGTCGATGCGCAGGCTCGGTCCATGATTGCCGAGGGGCGCGGCTTCAGCCATTGCGGCCAAGAAGCTCCGCCAGGCCCGCAAAGGCATTGTTGCTCGCTGGCGCCGCCGCGCCAGTCGAAGCGGGGCGGGAAGGCGCGCCACGCGCAGGTGCGCTACGCCGGTTAGGGCCACGGCCGTGCTGCTGATCCGGCCGCGCCTTCTGTCGGCCACGAAATGTCCAGTTGGCGCCGCCTTCGGCAGCTGCCTCGACGGGGCGGAACCCAGCCAGGCGCATCAATTGCAGGAAAGCGGGTTCGTTAAGGCCTAGCGAGACGATCTGCGGGCTTTGGGCGGTGAAGGCCTCGCCCTTCGCGATCGCTTCATGGGCGGCGCGGGCCATGCGTTCCGCCATGTCGATTCGCAGCATCTGATCGTCGAAGCCGCGGAAGCCAGCGATGCGGGCACCCATCTGGTCCGCCTTTTCACCCGTCGGGATAAGCGTCAGGCCGGGCAGGGGCAAAGGAAGGCATGGTTTGGCGATGCGTGCCGCCAGCAGCGCCGCGCGCCATCGCGCCGCTCCGGGTTTCAGAAGGCCCGGATGATAGATGTCGAGCACCCCGATATCGATGCCCGCACGACGCAGAAGGTGACGCTGGTCCTTGTCGAGGTGGTTAAGCGCCGAATCGAGATCGATCCTTGTCATCACGCCGCCAGCATCGGCCAGTTGGGCGAACACCGCCCGCACCACCGCAGGAACCGCCGGATCGGCCGCGCTGGCCGCCATCTTCACGAGGGGCAGGAGATGCTTTTCCTTTTGCGCCTCCACCCAGCTTGTGAGGCGCGCGAGCACCTGCTTCTGCACATCCTGGCCAAGCGCCAGAAGGCCGCGATCAAGCCGGATTTCCGGCGCCAGCAGCGACGGGCCGACAAGCAGAGCCGCCACGGCATTGCCCTGCCAACCGATACCCGGCGCCTGTCCCGGCTCGTCCATCAGCACGAAATCAGTGTCGGGCGCGCCCAGCAATTCGTCAGCCTTCACTCGTAATATCCTTCCAAGACGGCGTTCCGCCGCCGCCAGCAGCATCTTTCTGTCCTGATGCCGCGTAGCCGGATCGACCGAGAAACGAAATCCGTCAAGTCGCCCGATCGTCTCACCATCGACGCAGACCGTCCCGTCCTGCTCCACATCGACAGGCAGATTGCTGGCGTCCTGCCCCATGTCGCGCAACAGTACAGCGGTGCGGCGATCGACAAAACGCTGCGTCAGCGCGCTATGCAGGGCGTCGGAAAGCCTTTCCTCCAGAGCGCGCGTCCGCTCTGCCATCTCCGCCGGATGCGCCAGCCAGTCAGGGCGGTGGGCGATATAGGACCAGGTGCGCGCGGCCGCGATCCGCCCCGACAGCGTATCGATGTCGCCCTGCAACGAATCGAGCCGCGCGAGTTGCTGGGCGAACCAGTCGCGCGGAATGTGGCCCTGATCCTCGGACAGGAACCGCCAGATACGGCCCACGGTGCGCGCATGATGTTCCGCGCCCAGCTTCTGAAAATCGGGAAGGCCACATGCGGCCCACAACCTTTCGACGGCCTTCTTCCCCTTAACCCGGTCGATGACCAGCGGGTCGTCGGACAGCCGCCGCAGCACCGCCAGGTCCACCGCTTCGGGCGCCGCGCGCAATTCGTCACGGTCGGGCCGCGTCTCCAGCTCCATGATGAGTCGGCCGATGCTGTCCATGCGTGGCTGCCCTTCGCGCCAGAAGAGCTGCTCGACGGGAGGGAAGCGATGCGCTTCGATCGCCTCTATCTCTTCGGGCGTGAAGGCCGCGTCACCTTCTTCATGGCCAAGGCTGCCGAAGGTCCCGTCCTTATGATGCCGCCCGGCTCGACCCGCGATCTGGGCCATTTCCGATACGGTCAGCCGCCGCGTCCGCCGCCCGTCGAACTTGCGCAACGAAGCGAAGGCGACATGCGCCACGTCGAGATTAAGTCCCATGCCGATCGCATCGGTCGCGACCAGATAATCGACCTCGCCGTTCAGGAACATCTGCACCTGAGCATTGCGGGTGCGGGGCGACAGCGCCCCCATCACGACGGCAGCGCCGCCACGAAAACGCCGCAGCATTTCCGCCACGGCATAGACTTCCTCGGCCGAGAAAGCGACGACGGCCGATCGCTTCGGCAGCCGCGACAGCTTCTTCGCCCCGCCATAGGACAGCGTGGAAAAGCGCGGGCGGCTGACAATCTCCACATCCGGCACCAGTGCTCTCACCACCCGGCCGATGCTGGCGGACCCCAGGATCATCGTTTCTTCCCGGCCACGCGCCCGCAGCAGTCGGTCGGTAAAGATGTGCCCACGCTCAGGATCGGAGCCCAGTTGCGCCTCGTCCAATGCAACAAAGGCGTAGTCGCCCTCCAAGGGCATCGATTCGGCCGTGCAGAGATAGTAAAGCGCACCCGGAGGGACGATCTTCTCTTCCCCCGTGATCAGCGCGACCTGACCCGGACCTTTGATGGCGACAACCCGATCGTACACTTCGCGCGCCAGCAATCGGAGCGGAAAGCCCATCATCCCGCTGGAATGACCGCACATGCGCTCGACAGCCAAATGCGTCTTGCCGGTATTGGTAGGACCCAGCACGGCTGTGACGGGCGATCGGGCGAATGGAGCCATGATCCTCTCTATGTCGGGGATGAGGGCGGCGAGAGCAAGGGGAAGGGCGCGATTCTCCTTTGAGCTATGCAGCTTGCGTTGTTCAACGGCTGAAGGGCACGTTTCGTCGCGTGAACAAGGTTAAAAAATCCGTCTTTATTTGACTTTAACCCTATGCGTTCACAACAATGCCCATGAACGCGCGGCGGGGGTCGGGCGAAATTTCAGCCCTTGGGGGGGCTTTTTCAAGTGTTTCACGGTAGCCAGTTCAGTCCTCAGCAGGGGGGCGCATCCGCTTCTCTTTGGGTGACTGACGCCATCGGCAAGGGGCCGTTTACGACCGCCGATGCGCGTGACTGGCGCACCCGCCTGCGGGACTGGGCTGATGAGGTCGAACTGGTCCCCGATCTTGGCCAGCGAGTGGGCAGCCGTACATGGTTTCGCGGGCTTGCTACCTGCTTTGGGCTTTGCGCATCGGCGCTTTACCTCTCTCCTGGTTTTCAACCTCTGCCCGGCGAACCGGAGCCGCTGCTCGCTCAGCCGCAGTTCGAGGAAGTGCGCAGCCAGATGATCACGCCGCTCGCCATGGGCGCGGACAGCGGACGGCGCATGGGGCCGACCGATGCCGTCCAGCCTCTGCGCGAAACGCCCGAACGTCCGCAGATCGAATTGCGCGCGCAGATAGGTGGAAGTGATTCGCTTGGCCGGGCCTTGGCGAGGGCAGGGGTCAGCAATGCGGACGCCGCTCAGGTCATGGCGCTCGCCAGCGGTGACATAGCCAAGGGCCTGAAGCCGGGCACGCCGCTCGGCATCGTGCTTGGCCGCCGGGCCAGCCGCGACATGCCCCGGCCGCTCGACCATCTCGCCTTCCGCGCCCGGCTCGACCTCGCGCTGGAGATCAATCGCGTGGGCGGGCAGCTGCAAGTGAAGCGCACGCCTATCCATGTCGATGACACGCCATTGCGCATTCAGGGCGTGATCGGCGACAGCATCTATCAATCCGCGCGCGCGGCTGGCGCACCGCCCAAGGCGATCCAGAGCTTCCTGCGTGTCATTGCGCAGCAAGTCGATCTGGGGTCGATCCACAGCGGAGATCGTTACGACATCATCACCGAATATCGCCGGGCGGCAACCGGGGATGTCGAAGTAGGCGACCTGTTGTTCGCTGGCCTGCACCGCGCCAGCGGCCGGGGCATCGACATGCTCAAATGGACTACCGATGGCCGCAGCCAATGGTTCGAGGCATCCGGCGTCGGGGAACGGCGCGGCGTGCTGTCCGCGCCGGTGCAGGGCCGCATGTCCTCTGGCTTTGGCATGCGCCGCCATCCAATTCTCGGTTACACCCGCATGCATGCGGGGATCGACTTTGCCGCCGCCTATGGCTCGCCCATCTATGCGGCGACCGATGGCGTGGTGTCCTATTCGGGACGGCATGGCGGTCATGGCAATTATGTCCGGCTAGAGCATGGCAACGGCCTTGCCACGGGCTATGCCCATATGAGCCGCATCGCCGCACGCTATGGACAGCGCGTCCGTCAGGGGCAGGTGATCGGCTATGTCGGTTCAAGCGGCCTTTCGACTGGCCCGCATCTCCATTACGAACTGTACCGCAGCGGCCGAACGGTGAACCCGCTTTCTGTCAAATTCACCACGACGGCTCAGCTTGCCGGGGGAGAATTGGCGGCTTTCCGGAACCGGCTGAGGCAGTTGAAGAGCTTGCGCGTCGGCGTGCCGGTGACCATCGCGCAGAACAAGCCACAGGCTGCGGCGCCCACCCTGTAGAGCATTTAGCCGCTTCCCGTAATTGGGCCGCTTCGCTAACCCGCCTCCATGACCAAAATCACCGCCCTGCTGCTTGCCGGATCGCGCCCCGGTTCCGATCCTCTGGCGCAGGCAGCCGGGGTCGCGGTCAAGCCTCTCGCGCCGGTAGGGGGCGAGCCGATGATCAATTACCCCGCGCGGGCGCTGCTTGCGCATCCATCGGTCGGACAAGTCGTCATTCTCACCCAGACGCCGGAGCTATATCGCGCCGATCCCGCCACAGCCTGGCTCGGCGAAGACCCGCGCGTCCGCTTCGAACAGAGCGGAAGTGGCATAGCGTCCACATTGCTGGGCCTCCTGGAACGGCCAGACCTCCCTTTTCCGTTGCTCGTCACCACGGCGGATCATGTTCTGCTCGACGCCGCCATGCTCGACCAATTTGTGGCCGAGGCAGAAGGGGCCGACATTGCGGTGGCGATGGTCGAACGATCGACCTTGCTTGCCCGCTATCCCTCGTCGCGGCGGACCTGGCTAAAATTCAGGGACGGCTGGTGGTCCGGCGCCAACCTCTTCTGGTTCGGCAGTGTGAAGGCGCGCGCCGTCATCGCCCTCTGGAAAGAGGTGGAGCAGGACCGCAAAAAGGGTTGGAAGATATTGGCCGCATTCGGGCCGATCGCCTTGCTCGGTGCCGTACTGCGCCTCTCAACACTGCGCGGCGGCATAGCGCGCATCGGCCGCCGCTTTGGCCTCGTCGCCCGACTGGTGCCCATGCGCAAGGCGGAAGCCTGCATCGACGCGGATAAGGTTGAGGATGTCGTGCTGATCGAACAGATATTGAACGGCGACGCGTAAAGCTTCGCTCTGCAAATCTGCACCACATCGAACACCGTTCGCCCTGAGCCTGTCGAAGGGCTCTACTTTTTCAGAGAGGAAGGACAAGGCTTCGACGAGCTCAGCCCGAACGGGTCGAGCGATCCAGATGAACCACTGTCTGCTCTAACCACTAAAACTCGCTTCATGCTTTTGCTGCTTTGATGGGTAGCAAATGGCGGAACGAGGCGCTAAGGGCCTCTGGCGCGCGCTCCCATATAATTATCGGCGCGGACGGAGGACATCTTAAACCATGGCCGAATTCACCCTGCCCAAGAACAGCAAGATTTCCGGTAAGGGCGTGACCCACAAGGCTCCCGACGGCGCAAGCAACGTCAAGAGCTTCAAGGTCTATCGCTACGATCCCGACTCGGGTCAGAATCCGCGCTATGACACGTTCGAGATTGACCTCGACAATTGCGGTCCGATGGTTCTCGACGCGCTGCTGAAGATCAAGAATGAATATGATCCGACGCTGACCTTCCGCCGTTCGTGCCGCGAAGGCATTTGCGGTTCCTGTTCGATGAACATGAACGGCACGAACGGCCTCGCCTGCACCACCTCGATCGAGGAGTGCGCGGGCAAGGAAGTGCGCATCACGCCGCTGCCGCACATGGATGTGATCAAGGATCTCGTCCCCGATTTCACGCATTTCTATGCGCAGTACAATTCGATCAAGCCGTGGCTGCAAACCGTCAGTCCCGCGCCCAGCGGCAAGGAGCGGCTCCAGTCGCCCGCAGACCGTGAAAAGCTGGATGGGCTCTATGAGTGCATCCTGTGCGCCTGCTGCTCGACCAGCTGCCCAAGCTACTGGTGGAACTCCGACAAGTTCCTTGGTCCCGCCATCCTGCTTCAGGCCTATCGCTGGCTGGCTGACAGCCGTGACGAATATACTGGCGAGCGTCTCGATGAGCTGGAAGATCCCTTCCGCCTCTATCGCTGCCACACCATCATGAACTGCGCGAATGTCTGCCCCAAGGGTCTCAGCCCTGCCAAGGCCATCGCGGAGACCAAGAAAATGATGGTCGAACGGCAGCTTTAATCCAGTGAGCAATGATGCTGGCCCTGTAAGCCTGGTGCTGGAAGGCCCTTGGGCTGACTGGCTGCGCTGGAATGATCCGGTTCCGGAGACATTCCTCGGCACATCGGTCGGCCCCAGCTATTCGCAAGGTGACGGTGATCGCCGTGCCACTGTGATGCTGGAAACTCGCCAGTCGCACGCCAATCGGAATGGCGCGCTGCATGGCGGCTTTCTCGCGGCCTTTGCCGACCATGCCTATTTTGCGGCGCTGGCCGCCATGGGGCGTCCAGAGCAGGCGGCTGCCGTCACTGTTGATCTTTCCATGCAATATTGTGGCTCCGGTAAAGTCGGCCAGCCGCTGCGCGCCGATGTTGAGGTGTTGCAGGAAACCGGGCGCTTATTCTTCATGCGGCTGACCCTGCATCAGGATGACGGGCTGGTCGCTTCCTCGACAGCCACCGTGCGTAAGGTGCCGGTCCCCAAATGAGCAGCGTTATCGAGCGTTATCGCGCGCTCGTCGCGGCCGGGGAATTGCGTCCTGATCCGGATCAGCAGGCCGCCGCAACACGGCTGAACGCGCTTCAGCAGGAATTGGAAGCGGCTCCCCCTCGCGGATCGACCTTGTGGAAATTGCTGCGAAAGGCGCCTGAGCCGCCACGCGGTCTCTACATGTGGGGTGGCGTCGGCCGGGGCAAGTCGATGCTGATGGACCTGTTCTTTGACACCGTGCAGGTCAAGCGCAAGAAGCGCGCCCATTTCCACGAATTCATGCTCGACGTGCATGCACGGCTTGCCGAGGTTCGCAAGGCGGAAAAGGGCGATCCCATCCCTCCGGTCGTGGACTCGCTCGCCGAAGAGGCGCGGCTGCTCTGCTTTGACGAGATGGTCGTGAATAATATGGCGGACGCGGCGATCATGTCGCGCTTGTTCACTGGTCTACTGGACAAGCGCGTAACAGTCGTCACGACCTCCAACAGAGCGCCGGATGAACTTTATAAGGACGGCCTCAATCGTCAGCTTTTCCTGCCGTTCATCGACCTCATCAAGGATCGGCTGGACGTCCTGACCCTCGATGGACCGATCGACTACCGGCTGGACCGTTTGGGCGACGCGCAGCTTTGGCATTCGCCCAACGGGCCAGCGGCGACCAAGGCGCTTTCCGAGGCGTTCTTCCGCCTTACCGACTATCCGGTGGAGGATCGGGCAAAGGTTCCTGTGGAGGACTTAAAGGTGCAGGGTGGGCGCACCTTGCATGTGCCAAAGAGCCTGAAGGGCGTGGCGGTTTTTTCCTTCAAGCGCCTGTGCGCTGAGGCGCGCGGCGCGCCGGATTATTTGGCGATTGCGCGGCACTTTCATACTGTCATCCTCGTCGGCATCCCGGTGCTGGGGCCTGAGAACCGCAACGAAGCCGCCCGCTTTGTGACGCTGATCGACGCCTTGTACGAATATAAGGTCAAGCTGCTCGCATCGGCCGATGCGGAGCCCGCCCAGCTTTATCCTCGCGGCGATGGCGCGTTCGAATTCGAACGCACGGTTTCGCGCCTGATGGAAATGCAGTCGGACGACTATCTCGCCCTCGGGCACGGCCCCAAATAGCGTTTCGGCGCGGCGGCGCCCTCATTCAACACATTGTAAATGGCCCGGAGGCCTCCTTGTGAAAGGAAGCGTCCGGCAGGTGGCCGCTGCGGGACAAGTCAGCGCCAGGGTAGAAGCGCGTAACGAACAGGGGCGAAAAGGCTATTAATGCAACTGCGAATGAATTGCAAAGATAAATCTCCCGAACCCCGTTTAGTTGGTTGAATCATTAATGAGATCGGCTTAAGCGGGCGGGCAATCCCAATTTCCGTGCTTGGAGGATGATTGCATATGGCCCGTAAGAAGATCGCGCTGATCGGCGCTGGCAATATCGGTGGTACGCTTGCGCATCTCGCCGCTCTCAAGGGCCTGGGCGACATCGTCCTCTTCGACGTGGTCGAAGGCGTTCCTCAGGGCAAGGCGCTTGACCTGTCGCAGTGCGGCCCGGTCGAAGGTTTCGACTCGAAGATCATCGGCACGAACGACTATGCCGACATCAAGGACGCCGACGTCATCATCGTTACCGCCGGTGTCGCCCGCAAGCCGGGCATGAGCCGCGACGATCTTCTGGGCATCAACCTCAAGGTCATGAAGTCGGTGGGCGAGGGCATCAAGAACAACGCCCCCAACGCATTCGTCATCTGCATCACCAACCCGCTCGACGCGATGGTGTGGGCGCTGCGCGAATTCTCCGGCCTGCCGCACAACAAGGTCGTCGGCATGGCGGGCGTTCTCGACTCCGCACGCTTCAGCCACTTCCTGGCCGAAGAATTCCAGGTGTCGGTGAAGGACGTGACCAGCTTCGTTCTCGGCGGCCATGGCGACACGATGGTTCCGGTCGTCGAATATTCGACCGTCGCCGGCATCCCCATCCCCGACCTCATCAAGCAGGGTCGTTCCACCAAGGAGCGCATCGACGCCATCGTTCAGCGCACCCGCTCGGGCGGTGGTGAGATCGTCGGCCTGCTCAAGACTGGTTCCGCTTTCTACGCGCCCGCCACCAGCGGCATCGCCATGGCTGAAGCCTATCTGTTCGATCAGAAGCGCCTGCTGCCCTGCGCGGCGAACCTGACCGGCCAGTATGGCGTCGACAACCTCTATGTCGGCGTGCCCGTGATCATCGGCAAGGATGGTGTCGAGCAGGTGATCGAGATCGAGTTGGACGACGAGGCCAAGGCGAACCTTCAGGTGTCGGTGGACGCGGTCAAGGAACTGCTGGAAGCCTGCAAGGGCATCGACCCTTCGCTCGCCTGAACTGACAAGCTGCACCGACATGCCCCAGGTGAGTGAGCAGCCTGGGGTGTGCCGCCTTCACCTGAAGTGCCACCTCCACAGAATGTAAAGGGACTGACATGTCCATTCTGGTGAACAAGAACACCAAGGTCATTACGCAGGGTATGACCGGCGCTACCGGCACCTTCCACACCGAGCAGGCGCTGGCCTATGGCACGCAAATGGTCGGCGGCGTTACGCCGGGCAAGGGTGGCACGACCCATATCGGCCTTCCCATGTTCGACACGGTTGCCGAAGCCAAGTCGAAGACTGGCGCCGATGCTTCGGTCATTTATGTGCCGCCGCCGTTCGCAGCCGATTCGATCCTGGAAGCGATCGATGCGGAAATCCCGCTGATCGTCTGCATCACGGAAGGTATTCCGGTGCTGGACATGGTCCGCGTGAAGCGTGCCCTGTCGGGTTCGAAGTCGCGTCTGATCGGTCCGAACTGCCCCGGCGTCCTGACCCCCAATGAATGCAAGATCGGCATCATGCCCGGTTCGATCTTCTCCAAGGGTTCGGTCGGCGTCGTATCGCGTTCCGGCACGCTGACCTATGAAGCCGTGTTCCAGACCACCAATGCGGGCTTGGGCCAGACCACGGCAGTCGGCATCGGTGGCGATCCGGTCAACGGCACCAACTTCATCGATGTGCTGGAGCTGTTCCTGGCCGACGACGCGACCGAATCGATCATCATGATCGGCGAAATCGGCGGCGACGCGGAAGAGCAAGCCGCTCAGTT
Source organism: Sphingobium sp. Cam5-1 (assembly GCF_015693305.1). Classification (NCBI taxonomy): domain Bacteria; kingdom Pseudomonadati; phylum Pseudomonadota; class Alphaproteobacteria; order Sphingomonadales; family Sphingobiaceae; genus Sphingobium; species Sphingobium sp. Cam5-1. The sequence goes on along the minus strand of NZ_CP065138.1, from coordinate 1,484,563 downwards.
CCTGATCGACGAAGCCAAGAAGGGGCGCAAGAAGCCGATGGCTGGCTTCATCGCGGGCCGTACGGCACCTCCGGGCCGCCGCATGGGCCATGCCGGTGCGATCGTGTCGGGCGGCAAGGGCGACGCGGAAAGCAAGATCGCGGCGATGGAAGCGGCTGGCATCAAGGTCGCGGCCAGCCCGTCCGAGCTGGGCTCGACGCTCGTCGAAGTGCTCAAGCGCTAAATCAAAGCAGGCAAGGCGGCCGGGCTGCACCCCGGCCGCTTGTTACCCCGCTCCGCGACTGCACGCGGTCGGCATGGGACGCATGAGATGGGTTACGAAAACCAGGATTTTGAGACTGAGCGCGGACCTAGCTGGGTCCGTTCCAACTGGCCGCTGACGGACACCGATGATCTGACGGGCGCTCTCGACCCGACGCAGATGCAGGTGGCGGTGAAGGCTGCCGCCAAGGCTTCTGGCAAGGCGGTTTCGGATGCTGACGCGGCTGGCGCTGCCGATGACGCCATCCGGGCGCAGCTGCTGATCCGTACCTATCGCGTGCGCGGGCATCTGGCGGCCAATCTCGATCCTCTGGGGCTTACCCAGCGTGACCTCCCGGCTGACCTGACGCCGGAATATCATGGCCTGACCGATCTTGATAAGAAGATCTATCTGGGCGGCACGCTCGGCCTGCAATATGCGACCGTCAGCGAGATCGTGGCGATCCTGCGCGCGAATTATTGCGGCAATGTCGGCCTGGAATATATGCACATCGCCGACGTGGAAGAGCGTCGCTTCCTTCAGGACCGGCTGGAAGGCAAGGACAAGGAAATCCACTTCACGCCCGAGGGCAAGAAGGCGATCCTGTCCAAGGTGATCCAGGGCGAGCAGTACGAAAAATTCCTCGGCCGCAAATATGTCGGCACCAAGCGCTTCGGTCTGGATGGTGGCGAGTCCATGATCCCCGCGCTCGAAGCCATCATCAAACATGGCGGTGCGCTGGGCGTGCGCGAGATCGTTTACGGCATGGCCCATCGCGGCCGCCTGAACGTCCTCGCCAATGTGATGGCCAAGGGCTTTCGCGTCATCTTCCACGAATTTTCGGGCGGCACCGCCAACCCCGAGGATGTCGGCGGTTCGGGTGACGTGAAATATCATCTCGGCACCTCCACCGACCGCGAATTTGACGGCATCAAGGTGCATATGTCGCTGGTGCCCAACCCTTCGCACCTCGAAACCGTAGATCCAGTGGTTCTGGGGAAGGTCCGCGCGCAGCAGACCTTCCGCGATGACCTGGAAAAGCATGAGCAGGTGCTGCCTGTGCTGATCCACGGCGACGCGGCCTTCGCTGGGCAGGGCATTGTCTGGGAATGTCTCGGCTTTTCCGGCGTGTCGGGCTATAATACTGGCGGCTGCATCCATTTCATCGTTAACAACCAGATCGGCTTCACGACGAGCCCGCAATTCTCGCGCGGTTCGCCCTATCCGAGCGACGTGGCAAAGGGCGTTCAGGCGCCGATCCTGCACGTCAATGGCGACGATCCTGAGGCGGTGACCTTTGCGTGCAAGCTGGCGATCGAATATCGTCAGACCTTCCATCGCGACATCGTGATCGACATGTGGTGCTATCGCCGCTTCGGCCACAATGAGGGTGATGAACCTAGCTTTACGCAGCCGCAGATGTACGCGAAGATTCGCCAGCATCCTCCGGTCAGCGATGTGTATTCGGCGCGGCTGAAGGCGGAAGGCGTGGTTGACGATGATTTCGTCAACAAGGTGACGGGCGACTTCGTCAATCATCTGGAAGAAGAGTTTGAGGCGGCCAAGAGCTACAAGGCCAATAAGGCCGACTGGTTCGCCGGTCGCTGGTCGGGCTTGCACAAGCCTGCCGACGCGGAAACGTCGCGTCAGAATGTCGAAAGCGCGATCAGTCAGAAGCTGTTCGACAGCCTGGGCAAGACGCTAAGCACGGTTCCGGAAGGTCTGAACGTCCACAAGACGCTCAAACGCGTGATCGACGCCAAGGCGGAAATGTTCAAGTCGGGCCAGAATTTCGACTGGGCCACTGGTGAGGCGCTCGCTTTCGGATCGCTCCTATCGGAAGGCTATGGCGTCCGCTTGTCGGGTCAGGATTCAGGACGCGGCACGTTTAGTCAGCGTCACGCGGTCTGGGTCGATCAGGATAGCGAGCGGAAATATATCCCGCTTTCGACCGTGCCGCATGGCCGGTTCGAGGTGCTGGATTCGCCGCTTTCCGAATATGGCGTGCTTGGCTTTGAATATGGCTTTGCGCTGGCGGATCCGAAGAGCCTCGTGCTGTGGGAAGCGCAGTTCGGCGACTTTGCCAACGGCGCTCAGATCGTGTTCGACCAGTATATCGCCTCGTCCGAGACGAAGTGGCTGCGTTCGAACGGTCTCGTTTGCCTGCTGCCTCACGGCTATGAGGGGCAGGGGCCAGAGCATAGCTCGGCGCGTCTGGAACGCTTCCTTCAGCTATGTGCGGAAGGAAATATTCAGGTCGCCAACATCACGACGCCGGCCAATTATTTCCATGTCCTGCGTCGTCAGATGCTGCGCTCCTTCCGTAAGCCGCTTATCGTCATGGCGCCCAAGTCGCTGCTGCGACACAAGCTGGCGGTGAGCAAGGCCGAGGACTTCCTGGGCGAGACGCACTTCAAGCGCATCTTGTCCGATCCCAATGGCGCGGCAGATGCCGACACCCGGCGTCTGGTCCTGTGTTCCGGCAAGGTCTTCTACGACCTGCTCGAGGCGCGCGACGCGGCGGGTGACAAGGATGTTCAGATCGTTCGTATCGAGCAGATCTATCCTTTCGCCACCGAAGCGTTGGCCACGCGCATCAAGCGCATGACCAACCTGGAAGAGGTGGTCTGGTGCCAGGAAGAGCCGCGCAACAATGGCGCATGGTTCTTCGTCGAACCTTATGTCGAGGAAGCGCTGGGCCTTGCTGGCAAAGCGCCGATGCGTGCGCGATACGCGGGCCGCAAGGCTGCTGCTTCGCCTGCGACGGGCCTCGCCAAGCGCCATGTCGCCGAACAAGGCGCCCTTGTAGCCGATGCGCTGGGTCACAGCGTTCGTGAAGAAATCCGCCGCCAGAAGAAAGGCTGACACAGCTCATGGCAACTGAAGTCAAAGTCCCTACGCTGGGCGAATCCGTTACCGAAGCGACCGTTGGCCAGTGGCTGAAGAAGCCCGGCGAGGCGGTGAAGGCCGATGAGCCGATCGTCAGCCTGGAAACCGACAAGGTGGCGGTGGACGTGCCCGCACCGGTCGCGGGAACCCTGGGCGACATCATCGCCAAGGAAGGCGACACGGTGAATGTCGGCGCACTGCTGGCGATGATCAACGAGGGCGCCGCTGCTGCTGCTGCGCCTGCGTCCACACCGGCTCCCGCCCCGGCTGCAAAAGCAGAGGCTGCAACGCCAGCTCCGGTAGCTTCGTCACCGGCTGATGAGGAGGAGGGCGGCAACCTGACGCTGTCTCCTGCCGTTCGCCGCCTTGTTCTGGAGCATGGGCTGGACCCGAGCAAGATCAAGGGCACCGGCAAGGATGGCCGCCTGACGAAGGATGATGTGATGGCTGCCGTGGCTGCGGGCACGGCCAAGGCAACGGCGTCGGCACCGGCTGTTGCGCCTGTTGCCGAGGCGCCTGCTGCTGGCCCGAGCCGACGTCAGGAGCGCGTCAAGATGACGCGTCTCCGCCAGACGGTCGCCAAACGCCTGAAGGAAGCGCAGAATAACGCGGCGCTGCTCACTACCTATAATGACGTCGACATGACAAATGTCATCGAAGCGCGCGCGAAATATAAGGACCTGTTCGAGAAGAAGCATGGCGTCCGCCTGGGCTTCATGGGCTTCTTCACCAAGGCCGTCTGTATGGCGCTGCGCGACATTCCGGGCGTCAACGCGCAGATCGAAGGCGATGAGATCGTCTATAACGACTTTGCCGATATTTCGGTGGCCGTGTCGGCCCCGAACGGTCTGGTCGTGCCGGTGATCCGCAACGCTGAAAGCCTTAGCGTCGCCGAAATCGAAAAGACGATTGGCGGCTTTGGCAAGAAGGCCAAGGAAGGCACGCTGACCATGGAAGATATGAAGGGCGGAACCTTCACCATCTCCAATGGCGGCGTCTTTGGTTCGCTCCTGTCGAGCCCCATCATCAATCCGCCGCAGTCGGCTGTTCTGGGCCTGCACCGCATCGAGGACCGTCCGGTCGTCCGGGACGGCCAGATCGTCATCCGTCCGATGATGTATCTGGCGCTCAGCTACGACCATCGCCTGATCGATGGCCGTGAAGCGGTGACCTTCTTGGTCGCTGTCAAAAACGCGATCGAGGATCCGACCCGTCTGCTGATCGACCTCTAAAGATCAGCCTTTCATTCCGTTCGGGCTGAGCCTGTCGAAGCCCTGTCCTTTCTAGGGGACGAAAGAAAAAGTAATGCCCTTTGACAGGTTGGGACGAGACAAGCGGCTCGGAACAAGGGCGAACGGAGATTGAGATGGCTGACTTCGATTATGACGTCCTGGTGATCGGCGCGGGTCCGGGGGGCTATGTCGCGGCCATCCGCGCGGCTCAATTGGGTCTCAAGACTGCGTGCGCCGAGAGCCGTGAGACACTGGGCGGCACCTGTTTGAATGTCGGCTGCATTCCATCGAAGGCGCTGCTGCACGCGTCGGAGCTTTATGAGGAGGCCGCAGGCGGCGCGCTCGCAAAGCTGGGCGTTAAGATCGACAAGATGAGCCTTGATCTGGATACCATGCAAGGCCAGCGCAAGGATGCCGTGAAGGGCCTGACGGGCGGCATCGAATTCCTGTTCAAAAAGAACAAGGTCGACTGGTTGAAGGGGCGCGCGAGCTTTACCGGCGCGAATACGGTCGATGTCGCGGGCAAGGCCGTGACCGCGAAGAACATCATCATCGCGACAGGTTCCTCCGTGACGCCGCTGCCGGGCGTCGAAGTGGACAACGACAAGGGCCTGATCGTCGATTCAACCGGCGCTCTGGAACTGGACAAGGTTCCGGATCACCTCGTCGTCATCGGCGGGGGCGTCATCGGGTTGGAACTGGGTTCGGTCTGGCGCCGTCTGGGCTCGAAGGTGACGGTGGTCGAATTTCTTGACCAGATCCTGCCGGGCATGGATGGCGAGGTTCGCAAGGAAGCGAACAAGATGTTCAAGAAGCAGGGCTTTGAATATAAGCTCGGCACCAAGGTCACGGGCGCCAAGGCGCATAAGAAGGGTGTCAGCCTGACGGTTGAGCCTGCCGCAGGCGGGGCTTCGGAGACGATCGAGGCCGATGTTGTGCTGGTGTCGATCGGCCGCCGTCCCAATACCGACGGGCTGGGTCTGGACAAGATCGGCCTTGAGCTGAATGCGCGCGGGCAGATCGAAACCGATCATGACTTTGCGACCAAGGTCCCCGGTGTTTGGGCCATCGGCGATGTGATCCCCGGCCCGATGCTGGCGCACAAGGCTGAGGACGAGGGCATCGCCGTTGCGGAGAATATCGCCGGGCTGACCGGGATCGTGAACCATGCGGTGATCCCGTCGGTGGTCTATACCAAGCCTGAGATTGCAGGCGTCGGCCTTACCGAGGAAGCCGCCAAGGAGCGCGGCGCGGTCAAGGTCGGCAAGTTCCCGATGATGGCGAACAGCCGCGCCAAGACCAATCACGAGCCTGATGGCTTTGTGAAGGTGATCGCCGATGCGGAAACCGACCGGGTTCTGGGCGTGTGGATCATCGCGACTGTGGCCGGCACGATGATCGCGCAGGCGGCACAGGCGATGGAATTCGGCGCATCGAGCGAGGATATCGCCTATACCTGCCACGCGCACCCGACGCATAGCGAAGCGATCAAGGAAGCCGCAATGGCTGTCATGGGCAAGCCGATCCATATGTGATCGGCGCCTTTGGCGAAGTTGAAAGGGCCGCCGCTGTGCGGCCCTTCTGCTTTTCAGGCGCGGGCGATGCGTGGCGTGGACGCCGCCGCTATGGTTGGCGAGGATAGCGCGCGCCGGATGCAGACGCGGTTCCGGCCACGCGCCTTTGCGTCATAGAGCGCCTCGTCCGCGCGAGCGATGGTGTCGTGGATTGACGTGTCGCTACGTTGAGTGGTCGATAGGCCAAAGCTGGCTGTCAGTGGACGGTTGAGCCGCAGTTGTGTTGCCATCGTTGCGGTGAAGCCTTCGCGCAGCTTGTTCGCGATCTCCGCCGCATGTGCTGCATTGATGCCCGGTAGGAACAGGACGAATTCCTCTCCACCGAAGCGGGCCACAACCGCGCACTCCGGAGCGATTTTGGTCAAAAGGCGAGACAGCATCTTGATCACCTGGTCGCCGGATGCGTGACCATATTCGTCGTTGATGGTCTTGAAATGGTCGATGTCACAGACAATGAGACTTCCTGCGGGCAGCCCATCCGATTGCCTACGCTGTATGGCATCATCGAATCCTCGACGATTGAAGAGGCCGGATAGCGGATCGACCATGGCCTCCCGCTGATAGCGACTCAGTATGTCGATCACCTGCGTCGCAAGAGCAGCGAACGCGAGAAACAAGCCGAATATGCATGCAAGCGCTTGCATCAAAAAGGCATAGTCGCTGGTGAGGAAGTCGCCATTCTCCGACAGCGTGAGCGGGACAGTGGTGCCGCGAACGAAATTATCCAATGCGACGAGCGATGCAGCGGCGAACAACGTCCGATCGGCCCCCGTACGCAAGTGGTTCTTCGCCGCGACAAGCGGAAGTCCGATCAGGAGAAAGCAGCCAAAGTCGGAGGCGACCAGCTCGAGCGGCAGATTGTCCATCGCATAGGCGAGGATGCACAGCAGGATCGAGCCGCCCCAGATCATCAGCCGTGCCGTCAGAAGCCAGGATGGTCGCCAACGTTGCAACAGGGCCTGACCGAAAAGCAGGAACCCGGTGGCAAACAGCAGATCGGCAATAATGCTCCAGACAGGGTCTGGCATCGCGGCAAAACCGACGGGTGCCGCAAATCCCGCGGCGACGCAGAAGAAGGCCGCGCTCCACCAAGCAGCGGCCCGCACATGCCAATTACAGATGATCAGGAACGCGATGCCAAAGCTGGCCATCATGATCGGCAGGAAGAAAGCGAAATTTTCTCCCATGCTGACTGCCTTTACCTGTTGTTACCCGGAGGATCGGCAGGCACGAAGCCGCCGTTGGGGCGGCGGTATAAGCCTTTGTTTAAAAAATACTTCCAAAATCGACGAGATGTTCATCCGCTATGGATCAAAGGACCGACGATCAGCCTGGCCAACCTTCGAGAAGCGGCGTCAGTTCATCGAAATGATCTATGACCGCGTCTGCTTCCAATTGTTCGACGGGGCCGTCGAGGAAGCCGAAGCTGACCGCTACGCTTGGTATACCCGCGTTGCGAGCGCCCGCGATGTCGTTGATCGTGTCGCCCAGGAATATCGTGCGGCCGCCGCCAGCGCGCGCGATCATCTCGTGGATCGGCGCTGGGTCCGGCTTTGCTACGCCAAGCGTGTCGCCGCCGATGACGCTGACGAAACGTTCGGAAAGGCCGATCTGATGGAGCAGGGGAATGGTGAATCGTTCAGCCTTGTTCGTGCAGATCGCGAGTTTCACGCCTGCCCTGTCCAATGCCTCCATGGCGCCCATGAGGCCGGGATAGGGAACCGAATGGATGGCGAGATTCTGCTCATAATAATCGAGCAATGTCGGCAGCATCCGAGCCAGCAGGGCGTCATCATAGCCGCCCGATGCGGTTAGCGCCCGTTCCAGCATGACTTTCGCGCCCTTGCCCACGAACGGGCGGATGGCATCGACGGGAAAAGGCGGGCGGCCATCCGTCGCGATCGCATAATTGACTGCCGCAGCGAGGTCGCCGCTCGTGTCGAGCAAGGTGCCGTCGAGGTCGAAACCCACTATATCGAAGGGAATGCTGGTCATGCGCGGCTCATGCGGCCTCTCCGGTGGCAAAGGCAAGGCAAACGTGGCAGAGAGCGATCAGATTCATAACCTTCCTGCCAAAGAGGACGCGTTCCGCCGTGACCGCCACCCGCCCACTCGCCGTCATCATCCTTGCCGCCGGGCAGGGCACGCGCATGAAGTCAGCCAAGCACAAGGTGCTTCATCCGGTCGCGGGGCGGCCAATGTTGCTGCACCTGCTGGCCAGTGTCGCGGAGCTTCAGCCCGAGCGGCAGGTCGTCGTGGTCGGCGCGGGCCGCGAGCAAGTGGAAGCCGCTGTCGCCGGAACAGGTGCGGTGATCGCCGTGCAGCAGCAGCAGTTGGGAACTGGCCACGCGGTTGCCCAGGCGCATGACGCCCTTGCCGGTTTCGCGGGTGACATATTGATCCTCTATGGGGATGTGCCGCTTGTGCGGGCGGAGACCATGCGGGCGATGCTGGACCGCCTCAACCTGGGTGATGACCTGCGCGCGGTGGTGCTGGGCTTCAGACCGGAGGATGCGGGCGCCTATGGGCGGATCATCACCAGTGGGCAGGGCATCATCGACAAGATGGTCGAATATAAGGATGCCGACGCGGCCGAACGAGCCGTGACGCTGTGCAACTCCGGACTTATGGCTGTGCGATCGACCGACCTTTTTGTCCTGCTCGACAAGATCGGCAACGACAATGCGGCAGGCGAATATTATCTGCCCGACATCATCATGCTGCCCGGCGCTCAAAGTGCCGTCATCGAAACCGAGGCTTGGGAAGTGGCTGGCGTGAACAGCCGTGCGGAGCAGGCGGTGATCGAGGCTGCCTGGCAGGACCGGCGGCGTAGCGAGGCGATGCGCGATGGCGTGACGCTGGTGGCGCCGGAAACCGTATTCTTCGCGCATGATACTGAACTGGGCCGCGATGTCATGGTCGAGCCCAATGTCGTATTCGGGCCGGGTGTGACGGTGGCTGATGATGTGACCATCCGCGCCTTCTCGCACATTGAGGGCGCAACCATCTCCAAGGGTGCTGAGATCGGCCCCTATGCGCGACTGCGTCCCGGAGCCCAAATTGGCGCAAAGGCGAAGGTCGGCAATTTCGTCGAAATCAAAAAGGCGGAGCTGGGCGAAGGCGCGAAGGTCAATCACCTGTCCTATATTGGCGATGCGACGATCGGGGCAGGCGCCAATGTCGGCGCGGGTACGATCACCTGCAACTATGACGGCTTTTTAAAATATAAGACGGAAGTCGGCGCGGGCGCGTTCATCGGCTCCAACAGCGCGCTGGTCGCTCCGGTCAAGATCGGGGCAGGCGCGATCGTCGGCGCAGGGAGCGTGGTGACTAAGGAGGTGGAGGCGGACGCTCTTTGCCTCGTCCGGCCCGCGCAGGAGGGCAAGCCCGGATGGGCGGCGCGCTTCCGCGCTGGAATGCAGGCGCGCAAAGCGGCCAAGTGAAGTCCCCGTCCGGTTGTGGAGTGTGCCTTTGGGCGCTGCTGATGCTGGGCCTGATCGCGGCGGCCTCTTGCATCTGGCTTATCGCTAATGCGCGGGCCACGCCCGTGGTGCGCCGGATAGACATTGCGCTGCCATTTCCGGAAGGCGCGCCGCGGCGGCCGGTGACGGTCGCACTGATGACCGATACCCATCTGTCGGGACCGGATAACAGCCCCGAAAGAATGGCGCGGATCGTGCGCCAGGTGAACGGCCTGAAGCCCGATCTTATCCTGCTGGGCGGGGACTATATCGGCGATCATAAGGGCGGTGCGGTTTATGATCCGCAAGCGAGTATCGCGTCTTTTTCCGCTCTTCGTGCGCCGATGGGTGTGGTGGCGGTACTCGGCAATCACGACGCGCGGCGTTACGCGAAGATCAGTCGCACCCAATGGCGCGCCCTTTTTCGGCGGATCGGGATCACCCTTCTGACCGATCAGACCGTGCGCCGGGGGCCGCTGGTGATCGGCGGGTTGCGCGACATTTACACCGACCGCCCGGATGTCCCTGCCGTGTTACACAAGATGGAGGATATGGGCGGCGCGCAGATAGTGCTTTCCCACGGGCCAGACGTTTTCCCCTCCCTGCCCGACAGGCCGTTGCTGGCGATGGTCGGGCACACGCATTGTGGTCAGGTGGCGCTGCCCTTTGCTGGGATTGTCTATGTGCCGTCCCGCTTCGGCACCCGCTATGCTTGTGGCGTCTATCGTGACGATGCGAAATCCATGGTCGTATCGGCGGGGATCGGCACCAGTGGGCTGCCGATCAGGCTGCTTTCACCGCCAGATGTCTGGTTGGTTACAATTCGTCCAGAATGACTGTCTACCCTGTCGCTGTTCCGTCGATCATGGCATAGGTGGGCGCGAAACGGGTTGGTCGTTTGTTTGCATAGCTTTGAGGCTCAGGATTCATGTGCGGTATCATCGGGATCATCGGTAAGGACGATGTGGCGGAGCGTTTGGTCGATGGGCTGAGGCGCCTGGAATATCGCGGCTATGACAGCGCGGGTGTCGCGACCGTTTATGAGGGCGCGATCGAACGGCGGCGGGCCGAGGGGAAGCTCGCCAATCTCGTGAAGGAATTGGCGGATAATCCGCTGCCGGGGACGACCGGGATCGCGCATACCCGCTGGGCGACGCATGGGGCGCCGACGACGAGCAACGCGCATCCGCATGCGACCAATGAAGTGGCGCTGGTGCACAATGGGATCATCGAGAATTTCAAGCCACTGCGGGAAGAACTGACCAGCCGTGGACGTCGTTTCGATAGCGAAACGGATACGGAGGTTGTTGCGCATCTGGTGAGCGAGCTGGTGGAGCAGGGCGCTTCGCCGAAGGACGCGGTGGAGCAAGTGCTGCCCCGCCTGCATGGTGCATTTGCGCTGGCTATCTTGTTCCGCAGCCATCCCGGCATGCTGATCGGCGCGCGGCTGGGGTCGCCGCTGGTCGTGGGCTATGGCGAGGGTGAGACCTATCTGGGCTCCGACGCGCTGGCGCTGGCGCCTTTGACCCAGCGCATCGCCTATCTGGAAGAGGGTGACTGGGTCGTCATCACCGCAGAGGGTGCGGAGATTTTTGACAAGGACAACAATCCTGTTGAGCGGCCGATCACTATTTCAGGGGTGACCGGCGAGCTGATCTCCAAGGGTAATCATCGCCACTATATGCTCAAGGAGATTTACGAGCAGCCGGTCGTCGTCGCCCAGACGCTGAAGTCATACCTTCAGCGGATGGAGGACCGGGTGTCGCTGCCTATTCCGGATTTTGACCTGGGGGCGATCCGCCGCGTCACCATCGTCGCGTGCGGCACCAGCTATTATGCCGGAATGGTCGCCAAATATTGGGTCGAGCAATTTGCCCGCGTCCCCGTCGATATCGATGTGGCAAGCGAGTTCCGCTACCGCGCGCCGGTGATGGAGGATGGCGGGTTGATGATCGTCATCAGCCAGTCGGGCGAAACCGCTGATACGCTGGCCGCGTTGCGCCATGCCCGTAGCGAGGGGCAGAAAATCGCGGCGGTCGTCAATGTGCCCACCAGCACGATGGCGCGTGAGGCGGACCTGCTGCTACCCACCCATGCCGGGCCGGAAATTGGCGTCGCGTCGACCAAGGCCTTTACCTGCCAGCTGGCGGTGCTGGCGGCGTTCGCGGCGAACCTGGCGCGGGCCAAGGGGCGGCTGGATGCCAAGGCGGAGAAGGAGTTGGTCCGTCACCTCGCCGAAGCGCCCGCCGCTCTCAACGGCGCGCTGGCTTATGACGAGTCGATCGAAGGCATGGCGCACCTGATCGCTGGCGCGCGGGACGTGCTTTATCTGGGCCGGGGGCCGGACTATCCGCTGGCGCTGGAAGGGGCGCTGAAGCTCAAGGAAATCAGCTATATCCACGCCGAAGGCTATGCCGCCGGCGAGATGAAGCATGGGCCAATCGCGCTGATCGATGACAAGGTGCCGGTGATCGTTCTGGCGCCGAGCGGGCCGCTGTTTGAAAAGACCGTCAGCAACATGCAGGAAGTGCAGGCGCGCGGCGGCAAGGTGGTGCTGATTTCCGACTATGACGGCGTGAAGGCGGCGGGCGAAGGCTGCATCGCTACGATCACCATGCCCAAGGTCCATCCGCTGATCGCACCGATGGTCTATGCGGTGCCGGTGCAGTTGCTGGCCTATCATGTGGCGGTGGTGAAGGGGACCGATGTCGATCAGCCGCGCAATCTGGCCAAATCCGTCACCGTCGAGTGAAGGGAAAGCGGTCGCGGATGTGGTGGTTGAAAAAGCCGCCCTTCGAGGTCGCTTTGGTCATCTCCGCAGCCAGATTTTCCGGCACATCGAAATAGCTGTAACGCTTTCCGCTGACGAACTGGACGTCCAGCCGGTGTTCGGCCGTGTCATAGTGGAAATGGCGGATGGCTGTTGATGGCACGGCTTATGTAATGATCAATGGCTGAAGATGTTTCCATGTTCGAGAGGGGTGGGTTCGATCCCGGTGCAGCCGGCCTTCCTCTGTCATCCCAGCGAGAAGCTGGGATCTCGTGAGGCTAGGTCGAGCGCTATCGACCGAGATGCCAGCGTGCGCTGGCATGACGAAATGAGGAGGGCAGGCTTTCGATCATTTGTTGCCGCTCCGTGGTCAATTTCCCGTTCCAACGAGCCTACGTTCCGTTAAGGGATAACCCATGTCGATGGATTGGAAACCTCTGGGCGTAAGACCCCAAGGCGTAGAATGGCCTTTGGGCGATTCAAAGAATGGCCGCATTTTTCCTCTTGGGCGCAGAATCGGCGAAGTTCACTTCCACGCCCCTCTTATTCCAAGCCAATTCATGGCTTTGACGTTTATGAGATCGATGTTCACGGCCGAACTGCCAGCTTCGCCGCAGGGGACGCGTCTCCGGGGGCATAAGATTTCTACATTCCAGATAATTTCCAAGCCGTGCGCCAGTTTATTCGTATCCCACTGACTGGCAAACATATCGCTGCCGTCCATAGCCGGTTGGCTGCCGTTGCAGGCGCCATCATACTCGGTCTGGCGGCTATTGTTTTTGCTCGGATGGGTGAGGTTTCTCAGAATATTTTTCTGCAAGTGGTGACGATCTCGCGCTATGCGCCTCTCATCGTCACGCCCTTGGTCTTCGCCGCAGTCGCCTATGCCACGCTGCGCTTCTTTCCTGCTGCTCGCGGGTCTGGCATCCCGCAGGTGATGGCCGCCAGTCATAGCCCAGACCTGCATGCAGGGGGGGACTTGTTGTCGCTGAAGACGGCTGGAGCCAAGTTATGCGGCACGATCAGCATGCTACTCGTCGGTGGATCGGCAGGACGCGAAGGTCCAACCGTACAAATCAGTGCGGCACTCATGGTCGCGGTTCATCGCTGGCTTCGGGTGCCCGTCTCGAGCGGCATCATTATCGCGGGGGGAGCGGCAGGCGTGGCGGCAGCTTTCAACACCCCGCTTGCCGGGGTTGCGTTTGCGATCGAGGAGCTGGCATCTGCGTTTGAGCAGAAAGTGGCCCTTATGGTGATGGCCGCAGTGATGATCTCGGGATTAGTGAGCCTCGGTCTGGCGGGAGACTATGTGTATTTCGGGGCGATGAACGGAAATCTGCCGCTCCTAGCTATGCTTCTCATTGCACCGACGGCGGGAGCGCTTGGAGGCTTTTTCGGCGGTATTTTCTCCCGCATTCTTATCGCGGCTACATGGCCGCGCCACCCAGTGCTGATCCGTATTCGGTCTCGCCCCGTCATGTTCGCGTCGGGATGTGGGTTAGTCGTCGCCATCACGGGCTACGTCACGAATGGCCTTACATGGGGCACCGGCTATGAAACCACCAAACTTCTTCTCGTTGGCCACAGTTCGACCATGAGCTTTGGCCCGGCGAAGTTTATCTCCACCCTTGCTACAGCGCTTAGTAGTGCTCCTGGCGGCATATTTGCCCCGTCGCTGTCGGTCGGAGCTGGTCTTGGTCAGTTGATTTCTTCCGTCTTCCCCAACAGCCCTTCAGGCGCCGTGGTACTGCTTGGTATGGTTGGATATTTTACGGGTGTTGTTCGGGCGCCGATGACTGCTGTGATCATCATGATGGAGATGACGGCCGACCGGACTATGATTTTACCCTTGTTCGCGACGGCGTTAATCGCGGATGCCGTCAGCACCATGATTTGTCGCCAAAAACTTTATCACGCTTTGTCGGGGCAGTTCCGCTCCACTTCACACGAGGCGAAGCGGGCTTAGATAATGTCCATATTCCCTAGGCGCCTTCCGCAAGCAAACCGTCCGCAAAACTATCCCTTCAAGACATTCCCTTGCGTGAGGTAGGGAGCGAAAAGGTAGCCAAACTTCGCTTCTCTCACCCACCACCAGGCGCATTATGGCCGCCAGCGGGGACCGGGCCGCCGCTGGGTGCGTGGGCATGATCCGGGCTGCTGTCCCAATCGATATGATAAAGGTCGAACCGGCGATCGCGCAGGTTGCGCACCGTGCCTTCTGCTCGCGCCCAGCTGAGGTCGGCGAGGTTGACGTCGGCCATGGTCAGCGTTTCGACATTCTCGGTGGACTCCGCTGCGATGCCGTCCCGGGCAAAGGGTAGGTCGCAGGGGGTCAGGATGGCGCTTTGCGCATATTGGATGTCCATATTGTCGACGTTGGGCAGATTGCCGACATTGCCGGACATGACGACATAGCATTGGTTTTCGATCGCCCGCGCCTGCGCGCAGTAGCGCACGCGCATATAGCCGAGGCGCGAGTCGGTGCAGAAGGGAACGAAGATGATGCGCGCGCCCTGATCCACCAAGCGGCGGGCGAGTTCGGGAAATTCGCTGTCATAGCAGATGAGGACGCCGATCGGGCCGCAATCGGTCTGGATCACGTCCAGCGAATCGCCACCCTTGATGTTCCACCAGAAGGCTTCGTTGGGGGTCGGGTGGATCTTTTCCTGCGTGTGGACCGATCCGTCTCGCAGGGCGACATAGGCGATGTTCTGGATGTCGCCATCGTCGGCGCGGGTTGGATGGGAGCCGCCTATGATGTTGATATTATATTCCAGCGCCATGCGCGTCAGTTCCTTCGTCAGACGCGGTGTGTAGCCGGTGAGCTTGTCGATCGCTTCCAGTGGAGACAGTTTCCTGGTTTCGAAGGAGAGCAGGGGGAGGGTGAACAGTTCCGGGAAGACGATGAAGTCGGAACGATAATCTGCTGCAACATCAACGAAATATTCGATGTTGCGAATAAATTCATCGAAGTCGGCGACGGCGCGGGCCTGAAGCTGGCAGGTGGCGAGGCGAACGCTCTCGACGCCGCGCGGCACCCGCATTTCCGGCGCTTCGTCGGGATCGACATAAGGGTTTCGCCACACCAGATGCGCGGCGTGGCCGTCGGATTGCTTGTCTTCGGGCAGATAGTTTTCGAGGACGCCGAGCGGTTCGAACTGGTTCTTGAGCTGGAAGCTGATGACCTGGTCGCGCAGCCTGCCCTGGACCACCTTATCCAGATAGTCGGCAGGGCCATCGACCCGGCGTTTCGCGCGAGCATAGCCCGGCATGCGGCCAGCTATGACGATGCCGTGCAGGTCCAGCTCTTCGGCCAGTTCCTTGCGCTCGTCATAGAGCCGCTGGCCGATGCGCAGCCCGCGCAGCTTTGGATCGACCGCCATTTCATAGCCGTAGAGCCATTCACCAGCCGCGCTGTGCCGAGTGCCGAAGCCGTTGGCGGTGATTTCTTCCCAATCATGGAAGGAAAAGGCCATAGACCGGCTGACGCGCATGGTCGCGCAATAGCCGACGATCTTATTGTCATAGAGGGCGACGAAGCAGCCGTTCGGGAAATTGTTGATCTGGCCGCGCAGGGTGGCGAGCGAATAGTTGGCCATGCCGGGATAGACGCGTGCGATCAGCCTTTGGATGCCGCGAACGTCGGCAGGCACCGCGGTGCGGACCTCCAGCCGTTTGCGTGTTGCTGTCGTCATCGCCGATCTCCCGCCAAGGAAAAGGCGGCGCCGTTGGACGGCACCGCCTTATTCCGTTTCCGTACTGAATGCCTAAAAGGCTGGATCAGTTCCACTGGCCCATGGCGGTTTCGAGGTTCGCGCGGATCGCCTCGAAGAACTGCTCGGTGGTCATCCATGCCTGATCCGGACCGATCAGCAAGGCAAGATCCTTGGTCATCGCGCCGCTTTCCACGGTTTCGATGCAGACCCGTTCCAGCGTTTCGGCGAACTTCGTGACTTCCGGGGTGTCGTCGAACTTGCCGCGATAGGCCAGGCCCTGCGTCCAGGCGAAGATCGACGCGATCGGGTTGGTCGATGTCTGCTTGCCCTGCTGGTGTTGGCGATAGTGGCGGGTGACGGTGCCGTGCGCGGCTTCCGCTTCGACGGTCTTGCCATCGGGCGACAGCAGGACGGAGGTCATGAGGCCCAGCGAGCCGAAGCCCTGCGCGACGGTGTCGGACTGGACGTCGCCGTCATAGTTCTTGCAGGCCCAGACGAACTTGCCGCTCCACTTCAGGGCGGAGGCAACCATGTCGTCAATCAGGCGATGCTCATAGACGATGCCCTTCGCGTTGAACTGATCGGCGAATTCCTTGTCGAACACTTCCTGGAACAGGTCCTTGAAGCGGCCGTCATAGGCCTTGAGGATGGTGTTCTTGGTCGACAGATACAGCGGCCATCCGCGATCGAGCGCATAATTCATGCTGGCGCGAGCGAAGTCGCGGATCGAATCGTCGAGATTGTACATGCCCATGGCGACGCCCGGGCTGGGGAAGTTGAAGACGTCCTTCTCGATCTTCTCGCCGTTCGCGCCGTCCCATACCATGCGCAGCTTGCCGGGGCCGGGGACCAGGAAGTCGGTGGCGCGATACTGGTCGCCGAATGCGTGACGGCCGATGACGATGGGGTCGGTCCAGCCGGGAACCAGGCGGGGCACGTTCTTGATGACGATCGGTTCGCGGAACACGACGCCGCCCAGGATGTTGCGGATCGTGCCATTGGGCGACTTCCACATTTCCTTGAGGCCGAATTCCTCGACGCGCGCTTCGTCCGGGGTGATGGTGGCGCACTTCACGCCGACCCCATATTGCTTGACCGCATTGGCGCAATCGACGGTGATCTGGTCGTTGGTTTCGTCGCGCTTTTCGACGCTCAGGTCATAATATTTGAGGTCGATGTCGAGATAGGGGAGAATGAGGCGCTCACGGATCCACTGCCAGATGATCCGCGTCATTTCGTCGCCGTCGATCTCCACGACCGGGTTTTTGACCTTGATCTTCGCCATGCGCCTCTTCGCCTTCTTCGTTTGGATGCAATTGCGACACGCCCTAGGGAAAGCGGCGGCAATGTTCAACTGCGCATTGGCGGTCGCTGGACGTCAGGCTTGCCGTGCGTTCAGTGCAGGATCGGCCGTTGTCACTGCAAGTGACTGTCCCTAAAGACAGGTGCCATGGAAAATGACGAAATCACCGTCGCCTTGGGCGGCAATGTGAAGTGGCGCTTCCCTTCGGTGCATCCGGAGGGGATGAAATTCGGCCTGATTGCTGCGGCGATTACGGCAGTACTGTTCCTGGTGGGCTGGACGATACCCGGCTGGCTGATGGTGATGGTGACGATCTGGGTGTTCGCTTTCTTCCGCGATCCGGTGCGCGCGGTCCCGCAGGATGAGCGGGCGATTGTGGCGCCCGCCGATGGCCTGGTGACGCTGATCCAGCGCGTGCCGCCGCCGCGCGAGATAGCGGGCGCGGATGGCCTTGGCGATCAGCCGATGATCCGCGTATCGATCTTCATGAGTGTGTTCGACGTTCACATCAACCGCACGCCGATCGGCGGGACGGTGAAGTCGGTCGTCTATATTTCGGGCAAGTTCCTGAACGCCGACCTCGACAAGGCGAGCGAGGATAATGAACGGCAGCACATACTGGTGGAGCGCCATGACGGCTTGCGCGTCGGCTTCACCCAGATCGCGGGCCTGGTAGCGCGGCGGATCGTGCCGTTCGTGAAACCGGGCGATATGATCGCGGCGGGACAGCGGATCGGGCTCATCCGCTTTGGTAGCCGCGTGGACGTATACCTGCCCGCTGGAACGGCACCGCGCGTGGTGCTGGGGCAAAGGACCGTTGCAGGGGAGACGATCCTCGGCCAGATTGGCGACATGCGGGTCATTTCGGGTATCCAGCAATGAGGCAGCGGCGCGCTATCCCGCGTGGGCTTCGCCGGGGCATCACGCTGCGGATGGTCGCGCCCAATGCCGTCACCGCAATGGCGCTATGCTTTGGCCTGACGGGCGTGCGTTACGGCATTTCCGGGGAGTGGGAGAGGGCAGTCCTGTCCATCCTGATCGCGGGCGTGCTGGACGGGCTCGATGGTCGCATCGCTCGGCTGCTGCGTGGGGAAAGCCGATTCGGCGCGGAGCTGGATTCGCTTTCCGACTCCATCGCCTTTGGTGTTGCGCCAGCGCTGATCCTGTACCTTTGGTCGCTGCATGCCATGCCGAAGTTCGGCTGGATATTCGCGCTGGCACATGCGCTCTCGTGCGCGCTGCGGCTTGCGCGTTTCAACGCCAATATTGACGCGGACATACAGCCGCATAAATCGGCCGGGTTCCTGACGGGCGTGCCAGCGCCTGCGGGAGCGGGTTTGGCATTCGTACCGCTTTATCTGTGGCTGGTGACAGGGCAGGAAATTTTCCGGGCCTGGTATGTGGTTGCGCCCTGGACGGCCTTCATCGCCTTCCTGATGATTTCCAGCATTGCGACCTACACCTGGTCGGCGCTGCGGCTCCGCAAAAGGATCAGGCTTGAGGCGATCGCCGTCGCTGGCTTGCTCGCCGCGTTGCTGATCACCGATCCCTGGCTGACGCTGTTATTCCTGTGCGCCATATATCTCGTGACGATTCCGTTCGGGATGATGTCCTACGCTAAAGTCCGACGGCAACAAACGACCGCCACCGGGACGTGACGAACCGGATCAGGCGGCGAAAGCGTGAGGCCGTGTTGCAGTGGGAGCAAGCGGACGGCTTGGCGCGGCACGGCGGCGGCTGATTCGCAGGCGATACACTGGCGGCTCCTGAGGGATGGGCTCAAACAACAGGGCGGCTACCATCTTTTCATGATAGAGCGCGAACATCCCGATTATCACGCTGGCGGCGAGCAGAAAGGCCGCGAAGAAAACCGTAGCTGCAACAATGGTGAACATAAGACCGCTCACTCTTCCTGTGCTGAGAACCATAGGTCCTGATTGAAGTCCAAACCGGCCGAATGTCCGATTTGTTCCCATGTTCTCTATATGTTCCCCCTTGCAGGCGTCGTCAAGCCCTTGCATCGCGCGTGGTGCCGCGCTAAGGGCCGCGCCATTCCACATGGGAATCGACATATCCGGTGCTGCGGCGTGACGCTCAGTTCCTGATTCCCAGAGGTCAAACCGGAAGGAGAACTATTATGGCGGCACCTGTCGTCACCATGCACCAATTGATCGAGGCTGGCGCCCATTTCGGCCACCAGACCCACCGCTGGAACCCGCGCATGAAGCCGTACATTTTCGGCGAGCGCAACGGCATCCACATCCTTGACCTGTCGCAGACCGTGCCGCTGTTCGGCCGCGCGCTCGACTTCGTGTCGGCGACCGTCGCCGCCGGTGGCAAGGTGCTGTTCGTCGGCACCAAGCGCCAGGCGCAGGACCCGATCGCTGAAGCCGCCCGCAAGTCGGGTCAGCATTTCGTCAACCATCGTTGGCTGGGCGGCATGCTCACCAACTGGAAGACCATTTCGGGCTCGATCAAGCGTCTGAAGACCCTTGAAGAGAAGCTGTCGGGCGACACCCACGGCTTCACCAAGAAGGAAGTCCTTCAGATGACCCGCGAGCGCGAGAAGCTCGAACTGTCGCTGGGCGGCATCCGCGACATGAACGGCATCCCCGATGTCATGTTCGTGATCGACGCCAACAAGGAAGAGCTGGCGATCAAGGAAGCCAACACGCTGGGTATCCCGGTCGTCGCGATCCTCGATTCGAACGTTTCGCCCGACGGCATCGCTTTCCCGGTTCCGGCGAATGACGACGCCAGCCGCGCGATCCGCCTCTATTGCGACGCCATCGCTGCCGCAGCCACCAAGGGCAACCGTGGTGCGCAGCAGGCTTCGGGCGTTGACCTCGGTGCTCTGGACGAGCCCGAAGTTGAAGAGGTCGCCGCTCAGGCCTGATCCCGCGGTCGTCGAACTGCAAGATTAAGAGGCTAGGGCGCGCTCCACCGGAACGCGCCCTAGTGCTTATTCGAACCCCGTTTATTTGAACCCAATCGAAATTTAGGAGCCGAAACATGGCCGAGATTACCGCTGCTGCCGTCAAGGAACTGCGCGACCGTTCGGGCGCGGGCATGATGGACTGCAAAAAGGCGCTCGCTGAAGCCAATGGCGACATGGAAGCCGCCGTTGACTGGCTGCGCGCAAAGGGGCTCGCCGCCGCGCAGAAGAAGTCGAGCCGCACCGCTGCTGAAGGCCTGGTCGGCGTTGCCGTTGCTGGCACCAAGGGCGTTGCCGTTGAAGTGAACAGCGAAACCGACTTCGTAGCGAAGAACGACCAGTTCCAGGACTTCGTCCGCACCGTGGCTCAGGTTGCCCTGAACAGCGGCGCGACCGATGCAGAGGCGCTGTCGTCGCAAGCGCACCCGGCTGGTGGCACGATTTCGGAGAAGCTGGTGTCGAACATCGCCACCATTGGTGAGAACCAGACCCTGCGCCGCATCGGTCAGCTGGAAGTGAGCCAAGGCGTTGTTGTTCCCTACGTTCACAACGCCGCTGCGCCGGGTCTCGGCAAGATCGGCGTGCTGGTCGCGCTGGAAGGCGATGCGCCTGCTGACGTGCTGGAACCGCTGGGCAAGCAGATCGCGATGCACATCGCTGCCGCCTTCCCGCTGGCGCTGTCGGCCGATGACATCGATCCTGCAATCATCGAGCGCGAAGCTGCGATCGCGCGTGAAAAGAACGCCGACAAGATTGCTGGAAAGTCCGAAGAGATCGCTGCCAAGATCATCAATGGACCGGTCGAAAAGTTCCGCAAGGAAAACGCTCTTCTGACGCAGGCCTTTGTGATGGATGGCAAAACTCCGGTACAGGACGTCATCGCGGCGGCGGCGAAGGACGCTGGCAAGTCGATCACGCTGAAGAACTATGTCCGCTTCCAGCTCGGCGAAGGCATCGAGAAGGAAACGAGCGACTTCGCCGCTGAAGTCGCCGCGGCTGCGGGCGTTTGATCCGGGCCTGATCCGACAGAATGGTCGCTTAGGGCGGCATGCGGGGAGCAACGCTTCTCGACAAGCTGCCCAAGCACGCTAAGGACTTCACAGAATGGCGCGCGCTGCCTAAGGTGCGCGCCATTCCTTTGTCTGCTCCAATTGATGGAATTTTACCCCGCATGACTCGTCCGCCGTTCAAGCGCATCTTGCTGAAACTCTCGGGCGAAGTGCTGATGGGGCAGGGGCAATTCGGCATCGAGCCGGAAACCGTGAACCGTGTCGCGTCCGAAATCGCTGCGGCGAAGGATGCGGGCTTCGAAATCTGCGTCGTTGTCGGCGGCGGCAACATCTTTCGTGGCCTGGCGGGAGCCGCCAAGGGCTTCGACCGCACGAGCGCCGATTATATGGGCATGCTCGCCACCGTCATGAATGCTTTGGCGGTGCAGAATGCGCTGGAAAAGATCGGCTATGACACGCGCGTTCAATCGGCCATTCCGATGGCGACCGTGTGCGAGCCCTATATTCGGCGCAAAGCGGTGCGGCACATGGAAAAGGGCCGGATCGTCATCTTCGCGGCGGGCACCGGCAGTCCTTTCTTCACCACCGATACCACTGCGGCACTGCGCGCGGCCGAGATGAACTGCGACGCACTGTTCAAGGGCACCAGCGTGGACGGCATTTATAATGCCGACCCCAAGAAGGTAGCCGACGCTGCGCGTTATGATGAGATCAGCTTCGACAAGGTGCTGAACGATAATCTGAAGGTCATGGACGCGAGCGCCATTGCTCTCTGCCGCGAAAACAATATCCCCATCGTCGTCTTCAACATCCGCGAAACCGGCAATCTGACAAAGGTGCTGGCCGGGGACGGAGTTGCAACGATCGTGCAAAATCAGGAGCGCTGAAAGACCATGGCTCAATATGACAAGGCCGACCTCGAACGCCGCATGCACGGCGCCGTCGAATCGCTGAAAGGTGATCTGGCGGGTCTGCGCACCGGCCGGGCCAATATCCAGTTGCTGGATCCGGTTACGGTTGAGGTATATGGCGCACATATGCCGCTCAACCAGGTGGCGACCGTTTCCGCTCCCGAACCTCGCATGTTGTCGGTGCAGGTGTGGGACAAGAGCAATGTCGGCCCCTGTGACAAGGCGATCCGC
Organism: Sphingobium sp. Cam5-1; assembly: GCF_015693305.1. Lineage (NCBI taxonomy): Bacteria > Pseudomonadati > Pseudomonadota > Alphaproteobacteria > Sphingomonadales > Sphingobiaceae > Sphingobium > Sphingobium sp. Cam5-1. Next base: position 1,462,290 of record NZ_CP065138.1, on the reverse strand, counting down.
TCGGCGGGCCTTGGCCTTAATCCGATCATGGACGGCCAGACGCTGCGCCTGCCGATCCCCGACCTGACCGAGGAACGGCGCAAGGAATTGGCCAAGCTCGCCAGCAAATATGCCGAGGGCGCCCGCGTCGCCGTCCGCAACGTTCGCCGCGATGGCATGGACCATCTGAAGGCCGACGAAAAGAAGGGCGAAATTAGCGAGGACGAACGCAAGCGGTTGGAGACAGAGGTGCAGAAGCTGACGGATAGCACCATCTCGGATATCGACGCTGTCACGGCGGCCAAGGAGAAGGAAATTCTCGGCCAGTAAGCCGGGACGCTCCCTCCGTGTTCATCGCTCGCGCGCAACCTTGATGGCCAGCCAAGCCAAATCCGACTTCGCTCATGACGGTGCGTCCGGTCATGGCGCGCGCCATGTCGCCATCATCATGGACGGTAATGGCCGCTGGGCGAAGAAGCGGTTCCTACCGCGCATCGCAGGGCATCGGGCTGGCGTCGAAGCGGTCCGCAGGGTTGCCAGGGCCGCGCGAGACCTTGGGCTGGAATGTTTGACGCTTTACGCCTTCTCCTCGGAGAACTGGAAGCGGCCGGCAAATGAGGTGGCGGACCTTATGGGGCTGCTGCGGCGCTTCATCGAATCGGACCTCGACGAATTTCATGCCAATGGCGTTCGGTTGCGGGTGATCGGCAACTATCAGGCGCTTGATCCGTCTCTCGTCGACTTGATCGAGCATGCAGTGGCGCGAACCGCGTCCAACAATGGACCGATCATCGCGATCGCGCTTAATTATGGCGCGCAGGACGAAATGGTGCGAGCAGTCCAGACTATCGCGCAACGGGTGCGGGCTGGCGAAATCGATCCCGAAGCCGTTCGGTTGGAGGATGTTGAAGCCGGGCTGGATACGGCTGACCTGCCGCCGCTCGACCTGCTGATCCGGACGTCGGGAGAACAGCGGCTGAGCAATTTCATGCTGTGGCAGGCGGCGTATGCCGAGCTATATTTTACCGATATGCTCTGGCCCGATTTCGATGCGAGGGCGCTTGCCGAGGCGCTTGACGCCTTCCGTTTGAGGGACCGCCGCTTCGGCGGGCTTTGACCGATGTCCAGTGAGCTTCGCACCCGCGCGGTCGTTGGACTGCTGCTTATAGCCCTGGCCTCCGCCGCCCTTTACTTCGGTGGTTTTTTCTTCTGGTTGCTGCTCGTTGTCGCTGGCGTACTGATGCAGGGGGAGTGGGCGGACCTTACGGGCGCTTCGCCTGAGCATCGGCGGCTTTCGATGTTTGCGGTGTCGGTGCCGCTGGCGCTGCTTTGTCCGCTGGCGGCGGGCCTGTCTTGGACAGCCTTCACGCTTGCGGTCGCCGCTTTCTTCTTTGTAGTCCTGGTCACGCGATCGGCTCGGCTGTCGCTGGGGATATTCTACGTTTTCGTGCCGGTGATGGCGCTTATCTTCCTGCGTCAGCAGCAGCCGGGCGGGCTTCTGCTCGCCTTCTGGACATTGTCGCTAGTGTGGGCGACCGACATTGGCGCTTATTTCGCGGGGCGTTCGATCGGCGGCCCGAAGCTGGCGCCAAGGATCAGTCCTTCCAAGACCTGGGCGGGGCTGGGCGGTGGCGTGTTGGCGGCGTTGATCCTGGGTTTCGTGCTGCATCGTTTCGCAGGGTTGCCGATCCAGCTTGCCGCTGCGAGCGGGCTGCTGGCGGTGGCGGCGCAGTTGGGCGACCTGCTTGAAAGCGCGATGAAGCGCCATGCGGGTGTCAAGGACAGCGGGAGCCTGTTGCCGGGCCATGGTGGCGTGATGGACCGTTTGGACGGGGTCGTCGCGGCGGCGCCGCTCGCTGCTGTCCTCTATCTTTTGCTGGTGTTCCCATGACGCGCAAGGTTTCCATCTTTGGTGCGACAGGGTCTGTCGGCATGTCGACGCTCGATCTGATCGAGCGCGATCGCGATGCGTTTGAAGTGGTCGCACTGACCGCGCATAGCGACGTTGACGGGTTGGCTACGGTGGCGCGCCGGTGCAACGCCCAAATGGCTGTGATAGGCGACGCCGCGCGCTACGATGCGCTAAAGGCTGAGTTGCAGGGGTCCGGGATCCGGGTCGCAGCGGGCGAAGCCGCGCTGATCGAGGCGGCAGAGGCGGGGGCGGACTGGACCATGGCCGCGATCGTCGGTTGTGCGGGCCTGCGCCCTACCATGGCGGCGCTGAAGGCAGGCGGCACGGTTGCCCTTGCCAACAAGGAATCGCTTGTATCGGCGGGCGCGCTGATGATGGACGCGGCGGAGCATTCGGGTGCTACACTGCTGCCGGTCGATAGCGAACATAATGCTATTTTTCAGTGCCTTGCCGGGAGTCGTTTAAATGATGTGGCAAGGATCATCCTGACGGCGAGTGGCGGCCCATTCCGCACGCGCAGCCGGGAAGAGATGCGTCACATAACGCCAGCGCAAGCCGTGGCGCATCCCAATTGGTCGATGGGCGCGAAGATCAGCGTTGATAGCGCCACGATGATGAACAAGGGCCTGGAATTGATCGAGGCGGCGCATCTGTTCCCCGTGGGGCTGGAGCGCATCGAGATTTTGGTCCATCCTCAATCGATCATCCATTCGATGGTCGAATATCGGGATCGGTCGACCTTGGCGCAGCTGGGATCACCGGATATGCGCATTCCTATCGCCAGCGCGCTTGCCTGGCCCAATCGGATGGAAACGCCTTGTCAGCCTCTTAACCTCGCGCAGGCAGGGCGGCTTGACTTCGAGGCGCCGGACGACGTCCGCTTCCCCGCCCTTCGTTTGGCGCGACAGGCGGCAGAACAGGGAGGGCTGGCACCCGCTATCCTGAATGCCGCCAATGAAGTCGCGGTAGCGGCCTTCCTGAATAAGGCCATCGGCTTCCTTGATATCGCCATGATTGTGGAGGACGTTCTGAACCGCTATAGCGCGCCAGTGCCAAGCGGGATCGACGATGTGCTGGAAGCAGATGCACAGGCGCGACGCATGGCGGGCCAAGTGATGGAAAGATTGACGGCTTGATCCAAAATCCCGGGTTCCTGTTGACGATCCTCGCCTTTGTAGCGGTCATCGGGCCGCTCGTTTTCGTGCATGAACTCGGCCATTATCTGGTCGGCCGCTGGTGTGGCGTGAAGGCGGAAGCCTTTTCGATCGGCTTTGGCCCTGAGATTGCCGCATGGGTGGACCGGCGCGGTACACGCTGGCGCATCGGCGCTTTGCCGCTGGGTGGATATGTCCGCTTCAAGGGTGACATGAACGCCGCCAGCCAGGCAGATCCCGCATGGTTGCAGCTTCCCGCGAGCGAGCGCGCTGAAAGCTTTCCGGCCAAGCCGCTGTGGCAAAGGGCGGCGATTGTCGCGGCAGGCCCATTCATCAATTTCCTGTTCGCCATCCTGATCCTGTCCACATTCGCCTTCGCCTATGGCGAGAGCCGGACCCCGGCGGTCGTGGGGAAGGTGCAGCCACGCAGCGCAGCGGCGGCGGCGGGTATCCAGCCCGGAGATCGCATTCTGTCGCTCAATGGGCGGGAGATGGCGACCTTCGACGACCTTCGGCTTTATGCGCAAATCCGTCCCGGTGAACCGGTGACGATCCTGATCGAGCGGGCGGGCAAGGCGGTCGAGAAGCGGGGCAGCGTCGGCGCCGTTCAGGAGCGTGACGGCTTCGGCAACAGTTTCAAGGTCGGGCGGCTGGGCATCGCTCCTGGACAGCCGGTGATAGAGCCGGTGGAGCTTTGGCGCGCGCCTGTCGTCGCTCTCAAGCAGACGGGGCAGATCATTCGTACGATGGTCGAGACGCTGGGGCAGATATTGGGCGGTGGCCGGTCGTATAAGGAACTGGGCGGACCACTCAAGATCGCGGAGGTTTCGGGTCAGGCCGCGACTTTGGGGGTTGAAAGCTTCGTATTCTTCATGGCCCTTATCTCGATTAACTTGGGGTTCATCAACCTATTGCCAATTCCCATGCTGGATGGCGGACATCTGCTGTTTTACGGGGTGGAGGCAATACAGCGCAGGCCGGTCAGTCCGCGTGTACAGGATTGGGCGTATCGTTCGGGTCTGGCGGTACTCCTGGCCATGATGATGCTGGTGACTTTCAACGATTTATCTTCTTTCGGGCTCTGGGAACGCCTGTCCGGCTTGATCGGCTAAGCCGTATCGGGCAGGGAGGCGCGATTTAGCGCCGTGTTTCCCGGCGTGAACGAACATATGCTTTTTTGTAAAAGGGTAGAGCGGGTGACAGCGATGATGAGCAGCAAGAGACAGCGCCCGGTTGTCGCGGCCCTTCTGGCAACGACGATGATCGGCGGCTTGTCCGCGGTTCCCGTGCTGGCACAGGACGCGCCGCAGCCCGCCGCGCCTGCGCCTGTCCCCGCCGTCGCACCGGCTGCGGGAACCATCCGTAGCATCAGCGTCGTGGGGCAACAGCGTCTAGAACCCGATACGGTGCTGTCCTACACCAAGCTGCGCATTGGCCAGCCCTTTACGCAGGAGTCGCTCGATCAGGCGCTGCGCGACCTGTATGAAACCGAGCTGTTCGCCGACGTCCAGATCCGCAACGACAATGGTGCGCTGACGCTGGAAGTGAAGGAAAATCCGGTCATCAACCGCATCGTGCTGGAAGGCAACAAGCGGCTGAAGGAAGACAAGATCCGGCCGGAGATCAAGCTCGCGCCTCGCCAGATCTACACCCGGTCAAAGGTTCGCGCCGACGTCGCCCGCATCATCGAACTTTATCGTCGTCAGGGCCGCTTTGCCGCCACTGTCGAACCCAAAATGGTGCAGCTCGACCAGAACCGCGTCGATATCGTATTTGAAATCTCGGAAGGCCCCAAGTCGAAGGTCCGCCAGATCAACGTGATCGGCAATGAGAAGTTCAGCGACGGCGAACTGCGCAGCCAGATGGTGACGAAACAGTCGCGCTGGTTCCGCGTCTTCTCCTCCGGCACCAGCTATGATCCGGATCGCCTGGCCTACGACCAGCAGAAGCTGCGCCAATTCTATCTGACCGAAGGCTATGCCGATTTTCGCGTTATTTCGGCGGTCGCGGAACTGACCCCCGACAAGCAGGACTTCATCATCACTTATGTGGTTGAGGAAGGAAAGCGCTACAAATTCGGCGACGTGAAGGTCGAATCCGACATTCGCGACCTGTCGAGCGCGTCACTCACCAAGACGCTGCCGATGAAGAAGGGCGATTGGTACAACGCCAAGCAGGTCGAGGATACTGTCGACACGCTGAGCGAGACGGCGGGCCTGTTCGGCTATGCCTTCGCGGACGTTCAGCCGGACTTCAATCGCGACAAGGACAGCCTGACGATGGGGATTAATTTCCGCATCGCCAATGCGCCGCGCGTCTATGTCGAGCGGGTGGATATTAACGGCAACACGCTGACCCAAGACAAGGTGGTCCGCCGCGAATTCCGTCTGGCGGAGGGCGACGCGTTCAACAGCTTCCTCGTCAAGCGTTCGAAAGACCGCATCAACTCGCTCGGCTTTTTCCAGGAGAAGCTCGACATCGAGCAGAAGCCTGGCTCCGCGCCCGACCGCATCGTGCTGGAAACCAACGTCCAGGAAAAATCGACGGGTGAGCTGTCGCTGTCGGCGGGCTTCTCCTCGCTTGAGCGCTTCATCATCTCGGCATCGATTACGCAGCGTAATTTCCGTGGCAAGGGCCAGGAATTGCGCACCAGCGTCAATTATTCCAGCTATTCCAAGTCGGTCGAAGTGGGCTTCACCGAGCCCTATTTCATGGACAAGAATATCGCGCTGGGTGGCGATATTTATCGTCGCGACCTGAACAGCTTCCGATACACGGGTAACGGAAACGATCGCGATACGACATATAAGCAGACGACCACGGGCTTCCAAATTCGCGCGGGTGTGCCGATCACCGAATATATGTCGCTGGCGCTGCGCTACAGCTTGAACCTCGATGACGTTAGCCTGGACAAGGATACTTATTACAGAAACGGTGTTTGTAGCGCCATCCTCGCTGGTCGCTATCTGTGTGATGCCATCGGCAAACGGACCACGTCTTCGCTCGGCTATTCGCTGATTTACGACAACCGTGATAACCGCATTCGGCCTACGCGGGGCCAAAATGTCGTTCTGAACCAGGATTTCGCCGGGCTGGGCGGTAGCGTTAAATATGTTCGCACGCGACTGAATGCTTCGAAATATTGGCCGTTAGGTGGAGGCTTCATTTTCTCAATATCGGGCGAGGGAGGCTATATCCACTCGCTGGAGGGTGAGCGTCGCGATGCCACGGGAGACTTGGTCGATAAGGTTCGCCTGACGGATCGTTTCTTTTTGGGTAACCCCCAAATTCGTGGCTTTGACATCCGCGGGATTGGGCCGCGTGTCGTTCGTCGCTATTACACCACCACAACCGACGCGACGACTGGTGTGATCACCAGCGTATTATCGACAGACAACAACAACCGGCGTGACGACGCACTAGGGGGCAAGATTTATTATCTTGCTCGGGCAGAGGTTGAAATTCCACTGGGTTCTGGCGCACGAGAGATGGGCCTTCGTCCATCTGTGTTTGTAGATGCGGGTGCAGTCGGCGGACTACGCGATCCTGTTCCAACTTCGTTCGCTGGTTATTGTTCGACACCGAGTGGAGGCTCTACGCCTCCCGAAGCTGGCGGCACCCCACAAGCGCCGACTTGTCCCACGGGAACGACGCACGTCAGCGGCACGGGCTTTACAGAAGAATATCTAGGCGACACGCTCAAGCCGCGTGTTTCCGTGGGCTTTGGCGTCAACTGGAACTCGCCGTTCGGGCCGTTCCGCATCGACATCGCCAAGGCCCTGCTCAAGGAACCAGGGGACGACACTCAGCTCATCAGCTTTAACGTAGGGACTCAATTCTAATGAATAAGATGCTCAAGGCCGCGGCGCTTGCTCTTGCGCCCATGACTGCCATCGCGCTGACCAGCGTGCCTGCCGCAGCCCAGTCGAAGATCGGGATTGCCGTTGCGGACCTGCAGCGGGCGGTCGCCACCAGCTCGGCCTACACCACGGCTCGCTCACAGATTCAGACGACCTACAAGGCGCAGATCGACAGCTTCACCGCTCGCAAGAATGCGATCGACGCTGATCTGAAGGCCAAGGGCACCGCACTTGAAGCGGCGATGAAGGCTGCGGGCAACAAGCCCACGCCCGCGATCCAGACCCAGTATGAAGCCTATCAGAAGGCTGGGCAGAGCGGTCAGGCCGAACTGCAGCGCCTGGGCCAGCCAATCGCGCTCGCCAACGCCTATGTCGAAGAGCAGATTTCGGCCAAGCTGTCGGACGCGCTCAAGTCGGCAATGACGAAGGCGAAGGTCGACCTGATCCTGGCACCGGACGCCACCGTGTCCTACCAGCCGACCGTTGATATCACGCAACAGGTCGTGACCGAACTCAACGCACTGGTGCCGAGCGTCGGCATCGTGCCGCCCGCTGGTTGGCAACCCGGCGGCGCTCGTGGTCAGGCGCCGACACCTGCCGCAGCGGCTCCCGCCAACCCGTCGCAGCAGCCGACCTCGCGCTGATCGCAGCGATGACGGGGGAAGTTGAAGCGGCCACCGCCGCCATGGGTGCCATCGATATTCGTGGCATCATGGCGGCGCTGCCGCACCGCTATCCGATGCTGCTCGTCGACCGTGTGGCCTCTCTCGTCGTGCGAGAGAGGATCCACGCGGTCAAAGCCGTGTCGATCAACGAATCGTTCTTCCAGGGGCATTTCCCTGGCCGACCAATCATGCCGGGCGTGTTGATCATCGAGGCGATGGCGCAGGCTGCGGGCGTGCTGACGGTTGAAACGCTCGATCTGCGAGGGTCGGGCAAGCTCGTTTATTTCATGAGCATCGACGGGGCGAAGTTCCGCAATCCGGTCGAACCGGGTTGCCTGCTGGACCTACATGTCGAATTGCTTCAGATTCGTGGCCGCGTCTGCAAGTTCGTGGGCAAGGCAACGGTGGATGGCAAGCTGTGCGCCGAAGCGAACTTTGTCGCGATGATCGCTGATCCGCCGGAGGACTGAAAGGGCCGGGAGGGGTTGCGTTCGCGCGTGATCCCATGTAACCGCGCGCCTTCGCAAGAATTCGCATCCATGGCCGGTCGGAAACCGGCCCATTGACGGAGCAGACCCATGAAGGCCGATACGCACCCCGATTACCACCTGATCACCGTCCAGATGACCGACGGCACCACCTTCCAGACCCGCTCGACCTGGGGCAAGGAAGGCGACACGCTGGCGCTCGACATTGACCCCAAGTCTCACCCGGCCTGGACGGGCGGCAACCGTCAGCTGGACACCGGCGGCCAGGTGGCGCGCTTCAACAAGCGCTTTGGCGGCTTGACGCTGAAGAAATAATCGCTTCCTTCATGGAAGGAATGGGAAGGGCGCCTCATGGGCGCCCTTTTTATTGTGTGCGGCGGTGTTCCAAGACGGCCCCCTCGAGCGGAGCGAGCTTTTGAGCTCGCCCTAAAAGAAGCTACCTTGCGCCAGCCCACCCCCGGCCCCTCCCGCTTGCGGGAGGGGAGCAGTCAGTCTCAGCCTGCCGTCCGGTCGTCGTCGAGGAACACGGCCACATCATCCAGCGCCACATCCTTTGACAGGAATGTCTTCCCGATCCCTCGCGCCAGCAGGAAGGGGAGGGTGCCTGCCGCCATCTTCTTGTCGTGCAGCATATGAGCAACCAAAGCGGCGCCGTCGGCTTTCACATGGGCGCTGGCAAGATCATGCGGCAGGCCAACGGACTTCAGATGTGCCGTCACCCGATCCGCATCCTCCACCGGACACAGGCCCAGCCGTGCGGAATAGCGGAAAGCGAGCGCCATGCCCGCCGCCACGCCTTCGCCATGCAGCAGCAGATCGGAAAAGCCCGTATCGGCCTCCAGCGCATGCCCGAAAGTATGGCCAAGGTTCAGCAGCGCGCGGCGGCCGGATGTCTCCCGTTCGTCGTCCGCGACGATAGCGGCCTTTGCCCGAACGCTTCGCTCGATCGCGAATTCGCGTGCGTCGCGGTCGCCCGCCAGTAGTTTCTGCCCTTCGGCTTCACACCATGCGAAGAAATCCGGATCGTCGATCAGGCCATATTTCACAACCTCGGCATAGCCCGCGCGGGTCTCGCGCGCGGGCAGGCTGTCGAGCGTCGATGGGTCGATAAGGACAAGGCTGGGTTGATAGAAGCTGCCGATCAGGTTCTTGCCCGCGCTCGCGTTGATCGCGGTCTTGCCGCCCACGGAGCTATCCACCTGGGCGAGCAGCGTCGTTGGCACCTGGATGAAGCGGCAGCCGCGCTTCAGGATCGATGCGGCGAAGCCGACGAGATCACCGATCACCCCGCCGCCAAGCGCTACGACATGATCGCCACGTTCCACTTCCAGGACCAGCAATTGATCGAGCAATTGCTCAAGGTGCCGCCAGCTTTTCGTCTGCTCGCCTGCGGGCAGGATGATAGGTTCGACGGCGATATCGGCGCCGCGCAGGCTGGCTTCGAGCCGGGGCAGCTGCGTCTTTGCGACATTGGCGTCCGTCACGACGATGAGTCGGCCGCTGCGGGCGTAGGGCGCCAGATGATCAGCCGCCCGGTCCAGCGCGCCTTGTTCGATCACGATATCATAACTGCGCGCATCCAGCGCGACGCGAACTATTGCCATGCGGCCAGTTTCTCCAGGATGCGCTCGACCGCCACTTCGTGCGGGGCGGCGATGCTCTTCACATGAATGGGCGCGAGGGCGTAGACAGGATTGCGCACCGCCGCGAGTTCGGTCAGCACGACGCGAGGATCCTTGCCCTTCAGGAGAGGACGTCCTTCCCGCCGTGACACCCGATCGACCAAAGTGTCGATATCGGCGTCGAGCCATATCGCAGTCCCCTGATCGAGGATAAGCGCGCGTGTATCCTCCTGCATGAACGCGCCGCCGCCTGTTGCGATCACCTTTGGCTCGTCGTCCAGCAGCCGGGCGATCACCCGCCGTTCGCCATCGCGAAAATATCCTTCGCCATAACGTTCGAACATTTCCGAAATCGTCATGCCAGCGGCCTTTTCGATCTCTTCGTCCGCGTCCACGAAGGCAAGACCAAGCCGCGCCGCCAACCGGCGTCCCACCGTCGATTTGCCCACGCCCATCATCCCGATGAGGACGATGGAACCGCGCTTTGACTGCGGAGGCACGGATTTGCTGTTTCGCTGCATTGCGGAGGGGGCTATACATCCCCCCGTCGCAGAGGCAAATCGCAACTTTCCTCAACTTCACGGCTTGGCCGCACAAGGATTCATGAGAAGCAATCGTTCCTTCAGCACCTTCGAGAGCGGTTCGCGTCGTCGCGGCACGCGCTTGCCTATCATTCCCATCGTCCTGATCGTCCTGGTGATCGGTCTGGTCGCGCTGCTGTGGTCGCGCGGCGGAGAACGGCCGCAGCAGCGAGTGGAAAAGGCCATTCCCGCCGAAAAGCTGGGCAAATAAAGGCATGCGTCAAGGCCGGTTGAATGCGAAATGGGCGCTTGGAACGCTTGCGCTCGCTCTCGCGCTGCCGGTGATTGCGCAGGAGTCGCCTGAATCGCTCCTGCCCCCCGGCTTTGGAGAGGCACCCGAGACGCCGCCCGCCGCCGGACCGCAAACGCCGCGTCCGGCAAGTCCGGCTGTTCCCGTCCCGATGGTTCAGCCCTTGCCGTCCGGCAGCGCTATGGCTCCTGCCGACAATGCGGCGGGGAATGGTCCAGAGGAAGCGCTGTCAGAAGAAGAGCTGGCGGCGCAAAAGCAGAAATATGACCTTCCAGAAGGCGCGCATCGGTCGCTGGAACGAATTGGGCCGCTGACGCCCGAACGGCGCGGCCTGGCGCCTGATGCCTTCGGCGCACAGTCCGGGCAATTTCTCGCCACGCTGATGAAGGAAACGCGAGCGCCGATCACGTCGCGCTGGGCTTCTATCCTGTTGCGGCGCGCGCTACTTTCGGCAACCGACACGCCTCGTGATATCGACGGCGCCGACTGGGTTGCGGAGCGGGCATGGTTGCTGCTGCGCATGGGTGAGGCTGATAGCGCGCGGCTGCTGGTGCAGAGCGTCGATTCGGACAAGTTCACACCACGCCTCTATGCGGTGGCGATGCAGACTTATCTGGCCACGGCGGATCCGGCTGGCCTGTGCCCTCTGTCGGCTGGCGCGCTGCGTTACAGCAAGGAGCCGGGGTGGGACATGACGCGGGCGATCTGCCCGGCATTGTCGGGCGATCAGGGGTCGGCGAGCGCTGCACTCAATCAGGCCCAGCGGCGCGGCGTGGTGCGCGGCATAGATTACAGGCTCGCGGAAAAGGTCGTGGGCACCGGGTTCAACGCGCGGCGATCGGTGAAGATCGAATGGGATGGGGTCGATGGGCTGACGGCATGGCGCTTTGGCCTGGCAACCGCGCTCAATGTGGAAATTCCCGAACCGTTATATACCACCGCCGGACGCCACGTCCGCGCGTGGGAAGCGCGCGCGCCTGCGCTCAGCGCAGCTCGCCGCCTGCCGGGCAGCGAGACGGCAGCGCGGCTTGGCGTGTTTTCGAGCCAGGCTTTGGTAGGATTTTACAGCCAGCTTGGCGCTGACGGCGACGCGTCGCCGGAAATCGCCGACCGGGTCGATGCGCTGCGCACCGCCTATCGTGGTGGCTCGCCCGAAGAGCGGGTCCAGGCGATGCGGACGCTGTGGCGGGATAATAGCAGGCCTGATTATGTCGGCCTGATCGCTACGGCCAAGGCCGCCGCCGCTTTGCCGGTGGCCAACATCGATGCGCGCGAGGCCGCCAACCTGGTCGCGGCCATGCTGACCGCAGGTTATGATCGCAGCGCGGCGCGCTGGAGCGGGCTTGCTCGTCAGGCGGAGGGGGATGGCGCTAGCGACCTTTGGGCGTTGCTGGCGGTTGGCGCGCCCAGTTCAGTTGTCGATATTAGCGAAGGCCGGATTTCTTCCTTCGCGGACGAAGCTGGCGCGGAGAAAGGCCAGATGCTGATTGCTGCGCTGGCAGGCCTTGCTCGCATCGATTCGCAGGCAAGCGCTTCATTGGCACAGGATAAGGGGCTCAACCTGGCGGCGAACAGCCGGTGGGCGAGGGCGATCCATCAGGCGGCGGCGAGCGGGGAAAAGGCCACCGTCGCGCTGCTCGCCGCGGTGGGCATGCAGACGGCAGAGTGGAATCGCCTGCCACCTGCCCATCTCTATCATATCGTCGCTGCTCTGCATCAGGTCGGGCTTGATCCCGAAGCGCGGATGATCGCGGCGGAGGCGATCACGCGGATTTAGTCCCATGGGAGAAGATGGCGCGCTGATCGGTCGTTTTCTGGAAATGATGGCGGCTGAACGGGGGGCGTCGCGCAATACCTTGCTCGCCTATCGCGCCGATCTGGAAGGCGCGGCGGCGATTTTGGGTGGCCTCTCGATCGCGACGAAGGATGGCATTGCAGGGCTGGCGACGGCCTGGGCAGAGTTGGCGGCCTCGTCTGTCGCGCGAAAAGTCTCCGCCCTGCGCGCATTTTACGGCTTTCTGGAGGAAGAGGGGCTGCGTGCCGACAATCCTTCCACGGCGCTACCACGCCCCGCAACGCGCAGGTCCCTGCCGAAGATATTGTCCGCGCAGGAAGTCGAATCGCTCTTTGCCTTGATCGAACAGAAACTGGCGGTCGAGCACCCTTCCGCGTTGGATCTTCGTCTGTCCGCCCTCATCGAGCTATTATATGGTTCCGGTTTGCGGGCTACCGAACTGGTATCCTTACCCCGTCGCGCGCTGGCGACGGATCGGCCGTTTCTGATCCTGAAGGGCAAGGGCGCGCGTGAGCGACTGGTGCCGATATCGGATCGGGCGCGGGCCGCCGTTTCGACCTGGTTGCCCCATGTCCCTGCTGAAAGTCCCTGGCTGTTCCCGTCAGGGAAAACTTATCTTAGCCGCATTCGGCTCTATCAGCTGGTGAAGCAGCTGGCCGCCGCCGCAGGCATCGCTCCACAGCGAGTCAGTCCCCACGTGCTGCGCCATGCCTTCGCCACGCACCTGCTGGAAGGAGGAGCAGACCTGCGCGCGTTGCAGTCGATGCTTGGCCATGCCGATATCGGAACGACCCAAATTTACACGCATGTCGATAGCCGCCGGTTGGTCGAACTGGTCAACAGCCGTCATCCGCTGGCGACAATGCGCCATCGTTTCGTTGACGAAGAAGCGTCTGCCCCCTAACGCCGTCGGCCATGGTCAGCTTTCTGGAATTTGAAAAACCTATCGCCGAGCTAGAGGCGCGTGTCATTGAATTGCGCGCGACGGCCAGCGCCGGTGACATCGATATCGGCGGTGAGATCGACAAGCTTGAACAGCGCGCGACCAAGGTGCTTGTGGACACATATGCCAAGTTGACGCCTTGGCAGAAAACCCAGGTGGCCCGGCATCCCGACCGCCCGCACTTCAAGGATTATGTCGCGGGCATGTTCGACAATTTCATGCCCCTTGCGGGTGACCGTGCGTTTTCAGATGATCAGGCTATCATTGGCGGTCTGGCGATGCTGGGTGACCGCCGCGTCATGGTGATCGGTCATGAAAAGGGTGACGACACCGCCAGCCGCGTTCGGCACAATTTCGGGATGGCGAAGCCTGAAGGCTATCGTAAGGCGATCCGCCTGATGCAATTGGCTGACCGTTTTGGGCTGCCGGTCGTGACATTGGTTGACACGTCGGGGGCGTTCCCGGGCGTACAGGCGGAAGAGCGCGGTCAGGCTGAAGCGATCGCCCGCTCGACCGAACAGTGTTTGGCCTTGGGTGTGCCCATGGTCGCTGCGGTAGTGGGTGAGGGGGGCTCCGGCGGCGCGGTGGCGTTGGCCGCCGCAAACCGGGTGCTGATGTTCGAACATGCGGTCTATTCGGTCATATCGCCCGAAGGCTGTGCATCGATCCTGTGGCGCACCGCCAACAAGGCGAGCGATGCCGCCACCGCCATGCAGGTCACCGCCCAGCATCTTAAGGATTTGGGGGTTATCGACCGGATCATTGCAGAACCCATTGGTGGCGCGCATCGTGAGCCGGTGCAGGCGATCGCCAGCTTGGGTGCCGCCATTGGCGAAGAGTTGGATTCCCTTGCCGGATTGAGCCCGCAGGATCTTCGTACTGACCGGGCTGATAAGTTCCTCGCCATCGGCGCTTGATCTAAGACTGCTCTCTGGGAACATGCATCCGGAACGTCGTTTCGTCCCGGTAGCAGGTTGAGTATGTCTGGGGGAGCCGTGAGGAGGTTTAGCGTTGATGAGCCGCAGCCGTTCTTTACGGCGGTGATCCACGCCAGGTTCATGCGACGGTATTCGCCTATGATTTTGGTAGCGGGAAGGCCTATCATTTTCTGCTGCCGACTCCTTCGGGGCGGGGGCAGGGGTCATTTTCTTCCATTGTGCAATCCGTCACGCGAATTACCTCACAGGAAGCCGCAGCTATAAAGCCGCGTCGCATCAGCGTGGTGATCGTCAAGGCTGGCGATACGGTGCAATCGATTAGCCAACGTATGGCTATACCGGCATCAACTGGAGCGCTTCTGGCGCTCAACGCTTTGACCGTCCAAAGCGTCTTAAACCCGGCCAGCGAGTAAGGATTATACATAGCTGTCGGGAAGGGTGCAAAACAAAAAAGGCGGCGGGATTGCTCCTGCCGCCTTTCTTTAAAATCGTTTCGAAATCAGTTCATGTTGGCCGAAACTTTATTGAAGGTATTACCCAGCTTGCCGCCGAGGCTGGTCATGGCGCCGATGGCGGCGACAGCGATCAGAGCTGCGATCAGGCCATATTCAATGGCGGTTGCACCCTTTTCATTCTTCAGCATCTTGCGAACGAACTTCATGTGAAGTCTCCTTGACTAGAAAAAATCCCGTTTAACTACCCGGCCGCCCCGCTTGAAATAGGTCAGCTATGGACGGTTTATGGGAGTTAGGTTGACAAAGATTTAATGGCGCGAAGGAAGTGTCAGATATTGATGGTTAATGCGCGAGAACCTCTGTGGCGACATTGTTCCACATGCCTACGGTCTTGTTTGCGACATTCGATATCGCCGCGAGTGCTGCCAGGCAGATCAAAGCCAAGATCAGCCCATATTCGACTGCGGTTGCTCCCCGTTGACACTGCAACAACCTCGATCGGGATAGGAGTTTGATCAACCCGCGCATTGCATCACCCGTTTATTGCAGACAGCCCCGTTTAGCCTTGTAAAAGAGCCAGAGTTAACAAACCCCTTTGCTGGACGAACATGACGATCATTCATCCCCTGTTGGTAGTGGCTGCCGCACTTGTCGATGCGGATGGCCGGGTGCTGCTTCAGCAACGACCGCCTGGTAAGGCGATGGCGGGGCTGTGGGAATTTCCTGGGGGGAAGGTTGAGGAAAGCGAAACCCCGGAGGCTGCACTTGTCCGAGAGTTGGAAGAAGAACTCGGCATCCGCACGCACACAAGTTGCCTTGCGCCCGCAGCTTTCGCCAGTGAGGCGCTAGGAGACCGGCACTTGTTGCTTCTGCTCTATGTGTGCCGAAAATGGGAGGGCCTGCCCGAGGCACGGCATGCCACGGAACTTAAATGGGTCAGGCCCAACCAGATGTATGCACTGGATATGCCACCGGCGGACCTGCCGTTAATTGGTCTGCTCGATTCGCTGATTTGAAACGGGGCGGGCCGCCTGGGCAACTCGCCCGCCGAATCACTCTTCCCTAGCCTTGCTCTGCAGCTGAATATAGTTCTGAATGCCCATGCGTTCGATCATTTCGAACTGGGTTTCCAGCGTGTCGACATGCTCTTCCTCGCTTTCGAGGATCGACTGGAACAGGTCGCGGCTGACATAATCGCGCACGGTCTCGCAATGGGCGATGGCGTCCTTCAGAACGGGAAGTGCTTCATATTCCAGCTCGAGATCGGCTTTCAGTACCTCTTCGACCGTTTCGCCGATTTTCAAGCGGCCAAGCAACTGAAAATTGGGCAAGCCGTCGAGGAAGAGGATGCGTTCCGCTACCTTGTCGGCATGCTTCATCTCATCGATCGACTCTTCATATTCGAATTTGGCGAGCTTCTCGATGCCCCAATGATCGAGCATCCGGTAATGCAGGAAATATTGATTGATCGCGGTCAGCTCATTTTTGAGGACCTCGTTGAGATAGTCGATGACTTTTGAGTCACCCTTCATGGCGCTGCCCTCGTGCTATTGGAATGAAGCCGTAACTATAGGGCCATCGCGGGGCTTTGTTAACCGGAAAGCCGCGGAAAAGGGGGATTTTGCAAGCCGCTATTGCGTCGAGTTCGCGGCAAAAGAGAGACGTCGGCTGCGGATGTCACGCAATCGGATCAGGCGGTCGCGCGTTCGGCCGCTATCAGCGTGCGGGCGAAAGGGACGCATTGGCCGCATTTCGGTCGACGGCCGAGGCGAGCATAGGCGCTGCACGGGGTGTCGGCGCCGCCCCGAACGGCTTCCTTCAGATCCTTTTCGCGAATGGCATTGCAGATACAGACGACCATGAGGCTCTCCCTGACTCGGGAAATATCTCAAATGATAATGGGTCGCAATAGAATATTAGATGCTGTTGCGAATCTTTTGCGCCTTGCCGCGAGCCAAGCTTCGCCACAGCCATTCTAGTGGCCCCATGGCGAATCGGGACAGCCATGCCGTCGACCAAACAAGCATGAACAGCCATCCACACAGCACCACCAGCGGCAGTTCCAACGGCCGGAGATGCGAAAATAGCCCTAATCCCCATCCATAGAAGACAGCGCACATGATGAGACTGGTGCCGAGATAGTTGCTGAGAGCGAGGCGCCCGGTGCGCGCGACTGCCATCGTCATGCGGCTCTGGCGATGTCGTGTGAAGAACCACAGGATCAGTGCTGCCCAGCCTACTGCAAGCGGGATGCGAAAAGGAAATGACCAGGCAAGCGACACACCTATGGCCGGAACAACAGGGAAGTTTCGCCAGAGCAGCCAGCCTGCCAGCGCCGCCATGGGTGGCAATCCGACGAGGAAACAATGGCGGGCAGTGCGCCAATAGTGCTCCGCTTCCCATCGTCCAGTCAGGAAGCCGCCCTTCAACATCGCCATGCCTATGAGCATGAAGCCAAGAGTGTCGAATGCGCTCATGAAGAAGGTCCACCACCAATCGTGGACGAAAAGGTGTAAATGATGCGTCAGAATGGCTACGAAGCTGCCGCGATAGGTGACGATCTCCTGGCGGATGGCTGGATCATCCGGGTTGGTGAATGGCCCTATATATTGCGCGAAGCTATCCCGGATGCTGGCGGTCGCGCTTGGTGCGACGGCCGCGTCTGCCCATCCGTGGATGCTGAATATGAACAGCGCGCAGATCAGAAAATGCGCGAGGAAGAAGAAGAAGGCCCATTTGATGAGCGCCAACGGTTCTTTGCGGACGAACAGCATCGCGATCAGCCCGATCAGGGCATAGTTCATCAATATGTCGCCTGCCCAAAGCAGCAGATAATGGGCAAGGCCGAAGATGAACAACCAGGCCGCCCGGATGATTTGCGCCCGCTGTCCGTCACGCCCCTCCATCTCTTCCCGATCGATCAGCAGCAGCATGGACGCGCCGAACAATATTGAAAAAAGAGCACGCATCTTTCCGTCGAAAAACAGGAAGCTGATCAGCCAGAACAGTTTATCGCCGACGGACAGCGGGCCTGCGGCAGCGGGATTGAAATAGGCCGTCTGGGGCAGGGCAAAGGCGCTGATGTTCATCCACAATATGCCCATGACGGCGCACCCGCGTAGCACGTCCATGGCAGCAATCTGGGATGAAGGAGGAGACATGCGGCGAGGTTCCTTAAAGACGCTGGCAAAGTCGGCGGGGCTCTGTCATGCGACTAGCCATGAACAGCGGCCGCAAGCAACGGATAAGCGCAGCGTTCGGCGCGGCGGCTGGCCATTACGAAGATCATGCCGGCCCCCAGCGCGCGGCGGCGGTGCTGGTCGCCGACCTTGCTCAGCGGCAGAAGCCCAGCGGAGTGGGGCGCATCCTGGAGATCGGTTGCGGCACGGGCCTGCTGACTCGCGATATTCAGCAGCGCTGGCCGAGGGCAGAGCTGCTGGTCACCGACATTTCGCCGGAAATGCTTGCTCGAACGGCTACAGGGGGGTTCGTCGCGGGGACTTTCCTTGCCATGGATGGCGAAGCGCCGCCGTTCGAGGGGGAATGGTTCGACCTCGTCCTGTCGAGCCTCGCCTTTCAATGGTTCGATGATCTGGAAGAGGCCATCGCTCGCCTGGTGGGGTTGTTGAGACCGGGTGGCAGCCTGATCTTTTCTACCATGGGAAAGGAGAGTTTTGGTCAATGGCGAGCAGCTCATCAGGCTTGCGGCCTTGTTCCCGGCGTGCCCGATTACCCTTCGCTCGATGAACTGTCCTCAATGCTGCGCCGATATGAGGATGCCTTCGCCTTTGATGAAACTTGTCCGCTCAGCTGCACCGGGGCGCGTGGCCTGATTTCTCATTTGAAAGGTATCGGCGCGGTGGTGTCGAGCGAAGGCCGAAAACCCCTTCCGCCGAAAGAGTTAAAGAAAGTGATGGCTGCCTTCGATGCCGGAGGGGGCGCTGATGCCTATCAGATATTGTTTGGACGGGTGACCAGGCCTGCCTGACGTGGCTCCTGCTGGGCAGGAGCCATGTGTGTTGGTACTTACAGTTCAGCGTCCATCAGGTTGGGGAAGAAACCCTCATGCGCAGAGCGCAGGTCGGCGAGATTCACGCCCGCCACACGGTCGCCGCCGACGGTGCCGATCCTGACTGCTCCGGCAATCTCCGTACCCGCCGCGGCTGTTACGACATAGCGGCCCTGATCTTCGCCAAAGGCCGCCGCGGTGTTCAATGCGATGTCGAGCTGTGCGCCCAATCCGCCTGCCAGCGCCATTTCCGCGACGGTTACCAGCAAGCCGCCGTCCGAAATATCATGGACGGCATTGGCCTTCCCTTGGGCGATCAACGTGCGGACAGTCTCTGCATTGGCTCGTTCGGCGGCCAAGTCTACCTTTGGCGCGTCACCAGCTTCGCGGCCCTGAATTTCCCGCAGCCAAATGGACTGGCCGAGATGCGAGCCTTCGCCGCCGATGAGCCAGATTGCATCGCCTTCCTGCTTGAAAGCGACGGTTGCCATCACATCGACGTTCTTCAACAGGCCAATGCCGCCGATTGCGGGGGTGGGCAGGATTGCCGAGCCGCCGCCCGTCGCCTTGGATTCATTGTAGAGAGAGACGTTGCCCGATACGATGGGGAAGTCGAGCGCGCGGCAGGCGTCGCCCATGCCTTCCAGACAGCCGGTGAACTGCGCCATGATTTCCGGCCGCTGCGGATTGGCGAAGTTCAGGCAATTGGTGACGGCAAGCGGCGTCGCGCCGACGGCCGAGATGTTGCGATAGCATTCGGCGATGGCCTGCTTTCCGCCCTCATAGGGATCGGCATAGCAATAGCGCGGGGTGCAGTCGGTGCTGATCGCGATGCCCTTTTGCGAGCCGTGGACGCGCACCACTGCCGCGTCCCCGCCAGGGCGCTGAACCGTGTCGGCGCCGACCATGTGGTCATATTGCTCCCAGATCCAGCGGCGGCTGGCAATGTCGGGGGAACCCATCAGCTTGACGAGATCGGCGCCGATGTCCGCGCTTTCGGCGATCTCGCCCAGCGGCTGGACGTTGGACCACAGCTTATATTCGTCCTTGGGCATCGACGGGCGATCATAGAGCGGCGCGTCGTCAGCCAGCGGCGCGAGCGGAATGTCGCATACCGTCTCGCCCTTGTGGACCAGCACCATGCGGCCCGTGTCGGTGACATGGCCGATCACGGCGAAATCAAGCTCCCACTTGCGGAAAATGGCTTCGGCGAAAGCTTCCTTGCCCGGCTGGAGTACCATGAGCATGCGCTCCTGGCTCTCCGACAGCATCATTTCATAGGCCGTCATGCCGGTTTCCCGCTGCGGCACGTCGTCCATGTTGAGCTGGATGCCGACGCCGCCCTTGGACGCCATTTCGACCGAGGAGGAGGTCAGGCCTGCCGCGCCCATGTCCTGAATGGCGACGATCGCGTCGGACGCCATCAGCTCAAGACAGGCTTCGATCAGCAGCTTTTCGGTAAAGGGATCGCCGACCTGCACGGTCGGGCGCTTGGCGTCGGCGTCGTCGCCGAAATCAGCAGAGGCCATGGTCGCGCCATGAATGCCGTCGCGGCCGGTCTTCGATCCCACATAGACGATCGGGTTGCCGATGCCCGAAGCAGCCGAATAAAAGATCTTGTCGGTATCCGCGACGCCCACGGTCATTGCGTTGACCAGGATGTTGCCATCATAGGCCGGGTGGAAATTTACTTCGCCGCCCACCGTCGGGACGCCAACGCAATTGCCGTAGCCGCCGATGCCATGGACGACGCCGCTGATGAGATGCTTCATCTTCGGATGATCGGGACGGCCAAAGCGCAGCGCATTCATGTTCGCGACTGGACGCGCGCCCATGGTGAAGACGTCGCGCAGGATACCGCCGACCCCAGTCGCCGCGCCCTGATAGGGTTCGATGTAGGACGGGTGATTGTGGCTCTCCATCTTGAAGATCGCCGCCTGCCCATCGCCGATATCGACGACGCCCGCATTCTCACCGGGACCGCAGATGACTTGCGGGCCTTCGGTGGGCAGCTTCTTCAGGTGGATGCGGCTCGACTTGTAGGAGCAATGCTCCGACCACATGACCGAGAAGATGCCCAGTTCCGTCAGATTCGGCTCACGGCCGAGGGCGTTCAGAACGCGGTCATATTCTTCCGGCGAAAGGCCATGTTCGGCGACGATTTCCGGGGTGATTTGAGTGGCTGCGGTCGACATGAGCGCGCCTTTAGCCGGGGAGGGGCGGATAGACAATCCTTGGCCAGCCCAAGTCGGGAAAACATGCTATTTATATGCGTTGGAACACTGATCGGAGGAGGGGAAATATGGAATGGATGTTGTTGCCGCTGCGTCGCTACGCTCGTTTTTCTGGCCGTGCGCGGCCAAAGGAATATTGGATGTTCATCCTCTTCCTTCTGCTTTGCTTCATCGCGGTCGGCATTGTCGAAGGACTGCTGGGCCTAAGCACCACAGAACATTGGGTGCGCCGGGGTCCCTGGTCGTTCAGTACCGGCTATCACACGCGGGGAGGGCCGCTCACCGGCCTGTTCGGCCTTGCTATCCTGATCCCCTGGCTCGCAGTAGCGGTGCGGCGGCTGCACGACACGGACCGGAGCGGATTTTGGCTGCTGATCATTTTCTTCCCGCTGATCGGAAGCCTGGTTTTGCTGGTCTTCTTCATCATGAGCGGGACGCGCGGTCCCAACCGCTTTGGTCCCGACCCCGTCGAGGTTGGTGAACCCGAACTGGTCGGCAGGATAGGAAAATAAAAAAGGCCGGGCAGTTGAGCCCGGCCTGTGAAAGACATGGAAATGTTGATCAGGCTTTGCAGCTAAGGCCGCTTTTGCCCGGAAGGGTGGCGGTGATCTGCTTGCCGCTGCCATCGACCGAATAGCCGCCTTCGGCCGTGAAGGGCTTGCCAGCTTCGGGGGCGACGAGCTTTGTCGGTGCGCCGTTCTTTTCAGTGCGCAGGTTCGCGGTCTTGTCGTCGCTCAGGAAGTCGATGAAGATGAGGCTGTTATCCTTGCAGCGATATTGGCGGCTGACCTTCACCGAAGGGGGCAGTTCGACAGGTGCGGCATTCGCGAGCTGTTGAGCCATCGGATCGGCGGGGCCGCCGACGACTTCGGGTTCATCATTATTGTTGCAAGCGGAGAGCAAGCTGAGAGCAACGGCGGAAATCAGGGGGAGATAATATTTCATAGCGGTCCTTCTATGTGCACTTGCTTGCGCGAGCGTCAACGCAAAACTGCCAAAATCCCTCCAGCTTTGTGCGAGATTCGATGACACTTTTGTTACAAGCAGGCCCGGAATCTGCCTTGCGGCGTGGTGCAGGCTTGACCCGGCCACCGGTGCCCGCCAATGCAGGGTCATGGCCGAAGACAGCAAGACAGAGCCGGGCGATTTGTCCCAATTGTCGTTTGAGGATGCGCTGCGGGCGCTGGAGTCGATCGTTCGTCGGCTGGAAAGCGGTGATGTGCCGCTCGACGAGTCGATCTCGCTCTATGCTCAGGGTGAAGAACTGCGCAAGCGCTGCCTTGAACGCCTGCAGGCGGCAGAGGCTCGCATTCAGAAATTGACCATCGATCCCAGCGGCGCCGTCACGGGCGCCCAGCCTTTCGGCGCGGATTGAGCGCCGCGGCCATGGAGGGGCAGACCTCCGGTTCAGAGGTGGTGACCACCCGTGCGGCTGCCGTCGCCGCGGACATTGATCGCGCGTTCGAACTGTTGCTGACCGTTCCCGATGATCCGCGCGCGCGCCTTTATGAGGCCATGCGCCATGCGGCCATAGGCGGCGGCAAGAGATTGCGTCCCTTGTTGGTGCAGGCGGCGGGCGAGTTGTTCAATATCTCCCAGGATTCGCTGCTTCGCGTCGGGCTGGCTGTCGAATGCATCCATGTCTATTCGCTGGTGCATGACGACCTTCCGGCGATGGATGATGATGACATGCGCCGGGGTAAGCCGACGATCCACAAGGCTTTTGATGAGGCGACGGCGATCCTGGCCGGGGACTGTCTTCACGATCTGGCCTTCGAAATATTGGCGGATGAAGAGACTCATCCTGATCCGTTCGTCCGGGTGGAGCTGGTAAAGGCGCTGGCGCTGTCCAGCGGTCCCGCAGGCATGGCGGGCGGACAGATGATGGATCTGGAGGCGGAAGGCACCAGCTTCGACCTTGTCACCGTAACGCGCCTTCAACAGCTTAAGACCGGGGCGCTCATTGCATTTTGTGTGGACGCGGCGGCGATCATGGCACGCATTCCGGCCGATGCTCGCACCAGCCTCCACGGCTATGCGCGCGACATCGGCCTGGCGTTCCAGATTGCCGACGATCTGCTGGACGTCGAAGGTGACGCCGATCTGGCGGGCAAGGCGCTGGGTAAGGATGCGGCGGCGGGCAAGGAAACCTTTGTCTCGCTGCTGGGCGTGGAGCGCGCGCGTGAGCAGGCGCGTTTGCTGGTGGATCAGGCCAAGGCGCATCTTCATGGTTTCGGCGGGGAGGCCGATCTGCTGCGAGCAATCGCAGACTATATCGTGGAAAGGGACCGGTAAGGCATGAGCAGGCAGCGGGTGGGGGTCTATCCCGGCACGTTCGACCCGATCACTTTGGGTCACATGGACATTATTCGCCGAGGGGCCAAGCTGGTCGACAAGCTGGTGATCGGCGTCACCACCAACATTTCCAAATCGCCCATGTTCTCCGATGAAGAGCGGCTGGAGATGGTGCGCCGCGAATGCGCTGACATCGACACGGAGATTGTGGTCACTGGCTTTAATTCATTGCTGATGGACTTCGCCGAATCGCAGGGTGCCAGCGTCATCATCCGCGGCCTGCGCGCCGTTGCCGACTTCGAATATGAATATCAGATGGCGGGAATGAACCAGCAGATAAACCCTCGCGTCGAAACGGTCTTCCTCATGGCCGATGTCTCCCTTCAGCCGATCGCATCGCGGCTGGTCAAGGAAATCGCGCTTTACGGCGGTCCGATCCACAAGTTCGTCAGCCCCGCGACATGCCAGCAGGTGGTGGCCCGGGTCGGCGAGATTGGAAAGAAGGGCGATCAATAAGGGCTGCTCAGCCTTCGTTCAGTTGCCAATCGCGAAGAGCGCGTTATCAGAGCAGCTTCGCCACCAGGCTTTAGATATTAGGGAAAGCTCATCCATGCGGTTCAGTTCGGCGTTCAAGACCGTGGCGATCACTATCGCTCTCTATGCGTCGGGCGGCGTGGCGCTGGCCCAGGGTGGCGGAGGCGCTAATGCCGAAGAGGCAAAAAGGGCGGAGGCTGCCGCGCGGGCGGAGCAGAATGCCAAGTCGATGGGACAGGATCCTAGCGCGAAACTGCCGCCTGCGTCGGTTCCGGTGGACCCGCAGGACGTCTGGGATCTCGACCTGTCGAGTGGCGGTCGTGTCCGCATCCAGCTGCGTCCCGACATCGCTCCCCAGCATGTCGAACGCATCAAGCAGCTGACGCGGCAGGGCTTTTACAACGGCCTGAAATTCCATCGTGTGATCCCCGGTTTCATGGCGCAAGGCGGCGATCCGAAGAATGACGGAACCGGCGGATCGTCGCTCCCCGACCTGCAGGCCGAATTCAACCCGATGCCGCATCTTCGCGGCACAGTGTCGATGGCCCGCGCGCAGGATGAGAATAGCGCCAACAGCCAGTTCTTCATCCTGTTCCTGCCCCGCATGCAGCTGGACAAGAAATATACGGTGTTCGGCCGCGTGATTGAGGGCATGCAATATGTCGACGCCATCGCGCCGGGCGAGCCGCCCGCAAATCCGACCACGATCCTGCAGGCATCGATTGAAAGCGACGGCAAGCCGCCGGTCATGGCGCTTCCAACGCCGCCCGCGCCTTCCATTATCGCGCCTGCACCCGCACCGGTGAAGAAAGCCTCCTCACAGAAGAAGCGGTAAGTCGCAACTTGAAGTGGATCATGCCGATGTCGCATCGGCATGATGGCCGTGTCTTGAGGACAGCGCCCGCATGCGCGTAGATCTTTTCGATTTCGAACTGCCGGCTGAAAGCATCGCGCTAAGGCCCGCGTCGCCACGCGATGCGGCGCGCCTGCTGTTGGTCGATGGCGAAAAGCCTTTCGAAGATCGTACCGTTCGGGATTTGCCTGCCTTGCTGCGCGCCGGTGATGTGTTGGTGTTTAACGATACCAAGGTCATCCCCGCTCAGTTGGAGGGCATTCGCGGTCAGGCGAAGATCGGCGCCACGCTCCACAAGCGTCTTGGCCTGCGGCAATGGCAGGCGTTCCTTCGCAATGCCAAGCGGGTGCGCGAGGGGGACCAGATAGATTTCGGTGCAGGCGTCACGGCTCTGGCGGGCGCGCGTGATGACGAAGGCGGGGTGACGCTGACCTTCGAGGGGGATGAGCCTGTCGAGGTGCTGCTGGAGCGGGCGGGGCGCATGCCATTGCCGCCTTATATCGCCAGCAAGCGGCCTACGGACGCCCGCGACCGCAGTGACTATCAGACCATGTTCGCTCGCGAGGACGGGGCGGTGGCGGCTCCGACGGCGGCTTTGCATTTTACGCCCGCGCTGATGTCGGCACTCAGTGAGGCCGGTGTCATGTCGGAAACGCTGACGCTTCATGTGGGGGCCGGTACGTTTCTGCCTGTGAAGGCGGAGGATACCGATGATCATCGTATGCATGCGGAGTGGGGCCGGATCGAGCAAGCCGCTGCCGACCGGCTGAACGCCGCGCGCCAAGCTGGCGGTCGCCTTATAGCCGTGGGCACGACCAGCCTGCGCCTGCTTGAGAGCGCCTGCGGGGAGGATGGAGTGATCCGTCCGTTCGCGGATGAGACCCGCATTTTCATCACGCCGGGCTACCGCTTCCGCGCCGTGGATGGGCTAATGACCAACTTCCATCTGCCGAGATCGACCTTGTTTATGCTGGTAAGCGCCTTGATGGGGCGGGAACGCATGCAGGCGGCTTATGCTCATGCGATAGAAAGCGGATACCGCTTTTACTCCTATGGAGACTCGTCGCTTCTTCTGCCTCAGCTCGCAAATCCGCTTTAGGATCGCCCTGCGAACAGAAAGCCGACCGCCGCCACTATGCATAGGAAGGCTGCCGCGTGGCGCCAATGGAGTGGTTCACCCAAAACGGTCACCATAAAGCCGCCGAAGACGATCAGGGCGATCGCTTCCTGCGCGATCTTTAACTGACCCGGGCTCCAGCCGCTGGCAAACCCAATGCGATTTGCGGGTACGGCGAAACAATATTCGACGAGCGCGATGCCCCAACTGATCAGGATGACCAGCAGGATCGGCTTTCCCATTCCGCCCTTCAAATGCCAGTACCAAGCTATGGTCATGAAGAGATTGGAGATGACCAGCAGCAATATGGTTGGCATGGACGGGCCTCGTAACGCGTGCAGTTGCGCTCTGGCATTGCTTGAGGCCCAAGGGCAAGGGCTTGATCGAGCTCATCCTCCCTTCATGCCGGAAGCATTGAAGGTGGGATCGGCTCGCCGCCGCGGGGGATAGGGATCGGACAAGCAAAGGGTCCGGACGTCTGCCGGACCCCTTGCCTGTTTATATTTGATTAGCGGTTGCGTTCCGTATCGCGCGCACTGACGCCGCCACTGTTCCATCCGCTCTGTTCGCGTCCTTCGCCAAAGAGAGCATTCTGCTCCCGTTCGGTTCGCCAGGCATGGTGCGCTTCATCGGCCGTCTTTTCCAGCGTCACCCTTTGTTCGTCCACCGACCTGATCCAGGACGAAGGTACGGAATGGTGCACGCCGCTGGCATCCTGATCATTCTTGGTAAGGATGATGCGGTCGCCACTTAACCGATCGACCGTTCCCACATGAGCGCCGTCGCTTCCGACGACCTCCATATGTTCGCGAACCTGTTGCACCGCCTGGCGCTGTTCGGTGCGCCGCGTGCGCCAGGTTCCGAACTCATTGTTGAAGCGATCGCGATGTTCCCGCTGATATTCAGCATAGTCGCGGTCCAGCTCATTCATCCGCTCTTGTCGCCACGCATAATAGTTGGCGTCATGATGCTCGCCATAATCATGCGTGGGTCCGTAGGCGCGTACGCGACTGCCATGATCTTCGCTGCCATAGCCACTGCGTTCTCCCGTATAGGGTGCATAGCCACGATTTGGCAGATACTGGTTGCTGCGCGATGCCGACGCAAACCCTATACGGCTGCTTTCATCGCGCGGGTCGCCATAGGGGCGGTTATAATATTCGTCATATTCGCGGCGGCGTTCGGCCTCCTCATCGCCGAACCAGCTGCGGATCTCATCTCCCGCCCGGTCGAAAAAGCCGCGCTCTTCCGGATCATAATGTTCTGGTGACCGCCGGGAATCCGAACCGCCGAACTGGCCGCGCGTGCCGTAGCGATAGCTACGATCATCGCGCCAGTCACGCTGCCCGCGATGGCGGTCGGATCCGCGATCCCAGTCGCTGCGAGCCCTGCCATCGTCTCCATAGCGACGTCCGCCTTGATAGCCCATCGTCCTTCTCCTTGGCTGCTGTTGCTACGGCCTAAACGCCGTTGCATCACTAATGAGCAGCAGGGCGCATCGTTCCGGATGTTACGTCCGGGTAACATCGCTCTTCCGCACCGTGCTGCCGATGTTGCTGCAAGGCCGACCTTTTCCGAAAAAGCCCGTTGCAAGCGAATCTCCGCTCGCTTATAGGCAGCGCTCCTTCGGGGCCGTAGCTCAGCTGGGAGAGCGCGTCGTTCGCAATGACGAGGTCAGGGGTTCGATCCCCCTCGGCTCCACCAATTTTCCCAAAACCTGCGGATTTCTGCCAATCGGCGGAAATCTGCGGCTTTTCTTGCCTCTTTGCTACACCAATGTGTAACACAGGGCTATGGAAGACATGCCAAAACCGCCATATGTCGTTGAACGGGCGGGCAGCCGAAATCTCTACTATCGCAGGCGCTTTCCCGATGACGTAGCCGCGCATCTGGGCCGGTCGGATTACAACAAATCGCTGGGGGTGTCCGCGTGGAAAGACGCCGGAGAGCCTGCGCGCCAGCATGAGCGCAAATATCATCTCGCGGTTCAGGCCGCTGAACGCGAAATCCATGAGGCGCGCGAACGGATCAGCCATTCAGCGGCAAACGAACAGGGGATCATCGTCCGGTCGCGCACGTCCGCCCCGGTTCGGCCCACCGATCCCTCTCTGCCCTTGCTGACCGATTTGGATGCCCGGCGACTAGCGCGAGAGTACCTGTTGGCGGCACGGTCGGAATTGGACGCCTTGCCTCCCGATCAGGCGATGGATGCCCAGCGCCGAGATGAATATGTGATGGAGATCGAAGACCGCATCGCAATGTTTCGATCTTCGGAAGATGCCGGGACGATGCGGCTCGTCCAGTCAATCGAAACTGATCTGCTGAGCAAAGCGGGTATGCGCGCTGATTTCCTTTCGCCGGAGGCGCAGTTGCTTCGGGAGTTGGTTCGTCGCGCTGCCTTGCAGATTGCCCAGATGGAGCGCCGCCATCTGGACGGGGATTATTCCAAGGGGTTTGATGACGTTGCCTTTCTGGAGCCTGTCGTGGCTTCTCCGGTCTATGCGCCGTCCTTACCTGCGCGTCAGGGGCCAACCTTCGGCGATGTGCAGCAAGCCTATTTGGACACGATCTTTCGTAAGGGCCAGACCGAAAAGACCAAGGATCGCTACCGCGCGGAAATGAAGCATATCTTGGCGTTCTTCGGTTCCGAAACACCCATGGCGACGTTGACCAAGGCCGCCTGCGAAGGCTTTCTCCTCTGCTCCCTCGCGGAGCGTTTCGGCGGTGACTTTCGGGCTGGTGGCAAAGAGGTCGGCCAGCTTGTCGAAGTCGATGCCGGACAGGTCCACGCGACCCTTAGCGGTATCGCCTTCGACGATAGGTGTCAGGATCGCGACGCCCTCCAGCTTCTCGTCGAGCAGTTCGGCGATGCGAGCGGAGATGGCGGATATATCGACCGGCCCCAACTTTGCCTTCACCGCGTCGGACAGGGTATGGAACACGGCGACCGGCCTGAGAAAGGGCGCGGCCCGCTCATCGGGTAGCAGCGCCTTGTATGCTTTGGTGACGGCAGCGGTCAGGCGCAGGAACTCGCGGCGGCGCTCGTCGGGCGCGATCAAGATTTCAACGGCCTGATTTATGAGCCGCAGCCGGTCAAAATCGCGCACCGTCATGATGGCGTCCGGTTCAACGCCTAACGGCTGAACGAAGGCCCGAACCGATCCCAGCGCATCTTCAAGGGTGGCAACAAGGGCTTCCTTGTCCTTGATCGGTGTTTCCTCACCCCCGCCACCTGCATAGATGGCGAGCGCCTTCTGGAGGTTCTGGAACACGCCGACATAATCGACGATGACGCCGGATGTCTTGCCCTCGGCCCGGCGGTTGGCCCGCGCGATGGTCTGCATCAGTGTGTGGTTCTTCATCGGCTTGTCGAGATAGACGGTGCCGATGGTGGGCACGTCAAAGCCGGTGATCCACATGGCACACACGAACACCAGCCGCAGCGGATCGTCTGGGTCTTTGAACTTGGCTTCAAGGTCTTCCCGTTGCACCCGCTCTCGGTGCGGCAGGATGTCGAGGCCCTTCTTGCGCAGGTCGTCGATTTCGTTCTGGCTCTGGCTGACCACCACCGCCATATCGAGTTCGCGGAGCCACATCAGCCGCTCGGCAATCGTCGCGCCTTCCGCCTCATGGGCGACTTTCAGCCGTTCCTCGTCCTTTGCGATCAGGCGAGCGACCTCGGCCTTGACCCGATCGTGCATGGCGACGGCGGTTGCCTTGTCGATGGCGACGAACATCGCCTTGCCGCGATAGCCCCGCATGGCGAAGTGTAGCGCCACGTCTTCGGCCACCTTGTCCAGCCGGTCGGGCGCGGTGATGAGCGTATATTGCCGCCCGAACTGTTGGCTGAGCTTCTTTTCCTGTTCCTCGTCCAGCATGGCCTCGTCGAGCAGGGTGTCCAGCTCTTCCCGCAATTCATCGGTGTTAAGCTGCAACTCCGGCTTTCTCGCCTCGTAGAACAGGGGAACGGTCGCCCCGTCCCGCACCGACTGGGCGAAATCATAGACGGACACATAATCGCCGAACACCTCGCGGGTGCGGCTTTCCTCGCCTTGGATTAGCGGGGTGCCGGTAAAGCCGATGAAGGAAGCATTGGGCAGCGCGGCGCGCATATTGGCGGCAAGCTGGTCATACTGGCTGCGATGGGCCTCGTCGGTCATCACGATGATGTCCGAACGTTCGGACAGCATAGACATGGGTTCTTTGTCCGCCGTGCTGAACTTCTGGATCAGGCTGAACACATAGCGTTCATTGCCTGCCAGCAACTCTTTCAGATGGGCGCGGCTACCGCTGACGACCTCGCCGAGTTCAGCAACAGCACGCGTGATGAAATTTTGCGGCGGCTACGGAATGTCGTTGGCAGCATGCCAAGCCGTGCGCCCTTGGCGCGGGGCATCTTTGTTCCGTTGGAGGTCTGCACCGAATAGGCCACGAAAGCATCGCTGGATGCGGTGGCCAGTGCTTGCGCAGCGAGGCCAGCAACAGGACGCCAAACAATGGCATCGGTCGATGACACGCCATCGAAGCCCGCCCAGACCACTTTGTGAAAATAGGGGCGGATTTTCCCGAACAGAATATCGCTTCGCTGGAAACGCGATTTCAGGCTTGAGACCTCCTCGGCCTGCCCATGCTGATCAAGCGTGAATGACCGTCGCGGCATGTGTTCCAGTCCAACATACGGAGTGTCGGGAGGCACATCGTCTGGCGACACCGTTTGGCGCACCTCGCGAGCAAGATCGCGAAAAGCACCCCAAGTCCAACCCTCCGGCAGCGGGCCATCGGGTGTGTCGAGGATCGGCCCTTCGACAACCGGAGCGGTGCGGTTCACGCAATCGACAACGGAAACGCAGAGGTCTTCAATGGTAAAGCTGGGCCAATCACTCACGCTAGCACCTCGGCTACATTCGCCGCGATCACATCCTGCAAGCGCGCCGCCTCGGCGTTCAGCCCTTCCAGTTCCTCCTGCAAGGCAGCCAGCCGCCCGCGGAAGTCCTCGTCCTCCACCTGCTCGCCCGGCGCAACGGCGACATAACGACCGGGGTTGACAGGAGCCGCAGCACTTCGCGCAGCACGCTACTGGGCAGCGCGCCATAACCGCGAGGCAGCACACCGGCGAGGTCAGGGTTATGTTCGGTGATGGCCTCCATCGCGGCATTCAGCGCCTCGGCCAGGTTCTCCGTTTCCGGCAGGCCCAGCAGGTAGGAGAAGCGGGCATGATCGGGCAGGAACACCGCGCCGTGCCCGTGGTAATCCTGTGGCGTGGGCTTCAGGCGGCCCGTGAAGGTCTTCGACAGATCGGAGTGGACCAGATCGAACCGGGCCTCCATCTGCCGCAGCGCGATCAGGGCAAGGACGGGCTGGGCATACTGGTCAGGACGCAGCGCGGTGTTGGTCCATAGCTGCTCGGCGGTCTTGAACAGACGCCGCGACAGGTCCTGAAGGTCAACTGACAATGATTTCCCCCTTTGATGGCCAATGCCGATCCCGATGCCGCTCTTATGGGGCGGCCGAGCCTGATTTGTCGATAATAAGTCGCCGATCCATTTGAGAATGGTGAGACCCCGTTCTCTCACATGGCCTTGCCCCCGTGAGACAGCCCTCCGCTGGGCATAGACTGTCTCACAGGGGTCTGGATCGGTTCAATGGGGCATTGTCTCGCAAGGTCTAGAGGTCATTGGTAGAGCCCCGCCTGTGACGATAACGCCACACGCCCGGCCGCGCCACGACGCACTCAAGCGGCCTCCCAAACCCGATTGAGAATTTGCGCGGCCATCGCGGCTTTATCCTGCGGAAGAAAGCGTCCGTAATGTTTAGCGACCATCTCTGGCGTGTCCTGAATGGCATAACTGGCTTGCTCGTAAGAGCCTGTCTGTTTCAGGATATGGGTCGCGAGAACATCCCGCACATTGTGAGGGCCGTGCGGCAGCAACCCCCGGATGGCTCCGCGCCCGGTATAAGGGTTGAAAATCCCGTAGCGTTGAATGATCAAACGCCACGCTTCATAGAATGTATTTTGATCGTATGAGGCGTCCTTGCTGGTTTTCTTCACCGTCTTCACGAAAAAAGTGCAGGGATCATCGGCTTGATTGAGCAGGACACGGCGATGCCGTTCCAAGTAGGCGTCGATGTGATCGTATAGGTTGCCCAAATCTGGCAACAGCAGCTTGAACGGCTTTCCTCCGAAGAAGGAGGAATGGGCGTTCTTAAATGCAACGGCGGGGACGACGACCTCCCATCCGTGGTCTCGACTGCTCCAGCGGAGTTCTCCGCGTTTCAAAGTTTCGAGCTGCCGTTCGGAACGGGGCAGATGCCTACGTGGACACACGAGAAGCTGCCGCAAATTCTTTTGCCGCAGACCAAGGTGAAGCCCAAATCGGATAATGAGATATGATCGAACCGCCTCAGCAGCCGCGCGCGAATAGCGCAGATCATCGGGCCGATGCTTCAATATCTCTTCCGCGATCTTGAGGTATTCTGCGACAGGGCTTGGTGCTTCCAAGATCGGCAGAATTGGTTCAAACGGATCGCGATGGATGCGCGCGACCCGCTCTACTTCCTTGACCCTCGCGCTGACATGCGCGTGAAGAACGTCGCAAGCCTGCTGCCAATCGGCACGCGCACCATTGACCTCTTCGCTCGATATTAGCCCGGCGACGGGAACGAGGCGTTCCGACAGTTCGGGGTGCTGCCGCAACCAGCCAGTGTCTGCACGTGTAGCGCGACTGAAACGCCGCGCGTTTGGCGGATGGCGAGGCCGTTAGTGTCGTTATGGACTCGCGCCGCACACAGGCATAGATTCGGCGCTCTTCACGCATGGAGGTGGTCATGCCGCAGTTCGTGATAGAAAGAGAGATGCCCGGCGCGGGAAGGCTGCGGGGCGATGAGCTCAGGAACGCGTCACAAGGTTCGTGTAATGTGCTGCGCGAACTTGGACCCGAGATACAGTGGGTCCACAGCTATGTGACGGATGACAAGATCTATTGTCTCTACCGCGCGCCCAGCGAAGAGTTGATCCGACAGCATGCCGAGCTTGCGGGGCTTCCTGCCAACAGCATCGCCAGAGTGCGGTCGACGATTGATCCAACTACGGCCGAGTAGTTATTGCCCAAAGCCAGCCTGCCGCGCGAGATCGACGGCTTCCCGCGCTGCCGCGAGGAGTGCGCCACTCTTCGCCTCGCATTCGCGCTGCTCATATTCCGGCGTGGAGTCGGCAACGATGCCCGCGCCTGCCTGGACGTGCATGATGCCATCCTTGAGCACGGCGGTGCGTAACACGATGCAGCTGTCCATATTGCCGTCGGGTCCGAAATAGCCGACGCCGCCTGCATAGGCGCCGCGCGTCTCCGGCTCCAGTTCCGCGATGATCTCGCAAGCGCGCACCTTCGGTGCGCCCGAAACCGTGCCTGCCGGGAAGCCCGCGAAGAGGGCGTCCAGCGCATCCTTGTCCGGCGAAAGGCGGCCGACGACATTCGACACGATGTGCATGACGTGGCTGTAAAATTCGACCGTATAGCTGTCGGTTACCGTCACTGACCCGGCAGTGGCGACCCGGCCCACATCGTTGCGCCCAAGATCGAGCAGCATCAGATGTTCTGCTCGTTCCTTGGGATCGGCGAGCAGGCTTTCGCGATTGGCAGCATCTTCGACAGCATTTTTGCCCCGTGGCCGTGTTCCCGCGATCGGGCGGATGGTGACTTCACCATCCCGTGCACGCACCAGAATTTCGGGGCTGGAGCCGATCAGGGCGAATCCGGGCAGATCGAGATAATAGAGGAAAGGCGAAGGATTTATCCGTCGCAGTGCGCGATAAAGCGAGATTGGTGGAAGGGTGAAAGGGCTGGTGAAACGCTGGGCAAGTACCACCTGGAATATGTCCCCAGCGACAATATAGTCCTTGGCCCGCTCGACCATGGCCTTGTAGCGACCCGGCTCCAGCGCGGGGGTCACATCGACATCGGTAATGTCCTGGGGAGCAGGCGTATGCGGCAAGGGCGCCGCCAGACGCGCAGCCGTTGCATCGATCCGCTCCAAAGCCTGCGCGATCGCCGCGTCGGCGTCGCTGAAGCTGCCCTTCCACACCGGCGCGACAAGATACAGCGCATCGGCCAGCCGGTCGAAGACGAGGATGATGGTCGGCCGCACGAACAGCATATCGGGCAGTTCAAGCGGATTGGGCGCAGGGCGCGGCAGCTTTTCGACAAGGCCGACCGTCTCATAACCGAAATAGCCCACCAAGCAGGCGAGGGCAGGGGGAAGCGCAGGGTCAAGATCAGCCCGGCATTCCGCCACCAGCGCTCGCAAGGCATCAAGCGCATCCGCCGCTTCTGGAACAAATGCCTGCGGGTCCGTCGCCCAGTGGCGATTGATCTCAGCCGCCTGTCCCTGCGCGCGGAAGACCAGATCGGGGGCTAGGCCGATCAGGCTATAGCGGCCACGAACTGCACCGCCTTCGACCGATTCCAGCAGAAAGTCGCCACGATCGGCCACAAACAGCTTGAGCGCGGCGGAGATCGGCGTGTCCGTGTCCGCGATCTGGCGGCGCCACACCAGCGCCGAATTGCCAGCCGCCAGTGCGCCGCGAGCGGCCGCTATCCCGTCATTGCCTGCGCTGCCCGCAACCATGTTACTGTGCGCCGCCATTGGTGCTGGCAAGCGCACGCTGGACGCTGGCTACAGCTGACGGGTTCCGGGTTACGCCAAGCTGCTTTTCGACCGCCCGTTCGAACTGCTGCCCATATTCCTGGCCGACGACATCGCCAAGCTGGCTGCGGACCTGATCAAGCAGAGCGGTCTGGCCACCCGCATCGCCATGTTTGATACCGTTCAGTTGCACGACGAAATAGCCGCGATCCTGACCGATCGGCATCGTCTTGACGCTGTTGGTTGCCATGGAGAACAGGATCGCGACCTCCGCGGGGGGACGCTGACCTTCCCGCATGATATCGGCGCGACGCCCGCCTACGGTCTGCGGTGCGGGCAGGCGGACGCCAGCCTGGGCCACGGCATCGGCAAGCTTCATGCCCTTGGCGACCTTCGCGCGGATCTGCTCGGCCACGGCCTTCGCCTTGGCGTTGCCCTGCGCCAGCTTATACTGGGCAAGTACCAGCGGCTTCACCTTTTCCAGCGGCGGCGGCGCGGCGGCCCGAATCTCGGCGGGCGCGGCGAGAGCGTAGCGCTGGTCGGGCGTGACCGGCACAAGTTGCGCGTCATCGTCCTGACTCATCTGGAACACGGGAGCCAGGAGCGGACGGACATCAGCCGGAGTCTGATAGGCCTGATCCTCGACCTGCTTGCCGTTGGCGATCAGGAAGGGCGTTGTTTCCAGCTTCAGGCCGTTGTCCTTCACCACTTCCTCAAAGCTGCCGCCATCGGCGATCTGATCTTCGACCTTTCCGGTGAACTCGCTCAGCAAGCGCTTCTGCTTTTGCGAGCGGAGCGTCGTTGCGATTTCGTCGCGCACGGCTGACAGCGGCCGCGCGGGAACGGTCTTAACGTTTGATACGCGCAGCAGAACCCATCCGAGTGGTCCCCGGATCGGGCCGACAAGCTCGCCTTGCTTGGCCGCAAAGCCCGCATTTGCGATTGTGGCGGACGTTGTGGTGGTCAGGCTTTCACGGCTTTGATCCATGAGCGCCGACGCCTCCAGCCCCGCACCTTGCGCAGCGGCTGCAAGCGACTTGCCGCCCTTAACCTGCTCTGTGATCGTCTTCGCGGCGGCTTCGCTGGGCAGGATGAGCTGCTCGAAATTGCGGCTTTCCTTGGCGGCATAGCTCGCTTTGTTCTGATTATAGAATGCGGCAATTTCGGCGTCAGTCGGCTGCGAGGCTTGCGCGAAGCGTTCGCCATCGATCACGGCGTAGCGAATGCGGCGCTGCTCTGGGATGGTGAAGCGCCCGGCATTCTGCTGATAATAAGTGGCGAGCTGTGCGTCCGTGGGATCCTTAATGTCCGCAAAGGCTGCGGCGGGGACAGCAGCGATCGTCCCCTGGCGCGCCTCCAGCAGTAGCGAGGCATAGGGCAGTATGACGCTGTTCGGCAGTTTTACCCCCAGGCCGAGCGGAGCGAGCATCTGCCGTTCCAGGATCTCGCGGGTGATGTCTTCGCGCAGGGCCTGTTCGGTGATGCGTTCGCGCAGTAGAAGCTGGCGGAAATTTTCCTGGCTGAATCTGCCTGCGGCGTCCTGAAAGGCGGGGATCTGAGCGATCTGCGCATCGACGAGGCGCTTGGAGATGTGGACGCCCTGATCCTTCGCATATTCCTTCAGTGTCATTGCGGCGACAAGCTGATCATAAATCTGGCCAGCGGCGCCTTGGGCGAGGAAATCACCGATCTGAAGACCCGGGGTGGCGCGGCGGGCATTTTCGAAGACGCGCTGAACCCGTTCCTGGAACTGGGGCAGGGTCAACCGGGTGCCGCCTGCTTTCGCGACCGTTTCGCCGCCACCGCCGAGAGAGGTGCCAAACTTGCCGCTCGTGACGTCGCCCATGATGAAGGCCGCCGCGATGACGCCGAGGAAAAGGAGCGCGAAGAGGGCGCCGAATTTCGAGTGGATGAAGCGGCGGAAGTTTGAAAGCATGAAGGAAGTCCAGAATAGAAAGACTTTTACGGGCGGCCCGCTTTAGGGGCGGATCGTCGCGGCGGCAAGTGCGGCTTGGCTGGACAAATGCCGCGCCTTTGTCCATCGGCCTGTCGGGGCTGGCCCGGCGCGGGCTGGCGGATGGACGAATGACTGAAGGGGTATGGATTGATGGGCAGGCGCAAGCTGGTGGTCGGCAACTGGAAGATGAACGGCCTGCGTTCACAGCTGCCCGAAGTCGAAGCGATCGGCGCGCTGGCGGCTGAGCGTCCGGTGATCGATGTGGGGCTGTGCCTGCCCGCGACGCTGATCGCGGCGGCCGATCAGGTGAAGGGCGGCGCCTTTGTCGGCGCGCAGGATTGCCACATGAACGATAGCGGCGCGCATACTGGCTGCCTGTCGGCGGCGATGCTGGCCGAAGCGGGCGCGAGCTGGACGATCGTTGGCCATAGCGAACGGCGGCAGGATCAGGGCGAAACGGACGCCGATGTCGCGGCCAAGGCGCTCGCGGCTAAGGCTGTGGGTCTGAAGGTCATCCTTTGCGTCGGCGAAAGCCTAGAGGTGCGCGATGCTGGCGGGGCCGAAGGCGTTGTGTCGGCGCAGCTGCTGGCATCGCTGCCGGAAGGCGCGGCGGCGGACTGGCTGGCCATCGCCTATGAGCCGATCTGGGCGATCGGCACCGGGCGAATCCCGACGATGGACGCGGTCGAAACCATGCACAAGGCACTGCGGGCGGCGTTGGCGAGCCGGATCGGCGACGGCGAGGCGGGTGCCATGCGCATCCTCTATGGCGGGTCGATGAATGGCGAGAATGCGGTCGAGTTGATGGCGATCGAGGATGTCGATGGCGGCCTGGTGGGCGGAGCAAGCCTGACCGCGGCGAAATTCG
Organism: Sphingobium sp. Cam5-1; assembly: GCF_015693305.1. NCBI lineage: Bacteria > Pseudomonadati > Pseudomonadota > Alphaproteobacteria > Sphingomonadales > Sphingobiaceae > Sphingobium > Sphingobium sp. Cam5-1. Next base: position 1,425,141 of record NZ_CP065138.1, on the reverse strand, counting down.
GGCCGGTGATTGCGGCTGCTGGGGAATAAGGCGGTTCGGCTTAGGGCAGGCGAGGGGCTATCGTTTCTCGACTGCGCTCGAAACGAACGGAGGTTGAGGCGTGCGTGAGCGGGCGCGGCGTCAGGCTCGCTGCGCTAGCTCCCTCCTCTGCGCCTCCCTGGAAGAGAGGGGGCTGAAGAGGCTCTCCTCTGGCGCAAGCCAACCTTAGCCCGGTTGCCCCGGCGGCGCTTCAACGCTATGGGCTCCACAACGCACCCCATTGGGACAGATATTCTCGCATGTTCACCTTCATCCTCGTCGTGCAGGCCATCGTGGCGGCCCTGCTTGTCACCGTCATCCTGATGCAGAAGTCGGAAGGCGGCGGTCTGGGCGTGGGTGGTAGCCCGGCGGGGTTGATGTCTGCGCGGGGCGCGGCGGACTTTCTGACGCGGTCGACGACGGTGCTGGCCACCATCTTCGTGCTGCTGTCGATCGTTCTGGCGGTGATCGCATCGGTGCAGCATGCTCCGAGCGATATCGATACCTCGCTGGTGAAGCAGGCTCCGGCGGCTCCGTCGACCCCTGCGCCTGCCGGTAGCGCCGATCCGTTGGCCGGAGCAGCAGGCGCTGCGAGCAACGGCCAGGCCGCAAATGGCGCGGTTCCGCTCGCCAACTGAACTTTTCGTTCAAATTTCCGATCTTTTTTGCTCGCGCGTGGATTCGCGCGCTTGCCCAACTTGTTTGTAAAAGGCTAAGCCTCCTCTCCCATGGCGCGGTATATTTTCATCACCGGCGGCGTGGTCTCCTCGCTTGGCAAGGGCCTTATGGCCGCTTCGCTTGCAGCACTGCTGCAGGCGCGAGGTTTCCGTGTGCGCATTCGGAAGTTCGACCCTTATCTCAACGTCGATCCGGGCACGATGAGCCCGTATCAGCATGGCGAAGTCTATGTGACCGATGACGGGGCGGAAACCGACCTCGACCTTGGCCATTATGAGCGGTTTACCGGGGTTTCGGCGCGCCAGTCGGACAATGTGACGCAGGGCCGCGTCTATCAGACGATCATCCAGCGCGAGCGGCGCGGCGATTATCTGGGCGCGACGGTGCAGGTGATCCCGCACGTCACGGATGAGATCAAGGCGTTCGCGATAGCCGAGTCAGACGATCTGGATTTCGTGCTGTGCGAGATTGGCGGGACGGTCGGCGACATCGAATCGCTGCCGTTCATGGAAGCGATCCGTCAGCTGCATAATGACCTTGGTCGCCGCCAGTCGATCTTCGTCCATGTGACGTTGGTCCCCTATATCGCGGCGGCGGGCGAGCTGAAGACAAAGCCGACGCAGCATAGCGTGCGCGAACTGACGTCGCTGGGCATCCAGCCCGACATTTTGCTGTGCCGTTGCGAACATCCGTTGCCCGACAGCGAGCGCGCTAAGATCGCGCTGTTCTGCAACGTCCGGAAGGAAGCGGTGATCCCCGCGCTCGACGCCAGCAGCATCTATGCCGTGCCCGCGCAATATCACGCCGAAGGGCTGGATGAGGAAGTGCTGCGCGCTTTCGGCATCGAAGACGCGCCCAAGCCGACGCTTGACCGCTGGCTGGACATTATGGACCGCCAGCAAAACCCCGAAGGCGAAGTGACGATCGGTGTTGTCGGTAAATATGTCGGCCTACCAGACGCCTACAAGTCGCTCTACGAGGCGCTGACCCATGGCGGTTTCGCCAACCGGGTGAAGGTGAATATCAAGTGGATCGACGCCGAGCTGTTCGAGAAGGGCGATGACGTCGCGGCCAGCCTGGAGCCGATGCACGGCATTTTGGTCCCCGGCGGCTTTGGCGTGCGCGGGTCGGAGGGCAAGATCGCGTCGGTGAAGTTCGCCCGCGAACGCAATGTGCCTTTCTTTGGCATCTGCCTTGGCATGCAGATGGCGTGCATCGAAGGCGCGCGGAACACGGCGGGGATTGCAGATGCGTCCACCACCGAATTTGGCGAGACGAGTGAGCCGGTCGTCGGCCTCATCACCGAATGGATGAGCAGCGAAGGCTTGCAGAAGCGCACCGCCGAAACCGACCTTGGCGGCACGATGCGACTGGGCGCCTATCCCGCCAAGCTCACCGGCAACAGCGTGGTCGCGGGCATATATGGCACGAGCGAGATCAGCGAGCGGCATCGCCATCGCTATGAGGTCAACGCGGGCTATCGCGAGGCGCTGGAGAAGGGTGGCCTCATCTTCTCGGGCATGTCGCCGGACGGCACGCTGCCGGAGATTGTCGAGCGGCCTGACCATCCTTGGTTCGTCGGCGTGCAGTTCCATCCGGAGCTGAAGTCCAAGCCGTTTGATCCGCATCCGCTGTTTGCGAGCTTTATTGAGGCGGCGGTGAAGCAGAGCCGGTTGGTGTGATCGGCTTGGGCTGAGGGGCGGCGGGTCCTCGCTTCCGTCACCCCGGAACAAGCCCATGATGACGGGTACGGCTAGTCCGCTTTCGACCAAAATCAGACGTTCCCCACCCGCAGGCGTTCAAACGAGGCACGTGACTCGTTTGAAGGGCCAGGGGTGGGCGCGAGCGGAGCGAGCTTCCGGGCAAGCCTTGGAATGAACTTCACTAAAGTTGCGCTAGCCCACCCCCTAACCCCCTCCCGCCTGCGGGAGGGGGAATGTCCGAAATCCACCCCTTCTCGTCATTCCAGCGGAAGCTGGAATCTCGCGAGACTGGACGGCGCCCTATCGTGAGAGATGCCAGCTTTCGCTGGCATGACGACTGGAATGAAGTCGGCTTCTCGCTCCAGTATCGGCCAAGCACCTACTAACTCGCTGGCGTCAATTTCAGCAGCCGCCCTTGCGAACCCTGACCGCCATCTTCAAGCAGCCAGAGCCCGTCGTCGGGGCCTTGTTCGACCTCGCGTATCCTTGCGCCCATGTCCCATTGGTCGGCTTTTGAGGCATTTTCGCCGTCCAGCTTCACCCGGATCAGGGCTTGGCTGGACAAGCCGCCGATGAAGAGCGAATTTTTCCACTGCGGGAAGAGATCGCCCGAATAATAGAGCAGTCCGGCGGGCGAAATGACGGGGCTCCACCAGAGTTTCGGCGGCTCGAAGCCATCATGCGGGCTGTGGTCGGGGATCGGCTTGCCATCATAATGGTCGCCGTTCGACGCCTTGGGATAGCCATAGTTGAGGGCGGGTTTGATGAGGTTGAGCTCGTCGCCGCCCTTGGGACCCATTTCCTGTTCCCATAGCCGACCGTCCTTGTCGAAGGCGATGCCGAGCAGGTTGCGGTGGCCATAGGACCAGACGGCAGGATGGAATCCCTTGGCCGCGAGGGGATTGCCCGCCGCCGGGGTGCCGTCGATATTGAGGCGTAGCACCTTGCCCAGCGTGGCCTTGGGGGTTTGGGCTGGGTCGAACTTTTGGCGCTCGCCATTGGTGAAGAAGAGGTGGCGGCCATCGGGGGAGAAAGCGATGCGACCGGAATAATGGCCGTTGCCTTCGACATAGGGGGTGGCGCGGAAGATGGTTTTTACGCCGTCGAGCTTTGTCGTTCCGTCACTGGCCTGGTTGAAGATCCCCGTGGCGAGCGCCACGCCCTTGCCGCCAGGGCCGCTTTCCGAGAAGCTGAAATATACCGTCTTGTTCTGCGCGAACTGGGGATGAAGCACGACATCCATCAGTGCGCCCTGGCCCGCGCTGTCGACCTTGGGAATGCCGCTGATCGGAATTTTTGTTCCGTTCTTCGGGTCGAAGAGGATCATCTCGCCCGCCTTCTCCGTGATTAGCGCGCGGCCGTCGGGCAGGAAGGTCATGGCCCAGGGCGAATCGAAATCCGCGATGATGGAGGTTTTGAAGGGCTTTTCCGCAGGGGCGGCGCTGTTCTGGCTGGTGGCGTTCTCGGAAGAGCAGGCCAGGAGGAGGAGGGGCAGGGCGGTGATCAGGACCCGATTCATTTCAACCTCCGTTCGTCGCATGCCTTCATCAAATCCTGCGCACGAATAATGTTGCAGCATTATATCTTCCCCCCTATATCGCCCTTGCTTCCTTACATCGTCAAACATGTCGGGGTCGCAGGCGGGAACGCTTGCGGCGGCGGAAGCGCACATATTCTGTTGGAGACTGCATGGCGGACATCGCCGAACTGACCGCGCTGATCGAACCGGAGGTGAAGGCCTTGGGGTTTGACCTTGTGCGCGTGAAGCTGTTCGGGTCCGGTGACGAATATACGTTGCAGATCATGGCGGAAAATCCCGCGACCAAGCAGCTCGTCATCGAGGATTGCGCCACCATCTCGCGCCGTCTGTCCGACGTGCTGGATGAGGTTGATCCGATCGAGGAGGCTTATCGGCTGGAGGTCAGCTCGCCGGGTATCGATCGGCCGCTGACCCGTCTCCACGACTTCATGGAATGGGCCGGGCATGAGGCGAAGATCGCCACGACCGAGACCGTCGAGGGGCGCAAGAGCTTTCGCGGCATCCTGAAGGGTGTCGAGGGCGATGATATTCAGTTCCAGGACAATAAGGCCGGGGATGTCTCCATCCCCTTCGCGCTGGTCGGCGAAGCCAAGCTGATACTGACCGACGCGCTCATTTCTGCTAGCATGCCGCTCTCCTCCGATGGGGCGGACGAGTTCGAAACCGAAGAGTAAGGGTTCACGACCATGGCCAACGCCATTTCCGCCAACAAGGCCGAGCTGCTCGCCATTGCGAACAGCGTCGCTACCGAGAAGATGATCGACAAGGCGATCGTCATCGAGGCGATGGAAGACGCGATCCAGCGCGCCGCTCGCGCGCGCTATGGTGCGGAGAATGATATCCGCGCGAAGCTGGACCCGGACAGCGGGGACCTGCGCCTGTGGCGTGTCGTCGAAGTGGTCGAGGCCGTGGACGACTATTTCAAGCAGGTGGACCTGAAGCAGGCGCAGAAGCTGAAGAAGGACGCCGTGATCGGCGACTTCATCGTCGATCCGCTGCCTCCGATCGACTTGGGCCGCATCGACGCGCAGTCGGCGAAGCAGGTGATCTTCCAGAAGGTGCGCGACGCCGAGCGCGAGCGTCAGCATGAGGAATTCAAGGACCGCGTGGGTGAGATCATCACCGGCGTCGTGAAGTCGGTCGAATTCGGCCATGTCGTGGTGAACCTTGGTCGCGCCGAGGGTGTCATCCGCCGCGACCAGCAGATCCCGCGCGAAGTTGTTCGTGTGGGTGACCGGATTCGCTCAGTGATCCTGAACGTGCGCCGCGAAAACCGTGGCCCGCAGATTTTCCTCAGCCGCGCGCACCCCGAATTCATGAAGAAGCTGTTCGCGCAGGAAGTGCCCGAAATCTATGACGGCGTGATCGAGATCAAGGCCGCCGCCCGCGATCCGGGCAGCCGCGCCAAGATCGGCGTCATCAGCCGCGATTCGAGCATTGACCCAGTCGGCGCCTGCGTCGGCATGAAGGGTAGCCGCGTGCAGGCCGTCGTGCAGGAAATGCAGGGCGAAAAGATCGACATCATCCCCTGGTCGGAAGACACCGCGACCTTCGTCGTCAACGCGCTGCAGCCTGCTCAGGTCGCGCGCGTCGTTATCGACGAGGAAGAAGAGCGTATCGAAGTCGTCGTTCCTGACGATCAGCTGTCGCTCGCCATCGGCCGTCGCGGCCAGAATGTCCGTCTCGCCAGCCAGTTGACCGGCAAGGCGATCGACATCATGACCGAGGCCGACGCGTCCGAAAAGCGCCAGAAGGAATTCGTCGCACGTTCCGAAATGTTCCAGAACGAACTGGACGTGGACGAGACGCTGTCGCAGCTGCTGGTGGCCGAAGGCTTTGGCGAGCTGGAAGAAGTCGCCTATGTCGGCGTCGATGAACTGGCGGCGATCGAAGGTTTTGACGAGGATCTGGCCGCCGAGCTTCAGAGCCGCGCGCAGGAAGCGCTGGACCGCCGCGAAGCTGCCGCCCGTGAGGAACGTCAGGCACTGGGCGTCGAGGATGCTTTGGCTGATATGCCGCACCTTACCGAAGCGATGCTGGTGACGCTGGGCAAGGCGGGCGTGAAGACGCTCGACGACCTGGCCGACCTCGCGACGGACGAACTCGTCGCGAAGAAGCGCGTGGACCAGCGCCGCCGCCGTGAGAATAAGGACGAGGATAAGGGCGGGATTCTCGCCGAATATGGCCTTAGTGAAGAGCAGGGCAATGAGATCATCATGGCTGCCCGCGCGCACTGGTTCGAAGGCGAGGAAGCCTAAGCGCCCCATGCCCTTCGTCGACATCCGTCTGGCCGGAAACGCCACCCGTGAACAGAAAGCGGCAATTGTCGCTGACGTCACCCAGTCGCTCGTCGAACGGCTGGGGAAACCGGCGTCTGCCGTGCAGGTGGTGATTTCCGAGATTTCGACGGAGAATTATGGGTCTGGTGGTCAGTTGATCGTCGATCGTGCGGCGCCTGCGCCCAAGCCCGGGGAGGACGCCAATGTTGCGGTCCCTTCCCAATGAGAGGCTGACGCCGTCATATAGCGCTGTCCTATCAGCCCCCCTCCCGCAAGCGGGGGGAGGTGAACGGAGTCACGTGCCTCCGTTCAAGGGTGGGCACGATTGCGAAGCAATCGTCAGTAGCAGCGATGGGAAAAAGGTAGAGATGCGCTTCACGCATACCCACCCCAACCCTTCAATCGAGTCACGTGCCTCGATTGAACTTGAAAGGGAGGGGGTAAAGTCGTGACCGAGCGTAAATGCATCCTCTCAGGCGATCGCGCCGACCCGGAAACGCTGATCCGCCTAGCCGTTGGGCCAGAAGGCCAGGTGCTGCCGGACATCCGCGCAAAGGCCCCAGGCCGAGGCGCATGGATCGGCGTTCCGCGCGCTGAGCTTAAGCAGGCGCTCGCCAAGGGTAAGCTGAAGGGGGCACTCGCCCGCGCGTTCAAGACGGGCGAGTTGCAGATCCCCGACAATTTGCCGGACCTGATCGAGGACGGCTTGCGCAAGGCTTTGCTGGACCGCCTGGGGCTGGAGGCGAAGGCGTCCATGGTCCTCACCGGATCGGAAAAGATCGACGTCGCCTGCCGTCAGGCCAAGGTCCAATTGCTGCTCCACGCCAGTGATGCTGCGGCCGACGGCAATCGAAAGCTCGATCAGGCGCTGCGCGTCGGACAGGAAGCGGAAGGCACCGAATTGGCGGGCGTCGTCTTGCCTGTGGACCGACAGGCCCTATCTATGGCAATGGGGCGGGACAATGTCGTCCATATCGCAGTGACCGACTCGCGTGCCGCGTCGCGTCTGCGTACGGCCATCGGCCGCTTGGAAAGCTATCTGGGTTGCGCTACCGAGGCGCCCGTGCATGGGGAGCATGACTCCGCCGGTGCGCTGGGCGCCTGACGAGCATGGAATGAAGGCGCCGACGGGCCTTGCCGGTCGGATGTAAGTGAAGGGTACAGTTCAGTCGTATGAGTGACAGCAAGGAAGACAAGCCGGTTCTGGGCCGCAAGCCGCTGGGCATCAAGCGGACCGTTGAATCCGGCCAGGTGCAGCAGCAGTTCAGCCATGGCCGCAAGAATACGGTCGTGGTTGAGGTGAAGCGGCGCCGCATTCTGGGCAAGCCGGGCGAAGCCGGTGCGCCTGCGGCTGCGCCTCAGGCTGATCCTGCTCCGGCGCCCGCCGCAGCGGCCCCCGCGCCTCAGCCGCAGGCTCGCGCGCCTCAGCCCGCCGCTCCCGCGCGCCCCGCTCCGCCGCAGAGCCTGATGTCGCGTCAGGAATTGCAGGCGAAGCTGCTGCGCGAGGCAGAAGAAGCCCGCATGGCTGCGCTGGAAGATGCGCGCCGCCGCGAAGACGCGCAGCGTAATGCCGCGAGCGAGGATGAAAAGCGCCGCGCCGAGGAAAATCGCCTGGCTGCGGAAGCTGCTGAGGCCGAAGCCGCGCGCCGTGCCGAAGAAGAAGCCAAGGTCGCCGAGCAGCAGCCCGAGCCTGAGGCTCCTGCGGCGCCTGTTGCCGAGGAAAGCCCCGAAGCGCGTCCCGCTGCTGCTCCGGCCGCGACCACTTCGGTTGCGCCGCCGCCGCGCCGCTTCACCCCGGTTACCCCGATCAAGCGTCCCGAACCGGCCAAGCCGGATCGGGCCAAGCGTGCGGGCGAGGACAATCGCCGCCAGTCGGGCAAGCTGACCGTGACGCGCGCGCTTGCGGACGACGATAGCGCTCGTGCCCGCTCGCTCGCGGCATTGAAGCGTGCCCGCGAAAAGGAACGTCGCGCTCATTATGCCGGTGGCGCGCAGCAGCGTGAAAAGCAGGTCCGCGATGTCGTGGTGCCTGAAAGCATCACGGTGCAGGAACTCGCCAACCGCATGGCCGAAAAGGGCGCGGACCTGGTGAAGGCCCTGTTCAAGATGGGCACTGCCGTCACGCTCAACCAGCCGATCGATCAGGATACGGCGGAACTGCTGGTCGAGGAATTCGGCCACCGCATCCAGCGCGTATCCGATGCCGACGTTGAAATCGGCATCGAGGGCGAAGTCGATGCGGCAGAGACGCTGAAGCCGCGCGCGCCGGTCGTGACGATCATGGGCCATGTCGACCATGGCAAGACATCGCTGCTCGACGCGCTGCGCGGGACCGATGTGGTCGCGGGCGAAAGCGGCGGCATCACCCAGCATATCGGCGCCTATCAGGTGACGACCAAGGGTGGCGACGTCATCACTTTCCTCGACACGCCGGGCCACGAGGCTTTCTCGGAAATGCGCGCTCGTGGCGCGAACGTCACCGACATCGTCATCCTGGTGGTGGCGGCCGATGACGGGCTGATGCCGCAGACGATCGAGGCGATCAACCACACCAAGGCGTCGGGCGTGCCGATGATCGTCGCGATCAACAAGTGCGACAAGCCGGAAGCCAATCCGCAGAAGGTGCGTGAGCGCCTGCTGAGTGAAGAGATTGTCGTCGAGGATATGGGCGGCGACGTTCAGGACGTGGAGGTTTCGGCGCTCAAGAAGACCGGCCTTGATGAGCTGATCGAGAAGATCCTGCTTCAGGCCGAAGTCATGGAACTGGGCGCCAACCCCGATCGCGCCGCCGAAGGCAATGTGATCGAGGCGCAGCTCGACAAGGGCCGTGGCGCGGTCGCCACCGTGCTGGTCCGCAAGGGTACGCTGAAGGTCGGCGACACGTTCGTCATCGGCGCCGAAAGCGGCAAGGTGCGCGCTCTGATCAACGACAAGGGTCAGAATGTGAAGGTCGCAGGGCCATCGACCCCGGTCGAGGTGCTGGGGCTTTCGGGTGTTCCTCTGGCGGGCGATCAGCTGACGGTCGTCGAGAATGAGGCTCGCGCTCGCGAAGTCGCTGCCTATCGTCAGGAACAGGCGACCAAGAAGCGCACCACCAGTGCCCCGACCAGCTTTGAACATATGTTCTCGGCGTTGAATACGACCGTCATCGAATATCCGGTGGTGGTGAAGGGTGACGTGCAGGGCTCGGTCGAAGCGATTGTGTCGTCGCTCAACCGTATCTCGACCGACGAGATCAAGGTTCGCATCCTGCATTCGGGTGTTGGCGCGATCACCGAAAGCGACGTCACACTGGCTGCTGCCAGCCGCGCGCCGCTGATCGGTTTCAACGTCCGTCCCAATGCCAAGGCGCGTCAACTGGCGGAGCGCGAGAAGATTTCGCTGCGCTATTATGACGTGATCTATGACCTGCTTGAGGAAGTTCGCGGCGAAATGGCGGGCCAGCTGGCTCCCGAACGCATCGAAACCATCGTCGGCCGCGCCGAGGTGCTTCAGGTGTTCCCGGCGGGCAAGAAGGACAAGGCTGCTGGTCTGCTCGTTCTCGACGGCATCATCCGCAAGGGCCTGTCCGCGCGCCTTACCCGCGACGATGTCATCGTGTCGCGCACCAACATCGCCTCGCTTCGCCGCTTCAAGGACGATGTGTCCGAAGTGCGCGCGGGCATGGAGTGCGGTGCGGTGTTGCAGGATACGAATGACATCAAGGCTGGCGATACGCTGGAACTGTTCGAGGTCGAGGAACGCGCCCGGACGTTGTGATGATCTAGCTTTCCCCCTCCCGCAAGCGGGAGGGGGGCAGGGGGTGGGCTCGCCCTCTCCTGAACTGTAATGGCCGATGGGGAGAGCCCACCCCCGGCCCCTCCCGCCTGCGGGAGGGGAGGATATAATGCCCGCTCCTAATGAAGGCCCCTCCGTCCGCCTCCTCCGCGTGGGCGAGCAGGTGCGCCATGTCCTGTCCGACATCCTCCAGCGTGGCGACGTGCATGACGATGTGCTGGCCAAGCATGTCGTCAGCGTCACCGAAGTACGCATGTCGCCCGATCTGCGTCACGCCACCGTGTTCGTGAAGTCGCTGCTCGGCCAGGATGAGGAGGCGGTGCTGAAGGCGCTGCGTACCAATACGGCCTATCTCCAGCGTGAGGTGGCTCACCGCATCCGCCTAAAATATGCAGCGAAGCTCAAATTCCTGGCAGACGAGAGCTTTGACGAGGGTAGCCATATCGACAAGCTGTTGCGTGATCCCAAAGTCGCGCAGGATCTTGAACAGCCCGATGATGAGGGCTGACGCGCTGCGTTGATCCGATGCACGGCTGGATCATCCTGGATAAACCGCACGGGCTTGGCTCGACGCAGGCGGTCAGCGCGGTCAAGCGCGCCCTTCGCCAAAGCGGCGCTGGCAAGTGGAAGGTTGGCCATGGCGGCACGCTCGATCCGCTCGCTACCGGCGTGCTGCCGATCGCAGTGGGCGAAGCGACGAAGCTGGCCGGACGGATGCTCGACAGCGATAAGGTCTACGACTTCACCATTGCGTTCGGCGCACAGACAGACACGCTGGACCTTGAAGGAAAGGTGATCGTTGAGAGCGATCGCCTGCCCGCGTTCGGCGAAGTGGAAGCGATACTGCCCCGCTTCACCGGCCCGATCGAACAGGCGCCGCCCGCCTATTCCGCGATCCTGATCGATGGGCAAAGAGCCTATGATCTTGCGCGCGCTGGGCAGGACGTTGAGATGAAGACGCGCAATGTGACTATATCCTCTCTCCGGATATGGGGAGAGGATAGCGAAGCTTGCTCGCAAAGCGAGTTAGCGCAGCTTGGAGAGGGGCAGGGTGCGCCAAACCCCTCTCCAACTCCGGCTAGGCAGCACGCTGCCAAGCCTGCGGATCCTCTCCCCCTCCCGGTAGAGAGGATCAATGAAGTCACCCTTCGCGCCCATGTCTCCAAGGGCACCTATATCCGCTCGCTCGCCCGCGACATCGCGATCGCACTTGGCACGGTCGGCCATGTCACCATGCTCCGCCGGGTTAAGGCAGGTCCGTTCACCCTCGAATCCGCTATTTCGCTGGACAAATTGGACGAAGCTGCTAGGGGCGGCGGCTTCGGTGGTCTAATGCTGCCGTTGACCGCAGGGCTGGACGACATCCCGGCTCTCGCAGTCTCTCCCGATGACGCATTGGCTCTCCGACAGGGGAAGGTGCTTGTGGGGAAACCGCATACCGGTCTCATGCTGGCGATGGAGGGGCAAACGCCCGTCGCGCTGGTCGAGGCCAGTGGCCCGGAAATCTGGGTGGTGCGCGGCTTCAATCTCTAGATGTTATGAAAGGAAGCCGATGTCGATTACTGCTGAGCGCAAGGAAGCGCTGATCAAGGAACATGCCCGCGCCGAAGGCGATACCGGTTCGCCGGAAGTCCAGGTTGCGATCCTCTCGGAGCGCATTTCGAACCTGACCGAGCACTTCAAGGGTCACCATAAGGATAACCACAGCCGTCGCGGCCTGCTTATGCTGGTCAACAAGCGTCGTTCGCTGCTGGACTATCTGAAGAAAAAGGATGCGGGTCGCTACACCGACCTCATCACTAAGCTGGGCCTGCGCAAGTAAGCCTGCTAAAGAAGGAGCGGCCCCCATGTCGGGGCCGTTTCCGATTCCAGGGCACCTGCAATTCGGCGGGCTGTTCTGACCAAGGGGCCATACGATGCTCCGAAACCGTAGCGGGCCGGTTTAGCCCGCAACACAGGCCCCGCCCGGCAATAGGGCCCGGCGGGCGAAGGAAAACATTATGTTCGATGTAAAGAAGGTATCAATCGAGCTGGGCGGAAAGACCCTCACGCTCGAAACCGGCCGTATTGCGCGTCAAGCTGACGCCGCCGTGCTGGCGACCTATGGCGAAACCGTGGTGCTGTGCGCCGTGACGGCCGCCAAGTCGGTGAAGGAAGGACAGGACTTCTTCCCGCTGACCGTCCATTATCAGGAAAAATATTCCGCGGCCGGCCGTATCCCCGGCGGCTTCTTCAAGCGTGAGCGCGGCGCAACCGAAAAGGAAACGCTGACCAGCCGCCTGATCGACCGTCCTATCCGTCCGCTCTTCCCCGAAGGCTTCTACAACGAAATCAACGTCATCGCCCAGGTGCTGTCGTTCGATGGCGAGAGCGAACCCGATATCGTGGCGATGATCGCTGCTTCGGCTGCGCTGACCCTGTCGGGCGTGCCCTTCATGGGGCCGATCGGCGCTGCGCGCGTCGGTTACAAGGATGGCGAATATCAGCTGAACCCGTCGATGGATCAGGTGAAGGAAGGCGAACTTGACCTGGTCGTCGCCGCCACCAGCAATGCCGTGATGATGGTCGAATCCGAAGCCAAGGAGCTTTCGGAAGACGTCATGCTCGGCGCCGTCCTGTTCGCCCATGAAGCGAGCAAGAAGGTCGTCGACGCGATCATCCAGCTCGCTGAAAAGGCCGCGAAGGATCCGTGGGAAGTCGCCAAGGGCGAAGACCTGGATGACCTGAAGAAGAAGCTCAAGAAGCTGATCGGCAAGGACATTACGGCCGCCTACAAGCTGACCGACAAGTCGGCTCGTTCCAACGCGATCAACGCCGCTCGCGACAAGGCGAAGGCATTCTTTGCCGAGGAAGGCCTGGACGCCCAGACCGTCATGGCCGGCATCAAGCTGACCAAGAAGCTGGAATCGGAAATCGTGCGCGGCGCCATCATCAAGGATGGCAAGCGCATCGATGGCCGCACCACCACGCAGATCCGCCCGATCGAAGCGATGGTCGGCTTCCTGCCGCGCACCCATGGTTCGGCGCTGTTCACCCGCGGTGAAACGCAGGCGATCTGCACCACCACGCTCGGCACCAAGGATGCTGAGCAGATGATCGACGGCCTGACCGGCGTCTATTATGAAAACTTCATGCTGCACTATAACTTCCCGCCCTATTCGGTCGGTGAAGTCGGCCGCTTCGGCGCGCCGGGCCGTCGTGAAGTGGGTCATGGCAAGCTGGCATGGCGTGCGCTGCACCCCGTACTGCCCAGCAAGGACGAGTTCCCCTACACCATCCGCGTGCTGTCCGACATCACCGAGTCCAACGGCTCGTCGTCGATGGCGACGGTCTGCGGTGGTTCGCTGTCGATGATGGACGCGGGCGTTCCGCTGAAGCGTCCGGTGTCGGGCATCGCCATGGGCCTGATCCTCGACGGCAAGGATTTCGCTGTTCTTAGCGACATTCTGGGCGACGAAGATCACCTGGGCGACATGGACTTCAAGGTGGCGGGCACGGAAGCGGGCATCACCACCATGCAGATGGACATCAAGGTTGCCGGCATCACGCAGGAAATCTTCGAAGTCGCTCTGCGTCAGGCGAAGGAAGGCCGCGCCCACATCCTGGGTGAGATGAACAAGGCTCTGTCCTCGACCCGCACTGAGCTGTCGGCGCACGCCCCGCGCATCGAGACGATCCAGATCGACAAGTCGAAGATCCGCGACGTCATCGGCACCGGCGGCAAGGTCATCCGCGAGATCGTCGCGGAAACCGGCGCAAAGGTCGATATCGACGACGAAGGCATCATCAAGATCAGCTCGTCCGACATCGACCAGATCGAGGCCGCCAAGAAGTGGATCCTCGGCATCGTCGAGGAAGCGGAAGTCGGCAAGATCTACACCGGCAAGGTCGTCAATATCGTCGACTTCGGTGCGTTCGTGAACTTCATGGGTGGCAAGGACGGCCTCGTCCACGTGTCCGAAATGAAGAATGAGCGCGTCGAAAAGCCAACTGACGTCGTGTCGGAAGGCCAGGAAGTGAAGGTCAAGGTCCTCGAGATCGATCCGCGCGGCAAGGTTCGCCTGTCGATGCGCGTTGTCGATCAGGAAACCGGCGAAGAGCTGGAAGACACCCGTCCGGCCCGCGAACCGCGCGAACCTCGTGGTGATCGCGGCGACCGTGGTGATCGGGGCCGTGGCCCGCGCCGTGATGGCGGCGACCGTGGCGGCCGTGGAGGTGATCGCGGTGGCGATCGTGGCCCGCGTCGTGACCGTGGCCCCCGCAGCGAAGGCGGCAGGGGCAATGGGGGCGGTGATGACGACGGCTCCAACGCCGGTCTGCCCGATTTCCTGACGCAGGACTGATGGATTCCAAACCATCAGGTTAAGCAAAATGAGAAGGGCGCCCCCGCCGGGCGCCCTTTTTCGTTAGAGCTCAAACTCCTTGACTTCGATCAATTGGAGATGGCCAAACTTCTGTTACTGTGCGGCGCGATTTCAGGGGGATTAGATGCAGCGCTCCAATGAAAGGTTCGTCGAGCGTCTTCCTCTCGTGCTTCGACGGCCAGTATATGCTTACATCGTTTCGGCCCTTTTTTGCGGCATTGCCCTTGCCCTCAGGCTGACCGCGCAGGACTTCCTGCCGATCGGCTATCCTTTCGTATCCTTCTTTCCCGCTGTCATCCTTTCGACCTTTTTGTTCGGGCTGCGTCCCGGGATCTTTGCCGGGATAGTTTGCGGAATATTGTCTTGGTATTTCTTCATCCCGGCGGGTGCTGGTGGCGTCCTTGATGGTGGCGTTATCCTCGCCCTTATTTTCTATGCCGCCGTGATCGCCATCGACATCGCACTCATTCACCTGATGCAGCGGGCCAATTTCAACCTTGCCGTGGAACGGGAACGCAGCCGTACGCTGGCGGAAAACCGGGAACTTCTGTTCCACGAATTGCAGCATCGCGTTTCCAACAATTTGCAGGTCGTGGCCGCGATGCTGTCATTGCAGCGGCGCCATATCGACGATGAGCTGGCGAGCCGGGCGTTGGACGATGCCGCCAGCCGCCTCGCGCTGATTGGTCGGATCAGCCGGGCGTTGTATGATCCGGCAGAGGACGGGCAGGACCTGCACGCCTTTCTGACGCGGCTGACGGCGGACGTGCTGGAGGCGAGCGGGCGGGATGACATTCGCGTTACCGTCAGTGCTCCACCGGGCCTGACGCTGGAATCCCATGTCGCCGTGCCGCTGGCGCTGATCGTGGCGGAGGCGGTGAGCAATGCCATCGAACATGGCCTGCCCCATCGTGGCGGGACGATCGAGGTGTCGCTGGAGGATTCGAGCGGGACGCTGTCGCTGAAGATTGCTGACGATGGCGATGGCCTGTCTCCCGATTTCGAGATCGAGAAAGGCAATTCCATCGGCCTGCGCATTGCAAGCGCGCTGGCGAGCCAGCTCAGCGGCCAGTTCGGCCTGCACGCGCGGCCGGAAGGCGGCGCGATCGTCCGGTTGGACCTGCCCGTGCAGGCGCGTTGAGAGCCTGAAGCGTCCGCACGCTATTCTGCCGCTTGGCGAGTGCCATTCGCTCCGCTATGACCCGGCCATGCTGACGAAAACCATGACGCGCATTGGCGCTGCTACCGCCCCGGTTCTGCTTGCCGCCTTGCTCGCCGGCTGCGCCACGTCGAAGAACAAGGCCGACACCCAATATGTCGCCCGCGACGTGTCCACGCTTTACAATGCGGGCAAATACCGGCTCGATCGCGGGCAGTATAAGATGGCCGCCGCCCTGTTTGACGAGGTGGAACGCCAGCATCCCTATTCCCCCTGGGCGCGCCGTGCGCAGCTCATGTCCGCGTTCAGCTATTATATGAACAAAGATTATAGTGAATCGATTGCGGCGTCGCAGCGCTTTCTGGCGATTCATACGGGCAACAAGGACGCGCCCTATGCTTATTACCTGATCGCGCTCTGCTATTATGAGCAGATCGCCGACGTTACCCGCGACCAGAAGATCACGCAGCAGTCGCTGGATTCGCTGGGCGAACTGATCCGCCGTTATCCCGATACCCGTTATGCCGCCGATGCGCGGTTGAAGCTGGACCTTGTCAACGATCACCTCGCGGGCAAGGAGATGGAGGTCGGCCGTTTCTACCAGCGTCGCGGGCAGTGGCTGGCGGCGACGCTGCGTTTCCGTGTGGTCATCGACAAATATCAGACGACCACCCACACGCCCGAGGCGCTGGAGCGTCTGGTCGAAAGCTACCTCTCACTCGGCATCCCGGAAGAAGCGCAGAAGGCTGCGGCTGTTCTGGGCAAGAACTATCCCGGCTCCAAATGGTATGAGCGTAGCTATAAGCTCATGCGGGAACATGGCGCGAAGGCGTAAAAGAATTTAGCCCCTCCCTTGGAAGGGAGGGGTTGGGGTGGGTTGCGACCGAAGGGAGCTGCTGCCTCACCATTGCACAGCGCCGCTTGCAGCGGCGCACCCACCCCCAACCCCTCCCTTGGAAGGGAGGGGGGAGTCGATGCGCTGCTGACCAATCTTTCCATCCGCAACGTCGTCCTGATCGAGGCACTGGACCTTGAGTTCGGCACGGGCCTTGGCGTGCTGACGGGGGAGACCGGCGCGGGCAAGTCTATCCTTCTCGATTCGCTTGGGCTGGCGCTGGGGGCGAGGGCTGACAGCGGCCTCGTCCGCAGTGGCGAAGCGCAGGCCAGCGTCACCGCGACCTTCGACATTCCCCGCGCCGATCATAGGGCTGCCGAACTGCTCGGCAACAACGGTATCGAACTGGATGCGGGCGAACCGCTCATCATCCGCCGCACGCTGAAAGCTGACGGGGGAAGCCGGGCATTCGTCAATGATCAGGCCTGTTCCGCCGCCTTGCTCCGCGATCTGGGCGGGACGCTGGTCGAGATACATGGGCAGCATGACGATCGCGGGCTGCTCAATCCGCGTGGGCATCGCCAGTTGCTGGACGTCTATGGCCGCTGTGATAACGCATCGGTTGAATATGCCTATTCCGCCTGGCGTGCGGCGGCCGATCGGCTGGCGGAAAGCCGGGCAGCAGTTGAGGTGGCGGCGCGCGACCGCGACTATCTGACCCATGCGGTTGAAGAATTGTCGCGATTTGGCCCGGAGCCCGGCGAGGAAGCGGCGCTGGCCGAAGAGCGTGCGACCATGCAAAAGGGCGCGCGGCTGTCCGATGACCTGTCGGCGGTGACGGATTGCCTCACCGGCTCTGACGGCGGGTTGGCGCAGTTGCGGCAAGCGGCACGGCGGCTCGACCGCATGGTGGGTGAATATGAGCCACTTGCCGAAGTGCTCGCCGCCCTCGACCGGGCGGTGATTGAGGCGGGCGAGGCGGAGGATCGGCTGGCCAAGGCAGCGGATGCGCTCAGCTTTGATCCGGCGCGGTTGGACGCGATCGAAACGCGGCTGTTCGACCTGCGCGGATTGGCGCGTAAGCATCAGGTCGCCGCCGATGATCTCGCCGCGCTGCGCGATGAGATGTCGGCAAAGCTGGCCGCCATCGAGGGCGGAGAAGAGCATATCGCTGCGCTGGAGGCCGCTGTCGCTGCCAGTGCTGCCGCCTATCGCGAGGCGGCGCAGGCGTTGTCCGCCCAGCGCAGGGATGCTGCCGCGCGGCTGGACGCTGCCGTGGCGGCGGAACTCGCGCCATTGAAGCTTGACGCCGCGCGCTTCCGCACCACCGTCGCCGCGCTCGATGAAGGGCAATGGAGCGCGCAGGGCATGGACCGGGTGGAGTTCGAGATTTCCACCAATCCCGGCGCGCCCTTTGCGCCATTGGTAAAGATCGCATCGGGCGGCGAATTGTCACGCTTCATTCTTGCGCTCAAGGTCGCGCTGGCGGAGCGGGGCGGGGCGGACACGCTGATCTTCGACGAGATCGACCGGGGCGTCGGCGGCGCGGTGGCGTCGGCCATCGGCGACCGTCTGGCGCGGCTGGCTCAGAGCAACCAGATACTTGTCGTCACGCACAGCCCGCAGGTGGCCGCGCGCGGCGCTGGCCATATGTTGATCGCGAAGGCCAGCGATGGCACCGTTACCCGCACCGGCGTCCATGCGCTGAGCGACGGTGAGCGGCGCGAAGAGATTGCCCGCATGCTCTCTGGCGCGGAGATCACCGCCGAGGCAAGGGCGCAGGCGGAGCGGCTGCTGGAAGTCTGAACTGCCACGGGGCAATGATCGGTTCTCGACAAGCTCGCCCTGAACGGGGATGGAGCAGATATGAGTGACTCGATCGACCCGACCCAGATGACTGAAGCCGACGCCGCCAATCGCCTGATGCGGCTGGCCAGGGAAATTGCCCGGCACAATCGGCTCTACCATGATCAGGATCAGCCCGAGATCACGGACGCCGCCTACGACGCGCTGATCCGCGAGAACAATGCGTTGGAGGCCGCCTTTCCTCAGCTCGTCCGTGCGGATTCGCCCAATGCTCAGGTCGGTGCGGCGCCCACGTCGGGCTTGAAGAAGGTTCGGCATGCCGTGCGCATGATGAGCCTCGACAACGGCTTTTCGGACGAGGACATCGCCGAGTTCATCGCCCGCGTCCGCCGTTTCCTCGCGTTGCCCGACGGCGCGCCCGTCGCTCTGACTGCCGAGCCGAAGATCGACGGCCTGTCCTGTTCGCTCCGTTATGAAAAGGGTGAGTTGCGCCTCGCCGCGACGCGTGGCGACGGCGCGACGGGCGAAGATGTGACCGCCAATGTGCGCACCATCAGCGACATTCCCGATCGGCTGACCGGCGCCGACGTGCCCGAGCTGTTCGAAATTCGCGGCGAAGTCTACATGGCGAAGGCCGACTTTGTGGGCCTGAATCAGCGGCTTCTCTCCGAAGCTGACGATCCGGAAAAGGCGCGGCAATTCGCCAACCCCCGCAACGCTGCGGCAGGATCGCTGCGGCAAAAGGACGCCGCCGTCACCGCTAGCCGCCCGCTGCGCTTCCTCGCCCATGGCTGGGGCGAGGCGAGCAGCCTTCCGGCGGAGACTCAGCTTGGCGTCATGCAGGCGATCGGCCGCTGGGGCCTGCCGGTGTCGGACATGCTGACCTGCGTGGACTCGCTCGACGGGTTGATCGCGCATTATCGCGGGATAGAGGCGGCGCGCGCCGATCTTCCGTTCGACATTGACGGGGTAGTCTACAAGGTCGACCGGCTCGACTGGCAACAGCGGCTGGGCTTTGTTGCCAAGGCGCCGCGCTGGGCGATCGCGCATAAATTCCCGGCGGAACGGGCGCAGACCACGCTGGAGGCGATCGACATTCAGGTTGGTCGCACGGGCAAGCTGACCCCGGTTGGGCGGCTCACGCCTGTTACGGTGGGCGGCGTCGTAGTGTCCAACGTGACGCTGCACAATGCCGACGAGATCGAGCGGCTCGGCGTCCGGCCGGGCGACCGAATCGTGGTGCAACGCGCGGGCGATGTCATTCCGCAGGTGGTAGACAATCTGACCCGCGACGAAGCGCGCCCCGCTTTCCTCTTCCCCGATCATTGCCCGGAATGCGGGTCGGAGGCCGTGCGCGAAGAGGGTGAAGTCGATATCCGCTGTACCGGCGGCTTGATCTGCGGCGCGCAACGGTTCGAGCGGCTGCGCCATTTCGTCAGCCGAGGTGCGCTCGACATTGAAGGGCTGGGCGAGAAGACAATTCAGGAATTTCTAGACCTTGGCTGGATCACCGAACCGGCCGACATCTTCCGCCTCAAGCAACATCGCGCCGCGCTGCTCGGGCGAGAGGGATGGAAGGAAAAGTCCGTCGATAACCTGTTCGCTGCGATTGAGGCGAAGCGTGCCCCGGACGCCGCGCGCCTGCTCTTCGGCCTTGGCATTCGGCACATCGGTGCGGTCACCGCTCGCGATCTGTTGAAACGCTACACGAGCCTGCCCGGTATCAGGGCGCTGGCCGAGGACATCATCGCCTTACGCGATGCCACCATCTGCGCTGACGGTGAGGAGGAAGCACGCTTCCGTAATCGGCTGGACAAGGCGATTGCGGAGATGATCGGCGTTGAAAATGTGGGTTCGGCGGTTGGCCATGCCCTCGCCGACTTCTTCCACGAACCGCATAATCGGGAGGTGTGGGACGACCTGCTGTCCGAAGTGTCGCCGCCCGACTATGTGGTTGAAACCACCGCCAGCGCGGTGACGGGCAAGATCGTGGTCTTCACCGGCAAGCTCGAAACCATGAGCCGGGATGAGGCCAAGGCGCAGGCCGAGCGCCTGGGCGCGAAGGCCGCAGGGTCGGTCAGTGCCAAGACGGACCTGGTGGTCGCTGGCCCCGGCGCGGGATCGAAGCTGAAACAGGCGGCTTCGCTTGGGATCGACGTGATCGATGAAGCGGCTTGGGCGGAGATTGTGAAGGCGGCGGGGTAGGGGCAGCACTAGAGCATGATCCGATCAGACTGAATCGGATCATGCTCTTTTGTCTTTTGTTTCCCGCATTTTCCGAGCCCGCAGATGATGCCACCTGCTTCGAAAATGCTCCAGCCACCCCCGTCATCCCAGCGGACGCTGGGATCTCTGGAGGGTACGGCAAAGGTTGAAAGAGACCCCAGCTTTCGCTGGGGTGACGGAAAAGAAGGCCTCGATTCTTAGCCGCCTAATGCCTCCACCTTATCCTGCGTCTTCGTATCGAAATCGCTGGCGTCATGGCGTTCGCGCAGTTGTTCTTCGAGCGGGCCGTTGGCGCGGTTCACGATCCGGCCGCGCTTCACGGCAGGGCGCGCATCGATCTGCTTCGCCCAGCGCTGCACATTGGCGTAGCTCTGCACGTCCAGAAATTCGCCCGCGCCTACATAGGTCCGATCAAGTGCCACTCCGCCATACCAGGGCCAGATCGCGATATCCGCGATCGTGAATTCATCGCCCGCCACATACTCATGCTCGCCAAGCTGCCGGTCCAGCACGTCAAACTGCCGCTTTACCTCCATCGCATAGCGGTTGATGGCATATTCGATCTTTTCAGGTGCATAGGCGAAGAAATGGCCAAAGCCGCCGCCTAACAGGGGTGCGCTGCCCATCTGCCAGAATAGCCAGGACAGGGTCGCGGTACGCTTCGCCGGGTCCGAGGGCAGGAACGCCCCGAACTTCTCGGCCAGATAAACCAGGATGGCGCCGGACTCGAAAACTCGCTGCGGCGGTGAAACGCTGTGGTCCATGAGGACAGGGATTTTGCTGTTCGGATTGACCGAGACAAAGCCGCTGCCGAACTGATCGCCCTCGCCAATGTTGATGAGCCAGGCGTCATATTCGGCGCCCGGATGGCCCGCCGCCAGCAACTCCTCCAGCATGATCGTGACCTTTTGCCCATTGGGCGTGCCCAGCGAGTAGAGTTGCAGCGGGTGCTTTCCGAGCGGCAGTTCCTTGTCATGGGTCGCGCCCGCGATCGGCCGGTTTATATTGGCAAAGGCACCGCCATTGTCCTTGTCCCATGTCCAGACGCGAGGCGGAGTATAGCTTTCAATCATTTGGCAAAATGCTCCCATGGCGAGGTTGTCCCGCAAGTAGGGAGCGTGGTCCTGTGCCGCAACGGTTGCGCTCAAGGGAAACGGCTTGGACACGCCAACGGTCGCAACAATCCCGCGCATCGGCGCTGCGCAGATGACAAATGGCCGCCCAACGCGCACAAGGCGCACGCTTTCCGCCGGTGACGGAAGGCATAAAAAATCTGCATCCATCTCTTGACCGGCAATTTCATCGCTCCATATTCCGCGACGCTGGCACTCTTCAAAAGAGAGTGCTAACAGCACCTGGTTCATACGGGAGAAGGAACGGCGTTCAGCAGATTCGCGGATAGGGAAATCCCCGCGATTGAACGTCCGACCCAACCCAATAGAGGGAAAGGCAACTCAACATGGCATTTCGTCCGTTGCATGACCGCGTTCTCGTTCGCCGCGTAGAAGCGGAAGAGAAGACTGCCGGTGGCATCATCATCCCCGACACCGCCAAGGAAAAGCCGCAGGAAGGCGAAGTCGTTTCCGTCGGCACCGGCTCCAAGGCCGAAGATGGCAAGGTGACCCCGCTGGACGTCAAGGCTGGCGACCGCATCCTGTTCGGCAAGTGGTCGGGCACCGAGGTCAAGGTCGACGGTGAAGACCTGCTGATCATGAAGGAATCGGACATTCTGGGCGTCGTCGCCTAACCGATCATTGATGTCATCCCAGCGAAAGCTGGGATTTCAGGCCTTTAAACGCGGCGCAATGCCGCACCAGATCCCGGCTTTCGCTGGGATGACGGACAGAGGAACAAAATCATGGCTGCAAAAGACGTAAAGTTTTCGCGTGACGCCCGTGAGCGCATTCTGCGCGGCGTCGACATCCTGGCCGACGCGGTCAAGGTGACCCTCGGCCCCAAGGGCCGCAACGTCGTCATCGACAAGAGCTTCGGCGCTCCCCGCATCACCAAGGACGGCGTCAGCGTCGCCAAGGAAATCGAACTGAAGGACAAGTTCGAGAATATGGGCGCGCAGATGGTCCGCGAAGTCGCTTCGAAGACCAACGACGTTGCCGGTGACGGCACCACCACCGCGACCGTTCTGGCCCAGGCCATCGTTCGCGAAGGCATGAAGTCGGTTGCCGCCGGCATGAACCCGATGGACCTGAAGCGCGGCATCGATCTTGCCGTTGCCAAGGTTGTCGAGGACCTCAAGGGCCGTTCCAAGCCGGTTGCCGGCACGAAGGAAATCGCCCAGGTCGGCATCATTTCGGCTAATGGCGACACCGTCGTTGGCGAAAAGATCGCCGAAGCGATGGAGCGCGTGGGCAAGGAAGGCGTGATCACCGTCGAGGAAGCCAAGGGTCTCGAATTCGAGCTGGACGTCGTTGAAGGCATGCAGTTCGACCGGGGCTACCTGTCGCCCTACTTCGTGACCAACCCGGAAAAGATGGCAGTCGAACTGGCTGACCCCTACATCCTGATCCACGAGAAGAAGCTGTCGAACCTTCAGTCGATCCTGCCGATCCTCGAAGCGGTTGTTCAGTCGGGCCGTCCGCTGCTGATCATCGCGGAAGACATCGAAGGCGAAGCGCTGGCGACCCTGGTCGTCAACAAGCTGCGCGGTGGCCTGAAGGTCGCTGCGGTCAAGGCGCCTGGCTTCGGCGACCGCCGCAAGGCCATGCTGGAAGACATCGCCGTCCTGACCAAGGGCGAAGTGATCTCCGAAGACCTCGGCATCAAGCTTGAGAACGTCACCCTCGGCATGCTCGGCACCGCCAAGCGCGTCACCATCGACAAGGACAACACCACCATCGTCGATGGCGCCGGTGATGCCGAAGCGATCAAGGGCCGCACCGAGCAGATTCGCGCGCAGATCGAGACCACCACGTCCGACTATGACCGCGAAAAGCTGCAGGAGCGTCTGGCCAAGCTGGCTGGCGGCGTTGCGGTCATCAAGGTTGGCGGTGCTTCGGAAGTCGAAGTCAAGGAGCGCAAGGACCGCGTTGACGACGCGCTGCACGCAACCCGCGCAGCCGTCGAAGAAGGCATCGTCCCCGGTGGCGGCACGGCTCTGCTGTACGCGACCAAGGCTCTCGAAGGCCTTAAGGGCGTGAACGACGACCAGACCCGTGGCATCGACATCATCCGCAAGGCTATCGAAGCGCCGCTGCGCCAGATCGCCCAGAATGCGGGCGTTGACGGTGCGGTTGTCGCTGGCAACCTGCTGCGCGAAAATGACGAGACCCAGGGCTTCAACGCCGCGACCGACACCTATGAGAATCTTGTCGTCGCTGGCGTCATCGATCCCACCAAGGTCGTTCGCGCTGCCCTGCAGGACGCGGCTTCGGTCGCTGGTCTGCTGATCACCACCGAAGCGACCATCGCTGAACTGCCCGCCGACGACAAGGCGCCGATGGGCATGCCGGGCGGCGGCATGGGTGGCATGGGCGGCATGGACTTCTAAGTCCTTCGCTCACGCGAAAATGAGAAGGGCCGGTGGAGCGATCCGCCGGCCTTTTTCTTTGAGGGCGGCCGGAGCGAGGAAATTTCAGGCGCCCGGCCAGGCTGATGCCATCCAAAGCTGGCATTTGCCGGAAGAGGCGTGGCGCAATTTCGCGACATATTAGCGCATCATGCCTCAAATCGGCATAGCCTCCTATTTTCGTTCGCCCTGAGCCTATCGAAGGCTTCTATTTCTTTTCAGGAAGAAGAGGGCTTCGACAAGCTCAGCCCGAACGGGGTAGGGTAATTCGGATAAAAGCTGTGCTGCTCCAGCTTGCGCAGGAGGGCTGGCGGGGTTGCCCTGCCGAGCATTCTATCGGGAAGTCTGAAAGTTAAGCGGCAGGACAGAAGGGGCGGAAAATGAGGGGGCCAGCCCCATAGCTGGCAGCCGCTCAATAGCTCCATTTCGGGCATCTTCTTGCGCCGGAATTTACCAAATAGAAATCATGTTTGGCCAAAGATGACGGAGACGTGTCACGCCTCTTCCGTCATTGGAGCGCAAAATTGCGCGCGCACCTCGCGCCCGATACTCAGCAGAGCGCTGAGGTCCAGGACAGCCTTGTCCAATCGCTTTACGCCTCGCCCAAATCGCTGATGATCGGCGCGCTGGCCGGCGGAGCGCTCAGTTTCGTCGTCGCCGTCCATGCTGGCCGCGCCGAAATCACAACGATCGCGGCGTTGATTTTCCTGGTCGGGGTGAGCCGGTCGGTTTCGGCAGTCTATTTTCTGCGGCAGCTGGCAGATCATCAGGGACCCACGCAGCAAATCTGGGGCCTGGCCTACGAACTGGGTGCGTGGGGCTATGCAGCGCTGCTTGGTCTGCTTGCCTTTGCCACGCTGGTCCTTACCGGCGACGCGTCGCTGCATATATTGAGCGTCACGCTGGTCGCGGCCTATTCAGGCGGCATTGCGGGGCGCAACGCGGGCCGCATTCATATCGCCATTGGCCAGACATGTTTCGCGCTGTTGCCAACCTCCCTTGGTCTCTGCATCGCGGGGGGGCTTGGCTATTGGGTTCTGGCGACCATGCTGTTCCTGATGATCTTCGCCATGGCTGAGATCACGCGCACCACGCACAGAATCGTCGTTGAGGCATTGCAGGGCAATTATGAAAAGTCGCAGCTGGCGACGAAGTTCGAGCGGCTGGCGCGGTTCGACAGCCTTACCGGGGTCGAAAACCGCATGGCGATGCAGATGCGCCTGCGGGAACTGTTCGACAAGCGTCAGTCCGATCGGGACCCGATGGCCGTGTTCTGGATGGATCTGGACCGGTTCAAGGAGATCAACGATTCGCTCGGCCATATCATTGGCGATCAGCTGCTTTGCACGGTCGCTGCCCGGCTTTCCCATGCGCTTGATAGCCGTGGCCATGTCGCGCGCTTTGGCGGTGACGAATTTATCGTGATTTGCCCCGGCGCGGATCGCTCCATTGCCGAGCATATCGCGCATGATGTGATGACAGAGTTTAGCCACGACTTCGACGTCAGCGGCTATCATCTTACGGTCACCGCATCGATGGGCATTGCGGTTGCGCCCGGTGACGGGCGCGATAGCGAAGAACTGCTCCAGCACGCCGACATGGCTCTGTATGAGGCGAAACGCACGGGGCGGAATCGTCATGCGCATTTCGACTGGTCGATGAAGGAGCGGCAGAACCGGACCTATGAGCTGGAAATGGCGCTGCGCAGCGCCATGGCGAATGGTGAGCTGCTGCTGCATTATCAGCCGATCTTTGACACGGTCACCGGCAAGATCGCCATTTGCGAAGCGTTGATGCGGTGGGATCACCCGACCATGGGGCGGATTTCGCCGGCGGAATTCATACCGGTCGCCGAAAGCAGCTCCCTGATCGAACCGATCACCGCATGGGCGCTGGAGCAGGCGTGCCGTGACGCCATGCTGTGGGAAGATCATGTCCGCGTCGCCGTCAACATCTCGCCCGCGCTGATCAAGAGCGACGGGCTTCCGCGCGCTGTCATATCGGCGCTGATGGGATCGGGCCTGAAGGCCAAGCGGCTGGAACTGGAGGTGACGGAGTCCATCTTCCTTGAAGATAGCGGCCGGACCAGCCTCATCCTGTCGGAGCTTCAGCGTATCGGTTTGCGGCTGGCCCTTGATGATTTTGGAACGGGCTATTCGTCGCTCGGCTATCTGCGCGATTATTCCTTCGACACGCTGAAGGTCGATCAGAGCTTCATGCGTAGCGTGGGTGAAAAGGGACGGGATCGCGCCATCGCCCAGTCGGTTGCCTACCTGGCCCACTCGCTGGACGTCGAAACGGTGGCGGAAGGTATCGAGACCGAAGAGCAGCTGCGTTATGCGCGTGAGATGGGCTTCACCAATGTGCAGGGCTTCGTGCTCAGCCGCCCCATGCCAGCCGAGGACCTGCTCAAGATGATGAGTGACATGCAGCGTGAGAAAAGCAACGTCGTCACGCTCATGCAGAGCCGCCGCCGCGCCTGACAGCTATTTGGTCAGGCGCGTCTGGGCCGAAGCGAGCCGACGCATCATGCGCAGGTCCTTGGGATCGAGCTTGAGCGCGGTTGCAGCCCAATTCTCCACAATGTCCTTGAGCTCGGCATAATCGAGCGGATCGACGCGGCGGCCCGCTTCGAACACGCCGACATGGCCCGCATGGTGCGGACGGTTGCCGGTGATATAGTCACGCACGGCCTGTTCGCCCTCTCCATCCTCCGCAAGGATGGTGACCACGCCCATGTCGTACATCTCTTCAGCGGTGTAGACCTTGCCCGACAGGATCATGCGTTCCGCCATGCGACGGCCGAGCTTGCGCGCCAGAATGGAATAGGCGCCCATGCCGGGGAAGAGGCCGAAGAGCATTTCGGGCAGGCCGAAGCGCGCGCTCCGTTCCGCCACGACGACGTCGAAGCAAAGAAGCGCCTCGAAGCCGCCGCCAAGCGCATCGCCCTGCGCCAATGCAATGGAGATTAGCGGCATGTCCGCATTGCGCCAGGCGCGATGGACTACGTCGATGCAGGCATGACCATATTTGACGAGGCCGGGCAGGTCGCCCCGCTCGATGCAGCCAGCAAACAGCTCAAGGTCGCCGCCAAGGTTGAAAACGCCCGGAAAACGGGAGCCCAGCACCATATATTTGAGCGGCAGAGCACCTTCATCAAACAGCCGCTTCGTCTCTGTCTGCCAAAGCCGAATGTCGCGCAGCATCGGCAAACTGTAGTTTGGCCGATTCGCGGGGGTCATGAACGCCCATAATGTGTCGGTCGATTGTTCAAAGCTGACGTCGACCTGACCCAGGTCGAACAGCATCGAATGGCCGTTGTCGCGCGCCTGAGGCGCAGCTTCCGTAGCGGCAAAGGGCTGAATGTTTTCGACATGCAGATGCACTGGCGAAGCGTCCTCCACCTCATCTCGTGCCGGATTAAACCGTCCGGAATCAATCATCTGTGCCCCCGCATTTCGATATATGCTGAGGAAAACAATATTGTCAGACCTATGCAACCACCGCGAACCGGAAGAGTGCGTCATTAACCCTTTTTATCGCCGACTGTTGCCTCTAAGTAGCAGAAATGACGCGATCACTATGGTTAACGTTGTATTAATGCAACAAACGCCGTTAACCAATTCGCGGATGAAGATCGTCTCAGGGCTTTGTTAACCTTTATTAATTATGAAATGGTGCATGGACAGACATCGCACCGATCCGCAGATAGTGACGCTCCTGCTTCATGATGAAGAGGGGACGAACTGGACCCTTAACCTGGCGGCTGATTGCCTGTGCTTCATCGGCAATTACCGCCGTGTAGAGGGTTTCGACATCGATGCGATCGTGGCGTTCGACGGCCTGCGCAAGGCTGGTTGATCCCGCATAATTTTCAAAAAGCGGTTCCCACTTCTTCGCGCGATGTTCTAGAGCGCGCAGCGTGACTCAATCCCGCTTTTCCTTCGCTATCGCCGCAACGGACGGCAAGGCCCGCACGGGCACGATCCAGATGCGCCGTGGGGAGATCAGAACCCCCGCCTTCATGCCGGTGGGCACCGCCGCGACCGTAAAAGCCATGCGACCCGCCGAGGTCCGAGCGACTGGCGCCGACATCATCCTGGGCAATACCTATCATCTGATGCTGCGTCCCGGCGCCGAGCGTGTGGCAAGGCTGGGCGGGCTGCATGGCTTTATGGGATGGGACCGGCCGATCCTGACCGACAGCGGCGGTTATCAGGTGATGAGCCTGTCCGCGCTCACGAAGATGAGCGAGGAGGGGGTGGCCTTCGCCAGCCATATCGACGGGTCCCGTCATATGCTGACGCCCGAACGCTCAATGGAGATTCAGCGCCTGCTCGACAGCGACATCGTCATGGCGTTCGACGAATGTACGAAAAATGGCTGCACTCACGACGAAGCCGCGCACAGCATGGAGCGGTCGATGCGCTGGGCGAAGCGGTCGCGCGATGGCTTTGACGCGGGCGGCGAACATGCCGAGCGCGCGGCGCTGTTTGGCATCCAGCAGGGGTCGCTTGACGAGAATCTCCGGCATATTTCGGCGCAGAAGCTGATCGAGATCGGCTTTGACGGCTATGCTGTCGGCGGCCTGGCGGTTGGGGAGGGGCAGGAGGCGATGTTCGGCTGCCTCGACTATGCGCCCGATATGCTGCCGCAGGACAAGCCCCGCTACCTGATGGGGGTAGGGAAGCCCGATGACATTGTGGGAGCCGTGGAACGCGGGATCGACATGTTCGATTGCGTCCTGCCGACGCGCAGTGGGCGTAATGGGCAAGCGTTTACCTGGGCAGGCCCGCTCAATATTCGCAACGCCCGCTTTGCCGAGGATCTGTCGCCGCTCGATCCGCGCTGCACCTGCCCGGTCTGCGCAACATGGAGCCGCGCCTATCTGCATCATCTGGTAAAGGCCGGAGAAATGCTGGGCGCGATGCTGATGACCCAGCATAACATCCACTTCTACCAGTCATTGATGCAGGCGATCCGCGACAATATCGCGCACGGCCGGTTCGCTGCCTTCGCGGCGGATTTCCGGCGCGACTATCAGCGGGTCTGATAATCAGGGAATGACGGTGATGGCGATGGCATAGTCGCCAGCGACCGGATCATGATCCAGTGGAGCACGGAGCTGGCGGGAAAGGCCCGTCAGTACCCGGCCATAACGTTCCTCGATCCGCTCGCCCATGGCATCCGAAGCACGCAAGGCCGGGGAACTGATGTGAAGGATCGCGCGGTCTTCCCGTCCGGGTTCAAGCTGCACCGTTATGCGCATGCCTGTCCTGGGATCGGATAGCATCGCCAGTTCCACCAGTTCGGTCAGCAGGAAGGCGATAGGCACGGCGACGTCCTGACTGATGTGCAGATTGTCGCTGTCGATCTGGATGCCGAACCGCCGCGCTTCAGCTGGAGCAGTGCCGCGCAGGCTGGCAGACAATTCGCTGACCAGTGACCGCACGCCAACGCCGCGATGCTCCTCCAATTCCGCATAATGGTTGCGATGGACGACCGACAATGCATCGACGCGGCGCTGGATGGAGGCATAGGCCTCCACGGCTTCAGGCTCGTGCGCGGCGCGGGCATGCAGGCTGATGAGGCTGGCGATGATCTGGAGGTTGTTCTTGACGCGATGATGCACCTCCCGCGTCAATTTGCGCTGGGTCTCCAGTCCCTCGGCCATCTCGGCCTCATGCGTTGCGACATCCTCGCTGATTTCCCGGAAGGTTTCGCCCAGCGCCACTATTTCCTGCGCGGGGGTGCGTATGCGGCGCATAGGCTCCAGCACTTCGCCGGGATGATAGGCGGCCACGGTGCGGCGCAGCAACACGAGCGGGCGGATAAGCAGCCGATTGACCACGAACCAGCCGATCGCCGCCGCCGCGAACCACATCACCAGGGGCAGGAACAGCGAGAGCATGCGCGCAAGTGTGACCGGCGGATCGCGCAAGGTCATGGTGAGCAGAATGTCCGGTGGATCAAGCCGCGCGGACAGGCTGGTGCTTTTGCCCCGCAGATTGCCTGTTGGACGACTGACCACCAGAAGCTGATCGCCCTGCTGCAAGCTTAACTGCCGGTTCTGGAGCGCGGTGGTCGGGCTGGCGATCGTTTCCAGATAGGAGCGCGAATAATAGGCGATTGCCGCCACCTGCCGGTTGTCGCTGACCACGCGGCTGACGAGATAGCCCGATGCTGGCAGCAGCAGCGCCGGGGCGGTGTGAAAACGTGCCGTCTTGGTCAGGCCGAGCGGTTCTGGCTGGGACGATCCGCAGATGCGGCGCCCCTTTCGATCGTAGATATAATAGCGGCCGCCTTCCCGGTCGTGGGACGTCAGGAAGAGCGACAGCCGCTGGCACATTTCCGGCCCCTCGCTGCCGGTAGACAGCGCGTTGGCGGTAAGCATCAACGCCGTTCGATCCGAAGCAAGGTCTTCGGTCAACTTGCGAGCGCTCTGTGTCACGGACACCCGAAGCAGCGCTTCTTTTTCCAGGTCTGACGTCCGGATGGCCTGCAATGACGCGACAAGGGCGATAAGGCCCAGCGGTAGCAGGGCGAGCGTCAGGATGAGGAACATCTTGACGCCGGTCGATTGGATCAGGCTGTTCAGGTTACGCATGAGCAATCAACTGGCTGGGACTGGCCGTCCCCGTTCATGCGATAATCAGGAGCGTGTCGACTGGAAAGGCCTGGCGCACGCAAGCGCGCACCGCCCAAGCAGGGGATCGACCCGCGCATATTCCATTTTCGAAAAGCACCAGCCTGCCCTCCGTCCGGGACGCCTCAATGACGTCGATCCTTTAACCGACGCTTAGTCCAGCTTCCGCAGTAGGTCGAGCATTTCGGAGGGAATGTCTTCATCCACCGCACGCTGATAGACGGAGCGCAGCGCGTTGGCGACTTGTCCTTCACCCTTGGCCGGGGAGGATCGCCGTTTTCGGGGGGCGCTGCCAGTCACGCCCGAATCCGGGGTGTTGGCGCCGACATCTTTCTTGTCCCCTCCCTTCACATCCCGTTCCGTCGTTGAAGCAACCAAAATACGCCCCTCTGCAACGCTAACATGTCAATCGGCATTTCTTTTGCGGCTTTCCCGCAAGACGTCAATTGACCGCCAGCGGACCTTTACATCAAAATCCAGATTTCAGTTAAAAAACCGAACGGCAGTGAAACAAATCTTTTCGTCGTTGGTTCCGCACTTCGAAGCATTTTTTGTGGCCTTGTGAAAGGCGACCGAGAGGGGCGGGGGCTTGCCACATCGGCATCGGCAATCCATCCTTTCGCGCAGCGAGTGTTTAGTAGCAATGCGCCCTATGGGCTGGGAGAAGATTTACAGATGTCGCTTGGACAGCAACTGCACCCCCATCTTCCTTTCTTGCGCCGCTATGCCCGCGCCCTGACGGGCAGCCAGGGTCATGGTGACGCCTATGTGCGTGCGACGCTGGAAGCGATCGTCGCGGCGCCCGAAGAATTTCCGGCCGATGTCGATCCGCGGCTTGGCCTTTACCGGACTTTCCACGCGATCTGGTCGTCATCCCATCTGGAGGATGGTCCGGTCCTCACGGGCAATGACGGGCAGGAAGCGGTCGCGCAGGCGCGCCTCGCGCGGCTGACACCGCTCCCCCGACAGGCGTTGCTGCTGACGGCACTGGAAGGTTTCACGGTCGATGACGTCGGCTATCTGATCGGTCTGGACCCCGCCGATGTCGAAGCTCTGGTGGAAGAAGCGCTTGGCGAGATTGAGGCGCAGACGCGCGCCAAGGTCCTGATCATCGAGGACGAGCCGATCATCGCCATGGACATCGAAACGATCGTCCGCGACCTTGGTCATGAAGTGACGGCGATTGCCGTAACCCGCGAAGATGCGGTGCGCGAAGCGATGGCGGAGCGGCCGGGGCTGGTGCTGGCCGACATTCAGCTGGCGGACGATTCCAGCGGCATTGATGCGGTGAAGGACATATTGGCGGAGTTCTCCGTGCCGGTCATTTTCATCACCGCTTTCCCGGAGCGTCTGCTGACGGGCGAACGACCCGAACCGACCTTCCTCATCACCAAGCCGTTCCAGCGTTCGACCGTCAAAGCGGCCATTTCTCAAGCCCTGTTCTTTGACGAGGCCACTGCCCCGGTATGATTGGGCAAAGCCGTCGTGCCATAAAAGACTGAATGAGTGGCGGAACCCGGCTCATTCCCCCGCGTTATTCATGCGTAACGATCGGGAGGTGAATTATGGCGGAAGAGGAAAAGCACGTTGCTGCCGAAGACGCCAGGTCAGGATCGACGCCACACATAGTCCGTTACATTCTCGGCATTTCGCTGCCTCTGGTAATTATTGGCATGCTGATCGTGCTGTGGAGCTATTACGGGTAAACAACATTGGTTCCGTGGAACAATGGGTATAGGATGCGGACGCACATATGGCTTTGACGGCTTCGGTTCATGAGGCGAGGGCGACAGCCAGTAAGAGGGTTGTTCCCATGAGCGAAGGGCTTGGCCAGGAGGCGGAGCACCAGGAAGAAGAGCGGCAGTCGCTCTCGGATTCGGATTTCAAGCGTGAACTGGCTGCGGTGATCCCGCACTTGCGCGCGTTTGGCCGGTCCCTTTCGGGGAATCGCGATGTTGCCGATGACCTCGTTCAGGAAACGCTTTTGAAGGCATGGGCGGCGCGTGTCCGTTTCCAGGCGGGCACCAACATGCGCGCCTGGACGTTCATCATTTTGCGCAACCATTATCTGTCGCAGATGCGGCGTTCGCGCTTTCGTGGCGACTGGGATGACCTGACGGCGGATCGCCTGCTTGCGGCGCCTGCTGGGCAGGACAAGCATGTCGAGCTTTCCGACATGCAGCGTGCCCTGTTGCAATTGCCCCAGCCGCAGCGAGAGGCGCTCATCCTCGTCGGCGCGGGCGGCTTTGCCTATGAAGAGGCCGCCGAAATCTGCGGCGTCGCGGTTGGAACGATCAAGAGCCGGGTGGCGCGTGGACGCGCCGCGCTGGAACAAATTCTCGAAAGCGGCGATTTGCCGTCGCGGCGGACGCAGGAGACCAGAGACACAGCCGTGCTGGACGAGATCATGGACGATGTCGATCGCCTCAGTCGGGGGCGTGAGACAAGGCAGAGTCCCGACCTGGATGCCGATGACGTGTAAGGCCGGTTCCTGCCGACCTTCCCGGATGGGAAGGGGGATGGGAGAAGGACTATGGTTGAGGGTGGAAGGAGAGACCCTCCTCTGGACCGGGAACAGCGGGACCAGATGATCGAAACCCAGCGGTCTCGCGGTAGTACCGTGATTTTCGCAATCGTTGCGATTGCCCTGATCCTGGCTATCGGCTTCTTCTACCTGACCAAGGAACGCGAAAATCGAGTGGGCGACACGCTGATCGAAGCGGCCGATTCACCCGATAGCGCAGCGCATGTTATTGGCGATGCTGCTCAAAATGAGGCGGCACGGCTGAATAACCGGAACTGACCTGCGGGTAGACGCGCCGGTAGCGGAACAAGCGGCGGCGCAGGCCATCTTCAGAAAATCTTTGGGAATTTCTTCCACAGTCAGCGCATTGTCGGATTTCCTTACAGTCATTGTAAGCGATTCCGATGCCAACAAGGCTGCCTTTGCCAACGGCAGCGCCGGGAATGCGCGCGACTGATGATCAGGCTTTTCAAACATTATGTGCCGCATGCCGTGCTGCTGCTGGGACTGCTTGATCTGCTGCTGCTGCTGGGCGCTGCCGAAGTCGGATGGATATTGAGGGCTAGGCAGATCGGCATGGATGTCGATCAGATCACGACGCGCGCCGCGCCGCTGGTCAGCTTTGCGCTGTCGATCCAGACCGCCATGATCGCGGTGGGCGTCTATGGCACCGAAGCGCTCCAATCGATCCGTTTCGCCTTCGCGCGGCTGCTCGTGGCCATTTCGCTGGGCGTCATATTCCTGTCGGTCATGCATTTCGTGCTGCCAGACCTGACGCTTTGGCGGTCCAATTCTCTTTATGCCATGGCGCTTGCTATCGCTCTCTTGCTGGCGGTGCGGCTGCTGTTGGGGTCGATGCTCGGCGGTGAAGCGTTCAAGCGTCGGCTGGTCGTGCTGGGCGCGGGCAATCGCGCCAACCGCATCCGCGAACTGGAACAGCGCAAGGGGGCAGGATTCCTGATCGTCGGCTATATCGCGATGAATGACGGGCCGCAGGTGATCCCCGAAGCGATCAACCGTAGCGCTATCTATAATCTGGCTGATTTCGTGGTCCGGCTGGCCGCCAGCGAGGTGGTGCTGGCGCTGGAGGAGCGGCGTAACGCGCTGCCCCTGTCGGACCTGCTGCGTATCAAGACGACCGGCGTCCATGTGAACGAGATATCGACCTTCCTCGAACGGGAGACGGGCCGGGTCGATCTCGACAGCGTAAATCCCAGTTGGCTGATCTTTTCGGACGGCTTCTCGGCAGGCCGCCGCCTGTCCAGCATCGCCAAGCGGCTCTTCGACGTCATCGCCAGTTCCATCCTTCTGCTGCTGACCGGCCCCATCATCCTGATCGCGGCGGTCCTGGTGAAGCTCGACAGCAAGGGACCTGCTTTCTACCGCCAGCAGCGCGTCGGCCTTTTCGGCGAGGAATTCTGGATCGTGAAGCTGCGCACCATGCGGCAGGATGCCGAGGTCAGCGGGCAGGCGGTCTGGGCGGAAAAGGATGATCCCCGGATCACCCGGCTCGGCTACTGGCTCCGCAAGCTGCGCATCGACGAGCTGCCGCAGACATGGACGGTGTTGAAGGGCGAGATGAGCTTCGTCGGCCCCCGTCCGGAGCGACGCCAGTTCGTCGAGGATCTGGAGCAGCATCTGCGCTATTATGCCGAGCGGCACATGGTGAAACCGGGCATCACCGGCTGGGCGCAGATCAATTATCCCTATGGCGCATCGATCGAGGACAGCCGGAACAAGCTGGAATATGATCTCTACTACGCCAAAAATTATACGCCTTTCCTCGACCTGCTGATCCTGATCCAGACCCTGCGCGTCATCCTGTGGCCGGAAGGGGCGCGCTGAGGCGCGGCGATGGGCGCGCTGCTGCAATTTGTCGGAGACTGGGGCCACGCGCTGGCCGCCGTGCTGTTCGCGGCGGTGGGGATATTCGGCCTGCGCCGCCGGGAGCAGGCGGCGGATCAGCGGATGCTGGCCGTCGCGCTGCTGCTGACATCCTGCTGGTCGCTCTATGTATCCTTCGGCGGGGTCGACAAGCCGCTGACCGGCATTGGCGAGAATATCCGTAACGCCGCGTGGCTATTGTTGCTGTTCATGATGCTGCGCCGGGACGCGAGTGCGCGGGCAGGATCGATGGTGGCGATCGGATCGGTCTATGCCGCTGTGGCGGGGCTGATCCTGCTCCAGACCTTCACCGACCTTATCTGGCGGCAACTGCCCAGCGCCAGCGACCTGCATCACACATTGGTGCAGGTGTCGCTGAGCCTGCACATGATGACGGCGGTCGGCGGGTTGATGCTGGTCCACCATCTCTACATCAGCTGGCCTCCGCAGCAGCGGGGCCGGGTGGCGTTGCTGCTCGGCGCGCTGGCGGCGATGTGGACCTATGACTTCAATCTCTATGTGATCGGCTATTTCGCGATCGAGCGGGCGCATGCGCTGTATGCGCTTCGCGGTCCCCTGATGGCGCTGCTCGCTCCCGTGATTGCGGTGGGCATGCGGCGGGACATGGCGGCGCAGGTGCAACTGTCACGATTGCTGACCTTTCGTGCGCTGTCGTTTGTTTCGATCACGCTCTACATGATCCTTATCGCAGCTGCGGGGTTGGCGATCGAGCTGCTTGCTGGCCCCTATGCCCGGATCATCCAGATCGGCTGTGTCTTCTTCATGGCGGTCAGCGCGCTGATACTGCTGCCTTCGCCCCGGATACGGGCGCTTTGGAAGGTGCAGGTCGCCAAGCATTTCTTCCAGCATCGTTATGACTATCGCACCGAATGGATGCGTTTTGGCGAGACGATCGGTAGGCCTGGCACTGACGCACCCCCGCTGGGCGAACGGGTGGCGAAGGCGGTGGCCGACATCACTGATTCCCCCGCCGCCATATTGATGCTGCGCGCGGAGGACGGCTCCCTCGCGCTGGAAACCCATTGGAACTGGGATAGTGATCTCGCCCATGATGCGACGGTGCCTGCGCCTTTCGCCTTGCTGGTCGAACGGAGCGGCTGGATCATCGACATCGACCAGGATTTTGCGCGGCGTCAGGGCCGTGAAGCGCCCGGATGGATGCGTGCGGACGCCCGCGCCTGGGCGTTGGTCCCGCTGATCCATTTCGGCAAGCTGATTGGTGCCATATTGCTGGCACGGCCCGCGATGGACCGGCGGCTGGACTGGGAAGACCTGGACATGCTGCGCACCGCGGGCCGTCAGGCGGCGAGCTATCTGAGCGAAGCGCAGGGCCAGCAGGCGTTGGACGATGCCCAGCGCTTCGACGAGTTCAACCGGCGCTTTGCCTTCATCATCCATGACGTCAAGAATCTGGTCAGTCAGTTGTCCTTGCTCGCCCGAAATGCGGAGCGGCATGCCGATAATCCCGAATTCCGGGCGGACATGGTGCTGACGCTCAAGGAGTCGGTGGGGAAGATGAACGATCTGCTGGCGCGCCTGTCTCAGCATAACAAGGCGCGCGCTGCCGAGCGCCAGCCGGTCTCCCTGCAAGAAATTGCGGGGAAGGTTGCCCGGAGCCGATCGCGCCAGCATGAGGTTCGGCTGACGGGCGACGCTCCCCTCGCTTTGGCTGATCCGGCGAGGGTCGAGCAGATCATTGTCCACCTTCTGCAAAATGCGATCGACGCAAGCGCGGCGGGTGAGCCGGTCGAAATCCGGCTGGGCGGGGATAGCCGCTGTTCGACGATTGACGTGATCGATCACGGCTGCGGCATGACCGCCGAATATGTGCGCCGTGATCTGTTCAAACCATTCTCATCCAGCAAGGCCGGGGGCTTTGGCATCGGCGCTTTCGAAGCGCGGGCGCTGGCGCAGGGAATGGACGGAAGCATCGAGGTGGAAAGCAAGCCGGGGCAGGGAAGCCGCTTCACGCTGTGCCTTCCGCTTGCGCCACATGGGACAGAGGGAATGGCCGCCTGATGAGCGACACGCGACCCAAATTGTTGATCGTGGAGGATGACCCCGGCCTGCAACGGCAGTTGCGTTGGGCCTATGAGGATTATCAGCTGTTCATCGCGGGCGACCGGGAGGAAGCGATCGAGATGTTGCGGGCAGAGGCGCCCGATGTCGTGACGCTGGACCTTGGCCTGCCGCCCGATCCGGACGGCACCAGCGAGGGTTTCGCGACGCTTGGCGAAATGCTCCAAATCAAGCCGGATACGAAGATCATCGTCGCCTCAGGTCATGGGGCGCGCGAAAGTGCGCTCAACGCCATTTCCGGTGGCGCCTATGATTTTTACCAGAAGCCGGTCGATATTGACGAACTGGGGCTGATTGTTCGCCGCGCCTTCCATGTCCACGCGCTGGAGAGGGAAAATGCCCGGCTGGCGGAGGTCGCGCCAGAGGAAGCGCGCGTGCTGGGGCGATTGATAACGGCGGCGCCGGAAATGCTGAAGGTCGCCCGCACCATCGAGCGGGTTGCCGGGGCACAGGTTTCAGTACTGCTGACCGGCGCGAGCGGAACGGGCAAGGAATTGCTGGCGCAGGGGTTGCACGATGCGAGCCCGCGCCGGAATAACATTTTTGTCGCTGTGAACTGCGCCGCGATCCCGGAGGTGCTGCTGGAAGCCGAACTGTTCGGCCAGGACGGCGCGCCGGGCAAGATCGAGCGCGCGCAGGGCGGGACATTGTTTCTGGACGAGATCGGCGAATTGCCGCTGGCTTTGCAGATGAAGCTGCTGCGTTTCCTACAGGATCGGCTGATCGGCAGCGGGCCGGAGACGGTCATGGTGGACACGCGCATCCTGTGCGCAACGCATCAGGACCTGGAGGATATGATCCGCGCGGGTGGCTTCCGCGAGGACCTATATTACCGCCTCGCCGAGATTGTCGTGCGGATACCAGCCTTGAAGGATCGGCCCGGAGACCCCGCCTTGCTGGCGCGGCATTTCCTCAACCGCTTCGCCAAGGAGATGAATCCGCAGGTCAAGGGGCTGGCCCCCGACGCTCTTGCCGCACTGGATGCGTGGACGTGGCCGGGTAATGTGCGTGAGCTGGAAAACCGCATGAAGCGCGCGGTGATCATGGCGGATGGCAAGCATGTCACGGCCACCGATCTGGACCTGGATGCCGACCGGACTGAGGGCAGCGACTTTGTGAATCTGAAGGCTGCGAGGGAAATGGCGGATCGGCGCGTCATCAGGCGGGCGATCGCGCGGACGGATGGGAATATCTCAGGCGCGGCGAAGATGTTGGGGATCAGTCGTCCAACTTTGTACGACTTGCTCAAACAATATCAGATACAGGGTTGAGACATCAGGCTAGTTCGAGCCCGAGGTCCTCAGCCGAAATGCCCAGCCGCTTGATCTGATCGGCGACGGGAGGCCATAATTCGTCCAGAAACCGCCGCCGTTCCGCTTCGCGCAGGCGGCGCGCGGCGCCTTCGGCCACGAACATGCCGACCCCACGCCTGACCACTATCAGTCCGTCATCCTGAAAACATTGATAGGCCTTGGCGACCGTCAGCGGATTGGCGCCCTGTTGAGCGGCGAGCGCCCGGACGGAAGGGAGGATGTCACCGTCGCGATAGCTGCCGTCGAGTATCGAGGCAGTAATGATGTCGCGAAGCCGCAGATAAACGGGTTTTGACTCATCGGCCATGAGTGCATCAGTGCCATAATACAGCGATGCAGGCAATGCGATGAGCCGAGTCCGTTGCCGCAATCGCCTATCTATCTGTCCCAAATGGAAACTATTTTGTCATATTCTGGCCGAGGCCGTTCTTCCTGCGGCCGTCCCGGCGTGCCGATGAATATGAACCCGGCAAGGCGTTCCTCGCCATGCGCAAAGGCTTTGCGGACATCTTCGTTATAGGCGGGCCAGCCGGTCAGCCATCCTGCCGCAAAGCCCAGCGCATGGCTGGCGTGCAGCATGTTCATGATCGCCGCGCCCGCGGACAATTGCTGTTCCCAGACCGGAATTTTGCTCCCGGCGACAGGATCGGAAAGAGCAACGACCAGCGTGGGCGCCTGATGAGCGAACTGGCGCATCGCCTCCAGTTCCAGCCGCCCTGCATCTGGCTTCTCGCGTCGATAGGCGTCCTCCAGCAGGGCAGCGAGGCTTTCGCGCTTGTCATCCGGGACGATCACGAACCGCCACGGTGCCAGCTTGCCATGATCGGGCGTGCGCAGCGCGATCTCCAATATCTCGCGCAACTGTCCGGCATCAGGGCCGGGCGCGATAAGGTCGCGCGGTTTGCCGGAACGGCGGGTGCGCAGGAGCGAGAGCGGGGTGGTTGCATCGTTGAACATGGCGCTCCAAATGGCGCGGCTCCACGCAGGGCGCAAGTGCGGCCTGCTTTGACAGGGGCGGGATTTCCGATCTAGGCTTCGTATCACCTTGGTCCGGACGGGAAACGGATGGCGACCGCATCACCTATGACGCCCGCTTCGGGCAGGACATGGCTTGGCCACCCGCGCGGGCTTTTCCTGCTGTTTTTCGTCGAAATGTGGGAGCGCTTTTCCTTCTACGGCATGCGGGCTCTGCTGATCTTTTACCTGACGCAGCATTTCCTGTTTTCGGATCGTGACGCCGCCCATTCTTACGGCGCTTATATGTCGCTGATCTATATTTCGCCGCTGATGGGTGGCTATCTGGCTGACCGTTATCTTGGGCAGCGCAAGGCGGTGCTGTTCGGTGGCATCGTCATCGCCGCCGGGCACATCATCCTGGGCATGGAGGCGGACGGGGCGGCGAACAGCATGGGACTCGGCCTCTTCTGGTTGGGCCTTGCGACGGTGATCGTCGGCACCGGATTTTTGAAGGCCAGCGTGTCGGCAATGGTAGGTCAGCTTTATCCGCGCGACGATATGCGGCGCGATCCGGCCTATACGATTTTCTACATGGGCATCAATGTCGGCGCCACGATCGGGCCGGTGATCTGCGGCTATCTGGGACAGCGCTGGGGCTGGCACTGGGGCTTTGGCGCGGCGTCTGTCGGAATGATCGCGGGCGTCATCGGCTTTGTGCTGTGCAAGCCGCTGTTGCAGGGCAGGGGAGAGCCGCCCGATCCGGCGCGACTAGCGGAGCGGGTCGGCGGCGTCATCAGCCGGGAATGGCTGGTTTATCTGTCCAGCCTTCTTTCCATTCTGCTGTGCTGGCTGTTGATCCAGCAGCATGCGGTCGTGGGATGGATGCTGGCGGGCGCGAGTGCCCTGATGGTGATCTACATATTGTGGGAAGCGTTCGGCCGGATGGAGCGGATCGGGCGAGATCGCATGTTGGCGGCGCTGTTCCTGCTGGTGATCAATCCGCTATTCTGGGGCCTGTATGAGCAGACGGGGTCTTCGCTCAGCCTCTTTACCCACCGATATACGG
Organism: Sphingobium sp. Cam5-1; assembly: GCF_015693305.1. NCBI lineage: Bacteria > Pseudomonadati > Pseudomonadota > Alphaproteobacteria > Sphingomonadales > Sphingobiaceae > Sphingobium > Sphingobium sp. Cam5-1. The sequence goes on along the minus strand of NZ_CP065138.1, from coordinate 1,384,743 downwards.
ACAGGAATATCTTCGGCTTTGAAGTGCCCGCTTCGATGTTCCAGTCGGTCAATGCCGCCTATATTCTGATCTTCGGGCCGATCATGGCAGCCTTGTGGATTGCGCTGGCGAAGAAAGGGCGGGAACCATCTACCCCTGCCAAGTTCGGTTTGGCGCTCATATTGGTTGGGGCGGGGTTTCTGATATTGGTGGCGGGGGCTGGCGCGCCTGGGGCCTTGACGCCGATCCTGTTCATCTTCCTTCTCTATCTTTGCCATACGCTGGGCGAACTGTGCCTTTCCCCTGTCGGTCTGTCGGCCATGTCGAAGCTCGCGCCGTCCCGGATGATCGGCCTGATGATGGGGATATGGTTTCTCGCGATGGCGCTTGGCGAATATGTCGCCGGGATGATCGCGGCTGCCACGGGCGGCACGGAAGGCGCGGCATCGAGGGACGGCGTGCTGAGCGTCTATGGCGAGATCGGCTGGTGGTCGATCGGTATCGGCGTGGTTGTCATGGCCATCGCGCCGCTGGTGAAGCGGTTGATGCATGCCGATAAGCTAGGCGGCGAAGAGGGCGCGGAGGCTGAGGCGCAGCGGGATAGCTTCGCCATAGTCGATCGTGCAAGCGACAAACCGGCCTGAACCGTCAGGAGGTCGCGCCCCAAATGTCGGTGGCGCGGATGAAGCCGCGCTGACCCCCGACGTCGAAGCCACACCAGCCATCATTGCAGGATGACAACCGACCGACCACGCCCTTTTCCGCGCGGAAAACGGTGCGTGCGCTTTCGCGCGCGGAATCCCGCATGGGCGCGACCGATGCGGTGACGATGGCGGTCGGCGTGTCGCTGAGCAGCCGGACGTGCATCCAGCCCTGCGTGCCAGCCGGATCCTCAATCTTGCGCCACAAGCCCAGCACCTGCACCACCTTCACCGGCAAGTCGCGGCGGCGATAGACCCAGCTTGAAGGATAATCCAGGCTGGGGCCGACGCGCATGCGCGCTTCGTCCTGGCTGAGCGAGGCCCAGTAGGGGACGGGTTTGGATGGCGCCGCTGATGTGCCGCTGGCAAACCACAGCGCGGCAGCGACGATTCCCGCTTGAGGCAAATACCTCTTCATCCCCGATCTTTTCCCCTTGAAGTGACAGCCGGTTATAGCGTCGGGCCGATGCGCCCGACAACCATTGTCTTGGACCTGTGCCATAAGCGCTTGACCACCGCCATCGCCAGGAATAGCGGCTGATCATGGCCAAGAAACCGCGTCCCGCCAAGCCGCGCGTCGTCGTGACGCGCCGCCTGCCTCCCAATGTCGAGGCACGGATGGCCGAACTGTTCGACACGGTGTTCAATGTGGGCGACGTGCCCATGGACCGCACGGCGTTGACCCGGGCGATGGCGCAATGCGACGTGCTGGTGCCTTCTGTGACGGATCAGATCGACGCGGCCCTCATCGACCTTGCGCCCGAACGTCTGCAACTGATCGCCAGCTTCGGCAGCGGCGTCGATCATATTGACCTCAGCGCGGCGCGGCGGAAGGGCATTATCGTCACCAATACGCCCGGCGTCCTGACTGAAGACACCGCCGACATGACGATGGCGTTGATCCTGTCCGTACCCCGAAGGCTCGCCGAAGGTGAGAAGCTGGTGCGATCAGGCACATGGTCCGGCTGGAGCCCGTCCGGCATGCTGGGCCACCGCATCGGCGGCAAGAAGCTGGGCATTATCGGCATGGGTCGGATCGGCCGGGCGGTCGCAAGGCGTGCGACGGCCTTCGGTCTGTCGATCGCCTATCATAACCGCCATCGCTTGCCCTTCGAGGTCGAGCAGGAGCTGCACGCCACATGGCACGCGGATGTCGATACGCTGCTGAGCGAATGCGACATCGTGTCGATCAACTGTCCGCTCAATGCCGACAGCAGGGGTATGATCGACGCCCGGCGCATCGCGCTGATGCGGTCGGATGCCTATCTCATCAATACCTCCCGCGCGGAAATCACCGACGAGCCTGCGTTGATCTCGGCGCTGGCGGAAGGGCGAATCGCCGGAGCCGGGCTGGACGTCTATGCGCATGAGCCAGCGGTCGACCCGCGCCTGCTCGCGCTGTCCAACGTGGTGTTGCTGCCGCACATGGGGTCGGCGACTTTCGAGGGACGGGACGCCACCGGCGCCCGCGTGATCGCCAACATCCGCAGTTGGGCCGACGGACACCGCCCGCCCAATCAGGTGCTGGAAGGCTGGGTCTAGATTGCAGGCAGCAGCAGGGCCTACCTGACCGTAAAACTGTATTTCCCTGCAATCTTGTTCTGGTCGACGCCAGCCACATGCCAGTTGAGGTTATAGCTGCCCACCGGCAAGGCGCGGGGGAGGGTGACCGTCAGGGTCCTGCCATCCCCTTCGATCGATGTCTTGAAGCCCTTGATCGGCATGGGCGCGTGGCTGGCCATCCCCGGCATCCCTGTCATGATCAGATCGACGCCGCTCGAAGTCGGAATTAGCTTTTCGGAGAAGGTCAGGCTGAGCTTTGCAGGCTTGCTGACGGTTGCGTTGGCCGCAGGGGTGGAGGACAGCAATTTTGGTTGCGCGCTTGCCAGAGAGGGTGTGGCGGCCAACATAAGGGCGGAGGCGAACAGGGTAGGGCGCATCGTGCTGAACTCCGGTAATTATTGGTCACGGGATATGGGCGTCTTCCCTGACCTCGCAAGGACAGGCATGAATTTTTGCATGAGGCTTTGGAAGGTGCGGCATATATCTTTCGGGAAAGGGGGCTGGGATCATGAGCGGCCTTGACCGTCGCGGTGTGATCCGGGGATTGGGCGGCGTTCTGGCGTTGAGTCCGCTATTCCCTGCCTGGGCGCGAAGCGGCACTGCGGGTTTGACGCGCACTTCCGAAGTGTTGAGCGGCGAAGATATCGCGCTGACCATCGGCGAAGAGCATTTTTCCACGGGTGGACGATCAGCGCATGCCGTTATGATCAATGGCACGCTGCCCGCACCGCTCATCCGGTTGAGGGAAGGGCAGAATGTCCGGCTATCGGTCACTAACAGGCTGAAGGAAGATACGTCGATTCACTGGCACGGGCTGATCGTGCCTTTCCAGATGGACGGCGTGCCGGGCGTCAGCTTCCCCGGCATCCAGCCTGGCGAGACCTTCACCTACGAATTTCCCGTGCGGCAGTCAGGCACCTATTGGTATCACAGCCATTCGGGCATGCAGGAGGCGGTCGGCCATTATGGCCCGATCGTCATCGATCCCGTCGGTGCCGACCCGGTACAGGCGGACCGCGAGCATGTGATTGTCCTGTCTGACTGGAGCCCAATCCACCCCCATATGCTGCTGAAGCGACTGAAGCAGATGGGCGGCTATTTCAACATGCAGAAGCAGACGCTCGCCGGGCTGCTGGCGGGCAAGGATCAGACCGCAAAAGAGCGCCTGCAATGGGGCGCGATGCGGATGGACCCGACCGATATATCGGACGTGACCGGATCGACATACAGCTTCCTCGTCAATGGGCACGGCACAGCGGAAAACTGGACCGGCCTTTTCACGCCGGGTGAGCGGGTGCGCCTGCGGATCATCAATGCTTCGGCCATGACCAACTTCAATGTCCGACTGCCGGGACTGGCGATGACGGTGGTGCAGTGCGATGGCCAGCATGTGCAGCCGGTCGAAACGGACGAGTGCCAGATCGGCATTGCGGAAACCTATGATGTCGTGGTTCAGCCCGTCGACGCCAAGCCCTATGGCCTGATCGCAGAGGCTATTGACCGGTCTGGCCTTGTCCGCGCGACATTGGCTCCGCGCATCGGCATGGTTGCGGAGGTGCCGCCGCTACGTGAGCGTCCTCTGTTGGGCATGAAGGATATGGGCATGGACATGTCCGGGATGGACATGGGGCAAGGCGGTGTGATCGACCTCAGCCAGCCTGCCAATGAAGGTATGGCTGGGCATTCCATGAAGATGCGGGACAAGTCCGTCGCGCCGCAGGTCAGCATGGGGCCGGGCGTCGCCACGCTTTCTCCCATGCCTGTGGACCGAACCGCTGACCGGCCGACGGGGCTGGAAAATGTTCCGCACCGGGTGCTGACCTATGCCGACCTCAAATCATTGCATCCGCACAGGGATCGGCGGACGCCATACCGGACGCTCGACATTCATCTCACCGCGAACATGGAACGCTATATGTGGTCGTTCGATGGGGTGAAGCTGTCCGACGGCGCCGAGCCCATCCCGTTCCGCCACATGGAGCGGGTGCGGGTGAACCTTATCAACGACACGATGATGCCGCATCCCATCCATCTGCATGGACATTTCTTCGAACTCGTGACGGGTGCGAACGAACATAATCCGCTCAAACATACGGTGAACGTCCTTCCCGGCGGCAAGGTGAGTTTCGACCTGACCGCCGATGCCTTGGGCGACTGGGCATTTCACTGTCACATGCTGATGCACATGCATGCGGGCATGATGCGCGTCGTGACGGTGCGTCATGAGGGGGCGGCGGCATGAGGTTCGCCCTCGCGGCGCTGGTGCTGCTTTCTCCCACGCTACCTGCTCAGGCGCAGCAGATGGACCACAGCCACATGCACCATGGCTCCATGGACCAGACGCCGCAAGTGGAGGATCATTCGTCCCATTCCCCAGCCGATGCGAGCAAAGCCGAGCCTGCTGCCGACCAGGATATCCCTCAAACAGAGCCGCCAGCACTGCCCAAGGATCATGCAGCGGATGCCTTCTACGGCGCGGCTGAAATGGCGCGTGCCCGCGCGGCCATGCTCAAGGAAAGCGGCGGCATGCGCTTTTCCAAACTGATGCTGGACCGCCTGGAATATCGCGCGGGCAAGGGTGCCGACGCCTATCATTGGGAAGGCGAGGGCTGGATCGGCGGCGACATCAATCGCCTGGCTTTCAAATCGGAAGGCGAGGGCAAGGCGAGCGGCAGGCTCGAACATGCGGAGGTGCAGGCGCTCTACAGCCGGGCGATCGATCCCTGGTTCAATCTGGAGGCGGGCGTGAGGCAGGACTTCGGCCCCGATCCCGACCGCACTTATGTGGTGGCGGGGGTTGATGGGCTTGCTCCCTACTGGTTTGAAGTGAGCGCTCAGGCGTTCCTGTCGAACAAGGGCGACGGGCATTTGCGGCTGGAGGCAAGCTATGACCAGCGCATCACGCAGCGGCTGATCCTGCAACCGGCGGCGGAACTGAACTTGGCCGCCCAGGATGTTCCAGAGCTTGGCATAGGATCGGGATTGTCGGACGTCGAATTGGGGCTGCGACTGCGCTATGAAATCGCCCGCGAGTTTGCGCCTTATGCGGGCGTGAACTGGGAGCGTAAGCTGGGCGAAACGGCTCGCATGGCAAGGACCGGTGGGGATAACGCATCTGTCGCCAGTTTCGTGATGGGCGTTCGTTTCTGGTTCTGACCGCACGTTTCTGAAGCGAGGGCAATAGATCGCAGCCCTAACGGCCGTGGAACCGGCTAGCGCCGTCATCGGTTCAGACAATATCTATTCATAGCGAAGGATTACATCATGATCCGTCTTGCCATCATTTCGCTGGTGATCGCTGCGGTGCTGGCCATTCTTGGCTTTGGCGGCGCGGCTGGCACCTTTGTCGGCATTGCGAAGATTCTCTTCTTCCTGGCGATCGCGCTGTTCGTCATCTTCCTTGTTCTCGGCCTGCTGGCTGGAAAAGGGGTCAAGAACGCCATAGATTGAATGCATGATCGAGATTGGCGCTGGAGTTGACGAAACCGGGAGACTGACGCGAGACGAAGCCGGTTTCCTGCTCCAGCGCGATCTGGGCGGAACTTTCCGGCTCGTGTTGCTACGCGTCCCTGTTGATCACGTTGAAAAGCGCGTTCGCGTGCAGGGCTATTATGCAGGCGATGAAACCGTGGAGGTTGAGGGAGTCGCTGCCATTTGATTAGTCCGTTGGCAGCGATCACGGTTCAGGCGGTCAGCGGATCGCCGGGCGGGACAGTCGTGTGAGTCTGTACAAAACGTGCGCAGGCGCCCACGCCGCGGTTATTTTCAAGCGGCAGGGCGGTTTCGCAATAGGCACATTCGGCCATCAGACGGCCTACCATCCATTGGCTTCGGCCACAGCTGGGGCAGTGGTTGGCTTCCCCGACATGATAATGGATGATGTATCCCCTTAGGGCCGGGTCAAATGACTTGCCGGTCACGAGGTTGGAAACTGGGCGCATCGTCTCTTCCTCCTCAGACATATTTTATCGGTTCATCCAGCGAAGAATATCATCGATATTTCAGAACACTGCGATACAACGACTTAAGTCAGAGCGCGCGACCCGCTTTATTTCCTGGTAATCCGCTCCATCTGCCAGAACGCGATTACACCTCAATGTATCCCGCGTGCACGGACGCCGTCTACAATAAAGATTTCCAGAGCGTTCCATTTCGCGCCTTCGCATTGACTTGGCGACGGCAGTCGCTATGGCGGCGGCCATCAAGGGACATACCCGCTTCGGCCATCGGTTGGGGCGCATCCCGCCATCTTGCCCCCCGTCATCCCATGTGCGGGTCAGGCTCCCGGCGGAATGTCGTTATCCTCCTAGCCCCTTGGCCGGGCATTGCGAGGAGACGCACGACTCATGACCGCCATCGGACAGGACACTCTCGGCACGCGCGACACTTTGAAGGTCGGCGGCAAGGACATTGCCTATTATTCACTGAAGAAGGCTGCTGCGAAGCTGGGCGACGTTTCGCGCCTGCCTTTCTCGATGAAGGTGCTGCTGGAAAACCTGCTCCGTTTCGAAGATGGCGTGACCGTCACCACCGACGACATCAAGGCGATCGTCGATTGGCAGAATGACAAGGGCAAGGCCGAGCGCGAGATCCAGTATCGCCCCGCGCGCGTGCTGATGCAGGACTTCACCGGCGTTCCTTGCGTCGTCGACCTCGCCGCTATGCGCGATGCGATGACCGCGCTGGGCGCCGACGCCAGCAAGATCAACCCGCAGGTTCCCGTGCACCTCGTCATCGACCACTCGGTCATGGTCGACGAATTCGGCACGCCCAAGGCGTTCGAGAAGAATGTGGAGATCGAATATCAGCGCAATCTGGAGCGCTATGACTTCCTGAAGTGGGGCAGCAAGAGCCTTGCTAACTTCTACGCCGTCCCCCCGGGCACTGGCATCTGCCATCAGGTGAACCTGGAAAATATCGCGCAGGCCGTCTGGTCGTCGCAGGATGAAAGCGGCGCGACCGTCGCTTATCCCGACACCTGCGTCGGCACCGACAGCCACACCACGATGATCAACGGCCTGGGCGTTCTGGGCTGGGGCGTGGGCGGCATTGAGGCTGAAGCCGCGATGCTGGGCCAGCCCGTCTCCATGCTCATTCCCGAAGTCGTCGGTTTCAAGTTGACCGGCACGCTGAAGGAAGGCGTGACCGCCACCGACCTCGTGCTCACCTGCACCGCCATGCTGCGCCAGAAGGGCGTCGTCGGCCGCTTCGTTGAATATTTCGGTCCCGGCCTTGCCTCGCTGTCGCTGGCCGACCGCGCGACGCTTGCGAACATGGCGCCGGAATATGGCGCGACCTGCGGCTTCTTCGGCATCGACGACAAGACGCTCGACTACATGCGTCTGACCGGCCGTACCGAAGAGAATATCGCGCTGGTCGAAGCCTATGCGAAGGAGCAGGGCTTCTGGATCGACCCCGCCGTCGAGCCGGTCTTCACCGACACGCTGGAACTGGACCTTTCCACTGTCGTCCCCAGCCTTGCAGGGCCGAAGCGTCCGCAGGACCGCGTTTCGCTGCCGGAAGTCGATGACGTGTTCAATGCCGACATGGCGAACGTCTACAAGAAGGCGCAGCAGCGCGTTCCGGTCGAGGGCAAGGATTTCGACATTGGCGATGGCGACGTCACCATCGCCGCGATCACCAGCTGCACCAATACGTCGAACCCCGGCGTTCTGGTCGCCGCCGGCCTCGTCGCCAAGAAGGCGAACGAACTGGGCCTGAAGCCCAAGCCCTGGGTCAAGACCTCGCTCGCCCCCGGTAGCCAAGTCGTCACCGACTATCTGGAGAAGGCGGGTCTTCAGTCGCACCTCGATGCCGTCGGCTTCAACCTGGTGGGCTATGGTTGCACCACCTGCATCGGCAACTCCGGCCCGCTGGCCGAGCCGATCAGCAAGGCGATCAACGAAAACGGCCTTGTCGCGGCTGCTGTCATCTCCGGCAACCGCAACTTCGAAGGGCGCGTGTCGCCCGACGTTCGTGCGAACTTCCTCGCTTCGCCGCCGCTGGTCGTTGCTTATGCGCTCAAGGGCACGGTGATCGAGGACTTCATCACCACCCCGATCGGTCAGGGCAAGGATGGTCAGGACGTGTTCCTGAAGGACATCTGGCCGACCAATGACGAAGTCGCCACCACCATGGCGGGCTGCATGGACCGCCCGATGTTCCAGGCGCGCTATGCCGACGTCTACAAGGGCGATGCGCACTGGCAGGCGATCGACGTCACGGGTTCGGCCACCTATAGCTGGCAGGCCGGTTCGACCTATGTCGCCAACCCGCCCTATTTCGAGGGGCTGAGCATGACCCCGGCGCCGGTCACCGACATTGTCGAGGCCAAGCCGCTCGCGATCTTCGGCGACTCGATCACCACCGACCACATCTCGCCCGCCGGTTCGATCAAGGCGACCAGCCCCGCTGGCAAGTGGCTGAGCGAGCATCAGGTGGCTCAGGCTGACTTCAACAGCTACGGCGCGCGTCGCGGTCATCATGAAGTGATGATGCGCGGCACCTTCGCCAATATCCGCATCAAGAACCTGATGCTGGACGGCGTCGAAGGCGGCATGACCCGCTATGACGGTGAAGTCATGCCGATCTACGACGCGGCGATGAAGCACAAGGCCGACGGCACTCCGCTGGTCGTCATCGGCGGTAAGGAATATGGCACTGGATCGTCGCGCGACTGGGCCGCGAAGGGCACCAACCTGCTCGGCGTTCGCGCCGTGATCGTCGAAAGCTTCGAGCGTATCCACCGTTCGAATCTGGTCGGCATGGGCGTGCTGCCGCTCCAGTTCAAGAATGGCGAGAGCAAGGACACGTTCGGCTTCACCGGCGATGAAACCTTCACCATCCAGAATGTCGCTGGCCTCAAGCCCCGTCAGGATGTGGACGTGATCGTCAAGCGCGCCGACGGTTCGACCTTCACCTTCACCGCGCTCTGCCGGATCGATACCGTCAACGAGCTGGAATATTTCATGAACGGCGGCATCCTGCAGTACGTCCTGCGTAAGCTGGCTGCCTGATCAACTACGAGAATTGCTAAGAAGGAAGGCTCTCTCCGTAAGGAGGGAGCCTTTTGTTTGTCAGAAGATCGTTCGCGCAGAGGCGCAGAAGCCGCAGAGAATGTTCGAGCTTACCGGCTCACCCTTCTTTCCAGACGCTCACTTGCCGCATTCCGTTGCGTCTCTGCGTCCTCTGCGTCCTCTGCGTCCTCTGCGCCTCTGCGCGAAAATCGTTCAACCTTCGCCAAGTCGCTGATAAGGGTTCCGCCGGAGGGTCGGCATGACAATTTTCATCGAACTCGTCGGCTGGCTCGGCGCGCTTCTCGTTCTGGGCGCCTACATCCTGGTCTCGGCGGGGCGATTGTCGGGCAGTTCAGCGGTTTTTCAGTGGATGAACGCGCTCGGCGCAGCATTCTTCGTGCTCAACACCTGGTGGCATGGCGCCATCCCTTCCATGGTGCTCAACATCATCTGGAGCGCTATCGGTTTTACGGCTCTGTGGCGGATCTGGCGCGGCAAGACGGCGGATGGCCGATAGGAGGGTTATCGCCTCCTCAAGAAAGGCTGGGGTGGCGGGCGCGCGTTTGATCTATTAGGCATCTCATCAGCAATGAAAAAAGCACTGATCGTCCGTCATGTGCCGCGAGAGGGAGCGGCCGGTTTTCTCCAGCCGATCGAGGCGGCTGGCTATGAGATTGAGCGGATCGATGTCGCCAGCCCCGAATTCGCCCATGTGGATTTGTGTACGCCCGATCTGCTGATCATGATGGGCGGCCCGATGGGCGTTTATGAGCATGACATTCATCCCTGGATCCCGGTGCAGATCGACAAGCTCGCCGCACGGTTGGAGCAGGACCTGCCAACGCTGGGCGTCTGCCTGGGCAGCCAGATGATCGCGGCGGCGCTCGGTGCGCGCGTTTATCCGGGTGAGGTGATGGAACTCGGCTTCGCACCTGTCGCGCTGCACGGCGCTGGCGCGGATTCGCCTTTGCGGCATATTCAGGACGTGCCAGTGCTGCACTGGCATAGCGATACGTTCGAGTTGCCGCGCGGCGTTGAACTGCTGGCCTCAACCAAAGCGTACGCGCACCAAGCGTTCCGCCGGGGCCGCAATCTGCTGGCGCTGCAATTCCATGCCGAGATGGGCGAGGACCCGCGCTTCGAGGATTGGTTGACCCATTTCTGGGCCGATCTGGACATCGCCAAACAGTGCGGCGTGGCCCTGCGGCGTGATCATGATGAACATGGGCCGGGCGCGGTCGCAGCGGGCCGTGCGATGATCGGCGATTGGCTGGCGAAGTTAAGCGGCTGACGGGCTGGGCCGGAATTTAGAATTCGACGTCCAGTTCCTCGACCTCATCCGGCTCTTTCCGGGCATCGTCGATCCACTCGCGCATCAGGTCCCAGCTGTTGACCGTGTCGCAATAGGCGGCTGCGGGGCCTTGCAACGCCACGGCATAGGTCAGGAACCGTTGCACGACGGGCGCGAACATGGCGTCCGCCACCGTGGGGCTGTCGCCAAACAGCCAGGGCCCGCCGTAGGAGCCAAGGCATTCGGTCCAGATCGCCTCGACCCGCTCAATATCCGGCTTGGCGCCTGAAAAGATCGGGAATTTCTTGTGCCGGACTTTCAGGTTCATCGGCAGGGCCGACCGCAGGTTGGCGAAACCGGAATGGATCTCACCCGATATCGAACGGCAATGGGCGCGCGCGATGCGATCCTTGGGGTACATGCCTGCGTTCGGATATAGTTCATGCAGATATTCCGCGATGGCCAGCGTGTCCCAAACGCTCGCGCCCTCGTGAGTTAGGCGCGGCACCAGCACGGAAGGCGTCAGCAGCAAAAGCTCAGCGCGGTTTTCCAGATTTTCCAGCGCCACCATCTTCTCGGTGACGCGTAGCCCGGCAAGGCGGCACAGCAGCCAGCCCCGCAGCGACCAAGAGGAATAGATCTTGCTCGATATGGTCAATTCCGCAACGGCCATGACGATCCTCCCGATGTTTATAGTTTTCCATCAAACATGATGCAGCGCAATACGCAAAAATCAGTATAACGAACGGTGGCGGCCGAATCGGCCGGGGGAACATTTTGGGGCGCCGTTCATACTATGACGATGCTGTATAGTGGCTATCAGGCTCTGGAAGACATGCTGGCTCCGGCGCGTTTCGGCGCGGAACTGGCCTTGAATCTCCGTGATAAGATGGGTCCGATGGCCGATTGGCCGATGCCCCGCCGCATGTTCGCGTTGATGGATGTATTCCAGGGTGCCCGACTCACGCACAAGCGTCCCGCCTATGGCGTCAACGAAGTCCGTAGCGGCAATGCTCTTGTTGCGGTGCGGGAAGAAGTGATGCTCGACCTGCCCTTCGGCAACCTGCTCCACTTCGCGAAGGATGACGTGGAAACGGAGCAGCCGCGCGTGCTGCTCGTGGCGCCGATGTCAGGCCATTTTTCGACCCTGCTGCGCAGCACCGTGCGGACCTTGCTGCGCGATCATGATGTCTACATCACCGATTGGAAGAACGCGCGCGATGTTCCCTTGTCGGCAGGGCGCTTCGGTTTTGACGATTATGTCGATTATGTGATCACCTTCATGCAGGAGCTTGGCCCGGGCGCACACATGCTGTCCGTTTGCCAGCCCTGCGTACCGGCCTTTGCCGCCGTCGCACTGATGGCCGAAGATGGCGATGCCGCGACACCACGATCCATGACGCTGATGGGCGGCCCGATCGACCCGCGTGCGGCGCCGACCGTCGTGAACGAACTGTCCAACGAGCGGCCAATCGAGTGGTTCGAAAGGCAACTCATCACTTCCGTGCCGATGCGTTATCGCGGTGCCGGTCGGCGGGTCTATCCGGGCTTCCTGCAACTGTCCGCCTTCCTGTCGATGAACCTGGAACGCCACGGCGCCCAACATCGCGAGCTGTATCAACTGCTGGCGGACGGGAAGGAAGAAGAGGCCGAGAAGATCAAGGATTTCTATCAGGAATATTTCGCGGTTCTGGACATGACCGCCGAATTTTACCTGGAGACGGTAGAGCGCGTGTTTCAGCGTACTCTGCTCGCGAAAGGCGAACTCAGGCATCGCGGTCGACTCGTCAATCCGGGCGCCATTCGCAAGACCGCCCTGCTGACGGTCGAAGGGGAAAAGGACGATATTTGCGCGGTCGGGCAAACGGCGGCGGCGCACGCGCTTTGCACGGGATTGCGGCCTCACCTGAAACGCCATCACCTGCAAATCGGCGCCGGTCATTATGGCGTGTTTTCCGGTAGCAAGTGGGAGAAGGAAGTCTTCCCGCAGGTCCGCAACATGATCCTGGCGATGAACTGACCGAGAGTTAAGCGTCGCCCTCCGGTCGCGACCATATCCATGTTCCGCCAATTAGTGCGGCCGCCACTGGAATCAGGAACCAAGGGAAAGGCACCAGGAACAGCGCGAGCACTGCGCTGAACGTGAATGCCGCAAGCGCCGCCTTCTTTCCCCGGCGACTTATCGCGCCCTTGTCGCGCCAACGGCGGATATGTGGCCCGAAATGCTGATGATCGAGCAGCCTGGCTTCCAGTGCCGGGCTTGACCGGGCGAAGCAGAATGCCGCCAATATCATGAAGGGCACCGTGGGCAGCAGGGGAAGGGCAATGCCCAGAGCGCCAAGGCCCAGCGAAATAAATCCCGCCGCAAGATAAAGCGCCCGCCTCATCAGGCGGCGGGCAGTCGCAGCCGTACCATCAGCCCGCCTAAATCTTCACTTTCCTCCATCGCCACCGATCCGCCATAGATTTCCGCGACGTCGCGCACGATTGCCAGACCAAGGCCAGTGCCCGGCTTTCCGGAATCCAGCCGGACGCCACGGTCGAAAATGCGGGTACGTTCCTCCTGCGGGATACCCAGGCCGTCATCCTCGACCAGTATCTCGACCATGGATCCGGCGCGGCCAACCGTGGCGAACACACTGCCGCCACCATATTTTGCCGCATTTTCGATAAGGTTGCCCAGCATCTCGTCCAGGTCCTGACGCTCCACCCTGACGGCCGCCTCCTTGTCGCCATCCATGTCGATCCGCGCTTCGGGATAGAGGCGCTGGACGGCGCGCTCGACCGCTTGCAGGCTTGTCCATACTTCCGCCCGGCTCTGCGCCGCGCCACGCCGCCCAACCGCGCGGGCGCGCGCCAGATGGTGATCGACCTGCCTGCGCATCGTCGTCGCTTCCCGAATGACGGTTTCCCCAAGGTCTGCCGATTGCGCGGTCGCGGCGTTCATGATGACGGTCAGCGGCGTCTTCAGCGCGTGGGCCAGATTGCCGGCATGGGTTCGCGCCTCTTCCGCCTGCCGCTCATTATGGGCGAGAAGGGCGTTCAGTTCCTCTACCATGGGTAGCACTTCGGACGGCATCGGTTCGGTGACGCGGTTCTTTTCGCCAGCTCGCATCCTGACGATTTCCTTGCGCACCCGGCGCAGTGGCTGCAGCCCGTAAAGGGTCTGAAGCGTGGTAAGCACGATAAGCCCGAGCGCGAGCAGGGCAAAACTCTGGGTCAGTGTGGACCGCAATGTGGTGATCTGGTCGTCCAGACCGGCACGGGCAGCCGCGACCATGAACATCCAGCGCGTATCCGAACCGGGCAGAACGATGGTCCGCTCCATGATCCGCAAGTCCTCGCCCGGAAACTGCTTGCTATCATAGGCGTGGAAACTGCGGTCATCATGCTCGGGCAACACCCTAAGCGCCCGATCCCACAGCGATCGGGAACGCCAGTCCTCATGTCCCTTGGCGCTGATCTGGTAATAAAGGCCGCTATTGGGCTCCAGAAAGCGCTGATCGGCAAGCGGACGGTTGAACAGCACTTCGCCATCCGGTCCAATCTCGGCCGAAGCGATCATCGCCGTCAGCACATAGTTGAGCCCGTCATCGAAATTGCGTGTTATCGCCTGCGACAGCACACGGTCGAGTGCCAGTCCGCCACCCAGCAGCAGGATGCTGATCCACAGCGCCGCGATGCCGATCATTCGTCGACTGATCGATCCGGTGGAATGAACCGGGAGAGAGGCGGTGGGTTCGGTCATTGGTGCTGCCAGAACCTCCGTCTCCGTTCGCCCTTAGCTTGTCGCAGGGCTTTAGCTTCTTGAAGGGAAATGGAGGGTGTTGACATTCGAACGAGGCAGGTCCCTCATTCGAACTATCCAAATGATCAGCGTCCCGGCTCGTCCAGGCTGTAGCCAAGACCACGTATCGTCGTGATGACGTCCGCGCCCAGCTTCTTGCGGATGCGGGTAACGAACACTTCGATCGTGTTGGAATCGCGGTCGAAATCCTGATCGTAGATATGCTCGATCAACTCGGTGCGGCTGACGACCTTGCCCTTGTGGTGGAGAAGGTAGGACAGCAGCTTATATTCCTGCGCGGTCAATTTTACCGGCTCGCCCTTTAGCGTGACCTTGCCCGATCGGGTGTCCAGCCGGACGTCGCCCGCGATCAGTTCGCTCGACGCATTGCCCGAAGCGCGGCGGATAAGGGCGCGCAACCGCGCGATCAACTCTTCGCTTTGGAACGGCTTGGCCAGGTAATCGTCCGCGCCTGCATCCAGCCCCGCGACCTTGTCCGACCAGCTGTCCCGCGCGGTCAGTACCAGCACCGGGAAGCTTCGCCCCTCCTTGCGCCAGCGGTCCAGCACCGTCAGTCCGTCGATCGTGGGCAGGCCAAGATCGAGGACCACGGCATCATAGCTTTCCGTCGTGCCCAGGAAATGGCCATCCTCGCCGTCGGTAGCGAGGTCGACCGCATAGCCTGCGCCCTCCAGCGTATTACGGAGCTGTTGCCCTAGGCTTGGTTCATCTTCGACGATCAGCAGACGCATATGGCTCCGTTTCTTTGTATTTTGCCCATTGGCGCGTCAGTGCGCCCAGCCGGTTATATCGCCTGTGCGCCCGTCCGCATCAACCCAAACCACCTTGCCGTCCTTCACATATTTCAGGCGATAACGGTTGGAGGATGGATTGAATTCCGCGCCAAGGTAGGTCGCTCCCCCCATCGCGGCATCTACGCGCCGTTTGATGAGGGAAAATGGCATGGTCTGCCCGTCCAGCATAGCCCGGCGCGCTGCGTCCTGCTCGCCACGCTGACCGGCCTCAGCGTAGGAGGGTATGGCCACCATCGCGGCGATGGCGGTCATACCCGCAATCAGGCTGCTAAGCTTCATCGTCATGTGGCATGCCATAGGCGACAAGCATTGAACAGGTGGTGAATGGTGGCGTCAGCGCGGTGACAGGTGCCGGTCAGCGCTCCAGCGCATATTGGACGGTCAGCGTCACCGACGATCCGACCTGACCCGGTTCCACCGGCGTCGCCTCCGCCGCGTCGGCCTTGAAGCGGGCCGTCATCATCGGCATCGGCGGACGGCCGCCGCTATTGCTCTCGGCGATGGAGATGAGCCGCGCGGTACGATAGCCCGCGGCCTGCGAATAGAAATCCGCCTGCGCCTTGGCGCTCTTCAACGCAGCGCCGCGCGCCTGGGCCAGCATCGGGGTGGGGTCCTCAATGGAGAAGGACGGACCATTCACATTGGTCGCGCCCGCCTCAACCAACGTGTCGAGCAGTTGCCCCGTCTTCTTGATGTCCCGCAGCTTGATCGTCAGCTGGTTCGACGCTTCATAACCAATGAAACGAGGTCCGGCAGGCTGACCATTCTGATTGCTATAGTCATATTGGGCGCTGAGATTGATGCCGCTCGTCTGAATGTCCTTCTTTGGAATCCCGGCTTTGGCAAGAGTGGCGATCAGCCGGTCCATCTTCACCGCATTGTCGCGCATAGCCTGTGCGGCTGTGGGCGCGCGTGTTTGAACGCCCGTGCCGACCACGACCTGATCCGGCGCCGCCTCGACCGTCTCGGTAACATTGAGCGTCACGACAGGAGCGGTCTCGGCGATGGTCACGTTGGTCTGCGCGACCGCCATGGCGGGAATCGATACAGCAGCGGCGGCCGCCATCAGGGCCAGGGCTGACTTCATGAGCGTATCTCCTTGAAAAGCTATGCAGCCCGTTTGTAACGGCTGCGATGAATGGACGCTGACAGGCGTTGAAAGCCGTCAGACAGCATCCGGTTCCACCCGCTCTTGCCCCGGCGCGCTGGAAGTCCTAGCTGCACGGCCATGGCCGCACCTATATTCTCCTTCGAAAATCTTGGTCTCAGCCAAGGAAGCCATTGGCTTTTCCGTCATCTCGACATTTTTGTCGGCGATCGTGACCGTCTGGCACTGATCGGTCGCAACGGCGCGGGCAAGACCACGCTGCTGAAGCTGATCGCGGCGCAGATCGAGCCTGACGAAGGCACGCGATCGGTTCGTCCGGGCGCGCGCGTTATCATGCTGGAGCAGGACCCGGACGTCAGCAGCTTCGCCACCCTGCACGATTTCGCGCTGGCGGGCGAATATGCACCCCCCGCGCATGAGGTGGAGGCGATCGCCAGCCAGCTCGGCATCGACCTGTCGCGCGAGGCCGCGACCGCCAGCGGAGGCGAGCGCCGCCGCGCAGCCATTGCCCGCGCGTTGGCGAGCGAGCCCGATCTGTTGCTGCTGGACGAGCCGACCAATCATCTCGACATCGATGCCATCGATTGGCTGGAGGGATGGCTTGCCCGTTATTCGGGCGCCTTCATCGTCATCAGCCACGACCGCGCCTTCCTCACCCGTCTGACGCGCCAGACTCTATGGCTGGATCGCGGCTCCATCCGCCGCAACGAGATCGGCTTTGGGGGTTTTGAGGATTGGATGGAGGCCGTCTACGCGGAGGAAGCCCGCGCCGCCGAAAAGCTCGATGCGAAGCTAAAGATCGAGGCGCACTGGCTGGAACGCGGAGTCACCGCGCGCCGCAAGCGTAATCAGGGGCGTCTCGCGAAGCTTTGGGAAATGCGCGCCCAACGCGCGGCGATGGTCGGTCCCCAAGGCGTCGCGAAGATCGCCGTCGCAGCCGACGACAGCAAGACCAAGAGCGTCATCACCGCCGAACATGTGACCAAGAATTTCGGTGACCGCACCGTCATCAAGGATTTCTCCCTGCGCATCCAGCGCGGTGACCGCATCGGCATCGTCGGTGGCAACGGCGCTGGCAAGACGACGCTCCTGAAGCTCCTGACCGGCGAACTCGCGCCTGATAGCGGCGTCGTCAAACAGGCCAAGTCGCTCGACATGATCTTCATCGATCAGCAGCGCAGCCTGATGCAGCCCGACAAGCGCGTTCGCGACGTGCTGGCAGAGGGCGGCGACTGGATCGATGTGCGCGGGGTCCGCAAGCATGTTCACGGTTATCTCAAGGAATTTCTCTTCGACCCCTCGCTGGCCGAGGCGCGCGTGGGCACGCTGTCCGGGGGTGAGCGTTCACGCCTGCTCTTTGCTCGTGAGTTTGCCCGCGAATCGAATCTGCTGGTGCTCGACGAGCCGACCAACGACCTCGACCTTGAAACGCTTGACCTGTTGCAGGAAGTGATCGCCGATTATGACGGCACGGTGCTGATTGTCAGCCATGATCGCGACTTTCTGGATCGCACGGTGACGGTGACGCTTGGTCTGGACGGTTCGGGACAGGTTGATGTGATCGTCGGCGGCTATGCCGACTGGGTCGCCAAGCGACAGCCGAAGAACGTGCCCCGGACGGAGAAAAAGGCTGCCGCCGCTCCGCCCCCGCCAAAATCGGCATCGACCAAGCTTAGCTACAAGGACCAGCGGGATCTCGACTTGCTGCCCAAAACCATCGAAAAGCTGGAACAGGACATTGTTCGCGATGAGGAGGCGCTGGCCGACCCCTCGCTCTACACTCGCGATCCCAACCGGTTCGCGGCGCTGACAAAGGCGATCGAGCAGGCGCGCGCAGACAAGGATTCGGCCGAGGAACGCTGGCTGGAACTAGCGGAAAAGGCCGAGGGGCTTAGCGGCTGAACGAAGGGGGAAAGGGAATGGCGGCGATGGACGGATCAGCTTCAGGCGCTCTTGACGAGGCGCGCTCGCATCATGCCCTTCATTACGTGAACCGCGTCGGCTGGCTGCGCGCGGCGGTATTGGGCGCGAATGACGGCATTGTATCGACCGCCAGCCTGCTTGCGGGTATCGCCGCGTCGGGTGCGTCGCGCGAAACCATTCTGTTGTCCGGCATAGCTGCGCTAATTGCTGGCGCCATGTCGATGGCGGCGGGAGAATATGTGTCGGTCAGCGCGCAATCGGACACGGAACGGGCCGATCTCGCCAAGGAAAAACATGCGATTGCGCAGCAGCCGGATGTGGAATGGCAGGAGCTGCGCGGCATCTATATCGAGCGTGGCCTTACCCCCGAACTGGCTGGGGAAGTCGCGCGACAATTGATGGATGCCGACGCGCTTGCCGCCCACGCCCGCGACGAACTCGGCATTTCGGATATCAGCACGGCGCGGCCAGTTCAGGCGGCACTGACTTCGGCAGCCACCTTTTCCGTCGGTGCGATCGCTCCGGTCATCGCGGCGGCGGTCAGCCCGGCGCCCCATGCGCTGGCGAGCGTCGTTATGACCTCGCTAATCTGTCTTGCCCTGCTGGGCTATGCGGGCGCGCGGCTGGGGGGAGGCAAGCTCTGGCGGTCGGTCGGTCGAGTGCTGTTCTGGGGCGTGCTCGCAATGGCGATCACGGCGGGTGCAGGCAGGCTTTTCGGCGCGGCGATATGATGGCAAGGTCCGCGCCATCCGGATTCCCAAGGAGAAGATGATGACTGCGATCCAGCAAATTCCGCTCAAGACGATCAAGGGCACCGATGCCAGCCTCGCCGATTATGCGGGGAAAGTGGTGCTGGCGGTCAACGTCGCCTCCAAATGCGGCCTGACCCCCCAGTATGAAGGGTTGGAAAAGCTCTACCGCGATTATAAGGACAAGGGGCTGGTGGTCGCCGGCTTCCCCGCCAATGACTTTGCTGGTCAGGAACCGGGCAGCAATGACGAGATCGCGGAATTTTGCACCACCAATTTCGGTGTTGATTTCCCGATGTTCGAAAAGATCGTCGTGACCGGCCCGGAGAAGCATCCGCTCTACGCCGCCCTGACCAGCGAACAGCCCAAGGCTGCGGGCGAGGGCGATGAATTTCGCGAAAAGCTTCGCGGCTATGGCATGACGCCGACCGAAGAGCCCGAAGTGCTGTGGAACTTCGAAAAGTTCCTGATTGCCAAAGACGGCTCGGTCGCCGCGCGCTTCGCACCGGGCACCACGCCTGATGATCCGGCGCTGGTGTCGGCGATTGAGGCTGAACTGGCGAAATAAGGGACGGACATCGGGGGCGGCGCTGTTCATGGCGCCGACCCGGATGTCTCGCCGTTGCTGGTCGCCTCATGCTTTCGCCCGCCATCGCCTTTCAACAGATCGGCCCGGTGCTGGAAACGCTCAGCATCGTCGGGATTTTCGTGTTTGCGGCGTCTGGGGCGCTGGCGGCGGCCCGGCTGGGACAGACACTGGTTACCTTTGCGTTTTTCGCGCTGGTGACCGGGGTAGGGGGCGGCACCCTTCGCGACCTGTTGATCGGCGCACCGGTTTTCTGGGTGCATGATCCCATTCCGGCAATCACATGCATGGTCGCGGCGCTCCTGATCTGGTTCACGCCGCGCCGCTTGTGGAGCGATCGCGCGCTCGATTGGCTCGACGCCATCGGCCTCGCCTCCTTTGCCGTGTTCGGAGCCGCCAAGGCGATGAGCTACGGCATTCCGCCCTTCGTTGCCGCTCTGATGGGCGTGGTCACCGGCTGCGTCGGCGGCATCCTGCGCGATCTCCTCGCCCATGAGCCGTCCATATTGTTGCGCCCCGAACTTTATGTGACCGCAGCGGCCCTCGCTTCCGGCTTGTTCGTCATGCTGCGCTGGTGGGGGCTGGACGTGCCGGTAGCGGGCGTCGTCGCGGCGCTGCTAGGTTTCCTTCTGCGCGCCTTCGCGATCTGGCGAAGCATTGGCCTGCCCACCTACAAAGCCGACCGTTAACAGTTCAGAAGGCATAAATCCTCCCCATCGCAGATGGGGAGGTGGAGGCGAAAATGCGCAACATCACCGCCAAAGGCTGGCAATCACCCCCATCAGCCCCCGCTCATCGGCGGCACTCACCTGTCGCGGCGCGCCATAGCCACGGCATTCCAGGCAATCCGCCCGCACACCCGCGCCACTGATCAGTCCACGCATATCCGCGACAGCCTGCATCGCCCAACGTCGCTGGATCATCGCCTGCCTGCTCAACATGTCGCGGGGAGCATCCACATCCTCATCATCACGCTCTGACATCGATTTGATGAGCTCGGCGAACTTGTCGGGCTCCTTCTCGATACGATAAACCTTAGCCTTGGCAGGATCGAGTTTGGCGAGCTTCGCAGCTTCGGCGACCGCTTCCTCCAGCCCGCCAAAGCGGTCGACCAAGCCGATCTGCCGCGCCGTGCCGCCGTCCCACACGCGCCCTTGAGCAATAGCGTCGATCTGCTGAGGCGACTTGCGCCGCGCTTGCGCGACCAGCCCCACGAAACGGCCGTAAATGTCCTCGATCCCCATCTGCATGATGCGATCGAATTCAGGCGTAGTGCCCCCGGCAATGTCGGGTTGCCCTGACAGTGGCGTGGTCCGCACACCGTCGGTCGTGATGCCGAGCTTCGCCAACGTTCCTTCAAAACTCGGCAATATCCCGAACACCCCGATGGAGCCAGTGATCGTGTCCGGTTCGGCAAAGATCAGGTCGGCGGGCGTCGAAATCCAATAGCCGCCACTCGCCGCGACATTGCCCATCGACACGACGATCGGCAGGCCTTCGCGCTTGGCTTCCATGATGGCCTGCCGAATCTTTTCCGACGCCATGACCGAACCGCCCGGGGAATCGACCCTGACGACCAGCGCCTTCAGGTCCTTTTCCGACAGCGCTTTGTAGAGAAGAGCCGAAATCGTATCACCGGCTGCGCTGCCCGGCCCACCATCTCCATCGACGATGTCGCCCGCCACAGTGATCACGCCGATCTGGCCGTCATTGGGCGCGCGGTGGGCCTTCGCATAGCTTCTGAGGTCGATGCTGGCAAAATCACCCACGCGATCGTCAGAAGATTCGCCCGCCACCTCCGCGACGCGTTTGCCGAAGGCTGCTTCGTCGCCCAGTCGATCGACCAGCCCGGCACTCTGCGCCGCCTTGGCCAGATTACCCCGCGCTGCTTCCGCCGCACCCGCCGGGTTCGCGACATAGGCCGCCAGCTTCGCGCGCGGCCGTGCCTTGCCAACTTCCTCTTGCCAATCCTGCCACAAGGCATCGGCCAGCGCCTGATTGGCCTGGCGCGCTTCGGGCGATTGATCCGTGCGGATAAAGGGTTCGACGAAGCTCTTGTAGGTGCCGACGCGATAGACATGCGTGTTGACGCCGAGCTTATCGATCAACCCCTTGTAATAAAGGCCTGATCCGCCGCGCCCAAGGATGGCTACACCGCCAAGGGGATCGACCCATGTCTCGCTGGCATGGGCGGCGAGCTGATAGCTGTCGTCACTATAGATGGTGGCAAAGGCGAAGACCGGCTTCTTCGCTGCACGGACGGCGTCCAGCGCCTTGCCCACGCGGGAAAGCGCCACCTGACCGCCGCCCAGAAACCCGTCGAGGTTCAGCACAACCGCCTTGACCTTGCCATCTGTCTTGGCCGCTTCCAGTGCGTCCACGATCTCCGAAAGGCGATATTCCTTCGTCTGCGGCCCGGACGATGTCAGCAACGAAAAGGGGTCCACCTCTGCCGGTTGCTCAACAATAGTGCCGTCGAGCTTCAGCAGCAGCGCGCCACTGCTCACGCTGCGCGCGGGCTTGGGCGACCATGACAGCGCCGCGTAAAGCATGCCGAAAAAGCCGAGCAGGAACAGCAGAACCAGCCCGTCCTTGACCGCGACCAATATGCGCCAAACGCCCTTCACAAATGCCAAATTGCCGCTTCCTTATGCTTAGCTGTCCGAGCTATCCGATCGTCCGGCCGACTGCAATGTGGGACGCTCCGCCCGGCGCACAAGCTTGCGCCCGTCATTTCCGGCGTTATGGGAGGCGCCAACATTCGCGCTTATGTGCAGGAGAAGCGTTTCATGCCCACACTCGTTCTCATCCGTCATGGCCAATCGGCCTGGAATCTGGAAAATCGCTTCACTGGCTGGTGGGACGTGGACCTGACGGAAAAGGGCGTGGAGGAAGCGCGGGCTGCTGGGCAATTGATGTCGGCCAAGGGCCTAGACTTCGACCGTTGCTTCACCTCAGTCCAGACCCGCGCAATCAAGACGCTGAACCTAGCGCTCGAGGAAATGGGCCGTCTCTGGCTGCCGGTCGAAAAAGACTGGCGCCTTAATGAACGCCATTATGGCGGGCTCACTGGCCTCAACAAGGCGGAGACGGCGGCCAAGCATGGTGACGCGCAGGTGAAGGTCTGGCGCCGCAGCTTCGACATTCCGCCGCCGGTGCTGGAGCCGGGCGGTGAGTTCGACCTGTCGAAGGACCGCCGCTACGACGGCATCGCCATCCCTTCGACGGAGTCCCTGAAGGACACCATCGCCCGCGTGCTGCCCTATTGGGAAAACCGCATCGTGCCGGAGCTGAAGGCGGGCAAGCGCGTCCTCATCTCCGCTCACGGCAACTCACTGCGCGCGCTGGTGAAGCATCTCTCGGGCATTCCGGACGATGAGATCACGGAACTGGAAATCCCGACCGGCCAGCCGATCGTCTATGACCTCGCCGATGATTTTACGGAAAAGGACCGCTATTACCTGTCGGAGCGTTAAGCGCGCAAATCCGCATTGCCCCTTGCCGGTCGTCCGGCTAAGGGGCTTTGCTTTCCGCGCCATCAGGGGAAATCAGGCGAAATGACCGGAGAAAGCGCCGCTGCCGTCGGCATTATCATGGGATCGCGATCCGATTGGGAAACCATGCGCCACGCGGCTGAGACGCTGAGCGCTCTCGGCGTCCCGCACGAATGCAAGGTCGTGTCTGCTCACCGCACGCCGCAGCGCCTCTATGACTATGCGACCGGCGCGGTTTCCCGTGGTCTGAAGGTGATCATCGCCGGGGCAGGGGGCGCGGCTCATCTTCCCGGCATGACCGCGTCGATGACACGCCTGCCAGTCCTAGGCGTGCCCGTCGAGTCAAAGGCTCTGAAGGGCATGGATTCCCTGCTTTCCATCGTCCAGATGCCCGGCGGCATCCCCGTCGGCACCCTTGCCATCGGCAAGCCCGGCGCGATCAATGCGGCGCTGCTGGCAGCGTCGATCCTCGCCACCACTGACGATGCGCTGGCCGAACGGCTCGACATGTGGCGTGAAAAGCAGACCGACGATGTCGCGGAGACGCCAGAATAAGATGACGACCATCGGGCCCGGTTCCACCATCGGCATTCTTGGCGGCGGTCAGCTCGGCCGCATGATCGCGATCGCCGCCGCGCAGCTTGGCTACCGCACGCATATCTATGCGCCGGAAGAAAGCGGCCCCGCCGCTGACGTGTCCCGCTGCTGGACTCGCGGCGCCTATGAGGATGCCGCCGCACTGGCCGCCTTTGCCGACAGCGTTGATGTCGTCACCTACGAGTTCGAGAATATCGACCCTTCTGCCGTCGAGGTCCTCTCCACGCACGGCCTCGTCCGTCCCGGCGCACAGGCGCTCCGCGTGGCGCAGGACCGCCTTGCCGAGAAGAATTTCGTGCGCGGTCTCGGCGGTCTCACCGCGCCCTTCGCTTCGGTCGAAAGCCTTGATGACCTCCATCGGGCCATCGCCGAGATCGGCAGCCGTGCGATCCTGAAGACCAACCGCATGGGCTATGACGGCAAGGGGCAGGCACGCATCAATGATCCGGCGGACGCTTCCGCCGCCTGGGACGCCATCGGCCAGCAAAGCGCCATCCTGGAAGGATTCGTGACCTTTGAGGAGGAGTTTTCCGTCATCCTCGTGCGCGGCGCGGACGGCGAAGTCCGCTTCTGGGATTCGCCCGCCAACGTTCATGTCGACGGCATCCTCTCCACCTCCACCGCCCCAGCAGGCCCCCGCATAGAAGCGCAGGTGGAGGCTGCGCGCGCCCTGGCTGCGCAAGTGGCGCAAGCGCTCGGCTATGTCGGCGTCCTGACGCTTGAATTCTTCGCCAGCGCCGACGGCCCCGTCTTCAATGAGATGGCCCCCCGCGTCCATAATAGCGGCCACTGGACGATCGAAGGCGCGGTCACCAGCCAGTTCGAAAACCATGTCCGCGCCATTTGCGGCCTGCCGCTGGGCGACACCAGACTGGCGGCACGGCGAGTGCAGATGCACAACCTCATCGGCGAAGAAGCCGACGCTTGGGCGGCGATCCTGTCCGATCCCACCGCCCACCTGCATCTCTATGGCAAGCATGAAGCCCGCCCCGGCCGCAAGATGGGTCACGTTACCCGGCTCACCCTGTGACCCAAAAACAGGAAGTCGTCCTTGTCCTCGCCCGTGCCGATAATGGCGTGATCGGCAAGGATGGGGGGCTGCCTTGGCGGTTGCCCGCCGACCTCAAGCATTTCAAGGCACTGACCCTTGGTCATCCGATGATCATGGGCCGCAAGACGTTCGACAGCCTGCCCGGCCTGCTGCCCGGCCGCCGCCATATCGTGCTCACCCGCGATACCGGCTGGAGCGGGGAGGGGGCAGAGGTCGCTCATGACGTCACGTCCTCGCTCAACCTCGCAGGCGGTCCCGCCGCCATGGTGATCGGCGGGGCAGAGGTCTACCAGCTCTATCTGCCCCATGCCGACCGCATCGAATTGACGGAAGTCCATATCGACGTCCCCGGCGACGCCGTGATCCCTTATCCCGACGCTACGCAGTGGGAGGAAGCAGGCCGCGCCGATCATCCGGCGGAGGGCGCCTATCCCGCCTACAGCTTCGTCACTTTCCGCCGCCGCGCTGCGCCATGATGTCGCATTGCCAGCGCGCGGCCATCTCCCTATAGCCAGCGCCATGGAGCGGCTGGAAAGCGGCGTCCCGATCCCTGCCCATTTGCGCGGGAGCATCATGGCGCTGGGCAATTTTGACGGATTTCACCTCGGTCATCAGGCTGTCGTCGGCCGCGCGGTGGACCGTGCCCGCGCGGAGGGCCGTCCCGTCATCGTCGCGACGTTCGACCCGCATCCCATGCGCCTGTTTCGCCCTGAAAATCCTTGGTTCCGCCTCACCAGCCTGGATCAGCGGCAGCGCCTGTTCGCCGCCGCCGGTGCCGACGCGATGCTCGTATTCGCCTTTACCCGCCAACTGGCCGCCTTGAGCCCGGAAGATTTCGTCGATCTGCTGGTGGACGGCATGGGCGTCGCGGGCGTCGTCACGGGTCAGGATTTCACCTTCGGCCAAGGCCGCACCGGCACCGTCGAAACGCTGGCCACCCTCGGCGCCGCGCGGGGCATGAGCGCCGAAGCCGTCGCGCCGATCACCGACGAAGGCGGGGAGGTGGTCTCCTCCAGCCGAATCCGTGCCGCGCTGAAAGCCGGAGACTGCGCCACGGCTACGCGCCTGCTGACACGCCCCTTCGCGGTGCAAGGGATGGTTCAGCATGGCGACAAGGTCGGCCGCACGATCGGCTTCCCCACCGCCAATGTCGATCTTGGCCATTACATCCGCCCGGTCTACGGCATCTATGCGGTGCGCGGCCTGCTGCCCGATGGCCGGATTCTCGACGGCGCAGCCAATCTCGGTATCCGGCCCAGCTTTGACCCGCCAAAGGAATTGCTGGAGCCGCACTTCTTCGATTTCGCCGAAAGCCTGTATGATCAGTGCATCGAGGTGCAGTTGATAGAATTTCTCCGGCCAGAGGCGAAATATGAAGGCCTCGAAGCCCTCACGGCCCAGATCGCCCGAGACTGCGACGCCGCGCGGCAAATCCTTGCGAGAACGCCGCACCTCGCCTAATGCCCGCCCATTCATTTCCAACCCCGTTCGCTTCGAGCGAAGTCGAAAAGCAGATAGTGCAGCGCCGCGTTTCTCGACTGCGCTCGAAACGAACGGAAGTCTGTAGATAGCCCCACATGACCGACCAGCCCGACTATAAAAGCACCGTCTTCCTCCCCGTAACCGACTTCCCAATGAAGGCGGGCCTTGCGCAAAAGGAACCGGCGATCCTCGCGCGCTGGGAGGAAATGGACCTTTACGGCAAGCTGCGCGAACGGCGGAAAGGCCGCGAACGCTTCATCCTTCATGACGGCCCGCCCTACGCCAATGGCGACATTCATATGGGCCATGCGATGAACAAGGTGCTGAAGGACATCATCGTCCGCAGCCAATCGCTGCTCGGCAAGGATGCGCCTTACGTCCCCGGCTGGGACTGCCACGGCCTTCCGATCGAATGGAAGATCGAGGAGGAATATCGCAAGAAGAAGCAGAACAAGGACGAGGTTCCGCCCCAAGAATTCCGTGCCCAGTGCCGCGCCTATGCGGACAAATGGGTCGGCGTGCAGAAGGAGCAGTTCAAGCGCCTTGGCGTGATGGGTGATTGGGACGATCCCTATCTCACCATGAAGTTCGACGCCGAAGCTACCATCGTGTCTGAACTGCTGAAGTTCGCGGAGAGCGGTCAGCTTTATCGCGGTGCCAAGCCCGTCATGTGGTCCCCGGTCGAAAAGACCGCGCTGGCCGAGGCGGAGGTTGAGTATGAGGACATCGTCTCGACCCAGATCGACGTGGCGTTCGAGATCATCGAAGCGCCGAACGCGCCTGAACTGGTCGGTGCGCATGCGGTGATCTGGACGACGACGCCCTGGACGATTCCGGTCAATCAGGCTTTGGCTTATGGGCCGGATGTTGAGTATGTCGAAATTATACTTCGAGGAATGGGGTTTGCTGGTGGCGGCCCTGACCCATTTGATGTGTCGCTCCATCCTTCATTGAAGCTTTTGCGCGGCACTCGCTATCTCGTCGCTACCGATCTTATGGGGCACTTCTTCAACCGCGTTGCAGCCGCTTATCGAGCAATTTCTGTCGCCGTTTTCGAGGACGAGAACAAGGCGAAGCCGGTTTTTGAGAACGGCCCGGAACGCTTTAAAGGCTATCAACTCGACGGGGCAAAAGCGTTGCACCCGATGCACGCCCTCGGCGGCTTCTTCGCCAAGCCGCGCCCGTTCCTAGCGGGCGATTTCGTCACTACCGACACGGGCACCGGCCTCGTCCACATGGCGCCCGACCATGGCGAGGACGACTTCGCGCTCTGCAAGGCCAATGGTATCAATCCGGTCTTCGCCGTCGAGAATGACGGCAAATATCGCGAGGACTGGCTCTGGCTCGGCGGCCAAGGCTCCGTCATCAACCCCAAGTTCGTCAGCAAGGACGGCCCGATCTGCACCGACCTGCGCGAGGCGGGCGGGCTGCTCGCTGCGTCCGATGACTTCAAGCACAGCTATCCCCATAGCTGGCGTTCCAAGGCAAAGATTATCTTCCGCTGCACCCCGCAATGGTTCATCCCGATGGACCGCGCGATGAGCGATGGCATCATCCCACGCTGTGCCGAGGAAGAAGCTATCCTCGCCCGCCAAGGCAATGGCGCGACCCTACGCGGGACGGCGCTCGACGCGATCGAAAACACCCGTTGGGTTCCCGAGCGCTCGATCAATCGCATCCGCTCGATGGTCGAAGGCCGCCCCGACTGGGTCATCAGCCGCCAGCGCGCATGGGGCGTGCCCATCGCCCTCTATGTTCACCGCAAGACCGGCGAATATCTCGTTGATAAAGCTGTCAATCAGCGCATTGTCGAAGCCTTCAAAGCTGGCGGCGCGGATGCCTGGTTCGGCGCCGACCATCAGGCGCTGCTTGGCCTCGACTACAACCTCAACGACTATGAGGTCGTGAACGACATTCTCGACGTCTGGTTCGACAGCGGCTCGACCCACAGCTTCGTGGTCGAAAGCCGCTATGGCGAAGGCGTCCGCGCTGATCTTTATCTCGAAGGCTCCGACCAGCATCGCGGCTGGTTCCAGTCCTCCCTGCTAGAAAGCAGCGGCACCCGTGGCCGCGCGCCTTATGACGCCGTCCTCACCCACGGCTTCGCGCTGGACGGGCAGGGGCGCAAAATGTCGAAAAGTCTCGGCAACGTGGTCGATCCGCTGAAGGTCATCGGGGAGTCCGGTTCCGACATCCTGCGCGTCTGGGTCGCTAGCACCGATTATTTCGATGATGTCCGCATCGGCAAGGAAGTGTTGGCCGGATCGTCTGATGCCTATCGCAAACTTCGCAATACTTTCCGTTACTTGCTAGGTGCTCTTTCGGATTTCTCGGAAGATGAAAAGCTGCCCGTCACCGAAATGCCGGAGTTGGAGCGCTACATGCTCCACCGCCTCGCGGCTCTCGATGCAGAGCTTAAGGGCGTGGTCGAAAAGGCTGCGGGAAGCGAAAACTGGCTGGAGTTCAGTCGCTACACCCGCGCGCTGTTCGACTTCGCCAATAGCGACCTGTCCGCCTTCTTCTTCGACATCCGCAAGGACTGCCTCTACTGCGACGCGAAGAGCGATCCAAAACGCCGTGCCTACCGCACCGTGCTCGACACGCTCTTCCACGCGCTTGTCCGTTACGCCGCGCCGATCATCCCCTTCACCGCTGAGGAAGTTTGGCAAAGTCGCTATCCAAACCACGAGGAAAGCGTGCATTTCCTTGAATGGCCGGAAGTAGACCCGACTTGGCTCAACCAGGGCCTGGACGAGAAGTGGACCGAAATCCGCAGCCAGCGTGACCAGGTCAACGAAGCCATCGAACCCCTCCGCCGCGAAAAGGTCATCCGGTCCAGCCTTGAAGCCGATGTCGCCATGGGAATGCAGGTTCCCAGTGACGGTGTGAACTTCGCCGAAATCGCCATTGTCGCCCGCATCGAAACGGGCGTCGGCGAGGGCATCGTGGTCAAGCCGAGCGAGTGGCACAAATGCGGTCGCTGCTGGCGTCTGCTGCCCGAAGTCGAGGAGGACGGCACGCTCTGCAACCGCTGCGACGAAGTGCTGGCAGGTTGAAATGCTGCTGTCCTACAGGCGCAGGCTTCGGCTATAGCCCACGGCCTACCGCCCGGCGGCAGATGAACAATATTATGATGGCGCTTTTCAGGGATATGTTCGTGTCACCTTCATCACCAAAAAAGCATGTGGTGCGCCACTGATGGCAACTGTCAATCACCGTCCGCTCGGCCTGATCGTCGCGATCGTCACGCTCGCGCTGGACCAGCTCATCAAATACACCGTCACCTATCCGCTCGCGCTCAAGAGCCGGATGGATGAAGGGATCGAGATTCTGCCGATCTTCCGCCTGCGCTGGCTGGAAAATCGCGGTGTTTCGATGGGCTTTTTCCATGCCGACACGAACATGATGCGCTGGATTCTGGTTGGCATGACGATGCTTATCGCTGGTTTTGTCGGCGTGTGGATGTGGCGGGAAAAGGCGCGGCAGGATGTTGCGGCCCTAGGATTGGTCCTCGGCGGCGCCATTGGAAATATCGTTGACCGTGTTCGCCTTGGCTATGTCGTGGATTATGCCGATCTGCACTTTGGCGAATGGCGCCCCTTTCTCATATTCAACCTAGCCGACGCCGCGATCACGATCGGGGTGCTGATCCTGCTTGCACGGGCGTTGCTGCTGCGCGAGAAGAGCGCAAAGACGGAGTCACTGAACTGATGCGTAAACTGATCCTCGCCGCTGGCCTGATTTCCATGCTGTCCGCCTGCGGTGGCGGCGGCGGCCTGTTTAACCGGGCGCGCCCCGATGAGTTCGCCGTCTCGCGTCAGGCGCCGCTGGTGATCCCGCCCGATTATGCGCTGGTCCCGCCCGCGCCGGGCACGCCCGCCGCCGCGTCGGTTGATTCGAGTCGTGCTGCCATGGAAACCATGTTCGGCGGTCCTGCCCAGCGCAGCGCGGCTGAAAGCGCGGCGTTGAGCGAAGCAGGTCGTGCCAATGCGGCGGCAGGCATCCGCTCCTCCGTTGGCGATCCGGGCACGGAAGTCGTCGACAAGGGCGCCGCGACCCGCGAAATCATCGCCGCGCCGGAAGGTGACGGGCAGGACGCCCGCGCCGCGATCCCGCAGCAGTAAGGCAGTAAGAAACTAGGGCTGGCTCTCGACGAAGTTCTTGAGCCTGCCCAAAGTCTCGTCCCACTGACTTGAGACTTGCGCAAGCCAATCCCGCGCGCCCGCGATCGCCTCACGTTCCAGGGTGAAAAGCGCCTCACGTCCGGATCGTGCGCGGCGCACCAGTCCCGCGCCCAGCAGGACGTCGAGATGCTTCGCGACCGCTTGACGGCTGATCGGCAGGCCATCGCTTAATTGGGCGATCGATCGTTCCGTCCCGTCGGAAAGTCGCCTGATCAGCCCCAAGCGTGTGACGTCGCCCAATGCGGCAAACAGCCGCGCAGGTGCTTCCTCAACCTTCAACATATTTTCGGATATTCTTCACCTGCTCTGCCCAACCACGGTCGTTGGAGCGCATGACATTGCTCCTGCGCGGCTCGGGCACCTTGTCAAACCCGCTTTCCGTGACCGTCAGCAATGTACCGCTGCCAGCGGGTTCAAGCAGAAACTCAACCAATGTCCATTCCGGCACTGGTACGCCGCTGTCCATCAACTGCTTGTCACCGCCAGTCGCAGGCCATTTAAAAGCGAAGCGTCTCATGGGCTCGATTGCAACGACCCATGCTTCCCAGCGATATTCCTCAAAGCCGGGATAGGTCATATGCCCCGTCGATGCCTCGCCCGCGACAAAAGGCTGATCCAGAGCCACCTGGAACCAGGCTCCGAACTTTTCATGATTAATCAGCGCGTCCCAAACGCGTTCGACCGACGCGGCGATTTCGATATTTTTACTGATAGAATCCACCATATAAGCAACCTCCAGGTTGCTTATATGCGCTCTGCCGTCAGATTTGGTTGCTTTATGCCCGAGCTTCTGACGCCATCCCGGCGCTGTTATGCCGTAACGCCGTCAATACGGTGTCGATGATCGCCGCCGCATCCAGCCGCGCGTCTGCATATTGTAGTTCCGGCTTGTCCTGATCCTGGAAAACATCCGGCAGGCGCAGCGTACGCAGCTTCAGGCCATTGTCGATCAGCCCCAGATCACTCGCCAGCGTCAATACATGCGCGCCCAAGCCCCCAATGGCGCCTTCCTCAATCGTCACGGCGACTTCATGCGTGGTGAGCAGGCGACGGATCATCGCTTCGTCCAATGGCTTGGCGAAGCGCAAATCCGCTACAGTGGTGGATAAGCCTTTCGCTTCCAATGCGTCAGCGGCGCGCAACGCTTCCTCCAGACGGGTGCCGAGCGACAATATGGCGACCTGTCGGCCGTCCCGGACGATTCGTCCCTTGCCGATCTCCAGCTTCTCGGGCGTCGCGGGTAATGGCACGCCCACGCCATTGCCACGTGGATAACGGACGGCGATCGGTCCGCTGTCATGAACGGCGCAGGTGTGGACCATATGGACCAGTTCTGCTTCGTCGGAAGCCGCCATGACGACCATATTGGGGAGCGTGGCGAGATAGGTGATGTCGAAGCTGCCCGCATGGGTCGAACCGTCTGCACCCACCAGCCCGGCCCGATCGATGGCGAAGCGCACCGGGAGATTCTGGATCGCGACATCATGCACGACCTGATCATAAGCGCGCTGGAGAAAGGTCGAATAGATGGCGCAGAAAGGCCGCATGCCCTGTGCCGCAAGCCCGGCAGCGAAGGTTACCGCATGTTGTTCGGCAATCCCCACGTCGAAGGAACGTTCAGGGAAAGCCTCCGCGAACTTGTCGAGACCTGTGCCCGACGGCATGGCAGCGGTAATCGCGCAGATAGTGCTATCGCGCCGGGCTTCGGCGACCAGGGCGTTGGCAAACACCGCAGTATAGCTGGGCGGTCCCGGAGGTGCCTTTGCCTGCGCCCCGGTGATGACGTCGAACTTTTGGACGCCATGATATTTGTCGGCTGCTGCTTCCGCTGGAGCGTAGCCCTTGCCTTTTTGGGTCACGACATGAACGAGGCACGGCCCTTCAGCGGCATCCCGGACATTTTCCAGAACAGGTATCAACTGATCGAGATTATGGCCGTCGATCGGACCGACATAGTAGAAGCCCAGTTCCTCGAACAAGGTGCCACCCATCGCCATGCCGCGCGCAAATTCATCGGTTTTGCGGGCGGCATTGTGGAGAGGGCGGGGCAATTTGCGCGCGAGCCGCTTGGCAAGGTCGCGCAGGCCCAGAAATTCCCGGCTCGATACCAAGCGCGCGAGGTAGGCGGAAAGGCCGCCTACTGGAGGTGCGATCGACATGTCATTGTCGTTCAGGATCACGATCAGCCTGTTTCCGGCCTCACGCGCGTTGTTCATGGCTTCATAGGCCATGCCCGCCGACATGGCGCCATCGCCGATCACGGCTATGCCCTTGCCCGGCTTGCCTGCAAGCTTGCTGGCAACGGCAAAACCCAGTGCCGCGCTGATGGATGTCGAACTGTGAGCAGCGCCGAAGGGGTCATATTCGCTCTCGGCCCGTTTGGTGAAACCCGAAAGGCCGCCGCCCTGGCGAAGGGTCCGGATGCGGTCGCGCCGACCGGTCAGCACCTTGTGCGGATAGCATTGGTGGCCCACATCCCAGACCAGCTTGTCATTGGGCGTGTCGAAAACATAATGGATAGCGGTCGTCAGTTCGACCACTCCCAGCCCTGATCCCAGGTGGCCGCCAGTCACGCCGACGGCAGAAATCACTTCCTGCCGGAGTTCATCGGCAAGCTGAGGCAGTTGCTCGGGCTTGAGCGTGCGCAGATCTGCGGGCCAGGTGACCTGGTCGAGCAGCGGCGTTGTGGGACTGTCATTCATTAAAGGCATAGACTCCCAAGCGCGCTAGGCCGTTCCTGATCAAAGCGCAACGTCTGCGTCACGCCACGCACTTGGCGCAGGTTCCGAGTATCTCGATCACGGGCCGTTCTGCCCGAAATCCTTGATGTTCCGCCACGGCGCGAACGTCGTTCGTCACCACATCATTATCGATATGGGTTGCTTCCTTGCAGTTGCGGCAGACGAGGAAGATGCAATCGTGATGGCAGCCCGGATGGGCGTTAGCGATATAGGCGTTCGCGCTTTCCACGCGCATGGCGATGTTGTTCGCCACGAACAGGTCGAGGATACGATAGACGCTGTTCGGCGCCACTCGCTTTCCCCGAACCTTGGAGACGCTGTCGGCAATGTCATAGGCCGACGTCGGCTTTTCTTCGGCGGCGAGCGCGTCGAATATCGCGGCGCGCATGGGCGTCCACTGCTCGTTCTGAGCTTCCAGCGCGTTGCGGGCTGCGTCGGCCAGGCTTGCGCCAGTCGGTTCGTGATGATGATGGTGTTGGGCCATATGGGTCAATCTATGCGTGGGCGGGTTTGGGGGCAAGGGCGGCCTGTCAGCCGCGCCAATAGGCCCAAGCCGCCCACAACCACCCCGCAATTATCAACGTGCCACCAATAGGCGTCACGGCGCCCAGCCAACGCGGACCTCCCATGGCCATGGCATAGAGGGTGAATGCAAAGATCGCGGCGCCCACCAGAAGCAGCGACGCCGCGCCGCGCGCTTCATGAAACAGCGTCAATGCGGCAACCGCGTGGATCAACTGATATAAGCCGCCAGTTCGCAACCATTCGGCCACCTCGTGGCTGGATGCGCCATGGGCACCGAAAGCGCCAGCAGCGATGGCGAGCGCCGCCGAAAGCGAGGCCAGGACCGGAATCATGTTTTTTCCTCTTCTTCACCCCGAGCCATCAGACGCATTCGCCTGCCGGGCCTGAACATCAGTTCCTTGGCGGCCAGCAACGTCCCTTGCTCGCCCTGGACCGTCAGCCGCTGATCATCATTTTCGCGATATTTGCGCTCAACCTCTTCTATTTCCGCCTGTGGCACGCCCAGCGTGTCCATCGCCTGGATCCCCATGCAAATGGCGGATTCGAAAACTTCGCGGACAACCCCGGCCAGATCCATATCTTTCAATGCGAGCAATTGCCGCCGGTCGAAGGCGCGGACAAGCAGTGCCGCTTGCGGGAATGCCTCGGCGATAGGTTCCAATACGCGGCTGTCCAGCGACGGATCGTCATGGCAGAAAGCGATCAAGCGGGCTTCTTCGGCCCCGGATCGGCGAAGGAGATCGATTCGCGTGCCATCGCCGTAATAGACTTTCATGTCGAACCGGCTCGAAACCTCGATCTGGGCGGGCTTCTTGTCGATCAGAACGACCTCGAACCCGTGCCCCATCAGCATCTGAGCGACAGTTTGTCCGAAACGCCCATAGCCCACGATAATCGCGGTTCCGCGCGTTGCCTCGTCCGGGCCAGCGGGATTTCGCTGTCCTTTCGGCTGCGCGAACTCCAACCTTCGCGCAAAGAGCATGAGAAATGGCGTCGTGGCCATGGAAAAGGTCACAATCGCGCTGAACAGGCTTGCGCCCTGAGGGGCGATCAAAAGGGCGTTTTGCGCTTGGGCGAAAAGAACAAAGCCGAATTCACCGCCCTGGCTGAGCAACAGGCCCGCGCCAATCGCCTGCGTCCATTCCATGCCGAACAGCCGGGCAAGGCCGGTGATCAGCAATGCCTTTGTTATAACCAGCATCGCTGCCATGCCGATGACGAACAAGGGGTTTGCCGCGACGGCATGCAAGTCCAGCACCATGCCGACCGCGAGGAAGAACAGACCCAGCAGGATCGACCGGAATGGTTCTACATCCGCTTCTATCTCATGCCGATAAGGAGAGTCGGCCAACATCACGCCCGCGACGAACGCGCCCAGCGCCGTGGACAGGTGAAGCGCATGCATGAGGGCAGCAGCGGCAAGAACCGTGAACAGTCCGACTGCCACGAACAATTCACGCTCGCCCAACCGTCCCACTAGCTGAAGCAAAGGGCGCAGGATGAAACGCCCAGCGAGTACCAGTCCTGCGATGGCAGCAACCGTATAGCCCGCAAGCTGGATGCCTGGAGGACCGCCAACATCCGCGGGGTTCCGGGACAATGCCGCCACAATGGTGATCAGCGGGACGATCGACAGATCCTGAAAAAGCAGGATCGAAAAGACCTTCTCGCCAAAAGGAGAGTTGATGCGTCCACTGCTTTTAAGGCTGGGCAGAACCTGTGCCGTGGAAGACAGTGCCAAGGGAAGGCCGAGCGCAATAGCGGCGCCCCAGGTGAAGCCGGTCGAAAAATAGATGATCGCGGTCAAAGCCAAACCGCACATCACCACTTGGGCAAGGCCGAGGGCGAAGATATCGCGTTTCAATCGCCAGAGCCGCGCCGGATGCAGTTCAAGGCCGACGAGGAAAAGCAGCAGGACGATGCCAATTTCGGCAATGGCGAGCTTCGATTCCGCCCCGCCTACAAGGCCAAGACCTTGTGGGCCGACCAATGCCCCGGCAACCAGATAGCCCAGCACTGCGCCAAGGCCGAAACGGCGAAACAGCATGACGAACAGCACCGCCGCACCCAGCAGGATTACGCCTTCGGACAGCAGAAGGTCGGTCGCGTTCAAGGGTGCATGCGCCGCCGCAGCAGGGGGAGTAGGCATCAGGCCTCCGCCGCGCGTGCGGCTTCTGCCACCGCCTCAAAACTCAGCCGGATGGAAGCGTGACGCGCCGGATATCCTCGGGCTGGAGCGAGGACGGTCAACCCCGGCCAGAAATTCAGATCATCGCCTTTGCCAGAGAGATACGCAGTCAACTTGTCTCGCGCGGTCTCGAGTTCGGCTGCTGTCAGGCCAATTGCCTGAGCCGACATAAGCGAAGCCGAAGCCTGACCGAGTGCGCAGGCTTTCACGTCCAGACCTAGCTCGACCAGCTTTCCGCCTTCCATTCTTACGTCTGCTGTCACTCGCGATCCGCAAGTGGGCGATCGTTTTTCCACGGTCGCCTGCGGCTGTGCCAGTCGCCGGTGATGCGGTATACTGGCGGCGAGGCGCAATATGTCCTTATTGTAGAGGGGGGCGCTCATGCTTCCCCTTTAGGACAGCTAGGGCGCCTGAGAAAGGCCGCAGATATCATCGGTAGATTATTCGCAGTTTGGCTGCGGTATTGGCGGCATGTCGTCGCGCCGTGGCATGCTGTCAGCCGAGTTCACCCGTCAATCACGTCAAGGTTCCTGGTCTCCATCGGTCGGCTGTGTCGGCACGATCCGCGGCGGCGGCGTAGCGGGGACGGCGGGGGAGGGTGGCGCTTCAGGCTGGCTGATGGGCAGGCGCAACTGATTGGGGCCAATGTTGACCGACACCCCGTCCTCATCCACGCCCAGGCTCATATTGCCCAGGCCCCCTTCCACCGTCACATTCGCGATTGCATTAACAAGGTCGCTATCCTGTTGTTCGGGCGGTGTTTCGACAGGTTCGTTGATGGCTCCGGCCATGAAGTTTCGCCAGATGCGCGCAGGAACGCCGCCGCCTGCCGCGCCGCCGGGGAGCGGGGCATTATCATCATTGCCGATCCAGACGGCCGTCACCAGCCCACCGGCATAACCGACGAAGATCGCGTCACGGCTATCCTGGGTGGTTCCCGTCTTGCCGAACGTGCTGGTGCGAAGTGCCGCTGCGCTGCCCGTTCCCCGGTTTGCGGCTGACGACAACAGATCGCGGATCATTTCAAGCTGGTCCTGGCTGAAGTGACGCTGACGGCTCATCAGGCGGTCGAACCACCCCTGTTCTTCGGGAGGCAGGCCGTGGGCGATGACGGGATAGGCGCCCGCCGCTACGGTGGCATAAGCCTGCGCGAGCTGGATGAGCGGAATTTCGGACGTGCCCAGTGCAAGGCTGAGATCTTCTGTCAGCGGTGCCGTGATGCCCAGGTCGCGCGCCACCTTTATGACAGCGTCGACGCCCACCTTTTGTGTCAATCTGACTGCCGCCACATTGCTCGAGGCCGCGAATGCCTGACGCAAGGTGATGCGGCCGCGATATTTGCCGCCGTGGTTGGCGGGCCGATAGGTGCCGCTGGTGATCGGCGTGTCCTCGATAAAATCCTCCGGCGTCATTCCGGATCGGAATGCAGCCAGATATACGAAGAGCTTGAACGTCGATCCGGGCTGCCGCTTTGCCTGCACGGCCCGGTTGAAGCTGCTCGCGCGATAATTTTTTCCGCCGACCATGGCCACGACGCTGCCGTCGGGCTTCATCGCCACAAGCGCTGCTTCGGCCTGGCCCAGAGGCGCTCGGCGAATTGCGGCTTCGGCCAGGCGCTGGACCCGCCAGTCGAGCGTCGTAGGGATAGTCTGCGCCCCATAAACCGCGCCCGCGCGGTCACGCGCCTCGGGCAGCACCCAGTCGGCGAAATAGGTGCCGGTAGTCGGATCGGGCGTTTCACGCACGTCCAGTCGCGCTGGACGCAGCCCGTTGCGTTCGGCCTTGCTGATATAGCCAGCGTCCACCATCGCCTGCGTCACCAGGGCCGCGCGCTCCCGTGCTCCTTTCAGATTCGTGGTCGGCGCGAGGCGAGAGGGCGCCTTCAGCAATCCCGCGAGCATCGCGGCCTGCGGAATGGTGAGCCGCTCGGGCTGGCGGCTGAAATAGTGCAGCGAAGCCGCGCGCAATCCGTAGACATTGTCACCGAAATAGACGTTCGACAGATAGCGTTCGAAAATCTGATCCTTGGTCAGCCATGCTTCCAGCCAGAAGGCAATCAGCGCCTCCCGCGCTTTTCGTCCGAACGTTCTGTCGCTGGAAAGGAACACGCCCTTGGCAAGCTGCTGGGTGATGGTGCTCCCTCCCTGCGACGAACCGTCCGACCATAGATTGTGCCAGGCGGCTCGTACTATCCCTCGCGGATCAACGCCCCAATGGCTGTAAAAGCGCCGGTCTTCGATCGCCATGAAAGCTTGAGGCACATGTTTGGGCAGATCTGCCATCGAAACGGGGCGATCGATTATCGCGCCGCGCCGGGCGATGAGATGGCCGTCCGCGGACATGAGGCTGACGCTTGGCGGCGCGATCGGTTTTAACGATCGCGAAAGCGGCGCGGTGATTGCCAGCCAGGCGATCACGAGCATCAGTAGTGCGAGCAGTCCAGCGATGATCCATCCTGTCACATGCAGCCGCTTTCGCCATGGGGTGGATGGAGCGAAGGCGCTGGGTGGCCCTGCTCCGAACTCGCGGGGTGGCTGATCGGGCTGAGGCGCGGGCAGGGGATCTTTCATTGGCTCCAGCATGCTGTATTATCAGATTGATACAG
Source organism: Sphingobium sp. Cam5-1 (assembly GCF_015693305.1). Lineage (NCBI taxonomy): Bacteria > Pseudomonadati > Pseudomonadota > Alphaproteobacteria > Sphingomonadales > Sphingobiaceae > Sphingobium > Sphingobium sp. Cam5-1. The sequence continues at coordinate 1,346,358 of NZ_CP065138.1, read as the reverse complement.
TCAATAGCGTCCTGTCTCGGGACACTCTCGGGTTAACCACGATAATGGGTGGCCGAAATGGTGAATCAGGCGTTAACTCGATGCCATGCGAACGCGTCCGCTTATCCTTACGAACGAAGCTGCCCGCCATCCCTTTCGTCAGCGGCTGCCTCGTCACGTCCTGAAGGTGGAGGCCGCTTCGGCACCTACCTCGGACGAGAGTGACTGGAAGCTGTTTGTTCTGAGCTTCTGCGCATTTTTTACGGCTTTCTACAGCTTCATCTATTGATCCGGGGCCATCAGTCGCAGGCTTTATGAAGCGTCCATGCGATCCATGCGCAGGGGAGGCATAGCGCCGCCACCAGCAAAAGCTGGTCTATGACAGACATGCCTGCGATGCTGAGGCCAATTGCAAAAAATGATCCCAGAACCATGGCGCCTGAATTGACGATGTTGTTAGCGGCTACGGTGCGGGCAGCTTCGCACTTTTCGACCGTCGTCGTGAGGAATGCATAAAGCGGCACCACGAACATGCCGCCGAATGTCGCCACACCGAGCAGGCAGGCCGATAGTGCTAGCGCCAGGGGATGGGCAAGAAAGCCCTTGAGCGAAAGCATCGCGCCGCTTCCGTCAGGCGTCCATAGATCACACACAATGTGAAACGCGACGATGCACAGACCCATGCCAATGACGGATGCGGGTGCGTAACGCGCTGATACATGCCCTTGCAGTAGTCGGTTGATCGCGATCGACCCAATCGCGATGCCCACGGAAAAGATCGCCAGGAACAAGCTGGCCACTGACTTGTCCGCCGCCAGCACATTTTTGACGAGCGGCGGGAACTGGATGAACAGGATTGAGCCGACGGCCCAGAACACGCTGATTGCCATGATGGCCAGGTAGAGGCGCCGGATATGCATTGTACCCCGCACCAGCGCGATCGATGACCGGATAATGTGGAAGTCGATCGGCTGCCTTTCCAGCAGCGAGGGCGCGGGTGGCACTTCCCGCCCTGCCACATAGCCGATCGCAGCTGTCACGACGATGCCGATGGCTGCGACCTCCACGGGGATGAGGCCTGCCAGGATCGTTCCGGCAAGGATGGCGATATAAGTTCCAGCCTCTACCAGGCCTGTGCCGCCAAGCACTTCGTCATCATGCAGGTGCTGAGGCAGGATGGCGTATTTGATCGGGCCGAAGAAGGTGGAATGGACGCCCATTGCAAAGAGTGCGCAAAGCAACAGCGGAATGGCTACGCCATGGATCGCTATGCCGCTCCAGATCAGCCCCAGGCCAATGGCGCCAACCAGCATTATGGCGATCTCGGCTGCTTTTACATATCGTATTATGACGGCCTTATCCCGCTGATCGGCGAGTTGGCCGGACAGCGCCGACAGAAGGAAAAATGGCAGGATGAATATGCCCGTCGCTAACGCGCTGAACCAGGTTTCCGACCGTTCGTCATTATAGACGCTGTATACGACGAACAGCACCATCGCATTTTTGAACAGGTTGTCGTTAAAGGCCCCGAGCAATTGAGTGATGAAAAGCGGCAGGAAACGTCGCTTGTTAAGGAGCCTGAGTGAGGCTTGCATAGGCAAGAAGGTCTTCTTCGCTGTGGACGAGCGGAGCGGGGTCTAGCGGCTGCCGCGTCGGCTGTCCAACGCATCCGAATGAGAAGGGATCATGCCCGTCATCACGGCTGCTTGTGCAACGCGGCGGACTGTGGCAGTCCGCCGCCATGCTGACGCTGCCCAATCTGCTGACGCTTTCGCGGATACTGACCGTCCCGTTGCTTGTCGCGTTGCTCTGGCCTGCAGAGGTCGGTGCTCGCTGGACGACCGGCTATGCCTTTGCCTTTGGGCTTTATTGTTTGATGGGCATCACGGACTATTTCGATGGCTATCTGGCGCGAGCCCAGGGGACCGTTTCGAAGCTGGGCATCTTTCTGGATCCCATCGCCGACAAGATCATGGTTGGCGCAGTCATCCTGATGTTGGCCGCCACTCGCGACATCGCGGGTATTCACATCGCTGCCGCCATGATCATTCTGTTGCGTGAAATCGCCGTGTCGGGGCTGCGCGAGTTTCTGGCGGGTCTTCAGGTTTCGGTGCCGGTGTCTCGCCTGGCCAAGTGGAAAACCGCGTTTCAACTGATAGCTCTTGGAGCCCTGATCCTGGCGGGCGCGGTGCCCGCATTTCCCCTGGTTCAGTTGCTGGGTATCGTGACCCTCTGGGCCGCAGCAATACTGACTTTGATCACCGGTTGGGACTATCTGCGGGTCGGTATCAAGCATATGGACTGATGCGTGGTTAAACTTGAAATCCTCTATTTCGCCTGGGTGCGAGAAATCATCGGCTGCGATGGTGAACAGGTCGATAGGCCCGTCGCCGATATGAGTGTCGCAGATTTGATTGCGCAGCTTGCGGAACGGGGAGGCCGCTATGCTGAGGCGTTAGGTGATACGGGACGGCTGCGCGCAGCGTTGGATCAGCACTTTGTGCCGCTCGAAACGGTGATCGGGCAAGCGAAGGAGCTGGCGATCTTTCCGCCGGTCACTGGCGGATGAATCGTGTTTCCATCCAAACGGAGGATTTCGACGTAGGCGCCGAGTTGGCGCTGCTGGAAGCCGCCGGAGGTGGGGGCGTTGCCAGTTTCACGGGGGTCGTGCGCGGCGATAATGCGCTAGTTTCACTCGAACTTCAGCATTATCCGGCGATGACGGCAGCTCAGGTCGAGCGGATAATCGATGAAGCGACCGCGCGTTGGCCGCTTTTGGCCGTGCGCGTGATCCATCGCTTTGGAAAGCTTAAGCCAGGCGAACACATCGTTTTTGTCGGCACGGCATCTCGTCACAGGGCGGCCGCGCTGGAAAGTTGCGCCTTTCTGATCGATTGGCTGAAATCTGATGCGCCCTTCTGGAAGAAGGAGCATTTTGCCGATGGGGCGGCCGCCTGGGTGGAGGCGCGCGTTGAGGATGAGGCGAAGGCGCGCGATTGGACCCGCTGAAGATCAGGCGGCTTCGCTGGATTGCGGCAAATCGGCGGCATCGCGCAGAAGTTCGGCGAGCAGGCGAAACTCCTTTTCCCTCGGACTATTCTTGCGCCAGACCAAAGCAATGTCACGGTGCGACCGGTCGGATCGCAGAGGCCGTACGGCGATCTGCGTATGATCCAATATTCCGCCCGTAATGGCCATTTCCGGCATGATCGTCATACCAAGGCCATTATCGACCATCTGAACCAGTGTATGGAGTGAGGTGCCCATCATCATCGCGCTCGAACGGATTTCGGGACGGTTGCATGCCGCGAGCGCATGGTCCTTCAGGCAGTGCCCGTCTTCCAGTAAAAGCAGCTTCGTCTCATCGATCATGTCAGGCGCCACCCACTCGGGCGGGTCGCGGGGATCGTCTTGAGGGAATGCGACATATAGCCGGTCCTGGAACAGCAGTTCGCTGTCCAACTCCCCGGTGGGAAAGGGCAGGGCAAGGAGGACGCAGTCCACGTTGCCGTGACGAAGTGACTCGATCGCCGTCTGCGTCGTCTCCTCCCGGAGGTAAAGTTTGAGTTCGGGCCTATCCGCTCTCAGGCGGGGGAGCAGGCGAGGTAGTAGGAAAGGCGCGATCGTCGGGATCACGCTCATGCGCAACTCGCCGGTGAGCGGCTTGCCCGAGGCTTCGGCGATAGCCGCAAGTTCCTCCGCTTCGCGCAGAACGCGATGCGCTTTCTCCACGATACGGTCGCCCAGAGCGGTAAAGCGCACCACCCTTCGCGTCCGTTCAACCAGCGTCACGCCGATCAGCGATTCCAGTTCGCGGATACCCGCCGAAAGCGTTGATTGCGTGACATAGCAGCTGTCGGCTGCCCTGCCGAAATGCCCATGCTGCTTCAGCGCAACAAGATATTGCAGCTGTTTCAGCGTGGGCATGTAACTCGACATCGATCGCCTTTCTCGATTAGAAAGCCGAAGATAAGAGCGTCAGCCGATATATCCAAGCCATTTGGCTACGCCGAATAAGGATGTGAGTGTCAGGATTGTACCAACCGCTGTGAATAGCATGCGAGGCGCGACATGACGGGCAAGCATCGCGCCAAAGGGTGCCGCGACTATTCCTCCGAGTAACAGGCCGACGGTGTAGGTCGTGAAGGCCTGCCAGCCCAGATGAAGGATGAAGGTGAGGCTGATCGCCAGCGTTAGAACGAACTCGACGGTGTTGACCGTGCCGATCGTGTGGCGAGGACTGGAGCCTTGGATAAGGAGGTTCGAAGTGACGATCGGGCCCCAGCCGCCGCCGCCCGACGCGTCCATGAAAGCGCCGACCAGGCCAAGCGGCGCCACCCACTTCGGGTCTCGTGGATGAGGTGGCAGATGAAAGCCGCGCCAGATCAGATAAACGCCAATTGCGGTCAGGTAGAGTTGAACGAAAGGCTTGATCACTGATCCGTCGATGTTCGAAAGAATGTAGGCTCCTGTCACGCCGCCAATGACGCCGGGAATGATGAGGCGTGAAAATAGCCGCCAATCCACGTTCCGGTGGGCGATGTGGCTTATGGCCGAGACAGCGGTCGTGAAAGTTTCCGCGGCGTGTACGCTGGCGGATGCCCGGCTGGGCGGCACGCCCAATGCAAGAAGCAGGGTGCTGGAAATCACGCCGTACGCCATTCCCAAAGCCCCATCGATCATTTGGGCTCCGAAACCGATCAGAATAAAGGGTAGAAGTTCGCTGAGATGAGCGAGGATGGGATCGGTCATTCAAAGGCCCCTGTTGATTGTCTACCGCATTGCTTGGTATATCATAGCTCTCCAAGAAACATTCTGTTTTATGGTCAGAAGCCGAAATAGCCACGCATCTGGAAAATGGATTATCGCGGGCCTATGTAGTAGCCTTCGGTTTTCAGGGGCCGCTGCATGCTACGCAATCTTATTGGCTATTTGGACTCGGTCAAATCGCGTGACCCGGCTCCGCGTTCGCGGGCTGAAATTCTCCTGTATCCGGGGGTGTGGGCTCTTGGGTTTCATCGCGTTGCGCACAGGCTCTACGGCCTTCGGCTTTATTTCATGGCGCGCGCGGTCAATCATTTTTCCCGCTTTCTCACCGGCAACGACATCCATCCCGGTGCGCGCATCGGCAAGCGGTTCTTCATTGACCATGGCTTCACGGTGATTGGTGAAACGGCCGAAATCGGTGACGATGTCACTCTTTATCAGAATGTGACACTTGGCGGCACCGATCCCGCGAACGGTATTGCAGGCAAGCGGCACCCGACCCTGGCCGATGGAGTTATCGTTGGATCGGGTGCGCAGGTGCTTGGCCCTGTATATGTGGGCGCTCGCGCGCGCGTGGGTGCTAACGCAGTGGTCACGAAAAATGTGCCCGATGGCGCAACCATGGTCGGTATTCCGGCTCGGCAAATGGTTGTCGATGTCACCGCTTATCAGCGCGAATTCCTGCCCTATGGCACCCCTTGTAGTGATTGCCATGATCCGGAAAAATATAAGCTGGAACAGCTTCAGCGGGAAATCGAGCAGTTGCAGAAGCGTGTGGCAGAGTTGCTACAGCAGCGGCAGGAAGGGGCTCATGAACCCCCTGATGATGATATCCCCTTGTTTCAGGAGCGTGGTCGCGCCTGATGAGCAATGTGACCCCGTTCCCATCTCCAGCTAATCTGGCGGGGCAGACGGGGTTCGACCGATTGGAATTGCAGCGCATCATGGATCTTTACGGCCGGATGGTGTCGGCTGGGCATTGGCGTGACTATGCGATTGATCTTGGCCATGACGCAGCTGTTTTTTCTGCCTTTCGGCGGGCCGCCGAACGCCCGGAATATCGCATCGAGAAGCGGCCTTCGCTCCGTCACCGGCAAGGAATGTGGGCGCTGATCGGGGAGGCCGGGGGCATCCTTAAGCGAGGGACTGAACTTCAGGGCATTCTTGCGCCCGTCGAACGCAGATTGCTTAAGATTGTGCGGGATTAGCGCTGTTTCTGATTGCGAGCGTCCGATATCGCGAAGACCAAAGGTGGCAGCCGATAGGCGGTGCCAGAGCTAATGACGAATAAGGCCGATTGATGACTTTGCCGAAGCTGCTTGAAGATCGTTTATCCCTGCCGCTGATAGCGTCTCCGATGTTTATCGTTTCGCGGCCCGCGCTTGTGATCGCGCAATGTCGCGCTGGCATCGTGGGCTCATTTCCTTCGCTCAACGCACGGCCTTCAGGCGTGTTCGAAGAGTGGCTTCAACTTCTCCGCCGGGAGTTGACTGAGGATGACGCGCCCTTCGCGGTCAACCTTATCGTTCACAAGACGAATGCCCGGTTGGAGGAGGACCTGGCTCTCTGCGTGAAATATCGCGTCCCGATCGTGATTACCTCGCTGGGCGCTCGTGCCGACGTCAACGAAGCGGTCCACAGTTACGGTGGCCTTGTGTTCCACGATGTCATCAACAACATGTTCGCGAGGAAGGCGATCGAAAAGGGGGCAGACGGCCTGATTGCGGTTGCCGCGGGGGCAGGGGGCCATGCTGGCACATTGTCGCCGTTCGCGCTGGTGGAAGAAATCCGCGCATGGTTTGACGGCCCTTTGATCCTGTCCGGTGCGATCTCAACCGGCCGCTCCATTGCCGCTGCCCGCATGATGGGGGCTGATCTGGCCTATATCGGCTCTGCTTTCATCGCGACGGAAGAAGCGAACGCCGACCCAAAATATAAGCAAATGATCGTAGACAGTAGCGCGGCCGACATCGTCTATTCAGATCACTTCACCGGCGTTCATGGCAATTACCTGAGACCGAGCATTACAGCAGCCGGGCTGGACCCCGACAAGCTGGCGAATGCCGCCGGCATGGATATCGCCGCTATGGCGGAGGATGAGAAAAAGGCCTGGCGCGACATTTGGGGGGCGGGCCAAGGCATAGGCGCGGTCGAGAAAATTCAGCCCGCCGCTTCATTCATAGAGCAATTAAGGGCGCAGTATGTTGCTGCCATTGCATCCTTCCACTCAAAGGAAGGCGCGTAGTTCTGCAAGGAATGCCTCAAACTGGTCGTGGTGCAACCAGTGGCCGGCTTCACCAAATTCCACCAGTCGCGCATCACGGAAGTGCGCTGCCCTGCCGTCATTCACCGGATTCGACGCCCAACTGTCCAGACCCAAGCAAAGGAGTACGGGGCAGTGAATCCGCGACCAGAACTGCGGTAGATCATCCCCAACCATGTCTTGCGGCGGTGTTTGGCGAAGATATGGATCGAACTTCCAATCATAGCTGCCATCTTCATTTCGGTTCACGCCATGAACCGTCAGATGCAGCGCTTGTTCTCCTGACAGGTGATCGTTCCGTTCCCGCATGCGCGCGACTGCCGCTTCGAGCGTGGGATAGTGACGCGGCTGCTTGCGAGCGCTCGCGCGGCGCTGCTCGATCCATTCGCGCCAGCGATCGGGTGCGGGATGGGTTGCCTTGTCCTTAAGCCTCTCCGGGGAAAGGCCCAGCCCCTCGATCGCGACCAGGCGGTCGACGCGCTCCGGGAAGAGGCCTGCATAGCGTAAGGCGATAGATCCGCCCAATGAATGGCCCACCAGAACAACCTTGTCCCGTCCCACCTGCTCCACAAGCTGGGCGAGGTCGTAGACGAAGTCCGCCGTCAAATAGGTGCCCTCGGTAGACCAGGCGCTGTCGCCATGGCCCCGAAGATCAGGCGCCACGACATGGAAGTCCCGCGCAAGTGCCCGGGCCGTCCAATCCCAACTACGCGCATGATCCAGTGCGCCATGCAACAGGATCAATGTGGGAGCGGCGCGGTTTCCCCAATCGACATAATGCAGGCGACTACGCAGTGAAGTGAAGAAATGCGATGTCGGGCTTAGGGTGGCGACGCTGTCCGGACATTCGCCAAGCGGACTGGCAAAATTTGGGGTGATATTCATGTCCTCGGGCGCACTCCGCGTTTCTGGACGGCCAGCATCATAACTTAGTCATTATAACAGCATTTTTGAGAATATTGATGGCGATAGTGAGCGGGATTCTCACCCTTAGCGTGCCAAAGTGGGAGACGCTGAAGAGATGATGGGGTCGATCAAAAGCCTTCTGATCGCTCAAACGGAATCACCCGGTCAGCGGCCCGATCATGATGGGCCAAGGCCACCATGCGTGCCAGATCGGCCTGTTTGAATGGCTTGTCCAGCCTCAGCCGCTTTGTGGCGCCGGGAGGCAGTTCAGCATAACCCGTGATGATGATGACGGGCAGGCCAGGATGGCTTTCAGTCAAGGCATCTGCCAGTTGCGCTCCCGTCATATGAGGCATTGCGTGGTCGGTGATGACGAGATCAACGTCACCCTCGGTCAACATCCGTAGAGCATCCGCTCCTGACGCTGCCTGAAACACGGTATGTCCCAATTCCTCGAGCATGCCCGCCGTGTTTGTGAGAACCAAGTCATCGTCATCGACCGCCAATATGACGAGCGGCTGATCCGTGGGCTCAACGATGGTCGGACTCTGGCGCTCGTCCTCCTCCGCATCAATCTCATCAGCAGCCACTGGAAGCCATAGCGAGACAGTCGAGCCCTGTCCCGGCTCGCTTGAGATGATCAGCGAACCGCCGCACTGCTCGGCAAAGCCGTGGACCATGGAAAGGCCGAGGCCGGTGCCCTTGCCTACGCCTTTGGTGGTGAAGAACGGCTCACGAGCCCGGGCGAGGGTATGTTCATCCATGCCTTCCCCTTCGTCGATGACCGAAAGGCGGACATAATGACCACAGGGCAAATCAGGCCGTTGTTCCGCCGTAAGATGAGCCTCGGCACCTTCGACAATGATCCGGCCGCCGCCCGGCATCGCATCGCGAGCGTTTACAGCAAGGTTCAGCAGCGCCAGTTCCAGCTGCGCCGGGTCTGCATGCGCGGCGCTGAGGGACAGGGGGAAACGGGTCTCTATTGTCACGGTGGAGCCCAAGGTCGATTTCAGCAACCCGGCCATGTTTCGCACCAGTGCGATGCAATCGACGCTGACCAGTTTCAACTCCTGGCGCCGGGCAAAGGCCAGCATGCGCTGGGTCAAGATGGCCCCGCGATCGGCCGCCGTCATCGCATTGTCGATATAGCGCGAGATGTCGGCTCCGGTTTGCAGCCGTTGCCTTGCAAGGTCCAGGCTTCCCATGATGACGGCGAGCAGGTTGTTGAAATCATGAGCGACCCCGCCCGTCAGCTTGCCGATCGCGTCCATCTTCTGCGACTGAAAAATGGCTTCGCGCGCTTCTTCCAGTACCAGTTGAGATTCCCGCCGCTCGGTCAGATCGCGCGTGATCTTGGCGAAGCCTATGAGGTGGCCCATGGGGTTGCGAATGGCGTCGATGACGACATTGGCCCAGAAGCGCGACCCATCCTTGCGAATGCGCCATCCTTCCGCTTCAAACCGTCCTTCTCGGGTCGCTGTTTCAAGAGCGCGGGACGGTATTCCGGCCATGCGGTCTTCATCCGAATAGAAGCGGGAGAAATTCTGGCCTAGAATCTCGTCTGCGGTGTATCCCTTGCATCGCTCTGCGCCTGCGTTCCAGCTTGTGATGGTGCCCACCGGGTCGAGCATATAAATCGCATAGTCGGTGACGCTTTCCACAAGCAGGCGGAAACGCTCCTCACTTGCCCTGAGCGCTTCATCTGCCGCGTGTCGTTCCGTCAGGTCGCGCGTTACTTTGGCAAAGCCGATCAACTTGCCTGCGGAGTCGCGGATCGGATCGATGACGACGCTTGCCCAAAAGCGCCCGCCATCCTTGCGTACGCGCCAACCTTCGGCCTCGAACCGCCCTTCACGCTCCGCGGTTTCGAGCGCAAGGGCTGGGATGTCTGCTGCCTGATCTTCCGGGGTGTAGAAGCGGGAAAAATGTTGGCCGACAATCTCTTCGGCCTCATATCCCTTGAACCGGCGCGCTCCTGCGTTCCAACTAACGATCGTGCCATTGGTTGAGAGCATGTAGATCGCGTAATCAGTAACGCTCTGGACAAGCAATTCGAAGCGGTTTCCAGAGTCCTCCGGCGCCGCCGTGTTCATAAGTTCCCCATTAAGTTATTGTATCTTCTGAAAACTGACAAACACCCCGAACGGTTCATCGTTCCGTCGGTGAACCGTCAATATGTCACTCAGCACATATCGCTCTATTAACTAACGCATATTTTTGAGGGGTTTGGGGGGAGGAGCCCATGCGGGGAGCTTTTTGGCGGGCTGAGGGAGATCGTTGACCTTCCCCGGATCAGCCGCTAATCCCGGCGGCGTTGCGGGTGTAGCTCAATGGCAGAGCAGAAGCTTCCCAAGCTTACGACGAGGGTTCGATTCCCTTCACCCGCTCCATTCCTGCATCAGCCGACCTGCCGCTTGGCGAGCTTTCGTGCCAACGTCCGGCGATGCATGCCGAGGCGTCGCGCTGCTTCGGATATGTTGAATTCGCTGTCCTTCAAAACCTCATGAATATGCTCCCATTCAAGCGTCTTGATCGATGTCGGACGTGGGGCGACGGGGGTCGATGGGTCGCCAGTCGACCGGGCGAATGCTGCTTCGATATCATCCGTGTTCGACGGCTTGGCGAGATAGTGCGACGCGCCGAGCTTGATCGCTTCGACAGCGGTCGCGATGCTGGCGAAGCCGGTCAGGACGACGATCAGCATGTCGGGATCATGGGCATGAAGTGTCTGGACGCAAACCAGACCGGACTCAGATGCGAGCTTCAGATCGACTACTGCATAGCGGGGACGGTGTTTCTCGAGCAGGGCGAGAAGGGTGGCATGGTTGTCAGCGGTCAGGACCTGATAGCCGCGCCGTTCAAAAGAGCGCTTGAGCGTTTTGGCGAAGGCTTCGTCATCCTCGACGACGACCAGCAGCCGGTCATCCTCCATTGGGCAACTCCTCTTCGAAGGCGACTGTACTGAGCGGCAGGCGGAGCAGGATGAGTGCGCCGCCGTCCGCGCCATTGCTGGCGGAGACGTTGCCGCCGAGTTTTCGGACCACATTCACGACCAGGAAGAGGCCGAGGCCGCTGCCTTGTTTGCCTTTGCTGGAGCGGTAGGGTTTGCCGAAATCGGCGAGCATCTGTTCGCTGAAGCCCTTGCCATTGTCGCGGACGGCGATGTTGAGTGAGTTGCTGTCGCGCCCGATGAGCAGGTCGATGTAGGTGGCGCCTGCTTCGCGGGCGTTGTCGAGAAGGTTTGTGATGGCTTGGCGGATGACGGGATCGGCGATGATGCGGGGATAATCGTGGGGGCCGAAATCGCAGCGGAGGGGGATGGTGGGATTTGTGGAGCGCCAGCTTTGGGCGATTTCAAGAATGAAATCGAGAATTGGCGTGACTTTTGGAGCTTCGCCTCGGGCTTCTCCTGAGGAAATGAGAATGCCTGTCAATATCTGTTTGCAGCGTTGGACGGCTGCCTGCATCTCGCCGACCTCTTCGAGAAGCGAGGGGTGTGCGGTGATTTCGGGCATGTGGCGCCAGTCGCCGAGCACGACAGCGAGCTGGGAGAGGGGGGTGCCGAGTTCATGGGCGGCGCCTGAGGCTAGGAGGCCCATGCGGACGATATGTTCTTCCTCCGCCGCCTGCTGGCGTAGCTGGGCGAGATAGGCCTCGCGAGCCTGGAGGTTTCGGGTCACCCGGCTCATGAAAAGGACCAGCAGCACCGCGATCATGGCAAGGCAGATCCAGGTGCCGAGGATGTGGAGGTCGAAGAGGCGCCCCTCCAGCGCGTCGGTAAGCTCCAGCGGCCGATAGACGAGGGACAGCATCGCCGCGCAGAGCAGCGACAGGAGGACGATGCCCCAGATGCTCCAGCGGTCGAGCAGCACCGCGCCCAGCGCCACCTGGAGGAGGTAGAGCGCAATGAAGGGATTGGTCGCGCCACCGCTGAGATAAAGCTGGGTCGTCAGTAGCAGCACGTCGAAGACGAGCGCCAGGAACAGTTCGACGCGCGCAACGTCGGTCCGGCGGCGCAGGGTTGCAAAGGTGACGACATTCACGGCTGCTCCGATGGAGGCTACCAGCAGCATGGCCGCGACAGGCAAGCTGATCCCCATGCCCCAATGCACGAACAGGATCGTCGCGACCTGTCCGGCGATCGCGATCCAGCGAAGCTGAGCGAGCAGCGCCATATTCTTGCGCCCTGCTGCGTCCGCTGGCCATTGGCTGGGCAGCAGGCGGGCGCCGGTGGATAGCCACCGCTTCAAGACCGTCTTTCCTTCCATTCATGGCGCATGACGAAGATGTAGGCGCCAGCCGCCATTGCCGCCAGCGCGAACCATGTGAGGGCATAGGAAAGATGGCTGTTGGGGAAGGTAAGGACGGTCAGGCCGCCCATGGGAAGGGATGCTGGCGGGCCGTTGCGTTCGGCGTCGATGAAATAGTTTGTGACCGGCGGGCGAAGCTGGCGCGCGGCGGTGATGGCGGCAATGTCACGTGAATACCAGCGATTTGCGGCAGGATCGTTGGCGCGCAGGAAGCCGCCGCCCGGTTCGGTGAGGCGCATGAGGCCCCTTATCTGGACGCTCCCTTCCGGCCGTGAATAGCCGTTCCGCGCATCAGGCGGGATGAAGCCGCGGTTGACGAGCAGGGTGAAGCCACGATCGGTCATGAGCGGAGTCAGCACCCAGAAGCCTGCCCCGCGAACCGTGGAAGCCTGTACCAAAGTCGCGCGGTCGTGCAGGAAATGGCCGGTCGCGATCACTCGGGTGTAGGCGTCTTTGTCCCTGGCCGAAGGAGGAGCCGGGACAGGGGCGGCGTGAACACGGCTTTCGACCTTTGCGATCAGGTCGCGCTTCCACGCGAGGCGATGGATTTGCCAGACGCCAAGGCTGAGCAGCCCGGAGACCGCCAGTGCGGCGGCCATTGTAAAAGCGATCAGGAACCCCGCCGATCGACGGCGGGGCTTGGGGGCTGTCACGGCATCTGGCTCATGTCATGCACGCTCATATCCATTTGCGGCATCATATTATGGTTGAGATGATACATGACCCAGATGGACCCGGCGAGCGTGATAACGACCAGCACGATCGTGAAGATCAGCGCCAGCATCGTCCAGCCGCCTTCCGACCGGGTGTTCATGTGCAGGAAGTAGATCATGTGAACCAGGATCTGTACCACCGCAAAGCCCATGATGGTGAAGGCGGTCAGCTGCGGATCGCCCAGCACGCCGGTCATGACGAGCCAGAAGGGGATGGCCGTCAGGATGACCGACAGGCCGAACCCGATCATGTAGCTGCCCAAGGTGCCATGGGCGTGGTTGTCGCCATGATGGGCGTCGTGATGGCTGTGGTCGTGCGCGCTCATCGCAGCATCCCCATGAGATAGACGAAGGTGAAAACGCCGATCCAGACGACGTCGAGGAAATGCCAGAACATCGACAGGCACATGAGGCGGCGCTGGTTGGCGGGAATCAGGCCCTTTTTGGCGACCTGCACCATCAGCGTCACCAGCCAGATCGTGCCGAAGGTGACGTGCAGACCGTGGGTGCCCACCAGCGTGAAGAAGGCCGACAGGAAGCCCGACCGCATCGGGGTCGCGCCTTCATGGATGAGGTGCGCGAACTCGTACAGTTCGATCGACAGGAAGGCGAGGCCGAACATGCCGGTGATGGCTAGCCAGCCCTGCGTCGCCGCCACCCGGTTCTTTTCCATCGCCAGCATGGCAAAGCCATAGGTGATGGAGGAGAAAAGCAGCATCGCGGTGTTGAGCGCGACGAGCGGCAGGTCGAACAGGTCCTTCGGGCTAGGCCCCGCCGCATAGCTGCCGCCCAGCACCGCATAGGTGGCGAACAGGCAGGCGAAGATGAGGCAATCGCTCATCAGGTATATCCAGAAGCCCAGCATGGTGCTGGAGCCTTCCGGATGGTGCGGCTCATGCTCCAGATGGAAGAGCGGATTGCCGTCCTTGTCGAGGAAAGCGGCGTCAACAGTGGGTGCGCTTGCCATGTGCTGTTAACCCTGCATCGCGAGCTGGCGCGTGCGCTCGCCCTCTGTGCGCTCGACGACATCTTTCGGGATGTAGAAGTCGCGCTTGTAGTTGAAGGTGTGAGCGATCGTGACGGCGAGGATGCCGACGAAGCTTAAGGCCGCAAGCCACCACATGTACCAGATCATGCCGACGCCGAAGGCCACGGAGAGCCCTGCGATGATGACGCCGGTGCCGGTGTTGCTGGGCATGTGGATTGCTTCATAGCCCGAGAGAGGCCGCTGATAGCCGCGCTTCTTCATGTCCGCCCATGCGTCGCCATCATGAATGACGGGCGTGAAGGCGAAGTTATAGTCGGGCGGTGGCGAGCTGGTCGCCCATTCGAGCGTGCGGCCGTCCCAGGGATCGCCGGTCGTGTCGCGCAGCTTGTCGCGGTTGATGATGCTGACGGCGAACTGGATCAGCATGCAGGCGATGCCGGCCGCGATCATGAGGGCGCCAAGGGCTGCGATCTGGAACCAGATTTGGAGGCTTGGATCATCGAACACGCGCATGCGGCGGGTGACGCCCATGAGTCCCAGGATATAGAGCGGCATGAACGCGACCCAGAAGCCGACGACCCACAGCCAGAAGCTGCGTACGCCCCAGGTCCGGTCCAGCTTGAAACCGAACGCCTTAGGCCACCAATAGTTGATCGCCGCGAACAGGCCGAACAGCACGCCGCCGATGATCACGTTATGGAAATGCGCGATCAGGAACAGCGAGTTGTGCAGCACGAAGTCTGCTGGCGGCACGGCGAGCAGCACGCCGGTCATGCCGCCGACCACGAAGGTCAGCATGAAGGCGACCGTCCACATCATCGGCAGTTCGAACCGGATGCGGCCGCGATACATGGTGAAGAGCCAGTTGAAGAGCTTGGCGCCCGTGGGAATCGAGATGACCATCGTCGTGATGCCGAAGAAGCTGTTGACGCTGGCGCCTGATCCCATGGTGAAGAAATGGTGCAGCCAGACCAGGTAGCTGAGGATCGCGATGACGACCGTCGCATAGACCATCGAGGAATAGCCGAAGAGCCGTTTCGACGAGAAGGTCGAGGTGACTTCGCTGAACACGCCGAACAGCGGCAGGATGAGGATGTAGACCTCTGGATGGCCCCAGATCCAGATGAGGTTCACATACATCATGGGGTTGCCGCCCATGTCGTTGGTGAAGAAGGCGGTGCCGACATAGCGGTCGAGGCTGAGCAGCGCGAGGACGGCGGTCAGCACCGGGAAGGCGGCGACGATCAGGATGTTCGAGCAGAGTGAGGTCCACACGAAGATGGGGAGCTTCATCATGCTCATGCCGGGCGCGCGCATCTTTACGATGGTTGCGATCAGGTTGACGCCTGACAGGAGTGTGCCGATGCCTGCTATCTGAAGGCCCCAGATATAATAATCGACGCCTACACCGGGGCTGTAAGCGATGCCTGACAGGGGTGGGTAGGCGAGCCAGCCGGTGCGGGCGAACTCGCCCACGAACAGCGACATCATGGTGATGACGGCGCCTGCGGTCGTCATCCAGAAGCTGAAATTATTGAGGAAAGGGAAGCTGACGTCCCGCGCGCCGATTTGCAGCGGGACCATATAGTTCATGATCCCGGTGATCATCGGCATGGCGACGAAGAAGATCATGATGACGCCATGCGCCGTGAATATCTGATCATAGTGGTGCGCGTTCAGATAGCCTTCGGAGCCGTTGAAGGCCCAAGCCTGTTGCAGGCGCATCATCAGCGCATCGGCAAACCCGCGCAGGAACATGATGAGGCCCAGGATCATGTACATGATGCCTATGCGCTTGTGATCCACTGTCGTGAACCAGTCGCGCCAGAGCATGCCCCAGAGGCGGTATTTGGTGACGAGGCCGAGGATGGCCGCGCCACCGATGACGACCGCCACGAAGGTGCCCATGACGATCGGCTCGTGGATCGGGACGGCGCTCCAGTCGAGGCGGCCGAAGATCAGTTTCCAGATGCCGCTATTTTCGGATGCGGGATGAGGGGACATGGGGGTCAGGGCCTTGGGAGGGAGGGGGAGGGCTGATGCCGAACAAATTTCCGTTCGTTTCGAGCGTAGTCGAGAAACGCTGGCACAGCGCTTACCGTGTTTCGACTACGCTCGACACGAACGGGGGTCGGGCGCTGCCTCGAACCGGCGGGATTAATGTCCATGGTGACCGCCTGCATGCCCATCGGCATCCTTCTGCCCCGGAGCCTCATGGCCTTGTGCAGCGGGCGTGCGCTCGGCGGCTGGCGTCATGCCGACGGGCTGCGCGATCTCGCCTTTCTTGCCGGGCTCAACTGGATGAAAGCCGCCGACATCGATCGTGCCGTCATGGCGCAGCCCTTCGGTGTCGCGCGCCGATTCCTTGCCGCCGCCGCCCATCATGTCAGTCATCATGACCTCATCCATGCAGCGCTTGCCTGGCTGGGCGCACATGTTGAGGGCGGCGTGGAACAGCTTTGGCTCGACGCCTGCGAAATACATGGGCGGCACCTTTTCGCTCGGCTGCTCCAGCTTCACATAGGTGGCGCGGTCGAGTGTCGCCTTGCTGGCCTTCACCTGCGCGACCCATTTGTCGAAGCCTGCCTGATCCATCGCCTTGAAACGGAAGCGCATGTGGGAGAAGCCTGCGCCGGAATAGTTGGCGGAGAAGCCTTCGAAATTGCCGGGCTTGTTGGCGACGGCATGAAGGACCGTCTGCATGCCGGGCATGGCGTAGATCTGGCCTGCTAGCGCGGGAACGAAGAAGCTGTTCATCAGCGTCGACGAGGTGATCTTGAACTCGATCGGCTGATCGATGGGCGCGGCGAGTTCGTTCACCGTGGCGATGCCGAGTTCTGGGTAGATGAACAGCCATTTCCAGTCGAGCGCGACGACTTCGACCTGGAGGCGCTTGGCAGTGGGTTCGACCTTGCGCTGATGGTCGATGCGCTCGATCGGGCGGTACGGGTCCAGCAGGTGGGTGCTGGTCCAGGTGATCGCGCCAAGGGCGATGATGATCAGCAGCGGGGCGGACCAGATCAGCAGCTCAAGGCTGGTCGAATGGTCCCAATCGGGATCATAATCCTTCGCCTGCGCCTTTTCCCGATAGCGCCAGGCGAACCAGATGGTCGTGGCCATGACGGGCAGGATGATGAGCAGCATGAGCAGCGTCGAAATGACTATCAGGTCACGCTGCTGCACTGCGACATCGCCCGCGGGGGACATGACCACCCAGTTGCATGCGCCGAGCGGCAGCAGCAGCAAGGGCGCGATTCGGCGCAGAAAAGCTCGGGAAAAGGGGCGAGGGCATGCGGTCATGAAGCCCGCATAAGTGGGATGCTTGGCGATCGACATTGGACCTTTTGTCCTATCCCCTCGCAGGCGCAAAATAGGGCAATGGCCTTTCGACCACCGGGGCGATTCGCTATGCTGCAACGATGTTTGGCATGGTTCGTTCCCGCAGCATGAAGGCCAGTCCAGACCGATGAACGCCGCGACCACCACGCCATCCTCCACGCAGATGGAGCGCGATGCACGCCTTGTGACGGCGCGGGATCATAAGGTCGCGCCGGGGGAGATCGCGATTGGCGTGATCATCGGGCGGACGTCAGAATTTTTCGACTTTTTCGTTTATGCGATCGCGTCGTGCATCGTGTTTCCGGCGCATGTCTTTCCCTTTTTGAGCCCCTTGGCGGGGACGCTTTGGTCCTTCGCCATCTTTGCGCTGGCGTTTGTGACGCGGCCGATCGGGTCGTTCATCTTCATGGCTGTGGATCGGGCTTATGGGCGGGGCGTGAAGCTTACTATCGCGCTGTTCCTGCTGGGCGGATCGACGGCCTTCATCGCATTCCTGCCGGGCTATGAGACAGCGGGCATATGGTCGGCGGTGTTGCTGGCTATATTCCGGGCGGGGCAGGGCGTGGCGCTGGGCGGGACATGGGATGGGTTGGCGTCGCTGCTGTCGCTGAATGCGCCGCAGAATAAGCGCGGCTGGTATGCGATGATGCCGCAGCTGGGCGCGCCGCTGGCGTTAGTGGTGGCGAGTGGGTTGTTCGCTTTCTTCCTGTTTAATCTGTCGCGGGCGGATTTCCTGGATTGGGGCTGGCGCTATCCCTTCTTCGTGGCGTTCGCGATCAATGTGGTGGCGCTGTTTGCGCGGCTGCGGATCGTGGTGACGCATGAGTTTGAGCGATTGTTCGAGGCGCGGGAGTTGCAGCCTTCTCCGGTGCTGGAAACGGTGCGGACGGAGGGGCGGAATATCGTGATTGGCGCCTTCGCTCCGCTGGCGAGCTTTGCGCTGTTCCACCTGGTGTCGGTTTTCCCGCTGTCGTGGATCGCGCTTTATACGAAACAGCCGCTGGAACGCTTTCTAGTGATCGAGGCGATTGGGGCGAGCGTGGGCGTGCTGGCGATCGTCGTTTCGGGCTTTGTCGCGGACATGGTGGGGCGGCGGAAGCTGCTGGCATGGTCGGCGCTGGGGATTGCGATATTCAGCATTGCCGCGCCGTTGCTGCTCAATGGTGGCGAGCTGGCGGAGATCGCTTTCATGATCCTGGGCTTCATGCTGCTGGGATTGAGCTTTGGGCAGTCTTCGGGCGTGGTTGCGTCCAACTTTTCGACGGCGACGCGCTATACGGGGTCTGCGCTGACTTCGGACCTTGCCTGGCTGGTGGGGGCGGGGTTTGCGCCGCTGGTGGCGCTGGCGCTGTCGGTCACATTTGGGCTGGCGGCTTCGGGTGCTTATCTGTTTTCGGGCGCGGTGGTGACGGGGCTGGCGCTGTTCATCAACAAGGAGCTGGCGGGCAAGGACCGCTAAGCGGCTGCCTGCCTCATCCGTGCAAGTGCCTTTCGGTCGAACCAGCCGGTGGGGCCGGAGCGAGGCGCTAAGCGGGGGAGCCATGCGGCGTAGAGGCTGCGCAGTTCGCGCGGCAGGGCGTCAGGTCCTTGCCCACCCATGATGTCGGAGACGATGCGGTTCTGGAAGAAGCGCAGCGAATAGTTGGTCATCCGGCGATATTGCATGCGCCAGCTTGCAGGGCTGGTGAGGCGGACGGGTTCGCAGAGGAAGCCGGCTTCTTCGCAAGCGATGACACGCTCACGTTGCCAGGCGACGTCAGTTTGCAGATCGGTATGAGCCCAGGCGGCGACGAGGCCATCGTCGCCGATCAGATCATTGGGCAGGCGCAACCGGCGCGCGCGGATGCGGTTCACGAAATGGCCGGACAGTGCATAAAGATCGCCGAAGAGGCCGCCGTCTGTTGACAGCAGTTGGCGGTAATGCGCGGCCATGCGGCCGTTGAGCGGCATGCCCGCCGCCGCATTGATCCCGTCGCTTGCCACCGCCCGCACCAACGCGTCGATGGAGCCGGGCGCGATCTGGGCGTCGCCGTCGAGGAGGATGACGGCTTCGTCGGTTCCGTCCAGCAGATCATGGATCATGTGGTTCCATGTTCGTGATTTGCCGCCCTGGGCGATGTCATGCACCCGGACATTGGCTCGCCCGCCGACGGCTTCGCGGGCGCGGGCGGCGGTGGCGTCGGTCGAGCCGTTGACTAGGACATGATAGATGGTGTCCGCCCGATCCAGCGGGAGCGAGGCGAGGCAGGTGCCGATCCGCCGCTCCTCCTGATGGGCGAAGATGCCGACCGCGATGCCCATGATGTTAGCGGAAGTCCCAGCCTTGTTGGCCATGGTCGACCTGATCAAGGCCCTCTGCGGCTTCCTCTGCCGTTAGACGCATGGGCAGTACGACCGATAGCAGCAGCGCGACGATAGAGGTTCCCGCCATGGACCAGAGGGCGACGGCAATGACACCGGCCAATTGGCTTAGCATTGCCCCGGTGAGGCTGATGTCGCCTTCGAAACCTACGCCGCCAAGGAGCGGCTGAACAAAGAGCGGCAACAGCAGGGCGCCGATCAGGCCGCCTAGCCCATGGAGCAGGAAGACCGACGCCGGATCATCGACGCCGCGCCCGAACGTTGCCTTTGCGATGCGGCAGAGAAGGGCGGCGCCAAGGCCGATCAGCATGGCGCCTCCGGGACCCGAAAGGGCGGCGGAGGAAGAGATGGCGGCGAGACCAGCGACAGCGCCCGACATGATGCCTGTGGCGCTGATGCGGCCGGTCGCGGCGCGATCCGACAGCGCCCATGCGAGCGCGCCCGCGCAGGTCGCGAAATGCGTGTTGAGGATGGCTGTGGCGGCATTGTCTGTGGCGCCAAGAGCCCAGCCGCCGGAAATGCCCGCCCAGCCGATCCAGATCAATGCGCCACCCGCGAGGCTGAGCATCGGGGCGTGGCTCGTGGCGGCATGTCGGGGGCGGCGGCCAAGGATCAGGGAGAGCGCGAGCGCGGAAAAGCCTGCGCTCATGTGCATGACAAGGCCGCCGGAAAAGTCGATGACTCCGAGCGCTGCAAGCCAGCCGCCGCCCCAGATGCCATGAACCAGCGGGGCATAGACGATCAGCAGCCAGAGCGGGGCAAGGGCCGCCATCCAGCCAAAGCGCGCGCGTCCCGCCGTGGCGCCGGGGAGGAGGCAGACGGCAAAGAGTGCCAAGGCCATCTGGAACAGGACGAAGGCGGATTCGGGAACGGTCAGGCCAGCCTTCAGGGAGCCGAGGTTGGCGAGTAGGAGGTTCGCTCCGCCGCCGAGCCATGCGCTGCCCGGTGCGAAGCTGAGGCTATAACCCGCGATGGCCCAGGCGAGCGATGCGCCCGCCGCGACGACGAGAAGCTGGGTGCTTGCCGAGAGCGCGCTTCGCACATTGACGAGGCCTGCATGGCGTAGGAGCAGGCCCGGAATCCCGGCGAGCAGTATGAGGAGGGCGCAGAGGATCATCCAGGCCGTGTCTCCGCTGTCCGCGACGGCCACCACACCCTGTGCTTCTGCCGTTTGGGGCGAGGCCATGAAGAGGAAGAGGAGGAGGGCACGGGCGAACATGGGACGATCCGGCAATGGCTGGTGCCTTATGTCTATGGGGTGGCGGTAAACACTTTGATAAGGTTAGTGGGGGGGCAGTTGTGGGGGCGGGGTTTTCAAGAAAGAGAAGGGGCTTCGACAAGCTCAGCCCGAACGGGGTTAGGTGATCGCGATGAAAGCCACGGCACATAGAACATGATCACGTTTGAGTGATCGTCACCCCGGACTTGATCCGGGGTCCCGCTCTTTTTCTGACGCCGCCGAGGCAGCGGGACCCCGGGTCGAGCCCGGGGTGACGGAAAATCAGCCTTTGCCGATGCTTCAGTGTAGGACGATCAAGCTCTAAAAGGCTTCGCCGCCGCAGGAGATGCGGCCGGTGCCGCGATTTTCGACCTGGCAGGCGGCCTTGCCGATCACGGTGACGTCACCCGAGCCTGATGCCGATATTTTGGCGGTTACGTCTGCGGTCAGGGCGACATTGCCCGGGCCGTCATTGCTGACCGTCGCCTGACGAACGCGCAGGCCGTCGGCAGCCACGGCGCCCGGACCATTTACGCGCACTGTCGCTATTGCGGCTCGACCGGCCAGCGTTGCGCGGCCTGCGCCTGCGAGGCCGAGGCTGAGCTGATCGAGGTCAACCGCCGCGACGCTGACATCGCCATTGCCGCCAAGTACGATCTCTCCGCGTAAACCCTTCATCCGGCTGACCGAGATGGAGCCGCCGCCGGTCAGAACCAGCCTTTCAAGCGTGCCGGTCGAGAGCCGGACGGTGGCACGGCCGCCGCTTTTCTCGCCGGGTTGGGCGCGGTCCATCCTGATGGTCAGCAGGCGCCCCGACACATCGATATGCAACCTTTCGATCAGCGATTGATCGCCATCGACTTTGGCGGAAGCGCCAGCGCCCGTGGTGATGATCACCTCCACAGGCGCATCGACCCGGATCGCGTCGAAGCTGGTGATGGTATAGCCGCGCGTTGCCGATGCGGCGGGCAGGGGCAGCAGCGCAGTGCTTGCGATCAGGGGCCAGAGGAACTGCCGCAATCGACCTGTCATGGCCCGACCTTTCGTTACAAAGCACGTTGCTTCAAGGTGATAGCAACGCTTTGCGCGGGGGCAAGTGCCGATGACGAGCCCTTAGGCCAGGCCGACTTCCTTTAGCGGGACCGAGGAATCGGCAAGCTGCGCCTGATCGAGGAGGTCGCCGGAAAGGACGTGGGCGCGGCCCTGCACATAGTCCTTTACCGCATTGACGCAGTCGAGCGCGATGAGCTTTCCGGCCTTCAGATACAGGACCGAAAAGCTGCGGGTCGCCGGATCGCCGCGCAGGATGGTGTGGTCATGGCCGATCGAAAGACCCACGGTCTGGAGCTTCAGATCATATTGGTTGGACCAGAACCAGGGCACAGCGTCATAGGCTTCTTCCTTGCCCATGATGTGAGCGACGGCGGTCTTGGCCTGATCATTGGCGTTCTGGACGGACTCAAGCCGAAGCTGGGCGCCGCGCGCGAAACGGTTGGCGTGGGATGCGCAGTCGCCCACGGCATAGATGTTGGGCAGGCTGGTGCGGCAATATTCGTCGACATCGACGCCGTTGCCGCCAGCAGCGCCTGCCGCGATCAACGGGCCGGTTTCGGGGATGATGCCGATGCCGACGATCACCATGTCGGTTTCGATCCGCTCGCCATCCTGCATCAGCACGGCGGTCGCCTTGCCGTCCTGCACCTCGATGCAGTCCATCCTGGCGCCCGTGCGCAGATCGACGCCATGGGCGCGATGTTCAGCTTCGTAGAAGCGGGAGAGTTCTTCACCCGCGACGCGGGCGAGGACGCGGTCGAGCGCTTCGAGCAGCACGACCTTCTTGCCGAACTTCGTCAGCACGGCGGCTGCTTCCAGCCCGATATAGCCGCCGCCGATCACGACGACATGGTCGATCTGGTCCATCTTCGCCATCATGGCATCGACATCGTCGCGGCGGCGGACGGCATGGACGTTGGGCGCGTCGGCGCCGTCGCAGGTCAGCATGCGCGGGCTGCCGCCGGTGCACCAGATGAGCTTGCCGTAGGAAATCTGCTCATTGCCCGCGGTGACGGTCTGATTTTCCGGATCGACGGCCTTCACCCGGTGGCCGAGCAGCATGTCGATCTTGCGCTCTTCCCAGAAGGCGGCGGGGCGGATGAGGATGCGATCGAAGCTCTTGTCGCCCGCGAAATATTCCTTCGACAGCGGCGGGCGTTCATAGGGCGGGTATTTTTCGTCACCGATCATGGCGACGGATCCTTCAAAGCCGAGCTGACGAAGCGAAATGGCCGCTTGAGCGCCTGCATGGCCCGCGCCCACGATCAAAACGTCATAATGGCTCATCGGCCAGCATCCCCTCAGTCCAAGTTGCTGCCGTCCTTGGCGCGCTTTCCCCGGACTGACAAGGGGTAGGCGGGACTTTTGGAACAAGCGGGGCAAAATATAAAATAGCGGATCGCCGCCTGTCCCCCATGGCGCTGCCATCCCTGGTTGTGGCATAGGCGCTCGCCAAAGTTGGGGGTTTTCTGCCTTATGGCTGACAAGGACTTGCTGGTTAGCGGGGGAAGCCATGCGGTGCATGGTCCGCTACACGGCCTCGCGCTCGGCGCGTTGGGGGTGGTGTTTGGGGACATCGGAACCTCTCCACTCTATGCGCTGAAGGAAAGCTTTGTCGGCCACCATCCTCTGACGGTCGACCCGGCCCATATCTATGGCGTGCTATCGCTGATCTTCTGGACCATGACGCTGGTTGTCACGGTCAAATATGTGTTCATCATCCTGCGCGCCGACAATAATGGCGAAGGCGGCAGCATGGCGTTGCTGGCGCTGATTGGGCGGCGGATGGGCGAGACGCGATGGACGCCGACGATCGCGGCGCTGGGCGTGCTTGCCACCGCGCTCTTTTACGGGGATGCGATCATTACTCCGGCGGTATCCGTGCTGTCGGCGGTAGAGGGGCTGACGGTGGTGCAGGCGGGGCTGACGCCGCTGGTGCTGCCGATCGCGATCGTTATCCTGATCGCCCTGTTCATTATCCAGAGCATCGGCACGGCGCGAGTCGGCGCGCTGTTCGGGCCGATCATGGCGGTCTATTTCCTGGCGCTTGCCATCCTGGGTATCGTCAACATAATGCGGCACCCGGAGATTTTCGCCATCGTCAATCCTTGGTGGGCGCTGCGCTTCTTCCTGATCGATCCGAAACTGGCCTTTCTGGCTTTGGGATCGGTGGTGCTGGCGGTGACGGGGGCGGAGGCGCTCTATGCCGATATGGGGCATTTCGGGCGCAAGGCGATCAGCATCGCGTGGCTTTATGCGGCGCTGCCGTGCCTGATGCTCAATTATCTGGGGCAGGGGGCGTTGCTGCTGGATGAGCCCGCGGCGGCGCAGAATCCGTTCTTCCTGCTTGCTCCCGAATGGGCGAGGTTGCCGTTGGTGATCCTGGCGACAATGGCGACGGTGATTGCGAGCCAGGCGGTCATATCCGGCGCCTTTTCCGTGACGCGGCAGGCGGTGCAGCTGGGTTTTCTGCCACGCCTGCGCATCCTGCATACCAGCGCTTCGGCGGCAGGGCAGATCTATGTGCCGCTGATCAACTGGACGCTGCTGGTGCTGGTCATCATGCTGGTGCTGGGCTTTGGCAGTTCGAGCAATTTGGCGGCGGCCTATGGTATTGCGGTGACCGGGACCATGGTCATCACCACCTGCATGATGGGAGCGTTGATGTTCAGCGTATGGCGTTGGAACCCCTTCGTCGCGGGCATGGTGACGGGCCTGTTCCTGATCATCGACGGCGCATATTTCCTGTCGAATGCGACGAAGATCCCGGATGGCGGATGGTTCCCTCTGCTGGTCGCGGCCATAGCTTTCCTGGCGTTGACGACCTGGGCGACGGGACGGCGGATCATGCGCAACCGTCTGCGCGAAGATGCGATGGACCTGGATTTGTTCATCAAGTCAGCCGGAGCGTCGTTGAAGCGGGTGCCGGGTACGGCAATCTTTCTGTCTTCAACGACGGAGGGTGTTCCGCCGGCCCTGCTTCACAACGTCAAACACAACCGTATCCTGCATGAGCGCAACATCATCCTGACCGTGCGGGCGGAGGATGTCCCACATTTGCCCTATGACGGCCGTACCAGCGCCGAAGATCATGGCGCGGGTTTCTATCGCCTGATCCTGCGCCATGGCTTCATGGAAAATGTCGATGTGCCAGCCGCGATGAAGGCGGTGCGCGACTGCGGCGGGCCGATCGGCGTGGCTGACACCAGCTATTTCCTCAGCCGTGAGACGCTCGTGCCGTCCTCACGCCCCGGCATGGCCATATGGCGCGAGCGGCTGTTCGCCTGGATGGTGCGTAATGCGGAAAGCCCGATGGCGTTTTTCAAGCTGCCGACCAATCGGGTGGTGGAACTGGGATCGCAGCTGGAAATCTGATCCAGCGATCACGGCGATTGCCGATGGTGGACCGCTGCATCCACGCGGTGATCAAGGTGTGATGTCGGTTTGACGCTAGGCGAAGAGTTACTCGCAGGGATCACGGCGGTCAGAGCACACCAAGAGCCACCTAAAAAGGCGGCAAGGCCGATGATCGCGCTTACTAAAGCCGTCCATTCAAAAACATTTCCGATGGCTGAACTGCGGTTTACGTTCTTCTCCCACTTAGGAGATCTGCCGTGCATTTGCTCCTGTGCATTCCAAGCTCCGGAAATGTCTTGCTGCCAGTAAGCTGACTGAGTGACATAGGCGGTCAGGTTTGAGAAGAGGGTGGTTCCGAGCCCGATGGCGAACATGAAAAACGCCCACCAAAGCCAATACCTATCCACGGCTAAATCGCTATTTCCAAGCAGGGTAAAGAGGGCGACTATGGCGCCCCCATTAACGATCATCAGTGATTTCCATAGCGATTGAGCAAAATTGCTAATCGATTCTAGGCGGATCATCGCGGACGATTGAAAAAAATGCTGATCGAGCGCAGCAATTTTTCGATCGTCATCGTCAAACATGGGAGCGTTGGGCATGGCGCTACAATCGGCTCTGCATGGCGCGCGCGCAATGCGGTTAACTATTCAGCCGGAGAAAACGGAACCACGCTAGCCGCGGAAACGGCAGGTGTCGGGCATAATACTGCTAAGAAACGTGGAATAAACGTTGGTAGCGGAGGAGGGACTTGAACCCCCGACACGCGGATTATGATTCCGCTGCTCTAACCAGCTGAGCTACTCCGCCCCATGGGCTGCGCCGGGCAGTCGCCCTGCGGTGCGCGCGCTATAGGCAGAGGGGCTTGTGGGGTCAACGGGGTTTGGCGTCGCCCATGTAAATTCTCTGAGCCAGGGAATGGGAGCCGCGAAATATGGCCTTGCGACTTTTTTGCGCTTGCAATCGTTCGGGCACGTTGCACTAATGTTGCAATGCACAACCGGGCTATGCCCGAGGGAGGATCGACGCTTTGCCCTTCCACGAAATGTTTGAGCCGGATGGTTCGATACGGCCTTGCTATGCCGAAGTGCAGAATTGGGTGGAGCGGACAGGTATCGCAGGGCTCAACCGCAGGTTGGATGAAGCGGAAGCGATCTTCAGACGTATCGGCATTACCTTTGCGGTTTATGGCGAGGGCGGCGATCCGGAGCGATTGATCCCGTTCGACCTGTTGCCGCGTATCTTCACCGCGCAGGAATGGCGCGTGCTGGACCGGGGCATCAGGCAGCGGGCGCGGGCGTTGAACGCGTTTCTGCATGACGTCTATCATCGTGGAGAGATTGTGAAGGCGGGGATCATGCCCGCCGATATCATCTATCAGAACAGTGCCTATCTCGCTGAAATGGCGGATTTCACGCCGCCGGGAAAAGTGTACAGCCATATCGTCGGGATCGACATTGTCCGTACCGGCCCTTCGCGGTTCGAGGTGCTGGAGGATAATTGCCGCACCCCCTCGGGCGTTTCTTACATGCTGGAAAATCGCGAGATTATGACGCGCATGTTCCCGGAGCTGTTCGCGCAGGGGCTGGTGGCTCCGGTCGATGATTATCCTGCCGAGTTGCTCAAGAGCCTGAAGGAAGTCGCGCCGCCCGCGTGCAAAGGCGATCCCGTGGTTGTGCTGCTGACGCCGGGATCGCTCAACAGCGCCTATTATGAGCATAGCTTCCTGGCCGACCTGATGGGTGTGGAGCTGGTGGAGCCTGCCGACCTGTTCGTCGATGAGGATCGGGTGTGGATGAAGACGACGCTTGGCCCCCGGCAGGTCGATGTCATTTACCGCCGGATCGATGACGAATATCTCGATCCGCTGGTGTTTCGGCCGGACAGCCTGCTGGGCATTCCCGGCATCTTCAACGTGTATCGCAATGGCGGGGTGACGCTGGCGTCGGCGCCGGGCGCGGGGATCGCGGATGACAAGGCGGTCTATATCTACGTTCCGGAGATGATCCGATTTTACCTGGGGGAGCAGCCGATCCTGGAAAATATCCAGACGTGGCAGTGCGGGAAGCCGGATGAATGCGCCTATGTGCTGGAACATCTGCATGAGTTGGTGGCCAAGGAGGTTCATGGATCGGGCGGCTATGGGATGCTGATCGGCCCCAAATCGACCAGTGCGGAGATCGCCGCCTATGCGGAGCGGATCAGGGCCAATCCGGGTGAGTTCATCGCGCAGCCAACGCTGGACCTTTCGACCGTGCCTACTCTTGGTCCGGCTTCGGTGGTTGGGCGGCATGCGGATTTCCGGCCCTATTGTCTGGTGGGCAAGCAGATCAGGCTGGTGCCCGGCGGGCTGACGCGAGTTGCGCTGACGGAAGGGTCGTTGGTGGTGAACTCCAGTCAGGGGGGTGGGGTGAAGGATACATGGGTGTTGCAGGACTGATGGGGGTTGCGCGGAGATTTGGCCCAGAGTCGAAACGAGTCACGTGCCTCGTTTCGACTGCAAATGGCACTGTTCTGCGCTTCCGGTGCTCACGTGCCTTAAGCACGCTGCGCGCCGGTTCTCGAACAGCGCCATTTTCGCCTCCCTCTGGACCAAATCTCCGCGCAACCAAGCTCTCGTTTGACAGGGAGTTTAGCCCATGCTGAGCCGGACTGCCGAAAATCTCTACTGGATGGCGCGTTACATGGAGCGGGCGGAGGCTACGGCTCGTCTGCTTACCATGGGACAGCGCATGGCGATCCTGCCGGGGGCACATCATCGCGATGAGTGGCGGTCGGTCGTGCGGGCAACCGGGGTCGATGGCCCGTTCCCCGAAGGCATACAGGTGGCCGAGAGAGACGCCATATCCTATCTGATGCTGGACCTGGATAATCCGAGTTCCATTCGGTCCTGCCTGCTGAAGGCGCGTGCCAATGCCAAGTCGGCGCGCACCATGCTGACTCAGGACATGTGGGAGGCGCTGAACGAAGGTTGGCGCAAGCTGGACAGCTATGATGTGGGGGAAGCGCGGCAGCAGCTCCCGGCGCTGATCGATTGGGTCAAGACGCGGGTCATGACTTTCCGGGGTGCGGCGCATTCCGGGCAGTTGCGCAATGAAGGACATGACTTCCTGCGTGCCGGGTCGGCGCTGGAGCGGGCGCAGATGACGTTGCGGCTGCTCGACGTCAAATATTATGTGCTGTTGCCAGAGACCGAGGTGATCGGGGGAAACCGGGACCATTATCAGTGGACGTCCGTTCTCTATGCGCTGTCGGGCGCGCGGGCCTATCACCATGTCTATGGCGGCACCTACACGCCCTGGCAGATCACCGATTTTCTGATGCTGAACCGGCTTTTCCCGCGCAGTGTAGCCTATTGCTATGAACAGCTTGACTATCGGCTCAATCGGCTGGCGGGTTGGCACAATGGGCGGGGGACCTGCCATGACACGGTGCGGCGGATGGTGAACGATCTGGAACAGTTGGACAGCGGCGAGATTTTCCGCGTCGGTCTGCATGAAACCGTGCTGGGCGGATTGAAGATGACCAATCAATTAGGCGCGGAGATCGCGCAGACCTATCATTTCGGATGAAGGAGCGTCGTACACCTTGAAACTGCTGGTCCGCCATCAGACGACCTATCGTTATGCCGCGACGGCAGGCCGGGTGGCGATGCGCCTGAAGCTGATGCCGATCGACACGGCGTCGCAAAGGGTGGTGGAATGGCGGGTCAGCGTAAATGGCGAGCCGGTCGAAGGGTTCCGCTGCAACAGCTTTGGCGAGATGGAGGCTGTCTGGATACGGCATGACCGGCTGGACAATGCGGTGATCGTTGCCGAAGGGTTGGCGGAGACGAGCGAGACGAGCGGCGTTCTGGGCCATGGTGAGGGCCGGGTGCCCTCCGTCTATTTTCTGCGGGAAACGCAGCTGACCCGAACTTCCGACGCCATTCGGGACATGGCGCTTTCCCTGCCGGATGATGGGGGTACGCTGGCGCGGCTGCATGCCTTGTCAGCGGCGGTCAGCGACGCTGTGGCCTATCGGGGCGGCGTGACGTCTTCGGATACCACGGCGGCAGAGGCTTTTGCACTGGGGGCGGGGGTTTGTCAGGACCATGCGCAGATATTCATCGCGGGCGCGCGCGCCCTCGGCATACCGGCTCGCTATGTGACCGGCTATCTGCTCGCGGAGGGCGGCGTTGCATTGCATGAAACCCACGCCTGGGTTGAGGCGTGTGTGCCGGATCTGGGCTGGGTCGGGTTCGATCCGTCGAACCGGATTTGTGTGACGGAACGCTATCTGCGGCTGGCGTCGGGCCTGGATGCCAATGTGGCGGCGCCCATCCGGGGGTCCGTGACGGCGGCGGGCGATATCTGGATTGACGCGGACGTTCGGATCGCGCAGGCGGAGGAAGGGGTGGAAGAAAGGCAGCTGCAACGGCAGCAACAACAAAGCCTTCAGCCTGCCATCCCGCAGGATTGAACGGATATAGGAGCCCGGTGGGCGATGACCTATTGTGTGGCGGTGCGCGTGGACCAAGGACTGGTCATGCTGTCGGACACCCGCACCAATGCGGGGATGGACAATATCGCCCGCTTTCGGAAAAGCTTTACCTACAGCGTGCCGGGCGAGAGGGCGCTGGTGCTTATGTGTTCGGGCAACCTGTCCATCACGCAGGGCGTCAAGACGATGCTGGGCCGCGCGATCAAGGATTCGCAGGTCGATCCGGACGTTGAAAGCATCCTTAACTGTGCGACGATGCACCGTGCGGCGCAATTGGTCGGCGACGCCATGTGCGAGATGCAGCATCATTACCGCAGCACCATAGAAATGCAGGGTTCTGGGGCCGATGCTTCCATCCTGCTCGCGGGGCAGCGGCGCGGGGGAAAGCCGCGCCTCTACCTTATCTATTCGGCGGGCAACTTCATCGAAGCGACGGAGGACACGCCCTTTTTCCAGATTGGCGAGCATAAATATGGCAAGCCGATCCTGGATCGGATCATCAAGCGCGAGACGAGTCTGGAGGATGCAACCAAGGCGGTGCTGGTGTCGATGGATTCGACGCTGCGATCCAACCTGTCGGTGGGCATGCCGCTGGACCTGACGGTGATCGAGCGCGGCCAGTTTGATTTCCGTATCCGCACCCGTATCGAGGCCGATAACGAGGAATTTCAGCTGCTTTCTCTCAGCTGGTCGGCGGCGCTGCGCAAGGGGTTTGAAGACCTGCCCAACGTCATTGATTGACGTTCGGAGTGGCAGGGGGAGGCGCAGCTTGCCCGCGCCCAAGCATTTCCATGCGATAGTCAGGCTTGCGCGCCCGGCGCTGCTGCCTATTTCATCCCGACAAACGAATCCAAAGAGCTGGGGAATATAATGACCGCTACCCATTCCACTCGCATGCTGATCCTCGGTTCGGGGCCGGCTGGCCTGTCCGCAGCCATTTATGGCGCGCGCGCGGGGCTGGCGCCGATCGTGGTGCAGGGCATGCAGCCGGGCGGGCAGCTCACCATCACGACTGATGTGGAAAATTATCCGGGCTTCCGCGACGTGATCCAGGGGCCGTGGCTGATGGAGCAGATGCAGGCGCAGGCTGAGCATGTCGGCGCGCAGATGATGTACGACCAGATCGTCGATGTCGATTTGTCGGAGCGTCCCTTTCGCCTGACGGGCGATAGCGGGACGCGCTATTTCGCGGACTCTCTGGTGATCGCGACGGGCGCTCAGGCGAAGTGGCTGGGCACCGAGGGCGAGCAGCTGTTGCAGGGCAAGGGCGTTTCCGCCTGCGCGACCTGCGATGGATTTTTCTATCGGGGCAAGAAGGTGGTCGTGATCGGCGGCGGCAACACCGCGGTCGAGGAGGCGCTTTACCTCACCAACCATAGCCATGACGTTACGCTGATCCATCGCCGTGATTCGTTGCGGGCGGAGAAGATCTTGCAGCAGCGGCTGTTTGCGCATCCGAACATCAAGGTGCTGTGGAATCAGAAGATCGAGCGGTTCGTGGGTGGCGGTAATCCGGAAGGGCTGGTCGGCGTCGATCTGGTCGATACGGTGACGGGCAAGGCTTCGCATATCGAGACGGACGGGGCGTTCGTCGCGATCGGGCATCAGCCTGCGACCGAGCTGTTCGTGGACAAGCTGCCTATGGATGAAGGCTATCTGATCGTGGAACCGGGTACGACGCGTACCTCTATTCCTGGCGTGTTCGCGGCGGGTGATGTCAGCGACAAGATTTATCGGCAGGCGGTGACGGCAGCGGGCATGGGATGCATGGCTGCGCTGGACGTGGAGAAGTTCCTGGCCGAGGCGGATTTTGAGGCGATGGCAGCTGAGTGAGAAGGCGTGGAGCGGGGCGCGCGTTGCGTGCCTCGTTTTGCTGGGTCTTCGCTACCTTCCGCTCGCCCTGAGCTTTTCGAAGGGCTTTCATTATCCTTCAAGGAAAGAAGAGGGCTTCGACAGGCTCAGCCCGAACGGGTGGTGGGGGGCGATGAGAGGGTCAGGCCTCTAGCTTTGTCTGTGCGAAGGCAACCAGCGTGCCGAAGGTCTCGAAGGTTTCGCCGTCAATGTCGTCATCCTCGATCAGGATGTCGAGCCGGTCTTCCATCTCCGTCAGCAGCGTGGCGACGGCCATGGAGTCCAGTTCGGGCAAAGCGCCGAACAGGGGCGTGTCGGCGTCGAACGCATCGACGCGTTCCTGCGATAGGGCCAGAACATCGCGAAGCAGATCGCGCATCGCATTCGTCGTGTCGCTTGTCCGGTCGACCGGCATAGAGGTTTTCGCCCGCATGATGGGGGGCTTACCTAGTCGTTCCGCCTTCAGCCCACAAGGGCGGAAATCGCGGTTCGCGCGGCGGGAATCCATGTCGAGGCAAATCGTGGATTGAAGAAGTCGAGACGGTAGAGCGTCTGGCGCTGCTCCATCCATTCCGCCTTGTAGGGATTGTCGCCGGTGCCATAGTCGATCACGCTCACTCTGTCGGTATCTATGGCATGGGCGAACATCGCGTGGCTGAGCAATGTGCCCGGAGAAGCGCCGTCGAAGGCCCGATCATGCGCGAGCTTGTGGATCAGGGCGACGTCATTTTCGACGGTCCAAAGCTGGGTTGCTACCGGCTGTCCGTTGAGGCGCGCAAAGCCGAGCCGTAGGGTTCCGGCGGCCGCCTCTCGCTCTGCCAGCGCGCGGAGGAAGGAGAGGCCGGGTTCTGGCTGTTTCCAACTGCTCGCATGTACCGTCACATAGTCGTGCCACAGGGCGTCATCGACCTGATCACGAATCTCGATGGTGAAGCGGCTGGAGCGGGCCTTGCGTTGGACCTGATTGCGCAGGCGGCTGGGACGATCCGCCCAATAGGCGGCGAAGTCGTGGCCGTTTAGGGCGAGCATATGGCGTCCGCCCATGGGCCGCCGCACGCCGAACCAGCCGCTGCGCCGAAAGGCATCAAGGAGCATCTCCGCCGTATCGCCTACCGGGTAGAAGTCGATGTGGCGGCCGGTCTTGAACAGTTCGGCGGCGAGTATCTCTGCCAGACGGCGGCGCATCGGCTCGTCAGGATGGCCGAGATATATGGGCGACCAGGCGAAGCTGTACCAGTTGGCAAGCGCGCTCTGCCGTTCAGAAGAGGGCGACAGCAGGAACAGCCATGCTTCGACTTGTCCCTCGATCGCCTGAAGGACGCGGATGGGCTGATGGGCGAAGCAATGTTCGTGCAGCGATTCGAACCAGTCGATGCGGTCGAAGAGGGAGGGCGTCGCGGCGCGATCCATCCGTCCGCCCAGCGCCTGCCGGGCCTCCGCGATCGTGCTGTATTCCCTTGTGACCAGCAAATCATTATCTCCCCGGCACTGTCCCCATGCCTTAGGTGAAAAGTCTGGAAATGGAGTTAAGCAGCGCCACCCTGATCGATGGCGAGGAAGTTCGCCCGATCGACCACCTGTTGTTGCGGGGCGAGGCGGCGCGTCCGGCGCTGGATGGCCGATCGGGGTCGCAGGATTATGCCGAGCTTGAAACGACGCTGGGTCGCCTGGCGGGCTGGCTGGCGGGGTTCGGGCTGAAAAAGGGTGCGCGGGTTGCAAGCTGGATTGCCAAGGGGCCGGTCGCCGCGCTGATGCCATTGGCGGCCCCGCGCGCGGGGCTGGTGCATGTGCCGGTCAATCCGCTGCTGAAACATGCGCAGGTGGCTCACATCCTGGCCGACAGCGGCGCACGGTTACTGATCGGCACTCCGGCGCGGCTTGACACTTTGCAGCAGGGTGATGTTCCGGATGACTGCCGTCTGTTGCGGGAGGAGGACGCAGCGGCGGCCATGAGTGGTGGTGCTGAGTTGCCGCCGTCCGAGGCCGGGCCGCATGATCTGGCGGCGATCCTTTATACCAGTGGATCGACCGGGCGGCCCAAGGGGGTGATGCTCAGCCACGCCAATCTTTGGCTCGGTGCGGCGAGTGTGGCTCGGTATCTGGGCCTCAGTGCCGAGGACCGGACCTTGTGCGTGCTGCCCTTCAGTTTCGATTATGGGCAGAATCAGCTGTTTTCGACCTGGTATGCGGGCGGGTGCGTCTATCCACTCGACTATCTGACGGCGCGTGACGTCATGAAGTCGGTGGACAAGCGTGACATCACGACGCTGGCCGGGGTGCCGCCGCTTTGGGTGCAGTTGACCGAGCTTGAATGGAAGCCGGAGGTGGCGGGGAAGCTGAAGCGCCTGACGAATAGTGGTGGCGCGCTCACCCGGCCGTTGGTGGCGAAATTGCGCGGCCTTTTCCCCGAGGCCGACCTTTATCCCATGTATGGGCTGACCGAGGCTTTTCGCTCCACCTATCTGCCGCCCGCCTTGGTGGACAGCTACCCAGACTCGATGGGGTCGGCGATACCGCATGCGGAGATATTGGTGGTGCGGCCGGACGGCAGCGTGACGGACGATGATGAAGCGGGTGAGCTGGTTCATTGCGGGCCGCTTGTGGCGCAGGGTTATTGGCGGGATGAGGCGCGCACGGCCGAGCGGTTCAAGCCTGCGCCGTCATCCTCTCGCTATGGCGGCATGGCAGTCTGGTCGGGGGATAGCGTCAGGCGGGACGGGCAGGGGTTGCTCTATTTCGTTGGACGTGATGACGCGATGATCAAATCCTCGGGCAATCGCATCAGTCCGACCGAGATTGAGGAAGCGGCGGTGGCGGTGCCCGGGGTGGCGGAGGCCGTCGCGCTGGGCATCAAGGATGAACGGTTGGGGCAGGCGGTGTTGTTGCTTATCCGGTCTGGCGACGCTGATGCCGAGGCGGCGGTCGAGGCGAGGTTGAAGACCGAATTGCCAAACTTCATGCAGCCCCGAACGATCATCAGGCTGGCGGATTTTCCCCGGACGCCTAATGGCAAGATCGACCGAGTGGCACTGGCCAAGGAATATGACAGATGAAGCCGATGGGACCTGTTCCGCCCTTTTTCGAGGGTGAGGAAGGCATGTTGCTGATCGGCGGATGCGGCGCGGCAAGCCTGGTGGACGAAGCGGGGGATACGCCGCTGTTCGTTTATGACATGGGGATTGTTGAGCGGCAGGTAAGCAGTTTGCGTGAAGCCATGCCACCGCAATTGTCGATTCATTATGCGGTGAAGGCGAACCCCTATCCGGGGCTGCTGGAACGCATGGCGCGGTTGGTCGATGGTTTCGACGTGGCTTCGGGCGGGGAACTGGCGCGGGCGCTGGAAGCCGGGATGGACGCCGCGCATGTGAGCTTTGCTGGGCCGGGTAAGCGCGACGATGAACTTGCCGCCGCGATAGACGCGGGGGTTACGTTGAACCTTGAGTCGGAGGGTGAAGCGCGGCGAGCGCTCGCCATCGCCGAGAAGCGCGGGCGGATGCCCCGGCTGGCGGTGCGGGTCAATCCCGACTTTGACCTGAAAGGGTCGGGCATGCGCATGGGCGGCGGGGCCAAACCCTTTGGCGTCGATGCGGATCGGGCGGCGGCACTTGCACGCTTGTTGATCGAGGCTGGAGCCGATTGGCGCGGCTGGCATATTTTTGCGGGATCGCAGGCGCTGGATGCGGAGGCGCTGATCGACACGCAGGCGGCGACTGTGGGATTGGCGGCGCGGCTTTCGGATGTAGTGGGTACTGCGCCGCCGCTCGTCAATCTGGGTGGGGGATTTGGCATTCCCTATTTCCCGGGCGATCAGCGGTTAGACATTGCGCCGATCGGTGAGGCGTTGGGCCAGACGTTGAACGCCCGTCCGGACATATTGGCGGAGAGCGAGTTTGCGATGGAACTGGGCCGCTGGCTGGTGGGCGAGGCGGGCGTCTACCTGACCCGCGTCGTTGATGTGAAGCAGAGCCAGGGCGAGACGTTCGTCGTGGTGGATGGTGGATTGCACCATCAATTGGCGGCGAGTGGAAATTTCGGCACGGTGGTGCGGCGCAACTATCCGATGGCGGTGGCGAACCGTTATGGCGTGGCGCCCGCGGAAGAGGCGGTGACGGTTGTGGGGTGTCTGTGCACACCGATCGACAAGCTGGGGGACAAGGTAGCTTTGCCGCCGGTTGTGGAAGGGGACCTGATTGCGATCTTCGCCGCGGGAGCCTATGGTGCTTCGGCGAGCCCTTCCGGCTTTTTGGGGCACCCGCCTGCGCTCGAACTATTACTTGGCTGATATACCAATAGTTTGACGCCTAACCGTATCTTTACCCTTTAGGGCCAAGAAGAGGCCCAAAGCCCATCGCTTTGCGGCCGCTTCACCTCCCTGGCGGCTGCGTTGGCGTGCGGCCATGTCATGAGGTGAAGATATGCGTTTCCTGTCGGTTTCCCGGGCTCTGATCGCCGCATCGCTGCCTGCTTTGGCGCTGTCCGGCTGCGCTTCGGGAGGCGGTGGTCCCCAGTTGCCACCGGCGTCCTTCGTGGCGCAGCAGGAGGGGCCGGGCGAGGAATATGTGATCGGGCCGCTCGATGACCTCACCGTCTTCGTATGGCGCAATCCGGAACTGGGCGCGAAGGTTCAGGTAAGGCCCGACGGACGCATCACGACTCCGCTGGTCGCCGACATGCCCGCCGTTGGCAAGACGCCCAAGCAGCTGGCCGACGACATGAAGGTTGCGCTCACCAAATATATCGAGAATCCGCTTGTTTCGGTGATCGTCAACAACTTCTCCGGCACCTTCAGCCAGCAGGTGCGGATCGTCGGCGCGACCGAAAAGCCTGCCTCCATTCCCTATCGCGCGAACATGACGCTGCTTGACGCCATGATCTCAGTCGGGGGCTTAAGCGAATATGCGGCGGGTAACCGGGCGCGGCTCGTGCGCTTCAACAAGGAACAGGGCAAGCAGCAGGAATTCAACGTCCGCATCGGCGACCTGCTGAAGCGCGGCGACAGCAAGGCGAATGTCATGCTGGCGCCGGGCGATGTCATCATCATTCCGGAAAGCATGTTCTGATATGGCGGGTCTTTACGACGAACTGCTGATTGCCCTTCACGGCATATGGACGCGGCGCTGGCTGGCGCTGGGCGTGGCGTGGGGCGTGTGCATGCTGGGGTGGCTGGGCGTGGCTCTGGTGCCCAACAGTTATGAGAGCAAGGCGCGGGTTTATGTGAACACGCAGTCGCTGCTGCAGGACAAGGTCGGCATCACGCAGGTCCAGTCGCAGCAGGATCTGGATCGCGTGCGCCAGACGCTGGCCAGCACCGCCAATCTGGAGCGGGTGGTCAAGGAGACCGACCTTAACCAGACGGTGAGCGGCCCGCGCGACATGGCGGCCAAGATCACGGCGCTGCGCGAAGGCATTACCGTGATGGCGCAGGCTGATCCGAGCATGATCGACATCAGCGCCAAATCTGCGGACTCAAGTCTTTCTGACGGTGCCAATGCGCGGATCGCGCAGCAGGCGGTGCAGAAGCTGATCGAGATTTTCCAGGAAACGAACCTGTCGTCTGACCGGGTCGAGACGAAGCAGAGCCTCGCTTTCCTTGACCAGCAGATCGCGGCGCGCGGTCGTCAATTGGCCGCCGCCGAACAGCGTCGTGTGGAGTTCGAGCAGCGCTATGCGGGAATGCTGCCGGGCGCGGGCTCGATCGGCCAGCGCATGGACGCGGCGCGGATGGAGATCAACAATATCGAATCGCAGCTGGTGCAGGCTTCGAGCGCGCTCAGCGCCATGAACGGCCAGCTTGCCGGAACGCCGCAGGTGCTGCCGGGCGTTGGCGCGTCGGGTGGTCCTTCCGCATTGGCGCAGGCGCAGGCGGACCTTGCCGGAATGCGGGCGCGGGGCTGGACCAGCAACCATCCCGATGTGATCGCAGCCCAGCGTCAGGTCGATGCGCTGCGCCGTCAGGGTGGTGGCGGTGGCGGGGCGGCTGGTTCGCCCAACCCTGCGTATCTGTCGATTAAGTCGATGCAGGCGGAGCGTGCGGCGACGGTTCAGGCGTTGCAGACGCGCAAGGCGCAGCTTCAGGCTGATCTTAACGCCATGTCTTCGCGCCAGACGGACGAACCGGGTCTTGCTGCCGAGCAGGAGAAGCTCGATCGCGATTATGAGGTCTTGAAAACCCAATATGACAAGTTGCTGGCCGATCGCGAGGATGTGCGGCTGCGCGGCGATGTGAAGACCGAGACTGGCTCTGTTCAGTTCCGCGTGATCAATCCGCCGAGCGCCCCCACCGCGCCGTCTGCGCCCAACCGGCCGTTGTTGCTGCTGGGTGTGCTGATCGTCGGGATCGGCGCGGGCGTGGGTAGCGCCTTTGCGATGGGGCAGCTCAAGGGCAGCTTCCCGACGGCGGCACGGCTGGAGCGAGCGGTTGGCCTGCCGGTCATCGGTTCGATCACGCAGACGGTGAGTGCCGCGCAGAGGGCGGTCGAAAAGCAGCGGCTGAAATGGTTCGCCGGTGCGAGCGGGGGGCTGGCAGCGCTGTGCGTGCTGTTGATCCTCGTCGAATTCATCCAGCGTGGCATGGCCTGAGGAGCAGCAAGATGAACAAGCATAGCTCCCTTTCCAAAGGTTCGCTGATCGAGCGGGCGACGGAAATCTATGATTTCAGTGCGGCCTTGCAGGGGCGTGCCGCTCCTGCGGTCGAGGTGCCCGTTGGCGAGCCGTTGCCTCCGGTGGTGGAGATTGCTCGGCCGGTGGCGGTGGAGGCGGGATATCGCGCGCCTGACTGGCGTGGGCCGGTGCAGAGCATCGATCGGATTGTTCTGGCCGAAAATGGCTGGCTGTTGCCTGACGGTCCGGTGACTGCGATCAGCGAGGAGTTCCGGCTGCTGAAGCGCGACCTGCTCGCGCAGCTTGGCGATGATCCGCGCGGCAATCGCGTGCTTGTCTGCTCGGCGCATAGCGGGGAGGGTAAGAGCTTCTGCGCGATCAATCTGGCGCTTAGCCTGGCGGCGGAGAAGGATCGGGAGTTATTGCTGGTCGATGCCGACTTCGGCAAGCCGGGCATTCCCGAGGCGCTGGGGCTGACGAGCGGGCCGGGGCTGATGGACGCCATCGCCGATCCGTCGATAGCTATCGAGGATTGTGTGATCCGTACGGACATTCCGTCCTTTGCGGTCCTGCCTGCGGGGCAGCGGAGCAACAATGACACGGAATATCTGGCTTCGGCGCGGACCGAGACGCTGTTGCGCCGCCTGACCGAGGGGCGGCCGGACCGGATAATCCTGTTCGATTCGCCGCCTTTGCTCGCTGCGTCGGCGGGTGCCGTGCTGGCGAGCCATGCCGCCATCGCTCTGTTGGTGGTGCGTGCCGACCAGACCAGCGAAAGCGCGCTGCGTGACGCGGCGGGGATGCTGAAGGCAGCGGGGCAGGTGCAGTTGCTGCTGAATGGCGTCACCTTCTCCGCCAGCGGCCGCCGCTTTGGCAGCTATTATGGTGAGGGGAGCGACGACGCATGATGCTGCGCACTTCCCTTCGGTTGCTGGGCGCAATATCGCTCGCCGCTTCGCCTGCCATGGCGCAGGAACGGAAGGTCGAAGTCACGCCCTATCTGGGTGTCGATCAGGCTGTGCTCGCGCCGCTGAAAGGCGGTGGCGATGTCCTGACCTATACCAATGTGACGGCGGGACTGACGGCGCAGGTGCAGACGCGTCGCGTTGAGGCCGTCGCTGATGTTCAATATAATCACAGTTTCGGCTGGGGGCGCGAGGCCAGCGATCAGGACGTGATCAGCGGTATCGTGTCAGGACAGTATCTGGTGTCGCATGGGCTGACCCTCAATGCGGGGGCGCTTGCGACGCGCATTCGTACGGATGGCCTTTCGGGCGCGGTGACATTGAACGACAGCCAGACGAGCCAGGTTTATGCCGGTTATGTAGGGCCGTCCTATGCCTCGTCCTTCGGCGACATCGACGTCACGGCCTCTTATCGTCTCGGCTATGCGCGGGTTGATGAGGATGTGAATGCCGATTTTGCTGGAGCGCCTAATGTCGGCTCCTTCGCTGACTCGATTTCGCACAGCCTGGCGGGGTCGGTCGGCGTGGCGCCGGGTGTTTGGCTGCCGCTCGGCATCGTGGCTAGCGCTGGCTATGACCGGGAGGATGCGAGCGAGCTTGATCAGCGGTTTGAGGATGCCTGGGGCCGCGTGGATGCCACGCTGCCGGTGTCCCCGACTGTCGCCGTTGCAGGGGGCGTGGGCTATGAACAGATCAAGATCAGCCAGCGCTCGCCTGAGCTTGACGGGAGCGGGGTGCCGGTCATCCGCAACGGCCGTTACGTCACTGACGATAGTTCGCCGCGCGCGCTGATCTATGATTTCGACGACATCATCTGGGATGTGGGCGTGCTGTGGCGCCCCAACCGCCGCACCTCGCTTGAGGCGCGGGTCGGCCAACGCTATGGCGGCATGACCTATACGGGCAGCTTTGTATGGCAGGGTCGCGGCCAGTCCTTTGCCTTGGTGGTGTTTGACGGCATCGACAGCTTCGGGCGGATCATCACGTCCAATGTCGCGGCGGTTTCGGGCAGCAGTTTGAATGTCGTGCGTAATCCGTTCACCGGCGATTTCACCGGCTGCGCTTTCTCGCAAAGCGGGGGTGGGCAGTGCTTCAACGACGCGCTGACCGGAGTCACGGACGCGAACTTCCGCTATCGGGGCGTTGCCGCCCAATATGCGGCGCAGCGGGGGCCATGGGGCCTTGGCGTCGGCCTTGGCTATTCGCAGCGCAAGTTCGTGACGCCTTCGGGCCAGACGGTGTTCGTACGGGGTACTCGGGACCAGAATTGGTATGGCACCGCCTCGCTAAGCTATGTGATCGACAGCCGGTCCAGCCTGGATAGCGCCGTTTATGCCAATTATTTCGATGCGAGCGGCGCGCGGCTCGACGTGCTGAATCTGGGCGCGTTCACCAGCTACAACCGCCTCATCAACCGCAATCTTCAGGCATCCGCTTCGCTTGGGCTCGACAGTGCCAAGGCGGACGATCTGGATGCCGTCATCAACGCCATGGGCCAAGTCGGCCTGCGGTACAGCTTCTAATCGCGTCCGGAGACAAGAGATGTACGACCAGTTCTACGGATTTGAGGGCCGCCCCTTCCAGCTGACCCCCGATCCACATTTCTACTTCGAAAGTGCGACGCACCGGAAGGCGCTGTCCTATCTGGGCTACGGTTTGGCGCAGGGTGAAGGCTTCATCGTTATCACCGGGGATATCGGCGCGGGCAAGACCACGCTGGTCGGGCACCTGATGGCGACGATCGATCCGGCGCGGCTGACCGCCGTCAAGATCGTTTCGACGCAGGTGGGCGGTGACGACATGTTGCGCCTCACCGCGCAGAGCTTTGGCCTGCCGACCGACGACATGCCGAAGGCGCAGATTTTGCGGCAGATCGAAGCGTTCCTGCATGGTCAGGCGCGGGCGGGGCGGCGGTCGTTGCTGATTGTCGACGAGGCGCAGAATCTGTCGGTCTCGGCGATCGAAGAGTTGCGCATGCTTTCCAACTTCCAGCTGGGCGGGCAGTCGCTGTTGCAGATTTTCCTGCTGGGCCAGCCGGAATTTCGCGATCTGCTGAAGTCGGCGCAGTTGGAACAGCTGCGGCAGCGCGTGATCGCAACCCATCATCTTGATCCGATGCAGCCCGAAGAGATCGAACCCTATATCCTGCATCGCCTGTCGATCGTCGGGTGGAATGGTGATCCGCAATTCACGTCGGATGCCTTCGCCGCCATCTATGCCGCGACGGGGGGCGTGCCGCGCCGGGTCAATGTGCTGGCCAGCCGCGTGCTGCTGCTGGGTGCGCTGGATCAGCTGTCGGAGATCGACGCGGCTGCGGTGCAAGCGGTGATTGAGGATATGGGCGCGGACAGCGACGTTGCCGTGCAGCCGATGCCGACATCCGTGCTGGATCGCGCGGAGGAAGCGCCGGCTGCGGCTCCGGTCGCGGCATCGGTGGCACCGCAGGCGGAGCCGGCGCGCGACACCTTGCGCGCTGAACTCAATGCGCTGCGCTCGCGCCAGCCGGAGCCATCGCCCGCGCTGATGGATGAGATCGCCACGTTGCGCGCGGAGGTCGATTCGCTGCGGATCGAACAGACCGCCATCCAGGCGGTGGACCCGGAGGCTCTGAAGGACTGTTTCACCCTGATCGAGGAACGGCTGTCCTCGCTCGAATTCCGCGTGGGTGAACAGGATACCGCGCTCCGCCGCGTGCTGACGCTGCTGGTGGACTGGGTCGAGCGTGAACAGCGGATGGGCGACGCGCCGCACAGCGCTGCTGCCTGACGC
The DNA here is from genome assembly GCF_015693305.1 of Sphingobium sp. Cam5-1. Lineage (NCBI taxonomy): Bacteria > Pseudomonadati > Pseudomonadota > Alphaproteobacteria > Sphingomonadales > Sphingobiaceae > Sphingobium > Sphingobium sp. Cam5-1. Next base: position 1,304,436 of record NZ_CP065138.1, on the reverse strand, counting down.
TTCATCATGGTGTTGAATGCCCTGTCGGTCGATGTGGAGGACTGGTTTCATGTCGGCGCCTTTGAGCGCACGATCAGCCGGCCTTCCTGGGATGGACTGACGCATCGGGTGGAGCGCAATACGGATGCGGTGCTGGCGCTGTTTGCCGAGACGGGGGTCAGTGCGACATTCTTTACGTTAGGGTGGGTTGCGGAGCGTTATCCTGCGCTCATGCGGCGGATTGCCGAGGCGGGGCATGAGGTGGCGAGCCATGGCTATGATCACGCTCGCGTTTTTACGCTGAGCCCGGAGGCGTTTCGCGCGGATTTGCGCCGGTCGCGCGCCTTGCTGGAGGATGCCAGCGGGCAGCGCGTCATAGGCTATCGCGCGCCGAGTTTTTCCATCGATCATCGGACGCCTTGGGCGCACGCCATATTGGCGGAGGAGGGCTATCGCTATTCCAGCAGCGTCGCGCCGATCCGGCATGATCATTATGGCTGGCCTGAATCGCCGCGCTTTGCCTGGCGGCCGGTGACGGGGAGTGATTTTCTGGAGTTGCCGGTGACGACTGCCGAATTTGGTGGGCGGAGGCTGGCGGCTGGGGGTGGCGGATTTTTCCGGTTGCTGCCCTATGGCTTTTCCCGCTGGGCCATTCGGCAAGTGAATGGGCGGGAGAAGCAGCCCGCCATCATCTATTTTCATCCCTGGGAAATTGATCCCGACCAGCCGCGTGTGGCGGGAGCGCCGCTCCGATCGCGCCTGCGCCATTACAGCAATCTGTCCGTCATGGCGGACAAGCTGCGGCGGCTGACTGCTGATTTTTCCTGGACGCGGGTGGATGCGCTGGTCGCTCGCGAGGCGGAGTTGGCGGCATGAGGGCGGATGGCGGAGTCGGCGTGGTCACGCTTGATTTGGATGATCCCGCGCAGGTGGCTGCGGCGGATGCCTACATTCAGGGCGAGGAAGAAGGCACGCCTTTTCACCGGCCGGCGTGGATCAAGGCGATTGAGCGGGGCACTGGCAACCGCGCATATATGTTGGCGGCAGTGGCTTCGTCGGGCCAGATCGCGGGTATTCTCCCGCTGACGCACATGAAAAGTCGCCTGTTTGGTGAAGCGTTCGTGTCTTCGGGCTTTGCCGTCGATGGCGGCATATTGGCGAGCGATCCCGCCACCCATTGCGCACTCGCCTGCGCGGCTGAAGGATTTGCGCGTGATCGTGGTGTAGCTTCGGTCGAACTGCGGGGCGGGCCGTCGCCTCGCGAAGGCTGGACCGTCCATGAGGACAGCCATCTCGGCTTTGTCCGTCCGATTGCGGCGGATGATGAGGCGGAGTTGCTCGCTGTCCCGCGTAAGCACCGGGCTGAACTGCGTAAGGCGCTCGCCAATTCCGCGCTAAGGGTGGAGGTTGGGCGGGATGAGCGGTTTCTGCGCGCGCATTATGATGTTTATGCGCAAAGCGTGCGCAATCTCGGGACGCCGGTTTTTCCGAGGCGCCTGTTTCGCGAAGTGTTGGCGGCGTTCGGCGAGGATGCCGACATATTGATCGTCTATGAGGATGACCGGCCGGTTTCGGGGGTGTTGACGCTCTACCATCGGGGGCGGGTCATGCCTTTTTGGGGCGGGGGTGTCGCCGATGCGCGGCGGCTGCGTTCCAACGAACTCATGTATTACCGGCTGATGGGCCATGGGCGGGCGCGCGGCATGCGCCTGTTCGATTTTGGGCGGTCCAAGACGGGGAGCGGGCAGGCAGCGTGGAAGAAGAGCTTCGGCTTCGATCCGGTGCCACTCGCCTATCATAGCTGGTCGGCGACGGGCGAGCGGCGCGACATCAATCCCAACAGCGCGCAATATCAGCGGCGCGTTGAGATGTGGAAGAAGCTGCCGCTGACGATCGCCAACCTGCTCGGGCCGCTGATTTCGCGGGGGTTGGGATGACGGGCGAAATCCTGTTCCTCTGCCACCGCATCCCTTTTCCACCGGATCGGGGCGACAAGATCCGTTCCTATCACATATTGAAGCGGCTGGCGGAGATATCGCCGGTGCATGTCGGCTGCTTTGCGGATGACGATCGCGATCTGAGCTTCGCCCCAGCCATGGCAGAGATGACGGCGAGCCAGTGCGTGCTGAAGCGCGACAGGTCGCGCGTCGTGGCTGGGCTGTCCGGATTGGTTAAGCGGCAGCCGATGCTGGTGTCCTTGTTCGATGACTCGCGCATGCATCAATGGGTGCGGAAGACTTTGGCGGAGCGTCCGATCGCGGCGGTGATGGGCTATTCGGTGCAGATGGCGCATTTCGTGCCGGTGCTTCCCGATGGCGTTCGCTTCGTCATGGATTTCGTCGATTTCGATTCGGCCAAATATGCGAGCTATGGTGCGGCAGGCGGCGGTCCTATGGGGTGGATCAACCGGCGCGAGGGGCGGGTTCTGCTCGATTTTGAGCGTGCCACGGCCGAACGCGCCGACGTCAGCGCTTTCGTTAGCGAGGCCGAGGCTGCGCTGTTTCGGGAGGCCGCGGGCCTGAACGCCGCGCGGGTCATCGGCATGGATAATGGCGTGGCGCTGGATTATTTCGATCCGGCGGCCGAATTTGATGAGGTTGCGCGACCGGCGGGTCCGCTCGTCGTGTTCACCGGGCAGATGGACTATCGGCCTAATGTCGAGGCGGTGGAAAGCTTCGCGCGCGATAGCTTGCCAGCCTTGCGAACCCGACATCCCGAGGCATGTTTTGCCATTGTCGGGCGCAATCCCTCGCCGCAGATTAGTGCGTTGTCGCAGTTGCCCGGCGTCGTTGTGACTGGGGCGGTTCCCGATGTTCGCGGCTGGCTGGCGGCGGCGGATGTTGTCGTTGCGCCGCTGCGGATCGCTCGAGGCATACAAAATAAGGTGCTGGAGGCGATGGCCATGGCGCGGCCCATAGTAGCGTCGCCGCAGGCGGCCGAAGGCATCGATGCGCAGGATGGGGTGCATTTCCTCATCGCGGCTGATCCTGCCGAAGAGGTCGAGAAGATATGCGCTCTGCTGGCCGATCCTGATCGGGCGCGGAGTCTGGGCGAGGCTGCCCGCTCGCGGGTGGGGGAGCGCTATCGCTGGGCTGAAACGCTTAAGGACTTGCCGGAAATGCTGTTCGGTTCGGTGTCCGCTTTAGGCAGCCAAGCAGCATGACTGACAGGACGCTGCCTTTGTCTCGAGCGCGCGGCGTTGGCGTGGAAGGCTGGCGGGGGCATCTAGCTACGCTTGGCGTTCTGGCGTTCCTGATCCTGACGCTGTTTCATCGCGATGCGTCGGGCATGGTTTCGATCTGGTGGAACGCGTCCACCTTTGGTCATTGCCTCTTCATCCCGTTCCTGATCGCGTGGCTGGTGCAGCAGAGACTTTCCGGCCTGCGCCAACTTGAGCCTGTCGCATGGGCGCCCGGATTGATCTGGATAGCGCTGGGTGCTTTCGCCTGGCTCCTTGGAGCGGCGGCGGGTGTCGCTGTGTTCCGCCATGCTGCGATCATCCTGATGTTGCAGGGTAGCGTTGTCACGCTGCTCGGGCCTGCCGTGGCGAGGGCGCTGCTGTTCCCGCTCTTTTACGCCTTCTTCATGGTGCCGGTGGGGGAGGAACTGGTCGCGCCGTTGCAGTTGATCACGGCGCGGCTGTGCATGATCTTTCTCGATATTGCGGGCGTTCCTGCGCATCTCGACGGCATCTTCATAACGACGCCGACGGGTTATTTCCGGGTGGCGGAGGCGTGCTCGGGCGCGAAGTTCGTGATTGCGATGACGGCCTATGGCGCGCTGGTCTGCAATGTCTGCTTTGCAAGCTGGCCACGCCGCATCCTCTTCATGGTCGGTGCGCTGCTGTTGGCGGTGCTGGCCAATGGCTTGCGTGCATTCGGGACCATATGGATCGCGCATCTCACCAATATCAAGGCTGCGGTCGGCTTTGACCATGTCATGTATGGCTGGGTCTTTTTCGCTATCATCATGGCGGTGGTGATGGCGGCGGCGTGGCCTTTTTTCGACCGTCGGCCGGGTGATCCATGGTTTGATCCTGCTCGGCTTGGAAGTCTCGTTCGTGGTCGCCTCCCGCTTGTCATCGCAGTTGGTGCAGCGAGCCTGTTGGTGCTGGCCGCGCCCGTCTGGCTGATCGTGAGCGCTGCGGTGAGCAAGCCGCTGCCCGGCGCGCCGACTCTCCCCGCGGTCAAGGGCTGGGCACTGACTTCGGCGCAGCCGCGCTACCCGTGGAGGCCGCGATTCGACGGGGCGGATTATCTTGTCCTCGGGCGTTATCGGAATGGGGCGGGAGATGTGGTTGACCTCGCCATCGCCAGCTTTGACCGGCAGGATGAGGGGCGTGAGCTTGTAGGCTTTGCGCAGGGCGCCGCTAATCCCGACCAGCGCTGGTCATGGTCCTCGCCTGCACGGGCGCCCGCAAATGGTCTGGGCGAGCAGATCACCGCCCCCGGCCCGGTGGTCCGCCATGCCGCCAGCTTCTACAAGGTCGGAGACGGCCCGGTCACCGGCAGCGCGCCGCGCGTGAAGATCGACACGATGCTCGCTCGGCTGCTCGGCCGCGACCAGCGCGCCGGTGCGATCATCGTCTCGGCCGAAGAGCAGCAGGGCAAGCCCGCCGATGCCGCCATCGCCCTGTTCCTGCAAGATATTGGCGATGTGAAGGATTTGGCTGACCGCAGCCTCGGCATCCGCTAAAGCCCGTTCGCATGTGCGGGATAGCGGGCATCTTCCATCTTGAAACGGCCAAGCCGGTCGATCCGGCGCGGGTTCGCGCGATGCTGGACGTGATGCCGCATCGCGGACCCGATGGCAGCGGCGTATGGACGGCGCCGGGCGTGGGGCTTGGCCATGTGCGCCTTTCCATCATCGACCTTGGCGGCGGGGCGCAGCCCATGCTGACCGAGGATGAGAGCCTGGCCGTCACCTTCAATGGCGAGATCTATAATTTCGCGGAAGTTCGTGCGGAGTTGGAGGCCAAGGGCCATGTCTTCCGCACGGACAGCGATACGGAGGTCATCCTTCACGGCTATCGCCAATGGGGCGAGGCCTGTGTCGAGCGGCTCCACGGCATGTTCGCCTTTGCCCTGTTCGATGCGCGGGCACAGTCGCTGTGGCTGGTGCGTGATCGGCTGGGGGTGAAGCCGCTATATTATGCGCAGCTTTCGGATGGCAGTCTGATCTTTGGGTCCGAACTGAAGAGCCTGCTGGCCCATCCGCTGCTGCGCCGCGCGCCTGATCTGGCGGCGGTCGAAGATTTCATGGCCTTTGGCTATGTGCCCGACGACGCCTGCATCGTGGCGGGCGTGCGCAAGCTCAAGGCGGGTCACACGCTGCGGCTGGTGCGTGGTCGGCCCGTGCCGCAGCCGCAGCGCTATTGGAATGTGAGCTTTGCCGAACGCAGCAAGGCGAAGCCCGAGGCGCTGGAAGAGGAACTGGTCGCCCTGATGCGGCAGGCGGTGCGGTCGCGCATGGTTTCCGACGTGCCGCTGGGGGCTTTCCTGTCCGGTGGCGTGGACAGTAGCAGCGTCGTCGCCCTGATGGCGGAGGCTTCCAATCAGGCGGTCAAAACCTGTACCATCGGCTTCGATGTCGCGAGCCTGGACGAGAGCGCCTATGCCGACCGGATCGCCCGGCGCTTTGCGACTGACCACCGCATGCGGATCGTGTCACCCGATGACTATGGTCTGATCGATACGCTAGCCTATCATTTTGACGAGCCATTCGCCGATGCCTCCGCGCTGCCGACCTATCGGGTGTGCGAACTGGCGCGGGAGAAGGTGACGGTCGCCTTGTCGGGCGATGGTGCCGATGAAGCCTTTGCCGGCTATCGTCGCCATCGTTTCCAGATGCAGGGGGAGCGGGTGCGCAGCCTCATCCCCGCATCGGTGCGCGAGCCGCTGTTCGGCACATTGGGGCGCTGGTATCCCAAAGCCGATTGGGCACCCCAAGCGCTGCGTGCCAAGTCGACCTTCCTCGAATTGGCAAGTGAGGGGAGCGAGGCCTATGCGGCATCCGTCAGTGTCACTCCTCACGCGCTGCGGCAGAAACTCTTCAGTCAGGACATGCGCAGTCGGCTGGGCGCCTATCGGGCGGAGGATCGCTATATCCGTGTCATGGCGGAAGCGCCCGCGCGCGATCCGCTGGACCGGGCGCAATATGCCGACATTCATATCTGGTTGCCCGGCGACATCCTGACCAAGACCGACCGGATGAGCATGGCTGTGGGTCTGGAGGCGCGCGAGCCGTTGCTCGATCATCGGCTGGTGGAGTTTGCTGCTCGCCTTCCGGTCGCCCAGCGTATTCGGGGGAATAGCGGCAAATATCTGATGAAGAAGGCGATGGAGCCCTATCTGCCGCACGACATTCTCTATCGTCAGAAAATGGGCTTCGTGACGCCGATCAGCAACTGGTTTCGTGGGCCGCTGGCGGGGGAGGCGAGCGCCATTGCGGGTGGGTCGGCGCTTGCCCGAACCGGCTGGTTCGACGCCCAGGCGCTGGTACGCATCGCTGCCGATCACAAGTCCGGGATGGCCGATCATGGCCGATTGCTCTGGCAATTGCTGATGCTGGACAAGTCACTGACCCGCTTGTTCGGCCTTTGACCGGCTGGCACAGAAGGCGCTTTCACGCAAAGCTTGCATGGCAGTCCCGCCAGTGCCAACGGAGCGGGCGGGTTAAGGACAAGCAGGACGCAAGTGACAGTTTCGAAGGAAATCGTTCGGGCGCGACTATATCTGCTGTGCCTCCTTGGAGACCTGGCGGGGCTGTTCCTGTCATTTTTGCTGGCGAACTGGCTCGTGCTGGGCGCGCTGCTGGGCGAGCCGGGGAAGCCGCATGGCCTCGTCATGTTCGCGATGGTCGCGCCGCTTTATATATTGCTGGCGGTGCAGGGCGGGGCTTACGGCATTCACATGCTGGACGACATCCGGCGTGGGATCTTCCGTGGGCTGCTGGCGCTGGCGCAGGCGGCGTTGCTGATGCTGCTGGTGGTGTATCTCGGCAAGATCGCCGAGCAGCTTTCGCGTTTGACCTTTGTCGTCGGTCTTGGCTTTTCGGCGGTCAGCGTTGCGCTGGTAAGGCTGGCGATTGCCCGGCTTAGTGCTCGCCTGCTGGGGGAGGTGCCGCACCTCACCGCCGTTATCATGGATGGCGTGGAGATAGAGACCGGCCCGCATATGGAAGTGATCGACGCGGCCGCCGCGAACTTGCGGCCTGCCAGCCACGATGCGGACATGGCGGCGCGGCTGGCGGCGGCGGTCGGCATGGCTGAGCGCGTGATCGTCGCATGCCCGATGGAGCGGATGAGCGACTGGTCGGTGGCGCTCAAATCCCTGTCCGCGCGCGGTGAGATCGTGGTGCCCGAATTGCTGCGCTTCGCTCCAGCACGGGTCGATGAGTTCGATGGGCAGCCGACCATCATCGTGGCGGGCGGCCCGTTTCAGTTTCGGGACCGCATCATCAAGCGGATTTTCGACATCATCGTAGCGACCGCTGCGACCATCGCTATTTCGCCGGTGCTGATCGCCGCCGCGCTGGCGGTGAAGCTGACCAGCCCCGGACCCGTCATCTTCAAGCAGCCCCGGATCGGGCGCGATGCACGACCCTTCAATATCTACAAGTTCCGGTCGATGCGGATTGAGGCGGCTGACCATAAGGCGGATAAGCTGACAGCGCGTGACGATGATCGGGTGACGCCTGTCGGACGCTTCCTGCGCCGCACCAGCATCGATGAACTGCCACAGCTGTTCAACGTGCTGCGCGGCGACATGAGCATTGTGGGGCCGCGTCCCCATGCCGCAGCGGCGAAGGCGGGCGACAGCCTCTATTGGGAAGTCGATGAGCGTTATTGGGAGCGGCATTGCATCAAGCCGGGCATGACCGGCCTTGCGCAAGTCCGGGGGCATCGCGGATCGACCGACCATCATCAGGATTTGATCGACCGGCTTCAGTCGGATCTGGAATATGTGACGAAATGGTCGATCTGGCGTGACCTGCGTATCATCATGGCGACGATTGGGGTGCTGGTGCATCACAAGGCTTATTGATGCGCGGCGTGGACCTGATCCTTTTGCTCGTTCTTGTTTCGTCGGTCGTGGCGTTGCTTTGGCCGTTCCTCTTCTACCCGCTGATCCTGCGTGCCCTTCCGACGAAGCCGGAGGCGCCGCGCGCGGGTGAGGTGACCTCGGCTTCGCTGCTCTTCTGCGCTTATAATGAGGCGGCGGCGATGCCGGAGAAGCTGGCCAATCTGGCGATGTTGAAGCGCCGCCATCCCGGCCTTGAGATTTTGGCCTTTGACGATGGCTCGTCCGATGAGACCGCGTCGCTGATAGCCGCACAGAGCGATCTGGTGACCTTGATCAGGGGGCCGGGCCGTAGCGGCAAGGCGCATGGCATGAAGCAACTGGCTGCGCGCGCTACTGGTGATGTGCTGATCTTCACCGACGCTAATGTGATGCTGGACGAGGAGGCGATCGGCAATCTGCTTGCCCGCTATGCTGATCCGCAGGTGGGCGGCGTTCTGGGTTCGCTGCATTATATGGGCGAGGGGGAAAGCGCGACGGCGTCGGTGGGTTCGCTCTACTGGCGGATGGAGGAGCGGTTGAAGGACGAGGAATCGCGCACCGGCAATGTGCTGGGCGCGGATGGATCGATCTTTTCCATCCGCCGCACGCTCTATCCTGTGTTTCCTGACAGTGTGCTTGATGACCTGACTGTGTCGATGGCGGTGGTGTTCGCGGGATCGCGGCTGGTCAAGGCGAAGGATGTCATCGCCAGGGAAAGACTGGTTGCGGGCAGGGGCGATGAATATCGGCGGAAGGTTCGAATCGCCGCTCGCGCATGGCACACGCATCTGCACCTTCGGCCTCAGCTTCGACGCATGAAAGCGCTCGACCGTTTCAAATACACGTCTCGCAAGATCATCAGGTGGTTTGGGGGAGTTTTCATCCTGACCGGTGGGATTGCGGCCCTGTTGCTGGCTGTTCGCATCTCGCCTCTGCTGGCTCTTGGTGCGACGGCGCTCGCGTTACTTTTGCTGACGATGGGCTTGCGGGCAAAGTCGGGGCCTTTGGCGGCGGTGACCGACATTCTCATCGCCTATGCCGCGACGCTTCAGGGGGTCATGAAAGCCATGTCGGGCCGCACGGTCACTGTCTGGAATCCCGCAAAGTCACGCTGATCCCTCTCGCCAAAGGCGGGGCATCATGTATAGGCCCTCCCCAATGCTGATCGGAGCCAAGGCGTGATTACTTTCCAGCGGGTGGCAAAAGCCGTCGGCAAGCACCTGACCCGGACCATGCTTGTCCTGCGCAAGGCGATGGGCGCGCGCGCAAACCGCGCGTGTACGGCATGTGGTCAGTCTGTCGTGGGCTTCTTCCGCTATGGCGACAATGCGGAATGGGGGTGCCCCAATTGCGGAGCCTCGCCGCGCGAAAGGCTGATGAACCATTTGATTGCGGAAAAGACGCTGACGGTTCCGGAAGATGGGGCCATCCTGCACATGGCGCCGAATGAAGGTAGCCTTGTCCGCCGCTTTTCTTCCGCCGCCGATTATGTGCCCGCCGATCTTGATCCAGCGCGCTATTCGGTTCCCGGCATGCGCCGCGTGGACCTGATGGCGCTGGAGGAGGCTGAACAATATGACCTGTTCTACGCCAGCCATGTCATGGAGCATGTGCCCGACGACCATGCCGTCCTGCGCAATATCTATCGCGCTTTGAAGCCCGGCGGCGAAGCCTGGTTGATCGTGCCGCTGTGGGACAAGCCGACCGAGGACGGCAGCTTTGACATTCCGCCCCGCGAGCGGGAACGGCGATTTGGCCAGTGGGACCATGTGCGGCAATATGGTCTGGATTTCGCCGACCGTATCCGGGCGGCGGGCTTCCTGTTGGAGGAGATTGACGCGAGCGGGATTGATGCCGACACGCGCCACTTCTTTGCGCTGGACGACCGTCTGTTTCGCGCCCGCAAGCCTGTGGGAAGCGCCGCCCGGTGAGCGCGTTGGTCGGCAGGACCATCGCCAGGATGGAAGGGTCTGCCCGGTTCATCGCCCTCATCAAGCTCGCCAATGTCGGGCTGACGCTGATCTGGGGTTTCGCCGTCACTTATGTTTTCGTGCGCGTCCTGCCGCTGCGCGAGTTTCAGGCGTTCCTGCTGCTGGTCGCCTTCGGTAACTTCACTATTTCGGCCGAGTTCGGCCTGACCAGCATTATCTATGCCCGGCTGCGGCGTCATTGGCTCGGCCATGGCGGAGACAGCGGGGACGGCTTCCGTCTGGAGGAAATGGGCGTCCTTTTCCTGTTCCTGGGCATGCTGATCCTTGGCGGTGTCGTGATCCTGCTCGTCGCGCTGGTGGCGGGCGGGATCGATACGACGATGCCGCTTCTCTTCATCCTTTTCTTCCTGTCCGCCTGCATCAACCTTCCGGCGCTGCTCGCGAAAAGAGCGCTGGCGGCGGTCGATGGGAATTTCGTCTGGGAGATGCTGGATTGTTTGCGGCGGATGATGACCATCGCGCTGCTGCTGCTGATCCTCAAAGGATTGGACGCGCGTCTTTCGGTGGCGCTGCAACTCGTCATCAGCATGGCCGTAATCGGATATGCGATCAAGTTGGTGCATGGTCGGTTGGGGATGACGACGCGGCACTGGCTGGCCTTTCGCCGGGGCGGGGCATATGTGCGCACCCATTATCTGCGGGATATAGGTGCGTCGGCGCTGTTCACCGTGTCGGAGATCGTGGCCTATAATGCGCCCTATTTCACCATAGCTATCGCCACGCAGGACGCGCGGCCGATGCTGCTCTTCGACTTCCTGTTCAAAATGTCGCGGGCGCTTTCCATGGCCATCCGCGCGATGGTGGAGGCCGCGCTTCCTCGCATCACCCGCGCTTTTCACGGTGGAGACCGGCCCCGCCTGCGCCAGTTGCTGACCCGCGCACTGGCGGCGGGGTTTATCTTTGCCCTTGCCGCGTCGGCCGCGTTGCTGATGCTTGGCCAGTGGGTCTTCGCAAAGCTGTTCGCCAGACGAGCCGCCATTGGCATGGCCGATCTGCTGCTGATCGACGGCGCCTTGCTGGCGCTGACGCTGATCTGTGTGTCGGTCTATGTCCAGGCGGCGCTTGGGCGCTTTTCTCATTTGCTCAAGCGCTCGCTCCCGTTCCTCGCCGGATCGCTGCTCAGCGTGCCGCTGGCAATGCTTTTCGGCGACGGGTTCGATCGAGCCGTTCTCGCAATCTATGCGCTGACGATGATCGTGGTCGCGGCGCTCCATGCCCTGTCGTTGCGCCGTCTGCTGCAAGGTTCGGCCGCGCAATGAAGATTGCAATGGTCGATCCGTCGCTTTTCACCGGGCGATATGATGACAGCCTGTGCAGGGGTCTTGCCGCACAGGGCGCGGATGTGACCCTGCTCGGCCGCCCGATGCGATCGACCGACGCCATCACGCCGGAGAATTATCGGTACGAACCGCGCTTCTTCCGTCGGAGCGAAGCGCTGCGAGCGCGATTGGGGGAGGGCAAAGCCTTTCGTCTGATCAAGGCCGCCGAATATGGCGCTGCCTGCGCGCTTGGCCGGATCGGTGCGTTGACAGCGGCGGACGTTGCGCATTTCCAATGGTTGCCACTCGCGCCCGCTGACCGCCTGCTGTTGCGCCGACTGAAGGGGCGGGTGCCGATGGTCCATACGGTCCATAATGCCGATGCCTATCATGCCGATGCAGGCGTGCAGGGTAGGGGATATCGCGCTTTGCTCGACCTGTTCGATGCGCTGATCGTGCATGGTGATACGACGCGCAAGGCATTGGCGGCGCAGGGGATCGCATCGGCCCGCATTCATGTGACGCCCCACCCCCCAATGCGTCTGGCACCGGCAACAACGGCTGATCTGGTCGCTATCCCCGATGCATCCATCCCGCGCCTGCTCTTCTTCGGTACGATCAGGCCCTATAAGGGCGTCGATATATTGATCGAGGCTTGCATATCGCTCTGGCGGGCGGGGCATGCTTTCGAGCTGGTGGTGGCGGGTAAGCCATTCATGGACGTAGCGCCATTGCTGGAAAGAGGCCGGGCTGAGGGCTTTGCTGACCGGCTGATTGCCGACCTTGGATTCCTCACCGAAGGGCGGCTCGACGCGCATATGGCAAAGGCCGATGCCATCATCTTCCCCTATCGCCAAATCGATTCAAGCGGCGCATTCCTGTCCGCCCTGCACCATGGCAAGGCGATGGTAACATCGGACGTGGGTATGTTCGCCGCCTTGCCGGAGGGGGTGGCGATCCGCACAGCGGCCGGAAATCCGGACGATCTTGCTCAAGCCCTCTTGCGGCTCATCCAAAGCCCCGCCATCAGGCAGACGGCTGGCGCGGCGGCACGCGCCTATGGTGAGACTATGGGCAGTTGGAAGGACATGGCCTTGGCAACGATCGGCATTTACCGCTCCGTTATGGCCTCGCGCGCATGAGCCGATATGTCCGCGAACTGGCCGACCGCGCGCTGGCAATCCGCCTCGCTATCGCCGGGCGGGTGCATCAATATCCGGAGATCCAGGCGCTTCGTCGGTTCCTTTCTGCCTTTGCGGTCGATTGCGTGTTCGATGTCGGTGCTAACCGGGGGCAATATGCGGTCATGTTGCGCAAGGACGTCGGCTTTGCCGGGACGATCCTGTCCTTTGAACCCAATCCCGACATATTTGCCGAGCTATCCCGCCGGGCGGCGTCCGATGCCAAATGGCATGTGTTCAACCTCGCCTTGTCCGACTTTGAAGGAACCGCCAGTTTCAACATCATGGCGGCCGATCAATTCAGCTCGCTCAAGAAGCCGTCAGATCGGCAGGATGCCATTTTCGCCGAGCGCAACAAGGTCACCCGGACGGTCGAGATGCAATGCAGGCGGATCGACACGCTTCTTCCAGAACTACGGGCGGAGCAGGGCTTTTCCTGTCCGTTCCTGAAGATGGACACGCAGGGTCATGACCTTTCCGTCTGCGAAGGCGCGGGGGCCGCTATCGCGGTCATGGCGGGCGTGCAGACCGAACTTGGCGTGCGGCCCATATACGAAAATGGCACCGGCTATCAGGCGATGATCGATTGGCTGGAGCAAAAGGATTTCATCCCCTCGGCCTTCTTCGCCAACAACAAGGGGCATTTCCCGCTGCTCGTCGAAATGGATGGCATTTTCGTCAACCGGGCGCTGCTGCCGCAGGAAAGCTGATGTACGTTCCGCCCGCCCGGCCTATCAATGCCCGCCGCCTGTTCCTGGCGGGTGCCATCGGCCTGACCCTGTGGCTGGGCGCTACATTTCTGTGGCATGTGACGTACCGGCAAGGTGTCAGCCTGGCCGTCATCCTGTTTCTGGATCAGGATTTCCCCGCACTATTGGGCGGGCTGCTACTGCTGACGCTGGCGGCGCTTTTTGCCGAAGGGATGGGTTTTCGCCTGCCCAAGCCCCGCGCGCGGGTGATCGTGCCGCTGATCGTCGTCTTTGGCCTCGTCGCCTGGGCGGGCCATTACTGGCTGTTCCAGAACTATTCGATTTCGCGAGATGAGGAAGTCGCGCGCTTTGCGGCTGCTTATATGCGCGAAGGATTGTTTGCCCGGCCGATTCCCGCCGAATGGGAAGCCTATCGGCGCGCGATCATGCCGGAATTCTTCTCTCCGTTCGGCGCGGCCGATTATTGGACCGCCGCCTATCTGCCGGTGAACAGCGCGATCCAGGCTTTGTTCTGGCAAGTAGGCGACCCGAATCTGGCGGGTCCCGCATTGTTGATCGCCGGACTCTTCGCGCTGTGGCGTGTGGCGCTGCATCTGTTCCCGACACGGGACGATGCCGTTTGGGTGACGATGCTGCTTGGGTTGTCGTCCACGCAGCTCTGGGTCACGGCCATGACCCCCTATGCGATGACCGGCCATTTCGCGCTTAACATGATCTGGCTCGCGCTTGTCCTGCGGGGTGGCGTGATCGGTCATGTCAGCGCTGGCGCGGTGGCGCTGGTGGCGGCTGGCCTCCATCAATGGCATTTCCCGCCCATCTTCATCGCGCCCTTCATCCTGTGGATGCTCCTGTCGCGTCGCTGGGCCGTGGCCGCATTTCACGTCCTGATCCTGATCGCCATCGTGGTCGTGTGGGCAAAGCTTTGGCCCGGATTTCTCGTCCAGTCGTTGGGGCCTGCCGCCGATGTTCGACCTTCTGCAGGGGTAGCGGACAAGGTCGGCAGCCTGTTCGAACGTCTGGGGGACCGCTGGCAACCGCTGGTCAACCTCAGCCGCTTTGCCGCATGGAACAACATATTGATGGTGCCGCTGGCGGCGCTGGGCGTGATGGCGATGCAATGGCGCAAGGCATTGCGGGGGCAGGAGATCGCGTTGCCGCTGGCGCTTGGCTGCTTTGCCGGTTGCGCGCTGGCGCTGGCGCAGGGCTATGGTTGGGGCTTTCGCTATGCCCATGGCTTCATCGGGCCGTTCTGCCTTTTGGCGGGCCTCGGCTGGGCGCGTTTTCGTCCGGCGGCGATGCGGCCCATTTACCTGGCCGTGGCGATAACGTTGGCGATGAGCGCCTTTCTGGTCTGGCGCACGCATGTTTTCGTCGCGCCCTATGCCGCAAGCCATCGCATGATCGATGCGTCGAAGGCCGATGTCGTGCTGGTCGATCCGCGCGGCGGATTATATGTGACCGATCTGGTGCGGGGCCGCGACGGCGTGCCGGGGCGACCGATGGTGATGAACCTTGGGATGTTGACGCTGGGGCAGGTGGACGAGCTTTGCCGCCATTATGTCGTCGAACTGTTCGACCGCGCCGAGTTCCGCCCGTTGGGCGTGCCGCTCGCTCGCTGGAATCTCGGACGCATGGACGCGCTCCGCGCACATATGAAGGCGGTTGGATGCGACAAACCGGTGCTGCCGCCGCTGCCTGAAACCATCGATGATGCGATGAGCGCGTCGGGCGACGTGCTGTAATCTAGAGCATTTTCGAAGCAGATGGCATCATCTGCTGGCTCGGAAAATGCGGGAAACAAAAGACAAATAGAGCATGATCCGATCCAGTTTGATCGGATCATGCTCTAGGGCTTGGCGCCCTTCATGAAGACCCGCTTGCCACCGATCCATGTTTCCAGAACCTGCGTCGCCCGTATGTCGGTGGGCCGAGCGATCGAGATGTCGCGATCGATGAGGATGAAATCCGCCCGCTGTCCGGGAATCAAGCTGCCGAAGCGCTTCTCCGCGAAGCCCGCGAAGGCAGCTTGGCGCGTATAGCCGTCAAGCGCTGCCTCAAAGCTCACCCGCTGCTGCGGCATCCATCCGCCTGCCGGTTCGCCGGTTGCATCCTCGCGGCTCATCGCGATGCCCATGCCGATAAAGGGGTTCGGGCTTGTCACGGGTGCGCCGGAGCCGAACGCCAATGGAGTGCGATTGTCGAACATAGCTTTCCACGCATAGCCGCCTTTCAAGCGGTTCTCGCCCATGCGCGCGACCGCCATGCGCCAGTTTGCGCCCTGAAGCGCGGGCTGCATCGATGCTATGATGCCATCTTGCCTGAAGCGGGGTAGGTCAGCTGGATCGACAATGTCTGCCTTTTCGATACGCCAGCGCCTGTCGCCCTTATAGGTCTGACCCAGTTCCGTGATTGCATCCAGCAGTTCGCTGTTGGCCGCGTCTCCGGTCGCATCCACCGCGATCTGGAAATTGTCCATCGCCGCGCGGCTCATCATGTTGCGCAGCTGGGTGGATGGAATCAGCGAATATCCGCGTTGCCCCGGCGCGTCGGCATAGTCGGCCTTGAGCCACGCGCCGCGCGACGAGAGCGATCCATCCAACGCCAGTTTCAGCCCACCCATGCGCAGCCGGTCATCATAGAGCCACGGCGTCGGCTCCGGTCCTGCAATCAGCACCATATTGTCGAGGCCCTGCGCATAGGAGATGATCCGCACGCGCAGCGCGCCGCGATCGGCCGATCGGCGGAATGCCTGCCAATCTTCGATCGTGGTGCCCATGTCGGCAATGCCGGTGACGCCGTTCGCCAGCAACAATTGCTGCGCCTTTTCCAGCGCGATGTCGCGGTCCTTGGGGGCGGGAGGCGGGGCGACCCGCTGAATAAGGTCCATCGCCTTGCCGACGAACACGCCGGATGGCTTACCCCCGGTTATCTCGATCCGGCCACCGGCAGGCGCCTTGCTTGTGGCGCTGATGTTGGCGGCTTTCATTGCCGCTGAATTGGCCCAGCCCGCTTGGCCGTCCGCGCTTTCCAGCCATATTGGGACATCGGCGGAGGCGGCGTCGAGATCGGCAGCGGTGGGTGCGCGATTAAGCCCCCAAAGCTCGGCATTCCATCCCCGGCCGATGATCCATTTCCGTCCGGGATTGGCGGCGACATATTCCCGTATCTTGCCCTGCGCGTCAGCCAGTGAGCGCGTGCCGGACAGGTCGAGCGTGATCTGTGTCAGGCCCAACGCCATGACATGGCCATGCGCGTCGATCAGGCCGGGGATCAATGTCTTGCTCCCGCCGTCCAGCTGGAAATCCAGACCCTTCGGCCAGCTCTCACCTTTCTTCAGCTTCTTCTTGCGGGGCGGCGCTTCATAGCGTCCAGGCAGCAGCCTTTCGACCTTGCCCTCGTCGTCGATCAGCAGAGCGCGGAAGCGCACGGTGCGTCCATTGGCGTCGACCGCGATGCCATTCACATTGTCGATGACCCCCGACGCCAGAGCGGGGAAGGGCAGGGCGAAGGCGGTGATGGCCGCCAAAAGGGCGCGCTTCATGCCTTGGTGATCCGCCTCACCAGCGCGCTTGTATCCTGTCGGCTTCCGCCCATCGCCTGCACATCGGCGTAGAATTGATCGACCAGTGCGGTCACAGGAAGCGTCGCACCATTCGCGCGGGCCTCCTCAAGGGCGAGGCCAAGGTCCTTGCGCATCCAATCGATGGCGAAGCCGAAATCGAAACTGTCCTGTGCCATAGTCTTCCAGCGGTTATCCATCTGCCAGCTTTGCGCCGCGCCGCCGGACACGGCTTCGAACACCTTGTCCAGATCCAGTTCGGCGGCTTGCGCAAAGCGTAGCGCTTCGGAAAGCCCTTGCAGAACGCCCGCGATGCAAATCTGGTTCACCATCTTGGTCGTTTGCCCGGCCCCCGCGCCGCCGACATGCACGATCCGCGCGGCATAGCTTTGCATGACGATCCGCGCGGCCTCGACCGCCGGTCCCGTGCCGCCGCACATGATCGACAGGCGCCCGTTTTCCGCGCCTGCCTGTCCTCCTGATACAGGGGCATCGACGCAATGAAGCCCGCGGCTTTCGCCTTCCACGAACAGTTGCCGCGCGATCCGGGCCGATACCGTCGTATGGTCGATGAACAGGCTGCCCGGCTTCATCGTCCGGAACGCGCCTTCCTTGCCAACGGTCACCTGCGAAAGGTCATCGTCGGTGCCCACGCAGCTGATGACGATTTCGGCATCTTCCGCCGCCTTGGCCGGGGTGACCGCCACGGCGCCGCCATAGGCCTCGGCCCACTTCTTCGCCTTTCCGATGGAGCGGTTGTAGACGGTCAGTTCGTGTCCGGCCTTCGCCAGATGCCCGGCGATCGGGCCGCCCATGACGCCCAGACCGATAAACGCGATATTAGCCATATGCCTCGTACAGTTAGCCGCGTGGCCTTTTGCCATAGGACGAGATTTCGCCAAGGGCCAGTTCCTTCCGAGGTAAATTTCCGCTAGGGGCGAGCGCATGAACACGTTGAGCAAGATCGAAAGCGCGATGCCGCTGCCCGTTACCGTCGATGACATATTGGCGGCGCGTGTGCGGATTTCGGGCGCGGTCGTGCATACACCCACGCTGATCAGCCAGACTTTGTCCGATATGCTCGGCTGCAAGGTCTACCTGAAATTCGAAAATCTCCAGTTCACCGCCGCTTACAAGGAGCGGGGCGCGCTCAATCGCCTGCTTCAACTGGACGCGGCGTCGAAGGAAAAGGGCGTGATCGCCGCTTCCGCTGGCAATCACGCGCAGGGGCTTGCCTATCACGGCCGCCGTTTGGGCGTGCCCGTGACGATCGTCATGCCCGTGACCACGCCGACTGTGAAGGTGACGCAGACGCAAGGGCATGGCGCGACGGTCGTGCTGCATGGCGAGAAGTTTGACGACGCCAGCACCTATGCGCGCCAACTGGCCAAGGAGAATGGCCTGACCTTCGTCCACCCGTTCGATGAACCCGACATCATGGCCGGGCAGGGTACTGTCGCGCTGGAAATGCTGGAGGACGCGCCAGAGATCGACACGCTGGTCATCCCGATCGGCGGTGGCGGCCTGTTTTCCGGCATGGCCACTGCGGCCAAGGCGATGAAGCCCGACATCCGCATCTATGGCGTGCAGGCGGAGCTTTATCCGTCGATGTACAGCCATATCAAGCAGGCGAACCTGGCCTGCGACGGCGATACGCTGGCCGAAGGCATCGCGGTGAAAGAACCGGGCGAGTTGACCCGCCGCTTTGTCGAGCGTCTGGCCGACGACGTCCTGTTGGTCGATGAACGGCATCTGGAGGAGGCGTTGAGCCTGCTGCTCCAGATCGAAAAGACGGTGGTCGAGGGCGCAGGCGCGGCCGGGCTTGCCGCGTTGTTGATGCACAAGGACATGTTCGCGGGCCGCAACGTCGGGCTCGTCCTGACGGGCGGTAATATCGACACGCGCCTTTTGGCGAATGTGCTGCTGCGCGATCTTGCGCGGTCTGGGCGCCTCGCGCGCCTGCGTATCATCTTGCAGGATCGCCCCGGTGCGCTGTTCCACGTCGCCCGCATCTTCGATCAGGAAGCGGTCAACATTCTGGAGCTGTCGCATCAGCGCATCTTCACCAATCTTCCGGCCAAGGGCCTTAGCCTCGACGTCGAATGCGAGACCCGCGATGGGGAGCATCTCGATCGGCTGATCACGGCCCTGCGCGCCGCAGGATATGAGGTCGCGCCGATCGAGGTTGCCTGATCGGCCTCCCTGCGCGGGGAGTACGCATTTTTTTTCGTGGTAAATGACCTTTTCACGGAAGGCTGCGGGCGTCATAGTCTGTCCATGACTCAAGTTTCGCGCAGCGTTTTGACGGAGACCGTGGGGTGAGCGCACCATTTCGTTTTCCGCGCTTCTTTGTGACGAACCCCAGCCCGTGCCCCTATATTCCGGGCCGGAGCGAACGGAAGGTCTTTACCGAACTTAACGGCGACAATGCGTCGGAACTTAACGATGCGCTCGGCCGCATCGGCTTTCGCCGCAGTCAGAATGTCGCCTATCGACCCAGCTGCGCTGATTGTTCCGCCTGCGTTTCGGTGCGTGTGGTGGCAGGAGAGTTCACGGCCAACGCGACGCAGCGCAAGCTCATTCGCCGCAACAGCGACTTGATCGTCACGGCATGCAAGCCATGGTCGACGGAGGAGCAATTCCAACTGCTTCAGCGCTATCTGAAGGCGCGCCATCCGGGCGGCGGCATGACCGAGATGGACGAGATGGATTTCGCCGACATGGTCGAGCAGACGCCGGTCGAAAGCCACGTCGTCGAATATCGCGAACCCGGCAAAAATGGCCGTCCCGGCAAGTTGATCGGTGCATGCCTGACCGACCGGCAGGGCGATGGACTGTCGATGATCTACAGCTTCTTCGATACGGAGCTGGAACATCGCAAGGGGCTGGGCAACTTCATCATCATGGATCACATCCTGCGCGCGGCGAAAGCGGGCCTGCCCTATGTGTATCTCGGCTATTGGGTCGAGGGGTCACAGCGGATGCAGTATAAGGTCCGCTACCGCCCGCTGGAAAAGCTGAGCCGCAGCGGCTGGGTGCGTTTCGATCCGCAGGAGCAGGAGCAGGCGATTCGGGGTGTGCTGCCCCGCGATGAACCGCCGTTGCCGATCGAACTGGCGGGCATCTTCCGGAAATAACCGCTACCGCTGCTGCCATCAAAAGGCACGATCTGTCAGGAAAATCTACTTCGCGGCGAAGGTTACGGCCTCGATCTTGTTTCCATCCGGATCACGCACGAATGCCCCATAATAATGGGCGTCGTAATTGGGCCGAACGCCCGGCGGTCCTTCATCGGCGCCACCAAGTTCCAGCGCCAGTCGGTGAAACGCGCGGACGGCTTCGCGATCGGCCGCTTCGAAACAGATATGAACGCCGTTGCCGGACGACGCCTGCTCTCCATTCACCGGCGTTTCGACACTGAACACGACGTTAGTCACGCCATAATCCAGTGAATGCGGATAATCGCGTATGTTGCGATAGCCGAGCAGTGCCATCAGCGGGTCGTAAAAAGCCCGCGCGCGTTCGACGTCATTTGTCCCAACCGACACATGATGGATCATGCCGTCTCTCCTGTCCTTGCCCACCGGGCCTTCAGACAGGTTAAACCGCTGATCCTATTTGCAGTTGCACCTGCGTTTGACGCCATGGCGGCGCGTCGTCGTTTCGGTCACATAGCTGGTGGTGGTGACCGTCGGCGTGATGACCACTGTCGTTGTCGTGGCGCCCGGATAATAATAGCCGCCCGCGATGTAGCCGGGAGCCTGCGTCGTCGTGACCACCGGAGCGCCGGGGCCACCATGTCGGACGAGGGGCGGCGGTGCGCCATAAGGTGGAGCGTCATAATCCACTCCATAGTTGCTGCGCGCCTCGCCTTCGAAACGGCCCTCATATTCGCCGCTCACGGTGCGGCCATTTTCGTCCCGCCAAGTCCCGGTCCAGCGCCCTTCATATTCATGGGGCGGGGGCGGAGGTCCATCATGCGCGGTCACGTCATCATCATAGGGGACGCCGGGCCGATCCGGTTCATGATCGCGCGCATCCCAATCGATGTCGCTGCGATGATCCCGGACGCGGCCGTGACGATCGACCATCACGGCGTCGTCATAATAGCGGGACCAGTCATAGCCATCGGCGGGCGCAGGCAGACCATAGCGTCCATAATTGCCGATCCGGTAGGTGGGACTCACCCAATAGGATGGCAGGACATAGCCCATGACCGGCCGCCGGTAAGCGCCCCAACCGCCCGGCGCATACCAGCCCGCGAACCAGCGACCTTGAACGCGCGGTCCCCAGCGGTGGACCACCGTTCCGCGATGCATCCCGGGATGAACCGGCCGCATGCCGGAAAAACTCTTGCCTAAGACAGGGAGCGCTGCGCCAGTCCCGGCGGCACCACCTGCTAAAGCCGGTGTCGCGAGGCTGAGGGCAAGGCCCGTGCCCGCCAGCATGATGCTCCAGATCCGCATGCAAAACTCCCCGTTGTTCATGGCTGCCTTGGGCATGGCCGTGACGTTAACGTCTGGTTTAGCATGATGATCCGCCACGATCCACGCGGCGGGGACGCCCCGCCTGTCCCGAAACGGAGCAGCGCGGTTAAGCGAGTCGAGCGCCGATCCGTTCGATCAGCATCTCAAGACCATTCTGGTCGGCGATATCGAAACGCGCCGGGACGGGGCTATCGAGGTCAAGCACCGCAATGACCCGGCCATCGACCTTCACCGGCACAACGATCTCCGATGCACTGGCGGCATCGCAGGCGATGTGGCCGGGGAAAGCGTGGACATCCTCGACCAGCTGCGTCTCTCCCGTGTCGGCCGCCGCGCCGCAGACGCCCCGGCCCAAGGGAATGCGGATGCAGGCTGGCTTCCCCTGAAACGGGCCGAGCACCAGTTCACCTTCTACCATGCGATAGAAGCCTGCCCAGTTAAGGTCTGGAAGAAATTGCCAAATCAGCGCCGCGACATTGGCCATGTTGGCGATCGAATCGGGCTCGCCATCCGTCACTGCATCGACGGCCGACAGGAGGTCCGCATAGAGCGTTGACTTGTCGCCATCGGCCGGCGCCTTGAAATCAAACATTGGCAGTCCTCAATCCATTCGCACCTTGCCACGACCCTGTTTCACCGAACTGCGCGCCTTCTTGGCGTCCACGCGGCGTGCCTTTGCCGCCTTGCCCGGCTTGGTGGCGATGCGCCGGGGATCGCGTTTGTAAGCCTGCGCTATCATCTCGGCCAGCCGGTCGCGGGCATCCTGCCGATTGGCCTCCTGCGTGCGGAAGCGGGACGCCTGGATCACGATCTCCCCGCCAGAGGTCAGGCGAGACCCCGCCAGTTCCTTTATTTTCCGGAAGGCATGGACCGGCAATCCCAGCCGATAGAGCGCCACCCTCAACTGAACGGCAGTGGCAACCTTGTTGACATTTTGCCCGCCGGGACCGCCAGCGGTGATGAAGCGCTCCTCCAGCGCATCTTCCGGAATGTCAAAGTCCGGCATCATCCAGATACTCCGGCCCGAAGCCCGCTGCCGCGAACGTGGCGGGCAGGGGAGCTGTCGCCTCGGCCGGAGCCTTGCTCCCGCGCGGGACGCTGAGGAAACGGCTGTGCAGCAACATTGGTCCTTCGCCGGTGCCATAGACGGGGTCGCCAGCGATGCCGAAGCCCAACCCATATAATGTATGAGCGCGGATCTGATGCGTTCGTCCGGTGCGCGGTGTGAAGACCATCAGCGAGCGGCCGCCCTTCACCGCCAGCTTTCGCCATTCGGTCACGGCGGACTTCCCCTCTTTGGCCGCGATAATGCGCCAGCCCTTGGCCGCGCTGCTGACTTTCTTCAGCGACAGTTCGATGACGCCGCTC
The DNA here is from genome assembly GCF_015693305.1 of Sphingobium sp. Cam5-1. Classification (NCBI taxonomy): domain Bacteria; kingdom Pseudomonadati; phylum Pseudomonadota; class Alphaproteobacteria; order Sphingomonadales; family Sphingobiaceae; genus Sphingobium; species Sphingobium sp. Cam5-1. The sequence continues at coordinate 1,281,839 of NZ_CP065138.1, read as the reverse complement.
TCCGCTTCCGGTACACCGTCCACGACCGCGACATAGCGCTTGCTGACCGTTCCTGCCTCAAACTCGGCGGCATAGCGCTTGTGCGCCTTGGGATTGCGCGCCAGCAGCAGGCAGCCGCTGGTGTCCCGATCCAGCCGATGCACCGGCAGGGGCCAGCGTTGAAAGCCGAAGGTCAGTGACGAAAGGTGGTTCTCCAGACTCAGCGAACCGTCGCGCGGCGCATCGACCGGCAACCCAGCGGGCTTGTCCAGGATGATGGCTTCGCCATCGATGAAGAGAACTCGGTCATGCAATAGGGACAAGGAGTGATTCCGGAGCAGTTGGAAAGATTGACGGGCGCGCGCTGTCCTATAGGGCGTGGAAGCCATGGAGAACAGGGGGAACGAGGTCCAGCACAAGTCGGCGCCATCGGAACGGGTGCAGGGTGGCGGGCGGCTGGAATGGATCGATGTGGCGCGCGGCATTGGTATCATTGCCGTAGTGGCCGGACATGTGTGGAGAAGCGGCCCCCTCCGCGATGCGCTCTACAGCTTTCACATGCCGCTATTCTTCCTGCTGTCGGGCCTGCTGTCCCGTCCGCAGCCGCCCCAGGGGTTCGCCCTGCGGCAATTGGCGTCGCAGATGCGCCCCTATGCGGCCTTCCTCGCTTTGCTGATCATCGCGGATCATATCATCGAGCCCATGAAGGGGCAGCGGCCGATATTCAACCAATGGCCGAACGATATATTGCCGATCCTTCTTGGCGGATCATGGCTTCGCGGTCCCTATACCATATTCTGGTTCGTGCCCTGCCTGATGGCCGCGCGCATCCTGTTCAACGCGCTGCTGTCCCGTTGGCCCGATCCTCTCGACCGGCGCTGGTATATCGCGATCATAGCTGTCTCTGTTGGAGCTTATGTAGCAGGGGAGGTTACCCAGGAGTCCGTGCTGGGGTTGCTGACCGTGCCCATGGCCATGGTGCTGCTCTGGATCGGAGCCGTATGGCAGCAGGTGCCGTGGAGGCATTGGATGTGGCTGCCATTGGGCGCGCTGGCTCTGGCGGGACTATCAGGTCTGCTTCCCACGCTCAACATGAAGGCTGCGGATTATGGGTTGCCGATCCTGTCACTTGCTTCGGCTGTGGCGACATCTCTGCTGATCTTCCGCATTTCTGTCCATGTCGCGCCTTTTGGCGGATGGTTGGCGGCAGTCGGCAGGGCCTCACTTGTGATCATGTATCTGCACGTCGCGGTCATCCATTATCTGTCGCCCCATTTGGACAAGCCCTGGTTGCTGCTCCATGCGCTGCTGTTGCCCATTGCCGTCTATTACCTTCTGCGCGCCAGCCCGGTCGGCGGTCGCCTGTTCCTCTGAAAAAAGGGGCCGGTGCATCCATCCTATGCACCGGCCCCTATCGTTGTGCCTTGCGACCCAAGGCTCAACCGCTGCACCGAGAGGGGGAGGGTGCAGCCAAATTTCTACCCGTGCAGCTTGATCGCCGTCTCCGCGATCCGCCGCCCCTGATACCGGGCGCCTTCCAGTTCGTCCTCGTCAGGCTGACGGCTGCCATCGCTATGCGCGATAGTCGTGGCGCCATAGGGGGCGCCGCCCCGCACCTTGTCGACGCCCATCTGCCCGGTGTGACCATAGTCCAGCCCCACGATCACCATGCCAAAATGCAGCAGATTGGTGATGATCGAGAATAAAGTTGTTTCCTGCCCGCCATGCTGGCTGGCGGTAGATGTGAAGGCGCCGCCCACTTTTCCGTTAAGCGCACCGCGCGCCCAAAGCGCCCCTGCCTGATCAAGGAAAGCCGCCATCTGGCTCGACATGCGGCCGAAGCGGGTGCCGGTGCCGATGATGATTGCATCATAGTCGGCAAGTTCCGCAACGGTTGCGATCGGCGCATCCTGCTCCAACTTGAAACCCGCATTTCGGGCGACCTCCAAAGGCGCGGTTTCAGGAACTCGCCTGATGTCAACCTGAGCTCCTGCGGCGGCCGCGCCTTCCGCAACGGCCTTCGCCATCGTTTCGATGTGCCCGTAGGACGAGTAATAGAGAACCAGCACCTTAGTCATGAAGTGTCTCCAGTCTTGGTAATGCATTGATCGGAAAAAGGTTTCTTGAATAATGCGACCGCTCGCCCCCTTAGGGGGGCAAGGTGAGCGAGCGGCCGATAGGCGCTGCTAGCCTATTCGCTATCGACGAGGACGATTTCGCTATCCTCGATCGCGGTGATCGTAATGGGCTGGCCGCCCAGGATCGCGGCCCCATCGCGTGCTTCAAAGGTCTGGCCGTCAATCTGGACCCGGCCCGTCGCAGGCACCACATAGAGGTGCCGTCCTTCGGCGCTTTCATAGGTCACGCTGGTGCCAGCCTTCACCGTGCCGCCCAATAGACGGGCATCGGCCCGGATGCGCAGCGCGTCCTGGTCTTCCGCATAGCCGCTGGCTAGAACCACCAGCTTTCCGGAACGGTCATCCTTGGGAAAGGGCTTGGCGCCCCAGCTTGGCGCCCCGCCCTGGGCCTTCGGTATGATCCAGATTTGGAACAGCGTGGTCGTTTCATCCTCCAGATTATATTCGGAGTGACGGATGCCCGTCCCTGCGCTCATCACCTGTACGTCGCCAGCCTCTGTCCGGCCCTTGTTACCCAGGCTGTCCTGATGCGTGATCGCGCCCTTGCGGACATAGGTGACGATCTCCATGTCGCGGTGCGGATGCGGAGGAAAGCCGGTGTTCGCGGCGATTTCATCGTCATTCCACACGCGGATCGCGCCCCAGCCCATGCGATCGGGGTCGTGATAGTCGGCAAAGGAGAAATGATGGCGGGCATTGAGCCAGCCATGGTCGGCATGACCCAGCGTCTCGAAGGGACGACGCTCGATGCGGTTTCCTGCGGCGGTGATCATATTAATGCCTTTCATTGCTGCGGGAAAAGCGTTCCCGCTTGCTTCCGACTGATTTAGCGATCAGGTTCGTTTCTTAAATCAGCAGCATTGAAACGGATTGTTTCCCATATGCGTCTTCCCGACCTTGAAGCCTGGGCCATGTTCGCCGCCGTCGTGGAGCATCGCAGCTTCACCGATGCGGCCAAGGCGCTCAGTGTGTCGAAAGCCACTGTTTCAAAGGCAGTCACACGCCTTGAGCAGCATCTTGAGACCAGCCTGTTCAACCGCACCAGTCGGCGCCTTGCCCTGACCGAAAGCGGCAAGCGTCTCGCCAGTCATGCCGCCCGGATCTTCGAGGAAGGGCAGGCGGCCGAGGAGGCTGCGCGGCAGGATACGGACGAGCTGTCCGGAACCATCCGGCTAGGCGCGCCAATGACGTTCGGACTGCTCCGCATCGCGCCGCTGGTGGCGCAGTTCGCCAAGCTTCATCCCGCCGTCGATATCAATCTTCACCTGTCCGACGCGCGGATAGACATGATCGAGATGGGGCTCGACGCCACCCTCCGCATCGCCGACATGCCCGACAGCTCGCTCCGGGCCAGGCGGCTGGGTGACGTCAAGATGCATGTCATCGCTTCGCCCGCATATTTGGAGGAGCGGGGCAGGCCCAAGCATCCGTCCGACCTCGGTGTCCACGACTGTCTTTGCTATTCCAATACTTCGACGCCTGACGTGTGGCGCTTCTCGGGGCCGGGACAGCAGAATGTCGTGATACAGGTGAGGGCGCGTCTCACCGTTAACAGCGGCGACGCGATGCTGCCCGCGCTCCGGGCGGGCATAGGTGTCGCCCGGCTCCCCGATTTTATTGTCGGCGAAGCGCTCGCTTCAGGTGAGTTGGAAGAGGTTCTGCTGGATTGGAGGCCGCCGCCATTCGGCCTGCATCTGGTCACGCCGCCCTCCCGCTTGCGGCCTGCGCGGGTCGAAGCTCTGCTCGACTTCATCGCTCGCAACCACGGCTGCTGACGCTTCGTTGCGCAGGTGAATCTATCTTGACTCAAAATGAATCACTTCGACGATAAATCTTTGCAAACAGATTCAAATTCCCGCGACTCGCGCATTTCTGCGGGTTAGCGAAAAATTAACCTTTGTCCTTCAGAAGTTTTTTGGTTAATGAATTGGAGCAGACGCCGTTCTTAGGGGTTGACGGGATCTGCAAGGACAGGGGCTTCAATATGCGCGTTCTGCTAATAGAAGATGAACCGACAACGGCCAAGGCGATCGAGCTTATGCTCACGACCGAAGGCTTCAACGTCTACACTACGGACCTTGGCGAGGAAGGGCTCGACCTTGGCAAGCTGTATGACTACGATATCATCTGCCTCGATCTGAACCTGCCGGACATGCATGGTTACGACGTGCTGAAGAAGCTGCGCGCCGCCAAGGTGCAGACGCCGGTCCTTATCCTTTCCGGCATTGCGGAGATGGACAGCAAGGTTCGCTCCTTCGGCTTTGGCGCCGACGATTATGTGACCAAGCCTTTCCACCGTGAAGAGCTGATCGCGCGCATTCATGCCGTGGTCCGCCGGTCTAAGGGTCATTCGCAATCGGTCATCCGCACGGGCAAGCTGGCCGTCAATCTGGACGCCAAGACCGTGGAAGTGGACGGCAACCGCGTTCACCTGACCGGCAAGGAATATGCAATGCTGGAGCTGCTCTCGCTCCGCAAGGGCACGACCCTGACCAAGGAGATGTTCCTTAACCATCTCTATGGCGGCATGGACGAGCCTGAACTCAAGATCATCGACGTCTTCATCTGCAAGCTGCGCAAGAAACTGGCTCTGGCGTGCAGTGGCGACAATTATATCGAAACCGTGTGGGGCCGTGGTTATGTGCTGCGCGATCCTGATGAAGCGGAAGAGGTCGCGACCAAGGTCGCCTGACCCCGCACCCTTGTGTGGGTGCTAAAAGGCCGGTGATCCTATGGGATCATCGGCCTTTGTCGTTGATGCGGCTGCGCTCGATCAACCTCTTCTGATATGGAAAAGGGCCGGTGACCTTTTGGATCACCGGCCCTGTCTTGTCAGGCGGATGGGCGGAAAGGGGGCGGGCTTAAAGCCCGAAGTGGGGAATCCGCCCGAGTGGGGTCAATTGTCCGCCTGACTGGACGACGTGCTTTCGCTGGAGCCTGACGCCTGGCCGCTTCCCGATAGTGCGCCGGTTGCATTGACCGCCGCGCTTCCATTGAGAGCGTTGCTGGCGCTATCGGCCGAGTTCGCTGCACCGGACTGGGCCGCGCCAGCTGCGCTACCGGCCGCCGATCCAGCACCGCTAAGTGCGCCACTAGCCCGGTTGCGTGCCGCTTGTGCGGTAGCGCTGGCCTGACCTTGCGCTGCGGCACCAGCAGTGACCGCGCGATCTCGCACTGCGCCCGCCGTCTGGCTGACCCCATCCCGCACGCCGCCTACTGCATTGGCGACATCATTGGTGCCCAGCGTGTCTGCGGTCAGGCCACCGCTTGCCGATCCGCTGGCCGAGCCCGAGGCGTTTGCCCCATGGTTCTTGCCTTTGCGGCTGACAGAGCCAGTGGCGGCGCCGTCAGCCCGGCCAGAACCAGAACCCCTCGCCGCAACCCGCCCATTGTCCAGATCGACGCTGCGGTCGAGGCCGATGCCGCCCGAACCGCTCAATGTGCCGCCGAGCGATCCACCGGCGCCGCCCAGAGCGCCGCCAAGGCCACCGCCCAAGCCGCCGCCGCCACCTAGAAGCTGGGCAGACGCAGGAACCGCAGTCAGGGCGGCAAGGCAGGCAGTGGCAAGAATGATTGTCTTCTTCATCGATCGTCTCCTTGTTCGTTGTCGATCCGATGCAAGGACAACGGGATGGCGATGCGACTTCATCCCTGACGTCGAAATATTTTTATCAAATAACTGATATTCAATCGATATTTCTGCAATCACTACAGATGATACCATGTCCGAACGCTTTGCTGCTTCCCGGTTTGGCTTCCGCGATCAAGCCGTTCAGGCTGCCGCTCAGGAACAACCGCCCCGCGACCAGCGGGGCGGCGAAGGAGGTGCCTCGCACGCGCCCCTTGCCACCTCCGGCGCGAGCTGCATTCATGTCCGCACCGGGCGCTGCGAAATCCACGTGCCGCGCACGCCCCGCTTCGGGCAGCAAACGTCCGCCGCCGTCTACGCCCGTCACCGCCACGACATCAGGATAGGAGGCGGGATAGGCGGGAGGGGCGGCCGGGCCATCATTGCCGACCGCCGCTACCACCGTAACGCCCTTTTCCCGCGCCAACCGGACTGCTCCCGCCAGCAGGGGATTATCGGGTCCGACCAGGCTCACGGTGACGACTTTGACCCCGCGCGCCGCCATCCATCCCAGCGCCCGCACGATCGCGAAGGCGCTGCCGCCCGCCGGATCATCGCCATACACGTCCGCCACGAGTAGGGGCGTCCCCGGCGCGGCGCCCCGGATGGGGCCGGTCCCACTGATCAAGGACGCCACCGCCGTGCCATGCGAACTGGCGCGAGGTGCGCCACGAACGAAGCCGCGCTGCTCGACCGCGCCAGTGAGTGACGCGTGGCGGGCGACACCACCATCGATCAATCCTGCCGCTGGGGACCGGACAGTCCCTGTTCCAGCCAAGGCAGCACTCGCCGACTTGGGTGCTTTGCCGCCATGGAAATAGAGATTATCCGCGCTCGCCTCCGCCTCTGGTGCGATCGAGCGCACTTGCTTCAATGCACGGGCGAGGCTTCGGCCGGGCGGTACAGTCAGGCGCGTCAGCGGCAGATCGATCCCCTCAATGGCCTCGCTTGCCAACACATAGCCTGCGCCCCGCAACGCTTCGATGCTGGCCTGCTTCGCACCCGTCAGCAGGATGACGCCACGCCGCGCCGCCTCTTTCCGATCGTCCAGTTCCACGCTGTCGCCATGCCGTCGCAGCAGATCACCGATCCGCGCGGTCCTGGCCGCCACGAGACGCTCGGCGAAGCGGGCAGGGGGAACGCGATCCAGCGCGCTGTCCGCCTCGTTGAGCAGGTCCGGAACCACCCTGCCGACCTGCCCCAAGGCTCCATTGGGCGAGGGCAGCAGCTGCGCTTGCGCCGCTGGACCTGTCAGCAGCAGTCCCGCAACGATCCAGGAACGTAGGGCCTTCATCTCTATCTCTTTATCCTCGACTGGCGCGGAGGCGAATTTTCCGCTCCTTTCGCATCCATAATGAGTCATCGCGAATTTATTTCCGGTAGATATACGCCTTCAGGGATGAAACGAATGGGCACGGCCGTTTCATCCTTGAACAAGTGATGGAGACCGGATGTCGTTCGAAAACGATTTGTTGGCGATCCTCCCCCGGCTGCGCCGTTTCGCCGTCAGCTTGTCGAGGGATCGGGCCGATGCGGACGACCTTTGCCAGGCAGCGCTGGAGCGAGGGCTGCGGGCGCGCGAACAATGGCAGCCGGGGACTAGGTTGGACAGCTGGATGTATCGTATCATGCGCAATCTCTGGATCGATGAAGGCCGTTCGCGGCAACGCGCCGTGCGGACCTTCGCGCCTGAAGAGGCAGGCGAGCATGTCGGCTATGCAGGCGACCAGCATGTGGAGGCGCACGTCATGCTTTCCGACGTCGATCGCGCGATGCAGGCTCTGCCGGACGAGCAGCGCGAAGCCATCGCCCTCGTTCTCGTGGAGGGGCTGTCTTACAAGGAAGCCGCCGAAATTCTGGGCGTGCCCATGGGCACATTGACCTCCCGATTGGTCCGGGGACGCGGCGCCCTTATCGAATTGCTGGGAGAAGCAGCATGACCGACATTGACGAAGCCATGCTGATCGCCTGGGTCGATGGCGAACTGGACGAAGTCACCCGCCGCCGCGTCGATCGCGCCGTTGCGGACGATCCTGCCTTGGCGCAGCGCCTCGAAATGCACCGACATTTGCGGCAGCGTCTGTCTGATCACTATGCTCCGGTGGAAGCTGAGCCGGTGCCACCGGCCATGCATGCGCTGCTGGAGGAACAAGCCAAAGTCACGCCCATCACCCGTGCTGCGGCCCCTAAATGGCGCAGTTGGGGCATCGGTGGCGCGATCGCCGCCAGCCTTGTCCTGGGTCTTGGTGTCGGCCGTTTGTCGAGTGGCCCCGCTGGCCCGATTGCGCTCAAGGATGGCGTCATGACGGCAAGGGGTGAACTCGCCTCTGCTCTGGAGACCCAACTTGCTTCGGCCCAACAGGACAGATCGATCCGCATCGGCCTCAGTTTTCAGCGTAAGGGCGGCGGCTGGTGCCGCAGCTTCGAAGGCACCGCCCTGTCGGGAGTGGCCTGCCGGGAAGGGGAAGGCTGGCAGGTTCAGCAACTGATTCCCGGCACCGCCCAATCGACGGATTACCGCCAGGCATCATCCGTCGATGCCCGCATCGCGGCAACGATCGATGCCTTGATGGAAGGCTCCCCCGCCGACGCGACCCAGGAGGCTGCCGCGAAGGAGAAGGGCTGGCGCTGAACTTCGGACGTTTCCGTTCTGGCTATGTCTGCAAATACCAGCGATCCGTGCCCTGAAGGCCGATCGCCGTCAGTTTGCCGCTGTTCCAGGCACCCGTATCTATACCTATCCGGTTGGCCTGCTCATCGACTTTGCTGGTGATGCTGTGTCCATGGACCACCATATAGGGATGGGCTTGCCGGTCATGCAGGAACTCACCCCTGATCCAGCGCAGGTCGGCTGCATCCTGCTTCTCCAGCGGCAGGCCGGGCCTAATCCCGGCATGAACGAACAGATAGTCGCCCATCACAAGACTATCCGCAAAGCCGTTCAGGAAATCGACATGCTCACGGGGCACATTTTCCAGCATCCATGACGCGATGTCCTTGTCCGTCATCGCTGTGCTGACGTCGGATTCCAGCCCATAGCTTTCAAGCGCGGCCACGCCCCCAATGCGGCGGCAATAGCCCGCATACTGCGCATCGCCCTTCGCGGCGCCGACAAAGACCTCCTCATGATTGCCTTTGATCAGGTGAACATTCGGGGATGCCTGCCACAAGGATATCGCATGCTCTATGACGGCGGCCGATTGCGGCCCGCGATCCATCAGATCACCCAGGAGGACGAGATGGCAGGGCAGGGGCGTGCGGGCCGAGTCATCCTGATCAATCAACCGCAGTAGTTGTTCGAGCAGGTCCAGCCGCCCGTGAATGTCTCCGATGGCATAGACCCGTCTATCCCCGCCTATGTCTGGCACGAAAGTGGGCGCTGGCGATGCACCGCGGCGGAAAAATTTCAGCATGATTGGCGCCGATCGAAATTCATCATCGCCCTTGTCGCACGGCTCCTAGAGTCGAGGCAATGTAACGCCCTGCTGCCCCATATATTTTCCGGCCCGGTCGGCGTAGCTGACCTCGCATGGCTCATTGCCCTTGAGGAAAAGGAACTGGCAGGCCCCTTCATTGGCGTAGATTTTGGCGGGCAGCGGCGTGGTGTTGGAAAACTCCAGCGTCACATGACCTTCCCAGCCCGGCTCCAGCGGCGTCACATTCACGATGATGCCGCACCGCGCATAGGTGGATTTACCCAGGCAGATCACCAGCACATCGCGCGGCACGCGAAAATATTCGACCGTCCGGGCCAGCGCAAAGCTGTTTGGCGGAATTATGCAGCAGTCGGTCTTGCGATCGACAAAGCTGTTCGCGGCGAAATCCTTCGGGTCCACCACCGCACTATCGACATTGGTGAAGATCTTGAACTCGTCGGCCACGCGTGCGTCATAGCCATAGGAGGACAGGCCATAGCTGATGCAGCCGTCCCGCCGTTGATTTTCAACAAATGGCTCGATCATCCCGTGGGAAATGGCCTGCTCGCGAATCCACCTATCCGACAAAATCGACATGACTATTCTTGACTCTTACTGGAAGGATCATGACCCAAATCATTGGGTCCAAACGAAAAAGGCAAAAGTTCGGTAACGCTGTGTTGGACCACGGACTCGCCGGCGCCCGCCGCACAATAAATGGCGATGGGTCTGCCCGCCACCTGCTCTGCTTCGTTCAGTATCTGGCGACATCTTCCGCAGGGCGTTACCGGGTCAGCCCCACCCCCGACGACTGCGATCGCCTCGACGTCGCCAAGCCGTCCCTGCGCATTCGTCGCCGCCAGCGCCACCGTTTCAGCGCAGAGCGACAGGCCAAAGCTCGCATTTTCGAAGTTCGCACCGACAATCACTTCGCCATCGGACAAGCGCACGGCAGCCCCGACAGCAAAGCGGCTGTACGGGGCATAGGCATTTACCCTCGCCGCGCGCGCTGCCTCGATCAGGCTTCTGACATCCGCATTAGTGTTCATGGCGCAACCACGCCCCATCTCACCGGGCCATCGATGCCATCGATATGACGCATGTCATTCGCCGTCCACATCACCCATCGACGGGTGGCATAATCGGGCGGAAAGAAGTTTCCATCCAGCCAGAGCGTCCGGTTTATGCCCGACGCAATGTCATATTCCTCCTCGAAAGCCTTCGAGATGTTGAGGAGCACCGGCTTGCCTGCATTGCTCTCTACCAGGTTCACCAACGTATTGAGTTCCGACAGCACCGCGTCCCGCCCCGGCCGCGCAGTGCAGCCCGGATCAAAGTCGAGCCGGATCACCGGGGGCAGGGCGGCATTGTCCCGTGGCACTGTCGTGAGGAAGCGTGTCGCCTGACCGGCCGCGCGGCCGCACAGGCTGAAATCCAGCACCGCGCCATAGCGCAAACCGGACGACCGAGCCGCAGACCAGTTCCGCGCAAAGGCAGGGTCGCGGCCCTCTGTGCCCTTGGCCGCTCTTATATAGGCGAAATCGACGCCATTGGCCGCCAGCGTGCCCCAATCGATGGCGCCTCCGTCAGCGGAAACAGCCACGCCCTGAACCGGATAAACGTCGCGCCCCGGCGCCCAGCGGCAGGCATAGCTCCACGCACCCAGCACCAACAGGGCGATAACCAGAGCGGCTGCCAGGATGCGGACCAGAAACCGGCCGGAAGAATGCTGGCGAATGACCCCTTACCCCTTGATATGCAGCACGCAGATGAGCGTGAACAGGCGTCGCGCCGTGTCGAAATCGACCTTGATCTTGCCATCCAGCCGTTCGATCAGCATTTCCGCCGCGTCATTGTGGATGGCCCTGCGCGCCATGTCCACCGTTTCAATCTGTTGCGGGGAGGCATTGCTGATCGCCTGATAATAGCTGTCGCAGATCGCGAAATATTCCCGGATTGGTCGCCTAAACCGGCCCAGGCCGAGGATGATTGCCTCCAGCGGTTCGCCATCCTCCCGCTTGATCTCGATTACCAGGCGCCCATCCTCGACGCGCAGCAGCACGCGGTAGGGACCTGCATAATCATCGGCATGGGTGCGCTGGGGCGCGAAATAATTATCTTCCAGCAGGTCGAATATGGCGATCCGCCGTTCCTGCTCGACGTCCGCGTTGCGCCAAAGGATCGTCCGCTCGTCAAGCGTGATGTCGATGATGCGCGGGTCAGTCATGGGTCCATAGTCCCTGCTGCTGCCGACGAGGAAAAGCAAGGGGGAGTTCTCCACAGCTTTGCCTGCCGGGAACACAGCTTGCCCCTTGCGCAGAACCCCGGCGAGCGCGATGAGAGGCGCATGGTCGAACTGGTGCAGATTAATCCCGCCGCCGAAGCAGGCATCCCTGAACTCCCACGCAACGTGGAGGCGGAAGCGGCGCTGCTGGGCGCGCTGATGATCGACAACCGCATTGCCGAGGATGTCCAGCTCAAGCTCAAGGCAGAGCATTTCTTCGAGCCCCTGCATGGCCGCATCTATGAAGCCGTGATGAAGCTGGTTGAGCGCGACATGGTCGCCAATCCGGTCACGCTCAAGCCGATGCTGGAACAGGACCCGGCGCTCAAGGAATTGGGCGGTGTCGGCTACCTCGCACAACTCACGGGCAATGGCGCCGCGTTGCTCGGCGCGCGCGATTTCGCCAGCCAGATTTATGACCTCGCACTCCTGCGTCAGCTTGTGAATGTAGGGCGGGAACTGGTTGAAAATGCTCTTGATACTAGCGAGGACGTTAACCCTCGCGAGCAGATAGAGATGGCCGAAGTCGCGCTCTACAAAGTGTCCGAGGGCGAGGGTGAAACCGGCTCCGTCAAAAGCTTCGCCACTGCCACCACCATGGCCGTGCAGGTGGCCGAACGCGCGCTTAACAGTGGCGGTCACGTTTCGGGCATCACCACCGGCCTCAATAGCCTGAATGAAAAGATCGGTGGCCTCCACAATTCGGATCTCATGATCCTTGCGGGCCGCCCGGGCATGGGCAAGACCTCGCTCGCGACCAACATCGCCTATAACGCCGCGTCCCGCTGGATGCGCGACCATGTCGATGGAATCCCGCCAGAAAAGAATATGGGCGCCAAGACGGCCTTCTTCTCCCTCGAAATGTCCGCCGATCAGCTGGCTACCCGCGTGCTTGCCGAACAGTCGGGCATCAGCGGGGAGGCGCTCCGTATGGGTAAGATCAGCCGCGCTGATTTCCAGAACCTGTCCCGCGCCGCGCGCGACCTTCAGGAACTGCCGCTGTTCATTGATGACACGCCGGGTCTGACCATCGCGGCGCTGCGTACGCGCGCGCGCCGGTTGAAACGGCGTCATGACATTGGTCTCGTCATCGTCGACTATCTCCAACTGCTACAGGGCAGCGGCCGGGGCAGCGATAATCGCGTGCAGGAAATTTCAGAAATTTCTCGTGGTCTCAAGACCTTGGCGAAGGAACTTAATGTACCGGTTCTGGCGCTTTCACAGCTTAGCCGTGCGGTCGAGCAGCGCGAGGACAAGCGCCCGCAGCTATCCGACCTTCGCGAATCCGGCTCGATCGAGCAGGATGCCGACATGGTCTGGTTCGTCTTCCGCGAGGATTATTATGTGGCCGCGAAGGAGCCGGGCAACAAGGAGAGTAGCGAGCATCTTGAATGGGCGCAGGAGATGGAGCGGATCTACGGCCTTGCCGAACTGATCGTCGCCAAACAGCGTCACGGTTCGACCGGCCGCATCCGTATGAAGTTCGACGCGAAGATCACCCGCTTCTCCGACCTCGCCGACGGCGGATATATGGGCGATTATGAATGATCTACTGAGTTCGGCTCTGCTCGAACTAACGGGCAAGGGCGCTCAACCCGTAATGAGCGCCTGCAACACCAATATCAGCCCAATCAGCCCAACCATGTAGACCAGCGTCCGCACCACCGGCACGCCCATTGCGTAAAGTGGGAGGTAAACGATGCGCGCGCCCAGCCATAGCCATGCGCCGATCGCCGTCAGGTCGCTCGTGCGTCCCGCGACCACGACGCCGAGCAGCGCGACGATGGCGATCGGGTAGGTCTCAAGGAAATTTGCCTGCGCGCGCACCAGCCGCCCTGCGACCGGCTCCAGCGGCGGCAAACTCTCGTCCCGCGCGCCCATATTCCACTTCGGCCCATATTGCTTCGTCTTGAAATGCGCTGCCGCAAAAATATGCACCATCAGGAGCACACAGCTCCACGCCAATATCTTGAGCTCGATCGCCATGCGGTGTCCCCTTTCCACAGGTAAGAGGGCTACGTTATCGCCATTCCTGCGCTCGCGCCATGAGGCTTGCTCGACAGAACGATACCGTTCGATTATGCTTGGCCAATACTGACTATGGATCTGAACGAGGACAACGACGTGATCATCTCCCGGCGCCGCGCCCTGACCCTACCGCTTCTCGCCAGCGCCTGGTCGGCGGCTCCCGCCGTCGCGCGCGAATTCGGCAGGGGCTCAAGGTTGCAATATACGGGCAATCCGTTGCGCCTGCCGATGGGCATATGCGATCCGCAGATCCGCATTTTCGATGATGTCGCCTGGCTCTATGCCACCCATGACGCCAGCCCGACGAGCCGCACCTTCACGATGAAGGATTGGCAGATCTGGCGAAGCGACAATCTTGTGAACTGGTCCCATGAGGGCACGCTGCTCCCTGAACAGACCTATTTTGGTAAGCCGAGCAGCCGATGCTGGGCCACTGACGCGATCCGGCGCAATGGCAAATATTATCTCTATTTCTCCATGGGGCCTGAGGATATCGGTGTTGTCGTCAGCGACGCGCCCGCAGGCCCGTGGCGCGATCCGCTGGGCAAGGCGCTGATCGCCAAGGGGCAGGTTCCTACGGAAACCCGCGATCCCGGTATCTTTCAGGAAGCCGATGGCACCAGCTACATCGTGTTCGGCACTTTCGACTATTATATCGCGCGCCTGTCCGACGATATGATCTCGCTCGCCGAAACGCCGCGCAAGATCACGATTGCCGATCCCGAAGGGCCTTATGGTCCGGGCAAGACGGACGACAAACCATTCCTGCACCGCCGGGGCAAATATTATTATCTGTCATGGGGCACCTATTACGGGATCGGCACGTCGCCCTATGGCCCCTTTCAGTGCAAAGGCCCCTTGCTGCTGCCCGAAAATGTGGAGCCGTCTTTCCTCAACGACAGCTCAATGCGCGGCCGTTACGCACCGCCGCCGGGCTTCAAGCCGAAGAACTGGCTGAACTTCGACCGCCATGGCTCCTTCTTCAAATGGCGTGGTCGCTGGTTTTTCGCGTGCAATGACCAATCGCAGGAAGGCACGACGCCGCTGTTCCGCCAGAGCGTGATTTTCGACGTCCACTATCTGCGCGACGGCCGGATCGCGCCACTCAAGCTGACGGCGAACGGTGTCATTTCCCCACGTTAGTATAGGTTAGGCGGTCGAGTTCCTCCGGCCCAAATGCGACTGATTTTGCGGGGATGAAGGGGCGGGTGTCGGACCTGGACACCCTAACCCCCAAATTTTCCTTCGCCATGGGCAAAGCATTCTGAATTGAAACGGTTGAGCGCTTCCGCCATCTGGCCAGCATGGCCGAACAACTCCCTGCTACCGTCTTTCTCGTCGGCGCGGGTCCGGGGGATCCGGAACTGCTGACGTTGCGCGCTGCGCACCTGATCGCGCAGGCGGATGTCATCGTGCATGACGGATTGGTTTCGACCGAGATATTGGCCATGGCTTCGGTCGACGCTGAATTGATTTCCGTCGCCAAGCAGCGCAGCCGCCATTCGGTGCCGCAAGAGGGCATCAACGCCTTGCTGGTGGAACTGGCGCTTGCCGGACGCAATGTCGTGCGGCTGAAGGGCGGTGATCCTTTCGTTTTCGGTCGCGGGGGCGAGGAAATGGAGGCATGCCGCGCCGCTGGCGTGCCGGTCGAGATCGTGCCGGGGATCAGCGCGGCGATCGGCTGCGCGGCGCAGGCGCAGCTTCCCCTCACTCATCGTGATGCGGCGAGCGCGGTGACCTTCGTCGCGGGCCAGTGCAAGGGGCTGACGGATCAGGACTGGTCCGGGCTTGCTGGCCATGGCCGCACGCTGGTGATCTATATGGGCGTGGCGACGGCGGCGGATATAGCCGACAAGCTTATCGCCGATGGTGTGTCGCCTGCCATTCCGGTTGCGGTGCTGGAAAATGGCACGCGTTCCGATATGCGCACGCTGCGCACTCTGCTCGCCGATCTGGGCGACATGGTGGCACGTGAAAAAGTAAAAAGTCCGGCCCTGATTGTGGTCGGTGAAGTGGCGGCCTATGCGCTGGCGCAGGACGTGCTGGCTGGCTGGGCCGCACAGGTGAATAATGGGGCGGAGATGCATTCGTGAAGATTTTGACCGGCAATGACCTTGGCACCGGGGACGTGATCTGGTGGGCGGGCGACGGCTGGTCGCGGCAGGTCGGCGAATCCGTCGATGTGGGCGACAAGGGCGAAGAGCTTGCCCGTGCCGAGGAAGCCGCGCTGCGGGTGGTCGCTCCTTATGTGATCGACGCCACCCTGACCGACGAAGGTGTACGTCCGGCCCATATCAAAGACCGCATCCGCGCTCTGGGACCAACCGTGCGCCCCGACCTGACGCTTAAACCGAATGACGCCGATGCCGGCAACTGGGTGATCTGACCATGTATCGTTATGACAGCTACGACCAGTCCATCGTGGACGCCCGCGTCGAGGAATTTCGCGATCAGGTGCAGCGTCGCCTGGCTGGGCAGCTGACCGAAGACCAGTTCAAGCCGCTGCGGCTGATGAACGGCCTCTATCTTCAGCTGCACGCCTATATGCTGCGCGTCGCCATTCCTTATGGCACTTTGAATGCGCGCCAGATGCGCAAGCTGGGCGAGATCGCGCGCAAATATGACAAGGGCTATGGCCACTTCACCACGCGCACGAACCTGCAATATAATTGGATCAAGCTGGCCGACGCGCCCGACATTCTGGCCGAGCTGGCTACAGTCGAGATGCATGCCATCCAGACCAGCGGCAATTGCATCCGCAACATCTCGTCCGACCAATATGCTGGCGTTGCCGCCGATGAAGTGACGGACCCCCGTCCCTGGGCCGAACTGCTCCGTCAATGGTCGACGTTCCATCCCGAGTTCACCTATCTGCCACGCAAGTTCAAGATCGCGGTGATTGCGTCGGAAGAGGACCGCGCGGCGATGCGGCTGCACGATATTGGCCTGAAGCTGGTGTCACGCGATGGGCAGATCGGTGCGGAAGTCTACGCCGGCGGCGGCATGGGCCGCACGCCGATGGTTGCGCCTCTTATCAATGAGTTCGTGACCGAAGATGAGATCGTGCCTTATCTCGAAGCGTGCCTGCGCGTCTACAATCGCTACGGCCGCCGCGACAACAAGTATAAGGCGCGGATCAAGATCCTGGTCCATGAGCTGGGCGTCGACGAATATAAGCGGCAGGTCGAGGAAGAGTTCGCGCATATGCGGGAACTGGGCCTCAACCCGCCACGCGAGGAGCTGGACCGCATCCGACCCTTCTTCGCCAACCCCGCTTATGAACAGGGCCTCAGCGACGAGATCGACCGTAGCGACCCGGCCTTCGCCCTGTGGGTGGACCGGCAGGTCGCGGCGCACAAGCAGCCGGGCTATGCGATCGTCAACATCAGCCTGAAGCCGCGCGGCGGTATTCCGGGCGATGCTTCGGCCGAGCAGATTGAGTTGGTGGCGGATCTCGCGGAACGCTATTCGCTGGACGAACTGCGCGTCACCCATGCGCAGAACCTTGTCCTGCCGCATGTGAAGAAGGCGGACCTTTATGCTATCTGGCAGAAGCTGGACGAGGCTGGGCTGGCAGAGGCCAATCTGGACCTGATCGGCGACATCATCGCTTGCCCGGGCCTGGATTATTGCAGCCTTGCCAATGCGCGGTCGATCCCGCTGGCGCAGAAGCTTTCGGAACGGTTTGCGGACGCAGGCCGCCAGAAGGAACTGGGCGAGCTTAAGGTCAAGATTTCCGGCTGCATCAATGCCTGCGGGCATCACCATGCCGGGCATATCGGCGTGCTGGGCGTGGACCGTAAAGGCGTGGAGAATTTCCAGCTCTCGCTCGGTGGTTCGGGTGCGCAGGATGCTGCCGTCGGCCAGATTACGGGGCCGGGCTTCTCGGAGGATGGCGTCGTGGATGCCATTGAGAAGGTCACCGACCTCTATCTCGCTGAACGTCAGGAAGGCGAGCGCTTCCTCGACACCTATCGCCGTCTTGGCATGAAGCCCTTCAAGGAGGCGATCTATGGCTAAGCGCGACATCGTCACGCTGGATCAGGCGCATGCCCTATATGAAGCGCATGGCTATTCCGCAGCCGTTCGCTCCGGCCGCTTCCTGTTCGTCTCCGGCCAAGTCGGCGCGCAGGCGGACGGATCGCCGGTGGAGGACATCGCCGGTCAGATCGATCTCGCCTTCCGCAATCTGGATGCGGTGTTGAAGGCGGCCGGTTGCACCTTCGACGACATCGTCGATGTCACTAGCTTCAACACTGATCCGGAAACACAGTTCGGGGCAGTGATGGAGGCGAAGGCCCGATATTTCAACAACCGGCCCTACCCCAACTGGACTGCGGTCGGCGTTAGTTGGCTTGCCGGGTTTCAATTCGAAATCAAGGTTATTGCGCGCATTCCGGAGAACGCGGATCATGACTGAGTTTCTTTCCTTCCGCGACGGTGAAGCCGCACAGGAACCCGCCGTCACGGTCGAATCCTTCACCGGCCAGTCCAATTCGACCGCAGTGCGGATCGAGGCGGGTGAGGATGCGCGCGAGTTGCTGCCCTATCTCGACCGGCTATCGCTGGTTGAGGTGAACTTCCCCGCCTATGGCGACGGGCGCGGCTATTCGGCCGCTCGTATCTTACGCGAAGCTGGTTATCAGGGTGAACTGCGCGCGGTGGGCGATGTGCTGGTCGATCAGATCAACGCGATGCGCCGCTGCGGCTTCGACAGCTTCCGCCCCGACAAGGCGCTCGACGATGCCGCAGTCGATCGCGCCCTTAATCGCTATGCCGACGTCTATCAAAAGACCGTCGATGGCCGCAGCCCGGTTTGGGCGAAGCGGCACCCGGAGAGTATATATGGCTGAACCTGCCCGCCAGCTTGACGTAATCGACGCCCGGCCTGCCTTCACGCAGGCCGACGCGGACGCTCTGAACGCGCGTTTCGAGGGCGTGGACGCATTGACGATGCTCAAGACCGTCTTTGCCGAAGGTCTGGCAGGCAAGGTGGCGGTTGTGTCTTCCTTCGGCACGGAAAGCGCCGTGCTGCTGGATCTGGTGGCGCGGGCGGACAAGAGCGTGCCGGTGATCTTCGTCGATACGCTCAAGATGTTCGCGGAGACGCTGAACTATCGCGATACGCTCATCAACCGGATGGGGTTTGCCGACAGCCGATCGGTCACGCCCAGTGCGGAAGTGCTGGCGAAAAAGGACGAGACGGGCCTGCGCTGGTCCTATGATCCTGATGGATGCTGCGACATCCGCAAGGTCGAGCCGATGCAGCGCGCCAAGGAGGGGCTGGACGCGTGGATTTCCGGCCGCAAGGCGTTTCAGTCCACCACGCGCCAGAACATGCCTCGTTTCGAAGTGGAAGACGGCCGCCTGAAGATCAATCCGCTCGGCGATTGGACGAAGGACGATCTGGAAGCCTATTTCGCCGAGCATGACCTGCCGCGCCATCCTCTGGAGGCGCAGGGCTATCTGTCGGTGGGTTGCGAACCGTGCACATCGAAGGTGCTGCCGGGCGAAGACCCGCGCGCAGGACGCTGGCGCGGTTGGGATAAGGTGGAATGCGGCATTCACTCGCCTGTGACGCCTATCCCGGCACCCGTGGTTGATCCGGAAGATCCGGCTAATCAGCCTGTGTTCTGATAGACTGAGCCGACTTCGGTCGGGCTGAATAAAAGCCTCGCGTCGTCACAGCGCAAGCTGGGATGACGCGATGCTCGTCTGCGTCTGAGATGTAAGCTTACGGCATTCGCTGGCACAACGTCAGAAAAAGAGGAATGACGCCCGGAAGAACTCCTCAATCCCCCATGCCACTGACATCCACTTCCTTCAGCCCAATCCCGATCGAAGCCCGTGGCTGCTCGATTTCCGCCGATGAAACCGGATAGGCGCAATAATCCGCCGCATAAAAAGCGCTCGGCCGATGATTGCCCGAAATGCCCAGGCCTCCGAACGGCGCGGAGGACGAAGCGCCGTTGGTCGGCCGGTTCCAGTTGACGATGCCTGCCCGGATATTCGCCCAAAATTGATTATATTGCTCGGGCGAGCCGCCGATCAGCGAAGCCGACAGCCCGTAACGGCTATTGTTCGCCTCCGCGATCGCTGCTGGGAAATCGGGAACGCGGATTACCTGTAGCAACGGCCCGAATAGTTCCACGTCGGGCCGTTCCGTCATCGCAGTCACGTCGATGATCGCTGGACTCAAGAAGGGCCTGTCTTCCGATAGGCGGACCAGATGCTTTACCGGCCGCCCGCCATGGCTCATCAGATAAAGGAAGCTCTCGGTCAGCTGGTCCGCCGCATGATTGTCGATCACCGGCCCCATGAAGGGGGCAGGGTCGGCATGCGGGTGATCGACGATCAGCCGGTCGGCGATCTTCTTGACTTCTCCGATCAATAGGTCGGCCAGCTCTTCCTTGACAATCAACCGGCTCGCGGCCGTGCAGCGCTGGCCGCTAGACAGGAAAGCCGATTGCACCACCAGGACTGCGGCGCTGGCGATATCGCCCGTATCCCAGACGACGATTGGATTATTCCCGCCCATTTCCAGCGCCAATATCTTGCCTGGATTACTGGCGAACTGCCGATTGATCGCCAGCCCCGTCGATGCCGAACCGGTAAATAGAATGCCGTTCACGTCGGCATGGGCTGCAAGCGCCTTACCCTCATCCGGCCCGCCCAGCACCAACCGCACCACATCCTGCGGCACGCCTGCCTCATGGTAGAAGCGCACGAGCATCTCTGCCACCGCTGGCGTCTTTTCGGACGGTTTGAACAACACGCCATTCCCGGCCAGCAGGGCAGGAATGATATGGCCATTGGGCAGATGAGCGGGAAAATTATAGGGACCTAGAACCGCCATGACGCCATGTGGTTTGTGCCGCACCGACTGGCGCGCGCCCATCGCCGATTCCAGTCGCCGTTGCCCCGTCCGCTCCGAATAGGCGGCCACCGAAATGTCGACTTTGTTCATCACGGCCGTGACTTCGGTTCTTGCGTCCCAAAGCGGTTTTCCCGTTTCCCGCGCGATCAGGTCGGCCAACGCCTCTTCATTGGCGCGCACGACATTGACGAAGCGACGAAGCGTCTCGACGCGATAGGAAATCGGTTGTGCAGCCCAGGATGGCCAAGCCGCCCTGACTCTTGCGACCTCCGCCTCTACATCGCTGGCAGTCCCCTGCCATAATAGTGCGCCAGTGGCGGGTTCAATCGAAGTCAGCGTCGCGGACATACAGCCGATATGGCGGATAACCGGTCGTTAGGGAAGCGGCGCGAAGCAGCAAAAACTCCCTCTCGCCTTCAGGAGAGGGTCGGGGAGAGGGGAGCGAGCGCAGCGAGCAAGCCTAACGCCTCAACCCATCCCCCATGGCCTCACCCACCCGCCGAACCGCCGCCACTTTCTCGTGCAACAGCGACCAATCATCCCGCTCGGCAATCGCGTTCCAGATCGCCTCGACCTCGTCGATATGCATCGAACAGGGCGTCGCATCGCTCCAATAGTCATGCTTCCTGCCGCCACTTGCCGCCAATCCGGCGACAGCCTCACGGAACGCCGCCCAAGTTTCACCGGAATAATCCGCCCCGTCACGCGGCTCGCCACCGCGCCAGTCATGGAAGAAGCGATCGATCGGCGTCCCGCTTGCAGCCATGCCACTGACTGCCGCCTGAATCATGGCGTTCGCATCGCCTGAAGGCACGACGCCCAGCCGCCAGCAGAAGCGACGCATCATCGCCTGTCCGAACAGTTCCGGAAATCGCTCCAACTGCTCAATCAGGGGTTCGGCTTCGACCAGGGGCCTCAGCGAAACAGCCAGCTGCGCCACGTCCCAATGGATCGCTTCAGCCTGACGCCCGAAGGCATAAAGTCCGGCATGATCGAAATAGGCCGCTGTAAAGCCCGGCTCCCACAGCGGCGTGAAACGCCACGGGCCATAATCGAAGCTCTCGCCCGTCACATTGATATTGTCGCTGTTCAGCACGCCATGCACGAACCCCGCGACCATATAGCTCGCCGCCAGATCGGCCGTCCGTTCGACCACACGGCCCAGCAATTGCGCGGGCGCGTTATTCCCCGGCTCCTCGTCATAAAGCGTCCGCAGCGAATAATCGGTCAGCCGTTCCAACAGGGGCTTGTCGTCGAAATAGGCGGCGCGCTGGAATGACCCGATGCGGATGTGCGAATGGCTGAGGCGCACCATCACCGCGGCGCGGGTGGGGGAGGGTTCGTCATTGCGCTCCAGCGCCTCGCCAGTCTCGATCAGGGAGAAGGTCTTTGACGTGTTGACGCCAAGCGCCTCCAGCATTTCGGTCGCCAATATCTCGCGAACCCCACCTTTCAGCGTCAGGCGGCCATCGCCAAAGCGGCTGTAGGGCGTCTGGCCCGATCCCTTCGTCCCCAGATCCAGAAGCCGTCCCCCATTGTCGCGCAACTGCGCGAACAGGAAACCCCGGCCGTCACCTATGTCGGGATTGTAGGCCCGGAACTGATGCCCATGATAACGCAGCGCCAAGGGCTGCGGCAGGTTGCCAGGAAGGGCGTCGAATCGCCCGAAATGACGAATCCACTCGTCATCGCTCAGCGTTTCCAACCCCACGCTGGCTGCGGCCCGGTCGTTACGGTATCGTAAAATCGTCTGTGGGAAGTCGGCGGGGGCGACCACATCGGCGAAATCCGGCTGTAATCCGAAGATTTCCTTTGCCGGATTGTATCTGTTTGCTTGCGAGGATTTGTCCATGCGGCGATATGGGGGAGCGGGGCAGGAAGTTGCAACCGCTGGACATGTATTTGAGGGCGCACGACCGTTGACCAGCTTCACCGACGGCTATTGGTGGTCTCCCGATGGCCTCAGGCTCCATTATCGCGATTATGGCGGCGGTGAAGACGGTCGCCCGCCGTTGCTCTGCCTGCCGGGACTGACCCGCAACGCGCGCGATTTCGAACCGTTGGCCGATCGTCTGGTGGGGGATTGGCGCCTGATTTGCCCCGATATGCGCGGCCGGGCCGAAAGCGCTCAGGCCAAGGACCCGATGACCTATGTCCCGCTGACCTATTTGCAGGACATCAGCCGTCTGTTGGCCGACCTCGCCATCACCCGCTTCGTCGCGATCGGCACCTCGCTCGGCGGACTCATCACCATGTTGATCGCCGCGACTCACCGCGAATGGCTGGCCGGTGCGCTTTTGAACGACGTGGGGCCGAAGCTCGAGCAGGCGGGCCTGGACCGCATCCGTACCTATGTGGGCGTTGGCCAATCGCACCAAAGCTGGGTTCAGGCCGCTCGCGCCCTCGAAGAGGCGAACCGCGACATCTATCCCCGCTATGGTCTCGAACAATGGCTAGCCATGGCCAAACGCCTGTACCGCCTCAACAGCGGAGGCCGCGTCGTGCTGGACTACGACATGCGTATAGCCGAACCCCTCCGCTTGGCCGGAGGTGAGGCCGGGGTCGACCTATGGCCGGTAATGTCTTCCTTCCATGGCATTCCTTCACTGATCCTGCGCGGTGAACGCTCCGATGTTATCAGCGCCTCAACAGCCGAACGCATGCAGGCAGATATGGGCTCGAGCGCTGAACTGGTGACCGTTCCCGACGTCGGCCACGCGCCTATCCTGGACGAGCCGGAAGCCGCCGCCGCCATCGACCGACTTCTCGCCCGAGTCCTGCATGGCTGACGCTCTTCGGCGGCCGCCCCGCCTTCTTCATGTTCACGGCAGCTTTTCCCTTGGGGGCAAGGAAGCGCGCGCCGTCCGCCTGATGAACCTGTGGGGCAACCGCGCCAGCCACACGATCGTCAGTGCAGCGCCCGAAGCAATGGGCGCCCGGTCGGCGATCGCGCCGGAAATCGATGTGAGCTTCCCCGATCCTCCGCTGCTAACCGGCCGCCCTGGCCCACGGCGCTTCCGGGCACTGGGACGCTTCATGTCCAGCTTTGACCTCGTTCTCACCTATAATTGGGGCGCGATGGATGCCGTCATGGCCCATCGTTTCTGCTCATCCTTTCTCCCGATGCCGCCGCTCATCCATCATGAGGATGGCTTCAACATCGAGGAGGCTGATCGCCTCAAGACAGGGCGCAACTTCTACCGTCGGCTGGCGCTCCAGCGCGCCCAAGCCGTGGTCGTGCCGTCCATCCGGCTCAATCAGATTGCCCGAACGATGTGGCATCAGCCTGCGCGAAAAGTTCATCTGATCCGCAACGGGATCGACGTCGCACAATATCTCCAACCCGTTCCCCGAGCCATTCCAGGGCTGGTGCGCTCACCGGGCAAGCTGCTTGTCGGCACGCTGGCCGGTTTGCGCCCGGTGAAGAATATCCCCCGGCTGGTCCGCGCCGTCGCGCCGCACCGTGATAAGCTGCAACTGGTGGTCATCGGAGAAGGGCCTGAGCGCGACCCGATCATGGCGGAGGCGGCGCGGCACGGGCTTTACGACATCTGCATGCCAGGGTTCCTGCCCAATCCTTCGCGTTTCATGGGCTTGCTCGACATCTTCGCGCTTTCCTCGGACAGTGAACAATTCCCCATCTCGCTGGTGGAAGCGATGGCCGCGCGCCTGCCGGTGGCGTCAACCGACGTGGGAGACGTCGCTCAGATGGTCGCCCCGGAAAACCAGCCGTTCATAGCCTCTGATGAGGCGGCACTGTCCGACGCGCTAGGGCGGCTGGTCGCAAGTTCCGAGCTTCGCAACCGCCTGGGTGACGCGAACCTGCACCGGGCGCAACGCGATTTCGAAGAGGCTACGATGGTGGACGCTTATGCGTCGCTTTATGGACAGGTACTATCCAGCCCCCATATTTTGCGGTAGGGCGCGGCCGTAAATTCGTCATCAGTCGTGAAAGCTGCTATAGAGCGGCCCTTAGTCGGCGGGTGACCCAGCAGCTGTTGCGCGGGAGATTAGGTTGTTCAAGGGTTTGAAGCCCATCATCTATGGTGGTCGTGAAGTATGGCCGCTTGTCGAGGGCGGGAAAGGCGTGGCCGTCTCCAATCACGCCAGTTCCGGTGCATGGGCCGCTGCGGGCGGCATCGGCACCGTGTCGGCCGTCAATGCCGACAGCTATGACAGTATGGGCAATGTCATTCCCCAGATCTACCATGGCCGTACCCGCCGCGATCGTCATGAAGAATTGGTTGCCTATGCTATCGACGGCGCGGTCGAACAGGTGAAGCGCGCCTTCGAAATCGCTGGCGGCAAAGGCGCGATCAACATCAACATCCTTTGGGAAATGGGCGGCGCGCAGCGGGTTCTGCACGGCGTTCTGGAAAAGACCAGAGGCATGGTGGCAGGCGTCACTTGCGGCGCTGGCATGCCCTATAAGCTCAGCGAAATCGCGGCTTCCTATGGCGTGAACTACCTCCCGATCGTCAGTTCCGGCCGTGCTTTTCGCGCCCTGTGGAAGCGCGCCTATTCAAAGGCGTCCGAATGGCTGGCGGCCGTGGTGTATGAGGACCCGTGGCTGGCGGGCGGTCATAACGGCCTGTCCAATGCCGAGGATCCGCGGGAGCCTCAGGACCCGTATCCGCGCGTCAAGGCGCTTCGGGAAACCATGCGCGAAGGCGGCATTTCCGATGAAGTGCCGATCGTCATGGCGGGCGGGGTCTGGCACCTCAAGGACTGGAACGACTGGATCGACAATCCGGAACTCGGCACCATCGCGTTCCAGTTCGGCACACGCCCGCTTCTGACGCAGGAAAGCCCCATTCCTCAGCTTTGGAAGGAACGCCTGACCCAGCTGGAACCGGGCGATGTGCTGCTTCATCGCTTCTCGCCGACCGGCTTCTACAGCTCGGCGATCCGCAACCCCTTCCTGCGCCAGCTTGAGGCGCGGTCGGAACGCCAGATCCCGTTCAGCACGGAACAGGCTGGCGATCACACGCATCAGCTTGATGCAGGCGTGAAGGGCAAGAATTTCTGGGTAACGCGCGGCGACCTGCTGCGCGCGCGCGAGTGGGTGGGGCAGGGCCTCACCTCCGCTCTCAAGACGCCCGACAACACGCTGGTATTCGTCACCGAAGAGGAACGGGCGGAGATCCGTAAGGATCAGACCGACTGCATGGGCTGTCTCAGCCAGTGCGCATTCTCAAGCTGGATGGACAGTGAGACGAACTCCACCGGCCGCCTCGCCGATCCAAGGAGCTTCTGCATCCAGAAATCCTTGCAAGAGGCGGTGCATGGCGGGGACCTGGACAAGAACCTGCTGTTCGCCGGACACGGCGCTTACAAGTTCAAGCAGGATCCCTTCTATTCCAACGGTTTCGTGCCGACGGTGAAGCAGCTCGTAGACCGCATTTTGACGGGCGACTGATGGCGGAGATTCAGGGGTTGGCGGTGCTGGAATATCACACGCCACATTTCGACATAGTGCGCCCGGGCCAGTTCGTCCTTTGTGCGGTTTCGGGCGCACGTATCGATCTTGACGACCTTAAATATTGGAGCGCTGAGTTTCAGGAGGCCTATCGGGGTCCTGTTGAGGCGACCCAGTCGTTCCTGCGTCATCGCGGCTTGGTCACGGCCTGACCGGCGCCGCACTTTTTGTTCCCTTTCTTGCTTTGATGCGTTATCCTGTCCATGCAGGCGACAAAGATCGCCGCGTGCGGAAGGATGTCAGCGATGTCGCGAATTGATATCTATGGCGATCGGATATGTGTCGTCACCAGTTTCCTCATTGTGGGCTGGTTTATTTACGACATTCTATTTTGACCGAACCACGGCAACGGCGGCAAGCGTAAGTGGCTGCCGTTAAAGCAAAGCTATGTTTCCTTTCAAAAGCGGCCTTGTAGAAAAGCCTTGAGCTTAAGGCTCCGCGGCTTTTGAAGGATGACAGCTTGCTCCGCGTCAACAACGGCTAAAGCGCACGGCCCCCATGCGACCACGCAAGGTTTCGTGTTCCTCCGCATAAGGAGAAGACGATGAGCCCTCGACCCATTCTTGCACGCCGCAAACGCCCTCGCGACACAGGGCGCGACATCTACATCCCACACTCATCCTGGTCGCGGAAGCCCAGAGCCACAGCTGATGCCGTGATCGCGCCCGAAGATTTTTGGGCGAAACTCGGCATCTGATCAGCGGAAAACGACGGTCTTTCCGCCGTTCAGGAGTACCCGGCGGTCAGCGATCCAGCCGACCGCCCGCGCCAGAACCTGCGCCTCGATGTCGCGGCCGATGCGGATCATGTCTTCGGCCGTGGCACGATGGTCGACGCGCTCTACGGCCTGTTCGATGATCGGCCCTTCATCGAGGTCGGCGGTTACGAAATGCGCCGTCGCGCCGATCAGTTTGACGCCGCGCTCATGCGCCCGGTGGTAGGGCCGCGCGCCCTTGAACCCCGGCAGGAAGCTGTGATGGATATTGACGCAACGACCTTCGAGCTGCTCCACGAGGCTTTCGGACAACACCTGCATGTAGCGTGCGAGGATCAGATAATCCGATCGTGATCGGCTGAAAACGTCCAGCAAAGCGGCTTCCTGCGTTGCCTTATCTCCGTTTGGCGGAAGCTCATGATAGGGGATGCCATGCCATTCGGTAATCCGGCGCATGTCGGGATGGTTCGACACGACCCCCATGATGTCGATGGCCAACGTCCCTGTCTGCCAACGGTGCAGAAGGTCGGCCAGACAGTGCGAGCCCTTGGAAACGGCGAGCAGCATCCGCGGCTTTTCCTGCGCGGTGGTGATACGCCAGTCCATGCCGAAGCGCGCGCCTACAGCATCGAACTCGCCTCGCAGTTGCTCGGTATCCGCGATCCGGCCATCGGTCGCTTCAAAGGCCACTCGCATGAAGAAGCGCCCCGCTTCCCTGTCGGCATATTGCTGGCTGTCCGTGATGAAGCATCCCCGTTCCGCCAGGAACTGGCTAACCGCTGCAACGATTCCCACACGGTCGGAGCAGACAAGTGTCAGCACCCATGATGGGATAACCGGATTGTTCAAAG
This sequence comes from Sphingobium sp. Cam5-1, assembly GCF_015693305.1. Lineage (NCBI taxonomy): Bacteria > Pseudomonadati > Pseudomonadota > Alphaproteobacteria > Sphingomonadales > Sphingobiaceae > Sphingobium > Sphingobium sp. Cam5-1. Next base: position 1,254,444 of record NZ_CP065138.1, on the reverse strand, counting down.
GGAGCCTCCGCGAATGATCGGGAAAGCCGTTGCCTTATGCCGCTCCCATGATCAAGCCGTTAAAGGACCTCAACCGTTGGCGCTCGTCATCGCGAAAATTCCGGTCGCGTTCCCCGCGTCGAATGACAGGTCAAGCAACCCGCTTGCGGGATCGACATCCCGACTGATAAATTCGTAGAAAGAGCCGGGTACTTGTCTCACCTTGTTTCCGGCAAATAGCCGTTCGACCGGGTCTGCGCGAAGGGCGGTCTGCTTCACGCGGCCATTGCGGGAAATTTCGACCTCATCCTTGATCGGCCATCCTTCAGCTTTCAGCCGCTGGGCCAAGGCCGCGACATCGGCCACCCGGTCGGTGGCATGGTTGAAGGCGTTACCCTCCGTCGCGATCCACGCGGCTTCAGGCGACCGCGACAGTAACAGTTCATAGTCCTCCAACGTGGCAGGATCATGCTGCCGATCGAAAGCCGACACCAGGACCGGCAAGGCGATCAGCGCATGTTCGAAGGGGACAAGCCGTCCCGCTTCATAGGCGCGCAATACTGCCAGCGTTTCCGGATTGATCGGATCGCGCGACGTGCCAAAAACGCGGGCCGCGACTACGCCAAACTCGGCATCAAACCGATCGACATGCAATTCCGAAACGAAGAATTGAGGAATGTCGTGGGGAGCATCGGCATGGGCATAGGCGCGCCCCGTCATCTTTAGCCGGTCCAGAGGATAAACCCCCGCCAGCGTGTAGCCCAGTGGCTTTAGGATACGGGTGAAGGCGTCCTCTCCGCCGGGCAAAGCGCCCGTGGGGCCTTGGGGCAGGCGGATCGTTCTCAGTGCTCCATGATCGAACACCACCTTGCCACCGCTGGCCAGCCTGTCAGCCACATAGGCAGCGCCGCTCGGAACCCGTTGCAAGAGCCCGTGAAAAAGAATGACGTTCAAGGCCATGGCAAGTGTTGCCCGAGAGACATAGGGGCCAGTCTCCACGAGCAAAGCCGGTGCGATCGAAAGCGCAGCAAGCACTTGCTCCGCAGCACAATGGCCCAGCGTGGCCCTGACCAGCGCTGTTACATTTCCCTGCTCGCTATCGACGGTCATGGCGCGCTCCATATCGGATATGGCCGTTATCGCGCGCCGATCCCGGACTTCCAAGAGCCAGTATTACGCCTCGTCACATTTTCCGGGGCATGCAATCGGCACCAGCCGCCTTGATGGCACTGCAAAGCCGAGACGCTTCCGCGCTGTTTGCCAACGGCCCAGCCTGCAACCTGGTCATGGCGCCGCCTTTCACCAGAAAAAGCTGATAGGCCGACAGGCCAGCCACTTTGCCGCGCAGACTGGTCCAAAGCGCGCGCGCGCGGGCTTCTTCGCTAAATGCCCCTAGCTGTACGCGCCAGGGTCCGCTGGCAGCTACCTTGGGCTCTGGCGTCTTGTTGGCCTTCGCCTTTTCAACGACTGGTTTCGGCGTTTGGGCGGTGGCCACGGCGGCCTTGGGTGCCTCAGATTTCGGCTTTGGTAATGGCTTGGCGGGCGCAGGCTTTTCCGGAGCGCGCGCGGGTCGCAGATCAGCGCTCGCCATCGACGGCGCTTCTTCGCGCAGAACGGGCATGGTGGACAGGCGGCCATTGGCTTCCGCCAGCGCCGCCACCTCATTCTGGCCCATCTCCCTCGCCAGCGCGAGCCCCTGCTGGCGTTGATCATCAGGGATATATTTATCCATTTGCTTCAAACTGGCCGTCGCCTGCGCCAGGCCCGCCGCCGCCGCCCGGCTCATCAAGGCATAGGCGCGGGGCCAATTCTTGGTCGTCAGATCTCCGTTAAAAAGGGCGGTGCCAACGATATATTGGGCGCGGGGTTCGCCGCGGGCCGCCGATCGCTGAAGATAGGGGAGGGCGCTAGCCCGCTCGCCCTGCTGAAACATCAGCAGCCCAAGATTGTCCTCTGCCCGAACGTGACCTTGTGCAGCGGCTTTCCGATACCAATCAAGTGCGACGGCCATGTCGGCTTTGACACCGCGTCCAAGCTTGTTCGCCTGACCCATGTTGAATTGCGCATCAGGATCGCCTGCCTGCGCAAGCGGCCGCCAGACACTTACGGCTTTTTCATAATCACCCTGCTGCCAGGCATCGACCCCGGCTTTGACATCGGCAAGGGCAGGCGGCGCCAGACTCATCATCGTTGCGGCGGCCAATATGCCCCAGATGTACTTCATGTGCATGTGCTCCTGAAAGAACAGCGTAGCCCCCGCCTATGAGCGAACAAGGTTAACGCTCACTTAGCATTAGAAGGCGCATTCTTCATACCATGCTTCCTTTTGAAGGATGCGCCGAAGTTAACCAATTTTTAGGTGCCGCCATGGCAGTCCAATAGGCAATTGGATTTTCTGGGGGAAACGCGCGTGCGCATACTCGCATTGGCATCGCAAAAAGGCGGATCGGGGAAGACCACCTTGTCTGGTCACTTGGCCGTTCAGGCGCAAAGGGCAGGCGCTGGCCCCGTCGTCCTGATCGACATCGATCCTCAGGGGTCCCTTGCCGACTGGTGGAATGAACGAGAGGCTGAATTTCCCGCCTTCGCCCAGACGACGGTCGCGCGTCTTGCAGCCGACCTTGAAATCCTCCGTCAGCAGGGCTTCAAGCTTGCCGTGATCGATACGCCCCCGGCGATTACCATGGCCATTCAAAGCGTCATTTCCGTGGCCGAACTGATCGTCGTGCCGACCCGTCCCAGCCCTCATGACCTGCGCGCAGTGGGTGCGACGGTGGACTTGTGTGAACGGGCAGGCAAGCCGCTGATCTTCGTGGTCAACGCCGCTACGCCCAAGGCGCGGATCACATCGGAAGCCGCCGTGGCACTTTCCCAGCATGGCACTGTTGCGCCCGTTACACTGCATCACCGCACCGATTTCGCCGCGTCGATGATCGACGGCCGCACGGTGATGGAGGTTGATCCCAACGGCCGTTCGGCAGGCGAGGTCACGCAATTGTGGAGCTATGTCTCCGACCGTCTGGAAAAGAATTTCCGTCGCACGGTCTTCTCGGTGCCCAACGGCACGGCGGGCACCAGCGGTGCGGTTCGTCCGGCGACGGGTGGCTTTGGCCGCCGCGTCGTAGGCCAGTAAAGGGAGGGAAGACATCATGGCCGAACCCAAGCCACTCGCTTCGCTGACCTCCGGACTTCTCGCTCGCAAGGGCGCTGCTCAGCCCGCCATGCGCCGCCCCATAATGGGCTTTGGCCATCAGGCAACGGCGGCGCTGCTGCAGGACGATCTGGGCTGGAACGACATGGGTTTCGACGTAACCGAGCCTGAGCCCGTCCCTGCCGAGCCTCGCGCCGTTGTCGGGCTTACCCCGATGACGCTGCCGCCGGTCGCCGCGCCCATCCCTTCCGTCGTTGTCGAGCGAGAGGAATTGGCCGAGCGTATGGAAGAAGCGGTCAAGACGATCGCTCCCGCCATCCGTACCGGAACCAAGGGCCGCAAGGCCGCCTTCACGCTGCGGCTGGACGCGGATCGGCATCTGAAGCTTCGCCTTGCAAGCGCCGTCGCGGGCCGTTCTGCCCAACAGATGGTCACCGAAGCACTCGATATTTTCCTCGCCAGCCTGCCGGAAATCGACCGGCTCGCGCAGCAACTGCCGCGCGACGAAGCAGAGTAAGAAGGATCAAGCCATGAAGCGCAGCGCTCTTTCCAAGGCGGCACTTTCGTCGCTGATCGTCGGAACCACGATGGTCGGCTGCACCGGCGCGGCATTCCGTCCGTCTGCCATCGCAGCGGCCAAGGAGGATCCGAGCCGTGCGACAGCGGCCATCGACAAGGCTCTGCTCAGCCGGGATGGCATTCGCGCAGTCGCGGCGGCAGAGGCGGCGGTCAAGGCTGCTCCGCAAGACGCCAATTATCGCCAGTTGCTGGGCCGCGCCTATATTGCGAGTGGCCGTCTCATCTCCGCTGAAACCGCGCTCAGCGACGCCATGACCCTTGGTAATCGCGATCCGCGCACCATCGTCAGCCTCGCCCTGGTGAAGGTAGCGCTTGGGAAGAATGACGCTGCGCGCGAGCTGCTGGCAACCAATTCAGACATCGTTCCCGCGAGCGACTATGGACTCGCCATGGCGATGGCTGGCGACGCGGCGGAGGGTGTCCGCATCCTGTCCGAAGCCATTCACGATCCCTCGGCCACCGCGCGGACGCGCCAAAATCTAGCCTATGCCTATGCGTTGGCGGGACGTTGGAAGGATGCGCGCGTGATGGCGGGCCTCGATCTTGAACCGCTCGCCGCCAACCAGCGCATCGCCCAGTGGGCGCAGACCGCTGCTCCCGATTTCGCGCAGCAGCGCATTGCCGGTCTGATGGGCATAGCGGTTGATGGCAGCGACGCGGGCCAGCCCGTGGCGCTGGCGCTCACGACCGAAGCCGCGCCGGTACAGATGGCAGAGGCAAATGTGCCCGAAGCACCTGCCGTTTCCGGTGCCGAAGAGGTGGCCCCCGAAGCGACGCAGCAGGAACCAGTCCAGCAGGCGGTCGCCTTTACGCCTTATGTGGCTCCGGCGATGCCCATGAAAGCATCCCATGTTCCGGCAAAGGCCGCAGGGCTCCGTCAGCAGACAGCGGCCCGCGCTCCGCTCGCGGCTCGCCCAGCGCTTCGTTTCGATGGCAATGGGAACAGCCCGTGGGTCGTCCAACTTGGCGCTTATTCAAACGCTGCAATCGCCAAGGAGAAATGGTACGACATCGCTCGCCGGAACAGTGCGATAGCCGCGTTGCCGGTACTCACCAGCCAGATTACCGTGAACGGCGTTAGCTATGCCCGCCTCGCGGTCAGCGGCTTTGACGATCGCGTGGAAGCGACGGCGCTATGCCGCGCAATTCGTGCTCGCCGTGGCCAATGCTTCGTTCGGGAAAAGGCCCCCGGCGCCGCGCCGCAGCGCTGGGCGCTGGCATCCAAGCCGCGCCAGTTCGCTTCGCGCTGACCTGCCGTCTTTCAGATCGATGACCTCATCCCCTCATGGGGATGGGGTTTGTCGTGTTTACGCTCTTTCGAGATGATGAAGGGCGTCGCTTCGGCGGCGAGCAGTTCATCTCGACAGTCTCAACGTAAGAAGCAACGCAGCGATATTCCGGCAAGCGAATATGCGCGCGGCTTGTCCGCCCGCTCGGACGAATTCCGCAATTTACCGCAAATTTCTGGAGCCGCCCAAGTGGGCGAAAGTGGCTCCCCGAGTAGGATTCGAACCTACGGCCATTCGATTAACAGTCGAATGCTCTACCGCTGAGCTATCGGGGAGCAGCCCGGCTCTCGCTGGGCAGGCCGCGCCTATAGCAGCGAGATTCTTCGGATGGCAAGGACAGAATTGCGAATTTTTTCAGGCGATGAATTGTTCCGCTGCGATCCGGTCATCCAACGTATGTTCGGGGTCGAAAAGGAGGGTGAGCGGCGTCCCTCGATCGATCTGCACCTCGACCTCGGCGACGTCACGAACTTCGCGTTGGTCCGCCACCGCGCTGACGGGGCGCTTCACCGGATCAAGCACGGTGAAACGGATCGCTGTGCTTTCAGGCAGGATCGCCCCACGCCAGCGGCGGGGACGGAAGGGGCTGATCGGCGTTAACGCGACCAGGCCCGAACCCAGCGGCAGGATAGGGCCGTGCGCGGACAGATTATAGGCCGTAGAGCCAGCAGGCGTTGCGACCAGGACGCCGTCGCATACCAGTTCAGTAAGCGCCGTTCGGCCGTTCACATGGACTTCCAGCTTCGCCGTCTGACGGGTCTCGCGCAGCAGCGACACTTCGTTGATGGCGGGAATAGAAAAGCGTTCCCCATCGACGGTGTCGACTGTCATGCGCAGCGGATTGACCTTGAAAAGCTTGGCCGCCTCGATCCGCTGCTCCAGCCGCTCCAGCCGCCACTCGTTCATCAGGAAGCCGACGGTGCCAAGGTTCATTCCGAACACAGGCATGATCCGGCGGTTCTCCAGCATGGAATGCAGCGTTTGCAGCATGAATCCGTCGCCACCCAGCGCGATGATCATGTTCGCCTGTTCCACAGGGACGAACTCATAGGCGGCGCGAAGCCGTTCTTCGGCGGCCTTCGCAGCCTGGGTGGGGGACGCGAGCAAAGCGCGCCGCGGCTCTTCGGTCATCCGCCCGTCACGCTCATATGGCGGCTAACCGCTGCGGCAGGTGCATCGCCGCCGATGCGAAAATCATGCTTGGCTGGCTTCAAACGCAGCGCACGATCGATCAGCGGCTCGACCGCCCCGATGCCGCCTTCACGGAAGGCGGTCTTGAGGTCGACATGATCCTCATGTCCCAGGCACATGAATATCTTCCCCTCGCAGGTCATGCGCATACGGTTGCAATCTGAACAGAAGTTGTTGGTCAGGGGCGTGATAAGCCCCAATTTCACACGCATCCCGTCAACCGCATGATAGCGCGAAGGCCCGCCCGTGCGATGCGCAATCGGCCGCAGTTCATGCTGCCGCCGCAGTTGTTCCACAACTTCCGTCAGCGGCAGATAATGATCAGTGCGATCTTCGCCAGTCTCGCCCAGCGGCATCGTCTCGATCAATGTCAGGTCAAATCCCTGCTGATCGCACCACTGCAGCATGGGCAGGATTTCATCATCATTGACGCCCTTCAGCGCCACCATGTTGATCTTGACCGCGAGACCCGCCGCCTTCGCCGCCGTCAGCCCCTCAAGCACCGGCCGGATGTCCCCATTGCGGGTGACATGGGCGAACCGCTGGGGATCGCGGCTGTCGAGGCTGACATTGACCCGCCGTACGCCCGCGTCGAAAAGTGCCTCCGCATGCTGGGCCAGCCGCGTGCCGTTGGTGGTCAACGTCAGTTCGTCGAGCCCTTCGCCCAAATGGCGTCCAATGCGCCGCACCAGGTCGATAATGTCCCGCCTGACCAGTGGTTCGCCGCCCGTCAGCCGAATCTTGCGAACGCCACGAGCGATGAAGAGGTCGGCGAGCAGCGCGATCTCCTCCAGCGTCAGCACCTGATCCTTGGGCAGGAAGGTCATGCGCTCCGCCATGCAATAGCGGCACCGCAGGTCGCACCGATCCGTGACCGAAATCCGCAAATAGCTGATCCGGCGGCCCAACGCATCGGTCATGGCCGTGCGCCCAAGGTCGGGCTTGTTCATGATGGACTAGCTAAGCCATGGGAAAGTCCGGTGCAAGCACTGCCGGTTGCAGGAGCGTGAACGGGTCGCTAACGCCTGTCTGCTATATGCCCGCCATGCGCTGTACCCCGGGAGTTTTGATGTGAGCGGTGAATCCGCACTGCATGGACAGCGCAGCCTTTTCATTCTGTCGCCCGGTGACAGGGATGGCTTGTCGCGCGCGGCTGGTCTGGCTGGCTGGCGCGCCATCGCGGCCCGGCGCACGAAGGATGCGGCGCAACGGTTCCTGCATAGCGATGCGCAGATCGCCCTTGTCGACATGCGCGATGTGGCGGACGGAGCCAGCGGCCTCGTCGATGCCTTTTGCCCGGCCATAGAGGCGGGCGGTGGAGCGCTCATCGCCCTGATCGACGCGCAGGCGCTGGGGTCTGTCACGGCGCTGCTGGAAGCGGGAGCGACTCATTTTCTCGCCGCTCCATTTTCAACCGATCAATTGCGGGCGACGCTCGCTTCGGCCCAGCGCCTCGTGGACCGCCTGGGCGGGGGTACGATGCCCAGCCAGCGTGCCCAGCGCATACGCCGCGGCGATGCGCTATTCTGGGAATTGGAGCGGGGAGGGCGATCCCTGCGCCTCAGCGACAATCTTGCCCGGCACCTCAACCTCGATCGCCAGATGATCAGCCCCACGCAGTTTGCTCGCTGCCTGCCCCGTGCCGAACGGCGGTCGGTTATTGCGGGCCTGCGCGGCATGATGCGATCGGGCCGACCAGAATCCTTTGCTCATGCCGCGCCGGGGCGACCGGGCGATCGGCTCGTTCATCATCTCAGGCTGATCGATGGCGTCGTGGCTGCCGATGTCGAGTGGTTGTCCGATATGCATGGGGACGATGCGACCGGCCGGGATGATCTGACCGGCCTTCGTTCGCGGCAGGCAGCGCTGGAGTGGTTGGAAAAGCGGTCCGGCCTTGCCACCACGATCCTCCTGCTCTCCATCAGTCAGTTCGACCGCATGAACGCCGCCTATGGTCAGGTGGTCGGCGATGCCCTGCTCGGCCGGATTGCGAGGAGGATCGAGCGAATGGCGGCAGACGCCGCGCCCGGCGCTATTGTGGCCCGCATCGCCGGGACCGAATTTCTCGTCGGTCTCACGGGCGAGGCAGCTGCGAGCGATCGCGCAACCTTCCTCGCGCGCCAGTTGATCGGCGTCATCATCCGGCCCTTCAGCGCGGGCGACCATCTCATCCGCCTGACGGCTCGCTGTGGCATCGCTCAGTCGCGAGCAGACGATGATGCTACCCGGCTGCTCCGGCGGGCGGGGACAGCTCTGGCAGACGCGCGGGCAGGGGGCGGAGAGGGCATTCGCATCTTCTCGGCCGAAAAGCGCAGCCGTCAGGTCGATGCCGACCAATTGGAAACCGACCTGCGCCTTGCACTTCACCGGGGAGAAATCGGCATCGTCTTCCAGCCGCAATATCCGGTGGGTGGCGATCACATGACGGGGGTGGAGGCGCTCGCCCGCTGGAACCATCCTCAATATGGCCCCCTCGGTGCGGGCATGCTTTTCGCGACCGCCGAACGGTCCGACTATATGCTTCCGCTTTCGGCCCACATCCAGGCCGAAGCGCTGCGTCAGGCGGCGGCTTGGCCCCGGACGCTCTCGCACCTGCGTCTGTCGATCAACGTGACCGCCGCCGACATCGCGCAGCCGGGCTTCATGTCGCAGTTCCTTGCCCTTGTTGACGAGAGCGGCTTTCCCCGTTCGCGCCTGACGGTCGAGATCACCGAAAGCGGCCTTATCGAAAATATCGCTGCGGCCACCGCGCTCCTTACCGCTCTGCGGGCGGAGGGTCTGGCGGTAGCGGTCGATGATTTCGGCACCGGCTATTCCAGCCTTGCCTACCTAAAGAGCCTCCCGCTCGACTATCTCAAGATCGACAGCGGCCTGGCCCAGGACATCGCTGGGACTGCCCGCGACCGGATCGTGGTCCGGGGCGTCATCCACATGGCCAAGTCCCTCGGCATGAGCGTCATCGCCGAGGGGGTCGAGACCCAGCAGCAACTCGATTTACTGGCGCGCGAAGGTTGCGACTATTATCAGGGCTTTCTGCGATCCGCCGGAATATCCTCCGCTGAACTGGCCGCGATGGCGCTGAAGGGCTGAGGCAGCCTAAAAGGCGATTCCGGCCCGGCCGATCAGGGTTGCTCCTGAGTGACGCGCCTCGCCATCGATGCTGCTGTTTGCATAACGCACGCCCACAAACCATTGCCGCTTCAGATAATCGATGCTGACCCCATGGTCCCAATATGTGCCATCAGGCCGCAGGCGGGCTGCATCTTGGTCATCGCGGACTCGGCCACTCGAAAGACCGACATTCGCTGAAACGGTGAACGGTGTGCCAGGGATACCAGATGACGCCGAAGCCGAGAGATAAAGATTATCTCCGCCAATCGAATGTTGCCGGGGCGCATAGCTGGCGTTGACGTCGATATTTGCCGGGCCGATCAGAAAGCCCGCCCCAGCTCCAACCTCGCCATATCCCTGTCTCGACGCACCCGGAAACAGGTGATAGACCCCTCTCGCAGAAAGCCGCCATGCGCCCATTTGCCGGGCATAGGATGTGCCGAGGTCCACCACGGTATCGGCTCCACGGTGACGGCTGCTGTCCCACAAGGACGTCGCCGCGGCATCGAAACTCAATCCCTCCGTCGCCTGTACGGCGATTGTTCCCCGCACGACCGGGTCGCCATCGCTCCAGCTCAATCCCCGCCTGCGTTCATCGCTTGCCACCTCGGCGGTTGCCGAAAACCGGTCAGCATATTGCGCCAAGGCGGGGGAAGAGGTGGCGGCCAGCAGGATTGCCGCCGCCACCATCAAGCGTGCGTCAGTTTGAGGCAAGATTGCGAACCGCATCCAGCTCGGCCACCAAAGGCGCGCGATCCTTCTCGGCCACCGCCACCAGATGTTCGCGGATAGCCGCGTCATATTGAGCCACATTGCGTTCACTTGATTTGCGGCTGGGGATGCATGCCCCATGTTCGCTGCCGGAAAAACGCTTGTCATGGGAAACCGTGCGGGCCAGCGCCGGGCTGTGGTTAAGAGCACGGTCCACGATGACCGTCGCGGTCCAATGGCACCGTTGCATATCCATGCGGTTGGGGGTTTTCGCACCGACGGTCCTGGTGGCGAACTCGACGCGAGCCGAGTAGGTGGCTTGCACCGGCGTTCCGCCATGGTCGATCTGCACGCTGTGCGTGGCGGCGACAGCTGCCATCGCTACGAAGGTCGAAATCATGTCAATCTCCTGCTCGATGCCGGACTTTGCTGTCCGGTCATCGACGCAGCATTTAGATGGCCGATGTTGCTGCTACTTTGCTGACGCACTACAAAGGGGTGCTGGCGAGAGGCGCGCTGAATCCATTGTCATGCAGCCGACTTCGCCAACCCCTTCGACAATTGCAGCGCCCCATTCAACCGCGCCGCCGGGTCAGCCCAGGCGCGATTGACGACCACCTTGCTGTCCGGCCGCAACCGCGCCACGCCATTTAGGCGCTGGATATAGGCAACCAACCCTTCCGGCTTGGGGAATCGATCTTCGAAGAAGCTGACCAGCGCGCCCTTTGGCCCCACATCGATCTTCGAGATATTGGCCGTCACACAATTCTGCTTGATCTCGATGATCTTGAACAGGTTTTGCGTCGGCGTCGGCAGCTTGCCGAAGCGGTCGATCAACTCCGCCGCAAAAGCCTCCAGCCCCTGCCGGTCCTCCACCTCGTTCAGGCGGCGATACAGCCCCATGCGCAGGTCAAGATCGGGCACATAATCCTCCGGTATGAGGATGGGCGCATCGACGCTGATCTGCGGTGAGAAGCTCTCCCGCTTCTCAATCCCGGCGCCGCCTGCCTTGGCCTCCAGGATCGCGTCCTCCAGCATCGACTGGTAGAGTTCGAACCCGACTTCCTTGATATGGCCCGACTGTTCGTCGCCAACGAGGTTGCCTGCACCGCGAATATCGAGGTCGTGGCTCGCGAGCTGGAACCCGGCCCCCAGCGTATCGAGGTCGGACAGCACCTTCAGCCGCTTTTCTGCCGTCTCGGTAATCACCTTGTTCGCAGGCGTCGTGAAATAGGCATAGGCCCGCGTCTTCGACCGCCCCACGCGCCCACGAAGCTGGTATAGCTGCGCCAGCCCAAACCGATCCGCGCGATGAATGATGAGCGTATTGGCCGATGGGATATCAAGGCCACTCTCAACGATCGTCGTCGACAGCAACACATCATAACGCTTGTCGTAGAAGGCCGACATGCGCTCCTCAACTTCGGTAGCGCTCATCTGGCCATGGGCAACGATGGGCTTCACCTCCGGAACCTCGGTGCGCAGAAACTCCTCCACCTCGGCAAGGTCGGCAATGCGCGGGACGACGAAGAAGCTCTGCCCCCCGCGATAATGTTCGCGCAGCAGTGCCTCGCGAATGACCACCCCGTCCCAGGGCATGATGTAGGTCCGAACCGCCAGACGATCGACCGGCGGCGTCTGGATGACGGACAGTTCCCGCAAGCCCGACATCGCCATCTGAAGCGTGCGCGGGATCGGCGTCGCCGTCAGCGTCAGCACATGGACGTCGGTCTTCAGGCTCTTCAGCCGTTCCTTGTGCGTCACGCCAAACCGCTGCTCCTCGTCAACGATGACCAGCCCCAGCCGTTTGAACTCCAGCCCCTTTGCCAAGAGCGCATGGGTGCCCACCACAATATCGATCGTCCCATCGGCCAGCCCGGCCTTCACCGCCTTCGCCTCCTTGTCCGGCACCAGCCGTGACAGCCGCCCGATATTCACCGGGAAGCCTCTGAACCGCTCCTCAAAATTCATATGATGCTGGCGCGCCAGCAGGGTGGTTGGGCAGATCACCACCACCTGCATCCCCGCCATCGCCGCCACGAAAGCCGCGCGCAAAGCCACCTCGGTCTTGCCGAAGCCCACGTCGCCGCACACCAGCCGGTCCATCGGCCGCCCCGCGCCCAGATCCTCCACCACGTCCATGATGGCGCGATCTTGGTCCTCCGTCTCCTGATAAGGGAAGCGATCGACAAAGGCCGGATAACCCGCGCTATCCGGCTCCGCCACGGTCGCCGCCCGTAGCGCGCGTTCCGCCGCCGTCTTGAGCAATTCACCCGCGATCTCGCGGATGCGCTCCTTCATCTTGGCCTTGCGTCGCTGCCATGCTTCGCCGCCCAGCCTGTCGAGGCTCACACCCTCGCTGTCCGAGCCGTAGCGCGAGAGAACCTCCAGATTCTCGACCGGCACGTACAGTTTGTCGCCGCCCGCATATTCCAGCGCCACGCAGTCATGCGCGGCCTTGGCGACCGGAATCTGCGTCAGCCCTTCATAGCGGCCGATGCCGTGGTCCATATGCACGACGAGATCGCCCGGCGAGAGCGTCGCCAACTCCTGCAAGAAAGCGTCGGCATTCTTCTTCCGCTTGGCCCGCCGCACCAGCCGGTCGCCCAGCATATCCTGCTCTGTCAGCACCGCGACATCGGGCGCGGTAAAGCCATGATCCAGCGGCAGGACGGTCAGCACCGTGCTGCCATTCGCCGCGATTCCCAGCGCCTCCTGCCAGCTATCCGCCGCCGCGACCCGCTTCAGCCCATGATCGACCAGCAGCCCCGAAAGCCGCTCCCGTGCGCCCCCGGAATAGCTGGCGATGACGACATTCTTCTTCGCCCGCTGGAGGGAGGCGATATGCTTGCCCACCGCCTCATAGACATTGGCGTTCTGCGCCCGCTCCGGCGCGAAATCGCGCGGCCCATCGACCTCAAAGTCAAGGACGGAGGCGCTCTCCGGTTCATGGAAAGGCGTGGTCGCGTGCATCGGCCACTCCCGCACGATGGCGTCCCATTCTTGCTGCTCCAAATAGAGCGCCTTCGGTTCCAGAGGCCGATAAGCCCCCGGATCGGACGACTTCGCCTGCACGCGATTGGCATGATAGTCCCGGATCGCCTCGAACCGGGCTTCGGCCGCGCCCGCTACACCATGATCCAGCACAACCAGCGTATCGTCGCCCAGATGCTCGGTCATCGGCACCAGCCGTTCCTCGAGCAGCGGCAGCCAATGTTCCATGCCCGCCAGCCGCCGCCCGTCGCTCACCGCCTGGTAAAGCGGATCGCCCGTCGCCGTTGCTCCGAACGTCTCGCGGTAACGCCCGCGAAAGCGCTTGATCGTCTCCTCGTCCAACAATGCCTCGGACGCGGGGAGTAACGTGAACCCCTCAACACTCCCGCTGGTCCGTTGATCGGCGGGATCAAACCGCCGTACCGTCTCGATCTCGTCCCCGAAGAAATCAAGCCGCAGCGGCTGTTCCTCACCACCGGGAAACAGATCGACAATGCCCCCCGAATGGCGAACTCGCCCCGATCATGCACGGTGTCGGTCCGCACATAGCCGTTCGCCTGCAACATCTCCGCCAGCCGGGAAATCGCAATCCGCTCCTTGGGCGCGAGCTTCGCCACCAACTGCCGCACACGAAACGGCGTCAACGTCCGCTGCGTCAACGCATTGAGCGTCGTCAGGACAAGCTGCGGACCCTTGGGCTTCCCCTGCAACGCATAAAGTCCCGCCAACCGCGCCGAAGCCGTGCGCAGCGAAGGACTGGCCCGGTCATAGGGAAGGCAGTCCCAAGCCGGAATCTCGACAATCTCGATCTCCGGCGCAAAATAATGCGCCGTGTCCGCCACCGCCCGCATGAGTTGCTCATCCGGCGCGACGAACAACGCGCGCGAAGGCGCTGCTCGCGCAATATCCGCCAGCAACCATGGCTGAAACCCCGCCGGAACCCCGGAGAGGGTCATGGGAGAGGACGCTTTGAGGATCTTCAGAAGGTCGGTCATCTAATTCTCAGTCCCCCTCCCGCAAGCGGGAGGGGTTAGGGGTGGGCAATCCAACGCAGGTGGTGCAGGCCCACCCCGCTGCGACTAGCCGAGCCTTAAGGCCCAACAAGTCTCGCTGCCCCTCCCGCTTGCGGGAGGGGAGGGCAGTCACTTCTTCCCAATCTCCACAAAATCCATTTTCACGAACTTGTCCCACATCGGCCCCCGCCAGACATCCGGCAACGGCAAAGTCCCCAACGCCCAAGCCATGATGTCGGCGTCCTGTTCCTCGATAAAGCATTCGAACCAGGCCAGTTCATCCTCACCCCACTCGGCATGGTAGCGATCAAAAAATCCACCCACCGCCAGGTCCGCTTCCTTGATGCCGCGATGCCAGGCACGGAATTGCAGGCGGCGGATGCGAGGATCTTCGTTCACAATTTGTTCCTTACGCGGACATGCCGAATACACCGATCAGATGTTTGCGCATCGTCCCGGCTGGGCTAGATGGCGTCAGATAGCCATGCGACCCGATATCCTCAACCCACTCTTCACCGAAATCGAAGCCTTGAAGGGCGTCGGCCCCGCGCTTGCCAAGCCGCTGGAGCGCTTGGGGCTGGCCCGCGCCGTCGATGTCCTATTCCACCTGCCGGTCAGCTTTGTCGATCGCCGCATGGTGGACGAGTTGATCCTGTCCGACTCAGGGCGGGTCATCGGCATAGAACTTACGCCTACCGACTACCGTGCGTCCGGAAGCGCCCGCGCGCCGTTCCGCGTCATCGCGCAGGACAAGCATGGCAACACGGTCGCGCTGGTCTATTTTGGCCGCAACAGCGCCTGGCCCCGCAAGCTGCTGCCCTTGAACGAACCCAAATTCATCTCCGGCAAGCTGGAGGCCTATGGCGAGAACCTCCAGATCGTCCATCCCGACTATGTCTTGCCCCCGGAGGAAGCCGCCACCATCCCGGCGCGAGAGCCAGTCTACGGCCTTTCCGAAGGCCTCACCAATAATCGCCTGCGCGACCTCGTAGGGCAATCACTGAGCCGCGCCCCAGATCTCCCCGAATGGATCGAACCCAGCCTGCTGGCGCAAAAAGGCTGGCCGACATGGCACGAGGCGCTCACCCGCATCCACGCCGACCCCAGCGATGCAGAAGCGCGCGAACGCCTGGCCTATGATGAAATCTTCGCAGGCCAACTCGCGCTGATGCTGGTGCGCCAATCCTCCCGCAAGCGCCGGGGCATCCCCATTGAGGGAGACGGCCGCCTGCGTGCCATGCTCGAACTCCCCTTCGCCCCGACCGGCGCGCAACGCCGCGCCTTCGGAGAGATTGAAGGCGACATGGCGCAGCCCGTCCCGATGCTCCGCCTCCTGCAAGGCGACGTCGGCTCGGGTAAAACGCTCGTCGCGCTCATGGCCCTCCTCAACACGGTGGAGGCAGGCGCTCAGGGCGCGCTCCTTGCCCCGACAGAAATACTGGCGCGCCAGCATTATGAAACGCTGCGCAAGATGGCGTCGGGTTTGCCCGTAACCATCGCCATCCTCACCGGCCGCGAAAAGGGCAGGGTGCGCGAATCCACCCTGATGGGCCTCGCCGACGGCAGCATCGACATCCTCGTCGGCACTCATGCCATCTTCCAGGACGCCGTCCGCTACAAAAATCTCGCCCTCGCGGTGATCGATGAACAGCATCGCTTCGGCGTCGCGCAGCGCATGATGCTCGCCGCCAAGGCCGAGCGCACGCCGCATCTGCTGGTTATGACCGCCACCCCGATCCCCCGCACGCTGACGCTCACCTATTATGGTGAGATGGACGTCTCCCGCCTGGACGAAATGCCGCCGGGCCGCCAGCCGATCCAGACGGTCGTCATGTCCGCCAACCGTCTCGATGAAGTGGTCGAAGCGCTCGCCCGCCACATCGAAACCGGCGGCCAAGCCTATTGGGTCTGCCCCTTGGTCGAGGAAAGCGAAACCAGCGATCAGGCCGCTGCCGAAGCCCGCGCGGAAATGCTGAAGATGCGTTTTGGCGACCTCGTCGGCCTTGTCCACGGCCGCATGAAAGGCCCGGAGAAGGACGCCGCGATGGAGGCTTTCTCCTCCGCCCGCACAAAAATCCTCGTCGCCACCACCGTCATAGAAGTTGGCGTCGATGTCCCCAACTCCAACCTCATCATCATCGAAGGCGCCGACCGCTTCGGCCTGGCACAGCTCCACCAGCTGCGTGGCCGGGTAGGGCGCGGCCAGAACCACAGCGTCTGCATCCTCCTGCGCGGCGGCGCCCTGAGTGAAACCAGCCGCGCTCGACTGGCGCTCATGCGCGAAACCAATGATGGCTTCCGGATTGCCGAAGAAGACCTGCGCCTCCGTGGCGCAGGCGAAATCCTGGGCACGCGCCAGTCGGGCGAAGCGCAGCTGAAGATAGCGACGCCTGAACATCTGTCCGCCCTGCTCGACAGCGCCCGCGATGACGCACATCTCCTGATTGACCGGGACGGTGGACTGAGCGAAGCGCGCGGCCAGGCAGCCAGAACCTGCCTTTACCTGTTCGAACGAGATGCTGCGGTGGGATTGCTCCGAAGCGGCTGATCGACGCGACGAATTGCTGGACGGGCGAAACCATCGCACTCTGCCGTCGTTGCCAAAGGCATGCAATCCGACATCAGCCTGCATCACGTCACGCCCATCGCGGCGATCTTCATCGCCATATCGGTCGCCGTCGCCTTCCTGCTTCATTGGCTAGCCTATTGGATAGCCACCCGCGTGGTACGCAGGATGAAGTTCGATCCGGTGATCCTGCCCGCTATCTATCATCCTACCCGCTGGATCGTCGTCCTGATGACCCTCGCCGCAGGCATTCAGCCGCTGACCTTCAGCGATCGCATAGAGGCGATCTGGGCCATCGGATCAAAGATGCTCTTCATCCTGCTGGTCGGCTGGCTGATCTTCGCATCCATGCGAGCCTTCCGCACCATCCTCGAACGGCGCAGCGACATCACCGTCGAAGATAATCTGAAGGCCCGCCGCCAGCATACCCGCATCCGCATTCTCTACCGCGTAGCCCAATGCATCATCGGCTTCCTCATCCTATCGTTGATGCTGATCATGATTCCAGGCGTACGCACGGTGGGCGTCACCTTGATGGCCTCGGCTGGCCTGGCGGGCCTAGCAGTCGGCGCCGCTGCCCAGCCTGCGCTCAAGAACCTGATCGCGGGCATCCAGATGGCCTTTTCCGAACCGATCCGGCTGGATGACGTGGTAATCATAGAAGGAGAATGGGGCCGCATCGAAGATATCAAGCTCACCTATGTCGTGGTGCGCATCTGGGACGACCGGCGCATGGTCGTGCCCGTGTCCTATTTTCTGGAAAAGCCTTTCCAGAACTGGACTACAAAGACGTCCGATCTGCTCGGCACCGTCTTCCTCTATGTCGATCCTGCGGCCGATGTCGAACGCATCCGAACGCGCTTCATCGAAGCGGTGAAGGCCAATGGCCGCTGGGATGGTCGCGTCGCCATGCTCCAGGTCACCGATCACAAAACCGATGCGCTGGAACTGCGCGGCCTGCTCAGCGCGCGCAATGCCGGGATCGCCTTTGACCTGCGATGCGAAGTACGCGAGGCAATGACGCATTTCCTGCGCACCGAAATGCCGGAGGCGCTTGTCCGGTCACGTCAACGGATCGAAGCCGATCAGGGCTTCGAACAGCTCCTTACCAGGCGGTCTGCCGTGGCGGGATAAGCGACAGCATGGCGTCATAGACTTGCGGATCAATGGGCTGGCAAAACTCCACCCCGACCCGGCCATCCTCTGACCATCGAACGTCGGCCTGCACATCCTTGACGACGGGCAGCCATATGGCGACCCGTTCCCCAATCGTGATCTCCGCATCGGTGCGGCACATCAAGCCGAGTTCAGAGATGTTGATGACCCGGACGCCATGGGTTCGGCCTCGGGCAGAGATATGGCTGACCATATCCACCAGCACGCGGGGCGCCCGGCGCTGATTGATGGAAGGGTCCCGTGAACGGGCGACCTGGGCGAGGTTTGCGAGCACCGAAGACATGACCGGAGCTTAAGATAAGGAAGGTGGCGCCTTCCTTACCAGCTTTACTTAATCCGCCTTTAACTCTCTAAAGTTTCAAGCAGTTACCAGCCCATGTTTCTTAGCGCCGAAACTCACCTTGTCGCCGGGTTTCAGTGCCAGCATGGGGTCGCTCACGACCTCGCCATTGACGCGAATGGCGCCTTCGGCCAGCTTGCGCCGGACCTCTTTGTTGGAAGCGGCAAAGCCAAGCGCTGAAGTGCCCTGAACAATGGTCAGGCCCTCAGCTCCCACGCTGATCGTCGGCAGATTGGCGTCCGAAGCGCCCTCTTCAAAAGTCTTGCGCGCCGTTTCTGCGGCAGCAAGCGCAGCATCGGTTCCCCGGCACAGCGCCGTCGCCTCATTGGCCAGAACCTTCTTCGCCTCATTGATCTCCGCGCCCTGAAGCGCGGCCAGCCGTGCAACCTCGTCCATCGGCAGGTCGGTGAACAGCCGCAGCCGGTTGGCGACGTCTGCGTCCGCCGTATTCCGCCAGAACTGCCAATAATCATAGGTGGAAAGCTGATCTTCGTTCAGCCAGACCGCACCACCCACCGTCTTGCCCATCTTCGTGCCATCGGCATTGGTCAGCAGGGGCGTCGTCAGCCCGAACACCTGCGTCCCATCCACCCGGCGCGCCAGTTCAACGCCGTTGACGATATTCCCCCACTGGTCCGATCCGCCCATCTGCAACCGGCAGCCCGACCGCCGCGACAGCTCAAGAAAGTCGTAGGCCTGTAGGATCATATAGTTGAATTCAAGGAAGGAGAGCGACTGCTCACGATCCAGCCGCAGCTTCACCGAATCAAAGCTCAACATCCGGTTGATGGAGAAATGCTGGCCGATTTCCCGCAGGAACGGGATATATTCCAGCCGGTCGAGCCATTCGGCATTGTCGAGCATGATGGCGTCGGTCGGCCCGTCGCCAAAGGTCAGGAACCGTTCGAACACGCGCTTGATGCTCGCGACATTCTCCGTGATCGTCTCCGTGGTCAGCAGCTTGCGCGCCTCGTCCTTGAAGCTTGGATCGCCGATCTTCCCGGTGCCGCCGCCCATCAGGACGATCGGCTTGTGACCCGCCTTCTGCAACTGCCGCAGCATCATGATCGAAACGAGGTGCCCGACATGCAAAGACGGAGCGGTCGGATCAAAGCCGATATAGCCCGGCACGATCTGCTTGGCGGCAAGGCCGTCGAGCCCCTCCGCATCGGTCAGTTGATGGATGTAGCCACGTGCCTCCAGGAGGCGGAGCAGATCGGACGAGTAGCTGGTCATAATGCGGCGCCCTCTAGCATCACGACACAACAACGTCACTCCCCGTCATCCTGAACTTGTGTCTCGATCCATTCCGCTACACAGAATGGAGGAGAGCAAAAGGATCGAAGCGGTGACACACAGCCAACCCATGCTGGCGATCGGCCTCATGTCGGGCACTTCGCGCGACGGCATTGACGCCGCGCTCATCGAAACCGACGGAGAGGGCGTCAGCAATCCCGTCACCTTCCATGCCATGCCCTATCGGGAGGGCTTTCGCATTCGCCTGGCCGAAGCCTGCCAACGCGCCATGGCGATGGACAAGCCGGGCTTCGAGCCTCTCATTCAGTCCGTGGAAGCTGAACTCACCGAGCTTCATGTCGAGGCTGTCACCGATCTCCTCGCGCGCAGCGGGCATGTTGCTCAGGATATCGCGGTCATCGGCTTCCACGGTCACACGGTCGCGCATCGGCCGGAACGGCGCTGGACATGGCAGATCGGCGATGGTGTCGCATTGGCGGGGGCGTTTGGAATACCCGTGGTCGGTGACCTGCGCAGCGCCGACGTTGTCGCAGGGGGGCAGGGCGCGCCGCTAATGCCTGTCTATCACCGGGCCTTGGCGAACGAATTGCGCAAGCCGACCGCCATATTGAACCTGGGCGGCGTGGCCAACATCACCGCCATCGGAAATGATGGCGAACTCCTCGCCTTCGACACCGGCATGGCGAGCGGTCTGATCGACAATTGGATGCAGACGCATGGCGATCGGCCGTTCGACGAAAATGGCGCCGCGGCGGCGGCGGGGAGGGTCGACGAGGCCCGGCTTGCCCAGTTGATGGCCGACCCATGGTTTGACCTGCTCCCTCCCAAGAGCATCGACCGTGAAGCCTTCACCCTCGATGCGATGCATGGTTTGTCGCTTGAGGATGGCGCAGCGACGTTGACCGCGTTCACCGCCAGGGCGGTTGCCCGCGCGCTTGACCATCTCCCGTCCCGGCCATCCTCCATCTATGTCGGCGGTGGCGGTCGCCACAACGCGACCCTGATGGCGATGCTGGCTGCCTTCACCAACTCTGATGTGCATCCGGTCGATGATCTCGGCTGGGATGGCGACGCCCTTGAGGCGCAGGGTTTCGCCTATATGGCGGTGCGCCACCTCAAATCCTTGCCGATCAGCTTTCCCGGTACCACCGGCGTTCCGACCCCAATGACGGGCGGCGTCCTTTTCGATCCCGCCTGACGCAGCTTACCGCTTTCGGGTCAGTTCCCGCATCCCGTCATCAATGCCCTCAAGGGTCAGCGGGTACATGCGCTGGCTCATGATCTCCCGGATCATCCGCGTCGATTGGCTATAGTCCCAATGGTTGCGCGGCGTGGGGTTCAGCCAAACCGCGGCCGGATAGGTATGCAGCAAGCGGCTCATCCACACCGCGCCGGGTTCCTCGTTCATATGTTCGACGGAGCCGCCGGGATAGCTGATCTCATAAGGGCTCATCGCCGCATCGCCGACGAAGATGACCTTATAGTCATGCCCATATTTATGCAGAATATCCCATGTCGGAATACGCTCTGAAAAGCGGCGGCGATTATCCTTCCACACGCCTTCATAGAGGCAGTTGTGGAAGTAGAAGAACTCTATGTTCTTGAACTCGGTCGTCGCGGCGGAAAACAGCTCCTCGCAAAGCCGGATAAACGGGTCCATCGATCCGCCAACGTCCAGGAATAGCAGCAGCTTGACCGCGTTGTGCCGCTCCGGCCGCATCCGTATGTCGAGCCAGCCTTGCCGAGCCGTCCCACGGATCGTCCCCTCAAGATCCAGTTCATCCGCGGCGCCCTCGCGCGCAAAGCGCCGCAGTCGGCGCAACGCCACCTTGATGTTGCGCGTGCCCAATTCCCTGCTGCTGTCCAGATTCTGGAACTCGCGCTTTTCCCAAACCTTGATCGCGCGCTTGTGCCTGCTCTCGCCCCCAATCCGCACGCCTTCGGGATTATAGCCGCCATTGCCGAAGGGCGACGTTCCGCCCGTGCCGATCCACTTGCTGCCGCCTTGATGGCGTCCCTTCTGCTCCTCCAGACGCTTCTTCAGCGTCTCCATGATCTCGTCCCAGCTGCCCAGGGACTTGATCTTCTCCATCTCCTCGGCGCTCAGATATTTCTCCGCGACGAGGCGCAGCCACTCCTCGGGAATCTCCGCCTGGACCCCGCTCGCATCCAACACGCCCTTGAAGACTTTGGCGAAGACCTGATCGAACCGGTCGATCAGCCCTTCATCCTTCACATAAGTCGCCCGCGCGAGATAATAGAATTCCTCGGGCCGTTGACCGATCACGTCCCGGTCCAGCGCCTCAAGCAGAAGCAGATGCTCCTTGATGCCAGCGGGAATGCCCGCGGCCCTGAGCGCGTCGAGAAAGTTCAGCATCATGATGACCGCCTTGTCTGACAGCCCCGCCATGGATGCAAGGGGGCGCTCATGGTTGATCAAATGTTAAGTGTTGCATCGCATCGTTAATAAGGCACTATTCAAAAGCGGGCGGTTTGGGGTGGCACTCCTTGGAAAATGAGCATTTATTGGCGGATCTGGGTGAGCGTTCCGGCGACGTTGCGCTGCAATGCAGCGAGACGGCAGGGTTCCTCGGGGAACTTACTCGGCGCATCCAATCCGACTCGCTCCGCCTCTCACAGTTGCAAACCAATATGGAGGCTCTGGCCGTCAGCCAGAATGAAAGCGTGGTGGCGGCTCAGGAACTCAGCCTCACGTCCCGGCGTGCTGCCCGCATCATTGCCGAAGGGCATGAAGCGATCACCCAGTCTCTCGCCCAGGTTGCGGGGCTGGTGGAGCATGTCACCGGGCTGGAGGGAAGGCTTCGTCAGTTTCTCGGGGTCATCGAAGCCGTCGGCGGCATATCCGATCAACTCGCCGCGATCGCACGCCAAACGCGGCTGCTGGGCGTCAACGCCGCGATCGAAGCCGCGCGCGGTGGAGAGGCGACGCAGGGCTTTGCCGTCGTGGCCGATGAAATCCGCCGCCTGGCCGGACAAGCGGGCGAGTCCGCTGCATCGGTCGGCGACAAGCTCGGCCAGCTCGACCGCGACGCGCGCCATCTGATCAGCGGCGTGGAAGCCAATATCGGTCGAGGCCGGGACGTCAGCGCCCATATCGACACGTTGAGCGTCACGATGGCGGAAATCGCCTCGCTCGTGACGCAATTTGGCGAGCGTTCCCACGCCATCGTCACCTGCACCGACGAAGCCGACGCCGACGTAGGCGCGTTACGTGCGGGCCTTACCAACTTCAGCGACTCCGCTGCCGAAAGTACCCAGCGCGTCGAAATGGCCAAGGCCCAGCTTGAGCAGCTTGAGGGCATGGCGAACGACATGCTCAATACCGCCGCTCATGGCGGGCATCAGACGCGCAACAGCCGCTACATTGCCTATGCCGAAGAAGGCGCGGCAGAAGTATCGCGCCTGATCAATGACGCTCTGGCTGCGGGTGAACTGACGCCATCGGCGCTATTCGACAGCAATTACCGCCTGATACAAGGCTCCCACCCGCCGCAATATGAAAATGGCTTCATGGTCTTTGCCGACCGCGTGATCCGCCCGATTCTGGACCGCCAGACGAACCAGGATAATGCCATCGTCGGCTGCTGCCTGATCGATATGAACGGCTATCTACCCACGCATATCACCTCGCGAAGCCAGCCTCAGCGGCCGGGCATGCCGGAATGGAACATGGAATATGCCCGCAACCGGCAGATTTTCATGGACAGCCAAACGCGCCGCGCGCTCGATGGTGACGGAGACTTTTTCCTTTTCACCTACCGTCAGGACCTTGGCGAAGGCCGCTATCGCGCGCTTCGCAGCGTGTTCGTTCCGCTGATCTTCGACGGCCGCCGCTGGGGCCTGTATGAGGTCGGTTACCTCATCTGATCCCGTCAGTTCGCCGCGCCCTCGCGCACTATGACCTCCCCATTAGCGGCATAGGCAGCAGTCGTCCGCGCCTGGGCCGTCTGAGGGTCCTTGCCATCGAGAATCTTCGCGATCTGCCGGGAACTCGGCACGCGGTCATAAACGCCATAGAGCTTCGTCTCGCCGACCGAATGTATCGATAGCTGATAGCCCTTGCCGTCGACCGCAGGATCGAAGGCAACCACCGTGCCCGCATCGTCGATTGGCACGATGACCGATCCGCCCGACGCACCCTGCTGCGCCAGAACATCATAGCTGCCTGCGCTAGTCTGCACCTGTCCCCGGATGCAGAAGGACCGGGCCATTTCCCCAATGCGCCGGACATCGGTCCCCTCAGCAGGGATTGAAGCAGTGAGTTGCGCATCCCGGTCATCACCCGCCGGGCAGTCCGCAAACCGCACCGGAGAGACGGGCCGTACCGCAGCCGCATCATCAAAACGCAAGCCGTTAAGCATGCCGTCGAGCCCCGCCAATACCTCCTTGCGCCGTTCGCTGGGACCCGTGACGCGCAGCTTCACGAGCCAGCGTCCGGCCTGGGCAAAAGCTGCTGCCGTGGTCAGCGCCCCATCGGCCGCATCATCATAAACCGCACGGATCGCGCGGCCACCTTTGCCCTGCAACGGAACGCTTTCATAAGCAGTGCGGCGTGTCTTCGGTCCAAAACGATCCGTCACCGCGCGGTCGGTCATGTAAGCGGCGATCGACGCGTCCGCGTAGCTCGGCAGATAGACGTACAAAGTCGCCTGCACCGCCCCGTCCTCCGACAGATATTGGGCATAATTGTCGATACCTTTTCCGCCGTTCGTGACCTCTCCACTCTTGGACAGGGAAAGCCCCGCGATCGTCTGGGGCAGGCTGACCCCCGAAGCGCGCGCGCGAAGGCTCCCATCTCTCGCTATCCACGCTTCCTGCACATCGGCACCTTGCGCCAATGCGGGCACCGGCAAAGCCAAAAGGATCGGCAACAGCGACAAGGAGAGTTTCAGCATAGGCATCCTTCCCATTTCACGCCGTCTTGTCGCGGCTCTGAAATTTATCGGGGAAGGTTGAGCGAAACCGCAAGGCTAAGGCAAGCGGCCTTTTACGCGACTGGCGGAATCTGCGCCGGATAATGCGGCAGCTCCGGGTCCAGATGCGCCCAATGCGGGGCCTCATCCGTCCAGATCACCGCCTGCGGTGCCAACAGGTCCGGATCATCCAGCGCGCCAGCCCTGATGAAGGTCAGATGCGGTCGCGATTCGGCTATGCTGAACAGGGGTGTTCCGCATTCGGGGCAAAAGCCACGGCGCATCCTGTTGCCGCTGTCGGCGATGCTTTCATGCCAACGGACCTCGCCCTCGCTTTGCACCTTCGCCGTCGGAAAGCAGACATTGACCGTGCCTGATCCTCCGCCCAGATATTGGCACAGCCTGCACCAGCACATACGTGCCGCCATCGGCTCCGCATCGATCTTGATGCGCACCGCTCCGCACAGACATCCCGCTTCATGCGCCATGCACGCCTCCGTCATTGCGCCGGGCAGGGCAATCCCGGCCTTTACCGCCCCTGCCGCCGTGCCATGAATGCCAGACGTTCGAACATCATGATATCCTGCTCATTCTTCAGCAGCGCGCCATGAAGTGGCGGAATAGTCTTGGTTGGATCGCGATCCTGCAACACGTCCAGCGGCATGTCCTCGTTGAGTAGCAGCTTCAACCAGTCGAGCAGCTCGCTGGTCGACGGCTTCTTCTTCAGCCCCGGCACATCGCGTATCTCGTAGAAGAGGTCGAGAGCCCGGCTGACCAGAATCTTCTGAATGCCGGGAAAATGCACGTCGACAATGGCCTGCATCGTCTCCCGGTCAGGGAATTTGATGTAGTGGAAGAAGCAGCGCCGAAGGAACGCGTCGGGCAGTTCCTTCTCATTGTTGGAAGTGATCACCACCACCGGCCGTTCCTGTGCCGCGACCGTCTCCCCCGTCTCATAGACGTGGAAGGCCATGCGATCGAGTTCCTGCAACAGGTCGTTCGGAAACTCGATGTCAGCCTTGTCGATCTCGTCGATCAGCAGCACGGGCAGGGTGGGGGAAGTGAAGGCCTCCCACAGCTTGCCCTTGCGGATATAGTTGCTGATGTCATGAACACGCGGATCGCCCAGCTGGCCATCGCGAAGCCGCGCCACGGCATCATATTCATACAGGCCCTGATGCGCCTTGGTCGTCGATTTGACGTTCCATTCGATCAGCGGCGCATCCAGCGCCTTGGCGATTTCCTGCGCCAGCACGGTCTTGCCCGTACCCGGCTCGCCCTTCACCAAAAGGGGACGGCGCAGCAGAACGGCTGCGTTCACCGCGACCTTCAGGTCGTCGGTGGCGACATAATCTTCCGTACCTTCAAACCGCATGAATCTTCACTTTCCTCTACTGCGACCCGAGTAGGGAAAGCGATCCAGCGCCGCAATCGGTTATTCTTACGGCTTCTGCCGCCGAACCTCGGCACGCGCCTTCAGCAGGTCCCAAAGGCCACGCTGCTGGCTGAGCAACTGCCGCGCGCCAAATTGTATGGCCCGATCGGCCGCGCCGTCGCTGCCAATCGCTCGCGCTACGGCAAAGGTCTGCGCCCGGTCGGGAAGATCGGATGGAGAGGGTTCAAGCCCCACGCGAATCGCCGCCATGTCGAGCACGTCGCGTACTGCCTGCCAGTCCAGCACCAGCGCTATGGCTGCCCCCATGGCACATCCGCGCCTGTCCGATTGAGCCAGCATATCCAGCGCATGACGTTGCTGGCTGACGATCGTCTCACAGTCGCTCTGCCCCGCTGTGCTGGGTATCGGGCCTAGCGCCACCGCAACTTGCGTCAGATAGGCTCGCTCCCGCGCAAACGCTTGCCCCGCCTGCACTAGCCAGCCCCGAGCCGCGATGTCTGCCGATCGGTTCGCCGCGTGATCAATGACGCCTGGGTGACGCCCGTGCAGCAGGCATAGATAATGCGCGGCATCGGCGAGGTCCGGCAATGTCAGGACAGCGTCACGGCTCATGATCGTCCTTGCGCTGCTCGCATGAGCATGGGCGGCCGTTCCATCAGCCGCTACGAGCGCCTCAATCACCTGAGATATGTCGCCTGTCGCCAAGCGTGTAGCTGCTTCGTTCATGATAACCCCTGCGGCCGCCGCGCCAGTGTGTCTGTTGCCACGACCATAGGAAGTTGAGGTAAAAGAGCGGTTTATGAGACGAAAAAAAGGGCGGCCCTAAAAGCCGCCCTTGTTTGTTTCGCCGATTTCCAACCTTTAGATCGCGGTCGTCCTACACAGGAGCCCCGCATTAAGGTGTCCTTTTTCTGTCACCCCGGGCTCGACCCGGGGTCCCGCTACCTTGCCGTCGCCAGAAGAAGGGGGGGCGGACCAAGTTCGGGGTGGCTCTCACCCAACTAAGATCATGCTTTACTGGTCGAGGAAGCTCCGCATTTTCCGGCTGCGGCTCGGGTGCTTCAGCTTGCGGAGCGCCTTCGCCTCGATCTGGCGGATACGTTCACGGGTCACGCTGAACTGCTGGCCCACTTCTTCCAGCGTGTGATCGGTGTTCATGCCGATGCCGAAACGCATGCGCAGCACGCGTTCCTCACGCGGCGTCAGCGAAGCCAGAACCCGGGTGACGGTTTCCTTCAGATTCGCCTGAATTGCCGCATCCACCGGGATGATCGCATTCTTGTCCTCGATGAAATCGCCCAGGTGCGAATCTTCCTCGTCGCCGATCGGCGTTTCGAGGGAGATCGGCTCCTTGGCGATCTTCATCACCTTGCGCACCTTCTCCAGCGGCATGGAAAGGCGCTCGGCCATTTCCTCCGGGGTCGGCTCGCGTCCTTGCTCATGCAGGAATTGGCGGGACGTGCGCACCAGCTTGTTGATCGTCTCGATCATGTGGACCGGAATACGGATGGTCCGCGCCTGATCCGCGATCGACCGGGTGATCGCCTGGCGGATCCACCAGGTCGCATAGGTGCTGAACTTGTAACCGCGCCGATATTCGAATTTATCGACCGCTTTCATCAGGCCGATATTGCCTTCCTGAATAAGATCAAGGAATTGCAGGCCACGGTTCGTATATTTTTTAGCGATGGAGATGACGAGGCGCAGGTTCGCTTCGACCATTTCCTTCTTCGCGATCCGCGCCTCGCGCTCGCCCTTCTGCACCATGTTGACGATGCGCCGGAACTCGCCCAGCGACATGCCGGTCGCCTGCGCGATTTCGCTCACCTCGGTACGGATGCGCTCGACGGCGCGCGCTTCGGCCGCCGCAAAAGCGGCCCATTTCTTGTCGAGGCCCTGAACCTTGTCCAGCCAGGCGTCGTCCAGTTCATGGTTCACATAGCGGTCAAGGAAGTCCTTGCGGCTGACCTTGTGCCGTTCCGCCAGACGCAGCATCTGCCCGCCCAGTGCCGTCAGACGACGGTTATAGGCATAGAGCTGATCGACCAGATATTCGATCTTCTGCTGGTGGAACTGGACGCTTTCGACCTCGGCGGTCAGCCGCTCGCGCAGCTCCTGATAATCGTCCTCGGCCTTTTGGCTCAGCGTCTCGCCATTGGCCATCGCGGCCATGCGCGATTCCTGCGCACTTGAGAAGGCGCGGAAAATCTCCGTGATGGTTGCGAATTTCTCAAGCGCCATCGGCTTGAGCGTCTCTTCCATCTGGGCGAGGGAAAGGGTGTTGTCTTCCTCTTCTTCCTCTTCCACGCGCCGGGCACGGCGTTCGGTCAGGCCGTCCTCGTCCTCGTCGGAATCGGCTGCCTCTTCCTCCGGCTCCTCCTCTTCCTTGAAGCTGGGGCCAGCGGTTTTCTCGCTGATCTCGCCGTCATCATCCTCGGCGCCTTCCTCCAGATTCTCCGGAGCAGGGTCCTTCGAAAGCATCGCGTCGAGGTCCAGGATCTCGCGCAGCTGCATCTCGCCATTGTTGAGGGCGGTCGACCATTCGATGATCGCGTTGAAGGTCGTCGGGCTTTCGCACAGCCCGAGGATCATCGTGTCGCGGCCAGCCTCGATACGCTTGGCGATGGCGATTTCGCCCTCACGGCTGAGCAGTTCGACGGCGCCCATTTCGCGCAGATACATGCGCACCGGGTCGTCGGTCCGATCGACCGTCTCTTTCTTCTTCTCGGTGACAAGCTTGGGCGCGCCGTCATCGTCGCTCGAATCATCTTCGGCGTCTTCGGCATCCTCGCGCTCGCGCTGCTCGTCGCCGTCCTCGCTGGCTTCCTCATTCTCGACGATGTTCACGCCCATTTCGTTGAGCGCGGCCATGATGTCCTCTATCTGCTCGGAGGACATCTGGTCCTGCGGCAGGGCATCATTCAGTTCGTCATAGGTGATGTAGCCGCGCTTCTTGGCGCGCGCGATCAGCTTCTTGACCGAAGCCTCGTTCAGATCAAGGAGCGGCGCATCGCCGCTATCCACATCCTCGCCCGCACCCTTGCCTGTCGCCTTGCTCGCCATGTATTCGCCTTAGCTCCATCATCCCGCCGGGGGACGATCTATCAAATAATATCTTCGGACTGCGCCAGTTCCGCCAGGCGCTGGTCATGATCCATCTTCAACCGCTGGATCCGCTGCTGCTCGGCAAAGGTCTCCTCGTTAAGGTCTTCCCTCGCCCGCCTCGTCGCCTCCGCCAGCGCCGTCTCCAACTCCGGTCCCTGCGCCATCACCCGGATAGCCTCCTCCAGATCGCGCTGAACGCGACCGGGATCGGTCTTCATCCTGCTGGGGGTGAATGTGAACGTGTCGGCCCGGAGCATCCCCTTCGCCATATTATACACTTCACCTTGGCCCAATATGGTAAGGAGGCCCTCTGTTTCAACTGTTTCTTTGTGTGGGATGGTCAAGCGGCGAGCAGCTCTTCCTGATTCGCCTTATATTCCTGGATGCGCTGACTATATTCGCGTCGCTGGGAGTGAATGCGCTGATGACGTGTCCATTCCTCCTCGCTCATCCAGTTTTCCTGATGGCGGGTAGCCAAGTCGCGCTCATATTCATCCAACTGCCGAGCTAGCTCCTGGTCCGTCACTATTATCTCGATAGCTTGGCGAAGGTCAGCTTCCGCAACTTGGGCGTCAGAGCTTTTGCTGTAGAATGTATATCGAAAATCGCGAGTAAGCTCGCGTTTCTCCAGCGGTGGAATGTCGCTGTCGGCGGCAATAACCTCAATAACCGATTCCTCAAGAGCAGGACGCTTCAAACTGATAGCTATCAGAAAATTTAGCCACTGCTGGAGAAGTTTGCTCTTGGGTTCGTATTGAGACAGATGTTCCCGATGCGAATAAAGGACAGCAGGCCACCGGCAGAGACCTAGAATGATGGCTCGGTCGACGGCATAGTCTATACGGTCTGCGATATTGCGAAGGTTCTTCGCTTCATCCCGGCTGCCGGTGATAAACTGGCGAACCTGATTTCTTTCGGAACGCTTCCATCCCCAACCAAATCGTTCGAAGAACCGGTTCCGCAGGTCGTCCGCATATTGCTTGCGCACTAGTGGATCGGCGATCGAGGCGACCCGTTCGTTGATTCTTTGCTGAAGCCCTGCACGAGATTCAGGTGTGTCGACCGCTTCCTGCCTTAGCTCGAATTCCCAGACGCGCTCTACCAGCGGCTTCGCCAGCGACAGGAAAGTTTCGAATTTCTCCTTGCCATTCGAGCGGATGAAGTCATCCGGGTCCATGCCTGATGGCATGGTAACGAATGCCAGACTCCGGCCTGGTTTTAGTATGGGGAGAGCACGCAAAGCAGCACGGTCCGCAGCCTTTTGCCCCGCAGCGTCACCGTCAAAGCATAGGAGTGGCACTTCGGCCATCCTCCAAAGCCGTTCGATCTGATGTTCGGTAAGTGCGGTACCTAATGGAGCGACCGTTTCGCTGAAACCGGCCTGATCCAGCGCAACCACATCCATATAGCCTTCAACGACTATTGCCCGATTTGCCTGGCGGCTCGCAGGTGAAGCGCGGTCGATATTGTAAAGCGTGCGCCCCTTGTCAAAGAGAGGGGTGTCAGGAGAATTTAAATATTTGGGTTCACCCGCGCCTAGGATGCGGCCACCAAAGGCGATAACGCGACCACGAATGTCGCGTATGGGTAACATGAGGCGTCCACGAAACCGATCGTAGGTCTCGCGCTCGCCGTCGGGATTGATCAGAAGGCCCGCTTCGATCAAAAGCGGTTCGTCGAACTCGGCCAATGCTTCTTTGAGCCGATACCTACCCTCAGGTGCGTAACCGAAGCCGAAGCTTTTTGCAGCTCGGGCATCGATGCCCCGGCGCTGAAGATAAGCGCGTGCGTCCGCTCCCTCGATCCCGCCAAGTTGCGCTTCGAAGAACGCTTGGGCGGCCGCCATCACATCGTGCAGCCCCTTCGCTTGCTCCGCGCGCTTCGCTGCACGAGGGTCGGGCGCGGGCAGCTCCAGTCCAGCGGTAGCGGCTAATTCCTTCACTGCATCCATGAAGGGCAACCCGCGCTGATCGGTCATCCATCGAATGGCGTCACCATGAGCACCGCAGCCGAAACAGTGATAAAAGCCCTTTTCATCATTGATCGTGAAGCTGGGCGTCTTCTCGTTATGGAATGGGCAGCATGCCTTGTATTCGCGCCCGGCCTTTTGCACCTTTACAGTGCGGCCTATCAGCGTGGACAAACTGGTCCTTGCTCTCAGTTCGTCCAGAAACTGTGGAGAAAGCGACATTATACCTTAGCCTGATGATAGCCCGTGCCGTACTGATAGCATGGTTGCACGAACGTTGCATCAGTCTAACGAGACTGGCCAACCCTCAACCAAGCGCCGCCTTAACCAACCCACTAGCCTTGCTCATATCAATCACCGCTCCATGCCGTTCCTTCAGCACCGCCATGACCTTCCCCATATCCTTGACGCTGGCCGCCCCAACTTCCGCCTTGATCCCCTCGATCGCAGCGCGCGTCTCATCTTCGCTCATCTGCTGCGGCAGAAAGCTCTCGATAACGCGCAGTTCGGCCTCTTCCTTAGCCGCCAGCTCTTCGCGCCCCCCATTGCGAAACATCTCGATCGATTCGCGCCGCTGCTTCACCATCTTCTGCAGCACCTCGACGACCACCGTATCGTCATCCGGCACGTTCGCCGCCGTACGCAGCTCGATATCCCGATCCTTCAGCTTCGCCATGATCAAACGCACAGCGGCCAGGCGTTCCTTGTCCCCCGCCTTCATGGCTTCGACCTGGGCGCTCTTAACCTGCTCGCGAATCATGGCGATACGAATCCTGTTCTGCCGGAAAAGACCAGATATAACGCCAAAAGAGATTTTTTACAGTGGTTGACCGCGGGGCCTCACAAGCATAGGTGACCGGCCGTTTAACCCGCTGCACACGGGTTCCCGCTAAAAGCATAAAGGACGCTAAGACCATGGCTGATGCCAAGACCCTCACCGTGCCCAAAGGAGCGACAGGGGTATTGGTTTTCGCCGACGGCAGCGCAGTGTTCGGCCGCGGCTTCGGCGCGGTGGGCGACGCGGTGGGCGAACTCTGCTTCAACACCGCCATGACCGGCTATCAGGAAGTGATGACCGACCCCAGCTATGCCGGGCAGATTGTCACCTTCACCTTCCCGCACATTGGCAATGTCGGCACCAACCTGGACGATGTCGAAGCGGACAACCCCTTCGCGCTTGGCTGCGTCGTGCGGCAGGACGTGACGGAGCCCAGCAACTTCCGCAACGTCGAACCCTTCGACCAATGGATGCGCGAAAATGGCCGCATCGGCCTGTCCGGCGTAGACACCCGCGCGCTCACCCGCATGATCCGCTTGAAGGGCGCGCCCAACGTCGTGATCGCCCATGATCCGGAAGGCAATTTTGACCTTGCCGCCCTCGCGCAAAAGGCCGCCAGCTGGCCTGGCCTTGAAGGCATGGACCTCGCCATCGAAGTCACAGGCAAGGAAAGCCGCCTCTGGAAAGACGGCGTGTGGAAGCTCGGCTTCGGCTACGGCAAGGATGAAGCGGGGCAGGAACGTCCCCATGTCGTCGCCATCGACTACGGCGCAAAGAACAACATCTTCCGCAACCTCGTAAAGGCTGGCGCCCGCGTCACCGTTCTCCCCGCCACCGCCAGCTTCGAGCAGGTGATGGAGCAGAACCCCGACGGCGTGTTCCTCTCCAACGGCCCCGGCGATCCGGCCGCGACCGGCGAATATGCCGTCCCCGTGATCCGTAAGGTGCTGGAAGCCGACAAGCCCGTCTTCGGCATTTGCCTCGGCCACCAGATGCTGGCGCTCGCCGCCGGTGCCAAGACCATCAAGATGCACCAGGGCCATCGCGGCGCCAACCACCCGGTCAAGCGCCTGTCGGACGGTCTGGTCGAGATCACCTCGATGAACCACGGCTTCGCAGTCGACAGCGCCACGCTGCCCGCCAATGTAAAGCCGACCCATGTCTCGCTCTTCGACGGCAGCAATTGCGGCATCGAACTAACGGATAAGAAAGCATTCTCCGTCCAGTACCACCCCGAAGCCTCACCCGGCCCCCAGGATAGCTTCTACCTGTTCCAGAGGTTTGTGGAGGGGTTGAAGAATTAATGTCGACTATCGACCCGTACATTCGGACTTTATTCTTCCGCGATATTACCGAGTTAAAACTGCCATCTGCGCATAGTCGAAGGGAGGAGTTAACACCCCGCCTACGGAAGACTTTGAATGAGGTGCTTTCTGCTCAAGGTGCTTCATCTGATATCGCTAACCTTGAATACCTGAGTGATTCTATCTTCGATGAATTGGTAGAAGCCGACGTAATTTCCATTGAAGACCATGGTTTCGCTGGCTCATATTACGTTTTTGACAAGGCGAAATATCTCAAATTTCGAGAATCTGTTTTGGTCAGAAATCCTATCTACCTTGCAGCTAAGCGGGTGGGCAGTCGGTACTTTAGAGACGTGTTTGAAGGATACCTGGGTCAGAGAAACTCAGAATATAGGGAGGACGCTATTCGGGGCTCAATTGAGATCCCGGCGAGTGACCGAGTTGTATCGATAGGAGACAATATAGCCCCTATCGTGGATGAACTAGAGCAGTTGAAAAGCAGACTTTCATTCGACAACGACCCTGAAGGAAAGTTGGTCGATAAACGGGAGAGATTGGTAAGTGAAATCTCTGCTGGGCAGGAACTACTAAAATCTCCTTCAGTCCGTTTGAAGGCAATATATACCGTTCTTATAAGTACCTTGGGTTTCATCGCGACCGAATTCGCCGGCGGTGTGATCGGCGATTTGGCAGTGAAACTTCTCGAACAAATCAAACCACTTGTGGGACTATAACAATGCCCAAACGCACCGATATCTCCTCCATCCTCATCATCGGCGCTGGCCCGATCATCATCGGCCAGGCTTGCGAGTTCGACTATTCGGGCACACAGGCGGTGAAGGCGCTCAAGGAGGAGGGCTATCGCATCATCCTGGTGAATTCCAACCCGGCCACCATCATGACCGACCCGGAATTTGCCGACGCGACCTATGTCGAGCCGATCACGCCCGAAATCGTGGCGAAGATCATCGAGAAGGAACGCCCCGACGCGGTGCTGCCGACAATGGGTGGCCAGACGGCGCTCAACACGGCGCTCGCGCTCTTCAATGACGGCACGCTGGAGAAGTTCGGCGTCAAGATGATCGGCGCCGACGCCGAAGCCATCGACAAGGCGGAGGATCGCCTGAAATTCCGCGATGCGATGGACAAGATCGGCCTTGAATCCGCCCGCTCGCGCATCGCCCACACGATGGAAGAGGCGCTGGCCGCGCTAGAGTTCACCGGCCTGCCATCCATCATCCGCCCCAGCTTCACGCTTGGCGGCACCGGCGGCGGCGTTGCGTACAACAAGGAAGAGTTCAAGCGGATCGTCGCCGAAGGGCTCGACGCGTCGCCCACGACCGAAGTCCTGATCGAGGAATCGCTCCTCGGCTGGAAAGAATATGAGATGGAGGTTGTCCGCGACCGCAACGACAACGCCATCATCATCTGCTCGATCGAAAATGTCGATCCGATGGGCGTCCATACCGGCGACTCCATCACCGTCGCACCCGCCCTGACGCTGACCGACAAGGAATATCAGATCATGCGCAACGCGAGCATCGCGGTGCTGCGTGAAATCGGTGTAGAAACAGGCGGTTCGAACGTACAGTTCGCAGTCAATCCGAAGGACGGCCGCCTGATCGTCATCGAAATGAACCCGCGCGTCTCGCGTTCCTCGGCGCTGGCGTCGAAGGCGACCGGCTTCCCGATCGCCAAGGTCGCGGCAAAGCTCGCCGTCGGCTACACGCTGGACGAGATCGAGAACGACATCACTGGCGCGACCCCAGCGTCGTTCGAGCCGACTATCGACTATGTCGTGACCAAGATCCCGCGCTTCGCCTTCGAAAAGTTCAAGGGGTCCGAACCGCTGCTCGGCACCGCGATGAAGTCGGTGGGCGAAGTGATGGCGATCGGCCGCAACATCCATGAATCGATGCAGAAGGCGCTGCGCGGCCTCGAAACCGGCCTCTGCGGCTTCGATGAGGTGGCGCATCTGGTAGGCGCGCCCAAGGACGACATCGTCGCGGCGCTTGCCTCACCGACGCCCGACCGCCTGCTCGTCGCCGCGCAGGCTCTCCGCGAAGGGCTGACCGTCGCCGAAATCCACAACATCGCCAAGTTCGATCCCTGGTTCCTGGAACGGATCAAGGAAATCATCGACGCGGAAGCCGAAGTGCTGGCAAATGGTCTGCCGCAGGACGCGGACGGCATGCGTCGTCTCAAGTCCATGGGCTTTTCCGACCAGCGTCTCGCCCATCTGGCGCTCAAGTCCGCCAATCTGCGCGGCATGGAACGCGGCATCGCGCGCGGCTCGGGCCTGATCCACGAAGCGGTCAAGGCCATGACCGGCGGCGTCACCGAAATGGAAGTACGCAGCCTGCGCCACAAGCTAGGCGTCCGTCCGGTGTTCAAGCGCATCGACACCTGCGCCGCCGAGTTCGAGGCGAAGACGCCTTACATGTATTCGACCTACGAAGCCCCGCTGTTCGGCGAGACGGAGAATGAGGCGCAGCCCAGCGACCGTAAGAAGGTCGTGATCCTTGGCGGTGGTCCGAACCGGATCGGGCAGGGGATCGAGTTCGATTATTGCTGCGTCCACGCCTGCTTCGCGCTGTCGGACGCGGGCTATGAGACGATCATGGTCAACTGCAACCCGGAAACGGTGTCGACTGACTATGACACGTCCGACCGGCTCTATTTTGAGCCGCTGACCGCCGAAGATGTGCTCGAAATCATGAGCGTCGAAATGTCGAACGGCACCCTTGCGGGCGTCATCGTCCAGTTCGGCGGCCAGACCCCGCTGAAGCTCGCGCAGGCGCTCGAGGACGCGGGCGTGCCCATCCTCGGCACCTCGCCCGACGCGATCGACCTCGCCGAAGACCGCGAGCGGTTCGCCGCCCTCATCGACAAGCTGAAGCTCAAGCAGCCCGCCAACGGCATCGCCCGCAGCCGCGAGGAGGCGATCGCCGTCGCCAACCGCATCGGCTACCCGGTCCTCATGCGTCCGTCCTACGTCCTTGGCGGCCGCGCCATGGAAATCGTCGACGGTCAGGCCCAGCTTGAGGAATATATCGCCACCGCCGTTCAGGTGTCGGGCGACTCCCCGGTGCTGATCGACCAATATCTGCGCGACGCGACCGAGGTGGACGTGGATGCGCTCTGCGACGGCGAAGACGTCGTCGTTGCGGGCGTGCTCCAGCATATCGAGGAAGCGGGCGTCCACTCCGGCGATTCCGCCTGTTCCTTGCCGCCTTACAGCCTTTCCGACGACATTATCGCGGAAATCGAGCGCCAAACCGACATTCTCGCACGCGCTTTGTCGGTCCGCGGCCTCATGAACATCCAGTTCGCGGTAAAGGGCAGCATTGTTTACCTAATCGAGGTAAACCCCCGCGCCAGCCGCACCGTCCCCTTCGTAGCCAAGGCCATCGGCACCCCCATCGCGAAGATCGCCAGCCGAGTCATGGCCGGAGAGAAGCTCAAGAACCTCCCACAAATCGACCGCAATTCTATAACTCATATTGCAGTTAAGGAAGCCGTCTTCCCCTTCGCCCGCTTCCCCGGCGTCGATCCCGTCCTCTCGCCCGAAATGAAAAGCACCGGCGAAGTTATGGGCATCGACAGCAATTTCGCCACCGCCTTCGCCAAGGCTCAGCTTGGCGCGGGCACCGTCCTGCCCAAGAGTGGCACCGCCTTCGTATCCGTCAAGGACAGCGACAAGCCGGTGGTCCTGCCTGCGGTGCAAAAGCTGGCAGGATTGGGCTTCACCATCGTCGCCACCGGCGGAACCGCGCGCTATCTGGAAGAGCAGGGCATCGCCGTGCAGTCGGTCAACAAGGTTGCCGAGGGACGGCCCCACATCGTCGACAAGATCACCGATGGTGACATCGACCTGATCTTCAACACGACCGAAGGCTGGCAGTCCCTGAAGGACAGCAAGGCGATCCGCACCAGCGCGCTGCGTGCCAAGGTCGCCAGCTTCACCACAGCGGCCGCATCAGTCGCCGCGGCCGACGCGATCGAGGCTCTTCGGGGCCATGCCCTTGAAGTGCGATCGCTCCAGTCCTATTATCCCGTGTCGCAAGCCTGATCCCCTGCACAAGGAAGCACGCTGCGGGTGGCTCCAAGCTGGAGCCGCCAAAGGGAAGTTTTGACGAAGGATTTGCAAGAATGGCGACCGTCGAGAAGATGCCGATGCTGCAGATGGGCTATGACAAGCTCAATGAGCAGCTCCGCGAACTGAAGGCCGAGCGGCCTTTGATCGTGGACGCCATCGAGGAAGCTCGCGCGCATGGCGACTTGTCCGAAAATGCGGAATATCACGCGGCTAAGGAACGGCAGGGTCAGGTTGAAGCAACCATCGCTGATCTGGAGGACAAGCTCTCGCGCGCCCAGATCATCGACCCGAAATCACTGTCGGGTGACAAGGTGGTGTTCGGCGCGACCGTTACCTTGCTGGATGAGGATGACAAGCCGGTTCGCTACCAGATCGTGGGGCAGGCGGAAGCCGACGCGAAGCTTGGCATGATCAGCTACAACAGCCCGCTGGGACGTGCCCTTATCAGCCGTCAGGTTGGGGAGGAAGTTGAGGTGTCGGTTCCGGCAGGCGACAAATTTTACCTGATCGACAAGATCGAATTCATCTAATCCGGTGAAACTGCCATCCGGCCGTATGACAAATGGGATCGCGGTGATCACTTTCGCCGCCTTCCTAATATTGTCTCTGACTGGCCAAGTGGACACCGCCGCCGTCCTCGGTGGCTTTATTCCGGCCAGGATTGACGATCCTCAGCTTTTTGCAGGCGTAGTTGCTGTACCTGTGTGGCTGACGCCACTCAGTTGCACGCTGATCCATGCGGGTTGGCTGCACATTGGTTTCAACCTGCTGATGCTGGTCTTTTGCGGGCGGCAGGTCGAGCAGGTGCTGCAAATGCGTGCGGTCCTGATCCTCTATATCGTCGGTGCCTATGGCGCGGCTTTATTGCAATGGGTGGCAGGACCCGCTTCGCCTAGCCCGATGGTTGGCGCGAGCGGCGCCATATCGGCCGTTCTCGCGACCTATGCGCTGCTTTATGGCCAGCGTACGGTACGGCGGATCGGCCCATTTTCCGCCAATTTTCTCCGCGTGATCTGGCTGGCCGCTGGCTGGATCATCCTTCAGCTCATGATAGGCGTCGCGTCGTCGCGTGGCGGCTTTGGCGATCTTGGTCAAATCGCCATAGCCGCTCACATCGGAGGCTTTCTTGTAGGCTTGGTGCTGACCCGTCCTTTGCTGCTCTGGCGATTTCGCAAAGGACCCCGACCAATCGTGTGATGCTTTAGGCTGGCGGCAAATCCGGTTCCAGCAGGCGATGCAGGTGCACGATCACATAACGCATTTCGGCGTCATCAACGGTTCGCTGTGCCGCGCCTCGCCATGCATTCTCAGCGGATGCATAATCAGGAAAGACGCCGACCACATCAATTGAGTTCAAATCTTCAAATTCCAGCGTCTGCGGGTCCGTGACGCGTCCGCCCATAACGAGGTGGAGTTTGCTCATAATGTAATCCGTCTCCCTTAGAAGGAGTGGTCACCTTAGCAACGGCTCCACTCCTGTCCAAGGCTTCGTCACGAAAGCTAAAGCTTTCGAACGTTTCGGCGGTCAGCGTTTCGGCAATCGGGCCTTGAGCGCGTCGCTAACGGCATCAATTTTGCCGGTGACAAGCGAAACAAGATCGTCGGCCATGCGCGAGGCGGTTCCCGTGATATCGGCGGACGCAGCCGCATCGCGAGCGGAAGCGGCGGTCTTGGCGGCGCTATCTTGAGCATTGTGGAGGGCGTCCGTTGCACCGGTCTTGATATTCTCCGCGCCTTGGGCGGCGGCCGCGCTCGCTGCCATGGCCGCTTCCACGACACGGCTCCCCGCAGTCATGGCAATAGCGGGAAGAGCCTTTATCGCCCTGCGGCTTTTGGGGAACAGCCAAGCCACGACGGCTCCAGCAGCCACTGCGCCAGCGACGGCGGCGACAGGATGTTCCTGAACGATCTCATTGGCTCTAGCCGCAACCCGCTGAGTGCGATCGCGCACATCGCTATACGCGCCACCGGCGCGTTCGCGGCCAGTCTGGATCAGCTCAGCGGCATTTTCCCGAGCCTTCTCTGTAGAATCCCGGAATTTGCCTGTGGCAGTTCCGGCAATGTCGTTCGCTGCGTCGCGCACGCGAGTGATCTGGGCATGAATATCAGCCATGGTCAGTCTCCGCTCTTTCCGGGTTACGGTTAGTAATCCGAACGTATGTCCGTTTGAAAAGTGCCGAAATCGGGTTGCGGAAAAGATAGATCAGGAGAGCCGCACCCGTCGCGCCAACGGCAATTGGCTGCTCATGAAGCTTGGTCGACACATAGGTGCGACCGTTAGTGATTCCTCTTGCCGCCTTCTCCTTGAGATCCTGCTTCAGCCGTCCCGGCGCTATGCGAGCCTTCGCCGCAGACAGACTGGAGAGAAACCGAGCCTTCCGCTGCTCCGCATCAATCGCGGCTTGCCGATATTTTTCGGTTTCATTCATGCCTTGATGGCCCTCCGCATGCGCGAAATCCTGGCCTTCGCGAGTAACAGCAATATGGCAGCGATGAGCAAAGCCCCGCCGAACACCGCCAGCGCCGACCAGCCTGCTCCCAGATGGGGGCTAAGTGCCATTACGAGCCCCACCAGAAATGCGATCAGGCCCGCAAAGCTAAGCATGAAGCCAACAGTTGCGAAAATCGCAGCATCCCGAACACCAGCACCAGCTATGCCAACGCGCAGCTTCTGCCGCTCGATCTCCGCATCGGCATAGGCCCGACCGTCCGTATATAGCTTGGCGAACGTCGCGCGGACGCCGTCCTCCTGCTCAGGGCCGGCTTCGGCGTGCTCTGCTATCAGACTAGGTTCGTCGGTCAAAAACCCCTCCGCCCCAGCTTCGGGGCTTTTGTGTAATTGATGGTAGTCGGGCTCAAGCCTTGTCGTCTGAACCCTTGGCCAGCCGCATCAGGACGAAGCCGACCACCGCTGCCGCGCCGATTGCCACGGCAGGGCTTTTACGCACGAAATCGCGCGCTTCGGTCATCAATTGATCGACGTCCTTGCTGTCCAACGTGTCGGCGGCTCCAGCTACTGCTTCGGCCGCCTGCCGCGCATAGTCGCCATATTGCGGACCCAGCTTCGCATCGACAGTGCCGGCCGTGTCCGTGATCAGCTTGGCTAGGCTCTGCATAGCGGTGCCGGTTTTGTCCTTGGCGACGACCGCTGCGGACATGGCGGTCTTCGTTGCCTGATCCTTCAACGGATCGATATGCGTCTTCCAGTCAACAGTGTTGAACGTGTCAGCTGCCGTCCGGGCGGCTTTTTTCGCCTGCGCCTTCAACGGTGCGATCTGTGCTGCCCAACCATGCGAAGCGGCGCCGTTACCGGGCTTGGCGGTCGGTGCGGGTCGCGTCGCCGCTGTCTTGACCGGCGCGGGCGCGGCGGGTGTCGCTTCCCGGGTCGCAACGGGCTCTCCCTTGGCGGGCTTCGCCGGTGTAGCCTTCTTGGCGCGCTTGACGGGCGGGGTTTCCGGGGTGTCGGCCATCGTCCTATGTCTCCTCAGATTTTGTGGGGTCGCGATGCGGGCGAATGGATATCCGTCCTCAATGCTCGCGGCGGGCCACAGTTCCGTTGCCGTTACTAATTTGAGCATCGGCATTTTTCGAGTCCATGCAAGCCCTGCATTGCCAAGGCCGGAGGTGGTGGCTAAGCGGAGCGCGATTTCAAGGCGCATTGCAGCATTCAGGGAGCGACCATGACCGCCATTCTCGATATCCACGCTCGTCAGATTCTCGATAGCCGGGGCAATCCTACTGTCGAAGTCGATGTCATGCTGGAAGATGGCAGCTTTGGCCGCGCGGCGGTTCCCTCCGGTGCGTCAACGGGCGCTTATGAGGCGGTCGAAAAGCGTGACGGGGACAAGAGCAAATATCTTGGCAAGGGCGTGCTGGCAGCGGTGGCGGCCGTCAATGATGAGATTGCCGAACAGCTGATCGGCATTGATGCGGAAG
This sequence comes from Sphingobium sp. Cam5-1, assembly GCF_015693305.1. NCBI lineage: Bacteria > Pseudomonadati > Pseudomonadota > Alphaproteobacteria > Sphingomonadales > Sphingobiaceae > Sphingobium > Sphingobium sp. Cam5-1. Next base: position 1,213,566 of record NZ_CP065138.1, on the reverse strand, counting down.
ACCAGGCAGAGGTCGACGCGGCGATGATCGCGCTCGATGGTACTGAAAATAAAGGTCGCCTGGGCGCGAACGCCATTCTGGGTGTCAGCCTGGCCACGGCGAAGGCGGCTGCTGATGCTCGAGGCCTGCCGCTCTACCGCTATGTTGGCGGCGTTTCGGCTCATGTGCTCCCGGTGCCGATGATGAACATCATCAACGGCGGCGAACACGCCGACAATCCGATCGACTTCCAGGAATTCATGATCATGCCCGTCGGCGCGGAAAGCATCGCCGATGCAGTTCGCATTGGTGCGGAGATATTCCACACGCTCAAAAAGGGGCTTCATGACAAGGGCCTCGCCACTTCGGTAGGTGACGAAGGCGGCTTTGCACCCAACATCGCCTCCACGCGTGACGCGCTCGACTTCATCATGCTTTCTGTTGAAAAGGCAGGGTACAAGCCCGGCGATGACGTGGTGCTGGCGCTGGATTGTGCCGCGACGGAGTTCTTCAAGAACGGCAAATATGAAATCTCTGGCGAAGGCTTGTCGCTGAACCCGGTCGAAATGGCCGATTATCTGGCTGCGCTTTGTGCCGACTATCCGATCAAGTCGATCGAAGACGGCATGAGCGAGGATGATTTCGAAGGTTGGAAGGCGCTGACCGATAAGATCGGCGGCAAGGTGCAGCTGGTTGGGGACGATTTGTTCGTGACCAATCCCAAGCGTCTGGAGATGGGGATCGGCAAGGGGCTTGCCAACTCGCTGCTGGTGAAGGTGAACCAGATCGGTTCGCTCACTGAAACGTTGGCGGCAGTCGATATGGCTCACCGCGCGCGCTACACCGCTGTCATGTCGCACCGCTCCGGCGAAACCGAGGACGCGACTATCGCCGACCTCGCGGTGGCGACTAACTGCGGTCAGATCAAGACAGGATCGCTGGCGCGGTCGGATCGGCTTGCCAAATATAATCAGCTGATCCGCATCGAAGAGGAACTGGGCGACGTCGCAGTCTACGCGGGCCGCTCCATCTTCCGCTAAATTCATTTCAACAACCGGCCGCAAGTTAACCAGTTTTTGCTTGCGGCCGGCTCCGGCCTGTGATTCAACTGTTCCATGGCGCACATCGCGAAGCTCCGCATGTTGTTATTTTCGGCCTTTGGGCCTGCTATTGCGGTTCTGCTGTTGCTGTTCTTTGCCGGATATGTCGTGCTGGGTTCAAACGGCGTTCTTGCGTGGGGGGATTATACTCGCCAGCTACACCGTTCGCAGGCCGAGCTTAAATCGGTTGAGGCGCAACGGAATGAGCTTCGTAATCGCGTTGACCTGCTCAACCCGCGCCGGGTCGATCCAGACCTGAGTGACGAATTGATCCGTCGCCAACTTGGCGTGATCCACCACGACGAAGTAATCGTCCCGCTCAACTAAGCCACAACGTCGCATGGCGTTATTAGGCGGGCTGTGGCGTTGCAATCCGGGCCGGTCTGCCGCTATATCGGGCTTCCTTCCATCCATCACCAGGCAAAAGGATAAAAGCCTTGGCGAAACCAACGACGCCGCGTCCTTCGCGTGCAAAGGCAAAGGCACAAAGCCCTGCCAGCGCGGATCACAACCGGCCTCGCCCCGAAACTCCTTCGGATTACAAGGCCACGAAGGAAGAGTTGCTGGAATTCTATCGGCAGATGGTCCTCATCCGCCGCTTCGAGGAGAAGGCGGGCCAGCTTTACGGCCTCGGCCTGATCGGCGGCTTTTGTCACCTCTATATAGGCCAGGAAGCTGTAGCCGTCGGCATCCAATCCGCGCTCAAGCCTGGCAAAGATAGCGTTATCACCGGCTATCGCGACCATGGCCACATGCTCGCCTATGGCATTGATCCCAATGTCATCATGGCTGAATTGACGGGCCGTGAGGCTGGCATTTCGCGCGGCAAGGGCGGTTCGATGCACATGTTCAGCGTCGAGCATAAATTCTTCGGCGGCCATGGCATCGTCGGCGCTCAGGTGTCGCTGGGTGCGGGCCTCGGATTTGCGCATAAATATAATGGTGATGGCGGCGTCTGCGTTGCCTATTTCGGCGACGGCGCTGCCAACCAGGGGCAGGTGTACGAAAGCTTCAACATGGCCGAGCTGTGGAAGCTGCCGATCATCTTCGTGATCGAGAACAACCAGTACGCCATGGGCACGAGCGTCAATCGCTCCTCGGCGGAAGATCAGCTCTATCGTCGCGGCGAAAGCTTCCGCATTCCCGGTATCCAGGTCAACGGCATGGATGTGCTCGCTGTGCGTGGTGCCACGGAAGAAGCTCTCAAATGGGTGCAGGGGGGCAATGGCCCGATCCTGCTGGAAATGAAGACCTATCGCTATCGCGGCCACTCCATGTCCGACCCCGCCAAGTACCGCTCGCGCGAGGAAGTGCAGGCGATGCGGGACAAGTCGGACCCGATCGAGGGCGTAAAAAAATATCTGACCGACGCCGGTGTGAGTGAAGACGAACTCAAGAAGATCGATCAGGACATTCGCAAGGTCGTGAGCGACGCGGCGGACTTCGCCGAAACGTCGCCCGAACCGGACATGTCCGAACTCTATACCGACGTGCTGGTGGAGCAATATTAATGGGTATCGAAATCAAGATGCCGGCGCTCTCTCCCACGATGGAGGAAGGCACGCTGGCCAAGTGGCTTGTGAAGGAAGGCGACGAAGTCCGTTCTGGCGACATTCTTGCTGAAATCGAAACGGACAAGGCGACCATGGAATTTGAAGCGGTCGATGAAGGAAAAATCGGCGCGATCGTCATTCCTGAAGGCACCGAAGGCGTGAAGGTGGGCACTGTCATCGCCACGATGGCGGGCGAGGGCGGTGAAGTTACTGCTCCCAAGGCTGAAGCGAGCACGCCCCCGGGAAAGGCTGAAGCTGCTCCCGAAGCGCCGAAAAAGGCGGAGAGCGGGACAGCCAAACTTGCTTCGGAAGCGAAGGCCAGTGTTGCCGACCCGGATCTTCCGGAAGGCACCGAATATGTGAAGACCACCGTCCGCGAAGCGCTGCGCGACGCCATGGCGGAGGAAATGCGCCGCGATGAGCGCGTTTTCGTGATGGGCGAAGAAGTTGCCGAATATCAGGGCGCCTACAAGGTCACGCAGGGCCTGCTCGACGAATTTGGCGACCGACGGGTTATCGATACCCCGATCACCGAATATGGCTTTGCGGGCATTGGCGCTGGCGCAGCGATGGGCGGCCTGCGCCCCGTGGTCGAGTTCATGACGTTCAACTTCGCCATGCAGGCGATCGACCACATCATCAACTCGGCGGCCAAGACCAATTACATGTCCGGCGGCCAGATGCGCTGTCCGATCGTGTTCCGCGGCCCTAATGGTGCCGCGAGCCGTGTGGGTGCCCAGCATAGCCAGAATTATGGCCCCTGGTATGCGGCCGTCCCTGGCCTCATCGTCATCGCTCCCTATGACGCTGCCGACGCCAAGGGCTTGTTGAAGGCAGCGATCCGGTCAGAAGATCCGGTGGTCTTCCTTGAAAATGAGCTTGTCTACGGCCGCAGCTTCGATGTGCCCAAGGTTGACGATTATGTTCTACCGATCGGCAAGGCTCGCATCATGCGCGCTGGCAAGGACGTGACGTTGGTCAGCTACTCGATCGGCGTGGGCATCGCGCTGGAAGCTGCCGAACAACTCGCGGCAGAGGGTGTCGATGCCGAAGTCATCGACCTGCGTACCCTGCGCCCGCTCGATACGGCAACGGTTCTGAAAAGCCTGAAAAAGACCAACCGCATCGTGGTGGTCGAGGAAGGCTGGCCCGTCTGCTCCATCGCCTCCGAAATCGCAGCGGTCGTAATGGAACAGGGCTTCGACGACCTCGACGCTCCGGTGCTACGCGTGACCAACGAAGACGTGCCGCTGCCCTACGCCGCAAACCTCGAAAAGGCCGCGCTAATCGACGCGGCTCGGGTGGTCGCTGCTGTTAAGAAAGTATGTTATCGATGAAGGGCGAGAGGAGCGGCATCGTGTCGCTCCTCTTCCTTCTCCAGAAAATCGATACCTTACGAATATTGATTAGGCGGATAGTCAGTCGCACATGATTGCCTAGATACCCACGGTTGAGATCAACAGCATGCCGGTGATCGCCACAAACGGTATCGTTGCAGCAGCCGCAATCGGCAGCGCGTTACCTGCCTGATTGTGATAGAGCCGCATTAAAATAAACAGCGTGCGCTTGATCCGGTCTCTCATGTTAGCTCTCACCCGTGCTCATAGCCCCACCCCACGGGGTGAGGTGCGGCTTGAAACGATGAAGTGTCGATATCCGAGAACTGATTAAAATGCCGATAAACTTTAGCGGCCGGTATATGCTTCATGAATGACCAGGCAGAAGATCGGCCCTCGATATTAGCTACGTTACTTAGCTCCTATGCGGGACCCGACATTTCGCGCCACCGCTTACTATGGACGTTGGACGCGCGTCTCGGTCGTGTCGTGGCCACTACTACAGAACCGATGATCGGTCAGTTGCGGCTCGCATGGTGGCAGGAAGCTTTGACCGATGCAGTGGGCGTGAAGGGCAGGGGTGATCCGCTGGTTGATGCCTTACGCACGGCTGGGGAAGCTCCACCGGCGGGCCTGACGGCATGGCTTGATGGCTGGGAAGCGCTCATCGCCGACGATGATCTGGATGCTTATGCGATCGGAAGAGGTGGAGGGCTGTTCCAATCGCTTACGGGTGAAGCAGAGGTCCCGGATTGGTTGATCCAGGCAGGGGCCGCATGGGCGCTTTGGGATTTTTCAGGTCATGTCAGCAGCCCTGATCTCGCCGCCAAGGCGATCGATCTTGCCCGGCACAAGCTTTTTTCATGCGATCCAGTCTGGCCTGCATCATGGCGACCAATGCGGATTGCCTATGGCTTGGCGCAAGGGGACGTCACGCGTGGGAAGGCCGCTCCTAACCGGTTGACTCCCGGCCTATATCTTCGGCTATTGCGTGTCGCGTTCAGTGCGCGTTGAGGGGAAATTTCTTGGGACGTATCATGGCTGGCGCCGGGGCCGCGCTGCTTCTTGTGGCGGCGGGGCTTTTCTGGTGGCAAGGACGCGCGGCCAGTAGCGCGGTGCCTGAGGCCATAGTTGGTCCACCGCCGCCGCCTGCAATAAAAGCATTGCCAGAGGGGAATCCCGACGCCGTTGGCAAAGCACCTCCCACGCCCGGAGAAGCCAGTCCGCAAAGCCGCGAGCAAAAGCGCTTCGGCCGTTATGACCGGAACCGTGACGGCTTTATCACCCGGGTCGAGATGCTGGGCAGCCGGGTCAAGGCGTTCAAAGCGCTCGACAAGGATAAGGACAATCTTCTTTCCTTCGAGGAATGGGCCGTCGCCACATCGGATCGATTTGCCGGCGCGGATACGAATGCGGACGGAAAGCTGACCCCGGCGGAATTTGCAACGACCGCGCCCAAGCGAACGGCGAAACCGAAATGCCGTTGCTGAGCAGCAGGGCGCTCAGCTCATTTCAAACTGACTGAACCATTGCGCCAAGGAAGCGCGGGCGCGAGCAGTATAAGCCTCCTTGCGCTGTTTCTTCTTCACATCTTCCAGGGTCGGGAAAAGCCCGAAATTCACGTTCATCGGCTGATAGTCCGCCGTCGCGATATTGCCCGTGACGTGACCCAGCAATGCGCCAAGGGCCGTATCGCCCGGCGGCGGGGGTATATGCAGACCAAGCAGTTCGGCGGCGGCAAAACGCCCGGCCAGCAGGCCAATGGCCGCACTTTCGACATATCCTTCGCACCCAGTCATCTGACCAGCGAAGCGGATGTGCGGTGCGCTCTTCAGGCGCAGGGTCGCGTCCAGAAGTTTGGGGCTCTGGATGAAGGTGTTGCGATGCAGCCCGCCCAGCCGCGCAAACTCTGCCTTCTCCAGTCCGGGAATGGTACGGAAGAGGTCAACCTGCGCACCATGCTTGAGCTTTGTCTGGAACCCAACCATGTTCCACAGCGTGCCCGACGCATTGTCCTGCCTCAGCTGGACGACGGCATAGGGCCAGCGGCCGGTGCGTGGATCGTCGAGCCCCATCGGCTTCATCGGGCCGTGCCGC